>NZ_CADIKM010000003.1 GCF_902859895.1 Pararobbsia alpina
CGAACGGCTCGAGCGCGCGTTGGCGCTGTTTCTGGTGGTGGCCTGGCGCGTGGCTCATTTGATGCGGCTGGGTCGAACCTGCCCCGATCTGCACGCACATCTGTTCTTCGATCCCGATGAAATTCGCGCCGCCTACCTGCTCACGAAAACCCGTCCTCCGGCGCAACCCAAGCTCAACGACCTGTTGCGGTTGGTCGCGCGCCTAGGCGGATTCCTCGCTCGCAAGGGCGACGGCGAACCCGGCGCGGAAACCATCTGGAAGGGACTCACGAAAGTTCATGTCGCCGCAGAAACAATGCGTTTGTTGCGCGAGGACGGTGGTAACGACGCTTGTGTATAACGAGGTGGGTTAAGTATGGGAAATAAGATGAACATCGATGAGTTACTTTCGCAGGCGAAGCTGGCATCGGAGGACCATGTGAAGTTCGCACGATTCGTTGCAGTGACGGAGGCTTTGTGCGATGAACAATCCCCGCTTGTGTCCGCAGAGCGTCTGTCAGTCATTAGAGACACATGGTTTGAATTGGAATTGATCAACGCCTTGGCGTTGGACGAATGGGAATCGCACGGTAAGCCAGCGGATTGGACTGAAGTATGGAATTCGCGCTTTAGGTCAGATGCTCAGGAGTTGGTAGGCAAGCTATATAACCTGCTTTCTCTATAGTCTCTAAAAGAGTTGCCCATCGACGTGGCGGGGATCGTCTCGCAAACGCGACGACGACCGCGGGCGGCGCACTGTCAGCCGGCCAATCTGGATTGAATTTATACGGCCCCAATAATTTGGCGGCGATTAGATCCTCCATTAGTAGCGGCGCGGGGGGGGGTGAAATGGCCACATCCGCGCTAAATGGGGCGAAAATTAATTTCGAACAGAAAAAATGATTCGATTTCTATTGTTCCTTGTGTGGGCGCTTGCGATATCGATTCCAGGTGTCGCCCTTATTAAAATAACCACCGTGTGCATAGTAGAATTTTACTGTCACGTAGATTATAGCTGGAGCTATCAAGATGTTCGCTTCATTCTGATTCGGGGTTCCATTATGGCGTTGGCATTCTGTGTGTACGGGATGATGCGCTACAGATGAACCTTCAACCAGGGACAGTTCCGCACTGCCAATCAGCCGGACTGCGGCGGCTACCCGCGGAAGCGTAATTTTTGATGCTTTCTCGAAGATTGCCAAAGAATGATTCGACTAAAGCGCGATGTAATTACGATTGGATCCTTATTTCTGTTCTTTCTGGGGCTAGTGCTTGCAGCAGGGATCTTCTTCGAACTTCTGTTTTGGCCTTTGCTTGCATGGCAATTAGGTTCTACCGACTACGAACTTCCAACAATTGATCGCTTGCGCAAGTGGGGAAAGTTTATTTTGATTATTTCACCCGTTTGCTTGGTGATTATGTTGCTTTATGAGAAGAAGGCGTTTGGCCGTTAAATTCGTTAATGTTTTGTCTGCCAGGTGTTGCTACGTGAACTGGATTATCAGGTTTGAACTTATATGATTCTAACAATTGGGCAGTAATTGGATCCTCCATTGCCGATGATATGGGGGATGAAATAGCAACATTCGTAGTAAATGAAGCGAAAGATGCTATGGAACCCAAAAATGACTAGGCTCTTATTATTTTTTGCGTGGACATTTGCAATATCGATTTCTGCTGTTGCCTTCATCAAAATTACCGTCACATTTATAGTAGAATTTTTTATGACATGGCTCATAAGTGGAGCTATGAAGATGTTCGCTTCATTCTGAGTCGAGGATCCTTTATGGCGTTGGTGTTCTGCGTGCTCGGCGTGATACGCTACATTCAGTTAAATAAACGATACATCAAAGAGGATGGCAATGACGATTGAATATTTCTGAGATAAGGCTCCTCGGTGGCGTTGGTGTTCTGTCTGCTCGGACTGGTGCGCTACAGATGAAGCTTCACTCCGGAAAAAGTTCCGCGCTATCAACCGATTTGCGGCAAGCATATGTGGCGCCCGGTGGCGGGCAGCAGGTACTGGTTCCAAACCGCAGCCAATGGACCGATCCAAACGCGAACAAGATTGGTGAAATCAAGGGACTTCGCTAATGGATGCAATCAAACTGAGGCACTACGCGGAACTACTAGAAACCGAGATTCAGGCGAATCGTGGCAAGAGCAAAGATGTGGACTGGCTGGCGCAATATCGAACATTGCTTGAAGCACTGGAAGATGCTCGCACGGGGCGTATCGACCAACCTCGAGAATTAGGATTGAATCGATGGTTATTTGAATCCAATATTCAGGAATTCGATATGTTAACGGAGAGGCTGGCGCAGTTTGAGATCCTCCTTCGAGGCTCGGAGCTGCCAAGCGAAGGCGGGGCCGGATAGGCAGATGAAAACTGAGTACGTTTGCTATTTTCTACGACGCAACAACGATCAACTGGACCGATACGATGAACCGCCGCCAATGGACGGCGCGAGAGCCTTCGTTGTTCGAATGCGATCTCACCACTGAACGATATATTCGGCGTGACTCTAGTTGTCGAAGCGACAGTCTTGCGAGCGTGTTGCGGATCGGCCCGAGGGCGGGCAACCTGCAAGGCATAGTGCCGAATCGAGGACAATGGACCACGCCGACAAAGGTAAAACATGGATCAGGTAAAGCAATTGCAAGAGAGCGCGCGGATACTACATGCTTTGCTAACCCGCCATGCAAAATCTAGTGAGAACGCCGAGATGGTTTTGGGCTTTATGACTGCGTTGTTTGTCGCCATTGAGTGCGGCGAAGTAGTACCACCGGTTCATGACAAATATCGATGGTACTTCGCGAATACGGAGGGACCTCTGTTCAAGTATGACGACTTGGGCGAGGCCCATGCTCAGTATTCGCACGCCTTAGAGGGCTGGGTCACATGACAACCTCAGATTTTGCATTCCGACCGCTTCAACCACCAACCTCATCCGGATGAAGGACAACGCCAAGGCGTTTGCAGTGTTTTACGAGGATGCAATTGGCCGGTCCATCACTTCGAGGCCCAACAGATCTTTGCTGGCCAACGGCTAGAACCGTGTAGATCCGGCTGAAGTGAATCTATGGCACGTGAGGTCAATCCTCACGATCGTTCAATGCATTTGGCCAATGAATTGGTGCTTCAGATATCATCGCCATTTTCAGTCCGGTCCGGCCGAGAGCCGCCTCAAGCCTTGCAGGTAGCGGCGTGCATTTGCCTCCGTACTACCGGACACAGATTCAAACTTAAGTTGATGAAGTCGCACGGCGCCGAAAAACTCACGTGGAGAGCGATATTTCAGTGCACTGTGCGGATGATGCTCGTTGTAGTTGACCTGATGGCCAGCGTGCCCCAGGGCATGCCAGGGTTGGTGCGAGACGATGGCGGCGTACCGCTTCTTCGACAACGACAAGGTCGAGTGGCGTACGAATCTGGAACCGCGTTGGCAGCAGACGCACGAGCACATGCAAGACCATGTCGCTGCAAAAACATTGCGCCCCTTACGCGACGACGATGGCGACGACATTTCTGTATAACAAAACGCGTCTGAAGTGATCTCACACAAAAAGCAAAACGCCGCACCGCATCGTCGAAAACGGTTGCAGTGCGGCGTTTTTGCATCATGTGGCGGCTCGCGAACGCGCCGCCGTCACGACCGGTTCAAACTCAGTCGGCCTTGATACCTTCAACCTGGATCTGCAACTGGGTCGCCATCTTGAAGCCGTACTTGGCACCAAAGTCCATGCCGAAGTCGGCACGGTCGAATTGCGCGCTGGCTTCGGCACCGCAAACTTCACGCTTGAGCATCGGGTTCATGAAGCACTTGAACGAGTCGATCTTCAGGTTCAGCGGCTTGGTCACGCCGTGCAGCGTGAACGTGCCGACGACTTCAGCTGGCGTGTCGCCGTTGAAGCGGATCGATGTGCCCTTGTACGTGGCGGTCGGGAATTTCGCAACGTCGAAGAATTCGTCGGTTTTCAAATGCTTGTCGAGCGGCGCATTGCCGGTGTCGACCGACGCCGTGTCGATCGTGACGTCAACCGTGCCGGTCTTTGCTGCAAGGTCGAGGGTCACGACGCCGCTGCTGTTCGTGAACTTGCCACGCCATATCGAGACGCCACCGAAGTGGTCGGCTGCGAAGCTCGGATAGGTATGCTTCGGGTCGAGGTTGTAGGTCACCGGTGCGGCCATGGCCGAGCCGGCGAGCAGTGCCGCAACGCCCGCTGCGATCAGATGCTTGTTCAATTCAGACTCCTTGGTGTTGTTGAGACGGCCTTACTGGCCGCCGGTCACGATATGGAACTTCAGTTGGATGTCATCGGCGACGAGCGAGGTGTCGCTCCACTCGCCCTGACCGATCCCGTATTGCAAACGCTTGATGGGCAGCACGCCGTCGAAGACCTGCGAAGCGCCATCCTTCTTGTACTGAACCGGTATCACCACGTTCGCGCTCTTGCCACGAATCGTCAGTGTGCCGGATGCCGTATAGCCGCCATTCGCGCCCGGCTTGATCGAGTTCGAAACAAAGGTCGCGCGCGGAAATTCCTTGGCGTCGAACCAGTCCTTGCCCGCGACCTGGTCGTTGTATTCGGGGCTGCCGAGATCGAAGCTCGCGACGTCGACATCGAGCTGGGCCTTCGCGGCAGGCAGGTTCGCGGGGTCGAACGCGATGGAGCCGGTCATCTTGCCGAACTTGCCGTCGACCGGGACGTTCATCTGCTTGAACGTGGCCGTCACGCTGCTTTTCGCGCTATCGATGCCTGCCTGCACGGCCTGCGCGCCCGTGGCGAACGCGGCGGAGCCGAGCACGAGACCCAGCGACAGCGCGAGCGATCGAATCGGTTGCTTGGAGAACATGGTATGCCTCGAACGTTAAAGGGTCAGCGGCCGAAGGGCAGCATGCGTGCGAGCAGGCGCTGCCGGTCGACCCACTGGTGCTTGACCACCGCGAGCAGATGCCCCGCGACGGCCGCCAGTAGAGTGTAGTTCAGGTAGATGTGGACCGGCTTGAGCACGGCGGCGAGAGTACGGTTCGTGTCGATAAGCTTTGGCAGCGGAAGGACGCCCAGATAAACGACTTGGACGCCGGCTGCAGAACTGTACAGATAGCCTGTGACAGGAATGAGGATCATCAGGACAAAAGGGCGACATGGCCGAGATGCGCGGCGAGCTTTTCCCAGTCGTGCATCGCCTCGGGCAGCGCGGGTGGACGGTTGAATGCACGCCAGGCCAGCCGCGCAAGCGCGAGCACGAGGACGGTGACGCCGATCCACTTGTGCCAGGAAAAGTAGCGCAGCTTCGCAGGGGTGAAGCCGGGGATATCGGTCATGACCCAGCCGATCGCAAAGCCCCAGACGATCAGGGCGGCAATCAGCCAATGGAAGGCCATGGCGGTTCTCGTGTACTTCCGTGCCGATTGGGCGGCGAGGGGCTGCTGCATCGTCAGGGTTTCCACCAGGTCAGAGCGTCGAACTTTACGCGCGCGCATCGATAGAAACAATGGCTTAAAATCGATGCTTACTATCTAATTTATCGATGACCATGTCTGAGCGATCACCGACACTGGATCAATTGCGGGCCTTCGTCGCGGTCGCGGAGACCGGCAGCTTTTCGCGAGCCGCCGAAGTCCTCGACCGCGCCCAGTCGGTCGTCAGCTATACGATTGCGAACCTCGAGGCGCAGCTCGGCTGTTCACTGTTCGAGCGAGCGCGGCGGCGCCCGGTGCTCACCGAGGCGGGCCGCGCCATGCTGACCGACGCGCGGCGCGTCGACCTGATGATGCGCGAGATGACGGCGCGCGCGACAGGCTTGACCGGCGGCCTCGAGGGTGAGGTCTCGCTCGCGGTTGACGTCATGTATCCGTCTGCCAAGCTGGTGAGCGTGCTGCAGGCTTTCGCGGCGGAATTTCCGACCGTCGCGCTGAAGCTCCAGATGGAGGCGCTCGGCGGGGTATTGAAGCTCGTGCTCGACGACGAGAGCGGGTTGGGTATCGCAGGTCCGCAGGAGAGCTGGCCGGATTCGATCGAGGCGATCGCCGCCGGCGCGGTACGGCTCGAATCGGTCGCCGCACCGTGCCACCCGCTTGCCGGGTACGAAGGCAAGATTCCGGTCACGGCCCTGCGCGAGCACACGCAGCTCGTGCTGTCGGACCGCAGCCGGATGACCGAGGGGCACAACTTCGGCGTCTATGGCACACACACTTGGCGGCTCGGCGACCTCGACGCGAAGCATCGTCTGCTGCTGGCGGGACTGGGCTGGGGCTCGATGCCCGAGCATATCGTCGCACCCGACATCGCGGCGGGCACGCTCGTGCGGCTGGATCAGGCCGATCGGAGCCAGGCCTTCGAATACTCCTTTTCGCTGATCCACCGCGTCGATGCCCGTTCGGGTCCGGCGACCCGCTGGCTGGCCGAACGCTTCTCTTCTCTCCCGGCCCAGCCCGCTCCTCAATAAGGTGTGCCTTCGGCACGTTGCCGTTTCAAGGCGCGTGCGTACCAGAAGAATTCGTCGAGGAAACGGTTGAGCGTGCGCTCGACCCAGTCCGCGGTCGGCTTGCCGTGGGCATCGATTGCATGTTGGATACGAGGAATCGGCATCAGGCTCGGGACGCTCGACATGCCGAGTTCCGCGAGCGTCATGCGCAACTGCATTGCCGCGCGCACGCCGCCGAACTGGCCCTGTGAATAGCAGACGATGCCGGAGGGGCGCCAGTAATACTCTTCGAGAAAATGGTCGAGCAGGTTCTTCAGCGCGGCCGGCATGCTGTTGTTGTACTCACCGCTCACGATCAGAAAACCGTCGGCCCGGCGATAGAGCGTCGCGAGGCGTTCGAGCGCTTCGGGTGCGCTGCCTTTCGGATGTTCCTTGTACATCCGGTCGAGCAAGGGCAGGTCCAGTTCCATCGGGTCGACCAGCACGGCCTCGTGGCCGCGCTGTTCGAGCGCGTCCACAACGAGGCGCGCGGCGCGGATGCCCTGACGGTCCCTGCGAACCGACCCCAGCAACACCGGGACAGTCAGGCGGTCTTGCGTCTGGCTCATGCGGTCCTCCGTCAGAGAAAGAAGGTTTGGCGGATGGCTGCAGCAACAAACAACCCTGTTGGCAGGCCCGATCACACTAAGCCGTGTCGCCGGGCATCGATGACGGGGTGCTCGTGGCGCGCTGTTCACTCGACCTCGACTCAACCTCGACTTAACCTCGGCTTAACCGCGCCCGAGCTTTTCCAACTGCGTGGGCGTATCCGGCGCGCCCATGCGGAGCGCGGCGCCGTGCGCGGTGACGCCGCTCGTATCCTGCGCATCGACCTTCGCGCCATGCGCGACGAGAAAGTCGACGATCTCGGTGCGGTTGAACATCGCGGCGATCATCAAGGCGGTGCGACCGTCCGGCGAAGCACCCTCGACGTCCGCGCCGTGCTCGAGCAGAAGCTCGATCATCGAGAGGTTGCCTTTGAAGGCCGCCCCCGCGATCGGCGTCTGACCATTTTTGTTGCGCAGGTCCGGATCGGCCTTGTGAGCCAGCAAGACCCGTACCGCGTCGAGATGACCGTGATAGCTCGCGAGCATCAAGAGGCTGTCGCCTTTTTCGTTGCGCAGGTTCGGCGGCAGGCCCTTGTCGAGCAACTGGTCCAGCATGCCGGCGTCGCCTGCGCGCGCGAGATCGAACACCTGGCTCGCAAACTCGATCGTCGCGTCGTCGATCTCGGGCGAGGGTGTCGAGTGTGCCGGGCTGGCCGGCTTCGGTAGGTCTTGCATATTGGGCTCCCGGGAAACATGTGCGTGAGGCGCTGTGCCTGCCTCATGACATCATAGCTTCGTGCCGCCTGCTTCGTCTGTGTCGCACGGCTGAGCCTGAGTACACACAGGGTCCATGGAGGAGCCTTGCAGGGGCTCAAGCAGGTTCAGACAGGCTTTGGCAGGGCTCGGACAGCGCTCGGACGGGGCTCAGGTGGGACTCGGACAGGGCTCAGGTAGGGCTCGGACAGGGCTCGGACAGGGCTCAGCCAGGGCTCAAGCCGGGCTCTTCGCGCGGCTGCGCGGCTTGGCGCGCACCTGCGCGACCGATGCGCGCATCGAGACCGACACGGGAAACTGGCGAACCACCGGCTGCCCCACGCCATAGCATTCATTGATCAACCAGCGCACGGCGTTCGACGTGACCTCGTACATCGGAATATGCACCGAGGTCAGGGTCGGCGCGGTATGCGCGGCCGCGTCGACATCGTCGTAGCCGATGACCGAGAGCTCGTGCGGTACCGATACACCGGTTTGCCGGAGATAGGACAGCGCACCGATCGCCATATCGTCGTTCGCGCAGAAAAGGCCCGTGAACGACAGGCCCAGCCCGGCGAACGCCTTCATCGCCTGCCAGCCGCCATCGGGCGTGAAATTACCCTCGACGACCGGCACGCCCGCGGGATCGATGCCATGCGAGGCGACTTCGGTGAGAAAGCCGTTGACCCGGTCGACGTTGTCGGGTGCGCTCTTCGGGCCGGCCATCACGGCGAGCTTTCGGTGCCCGTGGTCGAGCAGCGTCCGTGCGGCCAGCATGCCGCCATAGGTGTGGTCGACAGAGAAGCACGCGTCGCGCATGCGCTCGAAATTGCGGTTCAGCAACGCGACCTTCGGCATGCGCTGCTGGATCCGCACGACATCCTCATCATGGAGATCGTGGCTGATCACGATGATGCCATCGCAGTCGCGCTGAATCAGGAAATCGATTGCGTCCAGCGCCTGCTCGCGTCCGTCGCCTTCGCCGCTGCCGTTCGCGACCACCATATGGCGGTGCACGGCGCGCAACTCGTTGTCGGTCGTCTCGAGGATGGTGCCGTAGAAATTGCCGCGGAACGACGGCACGAACAGGCCGATCACGCCGAGCGATTGCATCGACAGGGCGCGTGCGATCGAGGAGGGCCGGAAATCGAGCGCGGCTATCGCTGCGCGCACGCGTGCGGCCGCTTCCGGTGAAACCGACCCCTTGCCGGAAATGGCGCGCGATGCCGTGCCCACCCCGACTCCGGCCAGCCTTGCCACATCCTTGATGGTTGCCACGCGCTCTCCTGTCACCGCTCCGGGGGGCGGCTGGCGCCTTTGCTCCGGGCAAAATGGGGCGATTATATTTCGCTCGCCCCGCGCCGGTAGTCAAAAAATAGTCGGATCATCGACGCCCGGCCGTGCGCGCCGCGCCAATGCGGCACACGCCCAGCCCCCGGCCAGGCAGGTCAGCCTGCCGGACCCGGGATCCGGCGGCCGCTCTGTGGCGGCGCAGCCCGTGTTCAGAGCCGCTGGCCGCTTGCCTCGTCGAACAGCGACATATGCTGCGGGTCGATCGTGAAGCCGAGTGAGGCATCGAGTTCAGCGACGCCCGTGTCGCCCGCGATCGAGGCAAGCGCCTTGCCCGCATAGTCGAGCCAGACCACGCGATGGTTGCCCATCGGCTCGACGAGCGAGACGGTGCCGCGTTGCTTCGCCTCGCCGGTACCGATATGCAGATCCTCGGGGCGGACGCCCGCGACGACCGGCTTGCCGAATACCGGCGCGCTGATGAAGGCATACCGCGACGCATCGATCACGATCTCGCCCGAGCGGAACTCGACGCCGTTCGCACCGCGCTCGAGCGTGCCTTCGAGGAAATTGATGCCCGGCGAACCGAGAAAGCCCGCCACGAACACATTGGCCGGCTTCGCATAGACTTCGGACGGCGCGCCGATCTGCTGGATCACGCCGCCACGCATCACCGCGATGCGGCTCGCGAGCGTCATCGCCTCGACCTGATCGTGCGTCACGTAGATCATCGTCGAGCGCAGCGTCTTGTGCAGTTGCTTGAGCTCGCGGCGCAGTTCGGTGCGCAGTTTCGCATCGAGGTTCGACAAGGGTTCGTCGAACAGGAACACATCGGCTTCGCGCACGATCGCGCGCCCGATCGCCACGCGCTGACGCTGCCCGCCAGACAGTTGTGCGGGCTTGCGCTTGAGCAGCGGCTCGAGATGCAGGATCTCGGCGGCGCGCTTCACACGGCGCTCGATCTCCGGCTTCGGCGTGCCGTTGATGCGCAACCCGAACGACATATTGCGCTCGACGTTCATGGTCGGATAGAGCGCGTATGACTGAAACACGAGGCCGATCTGGCGGTCTTTCGGATCGGCCCAGGTCATGTCCTTGCCGCCGATCTCGATCGAGCCGTCGGTGACGTCGATGAGCCCGGCGATGCTGTGCAGCAGCGTCGACTTGCCGCAGCCCGAGGGGCCGAGCAACACGACGAATTCGCCTTCCTGTACATCGAGATTCAGTTTCTCGATGATGGTGTTGTTGCCGAGGCGAATCTCTAGATTGCGTATCGATACATTGGACATGAGCTAGCCCTTCACTGCGCCTGAGGCGATGCCGCGAACAAACCAGCGGCCCGAAACCAGATAGATCAGAAGCGGCACCATCGACGTCAGGATGGTCGCTGCCATGTTGACGTTATAGAGCCGCTCGCCGGTCGTCGTGTTGATGATGTTGTTGAGCTGCACGGTCATCGGCAGGTTGGCCTGCCCCGCGAAGACGAGCCCGAGGATGAAGTCGTTCCAGATCGCGGTGACCTGCATGATGACCGCGACGATGATGATCGGTGTCGACATCGGCAGCATCAGCTGGAAGAAGATCCGGAAGAACCCGCCGCCGTCGATTCGTGCGGCCTTGAACAGCTCGTTCGGGATCGTCGCGTAATAGTTGCGGAACAACAGCGTCATGATCGGCATGCCGAACACGGTGTGGATCAACACGATGCCGGGCAGCGAGCTGAACAGGTGCACGCTCGCCAGCACGCGGACCATCGGGTAGATCATGACCTGCAGCGGGATGAATGCGCCCATCAGCAAGATCGCAAACAGGATGGTCGCGCCGCGCGCCCGCCAGAACGACAGGGCATAGCCGTTGAGCGCGCCGAAGAAGATCGAGAAGATCGTGCTCGGCACGACGATCTTGACCGAGTTCCAGAAGCCGACCTGGATGCCGTGGCAGGCGAGGCCGGTACAGGCTTCGGTCCAGGCCGAGCGCCATGGTTCGAACGTCAGGTGCATCGGTATGGCGAACAGATTGCCGAGCCGGATCTCGTCCATCGGCTTGAGCGAGGTCGTCATCATCACGTAGAGCGGGATCAGGAAAAACACTGCCGCCGTGACGAGGAAGGCGTAGACCCCGATGCGCGCTGGCGTGAGGCGCGGCCGGCGGCCGCGCTGGGCTTGCGCCGACTCGCGCACGGGCGCGGTCATGCCGGGTACGGTGGCTTGACTCATTTTTTGGGTGTCCCCTATTGCTTCGCTCATCCCGCCTCCTTGAGCCGCATTGCCTGGCGGCGCACGTAGAAAACCGGCACGACGATTGCCAGCACGGTCAGCAGCATGACGATTGACGCCGCCGAGGCGAGCCCGAGGTTCGCGCGGCCGAACAGGTAATCCATGATGAACTTGGCCGGTACCTCGCTTGCGGTACCGGGGCCGCCCTGCGTCATCGCGACCACCGCGTCGTACAGCTTGACGACGGCAACGAACAGCAATACGAAGGCGGTCGCAAACGACGCTCCAAGCATCGGCATGACGATGCTCACGTAGACGCGCCAGCGCGGAATGCCATCGATGCGCGCGGCCTTCCAGATTTCCTCGTCGATGCCGCGCAGCCCCGCGAGCAGCAGCGCCATCACGAGGCCCGACGCCTGCCAGACCGCGGCCAGGACGATCGTATAGATGACCTTGTCCTGGCTGACGATCCAGTCGAACTGGAAGCCCGTGACGCCGAGCTTGCGGATCACCGACTGCAGGCCGAGCGTCGGGTTGAGCATCCATTGCCAGACGAGCCCGGTCGCGACGAAGGACATCGCATAGGGGTAGAGGAAAATCGTGCGCATCACGCCTTCGCCCGTGATCTTCTGGTCGATGAAGACAGCGAGCAGGAAGCCGATGACGAGGCAGGCGACGATGAACAGCAGCCCATAGATCACGATGTTCTGCAGCGACACCATCCAGCGGTCGTTATTGAACAGACGCACGTATTGGGTGAGGCCAACAAAATCGTTCGAGGGAAAGGTGTGCGAACTGCTCAAGGAGATCTTGGCGCTCCATACCATCGTGCCGAGGTAGACGAACACGACGGTCAGGGCCATCGGTATCAACGCCACGTAGGCCGTCCACGGGTAGCGCTGTTTGCGAGGCATTTTGGCCACAACATCCTCCGGGTCAAACCATTTACAGGGATACGAACACAAGAATGCAGAGACAAATACGGCGAGCCGGGGAATCCTGCCGGCTGGCCGGGGCGCCGCTCGTGGAGCGGCGCCCTTACTGCCTGAAGCTTTCAGACTCGACTACGGACTGCTCAAGCTTTCCGCACGCTTCGCTCAGGCACCCTTGACGGCGCTGGCGAAGGCCTTCTGTGCATCGTCGACCGATTGGTTCTTGTTCCAGAAGTTGGTCACGACGTCCTGCAGCGCACCGGCGAGGTCGGGCGACATCAGCATTTCCGCATTCGGCAGCTGACGCGACTTGTCCTTCATCGCGGTGAGCCCTGCTTGCGCGCAGACGTCGAGCTTCGACGCGTCGACGTCGGCACGAACCGGGATCGAACCCTTCTTCGCGCTGAACGCGACCTGCGCCGCGGGCGAGGTCATCACGGTGGCCAGCAGTTGCTGCGCCTTGATCGCCTCCGCATTATCCGTCTTCGGGAACACGAATACATCCCCCGCGACGATATACGGCGCCTTCGGACCGAAGCCCGGCAGGCAGCCATAGTCCTTGCCCGCGCTTTGATTCGCGGCGATGAACTCACCCTTGGCCCAGTCGCCCATGATCTGCACGCCGGCCTTGCCGCTGATTACGAGTGCGGTCGCATCGTTCCAGTTGCGGCCCGGCGAGCCTTGATCGACATAGTTGTGCAGCTTCTTGAACTCGGTCAGCACGTTCTTGAACGCGGGGGAGTTCACGGCATTCACGTCGTGGTCGCGATAGACCTTGAGGTAGAGATCCGGACCGCCGACATCGGCGAGCACCGCGTCGAACGTGATCTTTTCCTGCCACGGCTGGCCGCCGAGCGCGAGCGGAATGATGCCCGCGGCCTTGAGCTTGTCGAGGTCGGCCATCAATTCGGCGAAGTTCTTCGGGTCACTCGTGATGCCGGCCTTCTGGAAGGCGGGCTTCGAGTAGAAGAACCATGCCGGCATGTGAATGTCGACCGGCGCTGCATACCAGTGGCCCTTGAACTTGATGCTGTCGATCACCGGCTGCGGCAGGATCTTGTCCCAGTTTTGCTTCGCGGCGACTTCGTCGACGTTGTTCAGCAGGCCCTGGTCCACGATGTCGTGGAACTGCTTCGATGTGTTGAACTGGGCTGCGGTGGGGGGATCGCCGCCGATGATGCGGTTGATCGCGGCCGCGCGCGCCTGCTCGCCGCCTGCGATCGCGTTGTCGATCCACAGACCGCCCGCCTTGTTGTAGGCATCGGCGTATTCCTTGATCGCGGCGGATTCACCGCCCGAAGTCCACCAGTGGATCACGGTGGCCTTGAGCGGTTCAGCGTGAGCCACGGCGCTCGCGCCGAGGACCAGCGCGACCCCGGCGGCTATCGTTGTCAGCTTTCTTCTTGCCTTGAACATTCAGACCTCCTCCGTTGTAAGCCGCAGACTGACAGGCGGAGCCTGCCGCCAGCGTGTGGTGTTACAGCAATATCAAGACTGAGCGCGGCGATCCGCGAGGAACTTTGCGACGAGTTGAGCGCTGCGCTTGAGCGTGCGCTTCTGGGTCTGGTAGTCGACATGGACGATGCCGAAGCGGCGTTCGTACCCGAAAGCCCATTCGAAATTGTCCATCAGCGACCAGATGAAATAGCCGCGGATATCGACGCCGGCCTTCGCCGCTGTATCGACGGCCGCGAGGTGGCGGTTCAGGAACGACAGACGCTGGTTGTCGATGACTTCGCCATCGACCACTTGGTCGTCCGAGGCCATGCCGTTCTCGGTGATATAGATCGGGGGCAGATTCGGGTAGGTCTTGTGAAAGCCGATCAGCAGCTCCTGCAGGCCCAGCGGATAGACTTCCCAGCCCATCTGCGTGCGTTCGACGCCCGCGGGCGGCGCTTCGACAAAGCCGTGCGCGCCGTCGCTCTTCACATTCGTGCGGAAGTAGTAGTTGAGGCCGAGGAAGTCGAGCGGCGCGCCGATCGTTTCGAGATCGCCTTCCAGCACGAGGGGTTCGGCACCCGGCCACAGTTCGAACAGGTCCTGCGGAATCTGCTTCTTGAGCAGCGGGTCGAGAACCCACGCGTTGTGCTGGACTTCGAACAGGTGCGCGGCGCGCTGGTCGGCGGCGCTGTCGGTGTTCGCGGTGCCGCGGCCGACGTTGGCCACGATGCCGACCTGCGAGCCCGGATCGTTCTTGCGCAGGATCGGTACCGCGAGGCCGTGGCCCAGCAGCAGGTGGTGCATGGCCTGGGGCGCGTAGCGGATATTCGTGCGACCCGGCGCGTGATGACCGCTCGCATAGCCGAGGAATGCCGAGCACCACGGCTCGTTGAGCGTCATCCACGCATCGACCTTGCCCGCGAGCTCGCGGCTCATCAACTCGGCATAGTCGGCGAAGCGATAAGCGGTGTCACGGTTGAGCCAGCCGCCGCGATCTTCGAGATATTGCGGCAGATCCCAGTGATAGAGCGTGACGAAGGTCTTCAGGCCCTTGGCCTTGAGGCCGTCGAGCAGGGTCTTGTAGAAGTCGATGCCTTTGCGGTTCGGCTTGCCGTTCTCGTCCATCACGCGCGGCCACGCGATCGACAGGCGATAGCCGTCGACATTCAACGAGGACAGCAGCTCGACGTCGGCTTGCCAACGATGGTAGTGATCGCAGGCGAACTCACCGGTGTCGCCGTTCAGGACCTTGCCCGGTGTGGCCGAGAACGTATCCCAGATGGAGGGGAGGCGGCCGTCTTCATGGATTGCGCCTTCGATCTGATAAGAGGCGGTCGCCGTGCCGAGCAGAAAGTCCTTGCGCCGCAGAATCGAATCGGCCGGTGGGGAGAACGAGTGGTCACCAGCGTTGGGGGAAAGGGGCGCGTCGTTGAACACAAACACTCCTGGCAAGGATGATGACTATTGAAGAAATGAAGGAGTTGGAAACGGTTCCAATTGAGACGTGAAAATGTAGCAGGCCGCAAAGAACGGCCTCAATAGGGGTTTCCACAGGGGCTCCTGCGCAGCGTTTGAAACGCGCTTTGTGTTCGCGCAGTGCCCGCGCGATGGCCTAGCGCGCCGGGGTCGGCGTCGTCTTCGGGTTGCCACCCCGTCCGGCTGCTTCGGTGACCGGCGGCGTGGCACCGACTACGCGGCCGCCGATGACGGCGACGGCGATCGACGCCAGGAACAGCAGCCCGAATGCAAAACGCAGGCTCAACTGATCGGCGATGAAGCCGATGACCGGCGGCCCGACCAGGAAGCCCGCATACCCCGCGGTCGCCGTCATCGACACGCCGATCGAAGCCGTGGGACCCGTGCGGCCCGCCGCGCTGAAGATGATCGGCACGAGGTTCGATACGCCGATGCCGATCAACGCATAGCCGATGCAGGCGACCACGATGGTCGGAAAGGCAATGACGAGTACGAAGCCCAGGGCCGCGATGCCCCCGCCGATCCACATGGTTTTCTGTTGGCCGAGCCGGCGCACGACCAGATCGCCAACGAGGCGGCAGACAGTCATCGCCAGTGCGAACGCTGCATAGCCCGTGGCCGCCTGCGCCGCCGTGCCGTGCGCGACGTTGCGCAGGTAGACACCGCTCCAGTCCGTCACGGCCCCTTCGGTCACCATGCTCAGACAGGCGACCGCGCCGAGCAGCAGAAGCGCACGATTGCGGAACGTGAACGGGATTTTCTCGTGATGCGTCGGCGGCGCTTCGAAGCCAGGTCGCAGACCGATCGTTGCGCTCGAGATCACGATCAGCGCGACCAGGGTGGCGGGCAGCGCGAGGCCCGCTCCGACCGACAGCCCCGAGCTCGCGATGAAGCCGCCGAGCGCGGCACCGATCAGGCCGCCGACGCTCCAGGCGGCGTGGAACGACGACATGATCGGTTTGCCGCCGCGTGTTTCGATATAGCTTGCATGCCCGTTCATGAGCACATCGGTCGAGCCGTTCGACATGCCGAGCAGGAACAGCGCGATCATCGCGACGGGCAGGCTCGGCGCGTAGCCCGGCAGGCCGAGCAGCACGACGAAGAAGAGTGCGGCGCAAAGCGTCGAACGCGGCGTGCCGAAGCGCAGCGCAATGCGGCCCGCAAGCGGCATCGCGACGATGGCGCCGGCGGCGAAGGCGAGCAGTGCGAGACCGAGGGCACTATCGGATAGCGCGAGATGTTCCTTGATGCGTGGAATCGACGCGGCCCACGCGCCGATACCGACGCCGTTGGCGAGGAACACGCCGAGGGTCGCGACACGTTCGCGTGCCGGCGTATTGATGCTGTCCGGATCATGCGGGGATGTCGAAGAGGTAGGCCGGCCCGTCATGATGTCTCCTATAGGAATTGTCCGAGCATGTTAGCGCATTGAAAGCGCGCGGAGGATACGGGTTTATTGGAGTGGTTACTGGAGCGGTTACAGAGGGGTGACGATCCACGCGGAACGGCCGTTTCGAACCCTTCCGCAAGCATCGCAAAGGGCCGGAACGCCTGTACTGTCGGGGTTCTCGCCTGCTAGAATCCGTCACGTTCAAGAGTCGAACGCAATAACAACGCACGCAAGTCCACCGGATGGAACCGCATGAATGTTTTCTGGAAATGCGTGGTCCTGATGCCGCTGGTCGGCATGGCAAGCATGGCACAGGCGACCAAATGGGTTTCCTTGTCCCAGGCCCCCGATTTATCGTTCTCGGTCGATACCGATAGCGTCGTAAAGGATGAAAACGGTTATGTTGCCTACCTGACATTGACCACGTGGAAGGACGCCGCCGAACCGTCGGGCGCGACCGCGCCCGTATTGTCCGCAGTCACCCGTTACAAGATGGATTGCAACCGCCGCCAGTCGATGGCCATCGATGTTCGCTATGCGGGTGTCGATGGCGCGCCCGCGGGCGTGCACAGTTTTCCGCCGAATGCCTGGACGCCGGTGGCGCCGGGCACGGTGGTCGACGCGATCTATTCGAAGATTTGTTGAGCGAGGATTTTCCGGGAGGCCGGTGCCGCGTCGATCGCCTGCAAGTGTATTCGACGTGGTTTCAATAAAGAAGAGCAGGTTCTGGCAAATCAGACACGCACATGGCGATCAAGATTTCGGGTCCGTACAAGGGATTCTTCATCACCGTCGAGGCGACGCCAGCCCTGGCGCTCGCGCGGCCCGTTCGCGAGACCAACCCGGCGTTTGCCGCGACTGCCTACATCTACCGTCATGCGCCGAGCGGCGACGGCCGCGGCATGCGGTTTGACGCCAACCACGGCCGCCGCTTTGCGTCGATATCCGACGCATTCTTGTTCGGCGAGGCTTTTGCTCAGGAGCGCATCGACGAGATCGATGCCTAGAGGTGCAGCGGTGCTTACGAGCAGCGCCGCAGGGAGCGGCTACTCATGCAGTCACCGGAGGCAGTCATCTCATCCAGCGGCTCATGCAGTCACCTGATGCAGACATCACGTCCAGCGGCTCATGCAGTCACGTGATGCGGCGCTAATAGCACAACTCATGCCGCGCAGGCGATCGCCTCGTGACGCGGCGAAGCGCGCTCTTCCGTATGCCTGAAATGATTGATCGCGAATTCGACGAAGGTGCGCGTTTTCGCTGACAGATGGCGTCGCCCCGGATAGACAATCGAGACTTCACTGCCCGCATCGGCGGGGCGAAATGCGGGCAGCACGCGCGTCAGGGTGCCGCTCGCGATATCGGCCTGTACAAGCGATTCGGGTAGCAGGGCGATGCCCATCCCCGCGATGGCCGCATGCCGCAGCATCGCCGCATCGTTGGAAGCATAGTCAAGCTCGAGTGTCACGTGCCGCGTGATGCCCTGCGGTCCTTCAAAGGTCCAGACGTTGTCGCGCAGGTGTGACGAGGGGCCGAGCACCGAATGGCGCGTGAGCGCATCGGGCGCGTCGGGCTTGCCCTTGTGTGCAAGATAGCGCGGCGCGGCGACGATCGTCGCGTGGATCGACATCAGCGGTCGATGGACAAGACTGCCGCTCGTGACGAGATGCGGCGAGACGATGCCCGCATCGAATCCTTCCTCGACAAGATCGACACGCCGGTTCAACAGGATCACGTGAAGCCGGACTTCGGGGAACTGGCCTCGATAGGCCGACAGCATCGGCGTGAGGCCGCCGAGCGAAAACGAGGTCGACGCTACAATCCGCAGCGTGCCGGAAGGGGTCGCCGACGAATCGCCGATCGACGACTCGATCTCTTCGACCCGCGCGAGTACCTCGCGGCAGCCCTGTGCATATTCGCGGCCGGCTTCGGTCAGCGAGACCGAACGCGTCGTGCGGTTCAGCAGGCGCGTCTTCAAATGGGTTTCGAGCAGTGCGACATAGCGCGTGACTGCCGCATTCGAAATGTCGAGACTCGTCGCCGCCCTTCCGAAACTCCCTGTTTCAGAGACACGCAAGAAGACGCGCATCGCTTGCATCACATTCATCTCACTACTCCCGCGCACTCATGCATGGGTGCACGGTGCAGATCTACACATGATGCCGGGTACGCACGGGGAGATAGATCGGGAGATTCTGAAAGCGTGTAGGGCTGCGGCTTTAGTCCGAGTTTTCGCATCATTGGTTGAACCCATCGCGCAATGTGGTGCGTTGTCGCAATCGCACGGCTGGCGGGCCACTCAGGTTGTCTCGTGGTCGGTTGAGCGAGGTGCGCGTCTCTTCGTCATTCAACTTTACTGAAATAGGATTTTCATTGTCCGGGGTGGTTGGGGCCGTGCGTCCGATCCAGACTGTACGTGTTTTCAAACCGAAGCAACGGGGGAAGAAGCATGAGCAGCAATGGACAATCCTTGCACAGCGGCTCGCGGTCGATTGCGCGACAGCGCCTGCTCGCGATACTGGCGGGTGGGTACCTGGGGTTTGGCGGCACGGCGTCGGCCGAAGCCGAGGTCTCACTCTATGGCGAGATCGACACGGGCCTGACCTACACGAGCTCGGTGGCCGACGGCGACAAGCCGACCCATGGCAGCCGGCTCGCGGCGACCAGCAACAATGTCAGCGGAAGCTTTTTCGGCCTGCATGGCACGGAAGATCTGGGTGGCGGCGCGACAGCGGAATTCACGATCGAGCGCGGCATCGACGTGATGAACGGCGGCGGTAATGATGGCCAGCCGATGTTCGTCGGTCTCTCGCATCCGGAGGTGGGCACCTTGACCCTCGGCCACCAGGTCGATTCGGTCAGCGACTATCTCGCACCCCTGACCTTGACCGGCAGCGAGGGCGGCACCTACTTCGCGCACCCATTCGACAATGACAATGCCAACGGGACCTATCTCGTCAACCATTCCGTCAAATGGCAGAGTCCGGAGTGGCATGGCTTCCACTTCGGCGGCCAGTATGCGGTGGCACCGACTACGGCAGGCGGGCCGACATGGAGTGCGGGCGCGGCTTTCGCCAAGGGGCCACTGTCTCTGGCGGCAAGCTACGCGCAATCCGGCGGCGTACCGCTCGAGGACGATCTGGGTGCCGCGATCGGGAAATCGCTTGCCGGTGCCGGCATAACGGCCGCGCCCGGTGCGTTCGCGATCGGGCAACGCATCTACGGCGCCGGCATCAACTACGCGTTCGCAGACGTGACATTCGGCACGGTCTGGACGCACTCGCGATATGAGGCGCGTGGCAGCGACGATGGGACGGTTGTGAGTTCGATGAGTGCGGGTCGCCTCGATTTCGACAACTACGAAATCAACACGCGTTATCGAGCCAGCGAAGCCCTGACGCTGGCGGCTGCCTATACCTTGACGCGGGGCAAGGCGAGTTCGGGGAACACGCAGACCACGGCCTGCTTGCATCAGTTCGGCGTGCAGGCTGACTACGCGGTCTCGAAGCGGACCAACTTCTACGTTGAAGGCATCTACCAGCAGGCCGCCGACGACAAACCCGTTGCATTCGTCAACGGCGTCGGACCCGCGGACTCGGATCGTCAAACGGTGGTGTCGCTCGGCGTGCGGCATCTGTTTTGAGTGCGGCGCCAGTTTCCGGTGGCTGATTCTCGCCGCTGATTTTGGCCACTGATTTTGGCAATTGAGGTTGGCCACGGAGACTGGCGACTCGGTCAGCGAACTCAGGCCGGCAAGGCATCCCACTGTTCGCGGACCTTGAGCGCGCCATATTTACGCTCGAGTCCGCGCACGGTGAAGTGAGCATCGGCGATCTGCTGGAAGTGATCGATGAATGCCGCGTTGATCGCCGCACCGAAGACCGCCCCAAGCGCGGGAATCGATTTGGCCGCGACCTGTTCGCTGATCTGCACGGACAGTCGCGAGGCGATCTGGCGCATGAGCTGCAGCAGCACGGACGACGAGTGCGCGCCGATCCCCTTCGCGGCGAGCTCCGACGAGGCGCGCGACACGGCCTGGGCAAGCGTGCTGCGGACCACGAAGTAACCCCATTGGGCATCGTCATCGGCCTTCGCCGGGCCGCCAAGCGCGAGCACGAGCAGGCACTGCATCTGAACTTCGGGATCGCTCAACGATTCACCTTTCGACTGAGCGATCGAGCAGATCGAACGAAACATCAGCGTCGTGGTCACCGGCAACTCGGCCGGCAGCGCCAACAGGCCGAACGCGCCACCCGCGGCCCCCGTACCGATGACGGCGAGCTTGTGCAGCACCTTCGACTGCTGCGGTGTGCGGCGCGCCAGGCGCGTGAATCGATTTGCGACTCGAGTCAGCGATCGTGAGACGCCTCCGGCCGCGCCAGCTGATGTAGCCGGTGTAGCTGATAGAGCAAACCCAGCTGACTCAGCCGAACCAGCCGACTCGGTCGACCCAGCCGAATCAGCCGAATCAGCCGGTGCCACTGGCGGGGCCTGGGCGGGTAGCGTCTTCAGCGCGACATCGAGGCATTTCTCGAGTGCGGCTTGCGCAATCTCAGTGATCTTCTGGTGCGTGCCGCCCGGCAGATAGCGAAACAGATTGTCGATTCGCGTGCCGACCACACCGGCGAGCCGGATCGCGAGGGACGGCCGCATCAGCCGACTCTTCGCGGTTGCGAGCAGACCCAGGTCGTGGGGGCTCATCGGTGCTCCGATGAGCCCGGAAGTCTCCGCCGGATCCGCGGATGCGTCCGAGCGTGCGTCATCAACCCGATCCGATTCCTGATCTTCCTGCATCCCTTCCTCCTTACGTCCGGCAAGCCCCGCAAAGCGGGATAAAGCCGGCCAAACCCAATTTCTGGTCATGCTATGATTGTTTAAATTGACACGTCAACGATTGCAACGTCAAAAAATGAGCGTTCATTCCGCACAGCCCCATTCCAGCGGGCAGATCCTGCCTTTCCGCGAATCACTTCTCGCCATGCTCGGAGTCGCTTTCGTGACCATGCTCGTGGCGCTCGACCAGACCGTGGTCGGTACCGCGTTGCCCACCATCGTCGCCGAACTCCGCGGCTTCGACCTCTATGCCTGGGTCGGCACATCCTATCTGCTCGCCTCGGTCATCACCGTGCCGGTTTTCGGCCGCCTGGGCGATTACTTCGGGCGCAAACCGTTCGTGATCGCCTCGATTATCGTCTTCACGGGCGCGTCCATGTTATGCGGTGCCGCGCACCAGATGCTCTTCCTCGTGCTGGCCCGGGGGCTTCAGGGGATCGGCGGCGGCATGCTGGTGGGCACGGCGTTCGCGTGCATTCCCGATTTGTTCCCCGATCCTCGTGTGCGACTGCGCTGGCAGGTAATCATGAGCTCCGCATTCGGCATTGCGAATGCCGTCGGGCCGTCGCTCGGCGGATTCCTGACCCAATACTACGGCTGGCGGTCGGTGTTCTACGTGAACCTGCCGATCGGGCTGCTGTCGCTGTTCTTCGTCTACCGTTTCCTCCCGCATCTGCGCAACAGCCGGCACAAGGGACGCATCCAGATCGACTGGCTCGGCGCAGCGCTGATCGCCCTGTCGCTCGGCGCATTGCAGATGTTCGTCGAAGTGCTGCCCAAGCAGGGCCTCAGCGTGGAATCGCTCGCCCTGCTGGTGCTTGCCGGGCTCTCATTTCCCGCGCTCGTTTACTGGGAGCGCAAGGCCTCGCAGCCGATGCTGCCGCTCAATATGTTTTCGAACCCGGCCCTCTCGGTGCTGTTCCTGCTCGCCGTGCTCGGCGGTTTCATCATGTTCGCACTGCTGTTCTACATGCCGCTGCTGCTGCAGGGCGGTTTCGGCATGACGCCGCAAGGCGCCGGCATGATGATCACGCCACTCGTGGTCTTCATTACGATCGGCAGTATCGTGAACGGCCGGATCGTCACTCGACTGCGCAATCCGAATGCGATGCTCCACGTCGGCTTTACCCTGCTCGGCCTCTGCTGTCTCGGCGTGGTCACCGCCACGCATCTGACACCGCAAGGGATTCTGATCCTGACCATGCTGTGCGGTGGCCTCGGGCTAGGGTTCGTGATGCCGAACCTGACCGTGTTCGGCCAGCAGGCGGCCGGGCGCGAGCATCTGGGTATCGCGACCGCGATGCTGCAGTCGCTGCGCATGGTCGGTGGCATGATCGGCACAGCCTTGACCGGTACGCTGATCGCGCATCTGTATCGCGACGGGGTGCATGCCGCACTCGATGACGCACAGGCGCAGCGCTGGTTCGGTGCTTTCGCTGATCCGCAGATCCTGATCGATCGTCACGCGCAATCAGGTCTACTGGCACAGCTCGCGCAGGCGGGGCAAAATGGCACGCTATTGCTCGATCGTGCACGAGAGTCGCTGGTCAACGGCGTTCATCTGGGGCTCGCCTGCGCAGCTATCGTGGCATTTGCCGCGCTATGGTGCTCGCGGCGGGTGCCGCCGATGAAGCTCACGCGTGCGATCGATCCGACAGTTGTCGCGGATTAGGAGGTGAACCATGTTGAACGACCGTGAGCGGATTGCGTTGATCCAGCAGTTCGGCCGTACCTATCGGGCGTTCATGTCCGCGTTCGAAGGCCGTGTCGGACAGCCGCTGCCGCGCTGGCGCGTGCTGATCGCGCTGTATGACCATGGAGGCACGCGCTCGCAGCGCCAGCTCGTCGAATATTGCCGGATCGATCCAGGGGCGCTCACGCGTCAGGTCAAGGCACTCGAGGCATTGAACTGGGTCGAGCGGCGCAGCGACGAGCGCGACAACCGCGTGACCAATGTGACGCTGACCGACGTCGGGCGCGGGGTCATCGAGGCGGGGCTGCCGCAGCGCGATGCATTCCTGGCTGAATCGATGATCAAGCTCGACGACGAGACGCTTCTCGCGCTTTCGCGCGGTCTCGCGCTGTTCGAGGCGGGCGTTTCAGAGAGCGTAGCGAATCAGGCGGCGCTCGACGTCGCCGATCCCGTCGAATAGCAGGGCTGCCCGGCATGCGTTACGCAGAGACGCAGTTCCCGGACTGGCGCATCTGCGCACTCATGCTGGTCGCGCTGGCCGGTTTGCTGGTCTGGCGCCGCGCGCCGCGCCTGCCCGCCTGGACGGCCATGGTCTTGCTGGTGGCCGGATTCTTCGAATGCCGGCTGGCGACGCGCGTCGACGAGCAGGCGGTGCGAGTCGAGTTCGGTTGGGTGCCTGTCTACTCGCGCACGATCCCGCTGGCCGATATCGTGTCGGTCGGGACGGCGCCGGGTTCAGCGCCGGCGTCCTCGTTTTCGTCCCCACTCGCGCAAAGTCCCGCGGCCGGCGCCTGGGGCTGGGGGGTGCGCCGCGATCGCGACGGCACGTTCGCCATGACGATCCGCGGATCCCAGGGTGTCGTGCTGACACTGCGCGACGGGTCGAGGCTGCGGATCGGTTCGCAGGAGCCGGGCGCGCTCGAGCAGGCGCTGCGGCACGTGTTGCCTACTGCCGGGCCGTCCGCGCGTTGTCCGGCATCGGCATGCTGAAGTTCGTCCGGAACGGGTTGATATCGAGCCCGCCGCGGCGCGTATAGCGCGCATAGATCGCGAGCCGTGTCGGCCGGCACTGGCGCTGGATATCGACGAACATCTGCTCGATGCATTGTTCGTGAAAGCCCGTGTGATTGCGAAACGAGATGATGTAGCGCAACAGCCCCGCATGGTCGATCCGCGGTCCGTTGTAGTGAATCTGCACGCTGCCCCAGTCGGGCTGGCCGGTCACCGGACAATTCGTCTTGAGCAGGTTCGAGGTCACGGTCTCCTCGACGGGCGGTTCGTCGAAATTCGCGCCGAGCAGCGACGGCGTGGGCTCGTAAATATCCGTGTCAAGATCGAGACGGTCGAGCGAGATCCCCTCGAGCTCGTCGAATTCGAGCCTGGCGAACTCTGCCGGGGACGTGAGCTGGACCTTCACCGACGCGCCCGCGACAGCCGACAGATCGGTGCGCAGGGTGCTCGCGAGCACCTCCGCCGATTCGACGACCGTTTGCGCGAATGAGCCCAGATACAGCTTGAACGACTTCGACTCGATGATATTGGGCGAATCGGCGGGCACCGCGAATGTCGCGATTGCGATCTGCGGCTTGCCGCGCGGATTCATCCACGACATTTCATAGGCATTCCAGATATCGGAGCCGAAGAACGGCAGCGATCCTGTCAGGCCGATCGGCGTGCGCCCGCGCAAGCGCTCGATCGGAAACAGCAGCGCCGGGTCGTAGTGGTCGAGGTATTGGGCAGGCTTGCCGAGTGGGGATTGATCAGGGTTCATCGTTCGATATGCCGGAAATCACATGGCCGGTCGGTGAAAAGACACTCACTGCCGATTCGCAATGACGGGTCTGGTCGTCAAAAAAGAAATCGGGCTCGAATTCGCGCAGGAAGCGGCTCTTGTCGAGCCCGCCGAGAAACATCGCCTCGTCGACGTTGATGTTCCAGGCCATCAACGTGCGGATCGCGCGTTCATGCGCGGGTGCCGAACGTGCCGTGACCAGGGCGGTGCGGATGCGCATCGGCACCGATGCGCCGGCCACGCTTTGCAGGCGATGCAGGGCTTCGAGCAGCGGCTTGAACGGACCGCCCGGCAAAGGCAGCGCCACGCGGTTCGTTTCGTGGTGCTGGAACGCGTCGAGCCCCTCTTTCTGGAAGATGCGCTCCGCTTCGTCCGAAAACAAGACCGCATCGCCGTCGAATGCGATCCGGATTTCGTTGGGGAAACTCTCGGCCTGCTTGATCGATTCGGGAAACACGCGCGCAGCGGGGTAGCCCGCCAGCAAGGCGGCGCGTACATCGTCGGGGTTGGCCGAGAGGAACAGGTTCGCGTTCAGCGCATTCAGGTATTTGAACGGCGGCCGGCCGCGCGTGAACACGCCGCGCTGGAGATGCAGGTCGTGCTTGCTCGCCGAACGGAACACCCGCAATCCGCTGACCGGGTCGTTGCGCGAGAGGATCACCACCTCGACGCGATGCGCATCCTTGTCGTTGAACTGCTGGAGCTTCTGGATCAGCGGATAGGCGACGCCGGGCTTGGCCGGCGCGTCGAGCCGCTCGAGCTGCAACTGCATATAGGGCCGGTCGTCGCCGTTGCCCGCATCGAACGCACGGTTCTCCTCCTCGAAGTCGAACAGCGCCCGCGATGAAATCGCGACCACGAGCTTGTCATCGAGCGAGAAGGGCATGCGGTTCTCCGGTTCAGGCCAGGAACAGACGATAGACCGGATTGCGGCTCTCGTCGAAGTTGGGGTAGCCGAGCGTCGTCAGGAAGGCCTCGAACATGCCGATTTCGTCGGCCGGCACCTGGATTCCGACCAGGATGCTGCTGTAGTCCGCGCCCTGATTCCGGTAATGGAACAGGCTGATGTTCCAGTTCGGGGCCATCGACGACAGGAAGCGCATCAGCGCGCCCGGCCGTTCAGGAAACTCGAAGCGGTAGAGCAGTTCGTTCTGCGCGAGCGGCGAATGGCCGCCGACCATGTAGCGGATATGCTGCTTGGACAGTTCGTCGTGCGAGAGATCGACCGTGCTGAATCCGTGCTGCTCGAAGCCCGCGCGAATCTGCTCGGTTTCGTCGCGGTTGCGGATCTGCACGCCAACGAAGATTTGCGCCTCGGCCTTGTCGGAGATCCGGTAGTTGAATTCGGTCACGCTGCGCTCGCCGAGCAGTTCACAAAACCGCTTGAAGCTGCCGCGTTCCTCGGGGATCGTGACCGCGAACACGGCTTCGCGCGACTCGCCGACTTCGGCGCGCTCGGCGACGAAGCGCAGGCGGTCGAAGTTCATGTTCGCGCCCGAGGTGATCGCGATCAACGTTTCATCCTTGATGCCTTCGCGTTCCGCATAGGCCTTGAGCCCCGCGAGGCCGAGCGCGCCGGCAGGTTCGAGCAGGCTGCGTGTGTCCTGGTAGACGTCCTTGATCGCGGCGCACAGCGCGTCGGTGTCGACCAGCACGACTTCATCGAGATGAGCCTGGCAGAGCCGGAAGGTTTCCTTGCCGGCCAGCTTGACCGCGGTGCCGTCCGAAAACAGGCCGACCTCGGCCAGCGTGATCAGCTCGCCCTTTGCGAGCGACTGGGCCATCGCCGACGAGTCCTCGGTCTGCACGCCGATGACCTTGATCGACGGGTCGAGTGCCTTGACGAATGCGCCGATTCCGGCGGCAAGGCCGCCGCCGCCGATCGGCACGAAGATCGCGTGGATCGGGCCCTGGTGCTGACGCATGATCTCCATCGCGACGGTGCCCTGGCCCGCGATCACGTCCGGGTCGTCGAACGGATGGACAAAGGTCAGGCCGCGCTCGGCCTGGATCTCGGCGGCGCGCTGGTAGGCGTCGGAATACGACTCGCCCGCCAGCACGACTTCGACAGCGTTACCGCCGTGGGTACGCACGGCGTCGATCTTGACATGGGGCGTCGTGACGGGCATCACGATCACCGCCTTGACGTTCATGCGCGCGGCCGACAACGCGACGCCCTGCGCATGGTTGCCGGCCGAGGCGGTGATCACGCCGCGCGCGAGCGCCTCGGGTGTCAGATGGGCCATCTTGTTATAGGCCCCGCGAACCTTGAACGAGAAAACAGGCTGGTTGTCCTCGCGCTTCAGGTAAATCTGGTTGCCCAGCCGTGCCGACAGATTGCGTGCGAATTCGAGTTCGGTTTCGCGCGCAGCGTCGTAGACGCGCGCGGTCAGGACTTTCTTAAGATAGTCGGGGGATTCGGCGACGGACATGGGCGGCAGGCGAAAGGGCAAAAGGGTGTCAATGATAGCGTCCCGGGCAATGGCGCGGGCCTGGGACGCCGTTGTCCGTGGTTCCGAGGGTCGCTGCTTTGGGGGGGGCTGGATGCATGACGGATAGTCGTGAAGATGCGCTCGGCACCGTGAGGATCGGTAGGCCGGTCCTATGGTGCCGCAAGTGCGTTTCCGAGCGCGCTGAGATCATGCGGCGTATCGATATCGCGGATCACGCCCGCATCGAGCGTGTCGAGGCGCCGGACCGGGAACGCCGCGAGCAGGCTGCGCGCGCCCTCGTCGCCGTCGAGTTGCGCGAGCGCGGCGCCGTGATCCGGCCCGAAGCCGACCGGATGGCCGCGCTGACCCTGGAAGAACGGCGCGACGATGGCATCGCGGGCGGCATCCGGCCCGGTCAGGGCGGTCGCGAGGTCCTCGATGGTAGCCGGCGCGATCGCCGGCATGTCGGCGAGCGCGACGAGCCAGCCCGGCGCGTCGGCCGAGGCGCGCACGGCCGCGGCAAGCGCCGCGCCCATGCCGCGCTCGGCATCGCTGCTGACAATGACCTCGCAACCCGCATCCGCGAGCACCTTGCGCAGGGTCGCCGAATGGATCGACCCGGGTTCGCCGGGGCGCACCACCGCGATGACTCGCGACAGCACCACGCGCATACGCCGCGCCGCCACGAAGGCGACCGGCAGGCCGCGGCTCGGCCCGGCGGGCAGGGGTTCGGTCAGCTTGTTGCGCAGGCCGGCCGGGTCGAAGCGCGAGCCCAGGCCGGCGGCGAGCAGGATGCCGACGGGCAGGTCGGGACGGTGACGGGTAACGTGGCGCATGAATTCCTCCTGTGGGGATTGTCTCATTGATAGGGAGGGGAGCCCCGCTCATAGAAACGAACTTCCGCTCATGGACGCAAACCCCCGCTCATAGACGCGCCCCCCGCTCACGGACGCAAATCCCGCTCATGGATGCATCTCCCCGCGAGCGCTTGTGCCGGCGACGGATCGCACACGGCCACGTCAGGGGCGGACCGTCGCCTCGGGGCACACCCCCCGGGGCGTGTCCTCTTGCTCCGGGGCACATAACCCTGTTCTTTCAAGGGCAAACACGGAGGGTGCCGATGAAGTACAATCGACTCTCAAGAAAAGGACCCCGCAATGCTTTGGCAGCCAGCCCTTTCCCGTCATGTTCCGGCCCACGAGCGCACAAGTCGCTCGGCCGTCGCACGCCCGCTGCTGCTTCTGCTGTTCCGATCGTGGCGTTCGACCCATTCCTGCAGGCGCTGACACAGTCAGCGTTCACGCCCAGACTGGTTGTCGCACCCGTGTCCCCGGGATGCCGGGTTCCGCCGCCAGCCAGCCAAGCAATCCGCGCGTATCGCGCGCCGCCGGCCCCGACCTGACCTCGGGCCTGGTTAAATAAGATCGTCGAATATGAACGCTCCCCAAGTCTTCGAACCGCTGACGCCCAATACTGCCGTCGCAGTTGCCCTGCACGAAAACGGTCCGCGCCTTCGCGAGATTCCCTATAACTACACTTCGTTCTCCGATCGCGAAATCGTGATTCGCCTGCTCGGCGACGAAGCCTGGCGGGCGCTCGACGAGTTGCGCAGCGAGCGGCGGACCGGCCGTTCGGCACGCATGCTCTATGAAGTGCTCGGCGATATCTGGGTGGTTCAGCGCAATCCGTACCTCCAGGACGACCTGCTCGATAATCCGAAGCGACGCGCGCTGCTCGTCGACGCGCTCTATCACCGCCTGAGCGAGATCGAAAAGCGTCGCAAGGCCGACCTCCACTCGCACAACGACGACACGGGGCGCGACCGCGCCGCGCGCGTCGAGACGCTGGTGAATGCCGCCCGGCGCGCGGTCGAATCGTTCAAGGCGCAGTTCGAAAAGACGTACGACCTGCGCAAGCGCGCGACCCGGGTGCTCGGGCGGGTCACGCGGAAAGACAACATCAAGTTCGACGGCCTCTCACGCGTCTCGCACGTGACCGATGCGACCGACTGGCGCGTCGAATATCCGTTCGTCGTGCTCACGCCCGATAGCGAGGCCGAGATCGCCGGCATGATCAAGGCCTGCTTCGAGCTTGGTCTGACGGTGATTCCGCGCGGGGGCGGCACCGGTTATACGGGCGGCGCGATTCCGCTCACGCCGTTTTCCGCCGTCATCAATACCGAAAAGCTCGAGCAGCTCGACGCGGTCGAACTGAGTGACCTGCCGGGCGTCGATCACAAGGTCGCGACGATCTTCTCCGGTGCGGGTGTCGTCACGCGGCGCGTGACCGAGGCGGCCGAAGCCGCCGGCTATGTGTTCGCGGTGGACCCGACCTCGCTCGACGCCTCCTGCATCGGCGGCAACATCTCGATGAATGCGGGCGGCAAGAAGGCGGTGCTCTGGGGCACCGCGCTGGACAACCTCGCCTGGTGGCGGATGGTCGACCCCGAGGGCAACTGGCTCGAAGTCACGCGGCTCGACCACAATCTCGGCAAGATTCACGATATCGAGGTCGCACGTTTCGAACTCAAGTGGTTCAACGGCAACGACGCGCCGGGCCAGACGCTGCTGCGCACCGAGACGCTCGAGATCCCGGGCCGGCGTTTCCGCAAGGAAGGCCTCGGCAAGGACGTGACCGACAAATTCCTCGCGGGCCTGCCGGGCATCCAGAAGGAAGGCTGCGACGGCCTGATCACGAGCGGCCGCTGGATCCTGCACAAGATGCCCGCGCATACGCGCACGGTCTGCCTCGAGTTCTTCGGTCAGGCGCGCGACGCGATTCCGAGCATCGTCGAGATCAAGGACTTCCTGTTCGAAACCTCGAAGCAGGGCGGCGCGATTCTCGCGGGCCTCGAACATCTCGACGAGCGCTATCTGCGTGCGGTCGGCTATGCGACCAAGAGCAAGCGCAATGCGTTTCCGAAGATGGTGCTGATCGGCGATATCGTCGGCGACGATGCCGATGCCGTGGCCGCGGCGACCTCCGAAGTGGTGCGCATGGCCAACGGCAAGAGCGGCGAAGGGTTTGTCGCGGTCAATGCCGAGGCGCGCAAGCGCTTCTGGCTCGACCGCTCGCGTACCGCGGCGATTGCCAAGCATACCAATGCGTTCAAGATCAACGAAGACGTCGTGATTCCGCTCAACCGCATGGGCGAATACACCGATGCGATCGAACGGATCAACATCGAGCTCTCGAACAAGAACAAGCTCGAGCTGCTCGACGCGCTCGAGACCTTCTTCCGGTCCGGCAACCTGCCGCTCGGCAAGAGCGACGATGCCAACGAAATCCCGAGCGCGGAGCTGCTCGAAGACCGGGTGAACCAGGCGATCGAATTGCTTCAGCGCGTGCGTGCGCGCTGGCGCTATCTGCAGGACAACCTCGACAGGCCGCTCGCCACCGCGCGCGACGAACTGCCGGCGCTCGGTTATGAATCGCTTGTCGAGAACTTCGCGAAGCGTCTCGAGACCCAGCCTGACGCGAATGTGTTCCATCTCGCCCAGGACCGGACCCTGCGCGTGTCCTGGAAACAAGAGGTGCGCGGTGAGTTGCGCCAGATCTTCAACGGCGGCGAGTTCAAGCCGATCCTCGATGAGGCCCAGGCGATCCACAAGCGCGTGTTGCGCGCCCGCGTGTTCGTCGCCTTGCATATGCATGCGGGCGACGGCAACGTGCATACGAACATCCCGGTGAACTCGGACAACTACGCGATGCTCCAGGACGCGCATCAGGCGGTCGCGCGAATCATGCGCATTGCCCGTTCGCTCGACGGCGTGATCTCGGGCGAGCACGGCATCGGCATCACCAAGCTCGAGTTCCTGACCGACGAGGAGCTCAGCGAATTCCGCGCGTACAAGCTCCGGGTCGATCCCGAGGGGCGTTTCAACAAGGGCAAGCTGCTCGGCGGCGCCGACCTGCGCAATGCCTATACGCCGAGCTTCGGCCTGATGGGCTATGAATCGCTGATCATGCAGCAGAGCGATATCGGGGCGATCGCCGACAGCGTCAAGGACTGCCTGCGCTGCGGCAAGTGCAAGCCGGTCTGCGCGACGCACGTGCCGCGCGCGAACCTGCTCTACAGCCCGCGTAACAAGATCCTCGCGACCTCGTTGCTGATCGAGGCGTTTCTCTACGAAGAGCAGACGCGGCGCGGTGTGTCGATCAAGCACTGGGACGAGTTCAACGATGTGGCCGACCATTGCACGGTCTGCCACAAATGCCTGACACCGTGCCCGGTCAAGATCGATTTCGGCGACGTCACGATGAATATGCGCAACCTGTTGCGCAAGATGGGCAAGAAGAAGTTCAACCCGGGCTCCGCCTCGGCCATGTTCTTCCTGAACGCGACCAACCCGAACACGATCAAGCTGACCCGCAAGGTCATGATCGACTGGGGCTACAAGTTCCAGCGCCTCGGCAACGATACGCTGAAGAAGCTCGCGCGCAAGCAGACCGCGGCACCGCCGGCGACGGTCGGCAAGCCGCCGGTCGTCGAACAGGTGATCCACTTCATCAACAAGAAGATGCCGGGTAACCTGCCGAAGAAGACCGCACGCGCGCTGCTCGACATCGAGGACGACAAGATCGTGCCGATCATCCGCAACCCGGCCGGTACGAGCGTCGATTCGGAAGCGGTGTTCTATTTCCCGGGCTGCGGGTCGGAGCGGCTGTTCTCCCAGGTCGGGCTTGCGACGCAGGCGATGCTCTGGCACGTCGGCGTGCAGACCGTGTTGCCGCCGGGCTATCTGTGCTGCGGCTATCCGCAGCGCGGCGCGGGCCAGTACGACAAGGCCGAGAAGACCGTGACCGACAACCGCGTGTTGTTCCACCGGGTGGCGAACACGCTGAACTATCTCGACATCAAGACCGTCGTCGTCTCGTGCGGCACCTGCTACGACCAGCTCGCGGGTTACGAGTTCGAGAAGATCTTCCCGGGTTGCCGGATCATCGACATTCACGAGTTCCTGCTCGAGAAGCAGGTCAAGCTCGAAGGCGCGACAGGGGTCCGCTATATGTATCACGACCCCTGCCATACGCCGATCAAGACGATGGACCCGACCAAGCTCGTCAACCAGTTGATGACGAGCGGCGATAACGGCGGCTACACGATCGAAAAGAACGATCGCTGCTGCGGCGAGTCGGGCACGCTGGCCGTCACGCGGCCCGATGTGTCGACGCAGGTGCGCTTCCGCAAGCAGGAGGAAATGGAGAAGGGCACCGCCAAAGTTCGCAAGGACGGCTATGAAGGCGAGGTCAAGATCCTGACGAGCTGCCCATCATGCCTGCAGGGCTTGTCGCGCTATGAAGGCGATGTGAGTGTCGAGGCCGACTATATCGTCGTCGAGATCGCGCGCAATCTGCTCGGTGAGAACTGGATGGCCGACTATGTCGCGAAGGCCAATTCGGGCGGCATCGAGCGCGTGCTTGTTTGAACGAAGTCGTCGAACGTCCGGATCTGGAGGATCGAGGTCTGGACGCTGCACAGTTGAGACGGGGAAAATATCAGTGGAACCCGAGGGAATATCGATGGCCTGCGTATTCTGTGATTCGGAGGGAGGGGTGGTGCTCTGGCGCGACGCCTCGATGCGCGTCGTGCTGGCGGACGAAGCCGGCTATCCGGGCTTTTGCCGGGTGATCTGGAATGCGCATGTTGCCGAGTTCAGCGACCTCGACGCGGGCTCGCGCATGCAGATGATGGAGGCGGTCGCCGCGGTCGAGCGCGCCGTGCGCCGGGCGATGAAGCCCGGCAAGGTCAACCTCGCGAGTCTAGGCAATCAGGTTCCGCATCTGCACTGGCACGTGATCCCGCGGTATGCGGACGACGCGCATTTCCCCAAGCCGGTCTGGGCATCGCCCGAGCGCGACGTCGCCGAGGTCCGGATCCATGAACGCCAGGCGCTTGCCCGCGGCCTGCACGATGCGGTGAATCTGGAAATGCGCAGCGTAGCGGCGCCAAGTGGAGAGCTTTGATGAATGCACGTACTCCCGTACCTTCGGGTCTTGTCCTGCACAAGCAGTCGAAGGTGCTCGAAGTCCAGTATGAGGATGGCCGTTCGTATCGGCTCCCGTTCGAGTTGCTGCGCGTCATGTCGCCGTCGGCCGAAGTGAAGGGGCACGGTCCCGGTCAGGAAACATTGCAGACCGGCAAGCGCGAAGTGGTGCTCGCCGGACTCGCGCCAGTCGGCCACTATGCGGTCCAGTTGATGTTTTCGGATGGGCACGATACCGGCATCTACACTTGGGACTATCTGTATACGCTCGCGACGCGGCAGGATGAAATCTGGGCCGACTACTTCGCAAAACTCGTCGCCGCGGGGCTCGATCGCGATGCGCCGATGAAGCCGGGCGGCGCGCACGGCCACGGCCACGGCTGCGCGCACTGAGCGGTGGCCGGCGCCGAGCGATCCTCGTGGAGCTATCCCAAGTCCGGCCTGCGAAGGTAACATCGCGCCTATCTTCTGGGGAGCATTCAATAATGAGCAAAACGCACTTCGGTTTCGAAAGCGTCGACGAGAACGCGAAGGCAGACAAGGTCGCCGGGGTGTTTCATTCGGTTGCGTCGAAGTACGACGTGATGAACGACATGATGTCGGCCGGCATGCACCGCTTGTGGAAAGCCTTCACGATCGCGCAGGCCGCCGTGCGGCCGGGCTTCAAGGTGCTCGACATCGCGGGCGGCACGGGCGATCTCGCCAAGGCGTTCGCGAAACAGGCCGGCCCGTCCGGCGAAGTCTGGCTGACCGACATCAACGAATCGATGCTGCGCGTGGGCCGCGACCGCCTGCTCGACAAGGGCTTGATCACCCCGGCCATGCTCTGCGACGCCGAAAAGATCCCGCTGCCCGACAATTATTTCGATGTGGTGACCGTGGCGTTCGGGCTGCGCAACATGACCCACAAGGACGTCGCGCTGGCGGAGATGCGCCGCGTGCTCAAGCCGGGCGGCAAGCTGCTCGTGCTCGAATTTTCGAAGGTGTGGGCGCCGCTCTCGAAGGCTTACGACTTGTATTCGTTCAAGGTGCTGCCGTTTCTGGGCAAGAAGATCGCGGGCGATGCCGACAGCTATCGTTACCTCGCCGAATCGATTCGCATGCATCCCGACCAGGACACGCTCAAGACGATGATGGAAGGTGCCGGGCTCGATCGCGTGAGTTACTACAATCTGTCGGCCGGCGTGGTCGCCCTGCACGTCGGGGTGAAGTTCTGACCGTGCGTCACCGTCGTGGCAATTCTGGTGGTGAATCGGGCGGCAATCCGCGCGCCTATCCGGGCAACCATCGCGGTTCGCTGCCATCGTCCTCTAGAATGGCAACTCCTGGCCGCTGTCGCCGCCTTCCCGAGTGCCTATGCGATCGCTCATGACCGTCGCCGCGAACCCCCTGATTGCCGTCGTCAACCATCTGCTGGCCCGTGAGAGCTGGGCACGTGCGAAGCTGCTTCCCTATGCGGGGCGCCGTGCACGCGTGCGCATGCCGGTCGGTGCGCTCGACGTCGTCGTGCTCGCGGACGGCCTGCTCGGCCCGGTCTTGCCGGCCGTCTCCGCCGATGCGAGCGGTGACGCTTCAGACTCGGCACACGCTGCGCCGGAGGTCTTCGACGTGACGATCACGGTCGAGGCGAGCGCCGCCCCGGCCTTTCTGTCGGGCGGGCAGGCGGGTGCGATGAAATATGTGCGAATCGACGGTGATGCCGAGTTCGCGACCGCGCTCGGTTATCTCGCCGAGCATCTGCGCTGGGAGCCCGAGGAAGATCTCGCGAAGCTGGTCGGCGACGCCGGTGCGCATCGTGCCGCGACGTTCGCGCGCGAGATCGTCGATCGCACGCGCCGCACGGGCCGCAACCTGCTCGAATCGGTCGCCGAGTTCCTGCTCGACGAGGATCCGCAACTCGTCCGCCGCGGTGAACTCGAGACGCTGGTGGCCGATCTCACACGCATGCGCGACGATGTCGCCCGGTTCGAAAAACGCATCGAGCGGCTCGAACGCGAGGCACCCAGGGCGAGGAGGGCGACCGTCCCCGCGACAGCGTCCATCCCCGCATCCGCGCCTGCGTCGGCTGACGCCCCCGCCGAGACCGCGCCGGCCAAACCGAATCCTCCGGACGGAACACACTGATGCGCGTGCTGCGTTCGATCAAGATTTTTTACACCATCTTCATCTACGGTCTGGACGAGATGGTGTTGTCGCTGTTCCGCGGACGCATGATGCGACTGCTCGTACGGACCGTCACCTTCGGCCGCCGGCTCGACATGCCGCGCGGCGTACGCCTGCGGCTCGCGCTCGAAAGCCTCGGGCCGATCTTCGTCAAGTTCGGCCAGGTGCTCTCGACGCGCCGCGACCTGCTTGCGCCGGACCTCGCGATCGAGCTCGCGAAGCTCCAGGACCAGGTGCCCCCGTTCAGTTCCGCACTGGCGATCGCGATCATCGAGAAATCGCTCGGCAAACCGATCGCCGAGATCTTCGATGAGTTCGAGGCCGTGCCGGTCGCGAGCGCATCGATTGCGCAGGTCCATTTCGCGCGAATCAAGCATGGTCCGCACGCGGGCAAGGCAGTCGCGATCAAGGTGTTGCGGCCCAATATGCTGCCCGTGATCGACAGCGATCTCGCGCTGATGGCCGATCTCGCGCGCTGGGCCGAACGGCTCTGGGCCGATGGCAAACGGCTGCGCCCGCGCGAGGTGGTCGCGGAATTCGACAAGTACCTGCACGACGAACTCGACCTGATGCGCGAGGCCGCGAACGCGAGCCAGCTGCGGCGCAATTTCGTGGGCCTCGATTTGCTGCTCGTGCCCGAGATGTACTGGGAATTCTGCACGCAGCAGGTGCTCGTCATGGAACGGATGGTCGGGGTGCCGATCAGCCAGGTCGATACCCTGCGCGCGGCCGGGGTCGACATACCGCGCCTCGCGCGCGAAGGCGTCGAGATCTTCTTTACACAGGTGTTCCGAGACGGCTTTTTCCATGCGGACATGCACCCGGGCAATATCCAGGTGAGCCTCGACAACGAAAGCTTCGGCCGGTATATCGCGCTCGATTTCGGCATCGTCGGGGCGCTCTCGGATTTCGACAAGAACTACCTCGCGCAGAACTTCCTGGCGTTCTTCAAGCGCGACTATCATCGCGTCGCGACGCTGCATCTCGAATCGGGCTGGGTACCACCCGATACGCGTGTCGAAGAACTCGAGGGGGCCATCCGCGCGGTCTGCGAACCTTATTTCGACAAGGCGCTCAAGGACATCTCGCTCGGCCAGGTCCTGCTGCGTCTGTTCCAGACCTCACGGCGCTTCCAGGTCGAGATCCAGCCGCAACTGGTGCTGCTGCAGAAGACCCTGCTGAACGTCGAAGGCCTCGGCCGCGAACTCGACCCCGAGCTCGATCTCTGGCAGACCGCGAAGCCCTATCTCGAACGCTGGATGACCGAGCAGATCGGCCCGCGCGGGTGGATCGAACGGCTCAAGATCGAGATCCCGCAGTGGAGCAAGACCCTGCCGCAACTGCCCCGGCTGATCCATCAGGCCCTGTCGGACGCGAAAGACGAGTTCACCGACAGCGATGCGCTGATGAAAGCCGTGCTCATCGAGCAGCAGCGCATGAACCGCGCGCTGCATGCGCTGTTGTTGTTCCTGCTCGCGGTCGGTATCGGCATGGTGGTCGCCAAGCTCTGGTCGAACTGGTTCGGCGGCTGAAAGCGGCGGGCCGCCGGGCCACGTGCCTGGCGCGCACTGCTCGCGCTTCGTGTGAGTCTCGTTCGCGGCCTTGCGCCACGCTTTGCCTCTTTCATCCTTTTTTTCACCTTGCGCCGCCAAAATCCCCCGCAAACCCCCGCTCGCATATTGCAATCTGCCATTCCGTCTATAATTCAGGGTTTTGCGTCACCTGCCAGGGAATCCAGTCATGCCGATCTATGCTTACCGTTGCGAGTCGTGTGGTCTTGCGCAAGACATGCTTCGCAAGATATCCGATCCGCCCTTGTCCATCTGCCCCGAGTGCGGCAAGGACACGTTTCGCAAGCAGGTCACGGCGGCTGGCTTCCAGTTGAAGGGCAGCGGGTGGTATGTCACGGACTTCCGCAATAATGGCAATGCGCCCGCGAAGGGCGGCAAGAAGGACGGCGAAAGCGGCACGGCTGCGCCAGCCGCCGCGGCTGAGGGTGCCTCGGCCGGCAGTGGCGACGGGGGCGACAAGGCAGGGGCGGGCGCCAAGTCGGGCGGTTCCAGCGGCGACTCGGGCAGCAGTTCCGGCAGCAACGCGGCTTCAGGCGCTGCCGGCGGCTCGGGCGCGTCCGGCTCGTCGCCGGCACCCGCTTCGAGTTCCGGCAGCACGTCGTCTTCCGGTGGCATGACCTCTTCCTAGGCTTATCGATGACTGCAAAGACGGCGAAGACAATCAAGAAAGTCACGCTCAAGACGTATTTCCTGACGGGTTTGCTGGTCCTGGTGCCGCTCGCGATCACCCTGTGGGTGCTCGGCCTCGTGATCGGCACGATGGACCAGACACTGAACCTGCTGCCGAGCTCGTGGCAGCCCGAACGTCTGCTCGGCTTCAACCTGCCGGGTATCGGCGCGTTGCTGACGCTGGTCTTTATCTTCATCGTCGGGCTGCTGGCCCAGAACTTCATCGGCCAGACGCTCGTGAAATGGTGGGAAACGCTGCTCGCCCACATTCCGGTCGTCGGTCCGCTCTACACGAGCGTCAAGCAGGTGTCCGACACGCTGCTCTCGAGCAACGGCAATGCATTTCGCAAGGCCTTGCTGATCGAGTACCCGCGCAAGGGCAGCTATACGATCGCTTTCATGACCGGCATTCCGAGCGGCGAGGTGGCGAGCCATCTCGAAAGCGAACACGTGAGCGTCTACATTCCGACGACACCGAACCCGACGTCCGGTTTCTTCCTGATGTTGCCGCGTGCCGAGGTCGTCGAACTCGACATGACGGTCGATGCCGCACTGAAGTACATCGTGTCGATGGGGGTGGTCGCTCCGGTCACCCCGGTACGGCGGCCGATCGATCCGCCGCTGTGAATGAACATCCGTGGTGACCGTCTTGCGTGACCGTCATCTGGCCAATACCGAAGCAACGAAGCAATTAGACCGAAAGTCCATATCATGTCGATGAGAACTCAATACTGCGGGCTCGTAACCGAAGCCCTGCTCGGCCAGACCGTTTCACTGTGTGGTTGGGTGCATCGCCGTCGCGACCATGGTGGCGTGATCTTCATCGACCTGCGCGACCGTGAGGGTCTGGTTCAGGTCGTCTGCGACCCGGATCGCGCGGAGATGTTCGCCGTGGCCGAAGGCGTGCGCAACGAATACTGCGTGCGCGTGACCGGTCTCGTGCGCGCGCGTCCGTCCGGCACCGAGAATGCCGGCCTGAACAGCGGCAAGATCGAAGTACTGTGCCACGAGCTCGAAGTGCTCAACGCGTCGGTGACGCCGCCGTTCCAGCTCGACGACGACAACCTGTCGGAAACCACGCGCCTCACGCATCGGGTGCTCGATCTGCGCCGCCCGCAGATGCAGCAGAATCTCAAGCTGCGCTACCGTGTCGCGATGGAAGTGCGCAAGTACCTCGATGCGCAAGGCTTCATCGACATCGAAACGCCGATGCTCACGAAGAGCACGCCGGAAGGCGCGCGCGACTACCTCGTACCGTCGCGTGTGAACCCCGGCCATTTCTTCGCACTGCCGCAGTCGCCGCAGCTGTTCAAGCAGATGCTGATGGTCGCGAACTTCGACCGCTACTACCAGATCGTCAAGTGCTTCCGCGACGAAGACCTGCGCGCCGATCGCCAGCCCGAGTTCACGCAGATCGATTGCGAAACCTCGTTCCTGACCGAGCAGGAGATTCGCGACCTGTTCGAGCAGATGATCCGTACCGTGTTCAAGAACACGATGAATGTGGACCTCGGCGATTCGTTCCCCGTCATGAAGTACGAGGAAGCGATGCGCCGCTTTGGCTCCGACAAGCCCGACCTGCGCGTGAAGCTCGAATTCACCGAGCTGACCGACATCATGAAGGATGTCGACTTCAAGGTGTTCAGTTCGCCCGCCAACACGAAGGACGGCCGCGTCGCGGCGCTGCGCGTGCCCCAGGGCAGCGAACTCACGCGCGGCGATATCGACAGCTACACCGACTTCGTGAAGATCTACGGCGCGAAGGGCCTCGCATGGATCAAGGTCAATGAAGTCGCGAAGGGCCGCGACGGCCTGCAAAGCCCGATCGTCAAGAACCTGCACGATGCCGCAATTGCCGCGATCATCGAGCGGACCGGCGCACAGGACGGCGACATCATTTTCTTCGCCGCGGACCGCGCGAAGGTTGTCAACGACAGCCTCGGCGCCTTGCGCCTGAAGATCGGTCATTCCGAATTCGGCACTGAGAAGGGCCTGGCGGAACAGGCATGGCGGCCGCTGTGGGTGGTCGACTTCCCGATGTTCGAGTACGACGAGGACAACGCCCGCTGGGTGGCGGCTCACCATCCGTTCACGAGCCCGAAGGACGAGCACGTCGACTATCTCGAAGCCGATCCGGGCCGCTGCCTCGCGAAAGCGTACGACATGGTGCTGAACGGCTGGGAAATTGGCGGCGGTTCCGTGCGGATCCACCGTGAAGAGATGCAGAGCAAGGTGTTCCGCGCGATGAAGATCGGTGCGGAAGAAGCCCGCGAAAAGTTCGGCTTCCTGCTCGACGCGCTGCAATATGGCGCGCCGCCGCACGGCGGGATCGCCTTCGGCCTGGATCGCATCGTCACGATGATGGCCGGCGCCGATTCGATCCGCGACGTGATCGCCTTCCCGAAAACCCAGCGCGCACAGTGCCTGCTGACCCAGGCGCCGAGCGAAGTCGACGAAAAGCAATTGCGCGAGTTGCATATCCGGCTGCGTCAGCCCGAGCCGGCGAAACAGGCGTAGTTCGAGTCGAACGGCGACGGCAGAGCTGTCGCCGCAGGGGTTCAGTGAAGCCCCCCGGAACGAAAACGAGACCCCACGTCTTTCGAGGCGTGGGGTTTTGTCGTTCAACGATCGACGAAAGCTCGCCACTCACTTGCCACACTCACTGCCCGCTTGCCTGCTATCGTTATGGTGTTCGAACTTCGACAAGCGCAATGCGGCCCTTCAAAATCCCAGAATCCGTCCTCGTCGTGGTCCACACCGTCGAGCTCGAGGTGCTGTTGATCGAACGCGCCGACCGGGTGGGCTTCTGGCAATCGGTCACCGGTTCGAAAGATCGCCTCGACGAACCGCTTGCGGCGGTTGCCGCGCGTGAGGTGGCCGAGGAGACCGGCATCCTGGTCGGCACGCCCGACGTGCCGGCGAGCGCACTGGTCGACTGGCGGCATACGATCGACTACGAGATCTATCCGATCTGGCGACATCGCTACGAACTTGGCGTGGTGCGCAACACCGAGCACTGGTTCGGCCTGACCTTGCAGGGCGAATGCGAGATCACCCTTGCGCCGGGCGAACACACCGCCCATGTCTGGCTACCCTACCGCGACGCTGCGGCCCGCTGTTTCTCGCGCTCGAATGCGGAGGCGATCCTCCAGTTGCCCGACCGCCTGCGAGCCACCGCATGACGAACGAGACGCCGGTCCTGCAGGACGCCAACGAGCTGGAAGTCCCGGGCGGCGAATTCAACCGCGCCCTGGTGCGCAGCCGCCGTGGGGCGCGCCTGCGTTTCTCGGCTGGCAATCGGCTTCGCCTGTTTCAATCGGGTACGGACTATTTCGCCACACTGATCGAGCGGATCCGGACCGCACGCAAGACCGTCGTGCTCGAGGTCTATATGTTCTGTGCCGATGCCGCGGGAGCCCAGGTCTCGGCCGCGCTTGTCGAAGCGGCGCGGCGCGGCCTGTCGGTGCGCGTCATCACCGATGGTGTCGGCACGGCGCAGAATCTGCCCTACTACGACGACTGGCGGGCGCACGGTGTGCGGTTCCGGATCTTCAATCCGCACCTGTTCGGCCGTTTCGGTTTCTCTCGCACGCACCGCAAGATTGCGTCGATCGACGGCGAGATCGCCTTCGTCGGCGGCATCAATATCGTCGACGACTTGGAAAACGAGGGCGTGAAACTCGATCAGCCGCGCTGGGATTTCGCGCTCGAGATCGCCGGTCCCGTCGCGGCCGAGGTCCATGCCGCGTTCGAGCAGCAGTGGCAGCGACTCGACTCGAACCCGGTCCGCGCCACCTTGCGCCGTACGCTGACCTTCGTGCGCGACGGCGGGCCCGCGCGCGTGGAGGCGCCGCCGAGCCCGCCACAGCTTGCCTTTGTCGCACGCGACAACCTGAACCGGCGCCGCACGATCGAACGGGCCTACTTGCACGCGATTGGCCATGCGCGCGAGGAAATCGTGCTCGCCAATCCCTATTTCATGCCCGGCCACAAGCTGCGCGGCGCGCTGGTCAGCGCCGCGAAGCGTGGCCTGCGTGTCAAGCTGCTGATCGGGCGCAAGGAATTCCGTTTGCTCGACTATGCGGTGCCGCTGCTCTACGGCATGCTGCTGCGCGCCGGCGCCCAGATCGCCGAGTACGACAAGACGATGCTGCACGGCAAGGTCGCGGTGATCGACGGGAGCTGGGCGACGGTCGGCTCGTCGAACCTCGATGCCCTGAGCCTCCTGCTCAATCACGAGGCCAATGTCATCATCGCCAACGCCCCGGAAGTCGGCGAATTGCGCGACGCGATCCTCGCGGCGTTCGAGGAGTCGCCCAAGATCGACCCGCGGCTCTATGCGGCGCGGCCTCTTCCGGAGCGCCTGCTGAATTGGTTCACCTATAACGCCTACCGCGTGGCAATGAAAATGCTGACGGTGGGCGAGTACGACTAACAGTCGGCCGCCGGTTAGACCCCCGTTTCTAATAAAGTGCTTGTGACTAAGGCGGCTGGAGACACACAATAGTACGGCCGTTCTTTTTTAAGGGCATGAACGGTTGATCGATTGAAAAAGAGGCTATGCGAAAAGGCGAACAAACGCGGGCTGCCATTCTTGACGCAGCGTTGGAACTGGCGAGCCGGGATGGTCTGGAGGGACTGACCATCGGCCTGCTCGCGGAACGCATGCAGATGAGCAAGAGCGGTGTGTTCGCACACTTCGGCTCGCGCGAGGATTTGCAGGTGGAAGTCGTCAAGGAATACCACCGCCGTTTCGAGCAGGAAGTGTTCTATCCGGCACTGAAGGAGGCGCGCGGCCTGCCGCGCCTGCACGCGATGATGTGGCGCTGGATCGACAAGCGCGTGCAGGAAGTGACGACCGGCTGCATTTACATCAGCGGCGCCGTCGAGTACGACGATCGCGCCGAAAGCCCGGTTCGGGTCGAACTCGTACACAGCGTGACGATCTGGCGCAACGCGCTGCTGCGCGCGATTCGCCAGGCGATGGAGGAAGGCCATCTGCGGGCCGATACCGATCCGCAGATGATGCTGCTCGAACTGTACAGCCTGACACTTGGCCTGCACCACGACGGGCGCTTCCTGCGCTTGCCCGATGCTGTCGAGCTGACGCGCCGCGCACTCGAGAAGCAATTCGATTCGTATCGGAGCGGCGCCACCACGCGGTAGACCGCAGCGGTGCTGTTCGACAAGCTCGATAATCCTGGAGAGACACATGGGTCAGTACGCCGCGCCACTGCGCGATATGCAATTCGTCCTGCACGAACTGCTCGACGTCGAAAGCGAACTCAAGCAGATGCCCGCGTATGCGGAGATCGACGCCGACACCGTCAATCAGGTGATCGAGGCAGCCGGCAAGTTTTGCGCCGACGTGATTTTTCCGTTGAACCAGAGCGGCGACCTCGAAGGCTGCCACTGGAACGACGGCGAGGTCACGACGCCCAAGGGCTTCAAGCAGGCCTATCGACAGTATGTCGAAGCAGGCTGGCCCGCGTTGGCCTGCAACCCCGACTTTGGCGGGCAGGGCCTGCCGAGGTTCGTCAACAACGCCTTGTTCGAAATGGCAAACTCGGCGAACCAGGCCTGGACCATGTACCCGGGTCTCTCGCACGGCGCCTATGAGTGCCTGCATACGCATGGCACCGACGAGCAGAAGCGGGTCTACCTTGCGAAGCTCGTCTCCGGCGAATGGACCGGCACCATGTGCCTCACCGAGCCGCATTGCGGCACCGACCTCGGCATGCTGCGCACGAAGGCCGAGCCGCAGGCCGACGGCACCTACCGGATCACCGGCACCAAGATCTTCATCTCGAGCGGCGAGCATGACCTCGCCGAGAACATCGTCCACCTCGTGCTCGCACGCCTGCCCGACGCGCCGGTCGGCACGAAGGGCATTTCGCTGTTCGCGGTGCCCAAGTTCAATCCGACGGCCGACGGCGGGATCGGTGCGCGCAACGGCATCAAGTGCGGCTCGATCGAGCACAAGATGGGCATCCACGGTAATTCGACCTGCGTGATGAATCTCGACGATGCGCTCGGCACGCTCGTCGGCGAGCCGAACAAAGGGCTCAATGCGATGTTCGTGATGATGAATGCCGCGCGCCTCGGCGTCGGCATGCAGGGTCTCGGCTTGACTGAGGTCGCCTATCAGAACTCGCTGGCCTACGCGAGGGAACGCCTGCAGATGCGTTCGCTGAGCGGTCCGAAAGCGCCGGACAAGCCAGCCGACCCGATCATCGTGCATCCCGATGTGCGTCGGATGCTGCTGACGCAAAAGGCCTATGCCGAGGGCGGTCGCGCATTCTCATACTGGATCGCGCTGCAGATCGACAAGGAACTGTCGCACGAGGACGAGAGCGTCCGCAAGGATGCGGCCGACCTCGTCGCGCTGCTTACACCGATCATCAAGGCCTTCCTGACGGACAACGCATTCGAGTCGACCAATCATGCGCTGCAGGTGTTCGGCGGCCACGGCTTCATCCGCGAATGGGGCATGGAGCAGTACGTGCGCGACGCCCGGATCAACATGATCTACGAGGGCACGAACACGATCCAGTCGCTCGATCTGCTCGGTCGCAAAGTACTCGGCGACATGGGCGCGAAGATGAAGAAGTTTGGTCGCATCGTGCAGGACTTCGTCGAGCAGGAAGGCGTGAAATCGGAGATGCAGGAGTTCATCAACCCGCTCGCCGACGTCGGTGAAAAGCTGCAAAAGCTGACCATGGAAATTGGCATGAAGGCGATGGCCAACCCCGACGAAATCGGCGCGGCCGCGGTGCCTTACCTGCGGGTCGCGGGCCACGTCGTATTCGCGTACTTCTGGGCACGCATGGCGCGTATCGCGCTCGACAAGCAGGCGAACGACGATCCCTTCTACAAGTCGAAGCTCGCGACCGCACGTTTCTATTTCGCGAAACTGCTGCCCGAGACGGCCTTCCAGATCCGCGCGGCGCGCGCCGGCGTCAAGCCGCTGATGGATCTCGAAGCCGAACTGTTCTGACCTGTCCAATCCGGAGAATTCCTGTGAGCAATCTGATCATTCGCAAGGTCGCGGTACTCGGCGCCGGCGTGATGGGAGCGCAGATCGCCGCGCACCTCGTCAACGCGAAGGTGCCGGTCCTGCTGTTCGACCTGCCCGCGAAAGAAGGCCCGAAAAACGCGATCGCGCTCAAGGCGATCGAGAACCTCAAGAAGCTGAGCCCGGCACCCTTCGGCATCAAGGAAGACGCGCAGTACATCGAGCCCGCGAACTACGAGGAGGACCTCGACAAGCTCAAGGATTGTGACCTCGTGATCGAGGCGATCGCCGAACGCATGGACTGGAAGCACGACCTCTACAAGAAGGTCGCGCCCGCGCTCGGCGCGAATGCGATCTTCGCATCGAACACGTCGGGCCTCTCGATCACGGCCTTGTCCGAAGGATTCGACGACACGCTCAAGGCGCGCTTTTGCGGCGTGCACTTCTTCAACCCGCCGCGCTACATGCATCTGGTCGAACTGATCCCGACCGCGACGACCGCGCCGGCGATCCTCGACGATCTCGAAACCTTCCTGACGAGCGTGGTCGGCAAGGGCGTCGTGCGCGCGAAGGACACGCCGAACTTCATCGCGAATCGTGTCGGGATCTTCTCGATCCTCGCCGTGGTCGCCGAAGCGGGCAAGTTCGGTCTGGGCTTCGACGTGGTCGACGACCTGACCGGTGCACGCCTGGGCCGCGCGAAGTCCGCGACGTTCCGCACGGCCGACGTGGTCGGTCTCGACACGATGGCCCACGTGATCAAGACGATGCAGGACACGCTCGCCGACGATCCGTTCTACCCTGTCTACCAGACGCCGGCCGTGCTCAAGGCGCTGGTCGAGAAGAATGCGCTGGGGCAGAAGAGCGGCGCGGGCTTTTACAAGAAGGAAGGCAAGGTCATCAAGGTGCTCGACCCGGTCAAGGGCGAGTATGTCGAGTCCGCCGGCAAGGCCGACGAACTCGTGGGCCGCATCCTCAAGCGGCCGCCGGCCGAGCGCCTCAAGCTGCTGCGCGAATCGGAGAACGCACAGGCGCAGTTCCTGTGGTCGATCTTCCGCGACGTGTTCCACTACATCGCCGTCCATCTCGAATCGATTGCCGACAACGCACGCGATGTCGACCTCGCGATCCGCTGGGGTTTCGGCTGGAACGAAGGCCCGTTCGAGGGCTGGCAGGCCGCGGGCTGGCAGCAGGTTGCCGAGTGGGTCAAGGCCGATATCGAGGCGGGCAAGGCGCTTGCGAACGTGCCGCTGCCGGCCTGGGTGTTTGCTGGCAAAGTGGCCGAGAACAAGGGCGTGCATGCGGCGGCCGGTTCCTATTCGCCCGCGGCGGACGACTTCGTGCCGCGCAGCGCACTGGCGGTCTACGAGCGCCAGGTCTTCCGTGCGCCCGTATTCGGCGCGGCGGCCGCGGACCCACTCAAGTACGGCAAGACCCTGTTCGAGACGGATACCGTGCGTGCGTGGGTCGACGATCGCGCGGGCGAGGACGATGTCGTGATCGTCTCGTTCAAGAGCAAGATGAACACGATCGGACCGTCGGTGCTCGACGGCATCGCCCAGGCGATCGGCCTCGCCGAGCAGTCGTACAAGGGCGTCGTGATTTGGCAGCCGACCTCGCTGAAACTCGGCACGCCGGGCGGCCCGTTCTCGGCGGGCGCGAACCTCGAGGAGGCGATGCCGGCCTTCATGTCGGGCGGCGCGAAGGGGATCGAACCGTTCGTCAAGAAGTTCCAGGACGGCATGATGCGCATCAAGTACGCGAACGTGCCGGTGGTCGCCGCGGTGGCGGGCATCGCGCTCGGCGGCGGCTGCGAACTGTCGCTGCATAGCGCGAAGCGTGTCGCGCATGTCGAGAGCTACTTCGGTCTGGTCGAAATCGGCGTGGGTCTCGTGCCGGCCGGCGGCGGTCTCAAGGAAGCCGCGCTGCGCGCGGCCGAGGCCGCGCAAGCCGCCGACAGCAACAACTATCTGCAATTCCTGACGAAGTCGTTCACCAACGCGGCCACCGCGAAGGTCTCGACCTCGGCGCTCGAGGCGCGCACGATGGGCTACCTGAAGCCGTCGGACACGATCGTATTCAATGTGTTCGAACTGCTGCACACGGCCAAGCGTGAAGCACGGGCGCTCGCCGAGGCCGGCTATCGTCCGCCGCTGCGCGCACGCGCGATTCCGGTCGCGGGACGCGCGGGCATCGCGACGATCAGGGCGCAGCTCGTCAATATGCGTGATGGCCGCTTTATCTCGGCACATGACGACCTGATCGCGGGCAAGATCGCCGAATGCGTATGCGGTGGCGATATCGAGACGGGCAGTCTCGTCGATGAGGAATGGCTGCTCAAACTCGAGCGCAAGGCCTTTGTCGAACTGCTCGGCATGGCCAAGACGCAGGAACGGATCATGGGCCTGTTGCAGACCGGCAAACCGGTCCGCAACTAAGCGCAAACAGGAGCACGACATGAGCAAACATTTACAGGATGCCTATATCGTCGCGGCGAGCCGCACGCCGATCGGCAAGGCGCCGCGCGGCGCGTTGCGCAACACACGTCCCGACGAACTGCTGGTGCACGCGATCCGTTCGGCGCTCGCGCAGGTGCCGGGGCTCGATACCAGCCTGATCGAAGATGCGATCATCGGCTGCGCGATTCCCGAAGGCGAGCAGGGCCTGAACATCGCGCGCCTCGGTGCGTTGCTGTCGGGTCTGCCGAACACGGTCGGCGGCGTCACGGTGAACCGCTTCTGCGCTTCCGGGGTGACCGCGCTTGCGATGGCGGCCGACCGTATCCGCGTCGGCGAGTCGGACGTGATGATCGCCGGCGGGGTCGAGTCGATGAGCATGGTGCCGATGATGGGCAACAAGCCGTCGATGTCGCCGCATATCTTCGAGCGCGACGAGAATATCGGGATCGCCTACGGCATGGGTCTCACCGCCGAACGCGTGGCCGAGCAATGGAAGATCAGCCGCGATGCACAGGACCAGTTCTCACTCGAGTCGCACCAGAAGGCACTGAAAGCGCAGCAGGCCGGTGAATTCGATGCCGAGATCGCGCCGTTCACGGTGCTCGAGCGTACGCCCGACCTGTCGAGCGGAGAGGTCAGGATCCGCGAGCGCGAGATCCGGCTCGACGAAGGTCCGCGTGCCGATACGTCGATCGAGGGACTCGCGAAACTGCGTACCGTCTTCGCGAACAAGGGTTCGGTCACTGCGGGCAACAGCTCGCAGACCTCGGACGGTTCGGGCGCGCTGATCGTCGTGTCGGAGAAGATCCTCAAGCAGTTCAACCTGACACCGCTCGCGCGCTTTGTGAGCTTCGCCGTACGCGGTGTGCCGCCTGAGATCATGGGGATCGGGCCGAAGGAAGCGATTCCCGCGGCGCTCAAGGCGGCCGGTCTCAAGCAGGACGACATCGACTGGCTCGAACTCAACGAAGCGTTCGCCGCGCAGTCGCTCGCGGTGATCCAGGACCTGGGTCTCGACCGCTCGAAGGTCAACCCGATGGGCGGTGCGATTGCGCTCGGCCATCCGCTCGGCGCGACCGGCGCGATCCGCGCGGCAACCGTCGTGCATGCGCTGCGCCGGCATAACCTGAAGTACGGCATGGTGACGATGTGTGTTGGGACGGGCATGGGCGCGGCGGGTATTCTCGAGCGCGTTTGACGGGCTGATGGGCGGGCCGTGCGCCTCGAACGGCCTGCCGGTGTGCAGGCCGTTTGTCTATATGGGCCGGGCCTGAAGCGCCTTCGTCCGCACTTCCATGCAGGTGACACGCGCTTCGAGCAGTGAATCGCAGTCAAGGAGACGGACATGGAGACAAAAGTGGAAACAGGCACCGATATCATCGTGAGCCGGGACGAAGGCGTCCTGACGATCGCGTTCAATCGCGTGGCGAAGAAGAACGCGATCACGGTCGCGATGTATCGGGCGATGGCCGATGGGCTTGCCGAGGCGGCTGCGGATCCGGCCGTGCGCGCGATCCTGCTGCGTGGCGACGAGACCGTGTTCTGCGCGGGCAATGACCTGGCTGATTTCATGAAGAACCCGCCGAGCGGGCAGGATGCGCCGGTGTTCCAGTTCCTGCAGGGTATCGCGAGCACGCGCAAGCCGGTCGTCGCGGCGGTCGCGGGTGCGGCCATCGGCATCGGCACGACGATGCTGCTCCATTGCGACCTCGTCTATGCGGCCGAGAATGCACGCTTCTCGCTGCCCTTCGCGCAGTTGGGCCTGTGTCCCGAAGCGGCCTCGAGCATCTTGCTGCCGCAATTGGCCGGCTATCACCGCGCGGCCGAGAAGCTATTGCTTGGCGAGGCGTTCGATGCGAGCGAGGCCCTGGACATGGGGCTCGTGAACCGCGTGTTGCCGGTCGAGAGGCTCAATGCGTTTGCGCTCGGGCAGGCGAAGAAGCTCGCCGCGCTGCCGCCGTCGTCGTTGCGTGCGACAAAGAGTCTGATGAAGGATGCAAACCGCGAGGCAATCCTTGCGCGGATCGTCGAGGAGGGCGTGCAGTTCAGCAAGATGTTGTTGGCACCGGAAGCGCGCGAGGCGCTGACGGCATTCGCCGAGAAGCGGCGGGCGGACTTTTCGAAGTTCGATTGAACGGTTGATCCGGACGCTGCGATCGTTGCATGGGCTGGCGAGGCGCAGATGCGGGGGAGACTTGCGCTGCAGCGAGGGCCGCGCGCATTCGTCTCGAAAACAACGCTCGAAAGTAGTCTTCAACGAGGTCTTGGGCGAGTTTTCGGTCAACGCGCGGCTCGCCGTTCTCTTGCAGCTGTTGGAATCCCGCACGTTACCATCCAGGGGCTGCGCCGTTCGTTCGGAACGCTCTCGGAGTGGGCTGAGTGTCCTTTTGGTGTGGTCGCACAATCCAGGGGCATAGGCCGACAGCATTTGCCGAGAAGCATTATCGGCGCCGACCGCTCGACCTCCTCCGCATGTGGCACGATAAGATCGAATCCTGGATGCTGGAGCAGGCCGGCATCCCATCTATGGCGTCGTCGCACACGACGGCATCCGCTCTATCCAAGTTGAACGACAAGGTAGCTTGATGGCTGGCGAATTGATTCTTTACACGACTGATGATGGCACCGCCAGTATCCGCCTTCGAGCCGAGGGTGGGACCGTCTGGCTTAGCCAACTGGAGATGGCGGACTTGTTCCAGACCTCCAAGCAAAATATCAGTTTGCATATCAAGAACGTACTTGCGGAGGGAGAGCTGGTCGAAACAGCAGTGGTCAAGGAATACTTGACAACTGCCTCTGATGGCAAAAATTACAAGATCAAGGCGTACAACCTCGACATGACCTTGGCCGTAGGCTATCGAGTGCGATCGTTGCGCGGCACACAGTTTCGCCAATGGGCGACCACTCATCTTCGGGAGTATTTGATCAAGGGCTTCGTCATGGACGACGAACGCCTCAAAGAGCCGGGTGGCTGGGACTACTTCGACGAGTTGCTCGAACGCATCCGGGACATTCGTGCGTCCGAGAAGCGCTTCTATCAAAAGGTTCGAGACATCTACGTCACTGCGGTCGACTACGACGGCAAATCCGCCGCAGCGCAATTGTTCTTTCAAAAGGTCCAGAACAAGATGCTGTGGGCCATTACAGGGCATACGGCGGCTGAGCTGATCTCCGGCCGCGCCGACGCCGCGCAGCCGAACATGGGACTTAGCACGTTCAAGGGCAGTCGGGTGCGCCAAGGGGATGTCACGGTCGCCAAGAATTACCTTCAGCAGCCGGAAATGCGGAAGACATGGCACGCCGACGCAAGCCATGACAATGAACGAGTGGGAAAGCAGGCTCGATGCCTTTCTTCAGTTCAATGAGCGCGAGATTCTGACCCATGCAGGAAAGGTCAGCGCGCAGGTTGCTGAGCGATTGGCACTCGAACGCTATGCTGAATTCGACTATCGGCGTCGCACAGCCGAGCGCTTGGCGGCAGATGCGGAGGATGTTGATGCTCTGGAGCAAATCGAGCGACAGCTCGAAAAGAAATCTGAGGAACGCAAAAAGTAATGTGATGGCGTGTCTTTGACGGCCGTGCTGTCTCGCTGCAAGCGTTCCATTTCGACCGCCGTCCGCGAAATATCCTCCTGTCGGCACTGCTGGTCGCAGTCTTTGCTGGGGGCATGCTCTATCAGGGGCGGAGTTGCCTGCGCTATGTGTTGGTTTCGGGGAGTAGCTTCACCTCATCGTTGCCTGCAAGCGCCAGGGTATGCCTCATAGGGGCACGGCGACAGCTGTCCGCAGGTAGACGCGTTCCTGCGCCAAGCAGCGCGCTCATTTCGTTTGCCGGCAACGGGCGGCTGAAGTAATAGCCTTGCATCGTGTCGCATCGATTGGTGTTCAGGAAATTCAACTGACCTTCCGTTTCCACGCCCTCGGCAACGGTCGTCATGTGGAGAGACTCAGCCATTGCGATGATCGACCTGGCAAGCGATGCCCCGTCATCGGTGGTGACGTCGCAGATGAACGATCTATCGATCTTGACGACGTCGAACGAAAATTCCTTTAGATACGAGAGACTCGAGTATCCGGTGCCGAAGTCGTCCAGCGCCAGCACGACTCCGATTTCCTTGAGTTGTCGCAACGCTTTCACGGCTGTTTCCCTGTCTCGCATGAGCACGCTTTCGGTCAACTCCAGTTCCAGATATCTGGCCGCGAGTCCGCTTTCAGCAAGGGCACTCAGAACGAGTTGCGGCACGTTTTGCTGCCGAAACTGCCGTGCGGACACGTTAACCGCCATGATCAAATCAGGATGTCCGGCGTCGTGCCACGCCTTCGCCTGGGCGCAGGCAGTCCTCAGTACCCATTCGCCAATCGGTATGATCAATCCTGTCTCTTCCGCGAGAGGAATGAAACTATCTGGCGGGATCAACCCGATTCCCGGACGACGCCAGCGTAGCAGCGCTTCAAGACCGCTGACCCGCCCACTTCCAAGATCCACCTTGGGTTGATAGTAGAGTTCCAGTTCGTGCTGCACGATAGCCTGGTGTAGCGCATTGATGAGTTCCGCCTGTTCCTCCACCTGAACACCCATTGCGCATGTATAGATCTGATAGCAGTTTCTGCCGCTGTCTTTTGCGCTGTACAGCGCGGCATCGGCAGTCTTGAGCAGCATCTCGCTGCGGGTGCCTCCTTCCGGGTAGACGCTCACCCCTATACTCGTCGTCACATGCAACTCGTGGCCTTCCACGACGAATGGCAGAGAAAACACATCCAGCACTTTCCTGGCGGCGAGCTCTACGTTCTCAGTCGACGTGAGCGCCGGCATCACGATGACAAACTCATCTCCTCCCAGCCTTGCCAGGGTATCGCCTTCGCGCACCGCGCCCTTTAGTCTGGCCGCGACTGCCTGCAGCAGGCCATCTCCCACAGGGTGGCCAAAATTGTCGTTGATGAACTTGAATCGATCCAGATCGAGCAGCATCACAACCAGGCGCTGCACGGCGCGATGCGCCTGAGCGATTGATTGTGCAATGCGGTCGCTCAGCAGATTGCGGTTCGGCAGATCGGTCAGCGCGTCATGGTTGGCCAGATATTCGATCTGGGCTTCGTGCATCTTGCGTTCCGTAATGTCCTGCAAGGTGCCGCGCAGCACTACAGTGCGATCTTGCTCGCAGAATGCTTCGGCCCGCTGCAGGACAAATCGTTCGCTGCCGTCCGGACGAAAAATGCGATGTTCCAGTCCGAATTTGAGGCCCGCGGCATGCAGATTCATGAATGCGTGATTCAACTGGGGACGTTCCTCTTCGGGTACGCGTTGTATCAGGCAATTGAAGTTCGAAGGATCGGTTTCCGGATCAAGCCCTAGTATGCGGAACAGCTCCGGTGACCAGGAGCCCTCGGTGCTTCCTACGCGATATTCCCAGCTGCCGACGTGCGCCAACTCCTGGGCAAATGCGAGGCTTGCCTTGCTGCGCGCCAGATCTTCAAGCACGGTGCTCGCGCGTAACAGGTAACGCATGCGATAGCCGAGCAATTTCCAGCGCATTGGCTTGGAGACGAAGTCGGTTGCGCCTGCTTCAAAGGCACAGGTAATGGACTCATCGTCGTCGTTGCCGGTGAGAACGACAATCGGAATGCGCTCGCCGTCGGGTAATCCACGGATACGCCTGCAACATTCGAATCCGTCCATTCCGGGCATGCTGACGTCCAGCAGTATCGCGTCGGGACGACGACGCTGGAATGCCGCAATGCCTTCAATGCCGCTTGCAGCTTCTTCCACACGAAAACCTTCGGGCTCGAGCGCCTCCACAACAAGCATGCGGGTCATCGCGTCGTCATCGACAATGAGGACCAACGGCAGGTCTTTGGTTTCTTCGTTCATGCCGCCACCTTTTCCAATGCTAGCGCCGCGAGGACGCGTTCGAGCTCCGCCGGCACACTGCCTAGCGGTGTACTCGCTGCGGCGACCCCGGAAGTGCGCGCGAGTTGCTCGATTTCACGACATTTCGCCTGAAGTACAACGGCGCCGACGTTCGCGCTGGTCGATTTCAGTGTGTGCGCGGCGTACCGCAAAGCTTCAGCGTCGCCCGCCACGAAGGCGTCGTGCATCGCGGCGAGCAGGCGGGGTGCGTCGAGCACAAACAGGTCGATAACCCGGGTGAGCACGTCGGGTCGGCCGGGTTTTTGCAGGTCGCGCAACGCTTGCAGTGCTTTAGGATCGATTGTGACCGGGTCACTCTCGTGGGAGGCTGCCGCGTCAGGGGCGTTGATCCCAAAACCGTCTCGCGCGATTTCCGTGGGCTTGATCCAGTGCACAAGAGTCGCCAGCAAGACATCACGGCGCACGGGTTTGGAAACGTAATCGTCCATGCCTGCTTCAAGGCAGCGTTCCTTGTCGCCGCTAACGACGTTTGCGGTCATCGCAATGATGGGAATGCGTCGGCGACCCGTTTCGAGTTCTTGCCGGCGTAGCGTGCGAGTTGCCACAAAGCCGTCCATTTCGGGCATTTGACAATCCATCAATACGATATCGAATTCGTTGTTCGCGAGTGTCGACAGCACCTCAAGACCGTTCCCGGCGACGGTGACGCTGTACCCCGCGCCCTCGAGCATCGCCACCGCGATTTCCTGATTGACTGCGTTGTCCTCCGCCAATAGCACCCGGGTCGTTGCCTTGGCGCAGCAAGGCGCAGTGGACGCGGGTGCCGGAATCGATGTCGGAGTGACGCCCGTGCCTGCGTACGGCGCGGTATCTGGCGTGGCAAAACCGATTGCCGCTGCGATGCTGGCATAGAGATCGGATCCACGTACCGGTCGGCTAAGACAGTGGCTAACGCCCAGCTGGCGCGCAAGGCCGAAATTGTCCGAAGCGTCGAATGAGGTGAGCAGGACGATGCTCAGTGGCGCGAGCGCAGCGTCGGCTCTAATCGCCCGGACCAGTTCGATGCCATCCATCACTGGCATTCGCACGTCGATGATCGCCACGTCGAAGAGCCTGCCGTTGGCCGTCGCGTCTCGCAGATGATTCAATGCTTCGACGCCGTTCGAGGCGCTCGTCGCATTCATGCTCCATTCGCGTGCGTGTTCCAGCAAAATGCTGCGGTCGGTCGCGCCGTCGTCGACAATCAATACGCTCCTGCCGGCGAGGGAGCCTCGTACGGCGGGGGCCACGAACGAGCCCTTGCCGGTGAGCCGCTCGAGGCGCAGCGCAACCGAGAACGTCGAACCTTTACCGGGTGTCGTCTCCAACGCTATCGTCCCGCCCATCAATTCGGCAAGCTGTCTGGAGATAGAGAGCCCGAGGCCGGTCCCGCCGTACTTGCGCGAAGTCGAACTGTCCGCCTGCCGGAAAGGTTGAAACAGGTTCGCGGCGATCTCCGGCGCGATCCCTATACCGGTGTCGGAGACCGACAAACAGATTCGATCCTGCTCGTCGCAGTACGCATCGACGACAATTCCCCCACGTTCGGTGAACTTGATCGCATTGTTGATCAGATTCGTGAGGATCTGCCGCAACCGAACCGGGTCGCCGCGAACCCGTTCCGGAAGATCGTCGCTCCCGCGGCCAACGAGACTCAGGCCCTTGCGTTGGGCGCTATGAGAGAACAGTGCGATCACGTCGTCGATCGACTGTCGCAGATTGAATTCGACATGTTCCAGTGTCAGCTTGCCTGCTTCGATCTTCGAAAAATCCAGAATGTCGTCGATGATGGTGAGCAGCGTCTCGCCCGAACGGTATACCGTATCGAGGAAACGCCGTTGCTTCGGGGTTAGCTCCGTAAGCAGCAATAACTCGGTCATCCCCAGTACGCCGTTCATGGGCGTGCGGATTTCGTGGCTCATCTTGGCCAGAAACTCGGACTTCGCCCGGTTGCCGGCCTGAGCCTGCTCGCTCACCAGCTTGAGCTGGGCATCGCGTTGCTCGATATTCTCGAGCATGCCGTTAAAGCCGTTGATCAATACGCCGATCTCGTCCGTGCTGTGTTCCAGCACGCGCAACGAGAGATCGCTATCGCCTCGTATCCGTTCGATAGTGTCGGTCAGCTTCGAAAGGGGGCGGGAAATCGTCGTTCCAATTTTGGTGTTGGCAAAGATTCCAGCAAGAGACAACAGCGCCGACGCCATCAAAATAGCCACGAAGGAACGGTTTTCCGACTCCTGTACCTTCGCAATCATGTCCTGTTGCTGGCTGCTGATTCTTTCCACTTGCAGGTCGCCGTACTCCACCTGTCTTTTCGAGATGGTATTGATCTGGTCAACGATCCTGAGGAGCGCACTATCGCTCGCCAGCACACGAGCCTTCGCGGTAATGATGCTTTCCGTCGCCTCATCGACTATGTCGATAAGCTGGCCGATGGAATTTGCGTCGGCGATCGACGCGCTCTGCGCTATTTTTGATAGCTCGGTCGACAATAAAATTGCGCCCTTTCTCAGCTCGGCGTTGTCGGCCCGTGCACCGGCCGCCTTCATGCGGAATTCCGCGGCGGATGCGCTCGAGATAACTCTTCCAACTTCACCGTTCGACTCGCGAAGATCGATGTGGATCCTGCTTGCCGTATCTTTCACGCGCCTGGCGTTCTGGAAGAAATGATTGGCCGCCGCAAGCTTCTGGCGTTCGTCCACCAGCTGCATCTCGATCGGGTCAATCGCATCTGAAATCTGCAGATTGACGGACTCGAGACCGTCCAGAATATTGGCCTTGAGTGCCTGGTATCCGGCTTCCGATTTTGCGTCTGCAAATACCCTCGTGCGCAATGCGATCAATCCGTTGTCGTCATCCAGCACGCGTCCGGCCAATGCGGAAATGGTCTGGCGTACCGCGCTGGATTCCGTTCGTTCTCCCTGTGTTTCAGCAAGATTGTCGATTCCTTCGGCCACAGCCTTCATACGTTCCTTCAAGGGCGTGAGTTTGTAGCGGTTCTTTACTGCTTCAATCTCCCCGATGATGATGATCATGTCCTTCACGTGCGACCGGATATCGGTCAGTCTTTTTATCCCCTCATATGACGTAAGGCTAGCTCGCTGGGCTTCGGTGGCGACCGTCTCTGCCTGAGTATTCAAGGTTTCGATCTTCGTTTCGATGGTGCGGATCGATCGTTCGAGACTGTCAAGCGTGTTCTGAACGTTGGTAGCCTCGGATCTGAATATCTTCGTATCGTTCAAACGCTCACTGACCGCGTTATTCATCAAGCCTTGCATGTCCTTTAACGTGGCCGGCCTGATCTCAATGGAGTGCTTGTCCAGTTGCTGGATTTCAATCGTGATGGCTTCGATAGACTTGATATTGGCATCGAGTTCAGCGGAAAACTGTTCCTGTTGCGCGCCATCCGTCGACATGCCGAGTCTGAGAAAATTGCTTGAAACTATCTCGGTCGTGCGCAGCAGTTCGCCCATCTTCAATTGCTGTGGCACAGACTCGGTAGTCAGTCTATGCACGCTTGAAGCCACGCTTTTCAGCGCGAACAGGCTGGCCACCGCTATCGCCGCCATCCCCAGCAGAAGTAGCCAGGTGCTGGCGAGCAGTTTTGTCTTGATTCGCACGAAAGCCTCACTTGGGTATCACGCAGCGCGCTTCGACAGGTGGAGAGACGTTTCCTTCCCCTATCGGGGAATCGTTTTAATCGATGCGATCTTGCCTTGCGATATCTGGGTCAAAAAGACTGCATCGGAACCCTGATGATCTTCCTGGGAGAAGTCAATTTGCATGCCGCCGATATCCAGCGCCCTGATCGATTCGAAAGCCGTGATCAAACCGGCGCGCGTCAACGCAGGCCCGGCTTTTTCGAGCGCGATCACCATCATCTTGGCGGTAATGCAGCCTTCGAAATTGACGAATCCGAGTTTTTCGCCTGGGACATGCTTCGCAAGCAGCGCTGCGCATTCTCTGGCGAGCGGCAGGCTGCGATCGCCTGGAAGAGGGACGACTTGCGATATTACGACTCCATCGCCGTTTGCTCCGACCAGTTGCACCAGGTTGTCGGTTCCGGCAAAGGACACCGTCGCCAAACTGGCCTTAAGCCCTTCAGCCTTGGCACTCTTGATGAAAACCGAGAGCGATGCATACGTGCCGACCATGATCACCACATCCGGGTTGCTTTCGATCAAGGCACCCAGTCCCGCCTTGACAGCAGTCGTGCCGCGTTGGAAAGCGGCTTTTGCTATGACATCCATACCGCGACGTTTCAAAGCCCTTTCCGTTCCCGCTAGCACAGCCAAACCAAAACTGTCGTCTTGGTAAAAGACTGTGAAACGCTTGGCACCTTTGTCCTTGATGAAGTGGTCGACCAGTACTTCGAGTTCGTCATCGTAGCTCGCCCGGATATTGACAACCTCCGGAATGACCGGCTTGCGCAAGGTCATTGCTCCGGTGAACGGGCCTATGAGCGGCGTCCCGGTTTCTTTGACGATAGGGAGGACAGCATTCGCGGTTGGCGTGCCGGTATATCCGAATAATGCGAAAACGTTTTGTTCCGCAATCATTTTTAGCGTCGCGTCGATTGCCTTGTTTGGGTCATACGCATCGTCGTCCACCAGCAAATTGATCTGTCGTCCGTAAATTCCACCATTTGCATTGGCTTCCCTGAACACTGCCAGTGCACCCGCGCGTATGCCTTGACCCAATGCCGATGCCTCACCGGATTGGGCGTTGACCATCCCCAGGCGAACCTCGGTGTCGGTAACGCCCGGCTCGGCAGCATAAAGCCGACCGACGGACATTAAGCCAGTCACAAAGAAAATGAGGAATTGCCTGATCATGAATTGCCCCTTTTACTCTCCGGTTCGTCGGTCGACAAAGCCTGCCAGACATCGATCGCAACACGCACGGTCAGCCGACATTTGCCCGTATCCATTGGCAAGGGCAGAAGCCTCATTTAGATCGGATTGTCACGGTGCTGCGAAATCTGTTAATCCAGCCACTGACCCGCTCATCTGGTCGGGGAAATTCGGCGCCGTCGAGGAAATTTATTCACCGAGAATGCGCAGTCTTTACTATCTGCTACCGGAGACGGTGATTCATGGCGCCTGCAATCGCATGAATTGCCGCACACTATTTAGATGCGACCCGGCCACTTAGGGGTCTCTTTCAATATCGGCGGAATGTGCCGGATATTCATAGGGAGAAACGTTACTTGACAAGCTTGCGAAATATTGGAATTTCGACAGCGTCAACTGGAAACGACAAATGGCACAGGAGGACGTATTCTGGCGCAGAGACAATACCTGCTCCCGTTGAACACAAGTACGCCACCTTGCGCTATAACGCCGGCAACATGTATGGGGTAATCGCGGTTTTCCGAGATATTTCGGAGAGAAAGAGATCTGAGCAGCACATCATCTATCTCGCCCAGCAGAAAAAAATCCCAGTCGCGACGACTAAACTAAGTGCCTTAATTCTTTGGTAGGCAGGGCGGGACTCGAATCCGGGGCCAACGGATTAAAAGTCCGTAAAAGTTGCGCGACCTTTAGCCCGACGTGTACTCGACAAAGCCGTCGCCGCGGCAGAATGCGACGAGGCGAATACCGGCCTGCTTCGCGATATTGATCGCGAGCGAGGTCGGCGCGGAAATCGTCGCGATCATCGGCACGTCGACGCGCGCCGCCTTGCGGATGAGTTCGTAGCTTGCACGACTCGACAGGAACACAAAGCCGTCCTGGCTCGATTCGCGTGCGAACGCGATCTTGCCGATCAGTTTGTCGAGCGCATTGTGGCGCCCGACATCCTCGCAGACATGCACGATGTCGCCGGCCGCATTGCACCATGCGGCGGCGTGAACACCACCGGTCTGTTTCTGGAGTACCTGCCGCTCGGGCAAGGCCGCGGCCGCTCGTGCAACGGCCTCGGGATCGAGGCTCGCCAGGAAATGGCCCGGCTCGATCGGCTCGGCTTCGAGGTCGAGCAGTTCGATGCTTTCGATGCCGCATACGCCGCAACCCGAACGTCCGGCCAGGCTGCGCCGCTTGACCTTGAGTTCGGTAAACGCGTGCTGGACCAGTGTCATCTGGACCTCGGCGCTCTGTTCATGCCATTCGATTTCGAGTTCCACCACGTCGCTGCGCCGCGCGACCAGGCCTTCGGTCAGCGCGAAGCCGAGCGCGAAGGCTTCGAGATCGGCGGGCGTACACATCATGACGGCATGGGATATGCCGTTGCAGACGATCGCTACCGGCCATTCCTGCGCGACCTGGTCGGTCGTCGCGGCGGCTTGCCGGCCCCGGTGCCGGACGACCGGCACGATGGTGGTGGTGTGGGATTCGAAGGTAATGAGATCGCTCATGCTTCACGTCCTGTTTCGGGTCACAATGCGCTCGTGCGAGCTGTATGCATCCTCCGCGGCCTTTCATGGCTGCGACGGCCGAGATGATCGAGACTGCGGTGGCGAGCGCGATTTGCGCGATTAGCACGATAGTCCAGCCGTATGAATGCCCTACATTTTAGACGCCGATCATGACTTTTGCTTCCCAGCCTTATCTGTTCTCTTTCGAAACAGCGCATGCCGAACCCCTGGCGTTCATCCCGCTAGGCGTACGCTTCTATCTCGACCGCTGCGGCATGCGCCTGACACTCGCTCAATGGCAGGCGCTGCCGGAGCCTGCCCGGGCGGCGCTCGCAAGTCCCGAACCGTCGCTCGACGACGGCGCCGCGCGAGCCTTCGAGGATCTGCTCGAGGTCCATGTGCGCGCTCATGCGCTCGGCGTCGTCGAACGTCAGCCACCCGCCGCCCTCGATGAACTCTCGCCGCGCGCGGTGCCTGAGTCCGTCGTGAGCCAGGCCGCCCAGCACGGGCAAGAACGGCCGTCCCAGGCCGCCTGGGACGGCCTGTCCGTTGCGCAGCGCTATGCCTTGACCAAGCTGGCCCGCAAGGCACGCCGCAGCGACGATTTCGCCGCGGCCGCACATGAATTCGGCATGAGCTGATTCACAAGGCCAAGGCCAAGGCCAAGGCCAAGGCCAAGCCCAAGCCCAAGCCCAAGCCCAAGCCCTGGCCCCGGGCTTAGGCGAGCGGCGGAAGTTCTCGCGGGCGGCGGTTCTCACCGGTCGCGACATAGGTCAGCGTTGCTTCGGTGACCTTCACGACGTCGTTGGCAAGACGCATGCGCTGCGCGAATACCTCGACCTCGACCGTGATCGACGTGCGTCCCGTTTTCAGAATCGTTGCGTAAAAGCTCAGCAGATCGCCGACGAACACCGGCTCGCGAAACACGAAGGAATTCACCGCGACGGTCGCGACACGCCCGTTCGCGCGCCGGCTCGCCGGAATCGAGCCGGCGATGTCGACCTGCGACATGATCCAGCCTCCAAAGACATCGCCATGGACGTTCGAGTCGTGCGGCTGCGGCATGACGCGCAACGCGGGTTCCTGATGTGTGGGGAGCTGAGTCGGAAGCGTGTCCATCGATACCTTCTTCAATAAAATGCGTTCGCGGTGCTGCCTGTCGCGTCAACGCGCAGGCGAACCCCGCGGGGAGGATTGTCGAAACGGAACCGCGAAGCGGCGATCCCGCGCGACCCGACGCCGCTTCTGCGACAATGTCGGTGCCTCGCGATTGTAAGGGAAGCTGGTATTTGCTGCGCTGCACGATCAGGACCGGGTTCCGATTGCAGCGTTGACCGGAGGGCTTAGAGCCGATCTCCGGACAGGTTGTCCAGCAGACTGTCTGAAAATCCGGGCGGCCGGCTCCGGTCAGAAAGGCGGCTTTGCAAAGTGGCTTCAAAGGCGGCTTCAAAGAGGCCACTCATCCAAGCCCCTGCGACCCGCCATCCGACAGCCCATGCACCCATCCTTCGCCTGTCGTCCGATTCTTCGGCCCCTGTCTCGTGTTTTCTTTTCCTGGCTTCTCATGCGTCGTGTTTCCGCACCTCCCGAGCCTGGCATCCCGGCTACCCCCGGCGCCCCGCGCAATGACTGGCAGACCATCCGCGCGCTGCTGCCCTATCTCGCCGACTATCGCGGCCGGGTCGCGCTCGCGCTCACTTGCCTGATCGGGGCGAAGCTCACGAACCTCGGCGTGCCGATCGTCATGAAGGCGATCATCGACCATCTGTCGGCCGCGCGGCACCTGACCGATCTCGCCCGCACCCAGCACCAGTCCAGCCTGAGCGTCCTCGGCGGCCTCGGCGCGCTCGTCATCTCCTATGCGGCTGTGCGCCTGTCGACCTCGCTGCTGACCGAACTGCGCGAAATCCTGTTCGCGAAAGTCACGCAGAGTGCCGCACGCAAGATCGCGCTCCAGGTGTTCGAACACCTGCATGCGCTCTCGCTGCGCTTTCATCTCGATCGGCAGACGGGCGGCATGTCGCGCGATATCGAGCGCGGCACACGCGGGGTGCAATCGCTGATCTCGTATTCGCTCTACAACATCCTGCCGACGATCGTCGAAGTCACGCTGGTGCTCGGCTTCTTCATTTTCAAATACGAGCCGTACTACGCGATCGTCACGTTGATCGCGCTTGCCGCGTATATCTTCTTCACGATCCGCGTGACGGAATGGCGCACGCATTTCCGCCGCACCATGAACGAGCTCGATTCGAAAGCCAACGCACGTGCGATCGATTCGCTGCTGAACTACGAGACGGTCAAGTACTTCGGCAACGAGCGTTACGAGGCAGAACGCTATGACGTGAACCTGCAGCACTATCGCCGCGCGGCTGTCCAGTCGCAGCAGTCGCTGTCGATGCTGAACCTCGGGCAGCAGGCAATCATCGCGCTGTGCATGGTGCTGATCCTCTGGCGCGCGGTGAACGGTGTGATGGCCGGTCATCTGACGCTCGGCGATCTCGTGCTGATCAATACCTTCATGTTGCAGTTGTATATTCCGCTCAATTTCCTTGGTGCCGTCTATCGCGACCTCAAGCAGAGCCTGACCGATATGGACCGGATGTTCGGTCTGATCAACGTCGCGCGAGAAGTGGCCGACAAACCCGATGCGCCGGCGCTCGCCCTCGCGGGCGGGACGGTGCGTTTCGATCGTGTGAATTTCTCGTACGAACCGGCGCGCAGGATTCTCAAGGACGTCGACTTCACGATCGCCGCGGGAACGACGACCGCGGTCGTCGGTCACAGCGGCTCGGGTAAGTCGACGCTCTCGCGGCTGCTGTTTCGCTTCTACGATCTCGATCTCGATCGCGCAAGCGGCGGCGGCATTATGATCGACGGCCAGGACATCCGCGACGTCACGCAGGATTCGCTGCGCGCGGCGATCGGCATCGTGCCGCAGGACACGGTGCTGTTCAACGATACGATCTACTACAACATCGCCTACGGACGCCCGTCGGCGACCCGGGACGAAGTGATCGCGGCCGCGCGTGCCGCGCATATCCACGATTTCATCGAGGGCCTGCCGGCCGGCTACGAGACGACCGTCGGCGAACGCGGCCTCAAGCTGTCCGGGGGCGAAAAGCAGCGCGTCGCGATCGCGCGCACGGTGCTCAAGAACCCGTGCATTTTGATCTTCGACGAAGCGACTTCGGCGCTCGATTCAAAGTCGGAACGGGCGATTCAGCATGAACTCGGCCACATCGCGCAGAATCGCACGACACTGATGATCGCGCACCGGCTGTCGACGATCGTCCACGCCGAACAGATTCTCGTGATGGATCACGGCCGCATCGTCGAGCGCGGCACGCATGACACGCTGCTCGCGATGGGCGGACTCTACGCGCAGATGTGGTCGCTCCAGCAGCGCGCGCAGGCGGCGACGGAGCAGGCCGTGGAAGCGCTCGAAGCGGCGGGGGAAACGTTGGGTGGTGAGTCGGCGGCCAAGGAAGGGGATGCCGGCGCAAAGGTTGCCAGCAAGAAGGCTGCGGACCAGGCCGCGGATGCACGGACCAGCCCAGTGATCGAAGCCGGCGTCGGGCGATGAGGGTGCGATGGAACTGAAATGGCTCGAGGACTTCGTCTCGCTTGCCGAGACACGCAGTTTCAGCCGCTCCGCGGCGCTGCGCCATGTGACACAGCCTGCCTTCTCGCGCCGGATCCAGGCGCTCGAGGCATGGGTCGGCACCGAGCTGATCGACCGCTCGACCTTTCCGACTCGGCTCACGCAAAGTGGTGAGGTCTTCCACGCGCAGGCACTGAGCATCCTCTCGCAGGCTCACGAGGCGCGTGCGCTGTTGCGCAGCCAGGAGGGCACGCCCGCGGCGACGATCGAGTTCGCCGTGCCGCATACGCTCGCGCTCACGTTCTTCCCGCAATGGCTCTTGGGAATCGAAGCTGAGTTGGGCCGCCTGCATACGCGGCTGCGCGCGCTCAATGTGCACGATGCCGTGTTGATGCTGGTCGAGGGTGGCGTCGATCTCGTAATGGGCTATCACCATCCGGGCCAGCCGAGGCCACTCGATCCGGCGCGCTATGAGTCGGTCGTGATCGGCATGGAGCACGTCGCGCCGTTCAGTGCGCTCGATGCCTCGGGCAAGCCGCGCTTTACCTTGCCGGGGACGCCGCAGGCGCCGACGCCATACCTGTCGTACACACCGAACGCCTATCTCGGCCGGATGACACAACTGCTGCTCAGTAAGGCCCCCGAGCCGATCTATCTCGACAAGGTCTACGAGACCGATATGGCCGAAGGTCTCAAGGCGATGGCGCTCGCGGGGCACGGCGTCGCGTTTCTGCCGCATAGCGCCGCAGCTGATGCGGTCGCGAGTGGCCGGCTCGCGTCGCTCGACTACACGGATTCGGGCACGGCGGCCCCGAAGCCGGTCGGCGGTTTGTCGTTGACGATGGAGATCCGCCTGTATCGCGACAAGCTCGCGGTGCCGTCCGACGAGAGTCGACGCACGCTGGTGGACAAGCTCTGGCGGCAGGTGGCCGCGGCGCATGGCGAACGCTATGCAGAACTGACATAGCGATATGTAGAAACAGCATTGGCTTTGCACGACCTGGGTTCTCACAATGCGTTGAGCCGTCGGATTCGTTCGACTGAAAAGCGCGGGCGCGCCGTGTCGTCACCTATCGAGACGATGCGGGGTCGGCCCGAGACACCCGGAGAAGCGAATGTCCATCGAACAACAACATGCACTGCCGTCCTATCTCAGGCCCGACCATCTCGGGCCATGGGGCATCTACCTTCAGCAGGTCGATCGTGTCGCCCCGTATCTCGCACCGCGTCTGCAGCGCTGGATCGAGACGCTCAAGCGTCCCAAGCGCGCGCTGATCGTCGATGTGCCGATCCATCTCGATAACGGCACGGTCAAGCATTTCGAGGGATATCGCGTCCAGCACAATACGTCGCGCGGTCCCGGCAAGGGCGGTCTTCGTTTTCACCAGGACGTGACCTTGTCCGAAGTGATGGCGCTTGCCGCATGGATGTCGATCAAGAACGCCGCGGTCAATGTGCCTTACGGCGGTGCGAAGGGCGGCGTGCGTGTCGATCCGCGCCAGCTTTCACTGAGTGAGCTCGAGCGGATGACGCGCCGCTACACGAGCGAGATCAATGTGATCATCGGGCCGAACAGCGATATCCCCGCTCCCGACGTCAACACCAATGAACAGGTGATGGCATGGATGATGGATACCTACTCGATGAACCTCGGCCATTCGTCGACCGGCGTCGTGACCGGCAAGCCGGTCTCGCTCGGCGGCAGCCTCGGGCGGCGCGAGGCGACCGGGCGCGGCGTGTACGTGATCGCCTGTGAGGCGGCGCGCCAGATCAATGTCGAGGTCGAAGGCGCGCGCATCGCGGTGCAAGGTTTCGGGAACGTCGGCAGCACGGCCGCACGGCTGTTCGTCGAGGGTGGCGCGAAGCTCGTCACGGTCCAGGATCATACGGGCACGGTGATGAACCTCGGCGGGCTCGACGTCACGGCGCTGAGCAAGCATGTCCTCGACACCGGCGGCGTCAGCGGCTTTGCCGGCGGCGAGAAGATTCCCGACGCGGACTTCTGGTCGATCGAGACTGAGTTCCTGATCCCGGCCGCGCTCGAGGGGCAGCTCACCGAACTCAATGCGCCGAAGATCCGTACGCAGATCGTCGTCGAAGGCGCAAACGGACCGACCACCCCCGAGGCCGATGACATCCTGCGCGAGAACGGCATCCTCGTGATTCCGGACGTGGTTGCGAACGCGGGTGGCGTGACCGTCTCGTATTTCGAGTGGGTGCAGGATTTCTCGAGCTTCTTCTGGAGCGAAGACGAGATCAATCTGCGTCTCGACCGGGTGATGCGTGAAGCCTTCGCAGGTGTCTGGCAGGTCTCGCAGGAGAAGAGGGTATCGGTGCGGACCGCGGCGTTCATCGTCGCGTGTACGCGGATCCTGACCGCGCGGGATATGCGCGGGCTCTATCCTTGAACGGTGATCGTGCCGGCCGCGCAGAGATCTTGCGCGGCCTTGGCACGCACGGCGGCCGGCACGGGCAGATTGACCTTGCCGGCGGCTTCGCCGTCCTGGAACATCACGAGGTCGCCGGGTTCGAGACGCGTCCAGACTTCATTGTCCGTCAGCGGCTGGGTGGCGATGACGGCGACCCGGTCTTCGGGTGTCGTGTAGTTCGCGAAGTCGACCGTCATGTCTTCATCGATCAGATGCGCGGTCGAGAACGGCCATTGCCGCACGAGGTAGTACAGGTGCGTCGAGCAATGGGCGAACAGCGCCTGGCCATTCGAGAGCAGGAAGTTGAACACGCCGTGGCGCGACACTTCGCGCGTGAGTTCTTCGATCGCCTTGAACAGCACGGGCAGCGCCGGCTGCGCATCGGGAAACCGCTCGCGCAGGCCCTGCAGGATCGCGCAGAACGCATACTCGCTGTCGGTGTTGCCCACGGGCTGGAAGACACCGGAGAGGGCCGGCTTGAATTGAGTCGGCTGAACGGTGACGACGGGGGGCGAAGCCGAGGTCGATGGTGCTGACGTCGAGGCCGTATTCGACATCGGGTTACGCTCCGCGCTGTCTTCCACCCTCCCGCCTTCGGGGAGATCCGCGAGTGGTTCGCGTTGCAGGTCGCCGTTATGCGCGAAGATCCAGTGCCGTCCCCACAGCTCACGCTGGAAGGGGTGGCAGTTCTCGAGCAGGATGCGCCCCTGCGTCGCCTTGCGGATATGCGCGATGGTGTTTTTGGACTTGATCGGGTAGCGCTTGACCAGTTCCGCGATCGGCGAGGTCGCCGACGACTCGTGGTCGATGAAGAGGCGGCACGCCTTGTCTTCAAAAAACGCGATGCCCCAGCCGTCCGCATGATGGTCGGTGACGCCGCCGCGCTTGGCAAAGCCGGTGAACGAAAACGTTACGTCGGTTGGTGTCGCGCAATTCATTCCTAACAGTTGGCACATGATGCAGGCGGGCGAGTCGCAAACGGTAAAGAGGCGATTGCGAGCAAATCGAAACCGATTGCGGGCAAGCCGGTAAAATATGAGTTTGTCCGAGCATAGCATCCGACCGAACCCCATGAGCACGATCTTTACGCCCCCCGTCTCGCCAGCTACGCCGAGCGCGAGCGATACCGCCGCATCGGTCCAGACCCTGACCCTTGCGCGTCCCGACGACTGGCACTTGCACCTGCGCGACGGCGCGACGATGGCCGCCGTGCTGCCGCATACCGCACGGCAATTCGGGCGCGCGATCGTGATGCCGAACCTGAAGCCGCCGGTCACGACCGTCGCTATGGCCGCTGCCTACCGTGCGCGGATTCTCGCTGCACTATCGGCCGCACCTTCAGGCGCACCCTCGGTCGCGACTTCAGGCGTCCCGTCGTTCGAGCCGCTGATGACCCTGTATCTGACCGACAACACCCCGGCCGACGAAATCCGTCGTGCCGTGGAGTCGGGCTTCGTGCACGGGGTGAAGCTTTACCCGGCCGGCGCGACGACCAACTCGGATGCTGGCGTGACAAGTCTCGCCAAATGCGCACCGGCCCTCGAGGCGATGCAGGAACTCGGCCTGCCGCTGCTCGTGCACGGCGAAGTCACCGATCCCGCGATCGACCTGTTCGACCGGGAAAAGGTCTTCATCGACAAGGTCATGATTCCGTTGCGGCGAGACTACCCGGCACTGCGCGTGGTGTTCGAACACATCACGACCGCCGAGGCGGCCGCCTACGTCCGCGACGCGGAGGCGACACCGGGGCAGCTTGGCGCGACGATCACCGCACACCATCTGCTCTACAACCGCAACGCAATCTTCCAGGGTGGCATCCGGCCGCATTATTACTGCCTGCCCGTGCTCAAACGGGAAACCCACCGGCTCGCGCTCGTCGAGGCGGCGACCTCGGGCAATCCGCGCTTTTTCCTCGGCACCGACAGTGCGCCGCACGAGAAGGGCACCAAGGAAAACGCGTGCGGCTGCGCCGGCTGCTACACCGCGTTGCATGCGCTCGAACTCTATGCCGAGGCATTCGACCACGCCGGGGCGCTGGCCCGACTCGAAGGCTTTGCGAGCTTCTTCGGCGCGGACTTCTACCGATTGCCGCGCAGTCGCGAACAGGTCACGCTGCGCCGTGAATCGTGGGCCTTGCCGGCCGAAGTGCCGATGGGCGAGGGCGCCAAGCTCGTGCCGCTGCGCGCGGGCGAGCAAATAGCCTGGCGGCTCGCCTGACGCTGCGTGCTAAACTCGCGTCCGCAGAGTGGGCCAGGCAGTCGCCGCCTTCGCAAGAAGGGGGAGGAAAGTCCGGACTCCAAAGGGCAGGGTGATGGCTAACGGCCATCCGTGGCAACACGCGGAACAGGGCAACAGAGAGCAGACCGCCGATGGCCCCGGGCGCAAGCCCGGTGGATCAGGTAAGGGTGAAACGGTGCGGTAAGAGCGCACCGCGTCTGCGGCGACGCAGACGGCACGGTAACCTCCACCCGGAGCAATTCCAAATAGGCAGGCACGCACCCTCGCGGTGCAGGACGGGGCCCCCGTTCGTCTGCGGGTAGGAAGCTTGAGCGCGTCAGTAATGGCGCGTCTAGAGGAATGACTGCCACGCGTGCCGGTAACGGCGCGTGCACAGAATCCGGCTTACCGGCCCACTTTGCCTTTTCGATTCAGACTGCCGCGACCCGCTTTTCGAGCGGGTCCTTGATCGGCTTCTTCGATTTTCTTCTTTGACCCGCTGGTTCGATCTGCTTTCGCGACCCGCTTCTTCGGTCGACTTCCCTGACCCGCCTGATCCGATTCAGCCTTCGACGATCTCGAACGAGTGCGTGAGCTCAGCCGTCTTCGCGAGCATGATCGATGCCGAGCAATACTTGTCGTGCGAGAGATTGATCGCGCGTTCGATCGTTGCCGGATTCAGATCATGGCCGGTCACCACGAAGTGGAAGTGGATCTTCGTGAATACCTTCGGGTCTTCCGAGGCGCGATCGGCCTTCAGCGACACGGTGCAGCCGCGGATATCCTGCCGGCTCTTCTTGGCGATCATCACGACATCGTAGGCGGTGCAGCCGCCCGTGCCGAGCAGTACCATTTCCATCGGCCGCGGCGCGAGGTTGCGGCCGCCGCCTTCCGGCGCGCCGTCCATCGTGACGAGGTGACCACTGCCCGTCTCCGCGGCGAACGCCATGCCGTCCTTGCCCATCCAGCTGATCTTGCATTCCATTTCTTCGACCCCTGCGTGTGTCCAGGCAGGCATTGTAGCGGGGCTGCGCAAGCCGGGTGCGCGAGCCTGGTTTGGTGCGTTGCGTCATGACACCGCACTGCGGGGTTTCCCTTGCCTTCTGGCTGCCCCGTCGGTGGTGCGGCGCAACCAGCACGAGGTCTTCTCGTTGAATTCGGCGATTTTGATGGGCAATGCGGAAGAATCCACTCGCCGGTAATTATCCTGCTATGAAAATCAGAATTCGTAAACTTGGTCATCTTGCATCGCACAACGCGGCTCTTTATAATTCCTTCCATTGGTTGGCGCAGCTTGCCACCTCCGCATGTCTCCTCCACCCTCCTCCAAGAGTGGATTAAGCCCGAACCCCGCGTTTGGGCTTTTTTTCGCCCATGCGCACGGCATTGAGCATCCAGGCCGCTGTTGGCTCGATGTCGATCCCTGGCATGGGATGTCGTGCGGAAATCGCGATTCAAGCCGTGGTTTTGCGACCGCCGCAAGGCGAAACCATTGTCCGCAAGCAGTTTCGGCTTGCTCCAGACGGCCAAATTCCTTTAGAATTCAGGGTTTTCCGCAAATGCCCGCGGAAAAAGTTTCAGGGAGAGCCTGCGCGGATCGCGAGCGCGACGCTCCGAAACGCCCGATTTCCGCGGTATCCAGCCGGACCTAAAAAGTCCGCGCAAGGTTGCCGGACGGGAGCCGGGCAGATCGGAAGACGTTTAGCCGACGGCCACCAACAAGCAGGAAGCAAGCAGGGCACTGACTTATTTTGGATCGATCATGAAGACTTTTTCCGCCAAGGCACATGAAGTGCAGCGCGAATGGTTCGTGATTGACGCGACGGACAAAGTTCTCGGCCGTGTCGCCAGCGAAGTGGCACGCCGTCTGCGCGGCAAACACAAGCCTGAATTTACCCCGCACGTCGATACGGGCGATTTCATCGTCATCATCAATGCCGGCAAACTCAAAGTAACCGGCAACAAGACGACGGACAAGAAGTACTACCGCCACTCGGGTTACCCGGGCGGTATCTACGAAACGACGTTTGGCAAGATGCAGGAACGCTTCCCGGGCCGTGCGCTCGAAAAAGCGGTCAAGGGCATGCTGCCGAAAGGCCCGCTCGGCTACGCCATGATCAAGAAGCTCAAGGTCTATGCTGACGCGACCCACCCGCATTCGGCTCAACAGCCGAAAGTGCTCGAGATCTAAGGGAGCCCCACTGTGATCGGTAATTGGAACTACGGTACGGGCCGCCGCAAGAGCGCGGTAGCGCGTGTCTTCATCAAGGCAGGCAAGGGCGACATCGTCGTCAACGGCAAGCCCATCGCTGACTATTTCTCGCGCGAAACGTCGCTGATGATCGTGCGCCAGCCGCTCGAACTGACGAGCCACGCGACCACGTTCGACATCAAGGTCAATGTGACCGGCGGTGGCGAAACGGGTCAGGCAGGTGCGGTTCGTCACGGCATCACGCGTGCGCTGATGGACTACGACGCTACGCTGAAGCCGCAACTGTCGAACGCCGGCTTCGTGACGCGCGATGCGCGTGAAGTCGAACGTAAGAAGGTCGGTTTCCACAAGGCACGTCGCAGGAAGCAGTTCTCGAAGCGTTAATCGCTTCGGTCGCGCAGGTTCCCGCGCCGGCTGGCGGGTTCCTGGCAGCGAAACGAAAAAAGCCGCAAGTTCAAAACTTGCGGCTTTTTTTTGTGACTGACACAGGGGGCCTGCACTTGAAAAACCCCTTTGCCGACATGACGTTGCGATAAAGCCTACAATGGTGTCCAAAGCCTCTGGGAGAAGTCCATGAATGCAGTAACCGATACCGCTGTCGCGGAAATGCCGATGCCGCTGGTGTTCACCGATAGCGCCGCTGACAAGGTCAAGCAGTTGATCGATGAAGAAGGCAATCCGGCACTGAAGCTCCGCGTATTCGTCCAGGGTGGCGGCTGCTCGGGCTTCCAGTATGGATTTACGTTCGACGAGGAAGTCGGCGACGACGATACCGTCATGACGAAGGCCGGCGTCCAGCTGTTGATCGACTCGATGAGCTACCAGTATCTGGTCGGCGCCGAGATCGACTACAAGGACGATATCAACGGTGCTCAGTTCGTCATCAAGAACCCGAATGCAACCACGACCTGTGGCTGCGGTTCGTCGTTCTCGGTTTAAGAACAAGTCAGTGGTTGAGTGGGGATGACGACGCGCTTTCGTCATCAGTCACGTTAAAAAAACGCCTCTCGACGAGGCGTTTTTTTGTTAACTGTCAACTGCTGCTTCGCCTCTCCTGTATCCCTCTGCCTGCGGCTCGCGGCTAGCGGGGATAAAGCGCACCGAGCACGCGTGGACCTCTTGCGCCCGTGACCGTCACGAGGTTGCCCGGCTCGCGCCGCGTGAACCGGTAAGCGAGCCATGCGAACGCAAAGGCCTCGACATGATGGGGCGGCACGCCGAGCGCGGCGGTCGAATTCACCTCGGTACGCAAGCCCTTGCGGTTCAATGCTTCGTCGAGCATCGCCATCAATGCGGCGTTGTGTGCACCTCCCCCGCATACATAAAGCGCCGTGCAACCCTCCGCGTGGCGCGCGACATCGTTGGCAATCGTCTCCGCGGTCAATGCCGCGAGTGTGGCCTGGACATCGGCCGGCTCCGGCAGCACGGCGACTTCGCCGAGCCGCTGTGCAAGCCAGTCGGGATTGAAAAGATCGCGTCCCGTGCTCTTCGGCGGCGTGGCAACGAAATACGGATCGTCGAGCAAGGCGTCGAGCAGGTCCTCATCGACCGTGCCGCTTGCGGCAAATGCGCCGCCCTCGTCATAGGGCGTGCCGCGATGCTTCCCGACCCAGAAATCCATCAAGGCATTGCCGGGGCCGCAATCGAAGCCGGCGACCGAGCCGTCGGCGCGCAGTACCGTGATGTTGCTGATGCCGCCGATATTGCAGACCACACGCGTCTCGCCCTTGCGGCCAAACATCTTCGCGTGGAAAGCCGGTGCGAGAGGTGCGCCGTGACCGCCAGCGGCAACGTCGCGGCTGCGGAAATCGGCGATCACGTCGATGCCGCAGAGTTCGGCCAGCAAGGCGGGATTGTTGGTCTGCCGCGTGAAGCCGAGTTCAGGCCGGTGACGGATGGTCTGCCCGTGGACGCCGACACCGCGCACGTCGGCGGCGGCGAGGCCTGTCTTTTCGAGCAAGGCATGGCAGACCGCCGCATACCGTTCGGCCAGAGCATTGGCGGCTCTCGCCTCGTGCTGGATTTCATCCGGCCCCGGGGCCTGGAGGCGATGCAGCAGGGTCTTGAGGTCCGCTGGAAAATCGGCGAAAGCTTCCGCCAGCACACGCGGATGCGCCGCATCGGCAAAGTCGACCGCGAGGCCGTCGACGCCGTCGAGGCTCGTTCCCGACATCAAACCAAAAAACACCTGCTGGGCCATGGCTGCTCCTGGGAGTCGATCATCGGCGGAGCCAGGGCGCGCATCAGGGCGATCTGCCCGGTCAAGCGTTCGGTCTGCCGACGCAATGTTCGTCATTGTGCATCGCCCGGCGCGCCCTGCGCGAGGATTTCGGGGTGCAACGGGTCGATCGGCTGGTCGCTGCGGTGTACCTTGAAGTGCAGGCGCTGGCCGGTCGCCCCGCACATGGCATACTACGCAGCCGGGCTCGACAAGGTCGATCGATGAAGCACGAAGCGAACCCGTGCGCAATTGCGCACCCGACTCGCCGCCGCTACCACCGGTGAGCCATCGCAAAAAACGTGCGGCACCGGGCCATGACCGGCCCATGCACGAAGATCGTCGCAGTGTAGCGAGCGCTTTCGCCGCAAAACGTCAGCCGATTTCCAATTCCTTTCAGTCAATCTCAGCATGACCAGTCCGCAATCGTCCGCCCCCATTTACCCCCTGACCGATGAAGTCCGCCACGCGCTGAACGTCGCCAAGCGCGGCTGCGACGAACTGCTGATCGAAGACGAATTCGCGCAGAAGCTCGCCCGGAGCGCGGCCACAGGCAAGCCGCTGCGCATCAAGCTGGGCCTCGATCCGACTGCACCCGATCTTCATCTCGGCCACACGGTCGTGCTCAACAAGATGCGGCAATTGCAGAATCTCGGCCATCAGGTGATCTTCCTGATCGGCGACTTCACCTCGTTGATCGGCGATCCGTCGGGTCGCAACGCGACGCGGCCGCCGCTCACGCGTGAGCAGATCGAGGAGAACGCGAAGACCTATTTCGAGCAGGCGGTCATGGTGCTCGACCGCGAGAAGACCGAGATCCGCTACAACAGTGAGTGGTCGCTCCCGCTCGGTGCGGACGGAATGATCAAGCTCGCCTCGCGCTACACAGTGGCGCGCATGCTCGAACGCGACGATTTCACCAAGCGCTATCAGGGTGGTGTACCGATCTCGGTGCACGAATTCCTGTACCCCCTGATGCAGGGCTACGATTCGGTGGCGCTCGAATCGGATCTCGAGCTCGGCGGCACCGACCAGAAGTTCAACCTGCTGGTCGGTCGCGAATTGCAGAAGCAATACGGCCAGGAGCCGCAGTGCATCCTGACCATGCCGCTGCTCGAAGGGCTCGACGGCGTCGAGAAGATGTCGAAGTCGAAGAACAACTACGTCGGCATCAAGGACCGTCCCGAGGACATGTTCGGCAAGCTCATGAGCATCTCGGACGTGCTGATGTGGCGCTATTTCGAACTGCTGTCGTTCCGCGACAGCGAGGAGATCGCGGGCTTTCGGCGTGAAACCGAAGCGGGCCGCAATCCGCGGGACTTCAAGGTGCTGCTCGGTCAGGAGATCGTCACGCGTTTCCATTCGGCGGCTGATGCCGCGGCTGCGCTCGAGGCATTCGATCGACGCGCGAAAGGCGGCATTCCCGACGATATCCCTGAGCTCAGCCTGAACGGCGCGCCGCTTGCGATCGGCGCCTTGCTCAAGCAGGCGGGCCTCGTGCCCTCGACGAGCGAGGCAATGCGCAATATCGAGCAGGGCGGCGTGCGCATCGACGGCACGCCGATCGCCGACAAGGCGCTCAAGCTTGACGCGGGCACCTTCGTCGTCCAGGTCGGCAAACGCAAATTCGCGCGCGTGACCTTGTCGGCTTGAACGAAGGGGCCGCCGCGCGTGCGCTTCGAGTACGTACACGTGGTGGCGCCCCGCGTATGCCATGTACCTCGCTTGCCTGATGTACTTCCGCGCTGATTCTTATTGACCGTACAACTAACCGGACTCCTGCATGCCGACCACGATGATCCTGATTCGCCACGGCGAAACCTCATGGAACGCGATCAAGCGGATTCAGGGATTCACGGACATACCGCTCAATGAACTGGGCTTGCGTCAGGCCGCTGAACTCGGTGAACGGTTTGCGCGATCGAGGGCGGCCGGCAGCGACCTGTCGGACTCACTCGCTGCGAGCCTCAACGAAGCCGATGCGGGCGGAGGGCTCGATCGGAAGCCGGTTGCCGCGATCTATGTGAGTGACCTCCAGCGCGCGCGCCAGACCGCTGCACCGGTTGGCCGCGCGCTGGGTCTCGTGCCGGTGCCGATGGCGACGCTGCGCGAGCGCAATTATGGCTGCTTCGAAGGACTCGATCCGAGTGAGATCGAGAGCCGCTATCCCGAACAATTCATTGAATGGCAGAGTCGCGATCCCGAATTCGGGCCCGACAATGGGGAATCGCCGCGGGTCTTCCATGATCGTGTGGTAGCGGCATTGCGCGGGCTTGCCGCGCGTCATCCCGACGAACGGCTGGTCGTGGTCGCACATGGCGGGGTGCTCGATAACGCGCGGCGTTATGCCTTGTCATTGGCGCTTGGCCGCGAACGAGACTACCTGCTGCTGAACGCGAGCATCAACATCGTCAAATTCACCGCAACCAGTGCGCAGGTGATTCGCTGGGCCGACGTTTCGCATCTCGAGGGCAGCGAGGCCCGCGACGATACGCGAGCGGTGCAGGTGGATACGCGGGTGCTTTGAAGTACCTGTCAGGTCAGGTTCCAGAGATCCTTGATCGGACCCGCGTCGGGAGCTGCGAGGCCGAAATGCCGGTACGCGAGCAGCGTGGCCACGCGGCCGCGCGGGGTGCGCTGCAGGAAGCCCTGCTGAATCAGATACGGTTCGAGCACATCCTCGATCGTGTCGCGTTCCTCGCCGATTGCCGCGGCGAGATTGTCCACGCCGACCGGGCCGCCGTCGAACTTCTGCAGGATGGCTTCGAGCAGCTTGCGGTCCATCAGGTCGAAGCCCACCGCATCGACATCGAGCATCTTGAGCGCCGCATCGGCGACGGAGGCGCTGATCCGGCCGTCGGCCTTCACCTCCGCATAATCGCGCACGCGCCGCAGCAGCCGGTTGGCGATCCGCGGCGTGCCGCGCGAGCGCTTCGCGATCTCGAACGCGCCATCTTCAACGATCGAGGCGCCGAGCAACTGCGCGGAACGCAACACGATGCGCGTAAGCTCCGTGGCGTTATAGAACTCGAGCCGCGCGACGATCCCGAACCGGTCGCGTAGCGGATTGGTCAGCATGCCGGCCCGCGTGGTCGCCCCGATCAGCGTGAACGGCTGGAGGTCGAGCTTGACGCTGCGCGCCGCCGGGCCTTCGCCGATCATGATGTCGATCTGATAGTCCTCGAGCGCCGGGTACAGGATTTCCTCGACGACCGGCGAGAGCCGGTGGATCTCGTCGATGAACAAGACATCGTTCGCTTCGAGGTTGGTCAGCAGCGCGGCGAGGTCGCCGGCGCGTTCGAGCACGGGGCCCGACGTCTGGCGCAGGTTGACGCCCATCTCGCGCGCGATGATGTGCGCAAGCGTCGTCTTGCCCAGACCCGGGGGGCCGAACAGCAGCACGTGATCGAGCGCTTCGCTGCGACCGCGCGCTGCCTGGATGAAGATCTCGAGCTGGCTACGGACTTTTTCCTGGCCGACATATTCATCGAGGAGCCGAGGCCGCAGCGCGCGCTCGAACGCTTCCTCGTTCGGCGACGTCGGGGTGGCGGCAATCACGCGCTCGCCGGCGAGTTTGTCGGTTTCGATCATGGGGACGATTGTACAGTGGCGGCCCGCGCGCTTTTATTTCGACAGCGCCTTCAGCGCATGCTTGATGCCATCGGAGACACCCGTGCCGGCTGGCACGGTCTTGACGGCGCTCAATGCTTCTTTTTCGGAATAGCCGAGCGCGAGCAGGGCATTGAGCACGTCGCTCGCATGATCGGTCGCGGGCAGGCCGCCGGCGGCGACACCGAGATCGGCGCCGAGCTTGCCCTTGAGTTCGAGCATCAGGCGCTCGGCAGTTTTTTTGCCGATGCCGGGCACGCGGGTCAGGCGCGCGGCATCCTGGAGCGTCACGGCCTGTGCGAGTTCGCCGACGCTCATGCCCGACAGCACCGAGAGCGCCATGCGCGCGCCGATTCCGGTGATCTTGACGAGCTCGCGAAACGCCGCGCGTTCGTTGGCGGTCGCAAAGCCGAAGAGTTGATGCGCGTCTTCGCGAATGATCTGCTGGGTCAGCAGCACGATGCGCTCGCCGAGCGGCGGCAGGTTGTAGAACGTGCTCATCGGCACGTCGATTTCATAGCCGACGCCGTTGCAGTCGACGAGCAGATGCGGGGGATTCTTTTCCAGCAGGACGCCGGCAATTCGACCGATCATGGCGAGGCAGCAGAAGGTAAAGCGCGAGTGTAGCTGAAGCGACCCATTAGCCGATCAGACGGCCGCCTCGCACGCGATACCCCTTCTTTGCGAGTCCCGGTGCAAGCTTGCCGATTGCCGCGACCGTGTCGGCGCTGTGTGCATGGCAGATCGCCACGCCGAGCGCATCGGCCGCATCGGTCGTCGGCGTGCCCGACAGCACGAGCAGGCGCACGATCATGTCCTGGACCTGCGATTTCGTCGCGCGTCCCGTGCCGACGATCGCCTGCTTGAGCTGGAGCGCCGTGTATTCGGCAACCGGCAAACCGCCGGCCACCAGGCCCGCGATGGCCGCACCGCGCGCCTGGCCGAGCAGCAGGGTCGATTGCGGATTGACGTTGACGAAGACCTTCTCGATCGATGCCTGATCGGGCCGGTGCTGTTCGATCAGCGTCGTGATACTGCTGAAGATCGTGCCGAGCCGGCTTGGCAAGTCGCCCGTGGCTGTCCGGATGACACCCGAGGCGACATAGCTGAGCTTTTGCCCGTGCTTGTCGATGACGCCGAACCCCGTGACACGCAGGCCAGGGTCGATCCCGAGGATACGCAAGGTCGGCGACTCTCGATGAAGGGGGCGGAAGGAGGACGAACGCCTGGCTCAGTGCCGGAAGTGCCGTGTGCCCGTGAGCACCATCGCAATCTTGTGCTCATCGGCAGCGGCGATCACTTCCTCGTCGCGCACCGAACCGCCCGGCTGGATCACGCAGGTCGCACCCGCGGCGACGACCACATCGAGACCGTCGCGGAACGGGAAAAACGCATCCGATGCGACCGCCGAACCGTTGAGCACGAGGCCCGCATTCTGCGCCTTGATGCTCGCGATGCGCGCCGAGTCGACCCGGCTCATCTGGCCCGCACCGACGCCGAGCGTCATGCCATCCGCGCAGAATACGATCGCATTGGACTTCACGAATTTGGCGACGCGCCAGGCGAACAACAGGTCTTCCATTTCCTTCGGACTCGGCTGACGCTGCGTCACGACACGCAGCTCGCTTGCCTGCACATTCCTGGCGTCGGCCGACTGCACGAGCAGGCCGCCGCCCACGCGCTTGAAGTCAAACGGATTGTGCACATCGCGATCGGCATCGCTCAGCGGGATCTGCAGCAGGCGCACGTTCTGCTTGGCTGCGAACACGGCCTTCGCGGCCGCGCTGAACGAAGGTGCGAGCAACACTTCGACGAACTGCTTCGCAACGGCCTGCGCCGCGGCTTCGTCGACTTCGACATTGAAGGCGATGATGCCGCCGAACGCCGAGGTCGGATCGGTCTTGAACGCCTTCCCATAGGCCTCGAGCGGGTTCGCACCGAGCGCGACGCCGCACGGGTTCGCATGCTTGATGATCACGCAGGCCGGTCCCTGCATCGTCTTCACACATTCCCAAGCGGCATCCGCATCGGCGATGTTGTTGTACGAGAGTTCCTTGCCCTGCAACTGCGTGTAGTTCGCGAGCGAACCGGAAGGCACCACGATATCGCGATAGAAGGCTGCCTGCTGATGAGGGTTCTCGCCGTAGCGCAGGTCCTGGACCTTGTCGAAGGCGAGGTTCAGCGTGGCGGGGTAGGCATTGCGGGTCTGGTGCGCGCGATCCTCACCGAGGCTCGTCAGGTAGTTCGTGATCGCGCCGTCGTACTGCGCGGTGTGCGCGAACACCTTGGTCGAGAGGCGGAAGTTGGTCGAATAGCCGACCGTGTTGCCGTTCGCGCGCATTTCATCGAGCACGACCGCGTAGTCGGCGGGGTCGACGATGACCGTCACGTCGCGATGATTCTTCGCGGCCGAACGCAGCATCGCCGGACCGCCGATGTCGATGTTCTCGATCGCGTCCTCGAGTGTGCAGTCGTCCTTCGCGATGGTCTCGCGAAACGGGTAGAGATTGACGACCATCAGGTCGATCGTCGGGATGCCGTGCTCTTCGAGCTTGGCCATGTGCGCGGGCAGGTCGCGCCGCGCGAGAATGCCGCCGTGCACCTTCGGATGCAGCGTCTTCACCCGCCCGTCGAGCATTTCCGGAAAACCGGTGTAGTCGGCGACTTCCGTCACCTTGAGGCCCGCATCGGCGAGCAGTTTGGCGGTGCCGCCCGTCGAGAGCAGCGATACGCCCAGGGCGGAGAGCGACTTGGCAAACTCGACGATGCCCGACTTGTCGGAAACGGAAATAAGCGCTTGCTTGATCATGGCGATGAGGAACGCAAAAGGGAAAGCGGGCGGATAAGTGGCCGGTCGGGGGACCGGTTGAAATATCATTGAAAGATCGACTGAAGGATGACCTGGGGATCGCTGAAAGACCGCCAGGGACCACCCGTAGGCCGGGTAAGCCGCCGCAAGACGAACCGTACTGCGAATCGGGTCGCCGCGATACTCGGCAACGCCAAGTGGGCCGCGGTTCGCGGTTTACTCGGGGCTTACAACAGCCCGTGCTGCTGCAGCTTCTTGCGCAGCGTATTGCGGTTAATGCCGAGAAACTCGGCCGCGAGCGACTGATTGCCGTTTGCATGCTCGAGAACGAGTTCGAGCATCGGTTTCTCGACGATCGAAATCACCATTTCATAGATATCATGCGGGCGCGAGCCGTCCAGGTCCTGGAAGTACACGCCAAGGCTGTCGCGCACGGATTGTTCGATGTTGTTCTTGCTCATGCTGCTAGTCGATCGAGATTGTCGGGTCCGCCCTCGGTGTCGCCCGCTGCCACGTCACTGTAGATCAGTCGGTCCGAGAACTGCTCCTGCTCGTCAAAGAATGCATTGACGGCGGCGAGTTGTTCACGGGTGGAATCGAGCGTATTCATCCGGTGGCGGAATCCCTGTGCGCCGGAAAGGCCGCGAGTGTACCAGCCGATGTGCTTGCGTGCCGTGCGCACGCCCGTAAATTCACCATAGAACGCATAGTGATCTTCGAGGTGATGGTTCATCACCTGGCGGATCTCGTCGATCCGCGGCGCGGGCAGCAATTCGCCATGCAGCAGGAAATGTTCGATCTCGCGAAACAGCCAGGGGCGGCCCTGCGCGGCGCGGCCGATCATCAATGCATCGGCACCGGTCTGTTCGAGCACGAATTTGGCCTTGGCCGGCGTCGTGATGTCGCCGTTCGCGACGACCGGTATCGACACGGACTGCTTGACCGCGGCGATCGTCTCGTACTCGGCGGCGCCATGATAGAGGTCGGCCCGCGTGCGGCCGTGCACGGTCAGCATCGAGATGCCGGCCTGTTCGGCAATGTGCGCGATGCTCAGCGCATTGCGGTGATCGGGATGCCACCCGGTACGGATCTTCAGCGTGACCGGTACGGCGTCGGGGCCGGTGCCTACCGCGCCGACGACCGCCTCGACGATGCGCTGGACGAGCGGTTCGTTCTGCAACAAGGCTGACCCGGCCGCGACGTTGCAGACCTTTTTCGCGGGACAGCCCATATTGATATCGATGATCTGCGCGCCGCGATCGACATTGAAGCGCGCGGCTTCGGCCATCATGGCGGGATCGGCGCCGGCGATCTGCACCGCGATCGGTTCGACTTCGCCTGTATGGTTCGCGCGGCGCAAGGTCTTTTCGCTATTCCACAACTGCGCGTTCGAGGCGACCATTTCGGACACTGCATAACCCGCGCCGAGCCGCTTGCAAAGCTGCCGGAAAGGGCGATCCGTGACGCCGGCCATGGGGGCGACGAACAGATTGTTGCGCAGTGTATGACGGCCGATCGAAGGCATGGCTAAGGCGCGGACACCCTCGTTGAAGGGCAGGTTAGCGTGGAAAGATGCGTATTTTACAGGCAAACAAAACTCAACTTGAATCGCCTCACGCTTAAATCTTCAAGCGCGCAAAATATTCCGATTCGACAAGCGGGCGTGGGTCGCCACTCGCCGAAATCGGTCAGGCCCCGGCTCCTCCGCCGACACACAAGTCTTGCCATGGACCCTGCTGCTTGCATTGATGTACTGATAAGCGATAAGCGAGGGCCTAGCGACGCTGACCAAACATCATGTGCCGTGCGAGCGCACGCTTTGCCGATGGTGCGAGGTCGAGCGCGGCAAGTGCGAGTCCGCGCAGCCCTGCAAGCGGTCCGAGATCGATCGTGAACGCACGTGCCATCGTATCGGTGAGGCCAATCGTGAGGCGGCGGTCGAGCGTGCGGCGTTTGGCGAAATCGGCGAGCGCCTCGGGCGTCGCGCCATGCTTCGCAAAACTGTCGACCAGGGTATGCGCGTCGCGCAGACCGAGGTTAAGGCCCTGACCCGCGACCGGGTGCAAGGTTTGCGCTGCGTTGCCGATCGCGACTGTGCGACCGTCAACCGGTTGGGCAAGCGCGATCAGTCCGAGCGGGAACGCGGCGCGCCCCGCGATCGAGGTGAAGCGGCCCATGCGTGCGCCGAACGCCTCGCCGAGTTCCGCGAGAAAGGCTTCATCCGACAGCGCGAGGCGGCGTTGCGCGTGCTCGGGTTCGCCACACCAGACGAGCGCGTACTTGCAGCGTGCGGCGTCCGTGCTGTCGTCGAGCGGCAGCAGGGCGAGCGGGCCCGCGTGGGTGAAGCGTTCCCAGGCTGTATGGCGTTGCGGTGCGCTTACGGTGACGACACCGACGATCGCGGTCTGCTCATAGTCACGCTGGTGTTTTGCGATGCCGGACGCGAGGCGCCGGGGTACCGGCTCGGACGTTCGGAACAGGCCGCCCTCCGCGTTGACGAGCACGCGCGCGTTGAGCGTCTTGCCCGCACCGTTTGCATCGAGCGTCAGCGTCACGCCTTGCGCATGCTGCGCGGAGGCCGTCGCGCTCGCCAATGTCACATCGACACCTGCGCGCGCGGCACCGTCGGCGAGTGCACCGACCAGCGCGCCATAACGCACGACATAACCGAGCGCGGGCACGTCGTGTTCGTCGTGCTCGATCAGCGCGCGGCCGAAGCTCCCGCGTTGTGACACATGGATGCGTTCGATCGCCGTGGCCTGGCGCGGCCAGCCCACCGGCTCGAGCAGGATGCGGCTGCCGTGCGACAAGGCGAGCGCGCGCGGATCGTCGAGCGCCGCATGCGGTGGGCGCGCATCGAGCAGGCAGACCGACAACTGCGCGGTCGCGCCGCGCCGCGCGAGCCAGCTCGCCAGCGCGAGCCCCACGGGGCCCGCGCCGACGATGGCGATGTCGCAATCGAGACTGGAATGGAGATCGGAAGCGGTCATCGGTTCAACATCAGGTGTTCGATCTCGTCGATGGCGACGGGGACATCGCGCGTGAGCAGTTCGCAGCCTTGTGCCGTCACGACCGCGTCGTCCTCGATCCGGATGCCGATGTTCCAGTACGCTTCAGGCACGTCCTCCGCCGCGCGCACGTAGAGGCCGGGTTCGATCGTCAAGGTCATGTCCGGCTCGAGCGGGCGCCGTGTGCGTACGCGCTCGGGGACCGGAGTACGCGATGTAGAGGCGCCGGGCTCCAGCGGTGTGAAGTAGTCGCCGACGTCATGCACGTCCATGCCGATCCAGTGGCTCGTGCTGTGCATATAGAAACGCCGGTAGGCCTTCTGTTCGATCACATCGTCGAGGCGGCCGACCGTGTTGCTTTCGAGCAGGCCGGTATCGAGCATGCCCTGCGCGAGCACCCGGACCGCCGCATCGTGGGGCGCATCGTAGCTCACGCCTGCGCGCGTCGCGTCGATGGCGGCCTGCTGGGCCGCGAGCACGATCGCATAGAGCTCGCGCTGCGGGCCGGTGAATCGTCCGTTGGCGGGGAATGTGCGCGTGATGTCGGAGGCATATCCATCGAGTTCGCAGGCCGCGTCGATCAGGATCAGCTCGCCGTCGCGCGCGGCGGCATTACCCGCGGGGTAGTGGAGCACGCATGCATTCGCGCCGCTCGCGACAATCGAACCGTAGGCGGGACCCTGCGCACCCTGGCGGCGGAATTCATAGAGCAGTTCGGCTTCGAGTTCGTACTCGCGGATCCCCGCGCGACTCGCGCGCATTGCGCGGACATGAGCAGCCGCGGAGATGCGGCCGGCACGGCGCATGATGGCGAGCTCGTGCGCATCCTTGCGCAGGCGCATTTCGTCGATCGGCTTGCGCACGTCGCAGGCCACGGCCGGGGCGATCACGCCGACGCGCGATCTCGCACGCACCGCATCGAGCCATTGCCGTACGCGGGCATCGAGTTCGGCCGACGAGCCGAGTGCATAGTGGAGCGATGAAGCGTGCTCGAGCAAGCCGGGTACCTGCGTATCGAGTTCTTCGAGCGGATAGGCGGCGCTGAACCCGAACTGCTCGCGCGCCGCTTCGGGCCCGTAGTGGAAGCCTTCCCATGTCTCGCGCTCGACGTTCTTCGCGCGGCAAAATAGCGTTGTCTCGCGCGTCGTACCGTCGAGCACGACCCACGCGTCGGGCTCGGTGAAACCGGTCAGGTAATAAAACGAGCTGTCGTGCCGGTAAGGATATTCGGTATCGAGATTGCGGATCGCGGTCGGCGCGGTGCGCAGGATCGCGATGCCGCCGCTCGTGGCGAGGTGATCGAGCAGGCGCTCGCGGCGGGCGCGGCAGATCTCGGCGGTGCGTATGCGCGTGCCGGCGAGGTCCGCGAGGGCGGGTTCGGTGGCGATGTTCATGGTGGAATTGTAGCGCCCGGGCCTTCGGCCGCACGCAGCAGCGCGTCGATTTCGGCGAGATGCGCGGGCGTGCCGACATTGCGCCACAGCCCGTCATAGCGCTCGCCGCTGGCGCGGCCCTGGGCGATCGTGTCGAAGAAATAGGGCGTCAGCGCGTGCTGGGTGCCGGGCACGATCGTGTGGAACATGCGGCTGTCGTACACGCCGATACTGCCAAAGGTCAGCCGAGGCCAGCGGGGCGACTCGTCGGTCACGAGCCAGCCGTCCTCGCGCAGCGTAAAGTCGCCGCGCGGATGATAGGGCGGATTCGGCACGACGACGAGGTGCATGCCCGGTATCGCCTCGCCGGCCATGCGTCGCGCGGTCGGCAGCAGGCTGGCATAGTCGAACGCGGTATAGAGGTCGCCCGCGATCGCGACGAAGATGGACGGGGTGCCGGCCGGTTCGAGCAGGGGCAGCGCCTGTGCGATGCCGCCTGCCGTTTCAAGTGCGCTGTGTTCGGCCGAGTAGCGCAGGGTCACGCCCCATTGCGAGCCGTCGCCCAGGCGCGCCTCGAACTGTTCGCCAAGCCATGCGTGGTTGATCACGATGGTCTTGAAGCCCGCACGTGCGAGGCTTTCGATTTGCCAGACGATCAGCGGCTTGCCGCCGGCTTCGAGCAGCGGTTTCGGACAGTGGTCGGTCAAGGGGCGCATCCGGTCGCCGCGGCCCGCGGCAAAGATCATTGCAAGGGTCGTCATCTCTTAGTCCTGCAGCGCTTCATCGCCGGTCTTCAGAAGGTATATCCAACCGCGGGCGCCTGGCCTTCGAGTTGGTCGAGCAGGCGCGCGAGCGGCGCGAGCGGACGGTAGCGCAGGGCGACCTTGCGCGCATAGGCGATGAAACGCGGCAGGTCTTCGAGGTAGCGCGGCTTGCCGTCGCGATACGCGAGCCGCGCGAACAGGCCGAGGATCTTGATGTGGCGTTGCAGGCCGATCCACTCGAGCTCCCGGTAGAACTCGCCGAAATCCGAGCGCACCGGCAGGCCAGCCTTCTTCGCCTGTTCCCAGTACCAAACAAAGCAGTCAAGTTCGACCTCCTCGTCCCAGCTGATGAACGCGTCGCGCAGCAGCGACGCGACATCGTAGGCGATCGGGCCCTCGACGGCGTCCTGGAAGTCGAGCACGCCGGGGTTGGGCGTGCAGACCATCAGATTGCGCGGCATGAAGTCGCGCAGCATGAAGCACTGCGGCTGGGCGAGCGCGCTGTCGGCGAGCGCCCGGAACACCGGCGCGAGCGTGGTGCGATCGGCGGCCACCTGGGCCTCGCTGCGGCCCAGGTGGCGCTCGAGGTACCACTCGGGAAACAGATTCATCTCGCGTTGGAGGAACGCGTCGTCGAACAACGGCAGCACACCGGGCCGGGAACTGGCCTGCCAGCGGATCAGGGTGCCCAGCGCGTCGCGCAGCAGCGGCACCGCTTCGGCCGGGCGGGCGGGATCGAGGACATCGATGTAGGCCGTCCGACCGAGGTCGGTGACCAGCATGAAGCCTTGCTCGAGATCGCTGGCGAGCACGTCGGGCGCATGAACGCCCGCGTGCGCGAGCAGGCCCGCGATCTGTACGAATTCGCGGCACTTTTCGGGGGGCGGGGCATCGACCGCGATGACACTTTGTTGCGTGCCTTTATTACCGGACCTTCCAGCCTGGGTTTCAGCCTGCAGTTCGGCGTGTAGCTCGGTCTGTGACGCGCAGTCGAGCCGGAAGTAGCGGCGCGCGCTCGCATCCGCGGAAGCCGGCGCGAGGGTCGAAACCTGCAGGCCGCGCGGCGCGGCGAGGCCCGCCAGCCAGTCGCGGAGCTGGTCGAGTCGTGGATCGGGAGCAGGCATCGGGATGAACGGACTTGAAAGAAGTAGTGGACAAAAAAAAAGGAAACAGCGGAGCAGCGACGCCCAAACCGGAGGCAAAAGACGCAAAAATGAGACGCAGAAAGCCGTCGCAAGGAGGTGTTACGACAAAGTCGGGGCCTTGTAGGCGTTGCAAGGCCGCCATCAAAACGTCTTGCCATATAATACCCCACGACTTTTTACGCGCGACCCGCGCAAGCTTCGCTTCGCTTCTGCCCGTGTGCCGCCGTAAAGGCGCCCCGGCTGGCCCGGCCACCTAGGCGGCGACTGCGAAGTGCCGACGCGGTTCCGCTTGCCCATTGCGTTCATGCCGCTGAGAAAGACCCGCCGAACGAAACCCCGCCGCTGCTCGCCGTTGCACGCCACGCCGCTTTTCGCGGCGATCGTCGCGACAGCGAGCTGGTCGCCCCACGCGCATGCGCAGCTCAGCGCCAAGGCGGCGATCCCGACGCCGGTCGATTCGCCCTGGGGCCTGAAGCTCGCGCCTCAGGTCGAGGAACACCTACTCGGACCGGACGAGAAGCCGGCCCGGTTCACGATCTCGGACTACGCGGCCGGCACGCTCGACCAGGACATCTCACTGACCGGCAGTGCCGAAATCCGGAACACGACGACCGTCATCAAGGCGGAGAACCTTCACTACGATCAGGACACCGACCGCGCCGATGCGTATGGCAACGTCAGGCTGGTCAACAACGGCAACACCTTTACCGGGCCCGAAGCGCACCTGAAGGTCGAGGCGAACGAAGGCTTCATCCTGACGCCGACCTACCACTTCAACTCGACGAGCGGCAATGGCCACGCCCAGCAGGCCAACCTGCTCGACCCCGAACGGACCAAGATCGACCACGGCACCTATACCGCCTGCAAGTGCGCTGACGATCCGGCGTGGTATGTGTCGGCCAGTCAGGTCGATCTCGATTCAGGATCGAACTTGGGGGTTGCCCATAATGGGGTGCTGTTCTTCGAGCACGTGCCGATCTTCGCGAGCCCGATCATGACGTTTCCACTGACCGGCGATCGCCAGTCCGGCCTGCTGCCGCCAACGGTCGGGATCAGTTCGACCACCGGCCTGGACTATACGCAGCCGTACTACATCAATATCGCGCCGAACCGCGACCTGACGGTGGCACCGCGGATCATGACGGATCGCGGCGTGCAGCTTTCCGCGACCTATCGCTATCTGTCCCCGACTTATTCGGGGACCTTGACCGTCCAGGACCTGCCGCATGACATGCAGACCAAGACGAACCGGTGGGCAATCTATTTCAACCATACGCAGCAGCTTGGCGACGGCGTGAGCGTCTATGCGAATTACAACAAGGTCTCGGATGCCACCTATCCGGAAGATCTCGGATCGAACGACCTGTTCACGACCGGCACTCAGGTGCTGTACCAGCAGGAAGCGGGGCTGACCTACAACAAGGGCGACTGGTCGATTCTCGCGCGCGTGCAGAACTGGCAGACGCTGCCGCCGTCGACGGCGCCTTATGGCCGTGAGCCCCAGCTCAACGTCAAGTGGTCGAAGTACGACGTCGACGGCTTCGACTTCGGCGTGGAGGGCGATGCGACGCGCTTCACCGTCACGACGGGCGACATGACCGAGGGCGACCGGCTGTACCTGAACCCGTATCTCAGCTACTCGCTGATCGGGCCGGGATACTTCGTGATTCCGAAGATCCAGGAACACTTCACCGCCTACAACCTGACCTATATCGCGTCGACTGCGCCGGCGGGGCAGCCGCGCCAGTTGAGCTCGGCGATTCCTACGTTCAGCCTCGATTCGGGGCTCGTCTTCGAACGGCCGGTGCGCCTGTTCGGGATGGACTATATCCAGACGCTCGAGCCGCGCGCCTACTACGTCTACACGCCCTATCACAATCAGAACTTCCAGCCGCTGTTCGACACGGCCGAAGCCGACTTCGGGCTCGCGGAGATCTATACGGAAAACACCTTCGTCGGAAATGACCGGATCGCCGACGCCAACAAGGTGACGCTCGGCCTCACGACGCGCTTCATCAATGCGTCGACCGGCGATGAACGTGCGCGCTTCACGATTGCGCAGCAATACTATTTCCAGCAGCAGCGTGTGACCCTGGTGCCGGATGAGACGCTCGACTCAGCGAACCATTCCGACCTGCTGCTCGGGGCATCGATGAAGCTTGGCGCGACATTTGCGACGGGGGTGGCGTTCCAATATAACCAGAGCCTCAATGAGCTGATCCGTTCGAACATCGGTTTTGCGTGGAGCCCGGCGGAGCGCGAAGTGCTCAACGTCTCATACCGCTACACGCGCGCGACCGAAACGCTCGACAATGTGCCGATCAACCAGTTCGTGGTTTCCACACAATGGCCGATCACGGCCCATCTCTACGGGGTCGCGCGTGTGAACTACGACTTCATCGCGCACCAGGTCGTCGACGGTGTGATCGGCATGCAATACGACGCCGAATGCTGGACGCTCGGCCTCGCGGTCCAGCGCTATGCGAACGGCATCGAAACGACGGGTGTGCCCGGTACCGGGACGCGTATCCTTGCCCAACTGGAACTCAAGGGCTTTTCGAAGATTGATAACGGCCTGGTCGAGCAGTTCCGTGCGAGCGTGCCGGGCTACACGCCGACGCCGGGATTGCCGCCGCCCAATTCGCGCTTCACCAATTATGAATAGCACCGGCGCAGCCGCCTCGATGCGGTGAGTTCAATACGGGCTGGCCGCGCCGTCGAAATTGCAACCCTGCTGCGCGCCCCGAACGCGCGTCACGTCGAAACAGCATTAACACGGAGTCTTTGTTGGGAACTATGAAAACCGTAAAACCCGTTTGCTGGCGCCTGTCGACCGCGCTCGTCGTCCCGCTGCTCGCGCTGACCGCCCTGTTGTGCACCGTCCAGTCGGCCCGGGCACAAGCCCTCGATGGTGGCACGTCCGTCGACCCGGTCGACCGTGTGGCCGCGGTCGTGAACAATGGCGTGATCACGCAGCGCGAGCTCGACGACCGCACCGCCCTGATCCAGAACCGCCTCAAGCAGCAGAACAGCGCGCTGCCGCCCGAGGCCGATCTCAAGCGGCAGGTGCTCGACCAGATGGTGCTCGAGCGCATCCAGATCGAGAAGGCACAAGACGACGGCATCACGGTCGACGATGCGATGGTCCAGCGCACACTCGAGCGGCTTGCCGCAACGAACCACATGACGCTCGACCAGTATCGCGATCGCCTGACGGCGGAAGGGGTACCTTGGTCGACGTTCCAGCGCGACGCGCGCAACGAGCTGCTCCTGAGCCGGCTGCGCGAACGTGAAGTCGACAGCAAGGTCCAGGTCTCGGACACCGAAGTGGTTGCCTACCTCGCGAGCCAGCGCGGCCCGGGCGCACCGCAGAACGACCTGCATGTGCAACTGATCGAGTTCAAGGCGCCGGCCAGCCTGGCGCAGGGCGAACTCGACGCGATCCAGGCCAAGGCGCAGAGCGTGCTCCAGCAGGCCAGCGCTTCGGGCGCCAATTTCGGCAAGCTTGCGCAGCAGTATTCGCAGGCCGACGATGCCGCGAAGACGAGCGGAGACCTCGGCTTCAAGTCGCCGGGCTCGCTGCCCGACGAGGTCGTGGCTGCGACGTCGTCGTTGCGTCCGGGGCAGGTCGACACGGAGATCGTGAAGGGCGACGGCGTGCTCTATATCGTCAAGCTGGTCGATCGCCGACCTGCGCAGAGTTCGGGGGCCGACGCGCCGAAGATGGTGCAGACGCACGTGCAGCACATCCTGTTGCGCGTGGGCGGCAGCATGTCCGAGCCGGCGGCGCGCCAGCAGTTGCTGGACATCAAGCAGAAGCTTCTCGCGCATAACGGCGACTTCGCGACCTATGCGCGCACGTATTCGCAGGACGGGTCGGCCCAGCAAGGCGGCGACCTCGGCTGGATCAGCCCCGGCGAAACCGTACCCGACTTCGAGCGTGCGATGAACAACCTCAAGGTCGACGAGATCAGCGATCCCGTGCGTACCGAGTATGGCTATCACCTGATCCAAGTGCTCGGCCGCCGCGATGCGGATGTCAACGTCCAGAAGCAGCAGGATCTCGCACGCCAGGCCCTGGGCCAGCGCAAGGCCGAGCAGGCCTATTCAGACTGGCTGCGCGAGCTGCGTGATTCGTCGTATGTGCACTACGAGACGATGCCGAACGGCGCGAATTGAGACCTGCCTCCGGCATCGACGAGATGAACACGCACTGATGAACGCCCACTCGCTCCAGATCGCGATCACCACTGGCGAGCCCGCCGGTGTCGGTCCAGAACTGACTGTGCAGGCGCTGGCACATGGGCTTGGCGAGCCTGCTGCACAGCCGCGCTGGCCGGGTGTTCATTTCGTCGTGCTCGGCGATCGCGGCCTGCTCGAGGAGCGTGCCGCGCGGGTTGGCATCGACTTGCAGCCTCTGCTGGCGAGCGGTGCGGTCGGCATCGAACATCATCCGCTCGGGCGACCCGCCCAGGCTGGCACGCTCGATCCGGCCAATGGCCGCTATGTGCTCGACCTGCTCGATACCGCGATCGATGGAGCGCTCGACGGGCGCTTCGCGGCGCTCGTGACCGCGCCGCTCCAGAAAAGCACGATCAACGACGCGGGTGTGCCGTTCACCGGCCATACCGAATATCTTGCCGAGCGCACCGGTACGCCGCGCGTCGTCATGATGCTCGCGGGTTCGGGCGAGCATCCGCTGCGGGTGGCGCTCGCGACGACCCATCTGCCGCTCAAGGACGTTTCCGCGGCGCTGACGATCGACGGTCTCGTCGAAACGCTGACCATCATCGACCGTGACCTGCGCGCCTCATTCGGTCGTGAGGCACCCGCGATTCTCGTGACCGGTCTCAATCCGCATGCCGGCGAAAACGGCTATCTCGGCCGTGAGGAGATCGATGTGATCTCGCCCGCGCTCGAACGCGTGCGCGCGGCAGGCATCGATGCACGCGGCCCCTATCCCGCCGATACGTTGTTCCAGCCCCGCTACCTGCGCGATGCCGACTGCGTGCTCGCGATGTTCCACGACCAGGGCCTGCCGGTGCTCAAGTATGCGACCTTCGGCGAGGGCATCAACGTGACGCTCGGCCTGCCGATCGTCAGAACCTCGGTCGATCATGGCACCGCACTCGACCTGGCCGGTACGGGTCGGGCCGATTGCGGCAGCCTGATCGCTGCGATCGATGCGGCGGTTTCCATGGCGCGGCATCGTTCGCATTGCGCTTGATGGCCAGGGCATGGTGGCTCCGCTTGGTGGCTCCACTTGATGGCTCCACTTGAGTGAGCCGTACGAGCGACCCTTTTAATCAGACAGGCTGCGTGATCCCGCGCTGCCGTCGAGTGCGGCCCTGAGGGGCCGCGAGTCCGTCTATGATGAAGCTGAAATCCCACCAGGGCCACGTCGCGCGCAAGCGCTTCGGCCAGAACTTCCTGACCGATCACGGCATCATCGATTCGATCGTCGATGCGATCAACCCGCAGCCGCGCGACCGCATCGTCGAGATCGGCCCGGGTCTCGGTGCGCTGACGACGCCGCTCGCCGCGCGTGTCGAGCAGCTCCATGCGGTCGAACTCGATCGCGACCTGATCGCGCGTCTGACGCAGACCTTCGGCGACAGGCTCGTGCTCCACTCGGGCGATGCGCTCGCATTCGACTTCCGGCCACTCGCAGACGTCGTCGGCGCGGTGGGGCCGCGCAATCTGCGCATCGTCGGCAACCTCCCATACAATATTTCGAGCCCGCTGCTGTTTCACCTGACCGCCTTTGCCGATGTCGTGATCGACCAGCACTTCATGCTGCAGGACGAGGTGGTCGAGCGGATGGTCGCGGAGCCGGGGACCAAAGCCTTCAGCCGGCTGTCGGTGATGCTCCAGTACCGGTATTGGATGGACAAGCTGTTCGACGTGCCGCCCGAGTCGTTCGAGCCGCCACCGAAAGTCAATTCGGCGATCGTGAGGATGATTCCACGCAATGCCGACGAACTGGCCGACGTCGACGTGAAGGTGCTTGGCGAACTCGTGACCGCGGCATTCAGCCAGCGCCGCAAGATGCTGCGCAATACGCTGGGCGCCTATCGCGACCGAGTCGATTTCGAGGCGCTGGGGTTCGACCTCCAGCGTCGTGCCGAAGACGTGCCGGTCGATGAATATGTCCGTGTCGCACAAACACTGAAGTAGCGAACTCAGCGACCGCTCAATCGGCAAGCTCCGACGCTTCATCCTTCGGCGTCACGACGACCGTGCCGATGCGCGGCCCGATCAATTCCTTGACCGTGATCGTCGCGGCATCGAAGTCGACGACATGTCCGGGCAGGGGCAGCTCGCCGATCCGGTCGAGAATCATGCCGCCGACCGATTCGGCCCGTTGCTCTCCGAAGTGAACCCCGAGCTCGTGTTCGAGCGAAACGATCGTGAGGCTGGCCTGGCCCTCGACGCTGCCGTCGGGCAGCCTTTCCCATTCGACTTCGGTCGTGCGCACGTCATCCTTGATCTGTCCGACCAGGGCGCTGGCGAGATCGGCAAGCGTCACGAAGCCGATCGGCGCGAGTCCCGGGCGTCCGACCACGGCGAAGTGCGGCGCACCGCCCCGAAAAAGCCGCAGGAGTTCGAGCGCGGGCATCTCGGGCAAGGTGTGGAGCACCGGCCGCGCCAGCGCGCGCAGACCCCCGTCGCGCGCGGCATCGACATGCGCGAACAGCACGTCTTTCAAATCGATCATGCCGATCACCGAATCGCCGTCTTCGCCGTAGAGCGGATAGCGGCTATAGCGCTTTTCGCGCGCGACGCGCATGACCGTCTCGAGTGTGTCGTCGACCTCGAAGCCGACCGCGTCGCGCAGCGGCCGCATCAGGTCGCTTGAACTCAGCTTGCCGAATTCGAGCGAATGCGAGAGCGTGTTCCATTCGTCGCGCGTGAACTGCCGCGGCGGCCGGCTGCCGCGCAGGATCAGACGGATCTCGTCTTCGCCATAAGGCGTATCGGCATGGCCGCTGTCCGCGAGGCCGAGCAGCCGGAGGATTCCGTTTGCGCTCATATTGAGCAGCGCGATCGCCGGGTACATGAGCCAGTAGAACAGGTAAAGCGGCGCCGCCGTTATCAGGCCCGCGCGCTCGGGCATGCGGATCGCGAGCGACTTCGGTGCGAGTTCGCCCGCGACGATATGCAGGAACGAGATCAGCACGAACGCGAGCACCAGCGAGATCGTGCCGCCGAACCGGGGCTGGACGTCCAGCGCGCTGAACACCGGCTCGAGCAGATGCGCAAAGGCGGGTTCGCCAAGCCAGCCAAGGCCGAGCGAGGCGAGCGTGATGCCGAGCTGACAGGCCGACAGATAGGTATCGAGACGGCTGTGCACGCGCCGTAGCAGCCGGCCGCGCCAGCCGTGCTGCTTGGCAATCGCGGCGACACGCGTGCCGCGAAGCTTGACGAGCGCGAACTCGGCGGCAACAAAAAAGCCGTTCAGCAATACCAGAAGTAGTGCCGCGGCCAGCGATAGAAGAGTATCCATTCAGGTCTGGCGTGGCCCGGTGTGGTCAGAGTGCGGGAAGCAGTTCGGGCGGATGATTCTTGAGCGTGTGACGTGCCTCGCGAAATTCCGGGAAGATCGATGCGACCGTTTCCCAGAAGCGCGCACTATGGTTCATTTCGCGCAGATGAGCGAGCTCGTGCGCGACGACGTAGTCGATGATCGACATCGGAAAATGGATCAGCCGCCAGTTGAGCCGGATCCTGCCGTCACTCGTGCAACTGCCCCAGCGTGTCGCGGCCGACGACAGGCCGAACTTCTCATAGCGCACACCCAGTCGCTGCGCATAGTGATCGAGCCGCGGTCCGAAGATCCGCTTGGCCTCGCTTTGCAGCCAACTCTGCACCCGGTCCTTGACCTGTTGCGCATCGATGCTGACCGGCAGGCCGAGCTCGAGCAGGCCCGAGCTTTCATCGAAGCACAGGCTGCCCGATGCAGAGCTCACGGCGACCCGGATCGTCTTGCCGAGATAGGGCAGTTCGGCGCCGTCGATCCAGTCGATATCAGGCAGGGCGCGGCGTTCGGCACGGCCCTGCCATTCCGTGAGCTTGCTGATGATCCAGTTCTGCTTGTCCGAAATCGCCGTCTCGATATCGTGAAGCGTGACCCAGCGCGGCGAGGTGACCGTCAGGCCGCTGCCGTCGATCACGAAGCCGATCGTACGGCGCGCCGAGCGCTTGAGCCGGTAGGGCAGCACATGCTGGCCGAGCACGAGATGGCGCAGGCGCGATCCATCGGGCAGCGTGGTGGGCGCCGGCACGCGCGGCTGGGCGGGCGGTGGCGTGTCACGCGCCAGCGGGGGCCAGGGTGAAGCAGGAGACGACGAGGGCGATGATGCAGGGGGTGATGAAGGGGGCAGCAGGTCCGGTCCGTCGAACAACGGCAGGTCGAGTTGCCGGGTGTCGAGCGCTGCGGTGCGCGGTGAGGGGGCCTGAGGCATCTTAAGCGGTACTCCGGGACGCCCGTGTCGATATCGCGGCGGGCGCAGTCTGCGTTGGAGGCAAGTGTAGACGATTTATGAAAAAGGGGGGCCATGAGCCGGGTATCACCATGCGGCAAGCTGCCGTGACGGGTCCGCCGGCCTCCCCGGTCAAGCGTATAGGCGATTGAGCGTCTACGCTCCGGCTCCCGAGTCTCCAGCTGCCCGCGTGCGTGCGCGGCGCGGCGCGCTGCCTTTCGCATCGGGTACATAGGGGCCGTCATACGCGTTTGGATCGAGGCGGCGCATCTCGGTCTCGATCCATGCCTCGACTTCGCGGTTCACTTCGTCGATCGAACGGCCGGCGGTCGGGATCGGCTTGCCGATCGAAACCGTCACGAGACCGGGGTACTTGATCCACGCATGCCGGGGCCAGACATGCCCCGCGTTGTGCGCGATCGGCACGATCGGCGCTTCGGCGCCGACCGCGAAGCGCGTGCCGCCGCTCTTGTATTTGCCCTGCTGCCCGACCGGAATCCGCGTACCTTCGGGGAACATGATGACCCATGACCGGTCGGCGAGCCGCGCGCGGCCCTGCCGGAGCACCGAGGCGAATGCGGCGTTGCCCTGCTTGCGGTCGATCTTGATCATCTTGAGCATGCCCAGGGCCCAGCCGAAGAAGGGCACATAGACCAGCTCGCGCTTGAATACGAAGCACAGCGGCTTGGGCATCAGCGCGGGCAGTGCGATCGTCTCCCAGGCCGACTGGTGCTTGACGAGCAGCACGGCCGGTCCGTCGGGCAGGTTCTCGCGGCCCTCGACGCGGTAGTCGATGCCGTTGAGCCGACGCAGCACGCCAACCGTGACCTTGCACCATCCCGCCGCGACCCAGTAGCGCCGGTGCGCGTTCAGGAACGGAAAGCTCAGGAAACAGAAGATCGCATACGGCACCGTGAACACGGCGAAGTAGAGCAGTGCGAGGACCGAGGTCACGCGCATCATCAGCGTTACTTGACGCTCACGCATGTTTTTCCTCGCGCAACCAGTAGCGCGCAAACGCGAGCAGGTTCTCATGCACGATCGTGCCTTCGGGCATGCCGCCGGCATCCATCGTCGAACGCCCCTTGCCGGTCAGCACGAGATGGGTCGGAAAGCCTTCGGCCGCGCCGGCCTGCAGGTCGCGCAGCGAGTCGCCGACCACGGGCGTATGGGCGCGATCGATATCGAAGCGCTCGGCGATCATCTTGAGCATGCCCGAACGTGGCTTGCGGCAGTCGCACTGGTCCTGCTTGGTGTGCGGGCAGAAGAAGACCGCATCGATGCGTCCGCCGACCGTTGCGAGCGCCGTATGCATCTTATGGTGCATCGCGTTGAGCGCGGCCATGTCGAACAGGCCGCGACCGATGCCCGACTGGTTCGAGGCGACCACCACGCGATAGCCCGCCTGGTTGAGCAGCGCGATCGCCTCGAGGCTGCCCTCGATCGCGACCCACTCGTCGGGCGACTTGATGAACTGGTCCGAGTCGACGTTGATCACGCCGTCGCGGTCGAGCACGATGAGCTTGCGTGCGACGGTCATCAGGCGGCCAGCTTCGAGATGTCGGCGACGCAGTTCATCTGCGTGTGCAATTGCGAGAGCAGCGCGAGCCGGTTCGTGCGTAGGGCCGCATCGTCCGCATTGACCATCACATCGTTGAAGAAGGTGTCGACGGGGTTGCGCAGGCTGGCGAGCGCGGTCAGCGCGCCCGCATACTCGCGCGCGGCGAGTTGCGTCTGCACCATCGGCGCGACGCTCGACAGCTTGTCGTAAAGCGCGCGCTCGGCCGTTTCGCCGAGCAGGCTCGCGTCGACCGTGCCCGTCGAATCCTCCGACTTCTTGAGGATATTCGAGATCCGCTTGTTCGCGGCGGCAAGCGCATCGGCTTCGGGCAAGGCCGCGAAGGCGCGTACCGCGTCGAGCCGCGCGACGATGTCGTCGATGCGAGTCGGCTGTTGGCTGACCACGGCCTCGATCTCGTTGGCGCTGTAGCCGCGCTCGCGCAGCAGACCGCGCAGGCGATCGAGCAGGAAGGTGTAGATCGCCTCGACCGAATCGGCCACATGCGGCTGCGTCGCGAACTGTGCGTAGCTCAGTTGCAGAAGCTGCCGGATATCGAGCGGCAGCGTGTTCTCGAGCAGGATCCGCAGCACGCCGAGCGCATGGCGGCGCAACGCGAACGGGTCTTTCTCGCCGGTCGGGGCGAGGCCGATGCCCCAGATGCCGGTCAGCGTCTCGAGCTTGTCGGCGAGCGCGACGACGGTGCCGGTCTGCGTCCTGGGCAGCGCATCACCCGCATAGCGCGGCTGGTAGTGTTCCGCGCAGGCCTGTGCGACGTCCTCGGGTTCGCCGTCGTGCAGGGCGTAGTAGCGGCCCATCGTGCCCTGGAGCTCGGGAAACTCGCCGACCATGTCGGTCAGCTGGTCGGCTTTCGCGAGGTGGGCGGCGCGCTTGGCGAGCTCCAGGTCGGCCGCCATCAGCGGCGCGATCGTCGCGGCGAGCGCTTCGATGCGCTGGACGCGCTGGAGCTGCGAGCCTAGTTTGTTGTGATAAACGACGTTCTTGAGCAGCGGTACGCGCTCGGCAAGCGTCTTCTTCTTGTCCTGCTCGAAAAAGAACTTCGCATCGGCGAGCCGCGGCCGTACGACACGTTCATTGCCTTGGACGATATCGCGCGGGGTATCGGTCGCGAGATTCGAGACGATCAGGAAGCGCGAGCGCAGCTTGCCGCCCGCGTCGGTCAGCGCGAAATACTTCTGGTTGGTCTGCATCGTCAGGATCAGGCATTCCTGCGGCACGGCGAGGAAGCTTTCGTCGAACGCGCACTCATAGACGACCGGCCATTCGACGAGCGAATTGACCTCGTCGAGCAGGGCGTCGGGCATCACGGCCTGGTCGCCGGCGGCCTTCGCGAGGAGCGCGGCGCGGATCTGCTCGCGACGGCGCGTGTAGCTCGCGACCACACTGCCTTGCTGCGCGAGTTGCGTCTCGTAGTCGTCCGCCTTGGCGATTTCAATCGTGCCCTTGGACAGGAAACGATGGCCGAGCGTGGTGCGGCCCGCCGTCAGACCGAGTGCGCGGACCGGTACCACCGCATCGCCGTGCAGTGCGACAAGGCGGTGGGCGGGGCGCACGAACTGCACGTCTTCGCCGTCCGGGCGCTGGTACTTCATGACCTTCGGGATCGGCAACTTGGCGATCGTTTCGTCGAGCGCGGCCTGGAGTCCTTCGGCAAGGGAGGCGCCGGGCGCCGTGTAGCTCAGGAAAAAGGCCTCGGCCTTGCCGTCCTGCGCACGTTCGAGATCGGCGAGCGTCAACTCGGCAAAGCCGAGTGCGGCGAGCTTCTTGGCGAGCGGCGCGGTGGGATTGCCTTGCGCGTCGAGCGCGACCGAGACCGGCAGGACCTTTTCGCGGATCGCGCGCGCGGCGGCCACACTGCGCACGCCCTTGACGAGCACGGCGAGCCGGCGTGGCGTGGCAAAGGCCTCGAATGCTTCGGACAGTGCCGCGCCGGCGCGCTCACCTTCGAGCAGGCCGCGTGCGGCGAGACGTTCGGCGAGACCCTGCGCGAACGCGTCGGACAGGCGCGCGAGCGCCTTGGGGGGGAGTTCCTCGGTCAGCAGTTCGACGAGCAGCGAGGCGGTGGAGTGTTCAGTCATGGTGCTCAGCGTGGCGGTGTCGGGTACGGGTCAGGCGGCCGAAGAAGACGCAGACGGGGCGGAGGCATGGGCGGGCGTCGCGCGTTGTGTCGCGCCCGCGCCATGCAGCATCGGAAAACCGAGCCGTTCGCGCGATTCGAAATAAGCCTGCGCGACCAGCCGCGACAGGTTCCGGATCCTGCCGATATAGGCGGCCCGTTCGGTGACGGAGATCGCACCGCGTGCGTCGAGCAGATTGAAAGTGTGAGCCGCCTTGAGAATCATTTCGTAGGCCGGCAGGGCAAGCTGTGCTTCGAGCAGACGCTTGGCTTCGCTCTCGTAATTCGTGAAGAAGCCGAACAGCATGTCGGCGTTCGCGTGCTCGAAGTTGTAGGTCGATTGTTCGACCTCGTTCTGGTGATAGACGTCGCCATAAGTCAGCACGCGGCGCTCGCCGTTTTCTTCCCATTCGGTCCAGATCAAGTCGTAGACATTCTCGACGCGCTGAAGGTACATCGCGAGTCGTTCGAGGCCATACGTGATCTCGCCGAGCACCGGCTTGCAGTCGATCCCGCCGACCTGCTGGAAGTAGGTGAACTGCGTGACCTCCATGCCGTTGAGCCAGACTTCCCAGCCCAGGCCCCAGGCACCGAGTGTGGGGTTTTCCCAGTCGTCCTCGACAAAGCGCACGTCGTTTTGCTTCAGATCGAAGCCAAGCGCCTCGAGCGAGCCCAGATAGAGATCGAGGATGTCTTCGGGCGCGGGCTTGAGCACGACCTGATACTGGTAGTAATGCTGGAGGCGGTTCGGGTTTTCGCCGTAACGGCCGTCCTTGGGGCGCCGTGACGGCTGCACATAGGCCGCGCGCCAGGGCTCCGGGCCGATCGCGCGCAGGAAGGTCGCGGTATGCGAGGTGCCCGCGCCGACTTCCATGTCATACGGCTGCAGCAGCGCGCAGCCTTGCGCATCCCAGTAGGCCTGGAGCTTGAGAATGATTTGCTGAAAGGTGAGCATCGTGTGTTCTGTACTGTCGTCCCGCGGGAGACGGGCCATGCGCCGGTGCCGCGCGTGAGCCGCAGCACTGGTCCGATAAGCGAAACGCTGAATTTTACCCGGAGTTGGGCGCGAAGCCGCATTTCGGGCGCGCGACGGCTATCCGGTCCGGCTTGCGTCGTATCGCATTCATCGCTTGAGCATGGCGCGCCGGGTCCGGGTCGGGTTCCGGACCCGGCATGCCGCGCTCAGTGTGTCTGTTCTGATACCGACGCGGATTCCGGCGCCGGCCACCGTGCGGCGCGGCGATTGCGCCAGACGAGCGCGAGCAGCAGCACAAGGGACGCCGTCACGATCGGCCAGTTGCCGAACAGGATGTAGGGCGTCACGCCATCCATGCCCTGCACGGTGCCCGTCAGCGAGCCGACCGTGAACGGCTGGAGGCTGCCGGCGACCGTGCCGTTCGCCTCGATCATCGCGGTGATCCCGGTGTTGGTCGAACGCAGCATCGGCCGCCCGGTTTCGATCGCGCGCATGCGCGCCATCTGCAGATGCTGGGGTAGGGCGATCGTGTTGCCGAACCAGCCGAGATTGCTCGTATTGACGAGGACGCCGGCGCGCGGCGTCTGATGGCGCAGCGTGTGCGCGATCTCCTCGCCGAAGATGTCCTCGTAGCAGATGTCGGGCGCGACCGCCGTGCCCTTGACCTCGAACGGCGGCTGCGCGGGCGCGCCGCGATCGAAGTCCCCGAGCGGGATGTTCATCAGCCGGACGAACCAGTGAAAGCCCTGCGGCACGAATTCGCCAAACGGCACGAGATGGTGCTTGTCGTATTGGTAGACATGCCGTTGGCCCGGTGTCAGGCCGTAGAGGCTGTTGGTGAATTGCCTCGGGCCCTGGTTCGTCATGACATCGCCGACCGCGCCGAACAGGATCGCCGACTGCGTGCGGTCAGCATATTGACGGATCGTTTGAGCGAAGGCGTCGGGCACGTCCTGGATCAGCAGCGGGATCGCGGTCTCGGGGGTCACGATCAGGTCGGCCGGGCTGCCGGTGATGAGTTCCTGGTACAGGGCAATCGATGCGTCGACACCCGTTTGTGAGAACTTCATGTCCTGTTTGACATTGCCCTGGAGCAGCCGGACACGTACTGGCTGGCCGGACGGGTGAGTCCACGACACGCTTTCGCCGACGATGCCCGCGACGAGCACGAGCAAGGCGAGGATCATGGGGGCGAGCCGTGAGCGTGAAGGACGCGGCGCCTTGCGACGGTCCGCCACGGCGGCAACCGGGGCGGAATGCGCCGGCGATGCCGGCGTGGCGATCGTCATGCTGTACGGCGAGGCGGCTGCCTTGCGCGCTCGCCGGGCGGCCATGGAACGAGACTCGCGCGGCGCGGGGTCGGGCAGCATTCGCCAGCCGAGCACGGTCTGTACGAGCAGCGCACCGACCAGCGCGACCGTGAAGCCGACGCCGTAGACGCCGACCATCGGCGCGAAGCCCGCGAGCGGGCCATCGACTTGGGGATAACCGCTGGCGAGCCACGGAAAGCCCGTGAACACCAGCCCGCGCAGCCATTCGCCAAGCGTCCATGCAGCCGCGAACGCGAAGCTCGAGCGCCAGCCGATACCGCCCACGACGCGGTACCAGATGGCGCCCGCGAGCGCGGGGTAGATTGCGAGATACAAGGTGAACAGTACGACCGCCGCACCCGCGAGCGGCGCGGCCATGCCACCGTAGTCGTGCATGCTCACATAGAGCCACCAGACTCCGCTCACATAGTTGCCGAAGCCGAACGCGCCAAGCCGTAGCGCGGCTCCGCGCGTGCTGCGCGAAGCTTGCAGAACGATGAACAGCGCGACGATGACGAGCAGTTCGAGCCAGCCGCCACCGGGTGTCGGCGCAAACGAAAAGGTATTGAGCACGCCGAGCAGCGCGGCGCAGGCGAAGGGCATCCAGCCTGAGCTCAGCACCTGCATGCCTCCCTCGGCGGTGAGATCAGAGGTCGTCGTCGGTTGCATCGGCGGCCCGGTTGTTTTGCACCAGCTCGCGGCGGACCAGTAGCATATGGATCTGTCGCGCGTCGCCGCGCAGGATTTCGAACGAAAGGTTGTCGATGCGGACCTTTTCACCGCGATGCGGCACGCGGCCGAAGCGATGCGTGACGAGGCCACCGATCGTATCGACTTCATCGTCGCTGTAGTGCGTGCCGAACACCTCGTTGAACTGAGCGATCTCGGTCAACGCGCGCACGCGGTGCGCGCCATTAGGTGCGGCGATGATGTTGTCTTCTTCTTCGTCGAAGTCGTATTCGTCCTCGATATCGCCGACGATCTGTTCGAGCACGTCTTCGATCGTGATGAGGCCTGCGACGCCGCCGTACTCGTCGACGACGATCGCGATATGGTTGCGGTTCACGCGGAAGTCGTGCAGCAGGACGTTGAGCCGCTTCGATTCGGGAATGAACACCGCGGGACGCAGCATGCCGCGCACGTCGAATTCGTCTTCCGCGTAGTAGCGCAGCAGGTCCTTTGCAAGCAGGATGCCGATCACGTTGTCGCGATTGCCGTCGAACACCGGGTAGCGCGAGTGCGCTTTTTCGAGCACGTACGGGATGAACTCCTCGGGCGTGTCGACGATGTTGATCGTGTCCATCTGTGCGCGCGGCACCATGATGTCGCGCGCGCAGAGTTCGGCGACCTGGAACACACCTTCGATCATCGACAGGGAGTCGGCGTCGATCAGGTTACGGCCGTGCGCATCCTGCAGGACTTCGAGCAGTTCGGCACGCGATTCAGGTTCGGGGGAGATGAGGTCGGTCAGGCGTTCGAGCAGCGAACGCGGTTTTTCGTTTGATCGTCGACTAGGGGGGTGAGGGTCGTTCATGTCTCGGCGTCCCGGGCGGGCCGGCGCGCTGTGGCGGAATGCACAGCATACACCATGGACATCACGTCAAATTGCGCTGCGCCGGAACCCACGGCTTCCTGAAGAGGGGGGCGCCTTGCCTGTGGCCCCGCAGTTTCAGGGGTTTTAGGCGTTTCCTATTGTTTGGTACAGCTTGCGCGACTTTCCTGCTTTTTTCGCATTTCCGTTCACGACCCACACCGCCGCAGCAAGTCTTCGAGCGCGCGGTCGGGCATGCCGCTCTCGCGCAGCGCGGCAACGGTGCGGGTCACGTAATCGTAGGTGGTGCCGTAGCGGCCGCTCGCGCATTGCATCACATGGCGGATCAGTTCGTCTGGCAGCTTGCCCGTGTAGGTCAGCGCCTCGCGCCGCATCACGAACGACAGTGCCGATACGCGCCGGCCATCATCGAGCGAGCACGGCAGCCACGCGGGGCGATATGAACCCATGGCCATCTCACGTTGCCAGAGCGCTTCCAGATGCGCTCGCGCGCCGGGCGTGGCAAGCCGGAACGCGACGCCGGGGCAGGAGCCGCCGCGATCCAGGGCCAGCACGAGGCCCGGTGTTTCGGGTGTGCCGCGGTTCACGCGCGACCACAGATAGAGGCCACGGTGATAGCCATGTATCCGGGCGCGGACGCTTTCGATGGCCGGCATGCCGGGGTTCCAGATCAGCGAACCATAGCCGAACAGCCAGAGATCGGCGACACCATCCTGGCAGGCCAGTGTCTGCTCGAGCGACAGCCGGAGTTCGTCGTCCGTCAGGTAGCGCGCTTCGCCGAGCGCAGGCGGATAGCCGGGATAAGCCGAAAGACCGGATGCGTTGGCGCTGCTGCCGGCATTGGGTCGCTCATTGGGCGCGAGAGGTTCACCAGCATGGGAACGAGCGGAAGGCGCGAAGGGCGCGTCGGCATCGGGACGATTCGGGGCGCCCGGACGCTCGCCGGCCCCGGATCGATCGACTGGGTCCGAACCGCTGCCGGTGTCCATGGCGGCTTACCGGTACGGATCCGGAAATCCGAGCGCGGCAAGCACCTCGGTTTCGATGCCTTCCATTTCCTTCGCCTCGTCCTCGTCCTCGTGATCGTAACCTTGCGCATGAAGCACGCCATGCACGATCAGGTGTGCGTAGTGCGCCTCGAGCGGCTTGCCCTGTTCGCCCGCTTCACGTTCGACGACCGGACAGCAGAGCACGATGTCACCGCTGACCGGATCGTCTTCCGACTCCGCGTAGGCGAAGGTCAGGACATTGGTCGCGTAGTCCTTGCCGCGATAGCTGCGGTTGAGCGTGCGACCCTCTTCGGCGTCGACGAAGCGCAGTGTCAGTACCGCGTCTGCGAACAGTGCCGCCTTGACCCAACGCAGCACGGTCGCACGCGGCAGCAAAGCCTTGTGTGTCGCGAACGACTTGGCCGCGAACTGCTGCGACAGCGTGAGACGGGGCGCGCTTGCCATGGCTCAGCGTCCTTCGGCCTTGTTCTGGTGCGCCTCGTACGCATCGACGATCCGTGCCACGAGCGGATGGCGTACCACGTCGGCGCTCGTGAAATGCGTCATCGCGATGCCGCGGACCTTCTTCAGCACGTCCTGGGCCTCGATGAGGCCGCTCTTCTGCCCGCGCGGAAGATCGATCTGCGTCGTGTCCCCGGTGACCACGGCTTTCGAGCCGAAGCCGATTCGCGTCAGGAACATCTTCATCTGTTCTGGCGTCGTGTTCTGCGCCTCGTCGAGAATGATGAACGCATGGTTGAGCGTGCGGCCGCGCATGTAGGCGAGCGGCGCGACCTCGATCATCTGGCGTTCGAACATCTTCGCGGTCTTGTCGAAACCGAGCAGGTCATACAGCGCATCGTAAAGCGGGCGCAGATAGGGGTCGACCTTCTGCGACAGATCGCCGGGCAGGAAGCCGAGCCGCTCGCCGGCCTCGACGGCCGGCCGGGTCAGCACGATCCGCTTGACCTGGTCGCGCTCGAGCGCATCGACCGCGCACGCGACGGCGAGATACGTCTTGCCGGTGCCCGCGGGGCCGATGCCGAAGGTGACGTCGTGCGCAAGCACGTTCTTCAGGTACTCGCGCTGCGCGGGCGTGCGACCGCGCAGGTCGGCACGGCGCGTATAAAGCGTCGGCGCGGCTTCTTCCGACTCGTCGTCGGCGGCGTCGAACGGATGGTCCGGATCGTCGCCGATCGAATCGGACAGCTCATGCGCGCGCCGGGCCGAATCGTCGTTGCGGCTCGCACGCGGCCGCGCGGCCGGGTGCCGCGATTCGACCAGCGCGAGCTGCACGTCGTCGACCGAGAGCGGCAGGCGCGAGCGGTTGTAGAAGTCTTCGAGCGCGGTGACGGCGACTTGCGCGGCGAAACCGCGCACCGTGATCCGGTGGCCGCGACGCGTCAGCGTGACGTCGAGCGCCTGTTCGATCTGACGCAGATTTTCGTCGAGCGGTCCGCAGAGATTCGCGAGTCGCGCATTGTCGTCCTTGGGGGCGGTGAATTCCAAATGCGGGATGGGTTTCATGCAGCCGGGTCGCACCGTACGATGGCGCCGCGCAGCGAGTGCGGGAAGGCGTGGTTGATTTCGATATCGATCATCTGGCCAATCAGTCGCGCATGCGACGAAATGGGAGCGGGGAAGTTGACCACCCGATTGTTCTCGGTGCGGCCGGACAGTTCGGACGGATCCTTGCGCGACGGACCTTCGACAAGCACGCGTTCGATCTTGCCGACCATCGACTTGCTGATCGCGAACACGTTTTCCTCAATGGTCGCCTGGAGCTTCTGGAGCCGCCGCAGCTTGACCTCGTGGGGCGTGTCGTCGCTCAGGTTCGCAGCAGGCGTGCCCGGGCGCGGGCTGTAGATGAACGAATAGCTCGTGTCGTAGCGCATCTCGTCGACGAGTGCCATGAGCTTGTCGAAGTCCGCATCGGTCTCGCCCGGAAAGCCCACGATCACGTCGGTCGAGAGCGACAGCTCAGGCCGGATGGCGCGCAGCTTGCGCACGATCGATTTGTATTCGAGCACGGTATAGCCGCGCTTCATCGCCATCAGCACACGGTCGGAGCCGTGCTGGACCGGCAAGTGCAGATGATTCACGAGCTTGGGCACCTTCGCATAGGTGTCGATCAGCCGCTGCGTGAACTCCTTCGGATGCGAGGTCGTGTAACGGATCCGCTCGATGCCCGGGAGGTCCGCGACATATTCGATCAGCATGGCGAAGTCGGCGACTTCGTCGGAACCGTCGCCGAAGTGGCCACGGTAGGCATTGACGTTCTGGCCGAGCAGCGTGACTTCGCGCACGCCCTGGTCGGCGAGGCCGGCGATTTCCGCGAGCACATCGGGCAGCGGTCGCGACACTTCGTCGCCGCGCGTGTAGGGCACGACGCAGTAGCTGCAGAACTTGCTGCAGCCTTCCATGATCGACACGAAGGCCGTTGGGCCGTCGACCTTGGCGGGCGGCAGGTGATCGAACTTTTCGATCTCGGGGAAGCTGATGTCGACCTGCGGGCGGCCGGTCTCGCGCCGCTTGCGGATCATCGCGGGCAGCCGGTGCAGGGTCTGCGGACCGAACACGAGATCGACATACGGCGCGCGCGAGATGATCGCGGCGCCTTCCTGGCTCGCGACACAGCCACCTACACCAATCACGAGGTTCGGATTGGCCTCCTTGAGTTCGCGTACGCGTCCGAGGTCGGAGAAGACTTTCTCCTGGGCCTTCTCGCGTACCGAGCAGGTGTTGAACAGGATCACGTCCGCATCGTCGGGCGTGTCCGTCTTGACGAGACCTTCGGCGCTGCCGAGTACGTCGACCATCTTGTCGGAGTCGTACTCGTTCATCTGACAGCCGAAAGTCTTTACATAAACTTTCTTGGGCATACGGTCGCCGATCACAGTGGTTGACCTGGGGGCGTGGGGAAGAGAGAGATTATAGCCCGTCGCCGTCCGCCCAGACCTTGGCCGCGTTGACCGCGCGGTGCCAGCCGTGCAAGCGGCGCTGCGCTTCGTCGGGCGGGATCGCGGCTGCGAAATGGCGCTCGGGCTGCCATTGCTCGGCCATTTGTTCGATGCTCGACCAGTAGCCGACCGCGAGACCCGCGAGATAGGCCGCGCCGAGCGCCGTCGTTTCGATGACCTTGGGCCGGACCACGTCGATGCCGAGCAGATCGGCCTGGATCTGCATGAGCAGATCGTTGGCGACCGCGCCGCCGTCCACGCGCAGTTCGGTGATCGGCTGGCCGGCATCCGCCTCCATGGCCCGCAGCACGTCGATTGACTGGAACGCGATGCTATCGAGCGCCGCGCGCGCGAGATGGGCGGCGCTGGTGCCGCGGGTCGCACCGAATAGCGAGCCGCGCGCGCGCGCATTCCAGTGCGGTGCGCCGAGTCCGGCGAAGGCCGGGACGAGATAGACACCATCGCTGTCGGGCACCGAGCGCGCAAGCGTCTCGATGGCGGCCGCATCGCGGATCAGCCCCAGTCCGTCGCGCAGCCACTGGACCACCGCGCCGCCGATGAAGATGCTGCCTTCGAGTGCGTAGTCGACGCGCTCGCCGATCTGCCAGGCGATCGTCGTCACGAGACTGTTGTTCGACTCGATCGGCGTGCTGCCGGTGTTCATGACGAGAAAGCAGCCGGTCCCGTAAGTGTTCTTGACCATGCCGGGGCGGATGCACATCTGGCCGAACAGCGCCGCATGCTGGTCTCCGGCGATGCCCGCGAGCGGGATCGGCGCGGCGAACAGCGAGGGATGTGTCATCCCGTAGACCTCGGACGATGCCCTCACATCGGGCAGCAGCGCGCGCGGAATGTCGAGTGCCGCGAGCAGTTCGTCATCCCAGGCGCGCTTGTGGATGTCGAACAGCATGGTCCGCGACGCATTGGTCACGTCGGTGATGTGCAAGGCGCCCTGCGTCAGATTCCAGACCAGCCAGCTGTCGACGGTGCCGAAGGCGAGTTCGCCAGCCTCGGCGCGCTCGCGCACGCCGTCGACGTTATCGAGGATCCAGCGGATCTTGGTCGCCGAAAAGTACGCATCGACCGGAAGTCCGGTTTTCGCGCGGATCGACGCCGCCAGTCCGCGGCGCTGCAAGGTTTCGCAGAGTGCTGCGCCGCGCCGGTCCTGCCAGACGATTGCGTTGTAGACCGGCTGGCCCGTCCTGCGGTCCCACACGACGGTCGTCTCGCGCTGGTTCGTGATGCCGATCGCGGCGATTTCGCGCGGACGGAGTCCCGCTCGGGTGACCGCCTCCGCGGCGACGCCCGCCTGGGTCGACCAGATTTCGAGCGGATCGTGTTCGACCCAGCCGGGCTGCGGATAGATCTGTCCGAATTCTTTCTGCGCACTGGAGACGATGCTGCCCTGCTGATCGAAGACGATCGCGCGCGAGCTGGTGGTGCCCTGGTCGAGCGCCAGGATATAACGGGCCACGTCCGACATGCGATGTCATCTCCTCGTAATTCGATCGTTAGTTTTTGGATCCGTACCGGAGAAGGTAACAAACTCATCCGGCCTTGTCTTGGTCCCCTTTCTTGGTCCCCTTGTCCCAGTCATCTTTCTCGGTCCAATCTTCACCGGTTCTCCCGTCCCACGTCCTTGCCCTGATCTGTCTCAAAAATAGGCGACGACTACCGGACATCCGAGCGTCATGCGCGCATCATCGAACGGCCCGGTTTGCCGAGCTGGCAGGGCGTCGACCCATGGCGCGCGGGTATGACTCCTGCTGTCTGCACGGGCACGCGTGTCCGCATAGAATGTCGGCCCTGCTGTGAACGATTTGTGTTTAGCCAATAATAGGCAAGAAATGACACGGAACTGACACGCTTGATACGGGGTCAGTTGTTGGAATGCGAACAAGTCCGTATTGTGTCTGACTGATGAAAGCGATTTGACAGCCCCGCGGGCGCATTCGATGTGAGGAACCCATGCGGGGTGGCGATCTGCTTGCCGAACTAGGCTTATCGCCTCGGACGGCGTCTCGTGCCCCTTTTCTGCCAATGGGCCCAGGGTCCTGCAGACCAGCGCGATGGCGTTACGAGGCTTCAGCGCGACTGGAGGGCGGGAAAGTGCAAACTGAAAATATTATTGCGATGCCTTGGAGGATCGAGGACATCGATTTGTCGAAGATCGATCGTATGGCCGCGGCGGCCGATGAGGATCTGTTGTTGCTGTTGTGCGCGTCATCGTTTATCGAAAGCGGTTCCGACCTCTATGCGGCGAACCTGTCGGAGTATTTCAACGACGATCCGGAAGTGTCGGGCTGGCTCAACGGCCATTGGGAACATGAGGAGCTTCAGCATGGCCGTGCGCTACGTGCCTACATCGCCCATGTATGGCCGGAGTTCGATTGGGAAAAGGCATTCGCCAACTTCTTCGCTGAATACCGGCTGACCTGCTCGATCGAGGAGTTCGAGAAGTCGCGCGCGCTCGAGATGGTGGCGCGCTGCGTGGTCGAAACCGGGACGGCCACGCTCTATCGAGCGATCAACGAATTGTCGAGCGAGCCGGTACTCAAGCAACTGACGGACAATATCCGGACCGACGAGGTGCGTCACTACAAGAACTTCTACCGGTTCTTCAAGAAGTACAACGAGGTCGAGGGCAAGGGCCGATTCGCCGTGCTGGGCGCGCTGGCAAGGCGGGTCATGGAGATCAAGAGCGAGGACTCGGAAATCGCGTTGCGACACGCGTTCGAGACTCGCTATCCGGAGCGTGCCGGGGACAAGGAGTATTTCCGGCAAAAGTGCGCGCGGGTCAATGCCCTCGTGCGCCGCAATCTGTCCGCCGATATGTGCGTGAAGATGCTGCTCAAGCCGCTGGACCTGCCGGCCCGGATCTCACCGGGCGTGCACTACCCCTTGGCCAAGATCACGCAGCATGTGTTCTTCCGCTGATGCCTGGTGCCTAGGGCGTTGATCACTGAGCCCGCCTGCCCGGTTTTCGCGGGCAGGCGGGCTCGCTCGTATCAGTCGACGCTCGACTTTTCACCGGTGCGCGACGAAGCAGGGCGTGCATTGCCCGTTGTGCCGCCGAGGATGGCGGCGCGACGATTGCCCTGACCCGCGCTGGCGTTCGCTGAACGTCCGTTGCCATTTCCCGTGGCGTTGCCGCCATTGCCGTTTCCGCCGGATGGCCGACCGCCCGCGTTGCGGTCGTTGCCGCTGCGCGGCGCGCGATTGCCGTCGACGTCTGCCGAACGGCCCTGGCCGTTGCCCGAGTTCGGTCCGCGATGGTTGCCCTGGCCCGGACGAGCAGCCCCCGCGCCGGCCGAACGGCCGTTACCCTGGCCGCCCGCATTGCCCCCGCGATGGCCATCCGCGCCTTGGCCGCGGGACTGACCCTGAGCTTGCCCTTGGCCTTGCGGCCTTCCCGCGCCCGGAGCCGATGCGCCGGCACGTGCGCTATTGCCGGCAGGGGCACGGCCTGATCCTGAGCCCGAGCCTGCGCGGCTGCGCTCGCCGGACGAGCCCGAGTTCGAGCCTGAGCCCACTCCCCGGCCGCCCGCATTGCCCGCCGGCGCACCCCGGCGCTGACCGCCACCGCCGCCATTGCCGCCGCGCGGCGCGCCGTCGCGCTGTCCGCTGCGGCGCAGGATGGGTTCGGGCTTCTGGGTCGGATCGGGTTCGAAGCCCGCTACGACTTCCTTCGGCAGTGCGCGCTTGATCAGCCTTTCGATATCGGCAAGCAACTGGTGTTCATCGACGCAGACAAGCGAAACCGCTTCACCCGTCGCACCTGCACGGCCCGTGCGGCCGATCCGGTGCACGTAGTCTTCGGGGACGTTCGGCAGGTCGTAGTTGACCACGTGCTCGAGCTGGTCGATGTCGATGCCGCGCGCGGCGATATCGGTCGCGACCAGCACCTGCAGGCTGGTGTCCTTGAATTCGGCGAGCGCGCGCGTACGAGCCGACTGGCTCTTGTTGCCGTGGATCGCCATCGCACTGATGCCGTCCTTGCTGAGCTGCTCAGCCAGGCGATTGGCGCCATGCTTGGTCCGCGTGAAGACGAGGACCTGGAACCAGCTGTGCTCCTTGATCAGGTGCGTCAGCAGTTCACGCTTCTTGTCGCGGTCGACCGGGTGCACCTTTTGCGTGACCAGTTCGGCTGTCGTGTTGCGCCGCGCGACTTCGATCATCGCGGGTGAATTGAGCAGATCGTCGGCGAGCTGCTTGATCTCGTCGGAGAACGTCGCCGAGAACAGCAGGTTCTGGCGCACGCGCGGCAGCACGGCGAGCACGCGGCGGATATCGCGGATGAAGCCCATGTCGAGCATCCGGTCCGCTTCGTCGAGCACAAGGATTTCCACGTGGGACAGATCGATCGTCTTCTGTTGAAGATGGTCGAGCAGGCGCCCTGGCGTCGCGACGACGATGTCGACGCCGCGCCGCAGCTGGTCGATCTGCGGATTGATCCCGACGCCGCCGAACATGATCATCGACTTGAGCTTCAGGTACTTGCCGTAGTTGCGTACGCTTTCCTCGACCTGCGCGGCGAGTTCGCGCGTCGGCGTGAGGATCAGCGCGCGAATCACGGGCTTGCTGCCCGGCGCGTGGTGAGTGTTGGTGGCCAGCCGATGCAGGATCGGCAAGGTGAAGCCTGCGGTCTTGCCGGTACCGGTTTGCGCGCCGGCGAGAAGGTCACCGCCGGCGAGCACGGCCGGAATGGCCTGGCGCTGGATCGGAGTGGGGACTTCGTAGCCAAGGTCACGGACGGCCCGCACGAGTTCTTCGGCGAGGCCCAATTCTGCGAATGACATGTAATGCCTGGGGATTGCGGTCGCGCTCCGCCTGGATGGGCGGCGCGGAGGAAAGAAAGCAAAGGGCGCGTCCGACCGGAACGCGCCCTTGCGGTACGACTTGGCAGTTGCCGACCCTTAGTCGATTGCTGCCGAGCGAAGATCGTTGACTTGCTGCGGCGACACCGGCGTGCCGTGGTTACCCCACGACATGCGCACATAGGTGACGACGGCGGCGACTTCCTGGTCCGACAGGCGCTGCGCGAACGGCGGCATGCCGTGCGGTGCAGGGTTGCCGGTAGTCGACGGCGGATAACCCCCATTGAGCACCATGCGGATCGGGTTCACGGCCGACGGCATCTGGATCGACTGATTGTTGGCGAGCGGCGGGAAGCCCGGCGGATGGCCAAGACCATTCGCGGCGTGGCAGGAGACGCACTCCTTCGTATAGATCTTTTCGCCCTGGGCCAGCAGCTGCGTGCCGAACTGCGGCGACGTTTCGAGCTGCAAGTTCTCGGGCGCATCGCTCTTCTGCGGCAGCGACTTCAGGTAGACGGCCATCGAACGCACGTCGGTGTCGCTCATGAACTGCAAGCTGTTGTGCACGACTTCGGCCATCGGGCCATACACTGCGCCACGCTGTGAGACACCGGTCTTCAGCAGGCTCGTGATGTCCGCGATGTCCCAGTCGCCCAGGCCAGCTTCCTTGTTCGAGGTCAGCGACGGCGCGTACCAGTTCTGCAGCGGAATCAGGCCGCCCGCAAAGGCCGCGTTCTGGTTCGCCGCACCGAGCGCGTTGATGCTCGTATGGCACATCGAGCAGTGGCCGAGACCCTGCACGAGGTAGGCACCGCGGTTCCATTCGACCGACTTGGTCGGGTCCGCCTTGTATTCGCCTTCAGTGAAGAACAGCGTGCGCCAACCGATCAACGTATTGCGGTTGTTGAACGGGAACGGCATCTCGTTCGGCTTGTTGGGCTGATGAACAGGCTGGACCGAGCGCAGGTAGGCGTAGATTGCGTCGCTGTCGGCGCGCGTAACTTTCGTGTACGACACGAACGGGAACACCGGGTACAGCAGGCTGCCGTCCTTCGCGCGGCCGGTGTGCATCGCGCGGTAGAAGTCGTCTTGCGACCAGGTGCCAATACCGGTTTCGTCGTCGGGCGTCAGATTCGGCGAATAGAGCGTGCCGAACGGCGTGGCCATCGGCAGGCCGCCGGCCAAGTTCGCACCGCCGCGCGTGGTGTGGCAGGCGATACAGTCACCGGCGCGCACGAGGTATTCGCCCTTCTTGACGAGATCGGCGGTTTCGACAGGCGTCGTTGCTGCTTCGACGATGCCCTGATGATAGCTGTCGCTCGGCCACAGCACGGGGACCAGCGCTGCACCGCCGACGATGACGGCGGCCGCTAGCGCGAAAAGGCTTTTGCGTTTCATGGTTCTCTCCTGATCGCTCACTGCGGTTCGCTGCCGCAGGCAAGCGGCGTCTTCATCGAACCGGCGGGGGCCGGCACGGGGTTCTGCGGCGCCGGTTGCGTGGAGAGCCAGGCGGCGACGGCGCCGATATCGGCATCGTCGAGGCGGGTGGCGATTGCATGCATGCAGTCCGGCGCGAGCGCGTGACGGGTGCCCGAACGCCAGGCGCCCAACTGGGCGCTGATGTAGTCGCGGTGCAGGCCGACCAGACCCGGGATCGCCGGCTGCATGCCGGTGAGACCGTTGCCGTGGCAGGCGATACAGGCCGGCACATTCTTCGATGTGTCGCCCTTGAGTACGATGTCCCGGCCGCGCGCCATCTGCGAGTCCGGCAGCGTGGCTGCGGCCGGCGTCGGATACGGCGGACGCATTTGCGAGAAATACGTGGCGATCTGATGGAGGTAATCGTCCGAGAGGTACGTCACCAGGTAATTCATCGGCGGGTACCGGCGGCGCCCTTCACGGAAGTTCTGTAGCTGATTGAACAGGTAGTCGGCTGGCTTGCCCGCGAGGCGCGGGAAGTAGTCATTGTCCGTGCCCTGGCCCTGCGCGCCGTGACAGGCTGCGCACGCGGCCACGCGTGCCTGCATCGTATCGGGCGCCGGCGAGTTCGGCGAACTGCTCTGGCTATCGGCGGCGTTTGACTGAGACATCACGCCGACGCCGCCGGCGATCAGCAGAACAGCCAGCATTGAACGATAAATGCGTCGTGAAGACACGCTTTGCTCCAATTTCGGGGACTCATCGATTGCCTGACCTGTCGCAATGCCTGGCCGGCCCTTCTTGTTAATCCTGTTCAACCCCATTGCTGCCCGCCCGCAGGCCCTTCAGCAGACTCCCCCGGTAAGAGCCCGTTGGCGAAAACGGACCACGCTGGACGGTGAAGCGGGCGTGGCGCACGTCGGTCGAGCCTCAAGAGCCGACCGGCGATTTCCTGCAGCGCCGCATTCTAGCACTGGCCCCATCGACGAAGCATGCGACGCGAAGGGCCGGTGTTAGCCCGAGATTATGCAACGATTCACTCCCGAGCGGGAGGGTTAACGCCGATTTGTTGGGGTGCTGGATGCATTTGCACGTCGCTTTTTCGACTCGGACTGGACCGGGGCTCGCCATGTGAGTCAGCTTTTGCGACAGATCCGGGTTGCACCGCAACACATTGAAAACAAAATGAAAGGGCGGGGCCTGCCGGGAGGGCGGATCGCGCGGACGAAAAAAAAGCCGGGAGATCCCGGCCCACATTCGGCGTCATGGTTACACGCTTGCCGCCTTAGGTCCGCCGGCGGCCTAGGCGGCCGCCGGCTCCTCCACGGGTTGCACCATGTCTTCGTGGAACATTTCCTGCCGCAATTCTCCCTGCTGGTCGAACCATTGGCAGATCAGCCAGATGCCAGGCGCGAAGACGACCGGTCCCGTGTGATTCACGGTCATCGCCTGGCCGCCGGATTTCAGGCGAACCACGTCACCGATTTCGTAGCGTGTTGTCATCGTATTCCCCCTCGATCCTGCAGGTCTTTCTCTGGGTTGTTTTCTGCTGTCCGTGCGCGCGGTGTTGGCGGCACGGGCGCTGAAGGGGCGGCGAATCTGCCGTACCGGCTCGAGCGCGCGAATCGCTGTCTGGATCATTGCTGCTGGTATCGGAGATTGCTATACAAGGCCGACGCGCCGAAGTAGGCGAGCACGCAGCCGAGCACCTTGCCCTCGAGAATCGGCCAGGCCATGCGCGCGAGCGTGCCTTCGGACAGCAAGTCGGCCAGTTGCGGCAGGCAGAACAGGCAGGCCAGCCCGATGTACAGCGCACTCAGCGTACTGCGGCGCACTGAATGGCTGAGCCCCACGCTCAGCGTCGCATAGCGAATGGCCAGGAAGGTGAACAGTGCGCCGACCGTGCTTTGCTCACGCAGAAGATAGTCAGGAAGGAAGTCGTTCATTGCTTGCCGCCATTGGATCGCGCTGGATGATTTCCAATAAGCAAGCTTTGGGCCTGCGTGGCGGTCCTTGCGGCAAGGTCCTTTCGTCCTCGATAAGCCTCTGTTTTAGATGGGTTTTGTGAGCATGCGTACGCGCGGGACTGGGCTGAGCAGGCGCGGCAGCGGGTCGGCGAGCGCGGCTCGGCCAAAAACGTTACGGGATCGAAACGTGACGTTTACCGCAGCCAACGTAACACGCGGGCCTTGGCCGGCATCGAGAGACCGGGCCGCGCTCACAACGGGGGCCAGGCTTCACGCACAGCGGTTGGCGTGACGATGATAAGCAAGGTGGCCAGCCTGTTGCACAATTGAAACATGGCCGGACTCGAGGATCAGCGACTCGCGGTCCGGGTTGGGCCGTCCGCGGTGGCGACGATTGCCGGCGCGGTCGAAGCGGTGCTGGCGGACAAAACCGGCGAGGAGGCGGAGGACGAGATCGGCGGTGCAACGGAGGACGCGGCGGAGGACGGCCCATGGGACGCCATCGGCAGGGCGCTCGCGGACCCGGCCGGCAAGGCGCCACCCCGTGCGGGCCGGCGTGCCGGCGTGCGACGCCGCGGCTTGGGCAGTCGATTGCGGCTGGACAGCTGCATCCAGTTGCGCAGCGCGATCAGGCCGCCGACTGCTTCGAGCAGGGCGGCCGGCACCCACATCACGAGCCCGCCGATGGCCTGGTCGGTGGCCTGTGAAATGCCACCGAACGCACGGCCGCACAGATCGAACACCGGATAAAGATCGTGCTGCGAGAACGTGATGAACGCGCCGGCGAGGATCTGCGGCGTCATCGTGATCGCTGGGGACAGCACACGCATGCCCGCTTTCATCCGTGCTGGCGGCGCGGGGCGATGATCGAGCAGCATGCCCCAGTAGAGCAGGCCGGTAATCGTCACCGACCAGTTCATGAAGTGATAGAGCCGCCAGTCGAGCATCGAGATGAACTGGATCGATGGGACAAGCCAGATCAGCACGGCTGCAACGAAGGCCAGGGTAACGAGCGTCGGATTCAGGACCACCGCCGCCAGCACGCGCATGGCGGGGCGCCGCCCGAATGCACGCAGGCGCATGCGCGTGCGAATCGGCAGCCCGGCCCACATGACAGCCCCCGGAAAACCTGACATCAGGATCAGCGGCGCGAGGTGATGCAGCACGAGATGCTGGATGCGATGAATGAAAAACTCGTGCTCGGCGTAGTAGTCGAGGCGGGTATGGAGCGACAGATAGAGGATGACCACGCCGATCCAGAACGACATCTGGCGCGCGATCGACACGCGCCGGCGCAGCGTGCCGCGTAGATATAGCGCAATGCCCGCGATGAACAGCACGACGAGCGGCGCGGACGGTTCCCACGGAATCAGGTAAGACAGCAACGGAACCTCGAGCTTTCGGGCGCCGCCGGGCATGGAGCGCGGGCAGCGCATGCGACAATCTTCACCCGCAGCGTAGGCGGCAATGTCCGCTTATGTTACCAGCGTCCCCGCGCTTGCTGCATGGCACGCGGCCGGCCCGGGACGGTCAGCCAATCGGGTCGAGATCCCGGACGACCCAGGAAAGCTGGTAAAAGAATGTGAAGATCATGAATGCCGCATGAAATCGGCGGTTTCCCACCGACATTGCAATCAGGCAAAGCAGGATCAGCATGGTCGTCCGAATCGGATATTCGAGCCCCAGCGCCTCGAAATGCTCGATGCCCTTGACCAGCGTGTCGACCATATCGGCACCGAAATTCAGCGCAAGGATCCCGAAAAACCATCGGCGTCTCGAAAAGAAATAGCTTTCGTAACCGCTGTAGTCGTCGGTCGAGTCGGGAAACAGTAAGGCGCACAGCAGGAAAAACAGCACGGCATAGAACACCACGAAGAAGTAGAGTTGAAAGTTCCAGTGAGAGATGCCGGCAAGCCTGAACTCCCACCACCAGAAATGCACGACCATCAGCAGCAGGGTCAATGCCCAGCCCAGTTGAGTCGGAAATACGCGCGTGGAGTGTGGATGCTGAATGAAGCTCGCTAGCCCCGAGAGAAGCCGGGTAATGCTCAAGCCCACCACGATGCCGATGACGACGCGCAAGTGCAGAAAGATCAGTGGACTGCTTGCAGGTTCCAAAACGTGTGACGCTTCCATCGCTCCCTTACCGGATGACCGAGACCTTGATTCATGGCGTTCTGCGTCACGGCGTACCGTGACAACCCTCATCGATTGGTCAGATGATTGGATCATCGACTGGCGGAGCATCTGCCTGCAGTGTCTGGAATCCGCTAGGTGCCTGCGATTTTTCGGAAACTGGCCAGATCGAGCACAATTCGATGCCGAGGGGGCAGCGCAGCACACCATTTTCATCTTTTCGTTGAAAATGATGCCGCGCGGTGTCGCTGTTTCCCCAATCCGGCCCGCCGCATGATGGAGTCGAACGCCGGGCTGAAGCCGCTGGGTCCAATTGCTTCAGGCCGGCAGTCCCCATTTCATCACTCATTTTTTTGAAACGAGATTCAAAATGAAAGCCATTGCCTACCGCAAATCGCTGCCGATCAGCGATGCCCAGTCTCTGATCGACATCGATTTGCCGGATCCGACGCCGGGTGAACGCGACCTGCTCGTCGAAGTGCATGCGATTTCGGTCAACCCGGTCGATACGAAAGTTCGCAAGAATATGGCGCCTGCCGAAGGCGAAACCAAAGTGCTCGGCTGGGACGTCGCGGGCATCGTGCGCTCGATCGGTTCCGGCGTCTCGCTGTTCAAGCCCGGCGATCGTGTCTGGTATGCGGGCTCGCTGATTCGGCCTGGCGCGAACAGTGAGCTGCACGTCGTCGACGAACGCATCGCCGGCCATATGCCCAAGAAGGCGGACTTCGCCTCGGCGGCTGCCTTGCCGTTGACTGCGCTCACCGCCTGGGAACTGCTGTTCGACCGCATGGAGATTCCGGAAGGACCGGCAACGGCAGGCAAGTCACTGCTCGTGATCGGCGCGGCCGGCGGCGTCGGTTCGATCCTCGTGCAGCTCGCACGCCAATTGACCGGCCTGACCGTGATCGGTACCGCTTCGCGGCCCGAGACGACCGGCTGGCTCAAGGAGCTTGGCGCGCATCATGTGATCGACCACTCGAAGCCGCTGTCTGAAGAGCTCAAGCGCATCGGCATCCCGAATGTCGAATACATCGTTTCGCTGAACCAGACCGACAAGCACTTCTCGGAAATCGTCGAGTCGATCGCGCCGCAGGGCAAGTTCGGCCTGATCGACGACCCGGATGCGATCGATGTCCGTCTGCTCAAGCGCAAGAGCGTTTCGCTGCACTGGGAGCTCATGTACACGCGTTCGATGTTCGGCACCGACGACATGATCCGGCAGCACGAATTGCTCGAGCGCATCGCGGGCATGATCGACGCGGGCACTTTGCGCACGACGGTGGCTGAACACTTCGGCACGATCAACGCGACCAATCTCAAGAAAGCGCACGCGCTGCTCGAGAGCCAGAAGGCCAAGGGCAAGATCGTTCTCGAAGGGTTCTAGTCTGCGGGGTCCCGGCGTCTAGAAGGTCGGCGGCGTGTTGGTCCACAGCACGCGCGCCACCGTCTTGCCGGGATTGCGGTAGCTGTGGGGGCGCCGCGTGCGCCCTGAGAGGAAAGAAAAGAGAGAAGACGGCCCATCAAGGCGCCCCGTTACGCAAGCACTGTGAACTCGACTTCGAGCGGGTTCAGCGCGTTGATTGGAATAATATCCTGCGGGCACGCGGACACCGGGAACATCAGTTTCAAGGTGTTCAATGAGTAGGCCCAGATGCCCCTCTCGTCCCACCGATCCATCGCGAAGATCAATTCTCGAAGTGACATTGATTTACAGAAAGTAGACATTCTTGTCTATTCTGGTGATGGCTGTAAGCAGGGGAGTCTTCAGGTGCCCAGCATGGGGCAGCTTCTTGTCTCCGGAAAGTCAGCGGCGCGTACAACACGCAGCACTTTCCGAAAGACATCGTCAAATGGGGGCAGGTTGTTCATCTGATGCGCGAGTCGATTCGCCCAGAGTCGCCGCGGTCGTTCCTCCTTGCCGGCGATTGCCTGTTCCATGCCGACAACAATTCGACGGTGGAATGCCAATTTTGCGTCGAGTTCAGTGCGCATCTCCGCAATGTGAAGGTCTGCGGAGCCAAACAGATACCAGAGATCGTACAGATCGCGAGGCTCGTTGCGCGATCGATCACTTAGCGCCAGGAGCTTTTCGACTACGATCTCTTCGATGGCATACACTTTTACGGTCGGACTTTCGGGGAGATCGTCGAATTCTTCGTAGGTACGCGGAACTGAGCGTTCCTTCAGCGGATAGCACAGAATTTCGTCGATGGTGATATCGACCTTCACGTCGTTTGCGCCAGGCAGCGGCCCTTGGTAGCGCAGGTAAAGCGTATGGCTGTTCATATGTCCGTGGCGATCTTCGCGATCGAAAGCGATCTGCAACCCGCAGGCGGCTTCGATCGCTGTGAAGATTTCGTTCAAACCTGTCAGGATTTTTTCGAACGTGATCGTGCGCGTCAGCGTAAAGTCCAGATCCTCAGAAAATCGGTAGTTCTCGAACCAGCATCGCCGCAGTGCTGTGCCTCCCTTGAAGGCGAGGACCTCGCGTAGTGGGTGGCCGGCAAGTCCTATCAGGAATTACGACAACACGTAGTCGCGTTCGATGATTGCTTCGGGAATGCGCCGGCCACCAGTCCTCACCAGTTTGTTGGCGATCAGAGAAAGACTGCGTTGCGGAATCATCAGCCAAGCCTCACTGCATCCAGTTCTTCGGGTGTCACGTTCAATTGCAGTCGCCAACGCGCGACATGGGCACCTTCGGCAGGCAGCAGTGGGTCGAAGCGTTGGTATGTGGCCGTCAACGCTACGTGCAGTCGCTCCAGCGTTGATGCGGCGGCAAGGCCGTAGTGTTCGAGCAGAAACCCGAGGCGTCGTATGACGGCGCCGACACCCAGTCGTAGCGCATAGTCCGCCAGTCGCTCAACGTTGAGCACATCACGCTTCATCCACAAACCTTTGGCGATCTCCGTGATGCCACCGGCAAATGCTTGATGCCGAAGACCATCAATGATCGTCCTTTCCATGTCGCTGACTATCACGAATCGCTCTTTGTCGATCCAGTGTTTCGTTACCCCGAACTCCTGCTCGGGCGCGATATGGATGAAGCGGAAGTCGTAGCCGCCTACTGTCTGTGGTCGCACGCGCCGTGTACACGATACGCAGATCGTGAAGATCGGCTGCGTCACCATCCGGTGGAGTTCAAGCGCGGTGCCGTGCGACAGAAAGTAGGGTGCTGTCCCAACCAGTTCCTGCGCGATCAGGTAAGGGCTGTCGACGTGCTCGGTCGCCCAGCCAAGCTCAAAGGGCACGAGGTTGTACAGCCCGGGCTTCAGGCGCGTGATCAAGCCATTTCGCTGGATGCGGAGCACGAGATTCCGGGACGATGCTGCAGATAACCCCGTGATGGCTTCCACGTCGGCAACGGTGAATGTGGAGCGGTGACGTTCGTTCAGTTCCGTGAACAGCTGGGCTGCGCGCGGTCCTAGCGTCTTCGCCTTGGCGTGATGTTGACCGATCAAGATACACCTTTTGCAGAGATATTCTGCCCGTAAAATATAATATGGTTATATTTTACGGTGGAAACGTCTCATTTAGTGAGGCAAAACGCGCGCGATTTGGCCGAGGAACAGTCGGACGCTGAAGCGCTCGAGCAAGCGCTTCAACTGATTGCTGAGCGGAAAGTGGACAAAAAAGGGCATTTCGAGTGGTCCATAGGACGTGCGCAAATCGACTCTCTCCAGAGGCACGCGCGGCGCCGAGCAGTCGTGGTGCCAGACGAACTGAGCTATGGACCCCGATCATCAGCCCGGGCTGCTGTCCCGCAGATGATTAACGAACGATCGAGCAGCCATCGAAAGTCCATCTAGCGATCGCACGCAAATCTGCAATTGGCGGCAAGCCCAAGGCTCGTCGATGTCCAGGATCCTCACGTCGAACATCTGGGAATACCGCTTTGCGATGTCGACAGGCAGCACGCCGATGCCCAGCCCGGCGTTCACCATGAAGCACAGGGTGTCGAAGCCCGTGACCTGGACTTTTACGCGCACGTTGCGCTTCAGGTTGTCTGCAGCGGACGACACGATCCGGTTGATTGCACTCCCGGTATGGAGGCCAATGAAATCGTAATCGAGCGCATCGGCGAAGCGCGCATCTGGCATCTTCGTGAGCGGATGATCTGAAGGAACGATCAAGGCAAGCGTGTCCTGCCGATAAGGGAATGACTGCACGCCGCTATCGACGATGTTCCCTGAACAGATGCCGACATCCGCCGAATTCTCGTACACGGACTTCAGGATGACCGGCGTGGTCTTCTCCTCGAGATGCAACTGGACTTCGGGGTACTCGCCAAGAAAGCTCTTGATGTCCTGCGGCAAGAACTGGGTCAGCACGGAGATGTTCGCGAACACCCGGATCACCCCCCGCATGCCGCTCGAATAGTCCTGCATCTGGACCGCTACATCCTCCAGCTCGCGCAACGCGCGCCGGGCCATCGCAGACAAGGCAACGCCAGCCGTGGTCGGCTGGATGCCCTTGTTCGTGCGAACGATCAGTGTGGTGTTGAGCGTCGCCTCGAGTTCGCTGATCCTCTTGCTGACCGCCGCCGCGGCGATATGCTCGCGCTCCGAGGCGCCGGCGATGGTGCTTTCCTCGATGACACTGATGAAGAGTTTCAGCGAGACAGGATCGAGATGCATGGGCTTCATGAGTAAGATGCGGCGGCCTGAGACGCTGCGCCGGACCTATCCGGATCGCGCGGGATGCACTGTGTTGCCATCGCGATTCGCGATGGCAACATCATAAATGACGCATTTGGACGGCGAAACACGGTTGTTATAATTTTTTCAAAGCAACCGCCCCTCGCCGGCGAACAATAGAAGGATGAGACAGATGGAGATGCGCGACAGGCTGCTCTTCAGGCAGCAGGCCTATGTGGGAGGCGAGTGGTGCGACGCCGATTCGCGAGAAACGCTCGATGTCCTGAACCCTTTCGACGGCAACGTGATCGGTACCGTGCCGAAGATGGGGCAGGCAGAAACCGCCCGTGCAATCCGATGTGCCGACGTGGCGCTCGTCGCATGGAAGGCAAAGACCGGCAAGGAACGCGGCGCGATTCTCAGGAAATGGCACGACCTGATCGAAGCAAACAGTGATGACCTCGCGCTCCTCCTGACCCTCGAACAAGGCAAGCCCCTCGCAGAAGCGAAAGGCGAGCTGACCTATGCCTTGTCTTTCGTCGAATGGTTTGCCGAGGAAGCCAAGCGTGTCTATGGCGATGTCTTGCCCAACACGCGCAGCGATCAGCGTCTGCTCGCCATCAAACAGCCCGTGGGTGTCTGCGGCGCGATCATTGCTTGGAATTTCCCCTCAGCGCTGGTCACCCGCAAGGTAAGCCCCGCGCTTGCCGCTGGCTGCACGGTGGTGTTGAAGCCTGCCGAGCTGACGCCTTTCGCGGCGCTTGCACTCGCCCATCTGGCCGCACAGGCCGGCATTCCCCCGGGTGTCTTCAATGTCGTGACGGGCGACCCCGTGCAAATCGGCAAGGAGTTGAGCGCCAATCCGGTGGTGCGCAAGCTGACCTTCACCGGATCGACCGAAACAGGGCGTCTGCTGATGCAGCAATGCGCGTCCAATATCAAGAAGCTGTCGCTGGAACTCGGCGGTAACGCACCTTTCATTGTTTTCGAGGATGCCGATCTCGACGCGGCGATCGAAGGGCTGCTCGCGTCGAAGTTCAGGAACGCCGGGCAAACCTGCGTCTGTGCGAATCGGGTCTATGTGCACGCGGCCGTGGTGGATGAGTTCGCCGACAAGCTTGTTGCGCGGATCAGGCAGATGAAGCTCGGCAACGGTCTCGACAGCGCAGTCTCGCTCGGCCCGCTGATCGATCGGCGCGCCGTCGCCAAAGTCAGCCGTCTGGTCGAGGATGCCCGTGCCAAGGGCGCTCAGGTGCTCGCAGGTGGCAAGCTGCAGAAGGAAGGCACGCTGCTTTACGAAGCGACATTGCTGCTCGGCATCACCAGCGATATGCAGATCGCGCGGGAAGAGATCTTCGGTCCGGTCGTCGGCATCACGACGTTTTCGACCGAACAAGAAGCACTCGCGATGGCCAATGACAGTCCATCGGGGCTGGCAGCCTATTTCTTCAGTGCCGATCTCGAACGCTCGTGGCGCCTGATGGAAGGCCTCGAATACGGCATCGTGGGTATCAACACCGGCATGGTGTCCAACGAAGTCGGACCGTTCGGCGGCATCAAGGAATCCGGTGTCGGGCGCGAAGGCTCGAAATACGGCATCGAGGAGTTTCTCGAGATCAAGTATGTGTGTCTGTCCGGAAAGTCGCTGAACACATCGCCATATTAGTAAGTAGAGCCTTTCGAGAGCCGCTGTGAAACAAGTGAATGCATCGCTGCAGGACGCGGAAAGTTTCGACTATGTGATCGTGGGTTCCGGCGCCGCCGGTTCCATCCTGGCCAACCGCCTGAGTGTCGACGGCTCGACGGTCTGCCTGCTCGAGGCGGGACCACCTGATCGCAGTCTGTTCCTGCATATGCCGGCCGGCTATATCAAGTCGGTGTTCAATCCAAAGTACGCCTGGCAGTTTTCCAGCGAGCCCACGGAGCTTACCAACGGGCGCCGGATCCCGGTTCCGCAGGGGCGTACGCTGGGCGGCTCGACGTCGATCAACGGTCTTGTCTACAACCGCGGTCAGCGTGCTGACTTTGACCATTGGGCGGAACTCGGCAATCCTGGATGGTCGTACGAAGACGTCCTCCCGTACTTCAAGTCGATGGAGCGCCGCACCGGAGGCGACGACCGGTATCGCGGTCGTTCGGGCGAGTTGCCGGTCAGCGATATCGACTGGATTCATCCGATCTGCGAAGCGTTCATCAAGGGGGCGGTCGACAGCGGGCTTCCTCGCAATCCCGATTACAACGGTGCCGAGCAGGCTGGCGTCGGCTATTTCCAGCGGACCATCGACAACGGCTGGCGCATGAGTACCGCCAAGACCTTCCTCGGTCCGGCCCGTTCGCGACCCAATCTGCATGTGAAGACGTACGCGCAGGCCACTCGGATCCTGTTCGAAGGACGCAAGGCGATCGGCGTTGCCTATGTTCATCCCGGACGCCAATCCGAGCCGAAGGCTGTACTGGCCAGACGCGAGGTCATCATCGCCTGCGGAGCGATCAACACGCCGAAGCTGCTGCAACTGTCCGGCCTGGGATCGGCGCCGTTCCTGCAGTCGCGCGGCATCGAGGTCGTGCACGAGCTGCGTGGTGTCGGCGAAAACCTTTCCGATCACTATTCGGTCCGCGCGGTTGTCAAGGTCAAGAACAGCCAGACGATGAATGAGCTGGTGAAGGGCATGAACCTCGGCGGCCAGCTGTTACGCTGGGCGTTGAAGAAGCCCAGCATTCTTGCGCTCAGCCCGTCGCTCGTTCACTACTTCTGCAAGTCGTCGCCCGAACTGGCCTTGCCCGATATGCAGGGCGTCTTCACGCCGGCCAGCTACAAGGAAGGCTACGTCGGCATGCTCGACGATTTCCCGGGCATGACAGCCGGCATCTGGCAGCACCGGCCCGAGAGCCGCGGATATGTGCGGATCAAGTCTGCCGATCCGTTCGAAGACCCGATGATCCAGCCCAACTATCTCGAGCATCCGAACGACCAGAACACACTGGTTCGCGGCATCAGACTCGCACGCAAGCTGCTGCGCTCGCGGGCGCTCGACCAGTACTTCGACAAGGAAACGCTGCCGGGCGAGCTCTGCGAATCGGACGACGAATTGCTCAGCTTCGCCAAGCGATACGGCGTGTCGTCGTATCACGTCAACGGAACCGCCCGCATGGGTGCGGCGGACGACCGGTTCGCGGTCGTCGATCATGAACTCCGTGTGCACGGCGTGCAGAGCCTGCGCGTAGTCGATTCGTCCGTGATGCCGTCGATGCCCTCAGCGAATGTGTGCGCGGCGACGATGATGATCGCCAACAAGGCGTCCGATTTGATCCGGAAGCGTTGACGGCCTCCGTTCGAATCCGTCCAAAGAAAACAACGTAAGGAGATACTGTGTTTAAAGCCCAGCCGTTATTCGCTCTAAAGGCAGTTTGCGCACTCGCTGTCGCGTTAATCACGTACACGAGCGCAAGCGCGCAGGAAATCAAGATCGGCTTTAACAGTGATATGTCCGCGACCGGCTCTGCCGACTTCGGCGTGTCGGCCCTGCAGGGGGCGCGGCAGGCGGCCGCGGATCTCGATGCAAAGGGCGGTGTGCTCGGACGCAAGGTCGTCATCGTCGAACGCGATGACATGGGCTCGCCGCCGAAGGCGATTCAGAACACCAATGAGCTGGTCGACAATGTGAAGGTCGATGCGATGCTCGGCGGTGTCAACTCGGGCAATATGCTTGCCTGGCTGCGTATCGATGAACAGAAGAAGATCCCGACCATCTCGCCGGTCGCGACTTCCACGGCGATCACGACACGTTATGCAAGCGCACCACAGAACTACATCTTCCGCGTGTCGATGGCGGACCGCGACCAGCTGGCCTTGCTCGTCGCCTACGCAGCAAAGGGAAGCAAGAACCATAAGATCGCGCTCATAACCGACACCACGGGCTATGGCCAGCAGGGTGCGAAGGACGCGACCGAAATCCTGGCGATGCACGGCCTGAAGCCGGTCGATGCCGAAATGTTCGGTCCGACCGATACGGACATGACGTCCCAGTTGAACAAGATCAAAAACTCGGCTGCCGACACCCTGATCGTCTATGCACTGGCCGATTCGAACGCGCACGTCATGCGCAGCCTCGAGAAGATCAACTACTTTCCGACCGTGTTGGGTTCGTGGGCCAATCTGAGTCCGCCTTATCTCCGTATCGCCGGACCCGACCTTGCGAAGAAGATGATTTTTACGGCGTCGATCACAGAGGATTCCTCTCAGAAGTCGGGGGCCCTGTACCAGACGCTGGTCAAGCAGAACGGCAGCGTGCCGACCTACGTGATGGCAGCGCAAGCCTACGATTCGGTCAGGATCCTGGCCGCGGCGATGGAGCAGGCGAAGTCGGTCGACGGCGAGAAGGTCCAGCAGGCGCTCGAAAACCTGAACAGCGTCGACGGGGTGATCAAGACCTATCAGAAGCCCTTTTCTCATCAGAACCATGAAGCCTTGTCGGCGAAGGACTTTCGCCTCGTTCGATGGGACAACGGCAAAATCGTCACGGCTGTCGACGATGTGAGCAAATCGATTACGCCCGCGGACATCAAGGAATAATCGAAGGCCGCGACCGGTTCAATTCAGCAACGCACTGGACGTCTGGCCGCGGCACCGCGCCGTATCCAGCGTCCGCGCGGAAGGGTTCGCATCGATGGATATTTTTCAGGCGATCTTCAGCGGCCTGGCGATGGGCAGCGTCTATGCGCTCGTCGCGTTCGGCTTCAGCATTACCTATACGACCACGAAGACCTTCAACTTCGGGCAGGGTGCGTTTCTGGCACTCGCTGGTCTGATCGCGGTCAGCGCGGTGCTGTACTTCAGCCACGGCAAGCTGTCCGGGTTTCCCACGCCAGCGGACGTGACGTGGCCATCGTTCATCTTCGCGCTGGTGGTGAGCATCGTGATCATGGCCGTGCTCGGCTATGCGCTGTATTTCACGGCCATCAAGCACTTCGTGGGCGAAGCGGGCCTGTCCTGGGTGATGAGCACCATCGGCTTCGGCATCATTGTGCAGAACGTGGCGCTGCTCATTTGGGGACCCGCGCCGATTGCACTTGCGTCGCCATTGGGTGATCGCGTCATGGTCCTGTTCGGCGCCGGGATGCGGCCGCAGGAAGTGCTGGTGTTCTTCACCGCCCTGGTCCTCATGCTGGTGTTCGACTGGGCGTTGCACAAAACGAAGATGGGCAAGGCGGTCAGGGCCGTCGCGTTCAGCAAGTCCGCGGCGAGCCTCATGGGCATCAACGCGAATGCCATCGCGGTTGCCGTGTTCGTTATCAGTTCCGGCCTGGCGGCCATTGCCGGCGTGATGACCGCGCCGATCACCACCGCCTCGGTGTTCGTCGGCACGCTGCTGTCGCTCAAGGCGTTCTCTGCAGCCATTCTCGGCGGCCTGGACAATCCCCGCGGTTGCATCTTCGGGGGCTTTCTGATCGGCTTGCTCGAGGCGTTCATCGGCCTCTGGTACTCGAATCTGCGCGAAATCGCGGTGTTCGGTCTGATCATAGTTGTCCTGTATTTCCGCCCCGCCGGTTTGTTGGGCCGTACACACCCGGAGAAAGTATGAAGCCCATGAAGATCGTCCTGCCGATCGTCATCGCGGCGCTGGCATCGGTGACTGCGTATGCGCCCATCAACGACTTCTACCGTCTCATCGCGTTCAATATCGGTGTCTACTATATTGCTGCGACGGGATTCAATATCCTCGTCGGGCAGACCGGCCAGAAGTCGCTCGGGCATGCCGGCCTGTTCGGCGTGGGGGCCTATACAGTCGCCTTGCTCACGGTCAACTACCAGGTGGGTCCCTGGCTCGCGCTGCTCTGTGCCGCGGGGATGTCCGCGATATTCGGTGTGGTCATCGCGATCCCCGCCTTGAAGGTCAAGGGCCCAAGCCTTGCGATGGTCACCATCGCCTTTGGCCTGCTGATCGAAAAGATCGTCTCCGAATGGACCGATGTGTTCATGGGGCAAGCCGGTTTCTCCGGGATCACGTCGCTCGGTTTCAACGGCGTCGCGCTTGATAGCCGTCAATGGGTGGTCGCCGTCGCGTTACTCGCGCTGGTGCTGCATGCGCTGACGAGCTCGCTGCTGAGCGGTCGTTTCGGCCGCGGATTCGCCGCAGTTCGCACCTCCGAGATTGCGGCCGAGAGTGTCGGCGTGAGCGTCTATCGTTTCAAGATCCTCGCTTTCGCCATCAGCGCAACGACATGCGGTATCGCCGGCGCGCTCGTGGCGGAGCAGAACCAGTACATCAATTCCGACTTCGTCAATTTCAATCTCTCGGTGTTCTTCCTCGTCGTTGTCCTGTTCGGCGGAAAAAGCCCGGCCGGTTCCTTCCTGGGCGCCGTCGTGCTGACGCTCGTCGATGCCTTCCTGGCGCGCTGGCCGGAGATCCAGCATTTCGCCTATGGCGCTATTCTGCTGTTCGCTTTGTACGTGATGCCCGACGGGCTGTCCGGCTTGCTGACCAGGGTAGGCCGCGTCAGCAAGCCCCGTGAAGTGGCGGCAATCAGCAACGGTGAAACGCGGTTGCCAGGCAGGATGACCACGGCGACGGGCAAAACCACGACGGCTGCTGCCACATCCGGCCGTCCGCTGCTCGAGGTCCGCTCCTTGAGCAAGGCATACGGCGGGGTGATTCCGACCAACGACGTCTCGTTCTCGATCGACCCCGGCACAATCGTCTCGTTGATCGGCCCGAACGGGGCAGGCAAGACCACGACGCTGAACCTGCTCTCCGGGCTCGTCATACCGGACTCTGGGAGCATCACGTTTAAGGGCAAGAGTATAGTGGGCTTGTCACCGAACCAGATCGCTGCCTGCGGGATCGGCCGCACCTTCCAGAACCTGAAACTCTTCCAGGGGTTGACCGTTCTCGAGAACGTCATGGTGGGTTGCTACCGCCGACAGACATCGGGTTTTGTCTCCAACCTGCTGGGGTTACCCGGCAAGCGGAAAGAAGAAGACCGGGTCCGCGCCGAAGCTTTCGAAATATTGCGTTTTCTGGAACTCGACCGCTATGCGCACGACCAGGCCGAAGGCTTGCCGTACGGGTTGCAGCGGCGGCTGGAAATCGCCCGCGCGCTCGCAACCGGTCCCGACCTGCTACTGCTCGACGAACCGGCGGCGGGTCTCAATCCGCATGAGACCGATCAACTGACCGGACTGATCAGCAGACTCAAGACGCAGGGCTTGACGATCCTGCTGATCGAGCACCACATGGATCTCGTGATGGCGATCTCCGATCACATCGTCGTGCTCGACTATGGTGTCAAGATCGCTTCCGGCTTGCCGAGCCATATTCAGCAGAATGCCAGCGTCATCGAAGCCTATCTTGGCGCGGCGGCATAGGAGAGTGCCATGAGCCGACTACTGGATATCAGCGGTTTGTCCGTCAATTACGGGGCCGTGCAGGCATTGCGGCACGTGTCCCTTCACGTCGATTCCCACGAGATCGTGACGATCATCGGTGGCAACGGCGCCGGCAAGAGCTCATTGATGCGGGCGCTCTCCGGCATCGAACAGAGTTCCGGGGAGATCCTGTTCGATGGCGACAGACTGAACGGCATCAAGGCCCATCATCGCGTCAGACGCGGCATTGCACACGTTCCAGAAGGCCGGCAGGTGTTCCCCGATCAGACCGTGCTCGACAACCTGATGCTCGGTGCCTACCTGCGCAAGAACGAGCCGGCGGCGATCGGCGAGGACATTGAAGCCTGCTTCGCGATGTTTCCGCGCCTGCGCGAACGCAAGGAGCAATATGCGGGAACGTTGTCCGGTGGCGAACAGCAAATGCTGGCTATCGCGCGTGCGTTAATGAGTAAGCCTAAAATACTCATGCTCGACGAACCGTCGCTGGGACTGGCGCCCCTGATCGTGGCGGAGATTTTCAAGATCATCAGGTCGCTCAAGGAACGAGGTATGACGATCCTGCTTGTGGAGCAGATGGCGAATCAGGCCCTCGCCATTTCCGACCGCGCCTATGTGCTCGAAGTCGGCTCGATCGTCATGGAAAGTACCGGGCGGGAATTGCTCGCGAGCGACCGCGTCCGGGAAGCGTATCTCGGTAAGCAAGGCCACTAGAGAGGCTGATATGTCAGGACCTTTGGAGGGAATCCGCGTACTTGAGCTCGGACAGCTGATAGCGGGTCCGTTCGCCGCGAAGATGCTCGCGGAATTCGGCGCGGAAGTCATCAAGATAGAACCCCCGGTAAAAGGCGATCCGCTCCGTAAATGGCGGTTGATGCACGACGGCACTGCGGTGTGGTGGCAGGTCCAATCGCGCAACAAGAAATCGATCACACTGGACCTGCGGCAACCCGAGGCACAGGACGTCGTGCGCAAGCTGGTGAAGGATGTCGACGTCGTGATCGAGAACTTCAAGCCGGGCACGATGGAAGACTGGGGGCTCGGTTGGGAAGACCTGAAAGCCGTCAATCCGAAACTGGTGATGCTGCGTGTTTCCGGCTACGGACAGACAGGCCCCTATCGCGATCGACCCGGTTTCGGTGTCGTCGGCGAGGCCATGGGCGGCCTGCGCCATCTGAGCGGCGAACCGGGCCGCACGCCGGTGAGAGTCGGAGTCTCCATCGGCGACTCGCTATCGGCGCTGCATGGCATCATCGGCATCCTGCTTGCCTTGCGCGCGCGTGACGGCGCGCACGGGCAAGGGCAGGTGATCGACGTCGCGCTGTATGAGTCGGTATTCAACATGATGGAAAGTCTTCTGCCGGAATACGCCGTGTTCAACGAAATCCGGCAACCCGCTGGCAGCAGCTTGCCAGGCATTGCGCCGAGCAATGCCTATCGATGCAAGGACGATAAGTTCGTCCTGATTGCAGGCAATGGCGACAGCATCTTCAAGCGTCTGATGACCTTGATCGGCCGCGAGGACCTGGGGCGTGACCCCGCACTCGAAAGCAACGATGGCCGGGTGCGTCAGGTGGGCAAGATCGACGACGCGATTTCCGAGTGGACTCGCGAACGCGGCCTGGATGAGGTTCTGCTCGCCTTGAACGAGCAGCGTATCCCCGCGGGCAAGATCTACGATGTCGCTGACATTGCGACCGACCCGCACTATCTGGCGCGGGACATGATCCTGGAGTCGCACTTGCCCGACGGCACGCCGATCAAGCTGCCCGGCATCGTGCCCAAGCTGAGCGCCACGCCGGGGGAAGTTCGCAGTGCGGCACCCACCCTGGGACAGCACACGGATGAAGTCCTGTCTCGCCTCGGCATCGATGAACGCACGCGGGGCGAATGGCGTCAACGCGGGATTGTCTAGCCTCTCACCAGATCGGGAATATACCCATGAGCGCCCAGAAGCCAAGATTGTTCATTCACGAAGTCGCTGCGCGGGACGGTTTTCAGAACGAATCCGTATTCGTCGACACCGACGACAAGATCGCCTTCGTCGATCGTTTGTCGGCCAGTGGTTTTGCGAAGATCGAGGCGACTTCGTTCACCTCGCCGAAGGCCATCCCCGCACTCAAGGATGCCGAGGCCGTCATGCACCAGATCGCACGCAATCCGGACGTGATCTATACCGTGCTGGTGCCGAACGTGCGGGGCGCGGAGAGGGCGCTCGAGTGCAATGTGGACGAAGTCAATCTTGTGATGTCGGTCAGTGAGACTCATAACCAGGCGAACATGCGCATGACGCGCGAGCAGTCGTTTGCCCAGCTTGCCGAGATCGTTGCCGCCATGCGTGATACGAGGGTCGCGCTCAACCTGTCACTTTCGACCGTGTTCGGTTGTCCGATGGAAGGCGATATTGCCTTGCAGGACGTTCACGCGCTGGTGGATCGCTTCTCGCAACTTGGCGTTGCGGGCATCACCCTATGCGATACCACGGGTATGGCCTACCCGAGCCAGGTCAACCAGGTGGCGAAGCATATGAAGGCCCACTTCGGGCACCTCGAATTCACGATGCACTTTCACAATACGCGCGGCATGGCACTGGCCAACACGCTCGAGGCGATCGATGCGGGCATCGACCGCTTCGATGCCTCGCTCGGTGGCATTGGCGGCTGCCCGTACGCGCCGGGCGCTAGCGGTAATGTGTGCACGGAAGAACTCGTGCATATGCTGGAACTGATGGGTTATGACACAGGCGTCGATCTGGACGGCATCATCGATATCGCGGGGAGCCTGCCGCGCTTGATCGGCCACGACGTCCCGAGCCAGATCCTCAAGGCCGGACCGCGCACGAGATTGCACCGTCCGCCGCATCGACAGTGAAAGGAAGTGTCGTAGTTCCCGAGCCGGGTTGATGACAGCGATAGCGATCAACCAGATCGAAGCAGGCGGCTGTGCAAGAGCGATACCAAGTCCTTGCGCGTGTCGCAAATCACGTGGATGTAGATCGTTTCGTCGCGCACTTCATAGATCACCCTGTTCGCTCCGGAGATCGCCTGCCGGAACTGGGTCATGTTCAGGTCTCGAATCTCATCCACATTGAGGCCGGACAGCGGAAAGTCAGATAGATTCCGAATCGTCTGTTTCAGCTTCGAATAGGTTTCGGACCACGTGGTTTGATTGAAACGAGCGACGATGTAGCGGCGAATCTCCTTGAGATCTGCTTCGGCAGCCCCGAGGAAGACAACACGATGTGTCATTCGGATCGATCCAGGTCGGCAAACACCTCTTCAGCATTCCGGAATTTTCCTGCCTGAATTTCCTTGCTACCCATCGCCAAAATTTTTAGAAGCGCAAGGGTTTGCTCCTGTTCTTCATAGCTTTGTACATCCATGACCACCAGTTTCGCTTCGCCATTCTGTGTGATCAGAAGAGGCTGACGGCTTTCGGAAATCTCGTCGACGATTTGCGCCGCATGGCTTTTGAGATAGCTGATCGGCTTGACCTGGGTGGACAATTTCATGACGGACCTCGAAGCTGGAATGTGTGGACTAATTTTAGTCCGAATTCAGTCTTCTGTCGATCCAAATTGCTGAAAGGATAATTCCCCGTAAGCATACAGAGAGCCATGCGATTCAGAGTCGTAAGCAAGTACGTCACAAACGTACGCGACGTGCGCTGACAAAGGCGTCCTTCCAATTCGCCATATCCATATCACGATTGCTTCGTTCAGACTGTTTCGCGCCCCACCGATAATCGAGCGCAGCGAACGCCCATAAGCCACCAAGCGCGGCACGAGAACAGGAAGAGGGCGTTCATCCGGAGCCGAGCTCCATCGACGGGGGACGAAACAATGAGCAATACCCATTCCAACCTTGCCGGCCAGACGCGTGTCGATGACACGCGCCCGAGCTTCTGGCGAGGGCTGGTTTCCAAGGAAGACTGGTGGGCGATCTGGATCGCGCTGGCGATTGTCGTGGTCGCCTACGGCCTGTTCGCATCGGGCAGCAGCATCAAGTGGCTTGCGGTCGCGCCGGCCAAATGGAGCTCGCCCGCCGATGCTTTGACCGATCTCGCCCACAAGTTGCCCCAGTACATCGCGCTGTTCGCCGTCTGGGCCGTGCTGTTCGGCGTCAGCCTTGCGATCATCGGGCATCGGGTCAGTCATTTCCTTGCGTCTTTCCTCGTGCTCTTCGTTGTCTCCGTACTGATCTTCGAACTCGGTGCCTGGGCCAATGCGTCGAAGTACAACCTGGAGCCGCCGCTGGTCGCGCTCGTACTCGGCCTGCTGATCTCGAATGTGTTTCGCGTGCCGGACTGGCTGAGCGCGGGCTTCCGGGTCGAGTACTACATCAAAATCGGCATTATCCTGCTCGGTGCGACGCTGCCGTTCACCTTGCTGGCCTGGGCCGGTCCGGTCGCCGTCGTACAGGCGAGCATCGTCTCGCTCGTGACGTTCGGTGTGATTTTTTGGGTTGCGCGCGCGATTGGCCTTGACCGTCGATTCGCAGCGGTGCTCGGGGTTGGCGGCGCGGTTTGCGGCGTCTCGGCATCGATCGCAATCGCAGGCGCGGTCCGCGCGAAGCGTGAGCATGCATCTGTGTCGATCACACTCGTGATTTTCTGGGCGATCGTGATGATCTTCGTGCTGCCCTTTCTCTCACGCGCGCTCGGTTTGCCAACGGGAGTCGGCGGCGCGTGGATCGGTACCTCCGAGTTTGCCGACGCGGCCGGAATCGCGGCCGCTCAAGCCTATGGCGATCTCGCGAAGCATGGCGACGCGGCGATCGCGGGTTCACCCGAAGCCGCGTTGCAGGCCTTCACGTTGATGAAGGTCGTCGGCCGCGATATCTGGATCGGCATCTGGGCATTCGTGCTCGCGATCGTCGCAACGAGCCGTTGGGATCGTGAACCGTCGGCCCCGGTCGACGAGGCAGGCAAGACTACGGGCGGCAGTAACGCAACGGCTACCGAAGCGGCCACCGGCTCGCTCGCCACACCGCCATCCGCACCGGCGTTTCAGGCGCGTGTCGGCGTAGGGGAAATCTGGGACCGCTTTCCGAAATTCGTGCTCGGCTTTGTGATCGCCTCGGCGCTCGTCACCTGGGTCGCCAGTCACTACTCGCTTGCCGACTACCGCACGGTCGTCACCCCGGGTTTCGTTGCACCGATCACGGCCTTGCGGACCTGGGCATTCATATTCTGCTTCTTCAGCATTGGTCTCACCACGCGCTTTTCAGGGCTCGCCTCGACGGGCATCAAGCCCTTCCTCGCGTTCTCGGCCGGCGTCGCGGTGAACATCGTGCTCGGATATGTGCTCTCGGTGCATGTGTTCGGCGGATATTGGGCGGGCCTTGGCCAATAAAGTGAGGTGAAGATGTTTGCGAGCGTTCGCGACAAGAAACCGGTACCCGCGCCTGTGCGCGGGTCTGCTGAACTGTATCCGACTCTGATTCTGACTCCGAGACCGGATGCCGTTCGACGTACATGCGCGAGCTGCACGCATCGCGATCCCTCGCGGGCCGCACTCGAATCATCGATTCCGGGACTGAGCAGCCTGGGTTCCGGCTTCGGTGCGAGCGTCGGCGAGAGCCGCCTGTGCCGCTTGCACGACAGGCTCGTTTCGCCTGGAGACGCTTGTGCGCACTATCACGCCGCAAGCTGAACGGCGCAGCGGCAGGCCGAGACCTGTCGTCTGAATCAACACCTGCTCTTCGATCCACCTGTTCGAGTCGTCTCCACTTTCCCGCTGACCGCAAATCTGTTTCTCTGACACAGACTTTGTTGTCGCGGGTCGGTGACCTATATTCTCACCCAAAGAGAACAAGGTTTGGAGACGCAATGCAGAACGTGAATGAGGACAACATTACGCAGGCCGCACTCGTGCGGCGGGCGAGTGCCAGCGATCCCTGTTTCTCGCAGATCTCGCACAAAGGGCGGCCACACGTATGACCGCTCATGACCAAGCGGTCGGGTCTGCGCCAGGCGATTCCGATTGCATCATCGTTGGGGGCGGGAGCGCGGGTGCCGTTCTCGCTGCAAGACTGTCCGAAGACGGACGCCGCCGCGTGCTGCTCGTCGAAGCGGGGCAAGACACACCGCCGGGCCGAGTGCCCTCCGATATCGACGATACGTTCCCGAGTTCGACGCTGAATCCTGACTACTTCTGGCCGGGCCTCGAGGCCACCGTGGTGAGAGGGCAGGCCCCTCGTCCCTATCCACAGGCACGGATCATGGGAGGAGGCTCGAGCATCATGGGCATGTTCGCGCTGCGCGGCCTGCCTTCCGACTACGAACGCTGGGTTGCTGCAGGTGCGCAGGGACTTGGCTGGAACGATGTCGTCCCGTATTTTCGAAAGGTCGAGGACGACCATGAGCGCAGCCTGCAAGGCGCCGCCGCCGGCGTCTACCCGATCCGGCGCATGCCTGACGCAGAATGGCCAGGGTTCGTCCGCGCGATGCGAAGAGCCGCGGCCACGCAAGGTTTCCCCTCTATTGACGACATCAATGAGGCGCCCGGTACGGGCTTCTTTCCAATACCCGTCAGCCGCGACGCGGAAGTGCGCTCCTCGAGCGCGCGCTGTTACCTGACTGAGGCAGTGCGGCGAAGGTCCAACCTGACGATCATGCCGGACACGCGTGTGACGAAGCTGATGTTCGACGGAACTCGCGCCGTCGGCGTGCACGCACAGCGCGAGGGTAAAGAAATCACGCTGCGCGGCCAGCATATTGTCGTGTCGGCGGGGGCGATCCATTCGCCGGCACTCCTCTTGCGCTCCGGCATCGGACCTTCGCGTGAGTTGTCCGCGCTCGGCATCGCACCCGTCGCTCACCGCCCCGGCGTAGGACGCAATCTCCAGAACCACGCCTATATGTTCTTCGCCTTGACGTTGCCGCGTCACGGCCGGCTCGCGCCGGAACTGCGGCGCTTCGCCGTGGCAGGCATGCGGGCCTCGTCGGGTTTCGCACAGTGTCCGGACAACGATCTGTTCCTCTTCATGCTGGGGCGTGTCAGCGGACGCTCGTTCGGCACCGATGTGGCGATGGTGGCATCCGCGTTGTACTCGCCGTTTTCGACCGGCTCGGTGACCCTCGCCGACGCGCGAGCCGACGTCAACCCCCGGGTGGACTTTCGCATGCTCGACGACCCGCGCGATGCGCCGCGCGTCGTGATGGGGGCAAGACTGGCGCAGCGAATGCTGATTGATCCGGAGGTCGCAGCCTGCTACAACGAGGCGCTCCTGCTGCCTTCGGGAATGGCGGTCAACCAGTTCAACCGGCCCGGCATCGCCGGTTCGCTGATGGCTGCAGGCGCCAAGCTCGCGCTCAACGCACCGGGGCCTGTGCGCCGGTTCGCTGTCGGTCGTGCGTTTGCGGGCGCGAAAGTCGTGGGGCGCTCCCCGCATGCAGCGGCGATAACGGATGCGGACCTGCTCTCGTCGATCGCCCCAATGGGCCATCCTGTCGGGACCTGCGCGATGGGACGCGCAAGCGATCCGATGGCCGTCGTCGATTCGCGCTACCAGGTCTATGGCGTCTCCAATCTCAGTGTGGTCGATGCCTCGATCATGCCGGTCATCCCGAGCGCGAATACCAATCTTCCAACGCTGATGATCGCCGAACACGCGGCCGACCGAATCTTCTAGCGGTCTGTCGACGTCCGGCGGAGACGATCGGGAAACTGATCGATGACGGGAGTGAAACAACTTCGATTGAGAGACGAACGAGCGCCTCGAATCGCGCCGCTGCCGACCCTTGCGCTCAACGAAGCGGAACCGGGATGCGGCCGACGGCGCGAGCGCTTATCGCCGGCTCCATGCACCGGCAACCCGTCGACCACGGGCCAATTTTTTCCACGTAGAAAGGAGATTCACCATGACTTCCGCGCTTGCGCCTGAATCGCTGGACCTGCTCTTCAAGCAGGCGCGCACGCAGAACGGCTGGCTCGACCGCCCCGTATCCGATGCGCAGTTGCACGAGCTCTACGACATCATGAAGTATGGCCCGACCAGCATGAATGTCTGCCCGGCCCGCCTCACCTTCCTGACTACGCCCGAGGCAAAGGAGCGTCTCGTGCCTGCGCTCGCTCCGGGCAATGTCGAGAAGACGCGCATGGCGCCCGTCTGCGCGATTATCGGTTACGACCGCCGCTTCCATGAACGCCTGCCGACGCTGTTCCCGCACCGGCCCGACGCGAAATCGATCTTCGAAGGCAAAGCTGATCTGATCGAAAGCACGGCATTTCGCAATGGCAGCCTTCAAGGCGCCTACCTGATGATCGCCGCGCGTGCGATCGGTCTCGATTGCGGGCCGATGTCGGGCTTCGACGCGAAGAAGGTCAAGGATGAGTTCTTCCCGGAAGGCGATGTGGCCGTCAATTTCCTTTGCAATCTCGGATATGGCGACCGGTCGAAAGTGCTCGGCAGACTGCCCCGGCTGGAATTCGCCGACGCTTGCTCGATCCTGTAGGGCACGAATCCCGCGTCGCGTTTTCGCGCATTTTACCGCAATGCTGTTTCCCCGGCATGGACTTTTTCGTCACGGGGCCACGGGCTATATTGAATTTATACGTGAACTTCCGTTGAGAAAATGATCGATCTGAAAAGCAAGAGTGTCGTGGTGACCGGGGCCGAGTCGGGCATCGGACGTGCGATCGCGTTGCGTTGTGCCAGTCTGGGTGCGAAGGTCTGTGCGGCGGGATACGACGCTGCGGGCCTGCGCGAGACGGTCGCGCTTGCCGAGCTCTCCAACGGCGGCCGAATCATCGACTTCCAGCTCGATATTCGCGACACGGCAGCGATCGCAGCCATGTACGAGACCACGCGCGTTGAGTTCGGACAGCTCGATGCGGTTGTCGCGAACGCCGGCGTGGTCGCGCTCTCGCCGTTCGAAGAAGTGCAGCTTGCCGATTGGGAGCGGATCATCTCCGTGAACCTGACCGGCACCTTCCAGACGCTCTGGCATGGCGCGAAGATGCTCATCGAGCAGGGCCGCGGCGGCTCGCTGATTGCAACGGGTTCGTCATCAGCCGTGCGCGTGATCCCGAACGCGGTCGCCTACGTGGCGTCCAAGGGCGGCGTGCACGCAATGATGGAAGCCCTCGCACTCGATCTCGGCAAATACAAGATCCGAGTCAATACGCTCGTGCCGGGGCAAACGGCTACGCCGCCGCTACGCGCGATCCCAGGCTATCTCGAGAATGCGGCGAGCGTACTGCCGCTGCGCGAAGTCACGGAACCCGAAGAGCTCGGATGGCTGGTTGCGTTTGCAATCAGCGATCTGACGCCGCACATGACCGGCTCGCATCTGAAGATCGATTCCGGTCGAACCATTGCTTAATCACGCACTTTACGACAGAGGGGATGAACATGTCTGAATTGGCAATCGACAAGCCGGGCTTCTTCAAGAAAGACGAGCTGCCCACGCAGGTGAATCAGGCGCAAATGGTCCAGCAGTTGCTGACCGGGCGCAACGGCATGGTCGTCTGGTCGAAGATCAAGGCCGGCACATTCACGGCCGCGCACACGCATCACAATGAACAGATCACGTGGGTGATCTCGGGCCGCATGGACTTCCGGCTCGGCGACGAGAAGCGGACCTGTGTCGCGGGCGACCTGCTCCTGATACCCGGCAACGTCGAGCACGAGGTGTTGTACGTGGACGAATGCGAGATCATCGAGTTCTTCACGCCACCGCGGCTGGACCTGTTTCCCGCGGCTGCGCACAGCGTGTTCGGCATCTAGCTCGAAGGGCCTCCCCGATGGCCCTGATCTAAAAAAACGGACAGCGGCACGTTCTGGTGCAGAGGCCAGGTCTTGTCACTGTCCGGATGAAGGAGACAGTGGTGGAAAGCAAAAAAATTCTGATCAAGAACGGGACCCTCATCACGATGGACCCGAAACTCGGTGAATTGATGTCTGGCGATCTGCTGATCGTCGACGGCAGGATCGTCGATGTCGCGCATTCGATCCCGCCGGTCGACGGCGCCGAGACGATCGACGCATCGAACTTCCTCGTGCTCCCAGGTCTCGTCGACACGCATCGCCACACTTGGCAGTCCTTGTTTCGGAACATTGCTTCCGACTGGAGTCTTTCTCACTATTTCACGGGTTTGCACGGCACGATCAGTGAACTCTATACCGCGCAGGATACCTATGCGGGCAATCTACTGGGCACGCTCGAGGCGTTGAACTCCGGTATCACGACGATGCTCGACTGGTGTCACAACCTCAACTCGCCCGAACATACGGACGCCGCGGTCGACGCCCATTTCAAGGCGGGCGCGCGCGTGGTGTTCGGTCACGGCGGCGGCCACCAGCACTACCAGGTCGTCAGCCACGAGGACCACCCAGTCGAGGACGTCCGGCGGCTGCGCAAGGGGCGCCTGTCGAGCGACGATGGGCTCGTGACCCTGTGCCTCGCGGCGCGCGGCAATCAATTCGCGACGATGGACGTGACGGTTCGTGACTGGCAGCTTGCCGAGGAACTCGACCTGCGGATTTCCTGCCACTTCGGCGACGGCGAATGGGGACGCAATCGCCCGATCGCGGCGCTCGCGGAGAAGGGGATGCTTCACAACCGGCTGACCTGTGTGCATTGCAACTCGCTGGCCGACGATGAATTGCAAATGATGGCCGACGCGGGTTGCACGGCGTCAGTCGCGCCGGATATCGAACTGCAGATGGGGCATGGATGGCCCGCGACTGGCAGGCTCATCAAGGCGGGCATCAAGCCAAGCCTGTCGATCGACGTCTGCAGCTCAAACGGTGGGCATCTGTTCGGCACCATGCGCGCGGCGCTTGGCACGCAGCGCGGTTTTGACAACGAAGCCGCCAGAAATGAAGGTAAAGCGTGCGTCGACGAAATGGAAACGACGTGCCGCGACGTCCTTGAGTTCGCGACGATTCGCGGAGCCGAAGCGTGTGGACTCGGTTCGAAGGTCGGCAGCCTCACACCCGGCAAACTCGCCGATGTGATCCTGGTTCGAACCGACACGTTCGAGATGATCCCCATGAACAATCCGATCGCGCAGTTCGTCTATAACGGGCATCCCGGCCTGGTCGACTCGGTGATCGTGAACGGCAAGTTCGTCAAGCGCGACGGCAAGCTGGTCGGCGTCAGCTTCGATGAAATCCGCGAACTCGCGTACCGGTCGCGCGACGGTATCGTTAGCCGTGCGAAAGGGAAGAACGGGTTGAAGCTAGGCGGAAGCTGGCTACCCAAACCCTATCACGCGGCTTGATCCATCGGCTTCCTCCTGCGCGGCATGGCCTTACGGTGTGGTTGCCCCTCTGTTTTCACGGCGCTTTCAGTAAACGCATAATATTTGCACTGAGCGATAAGTCAGGGGATATTAGCGTTTGTGCCGATCCTGGCCCAAGGTTTACGCCGGGTTCGGACCCGCTTAAAACGCCACGCATCTGGCATGAGTGGCGAATGGGCAAATCCTGTCGGTTGTGACAGCTTGCCCGACGACTGAATAACGCGCGTCGCGCCCGGTTGGGCGCGGACCTGCCGCGTTGCATTGGAGAATCCGATTTTGAGCAAACCACCTGAGACACCGCAAGCCGGGGAAGTCGAGGAAGCCACCCCCACTGGACGAATCACGCGCCGGTCGTTTCTAGTGCGCGTTGGTGCCGCTGGCGCGGCTGCCGGCACGACCCCGTTCAGCCCACTCGCCATGGCCGCGCCGGCCGTCGCGCGCGAGAACGATGCGTCACCGGACGCGAGCGCGGCGAATACCGGACTCATGCGCGTGCGGCTCGATGTCAATGGCCAGACCCGCGAACTCGATATCGACCCGCGCACGTCGCTGCTCGACTGCCTGCGTGAACATCTGCATCTGACCGGCACCAAGAAGGGCTGCGACCACGGGCAATGCGGTGCGTGCACGGTCCATGTCGACGGGCGGCGCGTCAATTCCTGCCTGAGCCTCGCTGCGACCCATGAAGGCGAAGCAATCACGACCATCGAGGGTATCGGCCGGCCGGGCGCCTTGCATCCGATGCAGGCAGCCTTCGTCGAGCACGACGGCTTTCAGTGCGGTTACTGCACCTCGGGCCAGATCATGTCGGCGGTGGCCCTGCTCAAGGAACCGTCCGGGCATTCCGACGACGATGTCAAAGAGGCCATGAGCGGCAACATCTGTCGATGCGGCGCCTACTCCAACATCGTTGCGGCGATTCAACAAGTCCGCCGCAACGGCTGAAGGAGACGATACGAATGCAAGCTTTCGAACTCCTGCGCGCCGACGATCTGCAGCACGCGCTCAGCGCCGCTGCCAACACGCCAGCCGAAGGGCAGGGCAGCACACCGGTTCGATTCCTCGCCGGCGGTACGACCCTGCTCGACTTGATGAAGCTCGATGTCGAACGTCCGGCCCGCGTAATCGACATTCATCGTCTCGGGCTCGACCGCGTCGAGACCATCGAAGGTGGTGGCGTGAGGATCGGCGCAACGTTGCGCAATTCCGATCTCGCCAACCATCCGCTGATCCATTCACACTACCCGGTGTTGTCGCAGGCGCTGTTGTCCGGCGCTTCGGCTCAGCTGCGCAATATGGCGACCACCGGCGGCAATCTGATGCAGCGCACCCGCTGCGTCTACTTCCGGGACACCGCGACCGCCTGCAACAAGCGCCAGCCGGGCTCCGGATGTTCGGCAATCGCCGGGTTCAATCGCAACCTCGCCGTGCTCGGCACGAGTGACCAATGCATCGCGACGAATCCGTCCGACATGAACGTCGCGCTTACCGCACTCGAGGCAACCGTCCATCTCGAGGGCCCGCGAGGACAGCGCAGCGTGCCGATCGACGAGTTCTTCCTGCTGCCGGGTACGACACCCCAGCACGAGAACGTCGTCGAGCCCGGTGAATTGATCACGCATGTGAGCCTGCCTGCCCCTCAGCCCGGCAACCGCTCGGTCTATCTGAAACTGCGCGATCGCGCGTCGTACGAGTTCGCACTCGCATCGGCCGCGGTGGTCGTCACCGTCTCGTCGGGCAAGATCTCCTTCGTGCGGATTGCGATGGGCGGCGTCGGCGTCAAGCCGTGGCGTTCGCGCGAAGCCGAAGCGGCCTTGCAAGGACAGGCGCCTGCGCCCGAAGTATTTCGTGCCGCAGCGGAAGCCGCCCTCCAGGGCGCGCGCGCGCAGAGCGAGAACGGTTTCAAGATCGAGCTCGCGAAGCGCTGCCTGCAGCACACCCTGACGCTCGCCACGCAAGCGGCCTGAAACCCGGTGTGTAACCCGGGCTGATACCGGCCCAAAGTCACGCGCCGTCCGGTGGCTCGGAAGGGCGGCGCGCGGCGCAACGAATGCATTGCAGCGAAACATGTGGAGAAGGATATGCAGGCAACCACAAAAGAAGCACAGCCATGGATCGGCGGCGATTTTTCGCGAACCGACGGCCCGTTCAAGGTCAGCGGCACCGCGACCTATACCTCGGATGTGAACCTCCCGGGCATGCTGTACGCAGTCCCGGTCTGCGCGACGATCGGCACCGGACGCATCAAGCGTCTCGACACGGCCGTGGCGCTCAAAATGCCCGGCGTGCGTTCGGTGTTGACGCGCGAGAACGGCGGCAAGTTCTATAGCGTGGGCTTCGCAACCGACGCGAAAATCGACGAGAAGCGGCCGCCGTTCGAGGACGATCTCATTCGGTACTACGGCCAATATGTGGCCGTGGTCGTTGCGGACACATTCGAGCAGGCCACCGCCGCCGCGCGCGTCGTCGATGTCGCCTATGAGGCCCGGCAGCCCGACATTCGCGTACGGATGACCGCCGAGAGCACCCCCTCCATCGACACCCAGCGCGGCGATGCCGAGGCGGCTTTCGCGGCCACCGCCGAGTCGCTCCGGTTCGACCAGACGTATACGACACCGGTCGAAACGCACAACCCGATCGAATTGCATGCGACCGTCGCACTGTTCGACGGGACGAACTACACGTTCTACGAGACCTCGCAGTCGATCGTCAACCAGCGCAAGGTCATGGCAATGATGCTCGGCGTCTCGGAAGACAACGTCCGCGTGATCATGAAGTTCCTGGGTTCGGGTTTCGGCGGCAAGCTGTTCCCATGGTCGCATTCACTGCTGGCTGCGGCTGCCGCTCGCCAGCTTAAGCGGCCGGTCAAGCTCGTCGTGAGTCGCGAGATGATGTTCCACAACGTCGGCCATCGTACCAACACGCAGCAGCGCATACGCCTGTCGGCCAGCGCGGATGGCCACCTGTCGTCGCTCCAGCAGGACTACATCTACAAGAACGCACGGGTCGAGAACCGCAAGGAGAACTGTGGCGAGGCGACTGGCTATCTCTACAGCACCCCCAATCTGCGCGTCAGTGCCGCCTATGCGCGCCGCGACATCGCGCCGAGCACCTCGATGCGCGGCCCGGGCGCTGTACCCGGTCTGTTCGCGGTTGAGTCCGCGGTCGACGAGTTCGCCATCAAGCTCAATATCGATCCGCTCGAGTTCCGTCTTCGCAACGAACCGAAGATCGACGAAAGCCGGAATGTCCCGTTTTCCTCGCGCCATATGCAGGAATGCATGGTCCGTGGCGCCGAGCAATTCGACTGGAAAAAGCGCATGCCCGGTGTCGGCTCGATGCGGCGCGACGGTCATATCGTCGGCTGGGGTATGGCCGTGGGTTCGTGGGCGGCCAGAAGGTTGTCCACTGAGGTCTCGGTCGAACTGCGCGGCGACGGCACGGCGCGCGTCGCCTGCGCCACGCAGGACATCGGGACCGGCACCTATACGGTGGTCGGCCAGATGGTCGCCGAGCTGACAGGCATTCCGCTCGATCGCATCAATGTGGTCCTCGGCGACACCGTATTGCCGCCGGGCCCGATGTCGGGCGGTTCGATGCTGACCGCGTCGCTGGTGCCCGCCGTGAACGATGCGACGCGCGCTGCCATCCAGCAGCTATTGCTGACGGCCGCACAGGCCGAACACTCCCCGTTCGCAGGACAGGCCGCGGATGCGCTCGCGCTCGAGCGGGGCATGGTCTACCGCAAAGGCACGTCACCCGGAGCGGGCATCCCGTTCGGGCGGATCCTCCAGGGAGCGCAGGTCAACGCGGTCATGGGAAAAGGGCGCTCGGGCGCGAGCCAGGACGATGCCGACGCGTCGCAGGTTTCGATTCATTCCTACTGCGCGCACTTCGTCGAGGTGACGTGGCAGCCCGAGATTGCAAGGCTGCGGGTTGCACGCGTGCTCAGCGTGATTGACGGCGGCAAGGTCATCAATGCACGTACGGGGCTGAACCAGATCCAGGGCGCGATCGTGATGGGCGTGGGCATGGCCCTGTTCGAGCAGACGCACTACGACGCGCGTTCCGGCGCACCGGTCAATCGGAACCTCGCGGACTATGTGATGACCACGCATGCCGATGCGCCGAAGATCGATGTGACCTTCCTGGACTACCCGGACTTCGCGCTGAATTCGCTCGGTGCGCGCGGTATCGGCGAGATCGGACTCGCGGGCGTTGCACCGGCGATCACGAACGCCGTCTACCACGCGACCGGAGTGCGAGTGCGCGATTTGCCCATTGGGATCGAAGACCTGATGGCTTCGCGGGTTTGAGCCTGGGTAGTGATTGATCGCGCCTTCTCCTGCGAGCTCCAGCTTCAGGCAGGCGCGATGATGGGACATTGCGGCGCCTGCAAGGGGCGCTGAAATGAATAAGGGGTTACAAGCGAACGCTTGTAACCCCTTAATAACACACGTGGCGGACACACCGGCTTGCGGACGGCGCCGGAACCACAACATTCGATTCGTTGGGCGACCGACCACTGCAAGGCGAGCTTGCTCGCGACCCCGTGCCTCGAGCTACAGCGCAAGAACCGAGCGAATCAGATCTTCATCGGCGAGCTGCGTCCGGTTCAAGGTATCGACGATCCGGCCTTTGTCCATGACGCAGCAGCGGCTCGCGACGCTTTCCACCATCCCCATGTTCTGTTCGACCAGCAGCACGCCGATACCCGTCTCGGCTGCAATCTTGAGCAGGGTCTCGCCGATCAGATCCACGATCGATGGCTGGATCCCCTCGGATGGCTCATCAAGCAAAAGGATCTTGGGCGCGCCGATCAGCGCGCGTGCAATGGCCAGTTGCTGCTGTTCTCCGCCGCTCATCGTGCCAGCCTTTTGCTGGAACTTCGTGCGCAGCACCGGGAAATAGCCGACCACCTTGTCGAGCATGTCGCTGGTCCGCGATCGGTTCGCCTGTGCTCCAACCTGCAGGTTTTCACGCACCGTCAACGCGGGGAATACCTCGCGGCCCTGCGGGACATATCCGACACCTTGCTTCGCTCGCGCATAGGGGCGCTCGCGGCCCAGTTCAACCCCATCGACCAGGATACTGCCCGCACTCAGCGGCACCAGACCGATCAACGCGCGCATCAGCGTAGTTTTGCCCACGCCATTGCGACCGATCAACGCGACGATCTCTCCCCGCTCCACCGTCATGGAGACGCCATCAAGCACCTTTCCGCCGTTATAGCCGCCTTCGACGCCGGACACCTCTAACAAGGCCGTCATTTCCTTTTCCCAAGATAGATTTCGGCCACGTCGTCACGCGCGAGGATCTCCTCGAGCGGGCCGTCGGCGAACAAACGCCCGCCGTGCAGCACGGTGACGCGTGAAGCGACCTGCTTGACAAAGGTCATGTCATGTTCAACCGCCATGATCGTGAGGCCGTCTTCACGCAAGCGCATGATCAGCTCGCCGGTCGCGTGAGTCTCTTCGACGGACATACCCGCAACCGGCTCATCGAGGAAAAGCAAGACTGGCTTGAGCGACACCGCCATCGCGATCTCGAGCCACTGCTTCTTGCCGTGCGACAGCTTGCCGGCCGGCATATGCTCTTCCTTCTGCAGCATGAACTGTTCGAGCAGGCGATCGAGCGTTGCCACACTGTCGTCCTTCGCGCGATGCAAGCCGAGTTGCAGATGCTGGCGCACGGTCAGTTCCGGGAACACGCCGGGGATCTGGAACTTGATGCTCATGCCCATGCGGATTCGTTCATGTGGCTGCACATGCGTCAGGTCACGGCCAAGGAACGCGATGCTGCCATGCGTCGGTCGATGTTCCCCGGTGATCAGCTTGAAGAAGGTGCTTTTTCCGGCGCCGTTCGGTCCGATGACACAACGCAATTCGCCCTCGCTCACCTCGAAGTCGATGCCGTTGATGACCTGCGCTCCGCCGAAGCGCTTGGTCAGTCCACGAGTCTCGAGCAGTGTCGTACTCACGATTCGCTCCTCTTCTGTGTCTCGAAAGAACGGGATTTGGGCGGCCGTCGTGTGAACACCCAGCGCGCCCAATTCGATGCGCTTGGCAGCAGCCCCTCAGGGGCGGCCAGCACCACGAACAGCAGCACGGCACCCATCAGGATCAGAGCGTACTGGCTGCCGTAGACCGCCAGCCACTGTGACAACCACACCAGCACGGCCGTGCCGATGATCGCCGCGCCGATACTCTTCCGTCCCGCCGTCGCCACCCAGATCACGGGCATGGCCGCGGACGTCAGACCCATTGCCGACGGCGTGATGTATGAGCCCCAGATCGTGTAGAGCGCGCCTGACAGGCCGCCGAGTGTGCAACCCAGCACGAAGATCAGAAGCTGATGGCGGCGGATGTCGATCCCCAGCATTTCGGCGCGCTGCGGATTTTCGCGGATCGCGACCAGGGCGAGGCCGAACGGTGAATCGAGCAGCCGGCGCATCAATGCGTAGACGAGCGCCAGCAGCACAAGCACGAGGTAATAGAAGCGGATGTTTTCGAGCGTGACCGGGCCACCGAACCACGGCAAGGTCAAGGGCGGCATACCCGTCATGCCGTTGTAGCCGTTGAGCCGTGCCTCGCCGACAACCCATTGCGGCCCCGCCGTCTGCGCCATGAAGGTTTCCAGGACGAGCGTCACCGAGAGCGTCACGATACCGATGAACACGCCTTTGATCTTGCCGTAGAAGATCATGTACCCGAGCAGGACCGCGACGCCCGCGCTCACGAGGAGTCCGATGATCAGGCCGCTCCACGACGAAATCCAGCCATCGCCCAGATTGAGCGTGACGATGCCGTAAGTGTAGCCAGACAGTCCGAAGAACGCCGTTTGTCCGAAAGACAGGATACCGCCCTGGCCCCACATCGCAGCCAGGCCGACCGCGGAGAAGGCCCAAACCAGGCAATAGGCGAAATTGCCGCTGGCGTTGGCGTCGACGACGAGCGGCAGGCAGAATGCCAGCACCCAGGGCGCGAGTCGAAGGAGTCTTGGAAGCGCGAGTTGGCGCGGCGTAGAAGAAACCGCACCGGAAGCCGGTTGAATCATCGAACGCTCCTAGCGGGTGCGATTGAAGAGATTGCCGAGACCTTGCGGCATCAGGCGAATCACCACGATGACCGTCAAGAGCAGGCCGATTTGCCCGAACAACTGCCCATACGATGCGGTCAGCGCGGTCTGGATCACAGCGAGAATGGCTGCAGCGGGCGTCGTTCCCACGATGACGTTCGCCCCACCGACGACCACCGAGACGAAGGCCTGGACGATGAAGTTCGTGCCCATCGTCGGCACGGCGGTCATGGTTGGCGCGTACAGTGCGCCCGTCAGGCCGGCAAGTCCCGCGCCCAACGCAAAGGTCAGCGTGTACAGGTGATCGGTGCGCAACCCGAGGCATTGCGCCATGTTCGCATTCTGGATCGTGGCCCTTGCGCACACGCCGTAGTTGCTCTTGAAGAATAGCCAATACAGCGCGCCGAGAACGCCAAGGGCGACGACCGGCAGCACGGCGCGGTAAGTCGAAAACGAATACTCGCCGAACGCGAAGGAACCGAACGGCGTACTGATGCCTTCCATCGACGGGCCTGCGACGAGCAGCATGGTCTGCTGCACGATCAGACTGATGGCCCAGGTGGCCACGACGGAATCGAACAGGCGGTTGTACAGGTGGCGGATCACCAGCCGCTCGATGACGACGCCGGCGCAAGCGGCAGCGAGAGCGCCGAGCAGCATGGCGATCGGCAGCGGTATGCCGCGTTTCGCGCAGATGATCGTCACGTACGCGCCGCACATGATGAATTCGCCATGAGCCAGGTTGATCACACCCATCATGCCGAAGATCACGGCCAGACCGAGCGCCGCGAGGACAAGGTAGGCGAAGTTGTCGCCGAACTGGTAAATGACCGAATAGAGCACGGACAAGGCTGTCATCGAAAGTTCTCGTCGAATCAGAAGCGTGATCGCGTGCGGGTCCGCGGCGCGATCACGTCGAAACCACCATCAAGACTTGCTGGGCAGGCTCGAGGGCGTGTACTGGCGATGGTCGGGCTTGACCGGGAGATTGCAACCCACCTGGTCGAGCCAGTAAGGCTGCACGTTGTCCCACACCTTCGGAATCTCGACCGAGTGGTCTTCCTTCACATGCACCAGGTAGATGGTGTGGGTCATGTGGTGACTCTTCGGGTCCATGCAGACCTTGCCCGAGGGACCATCGGTACAGATCCCGCCGCCTTCGAGTGCCTTGCGTACCGCAACCTGGTCAGTGGACTTGGCTTTCTCCACTGCCGCCTTGTAGAGATAGACCGCATCGTAGGCATTGGCCGCTTCCTGGTTGATATACGGCTCGTTCGGGAACTTTGCATGGAAGCGCTTCTTGAAGTCATTGCTCGCCGGTGAATCCACCTCTTCCACGTAGTTGGCCGTGACGAACATGTCTTTGAGCGCTGGCGCCTTGAAGCGCTTGTGCTCGTACGCCTGACCCACGTTGACCGAACTTCCCATCGGCAGATTCAGATGCGCCGATGCCTGCTGCTCGTAGTACGACGCCTGGTTTGCGCCGACCAGCAACGTCATGACGAAGTCCGGCTTGGCCTTCTGTATGTTCTGGATGGTCTGGCCGAACTGCGACACGCTCAGGGGAATGAACTCTTCACCGACCATCGTCCCGCCGTTTTCCTTGACGATGTTGCGAACCCACTCGGCCGAAATCTGCCCAAAGTTGTAGTCGGCCGCGATCGTGTAGACCTTCTTGCCGTACTTTTGCATCATCCACGGGATCAACGTGGAAAACTGCTGCTCCGGTACCGCACCGGTGACGAACACATTGGAATCGCAGACGCCGCCTTCGTACTGGTTGTTGTACCAGTAGAGCTGATGCGCGCGGTCCATGATCGGCCGAATCGCTTCACGCGACGCGCTCGAGAATCCACCAAAGATGACGTCGGCCTTGTCGGTCTGGATCAGACGGCGGGAAAGCTCCTGGAACTTGGTGTTGTCGGACTGGGTGTCGTAGGCGATCAGCTTGATCGGTCGACCCATGATGCCGCCCTTTGCATTGATTTCGTCGACGGCCAGTTCGGTAGCATGGATCTTCGGAATTGTCGCGAGCGCGAAGTTACCGGATGCATCTTCCAGCAAGCCGAGCTTGATCGGATCGGCTGCGAGCGCGGCAACGGACGAAAACGTGAGTCCGGCAGTGACGGCTAAACGCAGCCAGCGTGACGTATCGGGCAGCATTTAATTCTCCTATGAAGTTTTATCGGACTGAACTTGAACAGCTTCGGGACCGGCCCACAAGCCGGGAAATTCAATGGCAAGGCATTTAAATCCGCAAAACGCAAAAGCCCCTCAAGCCAGAAAGGCTCGAAGGGCTTATTTGCCGTACCGGATACATGCGGCTATCCGGCCATGTATGGTTCAATCAGAGCCGATGAGGAGGCACCCCGGCTTGATTCAAAAACGCTGTGATCAAAAGCAGTCTAGGGTCGCACGCCAAAGCATGTCAACGAATTTCAAAATTCGCGCAATTGACTAGTCAAGGCTTCAAGTAGTGCTTCTCGATTGCCGCGCCAACCGAGTACTTCGGATCGACGAAATTGCCGAGTCGCACCCTTCCGCACTGACTCAGCATCATGTATGCATCCCACTTGTCAAAGCCATATTCGGCCTCCATCCATAGCACCAGTTCGCGATACGCAATACGGGTTGCATCCTCGAGCGGGCGGGCGCTGCCGATCGACATCAATAGCATCTCGGTCTCGAGCCTCGGCCAGTCGATCTTCCAGTTCTTGATCAGGTCGACGTGAATCGTCGTCCGACTCGCGTACTCGACAGCAACGCCGCAGACTTCGCCGTCACCCTGGCAAGCGTGGGCGTCCCCAATGAACAGCCGCGCGCCCGGCGATCGCACAGGCAGGTACGTGATACTGCCCGGCCCCATGTCCGGAACGTCCATGTTGCCGCCGTGATTGTCAGGCGTGAGCGAATTGATCGAATCAATTTCGGGCGAGACACTGAGGGTTCCGATATGAGGCCTGTACGGGAGCCTCACGCGCTTGCTCCAGTACACGCCGTCCTCGTCGAGATCGATCTTTCGGGTGATCTCGGGCAAGGGATCGTTAAGGAGTGCGGTATAGTCGGTGCCCGTCAATCCACCGAATCCGGGGATCATGCAGCAGGTCCCGCGCGGGTTGTCGCCTCGCGGAAGCATCGATTCGATATACACCGCAACCACATCGCCTTTCTCGGCGCCTTCGATGATGATCGGGCCATTTTGCGGATTCAGGAACGGAACGCGCAGGTGCTGGGTCGGGAGGTCCTTTTCCGTGCGCAACTTGCCCTCGAACGCATCCCGCGTATCCACGATGATCCGGTCGCCGGGAACCACGTTGAGGACAGGGGACGAATAAGGGCCGACCGTATAGTGAAATTGACCTTGTCGATCCTCCGACAATTCGTGAGTGGTGCCGATCGCTCCACGCGCGACCCCGCGCGTGTGCATGATGGATTCGTTTAGCCAGTTCATCGCGTTGGTATCGATCCTAGGGTTGAGAGGATTTTCAGGAGTTGTTGCTGTTTCGGGCGGCGCGATTCCGCAATTCGGCGACCGGATCGGGACCGATCGGAACTTCGCCGCATAGAATGGAGACGCACAGTTCCTCTACGGAAACGCTTCGCTGCATGCTGACACTACGGAGCCGGTCGAACGCCTGGTCTTCGTCGATTGCCCACAGTTTCATGAGTTTGAGCAAGGCCTTGAAAACGATTCGGCGTGACTTCACCCGCTCGCGCAATTCGTTGATCTCGGCAAGCACACGGCTGTTGCGCATGAAATTGTGCTCGGCCTGCATCAACACCAAGTAGGTGCCATTCGAACGCACAGGCTTGACCAGGAATGCCGACACGCCCTGCGCAAGACTCCATTGGATGCGTTCCGGTGTCTCGGATCCAATCACTGCGATCAACGGAATGTCCGGCTCCCCAGAGGCCCAGGGGAATATATGACGCTTGTTCGCGTCCGCCTCAAAGAGGCACAGGTCGATGAGCGGCCAATGGGATGGATCGGCGGCCGTTCGGCACTCGACCAGCATTCCAAGCCTCGTCAATTGCGACTCGAGGACCTGCCGGTCACGGTCGGGCTTGTGCAGCAGCAGCGCACGTCGACCTCTGAAGACGGGAATACTGGAGGCTCTCATTGCACGACCCTCAGTGGCTGGCGTCGTGGAGACGCCCAGCGGCCCTCTGTCGCCGACCATCCGCGCACATCGCGCCTTGCGTCGAACCAGACCAGGTAGGGATCCGGCTTGACCGGCTCCGGGCTCGCAAATAATACATCGAAGTGTCCGTTGGCAGTAGAGCGCCCAAGGCGCGGCGTCAGGAAGCCATGTTGATTTTCAACATCGACACGCACGGTCCCTTGCGGTGCGTCGATTGAGCATTTCACAACGCATTGGCGCACGCGCTCCACATCGGCCGATCCACACTCGAGGATGGCCTCGGCTAGCAAGTGCACCGCTACATAGGAAGCTTCGGCGTCGGCGCAGGTTACGCTTTGCCCTCCGAAGCGTGCCCGATACGCGCCGACAAAGGCATGGTTTGCGGGGCTATCGGTGCTTTGAAAATAAACAGCCGAACAGATGTGTCCCACGCGTGCTTCGGGCTCGACCATTTGCAGATCGACTTCGGACAGGTTGCAACTCGTCAGCGGCGCATAGTCGGCATCGACCCGGTCGCCCATGCCGGAGGACGCTGCGTACTCGGTCAGCAACGCCAGCGTGGATGCGCCGATCAGCGAGGAAAAGATGAAGTCGGGCTTGAGTGTCTGAATCTCGTCGACGATCCAGTGCACGTCTCGCACACCCAGCGGCAGATACCGTTCCGCCAGCACGGATCCGCCGTTGCTTTCGACGATATCGCGCATCACGCGGTTGCTTTCCCAGGCCCAAACATAGTTGGAGCCCACCATGTAGATCCGCTTTCCGCGCGTCGACAGCATGTAGCCCGCAAGCGGAACGATGTGCTGGTTCGGCGATGCGCCCACGTAGATAATGTTTTCGCTGCATTCGAAGCCTTCGTAATGCGACGGATACCACAGCAACGCGTCGGCCCGTTCGAACAGCGGCGCGACCTCCTTGCGGCTCGACGACGTATAGCAGCCGATCACATGCGAAACGCCGTTCGTCAGCAACTGCTGGCTCAGGGAAAAGTAGCGTGCCAGCTCGCCGCCGGGGTCGGCCGCAACGGGAGTGAAGGCAAAGTCATAGCGCGCGTCCGCCGCCACTTGCTCGATGGCCAGCATTGCGGCGTTGAGCATGGATTGCCCCACCGATCCATAGGTACCGGTTGTCGAGCACAGCAGACCGAGCGGAATCTCCAGACGAGCTTTTCGGGGTGCTGACATGTTTGCTGTCCATACGTGGTGAGGCAAAAACAAAAAGCCCACTCGACCAGAGTTGGTCAAATGGGCTTAGTCGCCTGTCCGTCGGACTAGATGTGACGGACAATGTTTGCTAGTGCGGAATCCTGCCGAAGTGCCTCGCGGACATTTTCAGCAATCCAACTTGCGAGGTTCAAAATGTACGGGGCGTGATGGTATCCGTCAACACGAAAAAAAAAGTCAATTCTACGGCCCGGTCGCAACAAGGCGGTGCGCGACGACATGACCGGAAACTCACCATCGTCGGCTTCTGAATACGATGGAAGGCCGGCCCACTAGGGTTAATGTGCAAATATACGTCTTGTTTCATCGAGCAGGGGTGACTGCCCCCTCGACGAAATGGCATAGACCAACTCGCCTACGATCGTGAGGCCTGGAACGCTTCTCGACGATAGTGCGCACTATTTCCAACAATCAGGAGACAGACATGGATATCGCGCGAGCGAACGACAAACGCCGGGCGGCGGAACTGGTCGCCCAGATGACCATCGAGGAGCAGGCGACATTGCTTTCCGGCGACGGCTGGTGGGCCACGCACGGGATCGAGCGCCTCGGCCTGCCAGCGATTACCCTGTCTGACGGGCCACACGGTTTGCGCAGGATTCGCCGCAACGATAGCTGGGGGGCCGGAGGCAGCGTGCCGGCAACTTGTTTCCCAACGGCGTCGGCGCTCTCTGCGACGTGGAATACGAAGCTTCTACGTGAAATCGGCGCGGCGCTGGGCCGCGAAGCGCAGGCGGTCGATGTCCAGGTCTTGTTGGGGCCGGGCATCAACATCAAGCGCTCGCCGCTCGGCGGGCGCAACTTTGAATATTTTTCCGAAGATCCCTTGCTGTCCGGCCGCTTGGCGGCGGCCTATATCGACGGCGTCCAGAGCGAGGGTGTGGGCACGTCGCTCAAGCACTTCGCGGTCAATAGTCAGGAAAGCGAACGCATGGCAACGAGTTCGGACCTCGATGCCCGCACGCTCCATGAAATCTACTTGAGCGCGTTCGAGATCGCCGTGTCCGAGTCGCAACCGTGGACGGTGATGAGTTCGTACAACCTTGTCAACGGCACATACGCATCCGAGAACCACGCGTTGCTGACCGACATTCTCCGACGCGACTGGGGCTTCGAAGGCCTTGTCGTTTCTGACTGGGGCGGCATCAACGATCGTCTGGCGGCGGTTGAAGCCGGCAATGATCTCGAGATGCCGGGCACGGGCGACTTCAACCGTAAGAAGATCGTTTCGGCCGTGCAGGAAGGCCGTCTATCGAAGGCCTCGCTTGCCCAGGCTGCGACCGAAGTCGTCGCTCTGGTCCTGCGTGCGGTGGCGGCCCACAAGACGGATGCAAGTTTCGATGAGGATGCGCACCATGCACTCGCGCGCCGAGCGGGCGCCGAAGCCATCGTGCTGCTCAAGAACGACGACAAGATCCTGCCGCTTGGCTCCGGCAAGAAAATCGCCATGATCGGCGCATTTGCGAGTTCACCGCGATACCAGGGCGCCGGGAGCTCGATGGTCAATCCGACGCGCACGAGCAATGCGGCAGACGAACTTGCCGCGCTGCTCGGTGCAGGGAACCTGGTTCTCGCGCGCGGCTACGACACCGAGGGCGACACGACCGATGCACTGGTCAACGATGCCGTGAACGCCGCGGCGTCGGCCGATATCGCGGTCGTCTTTGCGGGGCTGCCTGACAGCTACGAGTCGGAGGGTTTCGACCGTCGCTCGATTGCGATGCCGCCGGGTCATGTGCGGCTCATCGAAGCGGTGGCACAGAAGCAGCCGAATGTCGTTGTCGTGCTGCTCAATGGCTCGGCGATCGAGATGCCCTGGGCACCCAGGGTGAAGGGTATTGTCGAGGCATGGCTCGGCGGACAGGCGGGCGGCGGCGCGATCGCGGATATCTTGACGGGGCGCGCGAATCCGTCGGGTAAGCTTGCCGAGACGTTTCCCGCCACGCTCGAACAAACACCGACGTTCCCCAACTTTCCGGGGCACTCGGGTCACGCGCACTATGGCGAGGGCGTGTTCGTCGGCTACCGTTACTACGATGCGAAGCGCCTCGAGCCGCTTTTCCCGTTCGGGTTCGGACTGAGCTATACGGAGTTCGCCTATACCGGCATTCGTAGCAGCGCAGCTGTATTCGACGTCGATCACGACGGGTCGGTGACGATCGAAGTCACGGTGAAGAACACGGGGTCCGTCCCAGGTCAGGAAGTTGTCCAGCTCTATGTCCACGAACGCGCGCCGGCTTTGCCGCGGCCGCTTGTCGAACTGCGTGCGTTCGACAAGGCGGCCCTCGAAGCGGGCGAAGAAAAGACGGTTCGTTTCTCACTGAACCGACGCGATTTCGCTCACTACGATGCGGACACGAGAGGCTGGGCCGTCACCCCAGGCACCTTCGACATTCGAGCAGGAGGTTCGTCGCGTGAGCTACCGCTGAAGACATCCATTGACGTCGCCGCAAAGTCCCTCGTCAGCAAGCATTTGACACGCCGCTCATTGGTTCGCGACTTCAAGGGCGTGGCGGATGGCACTGCCTTCTATGAAGAACTGGTGCATGCGCTGGGTTTCGGTGCCTTGCTCGACTCGACCAACCAAGCCGAGAGCGGCGGCCTGACCCAGGAAGAGGTCATGGCGATTCGCAAAGCACGCATGTCGGCGTTCGCATTCATTGACGAAATACCGGTCAACAAGGTGCCCGCGTTCTCGCACGGCCAGTTTTCCGAGGCCCGGCTCGAGGAGATGTTGCGTGCTGCGGGTGACGAGCACTGACGCGACGCCGCGCTTTTGCTTACCCGTCGCCTCGCCCGGTTTGATCACGCACGACTTCGCGGATCGCGTCGAGCAGCTTGCGAGCCGCGGGTGACGGAACGCTGCCGGCGCGCATCGTCAGGCCGATGTCGCGCTGGGTCCCCGGCATGGCGATATCGAGCATCGCAAGTTGCCCCGTTTCACGTTCGTAGTGCAGTTGCTGTTGGGATAGGGCTGCCACCATATCGGTCCGTAAAAGGAGGCCGCGGATCATTGCAAGATCGGCGGTCTCGACAGTAGGTGTCGGCGGCTTCAATTTGCTGCGCACGAACAGCGCATCGAGCAGGGCGCGTGCCGGCGCATGGCTGCGCGGCAAGATCCACTGCTGTTCGCTGAGCTGCTTGAGCGATAAACCCCGCAGACCGGCGATCGGATGGTCGCGCCGCGTCAGCACCACCATGCCCTCCGCCATCAGGGGCTCGCCGACCAGCCCTCCGGCCGGATCGGTGGGCCGCAATGCACCGAGAATGAAGTCGATGTCGCCCGCCCGCAGGCTCGCTACAAGCGTCTCGTAGGCGCTCTCGTCGGTCGCCACGCGTACGCCCGCGTAGGTGCGGCATACACGTGCCGTAGCTTCGGGAAGGATCAGCGTACGCCCGAGCGGCAACGCGCCAACCGTGACCAGGCCCCGGACCGTGCCACGCAGTGCGGCGATGTCCTCGGGCACATGGCGTAGCTCGTTGAGCGCACGCCTGACATGCAGCGCAAACATATCGCCTTCCCGGCTCAATTGAAGCCCGCGCGCGCTGCGATGGAAAAGCTGCATGCTCGCGCCGCTTTCGAGAATACGGATCGCGCTGCTGACGGCGGGCTGACTGATCCCAAGGGTCTTCGCGGCGCTCGGCATATGACGGTGGCGTGCCAGGGCGACCAGAATCTGCAGTCGCCTTGTATTGAGCAGATAGGCGGGAAGCATGGACGGTGCACTGGATCGGGTCCGCGATTGACGCGCAGCGCACCAGTGCGCCAGTTCCTCGAGTTCGGCGAGCGCGCGTTTGCCTCGTTCGACGACGACGCGTCCCACCGGCGTCACGAGCATGCCGGAGGGGCGGCGTTCGAACAGGGGCTCGCCGAGCGCCGCCTCGAGTTCCTGGATGGAGCGGGTCACTGCGGATTGCGCACGGTACAGGGTCGCGGCCGCTAGCGTCACGCTGCCGCTTTCGGCAACCACCACGAATACGCGCAAGTGTCCCAGGTTGATGGGCTCGCGGGCCGCCGACGAGGCGCCTGCGATCGAGGGTTCCGTCAAGGTCGTATCGGGCATGGCCTTCTATTCGCAAGGAGACGGTGCAGGCTTTGCCGGAGCAGTCGATGCGCGCTCTGGCCAACCGCGCTTGCGACGTCGTTCAAAAGCCATCGGTTTTGTTTATCGGGTTTCCATGAGCGGCGCCCGATGAGTGGCGATTCTACCGCGTGTCGCTGCGCGCGTTGTGGCCCGCCCGGCGGGCCGATCTCCCCCAGCATCAGTAGCTCCGCGTCATTTTCAGGGTGAGATTCTTGCCGTTCGCCCGGTGCCGGACGGGTTAACCCTGTCTGTGCCGCCCGCCATCTAATTCGTATCTTCCGCTTGCCATTTTGCGGGTCGTCCGGCCGTCACTGCCGTTCATATGAGATCGCACGGGCCGGCGCAAAAGCGTGCTTCTCATCGATACATGAACTCGCGTTCGACAGATCGCGAGACTACAGAGCCTTTAGGAGGAGACCCCATGAACCCCGTCGAAGCCGTCGACATCAAGGCATTTATCGATAGCCGGAAGATGGCGCCGTACCAGTGGCTAGTACTTGTTCTGTGTTTTGTGATCGTCGCGATGGATGGGCTGGACACAGCCGTGATGGGCTTTATCGCGCCCGTGCTGATGCACGACTGGCAAATAGCGCGCGCGGCGTTCGGCCCGGTGATGAGCGCGGCCATGATCGGGCTCGCGGTGGGCGCACTCGTGGCGGGGCCGACCGCGGACCGGATCGGCCGCAAGACGGTGCTGATCGGATCCGTGCTGTGTTTCGGGGTCTTCAGCGTGGGCTGCGCGATGGCCCATACGCCGACGGAGCTGCTGTTGCTGCGCTTCCTGACCGGCCTGGGTCTCGGCGCGGCCATGCCGAACTCAACGACTCTGCTCTCTGAATACGTGCCCTCGCGTAACCGATCGCTACTCGTGACGATCATGTTCACGGGCTTCAACTTCGGTTCGGGTGCGGGCGGCTTCGTCGCGGCCTGGCTCATTCCGCATTTTGGCTGGCGCGGCGTGCTGATGTTCGGCGGCATTGTGCCGTTGGCGAGCGTGCCGTTCCTGCTCTGGCTGCTGCCGGAGTCCGCTCGTTTCATGCTGGTGCGCAATGCCCTCAGTGCGCGCATTGCCTCGACGCTGGGGCGCGTGAGCGGCCACCGCTTCGACGCCGGAACACGCTTCACGGCGCCTGAACCGGATGTCGGCGGCAAGGCGCCGGTGCGCGTGCTGTTCGCCGACGGGTACGCATTCGGCACATTGATGCTGTGGGTGACGTATTTCATGGGCTTGCTGATCATCTACTTGTTGACCGGCTGGCTGCCTACCCTGATCAAGGATGCAGGGTTTCCGATTGAGCGGGCGGCCGCGATTACCGGTTTGTTCCAGCTAGGTGGCACGGTCGGCGCGATTGCCGTGGGCTTTGCGATGGACCGGCTGGATCGCAACCGGGTGATTGCCGTCGCTTACCTCCTGGGTGGCGTGTTCATCTTCGCGCTCGGTGCAGGGACCTTGAAATCAGCCTTGCTGTCGGTGCTCGTCACCTGCGCAGGGTTCTTCATGAGCGGTGCGCAAACCGGGCTGAACGCGCTCGCACCGACCTACTACCCGACGCGTGCACGAGCAACGGGCGTGAGCTGGATGCTGGGGATCGGTCGATTCGGCGGCATTCTTGGATCGCTGGTCGGGGGCACCTTGCTCTCACTCGGACTCAGCTTCGAAACGGTGTTTTCAATCCTGGCTGTGCCCGCGGTGCTGGCCGCCATCGCGATCGTCATGAATCGCGTTGCGCTCCGATTCATACAGAACCCGGTCAAGGCCTAAGCTTTTTGCTTCAATCAACAGGTGTTCAATGGAAAACGGCTTATCGATGCTGGTGGTCAGCGCTCACAGCGCGGACTTTGTCTGGCGTGCGGGCGGCGCCATCGCGCTCCACAAGAAGAATGGCTATCGCGTCAAAGTGGTGTGCCTGTCATATGGCGAGCGTGGCGAATCCGCGAAGCTGTGGCGCAAGGGCGAAATGACCGTCGAGAAAGTCAAGGCCGCGCGCCAGGAGGAAGCCTTGCGCGCGGCCGACGTGCTGGGCGCGGAAGTGGACTTCTTTGATCTGGGCGACTACCCCCTGCGTGTCTCCGACGAGTTGTTGATGCGTCTTGTCGATGTCTATCGCGAAGTGCAGCCTGCGTTTGTCCTGAGCCATTCGCTCAAGGATCCGTACAATTTCGATCACCCCCTCGCGATGCATGTCGCGCAGGAGGCGCGCATCATCGCACAGGCAGAGGGGTATCTTCCCGGCCAGAAAGTCGTGGGCGCGCCGCCCGTCTACGCGTTCGAGCCTCATCAGACCGAGCAGTGCGAGTGGTTGCCCAACACGTTCCTCGATATCACCGAGGTATGGGATCTCAAGCGCCGCGCGATCGAATGCATGGCGGGCCAGGAACATCTCTGGGAGTACTACACGCGCGTGGCGCAACAACGAGGCGTGCAGGCCAAGCGCAATATCGGCATCACGGCGCGCCGCTCGATCGACTATGCGGAAGCGTATCAGCGCGTCACGCCGCAGGTCGTCGGAGATCTGTCGTGAAGCGCGGCGTGGTGGTCAGAAATATTCGGCGTGCGCCAGCGGCCGAGATCGAGGTTCTGCGGACTGCCGGTGTCGCGACGGTTCATGAGGCGCAGAGCCGGCTCGGTCTGCTTGCGGCGTATATGCGGCCGATCTACGCGGGTGCAACGATTGCCGGTTCAGCCGTGACGGTGCTGGTGCCACCTTCCGACAACTGGATGTTGCACGTTGCCGCTGAACAATGCCAGGCGGGAGATGTGCTGGTCGTCGCGCCGACCTCGCCCTGCGAGGACGGCTATTTTGGCGAGCTGCTCGCCACCTCGCTCGCGGCGCGCGGCGTGCTCGGGTTGATCATCGATGCAGGTTGCCGCGACATCCGTGCGCTCACCGAGATGGGCTTTCCGGTCTGGTCGAAGGCCATATCCGCGCAGGGCACGGTGAAGGAAACGCTCGGCTCGGTCAATATTCCATTGGTGTGCGCGCAGCAACTGGTGCGCGCCGGCGACGTCATCGTCGCGGACGACGATGGTGTGGTGGTCGTACCGGTCGAGACCGTGGCCGCAGTGGCCGAGGCGTCGCAAGCTCGCATGAAGAAGGAGTTGAAAACGCGTGCGGTCCTCGCCGGTGGTGAACTTGGGCTCGACTATTACGCGATGCGCGACAGGCTCGTGGCCAAGGGCTTGCGCTATGTCGACTCGGAAGCCCAGCTCTGACCGAGGATCCTGGATCATGTCGATTTCTTCTTCATCTCGCAGACAGACACGTATCGCTTGCATGATGATGCGCGGCGGTACATCGAAGGGCGCATTCTTTCTGGCCTCCGATCTGCCCGACGATCCGGCGACGCGCGACAAGGTGTTGCTGGCCGTGATGGGTTCGCCTGATACACGGCAGATCGACGGCATTGGAGGTGCCGATCCGCTCACCAGCAAGGTTGCCATCGTGTCTCCCTCGGGCCGTGCCGATGCTGAAGTCGACTATTTGTTTGCGCAGGTCATCGTCAATGAAGCGCGGGTCGATTACGGGCAGAACTGCGGCAATATGCTGGCCGGCGTGGGGCCGTTCGCAATCGAACGGGGCCTGGTCAAGGCACGCGACGGACATACGTCTGTCTCCGTCCACATGGTGAACACAGGGCAGGTCGCGATCGCGACCGTAGCCACGCCTGGCGGTTTTGTGACTTACGAGGGCGACGCCCGCATCGACGGGGTGCCCGGCACCGCTGCCGCGATTCCGCTTGCGTTCCAGGATGTCGCCGGTTCATCGTGTGGGGCCTTGTTGCCCACGGGCCGTGTTCGTGACCTGATCGACGGGGTCGAGCTCACCTGCATCGACAATGGCATGCCGCTGGTGCTGATGCGCGCTGCCGATCTCGACCGCTCGGGCTATGAGAGCCGGGAGCAACTCGATGCGGATACAACGCTGAAGGCGCGTATCGAGGGCATTCGACTGAAGGTGGGCCCCATGATGAATCTGGGCGACGTCACCGAGCGGTCCGTACCGAAGATGTGTCTGATCGCAGAACCTCGTCGCGACGGGCACAATGGCGCGATCTCGACCCGGACTTTCATTCCGCATCGCTGCCATGCGTCGATCGGCGTGTTCGGTGCGCTCAGCGTGGCGACGGCTACCGTGATTCCGGGGACGGTGTGTGACGGTATCGCGCGTGTCTCCGACGGCCAGTCAAGGCGCGTTGACGTCGAGCATCCTACGGGCGAGTTCACGGTTGATTTCGAACTGGCAGGCAGGCGCGAAGTGCCGGAGATCCGGAGTGCCGCCCTGGTGCGCACGGCTCGCTGGTTGTTCGACGGCGTGGTCGGTGTGCCGGCCAGTGTGTGGACCGGCCGACGCGAGGCGCAACGGATGGTTTGATCGGGTTTCGGGCCGACCTCGGCGACGAGTTCGACAAGCGGTTGGCCGAGCAGCAAAGGCTGGGAGGCGGCCGCCTGAATTGCACAAAGGGACGCAACAACTATGGCAACAATCATTGGTGGAATCGGCACGTCGCACGTTCCCTCGATCGGCGCGGCATACGACGCCAAGCGGCAGAAAGATCCGGCGTGGTCGCCGCTGTTCGACGGCTATGTGGCGGTCGCAGACTGGCTCAAGGCGAAGGCGCCGGATGTGCTCGTGATGTTCTACAACGATCACGCGAACAGCTTTTTCTTCGACTGCTATCCGACCTTCGCCTTGGGTGTGTCGGCCCAGTTCGAGATGGCCGATGAGGGAGCGGGGCGTCGTCCGCTCCCAGACGTGTCCGGTCACCCGGGCCTCGCAGCGCATTTGGCTGATTGCCTGGTTAACGATGAATTCGACATCGCCACGTTCCAGGAGCGGGCACTCGATCATGGCTGCAATTCACCGTTATCGTTGATGTGGCCGCACGAACCGAGCTGGCCCGGCGCGATCGTGCCGATCGAGGTCAACGTGCTGCAGTATCCCTTGCCCACGCCGCGCCGGTGTTTCAAGCTGGGTCAGGCCGTGCGCCGTGCGGTCGAGTCCTATCCCGAAGATCTCAAGGTAGCGATTGTCGGCACCGGCGGCTTGTCTCACCAGATTCATGGCGAGCGCACCGGCTTCAACAATACTGAATGGGATCACGAATTCCTGCGCCTGATCGTCGAAGCGCCCGAGCAGCTCGCCGAGATGCGTCATGCCGATTTTATCCGGCTCGGCGGTGCGGAGAGCGTCGAGGTCATCATGTGGCTCGCGATGCGTGGGGCGCTCGGTGAGCGCATCCAATGCATCCACCAGAACTACTATTTGCCAACCACGACGGCGATGGCTGTGACGGTCTACGAACCGGTGACCGACATGGCGGCACACACGGCGGCATCGAACGAGGAGACGACCCAATGAATCCGCAACTGGCCGGCGTCGAAGCTATCGAAGGGACGTACTTGTTTGACCTCAGGCACAGCGTGAAGGCATATCGCCTCAATCGCTATCTATGGATGCATCGCGATCCGCGTTTTCGAGAACAGGTGCTGAATGATCCGGAGGCCGCATTCGCTGAAATGCGGCTGACCGCGGAGGAGCGAGACTTGATCGCTCGACGGGACTGGCTCGGTTTGATCCAGTACGGCGTCAGCTTTTTTGTTCTCGAGAAATATGCGCGCGTGGTGCGAATCTCCAACCTTCAAGTTTACGCCTCGATGCGCGGTGAGACGCTCGAAGCATTTCTGAAGACACGGCGGGTACCGGCCTCTGCGTAGTCAACGGCCAGCCAGCAACGGCTGCAGCGCTGGAGCGAGCGACTTCAACATCTGCACCGATAACGCGCTCGTGAAGTCGTAACGCGCCGCGTAGGGCTCCGGCACGTAGGCAGTCAGCGTGCCGTAGAAGCGGTCGCCGATCACGAACACGAAGGTCGCGGTTCTGCTGACTTTGCGCGACTCGATCAGGCGCGCGCCGCGCGCGAACACGTTGAAGCGCTGGTCGCCGGTCCCCGTCTTGCCGTAGACGTCGAGCGTACGGCCATCGGGGAACGTCATGCCGCCTGCAAAGCGTCTCGCGGTTCCGCCTTGCACGACGTCGCGCAGCAGCTGATGAACCACATCGGCGATTTCCGGCGCGAGCACCGGGCGCGTCGGCGCTGGCGCATGGGCAAAATGGGTTTCGTAGGGCGTGTTCTTCGCGAACACCAGGCTGTCGAAGCTCACTGTCGGCAGCGCGCGACCCTCGTTCGCAACAGTGCCGATCAGTTGCGCGAGCGCGGCCGGCCGGTCACCTGAAGCGCCGATTGCCGCCGCATACGAAGGCGTCAGCGACGCGAACGGATAGCCGAGCTCGCGCCAGGATTTGCCGATTTCCGCGAACGCCTGCAACTCCACCATGCGCTTGATGCGCCGGTCCTGCGTCGCATGGTAACGCGTCTTGAAAAGCCACGAGTAGGCGGTGGCGCGCGCTTCGCGGCTCGCCTGCTGCAAGTCGTTCACCGTGGCGAGCGGATGATCCCGGAGATAGTTCACGGTCCACAGCTCGAGCGGATGAACGCTCGCGATATAGCCGCGATCGTTCAGGTTGAACTTGTCAATGCCGTACTTGCCATAGAGCTTCGCGAGATCTTCATCCGTGAGCGACTCGTCCTTTGTGCCCTTGAGCGCGGCGCGCATGTGCATATCGAACCATGCCTGCGGTGCATCGGGCGCGACGCTGCGCAACACGGTCGCAACCTTGGGTGGCGACTTGCGCACGTGGCGCAGCAGCAGCGCGAGCGCGTCGTCTGCTGTCTTGCCCTGATACCTCTTGTAAAAGCGGTTCATGTACACGCGGCTTTCCTGGTCCGCGAAGCGCGTGAGATAGGCGTGACGCGTCGCGGGATCGTCGAGCCATTGCGACGTCGGCCCCACAACGCGGATCATCTCGTAGCGCACGATGTCGCGCATCATGCGCACGAACACCAGATTCACCGAATGCTGGAACGCTCGATGCACGGTCAGGATGCGTGCGTTATCACTCGATTCGAAGTTGTTGAATGCCTGCGCGCCGCCGCCCGTATAGAACGTCTCGCCAGGATTCGCGGAGTACTTGCGCTCGATCGCGGCATCGAGCATCGTGCGCAGCGACCGGTCGGGGGCCTTCTCCAGGTAATCGAGCGCCCAGCGCGTGAGCCCATCCTGTCGGTCGGGATTCACGCTGCGCAGTTCCGCCACGCTCATCGATCCATAACGCTCATGCAGCGCGGCCACGATCTGCAGGTACGTGATGATCGTGCGCAGCTTCGCGGTCGAGCCGAGGTTCAGGCGCGCGCCGTGATTGATGTCGAACGGCTGGTCGACGCTGTCGGTCTGCACGCGCATGAGGTTGGCATCCGCGCGGCGCTCGAATAGGGTGAGGCTGTACGCGATCTTCGACGGATCGTCCTGCGGGCGCAGCATATGAAACCCGTATAGACCCGCTTTGCGCGCGCCATCGCGCGTGGCGACGCTCGCGAGATGATCGCTGACCGCTTGCTGAACCGTGTTGTCGAGCGTCGCCTTGACGGTAAGGTCGAGTCGGTCGAGGTCGTAGACATTCGCCACACCGAGCGTCGCGAGCAGATTCGCACGCAGCGCGGTGACGCCCTTTCTCGTCACGAACGACACGCTTGGATGCGCGGCAACCGTGCGATTCAGAACGAGGGGTACCGCGAGCGCGGCGTCGCGCAGCGAGGTCGAAATGACGCCGTTGGCGGCGAGCAGGCGCAGATAACTGTCGGTCAGGTGATCGAGTTCCGTGTTGCCAGGGTGCAGGAAGCGCGTCGGCGCGCGCTGCGCGATCATCAGCGAGAGCGCCTGCTTGAACGTGAGCGCTTGCGCATCCAGCGTCTCGGCCGAAGTCGGCGCGCGCAGGATGCGATTGAATTCCTCGAAGTCACGTCCGTACCACGCGGCCATGCCGTCGCCGATGCCGCTGATCTCGCCGATGCCGGGCTTCGCGGCGAGCGGCACCGCGTTGAGATAGCGCAGGATGATCTGCTTGCGCGCGGGCAGGGTCTGCGGCCCCTTCAGATAGGCACGCACCGATGCCGACGCGACCTGGCGCACCTTTTCCGACGGCGTCGCGGTGCGTCCGTTCGGCGAGTGGCGGAACTTTTCGATCTGCGTGGCGAGCGTGCTGCCGCCCGGCTGCGGCTGATGCTTGTCGAACACGCGCATGCCCTGGTCGACCATTGCGCGGCTGAGCCGTCCCCAGTCGATCGCGGGGTTGCGGCTCGGATTGTTCATGTCGAGCAGATCGCGATCCTCGATGAAGAGCAGCGCGTCGATGATGACCGGCGGTATCGCCTCGTAGTTGTCGTAGATCAGGTCCGGATACGTCGCGCTCAAGAGCGGTGTGCCATGCACGTCGAGCAGGAGCAGTCCGGCCCGGTCTTTTTCCTCGTACGGTAGAAAGAGGCCTTTGTCCGCCAGTGACACCATCGCCGCGGAGTTGCGAGCCTGAGCCGTGACGACGAAACCGCGCGCGGTCAGCCGCTTCTGAAACGACGGCAATGACGCGTAGCCGAAACGCAGGTCGTAAGGTCCGGCCGCGGGATAACGGATGCTGTCGCTCCGGCCGTTGCCGACAGTAAAGGCGATATCGCGCCCGAGTTCGGACAGGTAACGCGCCTGCCGCTCCGAGGTCTGGATTTCGGTCTGAACCATGCGCACGGCAATGGCGCACACCAGGAGAAAAAAGACAGCAAACAGCCACCAGCGCCATTGCCGGAGTGACCGGAGGGTGGCAGCCCGAGGGTAAAATCTAGCCAACGGCTGATTCATGACCGGGTCTCCACTTGAACAGCAAGGCTTTCAAGTCGGAGCTGAAAGTGGAGGTCGCAGCCTGCCGTGGCAGGGCCAGAAATCGGTCGACAAGAGGGCGCGAGCCGAGCTAACAGCACCTCGGACCGTTGCGACAGTATTTGCGATCGATGGACCAAGCGAAGAACTCGCGCCGCGACAGCAGCGGATCGTCCGGGTGACGCGAGGCCATGTGCCCGAGATAGCGTTCATAGTCCGGGATGCCGAACATCTGCATGCAGGCCTCGCGCATGGTGCGCGCCAGTTCCGATAGCTGAGTCCCGAGTGCATTGCTGCCGGACTCGTCGTTCGTGGACCGAACCGGCGCCGCCAGGAGTTTGCCGTTGAAGATGGATTTCATGTTCAGATCCCCTGAGCGCGCACGACAGCAGGCGTCTCGTTGGCGGTAGGCTTGGCCTGCCGTAACGCCTGCAAGCAAATCTTGACAGCGAAGACGCACATCGCCAGCACCAGCACGACAAAGAAACCGCAGACAACCGCATCCAGATAGTTGTTGAAGGCGACTCGCCGCATTTCCGCAAGCGACTTGGCGGGAGCGAGTACCGTCCCCTGCGCGGCAGCGTCGCTGAACTTGCCCGCGAGCGAGAGGAAGCCGATACGCGGGTCGCTATGGAAGATCTTCTGGACGCCGGCAGTGAGCGTGGTAATAAGGAGCCACGCTGTGGGCACCAGCGTCACCCAGACGTAGCGTTCCCGCTTCATCTTTACCAGTACGCTGGTGCAGAGCAGGAGGGCGATGCCCGCGAGCATCTGATTGCCCACGCCGAACAGCTGCCAAAGTGTGTTGATGCCACCGAGCGGGTCGACCACGCCCTGATAGAGGAAATACCCCCAGGCTGCCACACAAAGGCCGGTGCCCAGCAGGTTCGCGGGCAGGAACTGAGTGTCGCCGAGCGGCCGATAGACGTGGCCCAGCATGTCCTGGATCATGAAGCGGCCGACTCGCGTGCCGGCGTCTACGGCGGTCAGGATAAACAGCGCCTCGAACAGGATGGCGAAGTGATACCAGAAGGCCACCATGGCGGGGCCGCCGAGGGCTTGGCCGAGGATCTGCGCCATGCCTACGGCGAGCGTCGGGGCACCGCCGGCGCGCGACAGGATGCTGGTTTCGCCGATTTCCGTGGCTGTCTGGGTGATCATATCCGGCGTAATGGTGAATCCCCAGCCGGACACGACTTGAGCCGCCTGTGCGGCCGTGGTGCCGATGATCCCCGCCGGCGCGTTCATGGCGAAGTAGATGCCCGGATGCAGCACGCAGGCTGCCGTCAGCGCCATGATCGCGACGAACGATTCGGCGAGCATGCCGCCGAAGCCGATCAGACGCATATGCGACTCGCGTTCGATCATCTTCGGTGTGGTGCCGGAAGAAATCAGCGCATGAAAACCTGAGACCGCACCACATGCGATGGTGATGAACAGAAACGGGAAGAGGGTGCCGGAGAAGACCGGTCCGGAGCCGTCGAGGAAGCGTGTGGTCTGCGGCATCGAAAGGGTCGGGGCCACGACGTAAATGCCGACCGCGAGGGCCACGATCGTGCCGATCTTCAGGAACGTGCTCAGGTAGTCGCGTGGTGCGAGCATCAGCCAGACCGGCAGGCTGGAGGCGATGGCGCCGTACAGAATGAGGGCCCACGCCAGTTGCGGGCCAGTCAAGGTAAACACCGCTCCCCAGGTGGGGTCGTTCGCGATGGTCCTCCCCATGACGATCGAGAGGAGCAACAGCACGACACCAAACAGGGAGGCTTCTCCCACGCGCCCCGGGCGGATGAATCGCATGTAGACGCCCATCAGCAGCGCGATCGGTATCGTTGCGGCGATGGTGAACAGGCCCCACGGGCTGGCCGTGAGCGCCTTCACCACCACCAGGCTCAGCACCGCAAGAATGATGATCATGATCGCGAGTACGCCGACCAGGGCGAGCGTGCCCGGAACGGGGCCCAGTTCCATCTTGATCATCTCGCCGAGGGATCTGCCGTCCCGGCGCACCGATGCGAAAAGCACGATGAAGTCCTGCACCGCACCGGCCATCACGACGCCCACGAGAATCCACAGCGTGCCGGGAAGGTAGCCCATCTGCGCCGCCAGCACCGGACCGACGAGCGGACCGGCGCCGGCGATTGCGGCAAAATGATGGCCGAACAGCACCCACCTGTTGGTCGGCACGTAGTCCATACCGTCGTTGTGGCGCTCGGCCGGGGTCTGCCGAGTATCGTCGAGCCGCAGTACGCGCTCCGCGATGAACTTGCTATAGAAGCGGTATGCGATGAAATAAACGATAAGGGCCGCGGTCACGAGCCACACGGCATTGACACTTTCACCGCGACCGAGCGCGAGTGTGGCGAAGGCGAAAGCGCCGACAGCAGCTAGTACACCCCACACGAGAATGGACGCAAGCTTGTTCATGACGTCTCCCTCTGTCGAACAACGCGTGGCAGAACCATTGCCGTGCAACTGATATCCCCGCGTTCTTCAGTGTTCTGCTAATTAGCAGCGGGCCCGCTTTTCCGGCACTACGGAGTGACACCCGAAAACAGGCTACACCCAGCCCCGAAGCGCCGCAAGGCGCGATTCCCCTTCGTGTTCCGAAGAGAGACAGCCGGGGTGCCGCTCCTCGGTATGGCGAGATCTGTTGCCGCAATGTTCCCTCAGAGTGTGTCGCGCGAGCCTGAACTTCGTCATGTCGGTTACGAAGGCGACCAGGTCTGCGTCCATCGGCGTTCGTACTCTGCATTTCTGAAGTGATCGACCAGAAAGTCGATAAATACGCGCACCTTCGAAGACATGTACTGCCGGTTTTGGTAAGCGATATTGATCTTGAGCCTTGGCAGATCCCAGTCCTCCAGAATGGGGACGAGACGGCCCGCAACGACGTGATCGTGGATGATGTACGTCGGCTGAATGACGATGCCTAAGCCGCCGAGCCCTGCCTGAACGATGACCTGACCTTCGTTCGACTCCAGAAGACCTTCAATCTTGATCGAACGACACTCGGAGCCTTTGGTGAATGCCAGTTCGTGCGGATTGTTGGCCAAGGTATAGATCAGGAAGCGGTGCCAAGCCAGGTCCTCGAGCGTTCTTGGTGTCCCGTGGCGGTCGAGATATTCCGGCGAGGCGGCGAGGATGCGCCGGGTGTCTGCGAGTCGTCGCGTAATGATGCCTGAATCAGCCTCGTGCTCCCGGGTTCGGATGGCGACATCAATTCCGTTCTCGATAATATCGAAATAGCGGTTGGCCGCCGTGACTGACACGGACAGCTTAGGTTGGCGTTTCGTGAACTCCGGCAACAGCGGCGCAATGATCTGAGCGCAAAATGAGACCGATGCCGTCACGCGCAGTGTGCCGACGGGGCTCAGTAACGCCGAACTCACGAGCGCTTCCGCTTCCTCCATCTCTGAAGAAATGTTGCGGCACCTGCGATAGAACTCACTCCCTACTTCGGTAAGAAAGAGGCGTCGGGTATTTCGCTCCACGAGACGCGCACCCAGCCGTTGTTCAAGATTGACCAGATGCCGGCTTCCGGCCGATGAGGACATTCCCAGCGCCTCCGCCGCTTTCGAAACGCTTCCCAGCTCAGCGGTTTGCACGAAAAGCTGCACTTCAATCCACTTGTCCACCCTTGCCTCCGGTTTCCCGCCGATCGGGATTATGTTTCCTAAAATCCGACTTTTTTAACAATCGCCGGCAGACTATATTCTGTCCCAAGGGACCCGCCCATTGGAGAGAGCATGCAAAACGTCGATGAAGACACCATTACGCAGATCGTACTGGGCCGCCACGCGGAGGCCTCCAATCCGCGCCTCAAGCAGATCATGACGAGCGTTGTTCAGCATCTGCACGCCTTTGCGCGTGATGTGCAACTGACCGAGGAGGAGTGGTTCAAGGGCATCCAGTTCCTGACCGACGTCGGCCACATCACCGACGACAAGCGCCAGGAGTTCATCCTTCTATCGGACACGCTGGGTCTGTCGATGCTTGTCACCGCCTTGAACAATCGCAAACCGATCGGCTGTACGGAGTCCACCGTATTCGGCCCGTTCTTCGTCGAGAACGCTCCGGAATACCAGAATGGAGACGACGTCGGCAACGGCGCCAAAGGTGAGCCGTGTTTTGTTAGTGGCCGCATCACCGGGTTCGACGGCGAGCCGGTCCCCAATGCCAGGATCGAAGTGTGGCAAGCCGATTCCGACGGTTTCTATGACGTGCAGTACGAAGGTGCAGCCAGCAACCACGGACGTGGGATGCTGCGTAGTCTGGCCGACGGTTCCTTTCACTTCAAATCGATTACTGCCGAGTCCTACCCAATTCCACACGATGGCCCCGTTGGACGCATGTTGACGGCCCTGGGTCGGCATCCGTGGCGACCGGCGCATCTGCACTTCATGATTGAAGCACCGGGATACGAGAGACTGATTACTCACGTGTTCCGCTCCGGTGACAAATACCTCAATTCCGACGCGGTGTTTGGCGTCCGGTCGTCGCTGATTGCCGATTGGCAGCGTCACGGACCGGGTCGCGCGCCGGATGGTAGCGATGTCGACACGTCGTTCAGTACGCTCGACTTCACGTTCGTCCTCAATCGGTCTGGCACTGCAGTCGAAAGTTGCGCCGCCTAAGTCCAGAGGTCTTGTCCTGAAGGGTGGCAGCGTCGACGCTACTGGGGCATCATGCCCACCGGATACGGTGGGCCTCGGCTGATGGCCATGTATCGCATCGTTAGTCGCAGAAGAATTTACGGGGAACCCGGTGATCAAGCACATTGTGATGTGGAATTTGAAAGGTGAAACGCCTGAGGAAAAGGCTCAGGCAGTTCATCTCGTGAAAAGTGCTTTTGAAGGTCTTGTCGGGAAGATACCTGGCCTCCTGCATGTGGAGATCGGTGTCGATATGAGCGAGGTGGACTACGCTTGCGATGTCGTGCTCTATTCGGAGTTCGATTCTCACGAAGCGCTCGCTGGCTATGCTGTACACGCGGAGCACATCCGCGTGAAGCAGCTCCTGGGAGACGTGCGCGTCGCAAGGCATCAGGTGGACTACCAGCCGACATGATGATGGAGCGATCACTGTCACAGATGCGGGATGTCTGTTCGTTTCCATAGTCGCGCTCTGGCTAGACGACGGACCTATTTGAACGAAACGAGGTAAGGGGCATGTCTCAGTCATTTGTTTATCAGGCGCAGCCTGCGCGCGTCATATTCGGCCGGGGAACAAGTGCAAGGCTTCCCGATGAAGCGGATCGCCTGGGTTTGCGGCGGCTTCTCGTTTTATCCACCCCGCAGCAGACGGCGTTGGCCACGCAAGTCCAGCAGTTGCTCGGGGAGCGGGCGGCTGGAGCCTTCGCCGGCGCCACGATGCATACGCCCATCGAGGTGACCGAGCGTGCTCTCGCCGTCGTCAAGGAGCTCGGCATCGACGGTGTGGTGTCCGTCGGCGGGGGCTCGACCACCGGACTGGGCAAAGCGATTGCGTTGCGTACCGATCTGCCGCAGATCGTTTTGCCGACGACCTATGCCGGCTCTGAAATGACGCCACTGCTCGGAGAAACCCGCGACGGCGTCAAGACCACCCAGCGCAGTCCCAAGGTATTGCCCGAGGTTGTCGTGTACGACGTCGACCTGACACTGTCCCTGCCCCTTCAGATGTCGGCGCTATCGGCGTTCAATGCCATCGCACATGCGGTCGAGGCGCTTTATGCGCCCGACGGAAATCCAATTGTCTCGTTGATGGCCGAAGAGGGCGTGCGCGCAATCGTCGACGCACTGCCGCGCATGATGCGCGAACCGGGTGACGCAACTGCCCGTGCGGATGTGTTGTACGGGGCCTGGCTCTGTGCATGCTGCCTTGGCTCGGTGACGATGGGGTTGCACCACAAGCTTTGCCATACGCTGGGCGGCCTGTTCGATCTGCCGCACGCACAGACGCATGCAATCGTGTTGCCTCACGCGCTCGCGTACAACGCTCCGGAGATCCCTGTCGCGCTGACGCATCTGCGGCGCGCGTTCAAGACGGAGGATCCTGTACAGGCGCTCCTCCAACTCGAACGTGAATGCGGCATTCCGCTGGCGCTGCGCGATATCGGTATGCCGCGCGACGGTGTTGCAAGGGCGATCGAACAGGCCATGGCCAACCCATATGGCAATCCGCGGCGCATCGAAGCCGGCGCGCTTGGCCAGTTACTCGAACGAGCGTGGGCAGGCGAGGGCGTCTGAGCCGCGACAACGGCGCGACCCGATACCCTTGAAAGGTTCCATATATCTTTGTTGCGTTACGCAGACGTGAGAGTCCGCCCGGACTCTCTTGCCTTTGCACCTTGCGGGCATTCTTGGCAGCAAGGCGAAATCTTGATGGATGAGCACGCTCCGAAACGGAGCCACCGTCGGCGAGCGATCAGAACTCCAAAGTCTGAACCACGCTCTTGAAAGTCGCGCGTCGCGACCTCAGTGCATCGCGAAATTACTTGACAGCGTATTTTCGGCACTCGATTCTGTCACAAATCAATCACGTATCAATCACGTAGGACTCGTCAACAGCGACGAATAAGCAAGGGCAACAGAGCCCACCCCGACGCCAGAAAAGCGTCCGGGTGGGCTTTTTTTTGTTTTTTTGGGGTCCACGTAAGCCTGGTCTTGCGTCCTGTGGGCCCTGGCCTTACCGGGAATAAAAGTCATGTCATCTCAGGAATTTGTAAGCACGAGCGGGGAAACGACTCTCGAGCATGTGCTCGGAGAGGAATACGAACGCACGCCCGTCCCTCCTGCGGCGCGACGCAGCGTGCTATCGGTGGCAACAGTGTGGATCAGCTTTCCGATGATCATCACAAGTGCCATGACCGGATCCATCCTCGTTGCGGGCATGGGCTTCGGACGGGGCTTGGCTGCAATGCTTCTCGGAAATCTCCTGATGTTCGCTTACGTCGGTACGCTCGGCGGGCTCGGCGCGAAGCACGGGCTCAGCTTTGCCCTGCTCGCAAGCCGCGTCTTCGGGCGCCGGGGCTACGCCTTAGCTTCGGGCCTGCTCTCGAGCCTGCTGCTCGGATGGTATGCAGTGCAAACCGGCATCACGGGCAATCTGATCCATTCCTCGTCAGGCGCCAGTTACCTCCTGATGTCGTTCATCGCAGGCGTGCTGTATCTCGCGGTGACCTTTGTCGGCATACGGGGCTTGCATTGGCTCGGCATGGTCTCTGTACCGCTCTTTCTTCTGCTCGGCACCTGGGTCGCGATCGATTCCGTGGGGCACGCGGGATGGAGCGCTGTCCTCGCGTACAACGGAACGAACCCTGCGTCATCGATGGCGTTCGGCGTTGGGTTGACGATCGTCATCAGCCTCTTCGTCGATGCGGGGACTGTGTCGGCTGACTTCAATCGTTGGGCCAGGAACGGCCGCGACTCCTGGATCGCGACGTTTACGGCGTTTCCGTTCGCGAACTGCTACGCGATGCTCATGGGCGGCATCATGACCGCGGCGATGGCGTTGCCGAATCCGCAGCCGTTCGCCATGGACAATATGTTCGGTTACATGCTGAATCAACATCAAGCGTGGCTGAGCGTGGTTGCCGTGGTCTTTCTGTTCTGCAGTCTCGGCTCGGTGTGCGCGCATTGCCTCTATAACTCCGCGGTCGGTTGGTCGCAGATCGCCGGGGTCAAGATGCGCACGGCCGCGGTCATCCTGGCTGTCATCGGGATTGCCGTTGCGGCCACTAACGTCTGGGCCTTTTTCATTCCCTGGCTTTCGCTGCTTGGCATTGTCGTTCCCCCGATCGGCGCGGTCGTGATCGTCGACCTCTGCCTCGTGCGACGCAATGCGGAAATCGACCGCCAGTGGCGCGGCCAGGCCTTCTTGGCTTGGGCGATCGGGTCAGTCGCGGCCTATGCCGTTGAGAAGCAATTTCCTGAATTCTCAACCGCCGTATCGGCGTTCATCATCAGTGCGATTGCATATGGACTCATCGCGCTGGTGTCGAAGAAACCCAGCATGGCAGCGGATCGTGCTTGACAAGCATGTTGTGCTACGAGGGCGGGCGCTTGCCCGCGAATGTTAGTAAATTTGATTTGAGCGGGTTTTCAACATGTCTGACTTCAAGATCTTTTCTCTCGGCGACATCGTGCTTCAATGCGGCTTGCGCATTCCCGATGCCAAGCTTGCCTACAAGACGTATGGCAGCCTCAATGCCGCAAAAGACAACGTCATCATTTATCCGACTTGGTATTCGGGCCAGCACTACGAGAACGAGTGGCTGATTGGCGAGGACAAGGCGCTCGATCCGCGCAAGTACTTCATCATCGTGCCCAATATGTTCTGCAACGGACTTTCGTCCTCTCCGAGCAATACACCCGCTCCGTACGGCAAGGCGCGCTTCCCGAACGTGACGGCCTACGACAACGTGCGCATGCAATGGCGCCTGGTTACCGAAGAGTTCGGTATCGAAAAGATCGCGCTCGTCACTGGCTGGTCGATGGGCGCATTGCAGACGTTTCACTGGGGCGCGCTCTATCCGGAGATGGTCGAGCGAATCCTGCCGTTCCAGGGATCGGCAAAATGCTCACGACACAACTTCGTGTTCCTCGAAGGCGTCAAGGCGGCGCTGATGGCGGATTCGGCGTTCTGTGACGGCTGGTACGAAGGGCAGCCGGAAAAGGGCTTGCGTGCCGCGGCGCGCGTCTACGCTGGCTGGGGACTGTCGCAGGCTTTCTACCGCGAGAAGCTCGATGTCGAAAAGCTCGGCTATTCGTCCCTCGAAGATTTTCTCGTCGGATTCTGGGAGGGCTGGCTAATGTCGAAGGACGCGAACAATTTGCTCGGCATGCTGTGGACCTGGCAAAACGGCGACATCAGCGACAACGAAATCTATAAGGGTGACTTCGTCAAGGCGCTCTCGTCGATTCGCGCGAAATCGATCGTCATGCCTTGCAAGACCGATCTCTATTTCCCTCCCGAAGACAGCGAGTTCGAGGTCAAGCATATGCCGAACGCGGAGTTGCGCGTCGTCGATTCGATCTGGGGGCACTTTGCTGGTGGTCCGGGCACGAGCCCGGCCGATATCGAAGTGCTGGAGCAGGCATTGCGTGAACTCCTCGCGAGCTGAACGGTAGAGCGCATTACGGCGCCACGCCATCGAAAGACCCGTATGGCGTGGCCCGATTGGGTGCAGAGGCGATAGGCAACGATCTATGTCGGCAGCTATCGATAAAGCAGTTAGTAAGCCTAATGTATCAAGTAGGATGGAATCAGAAATGACCGTAGCAAAAAAATCCTTTGCAGCAGCTACGCTATTGGGTGCATTCGTTTCGATCGCCCATGCGCAATCCACCGTGACTCTGTACGGCGTACTCGATGAGAGCCTGCAGTACCTCAATAGCGTGAACAATGGGGGGAAGGCAGGTCCCTCTTTCGGGCTTGCCAATTCCGCAAACAACACCACGGTCTTTGGTCTCAAAGGCAGCGAGGACCTGGGTGGCGGCATGCATGCCGTCTTCAAGCTGGAAAGCCAGTTCGGGATTAGTAACGGCGCGAATTCGTACGGTACCGACTTGTTCAATCGGCAGTCATGGGTTGGCATTCAGGACGATCGCTGGGGTACCGTTACGATCGGTAAGCAGTACTCGTCCCTCGTCGATAGTCTGTGTCCCCTTTCTGCCTATTGCACGTTCGGCGGCAACATGTCCGCTCATGTCTACGACAACGACAACGTCGGTGGTGGCTATACGGTCAGCAATGCCGTCAAGTATGCGAGTCCGGTCGTGGGCGGGTGGCACTTCTCGGGTATGTACGCCTTCTCTAACGCCGCCGGCCAGTTCGCGAACAATCGACTCTTCAGTTTCGGCGTCAACTATGACCAGGGCCCGCTTCACCTTGGGGCGGCATATCAGGATGGGAGCAATCCGGCGAGCGCCACGAACAGCGTGAACGGCGCGGTCGGTTCGAATATGGCCTCCTTCGCTGCCGGCGACCAACGCGTGTTTGGCGCCGGCGCCCGCGTGGATGTCGGCAAGGGCACAGTCGGTGTGCTTTATACGCATTCGACATTCCTGTCGCTCTCGACCGCTGGAACCGATTTCGCGGATATCAACGGCGAGGACCTGCGCTTTGACAATTACAGTGTTTATGGCCGCTATCCGGTCACCGGCGCGTTCTCGCTCGGCGCCGGTTACACGCTGGCGAACGAGCACCTTACCGGCTCGACTGACGCCACGTTGCACAATCAGCAGGTCACGATCGAGGGCGACTATAGCTTGAGCGCGCGAACGACCCTCTACGTGGAGGGAGCTTATCAGCACATATCGGGCGGCGACGGCATCAGTCTTTCGTACGCGGTCATGCCGGATACCGGCATGCTCTCCGCGACGAACAGCCAAACGCAGATCGTTACGGGCATTCGTCACATATTCTGAGCAAGAGGGCCGGTCAACGCTTCGTCGGCCATGATCGGCACCACAAAGCGTGCGGCGAGCCTGGCCAGCGCACCGCGTTGCTCGCGCGGCGTAGGCTGTTATCCATTCAGGCGTGCTGGTCGCAACCCGAGCGGTACTTTTTTGCCCGGATTCGACGAAGCTTAGAAGCGGTTACGCAAGCCTATGGTGAGCGCGGCTTGCTTGTCGTTGGCTGAAGGTGACAACCCGTTGATGGCAGCCGTGAACACGGTGCCACCGCCACTCACGTGCTGGAACTGGCCTTCGACGTACACGTCTGTCCGCGGGGACAGCGAGTAGTCCAACATCAGATTGGTCTGGTTCCACTTCGGGCTCGACGAACCCGCGATGCTGGAAGCGCCGTCCGTGAACGTATCCGAGCCGATGACAGCGAGTTCTGGCGTCACGCTGTAGTGCGCGCTGACTTCGTAGTTGTCAAAACGCAGGCTCGAGTTCCCGAGATCGATCGACTGGCTGTATGTGTTGTTGATCGCCGTTGCGTTTTCCAGTTGTGTTTCCGTGAACACGAAGCCCACCCTCGCTGGACCGAACGTGTAGTTCAAACCGGCACCGAAAGTACGTTGCTGACCGGCGCTAAACGTCGAGTCGCTCGCGCTCACCTCGCCGGACGTAAGGTAGGAGTCTGTCGCGCCGGTCAGATTGGTGGCAGTACCGCCGTTGTTGAGCTGGAGGTACGACGCCGCAAAGTGCAATGGACCGTTGATATACGAAGTACCGAAGCTGTACGCCCGGTTGTTCGAAAAGCCGCCGGCCGCATTCGAAAAGCCGTACAGGCTGCCAAACTGCCAGCCTCCGTAGTTTACGCTCGTGAACTTGACCGAATTGTTAATCCGCATCGTGTTCTCGAGATTGTCGTTGTCGTACGGGTGCCCGAAGAACTCGCCGGCGGTCGAGGTGGCAGCGGCCGCCAACGGCGCCAGGAAGTCGACCATCGCATCATATTGGCGGCCGAGCGTTACCGTACCAAACTGGTTGCTCGACAGCCCGGCGAATGCCTGCCGACCGAACAGCAGACCGTGCTGGCCTAAAGCGCCGTTGGTAAGGGTGAAGCCGTTTTCCAACGTGAAGATGGCTTTGAGGCCGCCGCCCAGGTCTTCAGAACCACGCATACCGAAACCGTCTGGGTTGATGCTGGCGTTTGTCATGGCGAAGCTACTGTGCCCTGCAGTCGAGCCTGCTTTCTTTTGGTTCGACACGTACGTTAGCCCAACATCGATAAAGCCGTACAACGTTACGCTGCTTTGCGCATGCGCCACAGTTGAGAAGGAGCCAACTATGGCAACTGTCAGTAGTGCTTTCTTCATTAATTTGCAAGGAACTTAAGAAAATGGATTGGCCTATCTGGTAGGAGAAGTCCAAGGTATTTGGGAATGCGAATGATATATGGTGTCAAAAATGTTTGGGTGATGGCTGGCCGACACCCTGTCGGCAGGCTTATTAGCGGCACTGCTCGCAGGTTCTTGAGCACAGCCGTGGGGAAATACTGGACCCACTTTTCGATCAGTCGGAGGTGGGGTAGCCTTCTCATGCGTCATGGAGACAAGGCCGAACGCGTTCGCGGCTCCGCTTTCCTATCAGCCGAAACGGTGTATTGGAAGTTTGGAGGCCCGGAATGGACCAGGACGATTTCACTGCGTTTGAGCATGAGGGCTGGGAGCACGTCGTCCAGCCGTATCAAGACCACTTTGAGCGATTGACGAAGCAATCAAATGCGCCGCTGCTTGACACTCTGGGTGTCGGGGAGGGCACGCGGTTTCTCGACGTTGCAACAGGTCCGGGGTTTCTCGCGGCGGCTGCCGCGTCCCGTCGCGCGGCCGTGACCGGGGTTGATTTTTCCGCCGCCATGATTGCCCACGCAAGGCGTCAGTATCCGGACATCGATTTTTATGAAGGGGGCGCTGAGGACTTGCCGTTCGAAGACGGCGTTTTTGATGCGGTCGGAATCAGCTTTGGAATGTTGCACTTCTCTCATGCCGAGAAAGCGCTGGCCGAAGTGTTTCGCGTGCTTCGCCCTGGTGGAAAGATTGCTTTCACGGTTTGGGCGGTACCCGAGAAGGCCGTCGGCTTCCAGATGATTCTGCAAGCGATAGAAGCGCACGGCAAAATGGATGTGCCGATTCCCCCCGGCCCCCCGTTCTTTCGTTTCAGTGATGCAGAAGAATCATCCCGGGCCCTACGTGACGCGGGCTTTTCAGACCCTGAGGTTAGAGAAGTGAGTCAGACGTGGCATATCGCTTCTCCGGAAACGCCCGTTGGCATTTTGATGCGAGGCACGGTTCGCATGGCCGCCATCCTGAACGCGCAAACGCCCGACGCACTCGCGAAGATTCAGGAAGCGGTGGCGGAAAGCGCCGCCGCGTATCGAGTGGGCGGCGAACTTAGAATGCCCATGCCCTGCGTCCTTGCTTCAGCGACAAAACGTTAGCGGCCAGGGATCCATATCGGGCAGGCGCATCCGGAAGCTCAAACGCTAGTACGCGTGGCTGCGTAGCCACTCGGAATACGTTGCTATCCCATTCGTCAACGTGATGAGGGGAACGTAGCCGAGTTCTATATTTGCTCGTGTAAGGTCAAAGGGAGCATTCTGGTCAAGCACGCTAATAGTTCCTTCGCCAATCTGAATGTCGGCTTCAGGAAAGCGTTCTTTTACAAGAGCAGCGACGTCGCCGTATGAATGCTGGTCGCCACCGGTAACGTTGAAAACTGAGTGCTCAGTGACGTCCGCTTGAAGTGCAAGAACGCTTGCGCGTGCGACATCCGTCACATGAACATACTGGAAGCGATAGTCCCTTCCTGCATCCTCTCTTGTGGGCTGTCCGTCTATGGCGTTGCGGAGCATAGTCTTGAGGTAGCACTGCATGAATTGTCCAGGACCGTAAATCCAGCCGGGCCTCAGGGAGACAATTTGCATGTCATATAGCCGGTTGTAGACCGCTGCGAGCTTCTCGGTAAAAACCTTAGTTGCGCCGTATGGGGTGGTCGGGTCGAGCGGTGCGTCTTCGATAACAAGCCCACTGCCGGCATTGTCTCCGTAGACACATTCTGAGCTGAAGTTCACAAGGCGCCGAATGCCTTTCAGGCGTGCCGCTTCAAATACCGTTGTGGTGCCAAGCGCGTTGGTCACCACCGTCTGGTAAGGAATCTCCCGCGAGAAATAGGGATGCGAGATCGCGGCCGTGTGGATGATTGCTTCGACTTCAAACCGATCGACCGTCCCCAGCAGGAGAGGCAAATCATTCAAATCGCCCTGTATATAGTCGATGCATGGCCTTGTGTCGTCTTCCCGAGCGCGGCGGTCATAGCTAACAACGCGATGCCCCTGCTCTGACAGCATCGTCAGCAAAGTCTGCCCGAGAAATCCACACCCACCCGTCACGAGGATCGTCATAGCGCGTTATTCCTGCTCTTCAGTAAGGAAAGTCGTCTGTCTCAAACTTCCGGTCTTCCCATGCAGCATGCAGCTCCTGCGGGGTGCAAAACCATACGTCATCGTGCTGTTTCATATGCTTGATCAACGCGTCCAGCATCGCGATACGGGAGGCTCGACCGATAATTTCGGGGTGCATGGTGAGCATGAAGTACCTGCCTTCCTCGTACAGGGCGTCGAACTCCGCCTTCCACAATCGAAGGACTTTATCCGGCTCCTCGATCACCGCGCCAACTTGCGGAACCGCCGAGTAGGCGAATTGTTCCCAGTCGTCCAGAAGCCAAGTGACGGGTAGCTCCAGAATTCGCCGCCCTCCCGCCTGAATTGCATAAGGAACGTCTGTTCCCATCAGGCTGCTATCAAAAGCGAACTCGTGCTTGCCGAGTAGTTCAAGCGTCTGCGGCGTCACTTCCCACAACGGAGCGCGAAAGCCAGTGGGCCTGACGCCTGTGATGTCTGCGAGAATGCTTATCGATTTCGCCAGAATTGCATCCTCCTCCTCGTACGTCAGACCATCGGTGCGCTCATGAAGGTAGCCGTGGCACCCAATCGGATGCCCATCGCCATGGATGGTCTGAACGAGCTTACTGTCTATCTCAGCCGTATACCCCGGAATAAAGAATTGCGCGGTCAGTCCGTGCCGTTCCAGCAAGTCCAGAATTCGTGGCACACCTACGCGGCGGCCGTAGGCGCCTGTCGACAGCAATGACAGTCTGCGGTGGTTTTCAGGTTCAATAATCCAGCCCGATTCGGCATCCACATCGAAGCAGAGGGATACGGCGGCACGATACCCATTGGGCCATTTAAAGGATTTCATGTGCATATGACATTTCCTGAGCTGTCACAAAGCTTTGGCGCTATCGCTCGCAGCGCGTTCGCTCTTGCGCCGATGGAAAATAACGATGAATCCACCGGTGACGAGTGTTGCGGCACCTAGGTACCAGGCGTTGTAGAGGTCGTCTGGCGAAACCGGATTTGCGCCAGCCGTGTAGCCGATATATGCAAGAACTGCCACGGCCAGCAAGGCAGGTATGGTGAGCAGTGCGGCGATGGTCGGACGTTGCTGTCTCCACGATACGGCGATGAACGCGGCAAGGGCCGAGATGTACGACGCGACCAGCGTGATGGTGACCACATCGTAGTACCAGACAATCTTGTCGAGTGGCTTCCACCAAACAAGAGCGATGCCGGCAGCCGATACGACCGTTGTCGCGAACCACGGGGCTTTGTGCCGGTTGACGATGCCCAGCTTTGAAGGAAGATGACCTTCCTCACTCATCCGGTACAGTGTCCGGGCGGCTGCGTTAGAGGAGATTTGCAGGCCAGCAGACGCTGATGTAACGACGACGAAGAGGGCAAGCCAGGCCATCGCAGGTGGGAGATACGCATGGGCCACCGCTGAAATCGGCCCCCCGTTTCCGTTCTCGACAATCGCGGCGAGCTTTTCGACCGGTACCGCATATTGCCATCCGATAGCCGCCAGACTGTATATAACGAACGCGGAGGTCAAGACCAGCAGTAAGGACCTTTGAACCGTTCTGACTGGTACTTGAGCTTCCTCAATATAGTTGATTGCCGAATCGAAGTTGGCGAGCATCCACACGCCGAACAGTACACCCGGGCCGATGCCCGCAAGGCCACCAACGTCTCGCAACGAATACATTGATGCAAGTGACAGCCCTTCGACCCGTGGATGGAGCACACCGAGCAACCCGAGGCCAGCAACGACGGCAATCTCGAAGATGAGAAACGTGCTTGCCACTTTCGCTGTCACGCCTACGCCGCGGCAGGACACCACGAAAAACACGAGAATCATCAGCGAACCGATGATCTTGGCGTTCAGTACCCCACCGACAGACGGGAAGAGTGCCTGGATATACTCGGTACCTATCAAGGCACACATCGGTGTCACAGCAGTGCATGCGACCGTGTACGTCCAGCCCAGGATGGTGCCGATGTTCGGGTGCAGGAATCGCGAACTGAAGGTGAAGACTCCTCCTGCCGAGGGTGCCTGTCGCGTGAGCGAAACCATGCTTAATGCGAGCACAAGCATGGGAAAGAAGTACGCAATCAGAATCGCGAGTGGCGCGTGATGACCAGAGATCGAGTAGAGAATCGACATGGAGGACGCCGCGACCCATGCCGGCGCATTGAAACCCAATGCGGAAAGCGTGACGTCCTTGGTGTTGAGTGTTCCTTTGTTGAGAGCTGTGTTGACTTCGCGTACGGTGCCATGCCTGTCATAGCCGATGACTTCAGAGAATTTCATGTGGGTTCTCGAGGCAAATGAGGTGGAGTTTTCAGTGGCGCATTCGAAAGGGACTGCAGTTCATGACTTGACTAAGGCGTGCTTGGAACCGGCTCGGACTAACCGTTCATGACACCGCCGCCGTTGACCCCCACAATCTGACCGGTCATGAAACTCGCTGCTTGCGAGGCCAGGAAGAGCACAACGGCCGAAATTTCTTCGAACGGGCCTGAAAGTCAGCATCAACTGAATGTATGAAGGTCAAAATTTCCTATCAATGCTCATGAGAAAAAGTCAACTTATCGACTTTCGAAAGCATTGGCTGCCCGCTTTCCAATTCAGGAAAGTCAGCTTTCAGGATTGAAGAATTGCCTTCATGGTCGACGTGTTAGCGTTTCCACGTGTCGTCGAAACCTGTCCAGGGAGCTTGTATGGCTAGTACCTTTCCGCAACCGCTCGATGCCGCGCTTGTGCCGCGATTTGCCGGGCTACCGACTTTCATGCGTTTGCCAGCGGTCACGAATTTTTCGGACGTCGATGTCGCGCTGGTCGGCGTGCCATGGGATGGTGGAACGACGAATCGAGCCGGTGCGCGGCACGGCCCGCGGGAAATTCGCAATATGTCGAGTTTGATGCGAAAGGTCCACCACGTAAGTCGCATCGCACCGTACGACCTGCTGCGTGTCGGCGACGTCGGCGACGCCCCGGTTAATCCCATCGACCTGTTGGATTGTCTAAAGCAGATTGAGCAGTTCTATGCGTCGATTTTTCGTGCGGGCGTGATTCCAATATCCGCGGGTGGTGACCACCTCGTCACTTTGCCGATATTCCGCGCTATCGCGAAGGAACGGCCTGTTGGTATGGTCCACTTCGATGCGCACTCTGACACGAACGACACCTATTTCGGGAACAACCCCTATACGCACGGAACGCCGTTCAGAAGGGCGATAGAGGAAGGGCTGCTCGACCCAAAGAGGACGGTCCAAATTGGAATCCGAGGGTCTGTCTACTCGGCAGAGGACCTCGATTTTGCCGAGGCGGCAGGCATCCGCGTGATTCACATGGAGGAGTTCGCCGACCTGGGGGTGGCCGCGACCATTGCTGAAGCGCGACGCGTGGTGGGCACAGAGCCAACCTATGTGAGCTTCGATGTCGATGCGCTCGACCCGTCATTCGCACCTGGGACAGGCACGCCGGAAATCGGCGGCATTACTACGCTCGAGGCACAACATATGGTGCGAGGGCTGCGAGGGTTGAATCTGATAGGTGCCGACGTAGTTGAAGTTGCGCCGCCTTTTGACCAAGGGGGGAGCACCGCATTGGTTGGCGCAACGATGATGTTCGAGTTGCTGTGCGTAATTGCAGAGGCGCACGCGCAACGTCGTACAATCGGCGCTGAGCGCTCGGCTTCCGTCGAGTAATAAGCGCCGCCTCCCAGGAGCAAGGGACTTTCGAATCAGCACTTTTGCGGTTCTATTGTCGGCTGGTTGGCGCCCAGTCCCAAGCCAGCCAAAGCGATGATTGGAAACCTCTCAGACCTTGACCTGAAGTCACTACGAATATTTTGCACAATCGTCGAAGCGGGAGGCTTCACTTCTGCCCAAACGATTCTGAATATGGGGCTGCCTCGCCTGAGTGTGACGGTCCGAGACCTTGAAGTGCGACTCGGGACGAAATTGTGCCATCGGGGACGCCAGGGTTTTCAGGTCACTGAGGAAGGGCTTGCGGTCTATGAGGCCGCACGTGTTCTGTTTTCAGATGTTGGCCGCTTTCTGGGCAGCGTCAGCGCGTTGAGCGGTCAGCCGACCACGCACATTGCGATTGGCTTGGTCGACGGATTGCTATCCTTTCCAGGCTCGCCGACTATAGCGGCACTCAAGCAATTCAGGCAGGTGTCCGGTTCGACACACCTTACCGTTCATGTCATGCGTCCCGACGAGCTGGAGAAGGCCGTCCTTGATGAGCGGTTAGCGCTCGCGGTGGGCGCATTCCATCATCGTCTGTCGGGCCTCGTCTATACCCCGGTGTTCTCGGAAGAGCAGAGTCTCTATTGCGGAGGCGGTCATCCGCTGTCGAGCGCGACGGGGGTCGGACTCATGGAGTCCATTGGGGAAGCAGACTACGTAGAGCGTGGGTATATGCTTGAAAGCCAGAAGCCGCATCAGGTGAATCTGAAGCGGGCTGCCACAGCCTACACGATGGAAGCAATCTTGACGATGCTGTTAACCGGAACCTATATCGGGTATCTCCCGACGCATTTCGCGCGAAGATGGGTGGAGGATGGAACACTATTCGCGCTCTCGCCCGCGGCATTTTCCTATTCTTCGCTCTTCAGCGTGGTAACGCGGCAGGGCAAAGAACCGGATGCTACTACCAAGGTACTGCTGGATAGCCTCAGTGCCCACGCACACGACTGACATCGCTGCACGAAGACGAGGTGCGACCGACGGCAGGACGCGATCATCGTGCGGAACACATCGAACGAAGATCTCGTCGAAATCGTGATATGCCGTGTGGGCGAGCGAGGACTATTAGCGGGTCAAGTGACCCAACCATCAAATATCGCCGTCAGCAGCCACGCCGCAGTTATCCACCGTTTGTGTTGAAAGCCCTGTGGATAACGCGTGGGGCATTGATCCAAGCCCCTGACGCGACACGTTTTTCCGCCGCTGACTCGCCACCTCCGTATTTGACCACTTGAGGCCGATTGGGTCGATCACCGGGAGTGCCATTTCGGCGATCCGCGCGAGCGAAAACACCATCAGCGCGATCAGCGCCCGGTCGAACTGCCCACCGGCGTCGTCATATCGATGCTGTCGAACAACTGCCGCGCCTCGGTTGCGTCGAGCACCGGTGTCTTGCGAACGGCCGAAGGCGCTTATCTGCCCGTGGCGTGATGCCAAAAAACGCGCCGTCCGGGCCTCGCACAACCGAAGGGGCTGCCTGGTGCAGCAACTGGGAAAGCCCGCTTCGATCCCGCCCTCATTCGCGGCAGTGGTTTGTTACAAACTATCGAAACACACATCAGATAGTAAGGGTATATACTTAGCTCCATCGATGTCGTCCATGCTGCCCGCCACGGCGTGGCAAGAGCATCGTCACAATTGATCAATACTGCTAAAGGTTCGTCATGTTCAAAGCATTTATCCCCGCCGTCGTACTCACCGCATCGCTCTGTTCGGTAGCCCATGCTGCTCAAGACGATAGCTCTGCATCGCAGCAGCAAGTTTCCGCAATCCAGAATGTGTCCTCCGACCCCGCGATGCAGCAAGCGCCCGGACTGACGCGCAAGGAGGTCTACGACCAGTTGGTTCAGGCAGAACAGGACGGCGAGTTGGCACGCCTTCGTGCGCAGTACAAGGGACGCTAAATGCATCGGCCAGGGGAGGGCACGATCGACCGTTGTGCCGATTCCACTGTTGAATGCAGTCCCCGAAAGGCACCGGCAACGGTGCTTTTTTTTCGCCGGTACAAAGGGAGATTATTCATAGGGCAGCTGCTTGACGTTGTGGAAGTCGTCGCGGAACTGGCAACACGGCGCGGCTGATGTGCGCAACTGGCCGGTAAGGAGCGGGCAGCCTGGCTGCGTGCGATCAAGGCGATCCGCTTTCGCCGGCCGGGTCGCAGCCGATACAGCGAAGGTGTCGCTCCCGGGGGCGAATCGCTTCGTCTCAGCGGTGCTTTGACGGCGGTAGTTGCGCTGCTGATGAATACACGCGAATTCCGGTGTATTGCGCCTCACACAGCGCAGGATCGTCGTGTGTACCAGCGACAGGCACCGTTCCGCCATCAGATAAGTTGGCTTCGACGATCAGAAAACGGCTGGCTCCGTTCGAGGGCGCCAGACCCATCCTTTCCCGGATTGCGAGAGTCCCGTCTTTGGTTTGCGCGCCGACGCTCTGACAATCAGTTCTCCTTGTGTCACCTGTTGTAACGCGACAGCAGCTTCGCCTGAGAGTTGCCGCTCGAGGATGCCGATGACTTGATCAATCATCGTCTGGATCGGCTGAGAATAGGTCGTGAGGCCGAACAGCGGCCACCCAGCCATGTCGATGTTATCGAAGCCGACGATCGAAATATCCCTTCCAGGCTGCAAGCCAAACCCAACTTGTGCCACGTTGAGCGCAACCAGGGCCATGTGATCGTTAGCGCAGAAAATAGCGTCCGGCTGCTTTTCCAGTTCCAGCAACGACCTGACGGCGGCTTCTGCTGCGGTAGTGGAGTAGTTCCCTACCCGTCGCTCGATGTGGCGTACCTTTCGCGCTGAGAGGTAGCTGAGAAAGCCAGCTTCACGATCCCGGTTCGTCGATGAGTGCTCGACGCCCGCGACGAAGGCAAAACGTTTGTGTCCGCCAGCCAGCAGAAATGCCGCGATCATGCGCGCGCCGTTCAGATTGTCTCCGGTGACGCTGGATGCCAAACCGCTATCTGTTTTCCGGTTGAATAGCACCACGGGCAGACCGAGTTGCATGCATTCGTCGGCGAAATGTGACGACAGACTGGTTGAAATCAGGACGAGAGCGTCGACTCGGTACCGGAGCACCTCCTCCAGGATGGGATCCGAGCCCGCGATTGCATCGACGCTGAATAGCAGGACGCGGTATCCGATGCGAGCAAGCGCGATCGATAGCGCGTCGAGCGCGGCACTGTAGAACGGATTCTCAGTGCCGGGGACCGCAACACCCACGATGTTCGACCGACGGGTGATCAACGAGCGGGCGACTTGATTTGGCCGATAGCCAAGCCGCTTCGCGGCTTCCATCACCTTTATACGCGTTTCGGGCGATACGCTGGCTCCGGGCGTATATACACGCGACACAGCTGACTGGGAAACGCCGGCGAGCCGCGCCACGTCATGGGCTGTCGTCGGACGGTGTGCCAGATCACCTATAACCGTAACCCTGCTCTTTCTTCCCATCTCTCCTCCGAATACCGCTCGCGGGTTACGTGACTTGCCTTCCATTAGTCCAAAAGCATAGCGTCAATTCAGCGAGCGATATAGCGTTCCCAAAGTCTCTAGGACGGACAGAGCGACAGCCCGACGTCGACTCACGTGTCATAGGGTAAACCTGATCATTCATAGGTTAAAAATGTATTGGCAACGAGTCCCCAGCTTCCTATACTTTGCCGCAGTGCATACGTATGCACCATCGCATAGTTGAGGAGTGTGTGATAGCGATGAAACAAACGACGGGCCGGAGAAAACTCATCGTTGCGAGAAGGTCGCATACGCATGCATCAGAGGCAAAAAAGAAGGCCGCCTTCGGACAGCAGGCTCGTTCTGCCGAGCGTGCTCAGGGGCGCGAGTGCCAGGCTGTGTACGTTGTTGCTTCCCGAGGCATTGGATCGGCGGCGCGACCATGAGCGCCTCGCTCGCTCTTGCAGGAAAGGTGGCAGCGGTAACCGGCGCTGCGGGTGGCCTGGGCGGGGCGATCTGCCATCGCCTCGCCGCGGCCGGCGCGACAGTCGTCGCTGGGTACAACCGTTCCGAAAGGAGCGCGGCATTGATGGTCGAGCAACTGCCCTCGCCACAAGGTGCGCGTCATTTCGCGCTGGCAATGCCGGTCACGGATTCGGCCGCGTTGCGCGACGCGGCATCGACGATTCTGAAACGGTCGTCACGACTCGACATCCTCGTGAACTGCGCGGGCACGACGCGCTTCGTCCGGCATGACGATCTCGACAGTCTGGACGACCCGTTGATCGACGAAATCCTAACGACAAATGTACGAGGCCCGTTTGCCACGATTCGCGCTTTTCGGCACGCACTGGCTGCTAGCGACGATGGCCTTGTCGTTAACGTGTCATCGATTGCGGCGCAGACAGCAATGGGCAGCAATGTGATCTATTGCGCGTCAAAGGCAGCGGTCGACAACATGACGCGGTCTCTGGCGCGGGCGCTGGCGCCGCGAATCCGCGTCGTATCGATCGCGCCGGGCCTCGTCGACACAGAGTTTGTGAAGTCGATGGATGTCGACTGGCGAAACGGCCAAGCTGCGAAGACGCCGTTGGGGCGCCTCGCGTACCCCACGGAAATCGCCGATGGTGTGATTGCTGCGGCAACGCTGCTGCGCTTCTCGACCGGCACAGTCATCGCTGTCGACGGTGGCCGCCCCCTCTTGTAGGTACCGGCAATTCGGTCGTTGCGGATGGGGCCGGACAACGAAATCAGGAGACCATGATGGAAGTAACAGACGGGCCCAAGCGGGACCTGCTGGAAGTGAGCGATCTACGAAAGTCGTACGGGCCGACGATCGCTGTCGGTGGCGTGAGCTTCTCGATCCGCCGAGGCGAAGTGCATGCGCTTCTGGGCGAAAACGGTGCCGGCAAGTCGACGCTGGTCAAGATCCTGAGCGGTGTCGTGCCAGTTGACGCCGGCTCCATGACGTTGAACGGCACGTCGTATCAACCGGCTTCGATCCTCGATGCGCGCGCGAAAGGTGTATCTACCGCGTTTCAGGAGCACAGTCTGCTGACCAACCTGACCGTGGCCGAAAATCTCGCGTTGCCGACGCTGAAAAAAGGGATCGCTCGGCTCGTCTCCCGACGCGGGAACGATCAGGCTGCCGAGGCGATCCTGCACGAGTACGACCTGGCGCATTTCGATCCGCGCACCGTGGTTTCGGCGCTCACGCTCGCCGACCGGCAACGGCTAGAGATTGTACGGGCCCTGAGCAAGCGTCCGAAGCTCCTGATCCTGGATGAGCCGACCGCGGTGCTTGCTTCGACTGACTGGTTGTTCGCGTTGATTCGGACAGAAATCGCGCGGGGTACCTCTGTTCTCTACATCTCACACCGCCTCAACGAAATCCGCGAACTGTGCGCACGCGGTACTGTCCTGCGCAGCGGCAAGAGCGTCGCGACGACCGAACTCAAGGACACGGACGATGCAGCCATCTTCGAGATGATGGTCGGCAGCAGGCTCGCATCGTTCACGCGTGAACGCGTTGTCATCGACACCGCCGCCGAGCCGAGGCTGCATGTCAACGATCTCAGCGCAGGCATGGTGCGCAACGTCGGATTCAACGTACCGGCTGGTTCCGTCGTGGGCCTCGCCGGGCTCGACGGGCAAGGACAGGCTGACCTGTTTCATGCGTTGTTCGGACTCAAGCCGCTGCAGTCAGGCGAAATCAAGATCGATGGCAAGGCGGTCCGTATCAAATCACCGGCGCACGCGTTGCGCGCCGGCATTGAAGTGTCTCTCCTTCCCGAGGAGCGAAAGACACAAGGCATCTTTCCGACGCTTTCCGTACAGAAAAACATGACCCTCAGTGCGTTGCGGAGTATTTCGTCGCTAGGTGTAGTGCGCGGCCAGCGCGATGCCGCGCTTGCGCGCAAGGTCGCTGCACAAGTCGATCTTCAGGAGCGTTATGTGGGCTTCCAGATCGGCGAGCTGTCTGGCGGAAATCAGCAAAAGGCATTGCTCGGACGCGTTCTCATGACCGGCGCCCGCACCCTGCTTCTTTTCGATCCGACGCGAGGTGTGGACGTTGGGACCAAGCAGGCCATCTACAAGGTGATCCAGGAATACGCGAGGAGCGGCGGCGCAGTCTTGATGTACTCATCGGAGCTGTCGGAACTCGTCCAGCTTTGCGATGAATGTCTGGTCATCTATGGTGGCCGGATCGTCAGCCGGCTGGAAGGGGAGCAGATCGACGAAAAGGCGATCATCGCCGCGGCGACAGGGCACCGTGAAGACGTCTCAGTGAGGGCGGCAGCATGACAACGCAACTCAGCCCAAAACGCCTCCGGTTGCGAGGTGTGCTTTCAAACGGGGTGACGATCGTGTCGCTGCTTTGCCTGATCCTCTATGCGCTCTATGCGCGTGTGGAGGCGGGGGCACTGAGCGTGTCGTCATTCAACGATCTCGTCAACAACGCTATCCCGCTCGCGATCGCGGCAGCCGGCGGTACGCTCATCATCCTTTTGCGAGGCTTCGATTTGTCGGTGGCGGGGGTCCTGTCGCTTGTCAACGTCGTGCTCGCAGCCTATCCGCTACCGGGTCCGTGGGGGGCGCTTGCCAGCCTCGTTCTTGCTCTCGGCATCGGCGCGCTGGTTGGTCTGTGCAATGGGCTGCTTGTGGCATACGGTGGCTTCCAGTCGATCGCCGTGACGCTCGCGATGATGATTCTGACCCGAGGCCTCGCGCTCGTCGTTCTTGATGCACCCGGTGGCAGCGTCTCCGATTGGATCAGTGGAACGCTGACGGACACGCTATGGGGTTTCATCCCCACGTCCGGACTGTTTGCGATAGCTGTCGCTGTGCTGTGGGCGATTTTTCGCAGAACTGATACTGGCGTCGCCCTGTATGCGGTTGGTAAAGATGAGACGGCTGCGGCCCTCTCGGGCATCAACGTGAAGAAGACCCGATGCGTAGCGTTCACGCTGGCCGGGATGCTTTACGGCCTGGCCGGCTTCATGCTCTCGGCGCAGACCGCCTCCGGCAATCCCAATGCGGGGGACAGTCTGCTTCTGTTGACCTTTGCGTCAATCGCGCTAGGCGGCACCGCGTTCACCGGGGGGCAGGGCGGATTGTACGGCAGCATGATTGGAGCGGGCGCGCTGATGCTGCTTCAGAAGGTGCTGTTTTCGTCGGGCGTCCAATCCTTTTACATCGGCTTGTTCCAAGGTCTCGTCATGATTGCAGCGGTCATCTTCATGAGTCTCATGACCCGACTTGCCAGCAGGAGTCGTTGAAATGCGCGAATCCCGTACCCATACACAGCAGCAAGGCGTCGACCGGCCCGGTAGCTTGGCCCGACAGTCGGATGAGCGTGGATCGATACGCATCCAGCGCGAAACCATTAGTGCGATCGCGGTCTACCTGGCCTGCATCGTTGCATTATTGCTGTCGAAGTTTATCAATCCCGAGTTCGGCAGCCTGCACCAGCTGCAGACGATCCTGATGCTGGCGTCGTTTTTGATTGTCTGTTCGTTTGGTCAGGGGCTCACGATATTGATCGGTGGCCTTGACCTGTCGGTGCCGTCTTTAATTACCCTTGGCGGTGTCTTGACGGCTTCGTGGATGGGCGGCGCATCACCAGATGCCGGCGCAGGGTGGCAGATTCCGGTGATTCTCGCCGTATGTGCATGCACGGGCGCATTCAATGGCGTCGGCATCATTTTCTTCAAGGTCCCGCCTTTCATCATGACGCTGGCGTCAGGCATCGTTGTCTACAGCCTGTGCCTCGGCGCAACGGGTGGCAACCCTAGCGGTGCGTCGCCACATGCGCTCAGCGTGTTGATGAGCGGCAGACTGGGCGGCATGCCGATCATCACGCTCTTCACTATCGCGTTCTGCGTGCTTGCGGTGGTCATTCAGGGAAAGACGACGTTCGGCCGAAGCCTGTACGCCATCGGAAGTAATCCTGTCGCGGCACACATTGCCGGTATCCGCGTCGGCCGGCTCACGATCCTGACCTATGTCGCGTCCGCCACGTTTGCCGGGTTCGTGGGAATGATGCTGGTGGGCTATTCGAACGGCGCAACCCTTCGAATGGGCGAGTTTTACCTGCTTCCGTCCATCGCGGCAGTGGTTATCGGCGGATCGTCGATCCTGGGTGGCCGCGGCGCCTTCCTCGGGACCCTCGGCGGAGCAATCCTACTGACGATCCTCGACATGATCATCACGTCTCTCGGACTCGAGCAGGGATGGCGCACGATGATCGAGGGCGCCCTGATTCTCGCAGCGGTCGTGCTGCAGCATGAGAAGGCGCTGGACGCGGTTCGGACCGCGCTGCGCAAGAAGCGTAACGCTCAGTAAGGCAGTAAGCCATTTCTTTGACAAGCGAGGAGATACATAAATGAAGAGTTTGAAATTGCTGCGTAGCTGCGTTGGTGTCGCAGCATTCGCCGCAGGGATGGTCATGCTGGGTGCACATGCCATCTCGACTGCGCATGCTCAAGCCGCGCCGAAGAAGGGTAAGTACCTGATCTATCTCAGTGAGAGTTACAGCGGCAACGCGTGGCAGACGGAGGGGGCGAATGTCGTCAAGGCACTGGCCAAAACGCCTCCGTATGACAAGGAAGTGGAATTGAGAGAGGTGATTTCCGGCACAGACGTCCAGGCACAGATCTCGGCATATGAAAGCATGATCGCGGCGCATGCTGACGGCGTCATCAGCTTTCCGATCTCTCCTGTAGCACTTAATCGCGTCGTAAAACGTGGTTGTGAAAGCGGTACGCTCTTTTTCATGTACGACGCAACCGTGACCGAATCGTGCGCTTATAACGTCAGCTATATCACGGCGGGCTTCGGCGAAAACACTGCGCAGGCGCTCGCCAACGAGTTGCATGGAAAGGGAAACATTTTCATGAGTCGCGGCGTTCCGGGCAACTCCGTCGACAAACGCCATTACGACGGCGCGATGAGCGTATTTAAGAAGTATCCCGGAATCAAGGTGGTCGCTGAGTATTACGGGTATTGGGATGATCGAACAACGCAGCAGGAGACCGCAAAGGCACTTGCCGCTCATCCAGACGTAGATGGAATCTGGGCGCAAGCGGGGGAAGACGGAGCGATCAAGGCGCTGGTGGCCGCTGGAAAGAAGCTGGTACCCGTGACCGGTGAAAACTCGAATGGATTCCGGCTTGCACTGGCGGACCAGGGCATGCGTGCGAAAGGCCTGCAGGGCGTTTCGTCGGGCTCCCCCCCGGCGACTGCCGGCTTGGCATTCAAGCTGATGATGGAAAAGCTTCAGGGCAAGCGCAACCTCGACACGCACAACATCCAGTACGCGCTGCCTTGGGTTCCGGCAGAGGACGTGAAGATTTGCTCGGGCGATCGACTAGAGGGCGGATGTAACACCTTTCCGGCGGGTAAGGTGCCGGATTCGTTCGTGACTGAGGTGTTCAATTCGCGCCTGCTTCCCGAATTGTCGCTGGACTCTGCGTTGCATGGGAATCCGACGCCGGGCCAGACGATCCAGCCTTTGCCAGCGGACGCGGTAGTGAAGGCACCCGACCAACCGGGGATCAACTGCCAGCAGTGCTCGCTTCGGGCGGACGCGTATCAGCCCACCCATATCCAGCCTTTGACGTCTAAATAGTGCGACGTTGCAGACCGGCGCCCAAGTCGCCGGTCGGAGAATCAAGAGGAACGTATGGATCTGGGAGATTCGAAAAATAGCTCATTCAGCATGCCTTTGGTGCACGAGTACGGCTGCGATGCCTTGGACATGCCGCCGGACGATCTCGATCCCCTTGCTGACATCAGTACGACCCGCGACGACCTGATCGCGTACGCGATCCAGTTGCGGCCGCACTACGAGCGGGTCAACCGCGTCATCGCGCAACTCGCGGGCCTTTTCATACTGGCGCAGGCTCGCGGACGTTTCGAGGCTGATCATGATGCGGTTGTGAAGTGCATCGAACAGGCCACGGCGTGTGTCGATGCAATTGCCGGAATTCGGCCGCCGCCTATGGCGAAGCGTCAGTACTGGTGCACCAGCCGCGCGGTTGCGTTGGTCAACGGCGTCACCGCTGAATTTGGGGCGTCCACACGCGATCCAGCACGGGTTCGGGAATATGTCGCCCGCTGGACCGATCAGCTGAGGCGGGCAAATGCGCTCATACGATGGGCATCCGAACGGTCTTTGGGGTTGAGCCCTATCGACCTCAGTCAGGCATGCTGCAATTGCGGTTCCGCTGCACACGCGACAACGGCTATAAAAGCTTAGGCTTACTTATCAGGAGATAGGGATGGATAACAAATACTCTGTATGGGTCCTCGAGTATTCCTATGTCAAGGACTACCACGTCAGCGGCGTCATCTACGGCGCTCATAACCAGGGATACAGGAAGCTTCCGTACTGCTATGCCTTGATCAAGGGGCAGGGACATGTCGCCATGGTTGACGTCGGTTATAACCACCGCGACTACGGCGCGGTGCTTGGCGAGAGGTTCAACGTCGAGAACTGGCATTCACCGAGGGAAGTGCTCGCCGAATGTGGCGTGGCGCCCGAGGACGTCGATACGGTCTTCATTACGCACGCCCACTTCGACCATCTCGGCAATACCGATCAATTCCCGAACGCCACGTTCTATATTCAGGAGCGTGAGCTCAGCAAGTGGATATGGGCCCTCGCTCTTCCAGACCGGATGCGCTGGATGATGGGCGCGGTGGACCCATCCGACATCCTTCGTGCGGTCGAGCTCGCGAGGCAGGGGCGACTGGTTGTCGTAGATGGCGACCGTGAAGACGTTCTTCCAGGAATTGACCTGCATGCTGCGTTCGACACTCATACATACGGCAGCCAATGGATCCATATCCGCAATGACGGCATGCAGCCGTCTCAGGATGGTTGGGTCCTGGCGGGAGACCTGGTCTACGTGTACGAGAATCTGGAAAGCAGCGGGGGCGCCGGTGGCGGTGACCTGATGTACAACCCGGTCGGACTCGCCGTTGGTAGTCAGACAAATCTGGTGTTGACCACGGAAGCGATGATGAAGTCGGTCAATTACGAAGTGAAGCGGGTCGTTCCAGTCCACGAAGAGAAGTTAAAGGATATGTTCCCGTCACGAATCACACAATACGACCTGCGCGTCAGCGAAATCTGTTTGGCTGCGGGCCAATCTTCCGTAGTGGCTTGACAATAAGCGCTATTGAACTCGTGGGCCGCAAGCCGGTTGCGATCGTCGGAGCGGGAGACCTGCACCTACCAGAAGGTGTTGACCGACGAGGCATCCGCGACGGTCGGCGAGTACACATCGCGACTGTGCGCGCTGGAAGGCTTCGCCGGACACGGCGAGCAGGCCAATCTGCGCGTGCGCCGCTATGGGCACAAGGACGTGCCTTACGGCGGCGCCGCAGTCTGATTCGACCGTTCATGCAAGGGAGACGAACGCCACTGTGAAGTGATGTTGACTGGGCATCACCCACGGTGGCGCAATAGCACCTTACGCTGTACCGAGGTCCGCGGCCGTCACTAGAATGCGAGCGCCACGCAAGGCCCGACTTTTTCTGTCAGCCACTTCCATTATTCGCCTGAGTCCGCGCTCGAAAGCCGAGACTAGCGTTGCGTCGTCGGATTCTCGTCGAAGCAGAAAATGTCGTTCCAGCGCATCGCGAGTTACCGCGCACGCGATGTCTCGACCTTGTGACAACAAAGTGAACGTAAGCAGCCGTCCCTCGGCAAAAAAACCGGGACGTCCTTTCATTGCAAGCATCTCATCCTCAGCTTTACATCAGATTCTGAGTCCCTCGAAACAAGGGCCGCAGCACCGCATTCATCGGTTCAATCCAGACATCAGGCATCGTTACCGAGACAAGAGCTTATCAGGGACAAAAAAGCAGTGCTGTGTTCCCGCCTCAAAGTGTGAGACCCGGTCGTTCGGAAGAAGGACTTGGCCAGCTCCACGGCACGCGGGATAAGACCGCGGTTATGAGCGGGTCTGGCGAGTCGCTCTGCGGTGCGTTGCGTCGCGGGCCGTTAGGTCCGCTGCGCCAGGTTGACAGGTGGCTGCAATGTGGCCAGAGAATCTCAGAAGGCCTTGGCACGCTTCGTCATGTTGTCCGCCGGTAGCATTCCCGGTAACGTCTCTACAAAGAAATCTGCTTGCAATGCAGCCCCAGCCTGCACGTCGTACTGTGCAAAGTCCCGCACACCCGCCGCTAGCAGGACTTCGTCATCCAGGAAAAAGTTTCCCGAACACTCTTTGGCTCGGCGAGTCAGGATAAAGTGAGCCGCGTCGGCGACTATCTCAGGCTTGCGACACGCCGCAATCATTTCCGCACCGCCAATCTCGTTTCGTACCGCAGCGGTCGCGATAGCTGTTCGTGGCCATAGTGAATTGACAGCGACACCACGGTCCTTAAACTCGCCGGCAAGCGCCAGCGTGAACAGGCTCATCGTGTATTTCGCGATGGCGTATGCCGGAAAGTCGCTAAACCACTTCGCGTCGCGGACCAGCGGAGGTGACAGTGTGAGGATGTGCGGGTTCGGCGAATTGAGAAGGTGCGGCAAGCATGCTTGTGCGCACACGAACGTTCCTCGGCCATTGACCCCATGCATCAGGTCATACCGTTTGACGGGTGTATCGAGCGTGCCCGTCAGTCGAATGGCGCTGGCGTTGTTGATGAGTATGTCGATGCCGCCGAAGGACTCTACGGTCTCGGCAACTGCGGCTTTCACGCGTTCTTCGTCACGGATGTCCACGACCAGCGGGAGCACCTTGCCGCCAGCGGCTTCAACAGCCGCTGCCGCTGTATAAATTGTGCCCTCGAGACGCGGGTCCGGGTTGCCGGTCTTTGCCGCAATCACGATGTTGGCGCCGTCACGTGCGGCTCTGAGTGCAATGGCGAGTCCGATGCCGCGACTGCCACCAGACATGAATATGGTCTTGCCGGCAAGGCTCATGGTCGTCTCCTGAACACTCGCTGTAGGATACGCTGCGGCAGTCATCGCGCTGTTGCACGCACGATTGGGCAAGTCTTTTACTGAGGGACTCGAGCTGGGGCGTCGGCCTTATGCCGGTCGAGCCTGACCCCGCCTCCTGTCTCGAGGCGTCGGCTGTTCGCACGGCCGGCGCCACCGCGATCCAACTCGCGAATCCGAACTTGCACAACTGGAAACGGCCTGAATCCGCCGACATTGCAATCGTCTGTGCATCGCGGGCTGCAGCCCGGGCTCCGGCAACCGGCGACAGCTAAAATTTAGATGCGTAATGCACGTTTTCTGGCGGATTACCGGCGTTCCAGAACAAAAAAGCCGCTGTCCTTATGAACAGCGGCTTTTTCTTGAAACTGGTGGCGAATCAGGGACACGCTGCAGACGCCCTGTAACCCTTCTCCAGCCACGCTTTGCGGGCCGCTACACGTTTTCAGGATAGCAGCTCGGGGTAGCAACGCCAGTCCCGTTGACGCGTCATTTAGAGGTGATCGCCCTCACTTATGGAATGCTTTGAAGCTGCACTCAATGGAGCGGAGCCACCGCGTCAGCCTGGTCAGAAGCGATAGGAAAGCCCGACCTTGATAATCGGGTAGACCGACAGATTGTTTGCCTTGTCCTGCAGGCTGGCTTCTTCGGCCGCTACGTTTTGTGGACCCGCTGCGGCTGCGATGTCGGCCGGCACGTCGTAGCTCACGCTTGGTTTGCCAAACGCGACGCCTGCGTCAAAGAACATCGACAGGCCGCGGTTCATCGGGTTGTGCCCAAAGCCAATGCCCAGATAGGGACGCACAGCGGAAAACTTTGCTTTAGCGTGGATGACTTCGCCGTTGGTCGGAACTGTCACGCCATTGATAGTGTAAGTGCCTGACATGCTCGTCGCGTCAGCCGAGATGTTGTCGCCGCCGATGAGCAGACCCGCGGTGACGCGGAACCCGATGATGGCGGGCACCGGGAACACATCCGCGTACAGGCCGCCGTGATAGAGATTCACCTTGCCGTCGTAGTGAGCATCGCCCGCATCGAACGAACGCGAGAAGGCCATGCCGTTGAATTCACCGCGCACATTGACGAACGAGTTGATGGAGTAGCCATAACCCGCTCCGAGACCTTCGGTGCCGACGTTGGTGTAGATTTCTTGTGCATACGCTGCCGGAGCGGCGACGATTGCGAGAGTGGCCACTGCCAGTGCCACTGCGACCTTCTTCATGTTGCGTAACTCCAGTTTTTGTAAGTTTTCCCTGGGGTTGGATGCCAGTGCTTCTCGGGCGTCTCCCAGGTGTATAGCCTCCCCACAGCGACGGCTACGCAGCGTATTTCGGCCACCGGGCAGGAAACTTTAGAGTTTGTTCCCGTTACGTATTGATGAGTTGGCGGCCGAGAGCTGATGCGATGAATGGCTCGGAGGTGACGCTCTCCTTGAACCAGGTCGGGACGCGCTGCCAGGCTACGTAGTGGGGCAAGTACTTGGTCGCGACGCCGCGGAAACCAACATCAATCCGGCGCTTCGGTCGCGAGTGGGACGCGTGTGGCTGGTCGTACGCCGACGTTGCACGCGACAAGCCACACGCGAACCAGGTAGCGGGCTGGACGTCGGTCGAGATTTACTCCATTCCCGGCGTCATCAGTACGCGCGTCCCGGCAAAGGTCCCGTATTCGATGGCGCAGGAGATTGCGTTCCCGTCCGCTGTCGCATCGTACTTTGTCCAAGATGGCAGTGGCATTGCGCTTGGACTAGGTCCTCAGTCCAGCGCCGTCTCTCATACCGTCTGCGATGCGTTGGACGAGTACCTGTCGAATATCGGAGCGCCGAATGAAATCTTTAGTGAAATTTTTAATATTCTTTGGGCTTTCTGTACCCGTGGTCTTCTCTTTTGGCCACGTCGTGACCACGTCGGCAAAAAAGCATTCCGAGCGCGCTTGTGGCCGAGAGCAACTCGTTTTTCAGCAGTAGGCTCGTGTCGAACGGCTCACATGTGCAGGCGTTCAAGTCGCACGCGATTAGAGACTTCCCGGTTGAAGACACTGTCGCTATCAACCTTCGCTTCGAAAGTGGCGCGCTGGGTACGTTCATGCTCTCGGACACAGCGCCCAGTGCTCGCAGCTGGTAGCAAACGTCTCTGCTTTTGCCATCAGGTTTCACCACGCCTGTTCCCGCGACAGAAGCGCCAGGAACAAAATGCAGAGTAGCCAACTGCCATCTGCTTTTCGGTTCGCTTAAGCTCCGTCAGAAGGAGTAGCCAACTCCGAACATCACGAGTTGCTGCGTGGTCCTCGAGTCCGGCTCATAAATCGACCACCTACCGGTTGCGTCCGTCACCGAGTTCGAGATGCCGTAACGATAGTTCGAGTACTTGTAGTTGACATTGACATGCAGGTGCTTGGTTACAGCGTAATCCACACCGACGCCGACTTGGGTAATCGGCCTGCTTTCCAGCTGGGCTGCCGGAAAACCGACCTCCTTCATCTGGGCACCTACCATACCCGACACGGCAACATCGAGGCTCAGAACGAGCTTGTCCGTCGGTGCACCCTGGATGAGGACACCACCACCGAAAGCGTTGTGGGAATACTCTTCGGTTTCGAGGCTGGCGGCGTCGCGATTCCAGTAGTGATACCCATACTGCACGAACGGCACAACTTGGAACTGCGAGCGCACGCCAAAGCGAAACGCTTTACCGAGACGCAGCTGCACATCCGTGGTGAAGTTCTTCGACGTCGCCTTCTGCGGCGTAAACGTGGCGTCCAACAGGTGCCCGTCGTAGGCCGTGTTACCGAACGCGAACGAGCTGCTCACGCTGGTGTACACGTCCTTGATGCCGAAAATTGAGCCCTGACGGCTAGTCGAGATACCAATCGCGGCCTGCGTGCCGGTTTCCGAATTCATCGTTGTCGGAACTTCTGCGCGCGAGATTTCCTTGTAGTTCAGATTGGAAGCTCCGCCGGATAGCGAAACTTGGTTGTTGGCGTTTAGGATGGCGTCGTCGGCGTATGCCGTCGAAGCAGCCATGGCAATTGCAACGAATGCTGCTAACTTTGTGTACTTCTTCATGAGGACCTTTTCTCACTGAGATAAAGAATCGGACCTGACTTAGTAAAGCAACCGGCATGACTCGGGCGGCGGTGTTGCTACAAGTGGACCTAGACGTGGTTTACGACCTAGACCTGCTTCTCTAAAGGGCAAGCAGGAAGAAACGACCACGGGCCGAAGTTCGCCTGCCTTGGAAGGTCCTCATGGCTCGCGAATGTGAAAGACCGGAAGCGCTTTTTGATTGCATATGTTGATAACACCGCGGCTGAGTCGCAACAACGCTGCATCCGCGACCACAGTGCTGTCCGCGTTGGCGACGGGCAAGCCTTCTCTCCCGAGATTGCTCGCGCCGAGCACATGAAGTCACGCGCATGGTTGCAACAACCCGGCTCGTGGTTTTTCGGAGCCGCTCATGGTCGCCAAAGGGCGACGAGATACTTGGGTCGTATTGGGTTGCTGAAGCCGACTCTAAACAGTTCGGGCCGGTGCCGCGCTGCACGCGAGCGAGGGTCGTGCTCAACTTGGTGTCCCGCGCAAGGTGGCGTTTCGCGTCAAGCACTTACGGTCTTTACACGCACGTTATCCACAGCCTTGCCAACAAAATCTGTGGACAAGCTGGTGTGTGACGCAAGGGCGCTTGGTGGCGCGCGCATTCGCGCGGCGACGCCAGAAGACCTCGAGCAGGGGCTTAAGCCTCTTCCGCGCCTAATACAGATGCTGCCGAGGCTGCGTGCTGTGGTCTTCATGGGCAAGAACGCGCAGCAGGCGCGCCCGCAGGTTGCGCTCCTCCGCCCCGAGTTGGCACTGTTCGCGTGTGCCCACCCCAGCCCGAAGGTCGTGAACACCCGACCAGGCAATCGGGAAGGCAATTCTGACTGTTCTTCGGGAAGTGGCTCGGTATCTTGAAGGGCCGTGCGGCGGCGCGTGGCTTGCGCCAAAGTCCCCGGAGGTCTTTCCAGCGGCAACGAAAAAGTCAGTGCGTGACAAGCAGGTTGCGCACTACATCACTCAAGTGCTGAATTCGCTGGCGGCGCACTCGGGGATAGGCAAGCCTTTGGAAGAAAAAGAAGGGCACGCATTCTCGGCCGAGATTTGCGCGTTGCAACGGGCGCTGGCGCTGCTTGGTGTCACCTCTGAACACGGCTGACCTCCCGGGAGAGAGGGCGGCGCGTTGCGCCGCACACGGGCAGGGCGCTGCGCGCTCGACTGGGTTGAAGCGCAGCAGCCATTTCTGCGCCTGCGGTTCGTATGGTTCAGCCAGCGCCTACTTCTATAATCCATCCTTCGACCTGAGCCACAGTACGTTCTGACGCGGTCAACGGGGGGTGCAACGCCGACTGCAGGCGCCCGTCCAGGTCGGCAAGCCGCAACCATGCTGCGACGGTGTATGCGTCGTACTGGTCGCCCGTCATGTTCTCCGGCGCGGCAAGACCGCGTCTCCACATCGACGGGTAGGCCTCGACAATCGCAGAGCGACCTGACGGAACGTCCCATCCGTCAAATGGCCAGAAGTGGACCTTGTCAGCGAGTCGACGGTGCAGGTAGAGCAGCCACGGGATGCCAGAATGAGTCGACTTCGCAACCGAGCCCTGCACATCGAAGTGAAACACGGACTTTGCCTTGCAGCGCTCTTCAGTTATGCGTCGCCATCTCGGGCTTCCTTGTCGTGCGCTGCCGTTGCCGGCGAGGCCATCACGGACAAAATCGACGTAGACGTGTTCTGCGTCCGTTGGCCAGTGCGTTTGGAAGTCCTCCAGGAACGCGTACCACTCTGGTTCGAGCTGATGGACCTCGAAATAACGGAGGGGGAAGGAGAAGCCGTGGTCGACGCCGACGATTGTTGGGATGTCCTCGTTAAGACGGTCTGCGAGCCACGTGGCCACGCCGCGGCGGCTCCAGTACTTGCGAGGACCGGGCGGGGGAAGTACTTCGACTGGCGCCTCGTTTTCGGCGTGCGCGATGTATACCCGCAGGCCCTTCAAGCCATCGGTGGGAGTCCTTGCCCCTGAATAGTCGATACCCACATAGCGTCGAAAAGCGGCTGACATGGTGCGTCCTGTACTGTTGTGTTGGTCACGCTGCGTGATGACTCCTGCCGCCGACTCCCCCACGCAACTGTCCGCTTCCTGGGTAAGGCGCAGCCATGCCTCAGCAATGTCATAACGCAAACATACAAACTGCATGGTGGCCCGCCTTCCTGGAGACGAACCGCCTTGTCCTTTAGAACAGGTACATCCCAGCAACAAAAATTACGCCCGAGAACAAAAGCGCCGTCACGCAGTAGCCCGTGATGTCTCGAACGCCCAAGCCTGCGATAGCAAGCGCTTGGAGCGCCCAGAACGGCTGGGCCATATTGGCCCATGCCTCGCCATAGGCGATTGCCATTGCCGACTTACCTAGGTCCGCGCCTAGCGCTTGTGCAGCCTGTATCTAGGTTTTTGTGCGGCTCGGCGGCGCGTGGACTTCGGCAATCGGCCGCAGCTAAAATTTAGACGCGTATTGCGTCCTTTCTGGCGCATTACCGGCACTTCAAAGCAAAAAAGCCGCTGTCCTTGCGGAACAGCGGCTTTTTCTTGAAACTGGTGGCGAATCAGGGATTCGAACCCCGGACCTGCGGATTATGATTCCGTCGCTCTAACCGGCTGAGCTAATTCGCCAAAGAAGCGAGATTATCCTGAGCGGTCGCGAACCTGTCAAGGGCTGCGGCCGTCTTTCTTGTGCTCAGTCGTTCGCGTAGATATCGCGATCCTTGGTCTCGCGCACAAAGAGCATCCCGATCACGAACGTGGCCAGCGCGACGATCACCGGATACCAGAGCCCCGAGTAGATGTTGCCGTTCGCGGCCGAGATCGCGAACGCGGTGGCCGGCAGGAAGCCGCCGAACCACCCGTTGCCGATGTGATACGGCAGCGACATCGACGAATACCGGATCCGCGTCGGGAACATCTCGACGAGCATCGCGGCAATCGGCCCATAGACCATCGTCACTAAGAGCACCAGGATCGCCAGCACGACGATCGCGAGGACGTAGTTGATCTGGGCGGGATCAGCCTTCGCCGGATAGCCCGCGCCCTTCAGCGTGCCCGACAGGTTCTTGTCGAACGCGGCAATCTGCGCCTTGGCGTCCGGGTCCTTGCCGTTGACCGAAGTGATGAGCTGCTCCCCGACCTTGATGGTCGCAAGCGTGCCCGGAGGCGCCTCGACATTGCTGTAGTTCAGGCCGGCTCTGGAAAGGGCACTCTTGGCCACATCGCATGACGACGTAAACTTCGCGGTTCCGACCGGATTGAACTGGAACGAACACTCGTTCGGATCGGCGGTGACGACGATCGGTGAGGTCGCAGTCGCGGCCTCGAGCGCAGGGTTCAGCGCATGGGTCAGGGTCTTGAACAGCGGGAAGAACGTCAGCGCGGCAATCAAGCAGCCCGCCATGATGATCGGCTTGCGGCCGATCCGGTCGGACAGCGTGCCGAAGATCACGAAGAACGGCGTACCGATCAGCAGCGCCGCGGCGATCAGCAGATTGGCCGTCGTGCCGTCGACCTTCAAGGTCTGCGTCAGGAAGAACAGCGCATAGAACTGGCCGGTGTACCAGACGACGGCTTGGCCGGCGGTCAGCCCGAACAGCGCGAGTAGCACGATCTTGAGGTTCTTCCACTGGGCGAAAGCCTCGGTCAGCGGCGCCTTCGACAAATGGCCTTCGGCCTTCATGCGCTGGAATGCCGGCGACTCGTTGAGCTGCAAACGAATCCAGACGGAAATCACGAGCAGGAGGATCGAGACAAGGAACGGCACGCGCCATCCCCAGGCGGCGAACTGTTCTTCGCTCAGGGTTTCGCGGATCGCCACGATCACGATCAGGGATAGAAACAGCCCGAGCGTCGCGGTCGTCTGGATCCAGGAGGTGTAGGCCCCCCGCTTGTGAGCGGGTGCATGTTCGGCGACATAGGTTGCCGCGCCGCCATATTCACCGCCGAGCGCGAGGCCCTGCAGCAGTCGCATGCCGATGAAGATGATGGGCGCGGCCATGCCTATCGTCGCATAGCCGGGTAGCAGGCCGACCACGAAAGTCGAGGTCCCCATGATGACGATGGTGACCAGGAAGGTGTATTTGCGTCCGACGAGGTCGCCGAGGCGGCCGAATACGAGTGCCCCGAACGGCCGCACGGCGAATCCGGCCGCAAAGCTCAGCAAGGTGAAGATGAAGCCCGCGGTGGGATTCACGCCCGAGAAAAAGCTTCTGCTGATGAATAACGCGAGCGAGCCCGCGAGATAGAAGTCATACCACTCAAACACGGTGCCGAGCGACGATGCAAGGATCACCTTGCGGTCGGCGGCACTCATGCGCGATGGCGAAATATGCCCGCTTACAGAAGCCATACGTGTCTCCAGGTCGTTTTATTAATAGTCGGCCCGAGGGGTTGCTGGGCACAGTGGAATTATTGGCATGTAAACTCACCATGCGCTGATATTTTGAAAGGAACCCGGACTTGCTGTTGTTCGCCTCCTCCAGGGGTGTTGCCGCCATCATCGGAACTTCTCGTTCCAAGTTCAGGCAAATTTGTCTAAAAGACTCCATCGTGAATGAGTCAGTCCTGCGCTTGGACTGAAAGCATAAGGGTAAGTCCCGGCGCCTGTGGCGCTGGTGCAACCGGGTGGCGGGGTCTTCCTGAGTGAGACGCAGGTAGTGGGAGCCCGGTGAGGGAAGGATGGGGGATGAGAACGGACTCGGTAGACATGGGCTGCGAGGTCGGATCTGACGAAAACGGCTGAGACCTGCGAGCCACTGGCGGTACGGTCGGAATCGCGCGCTGGAGCCCTTGCCGGCGGCCCGAGGACATAGTCCGATTGGAGGAGTGATCGATTCACATCTTCCGCGAGTATCCTGTCGATTGCGGAAGGTAAGAACGGACGCGGCGAAAAAAGTTCGGTGATCGAGGGTCTCGATCACTTAATGGCGCTTGTCAAAACTACTGTTCTTTTATACAGTATCGTCGAAATGCTCGCACGAGCGTGCCGTTCCCCGAAAAGCGCCATTCAACATAGCAAAGGACCATTCATGGAAGACAGCAAGAAAGGCGCGGCCGGGCTCGCTGCCGAAAAGGGCAAGGCGCTCGCCGCGGCGCTCGCGCAGATCGAGAAGCAGTTTGGCAAGGGCTCGATCATGCGGCTCGGCGCCGGCGAGGCGATCGAGGACATCCAGGTCGTCTCGACGGGCTCGCTCGGCCTCGATATCGCGCTCGGCGTCGGCGGCTTGCCGCGTGGCCGGGTGGTCGAGATCTACGGTCCGGAATCGTCGGGCAAGACGACGCTGACGCTTCAGGTCATCGCCGAGATGCAGAAGGTCAACGGCACCTGCGCGTTCATCGACGCGGAGCATGCGCTTGACGTCGGCTATGCGAGCAAGCTCGGGGTGAACGTACAAGACCTGCTGATCTCGCAGCCGGATACCGGCGAGCAGGCGCTCGAAATCGCCGATGCGCTCGTGCGCTCGGGTTCGATCGACCTGATCGTGATCGACTCGGTCGCGGCGCTCGTGCCGAAGGCCGAAATCGAAGGCGAAATGGGCGACTCCCTGCCAGGCCTGCAGGCGCGCCTGATGTCGCAGGCGCTGCGCAAGCTGACCGGCACGATCAAGAAGACCAATTGCATGGTCATCTTCATCAACCAGATCCGGATGAAGATCGGCGTGATGTTCGGCAACCCCGAAACGACGACGGGCGGCAATGCGTTGAAGTTCTACGCATCGGTGCGCCTCGATATCCGCCGGATCGGCTCGATCAAGAAAGCCGACGAAGTGATCGGCAACGAGACGCGCGTGAAGATCGTCAAGAACAAGGTCGCGCCGCCGTTCCGTGAAGCCATCTTCGACATCCTGTACGGCGAAGGCATTTCGCGCGAAGGCGAGATCATCGACCTCGGCGTGACCGCGAAGATCGTCGAGAAGGCGGGCGCCTGGTACAGCTACAACGGCGAGCGCGTCGGCCAGGGCAAGGACAACGCACGGGAATTCCTGCGGGAGAATCCGGATATCGCGCGCGAGATCGAAAACAAGGTGCGCGCCTCGCTCGGCGTGATCGCCATGCCCGGTCATGTCGCCGAAGGTGGCGACGTTGAAGACGACGACATCGAAGAAAAGGCCTGATCGAGGCGAAGGGTGACAGGCGATGTGGCCTTCACGGCAAAAGGCCGGGCGACCGGCCGACACATCCGAGCCGGACGAACCGTCGTCCGGCTTTTCCCGTTCGTCCGAAACGAAAGCATCACAGGCTGAATCCTCCCGCTGGCGCAGGAAGGATGTTCCATCGGCTGAGCCTTTTCCCGTGTCCGGCGCTGCCGGGGAAGGCGTATTGCCGCCCGGCTCTTCCGCGCTGTCCTCTTTTTCTACCGGCGAATCATTCGATCCGCCAGAATCCGCTTCCGCGGACACCCTCCAGCGCAAGTCCGCTCGCACGCCCGTCAAGCGTTCGCTCAAGGGTCGGGCGCTCGGCTATCTGTCTCGTCGCGAACATAGCCGTGCCGAACTGGCACGCAAGCTCACGCCGTTCGTCGAAGAAGGCGATTCGCTCGATGCCGTGCTCGATGCGCTCGAGCGCGAAGGCTGGCTATCGGATGCGCGTTTTGCAGAAAGCGTGGTGCACCGCAGGGCCGGTCGCTTCGGTGCAAGCCGGATCGTCGGCGAACTCAAGCGCAATGCGGTCGACAGTGAGTTGATCGATCAACTCGCCGGCGACCTTCGCGATTCGGAGCGCTCACGTGCACGCGACGTCTGGTCGAAGAAGTTTTCGTCGCTGCCTGCGACGCCCGCCGAGCGCATGCGCCAGGCGCGCTTTCTCATGATGCGCGGATTCTCGAGCGCGGCGATTTCGGCCGTTCTCAAAGGCAGTGACCGGAACGACGAAGATTTCGACGTAGAGTGACCTCCACTCGCCATTTCCTCACCTCGCGTTTCGTTTGCGCAAACGCCTTCAGCGGCATATCAAAAGGTCGACCGACCAGCGGGAAATTGCCGATTGCATCGCCCGCCCTGCCCTGAGTCGGTACTGGCTGCTGTGTTAAACTCCGCCGGTTTCGAGATTTTGCAGCGCTTCATTCGTATGCCATTTCCAATGACCTTTCACTGCATGCCGCTGCGTCGTGCGACGCCTGGTGCAGTGTCTGTTCGTGAATTGGCGTTGCGCGATGCATCGCAGCCTGCAGGTCAGACCGGCTTCTCGCCACTTCAATTGCCCCACCTTCCGGCGTTCTGTCGGTCAGATCTCGTCCTGGTCTTTCGCTGCGCAGCGTTGCGCGCGCGGCGTTCAAGGCGTCCCAGCTCCAGCAACAGCAGTTCAATCCAGCTTCTCAGAACGAAAGGAATCACGCATGAAGATTCACGAGTACCAGGGTAAGGAAATCCTGCGGAAATTCGGAGTCGCGGTGCCGCGCGGCAAGCCCGTGTTCAACGTCGACGACGCGGTCAAGGCCGCTGAAGAGTTGGGCGGTCCGGTCTGGGTCGTCAAGGCTCAGATTCACGCAGGCGGCCGGGGCAAGGGCGGTGGTGTGAAGGTTGCGAAGTCGCTCGAGCAAGTGCGCGAATACTCGCAGCAGATCCTCGGCATGCAGCTCAAGACTCATCAGACGGGTCCTGAAGGCCAGAAGGTCAACCGCCTGTTGATCGAGGAAGGCGCTGACATCAAGAAGGAATTGTATGTCGGCCTCGTGATCGACCGCGTCTCGCAAAAGGTCGTTCTGATGGCTTCGAGCGAAGGCGGGATGGACGTCGAGGAAGTCGCGGCGAAGACGCCGGAGCTGATCCACAAGATCGCCGTCGATCCAGGCGCAGGCCTCAAGGATTCGGAAGCCGACGAACTCGCGACGAAGATCGGCGTGCCTGCCGCATCGCTGCCGCAAGCGCGCGCGATCCTGCACGGCCTCTACAAGGCATTCTGGGATACCGATGCCTCGCTCGCTGAAATCAACCCGCTGATCGTGACCGGCGACGGCAAGGTCATTGCCCTCGACGCGAAGTTCAACTTCGACTCGAACGCGCTGTTCCGCCACCCGGAAATCGTCGAGTACCGCGACCTCGCCGAAGAAGATCCCGCTGAAATCGAAGCATCGAAGTTCGATCTCGCCTATATCTCGCTCGACGGCAACATTGGCTGCCTCGTGAACGGCGCCGGTCTCGCGATGGCCACGATGGACACCATCAAGCTGTTCGGCGGCGAGCCCGCGAACTTCCTCGACGTCGGCGGCGGCGCGACGACGGAGAAAGTGACCGAAGCGTTCAAGATCATGCTGAAGAACCCGGGCCTGAAGGCGATCCTGGTCAATATCTTCGGCGGCATCATGCGCTGCGACGTGATCGCCGAGGGCGTCATCGAGGCATCGAAGGCTGTTTCGCTGAAAGTACCGCTGGTGGTCCGCATGAAGGGCACCAACGAAGACCTCGGCAAGAAAATGCTGGCTGAATCGGGTCTGCCGATCATCTCGGCCGACAGCATGGAAGAGGCGGCACAGAAGGTCGTGGCCGCAGCCCAGGGCAAGTAAGGCGTCCATTCAGCCAAACGAACAGAGGTCATACATGTCGATTCTGATTAATAAAGATACGAAGGTCATTACCCAGGGCATCACCGGCAAGACGGGGCAATTCCATACGCGCACGTGCCGCGAATATGCGAATGGCCGCGAAGCCTTTGTGGCGGGTGTGAACCCGAAGAAGGCCGGTGAAGATTTCGAAGGCATTCCGATCTATGCATCGGTGAAGGAAGCGAAGGCCGAAACCGGCGCGACCGTGTCGGTGATCTACGTGCCGCCCGCGGGCGCGGCAGCGGCGATCTGGGAAGCCGTCGAGGCGGACCTGGATCTCGCGATCTGCATTACCGAAGGCATTCCGGTGCGGGACATGATCGCGCTCAAGGATCGCATGCGGAAGGAAAACCGCAAGACGCTGCTGCTCGGACCGAACTGCCCGGGCACGATCACGCCGGACGAACTGAAGATCGGCATCATGCCGGGTCACATCCACCGCAAGGGCCGTATCGGCGTGGTGTCGCGCTCGGGCACGCTGACGTATGAAGCGGTCGGCCAACTGACGGCGCTCGGCCTCGGCCAGTCGTCGGCGGTCGGTATCGGCGGCGATCCGATCAACGGTCTCAAGCACATCGACGTCATGAAGATGTTCAACGACGATCCGGATACGGACGCCGTGATCATGATCGGCGAAATCGGCGGTCCGGACGAAGCGAATGCCTCGTACTGGATCAAGGACAATATGAAGAAGCCGGTCGTCGGCTTTATCGCGGGCGTCACGGCGCCTCCGGGCAAGCGCATGGGCCATGCAGGCGCGCTGATCTCCGGCGGTGCGGATACGGCGGAAGCCAAGCTCGAGATCATGGATGCGTGCGGGATCAAGGTCACGAAGAACCCGTCGGAAATGGGCCGTCTGCTGAAGTCGGTGATCTAGGCGGACAGGCTTCACGCAACAGCATGTTCAAGCCGGGAAGATTCGGCTGACGCCAGCGACGGCGTCGACGCAGGGCGGTAAAGGCTGGCACTGCCGCCCTGCGGGAACAAGGCGTGCTGCCTCATGCCGCAGGCAAACGGACAAGCGGGGTATCCTCAAAAAGGATATCCCGCTTTTTTTCGCCCGTCCCGGTCATGTATCCTGCGCTGGACGGATATCCCGTCGCGCGTTGAAAAGGACTTGCCGATGCCTGAGTTTCTCGTCGACATGCAGTGGAGCGCGGTTGTACAGATCATCCTGATCGATCTCCTGCTCGGGGGCGACAACGCTGTCGTGATCGCACTTGCTTGCCGCAACCTCGATCCGCGCCAGCGCGTGCAAGGCGTGCTATGGGGTACTTTCGGCGCGATCGTGCTGCGCGTGGTCCTGATCTCGTTCGCGGTCGTCCTGCTCGATATTCCGTATCTGAAGATGATCGGCGGCGTCTTGCTGCTTTATATCGGCGTCAAGCTGCTCCAGCCCGACGGGAGCGCGCATGACAACATCACGGCCTCCGATCGCCTGCTGTCCGCCATCAAGACGATCATCATCGCGGACTTCGTGATGAGCCTCGACAACGTGATCGCGATCGCTGGTGCGGCTGAGAATGCAGCACCGCATCACCGGATCGTGCTTGTGATCTTCGGGCTCGTCGTCAGCATTCCGCTTGTCGTGTGGGGCAGCCAGTTGCTGCTGAAGCTTATCGATCGGGTACCGTTGATCGTGCTCGGTGGGTCGGGTCTGCTTGGATGGATCGGCGGCGGCCTGATTGCCGACGACCCGATTGTCGACAGCGTCGACTGGCTCCAGTCGGATGTCGTTGCCTATATTGCGTGTGCGCTCGGCGCGGCCTTCGTGGTGTGCGTGGGCATGGCGCTCAAGCACTTGCGGCGGCGCAAAGCGGCGCGTGCCTGAATGCCTGGATGCACTCAGGCTCAGGCATGAACGTACGCACGCACACGCACACGCAGTTGCATGGAGCACGGATGCGCTTGCGCGAGGATTGGCCATCCGGCCGACTACGCGCTCCGGCCGGCGCCCTCTACGATTGACCTGTCGCTACTTGACCGCGGTATGTACCGTGAGTCGATGCGCATTCCAGGGGAGATCGAAGATGGCGTCAGTGTTCTACATGCCCTCGACGCGGCAGGCGCGAAGTTCCGGCGGGACATCAGCGGACCGGTGGCCGGGCGCGGCGAGGTCCGGTTTCACGATGGTCGAACTGATGATCGTGCTCGCGATCGTCGGCGTGATTGCCGCTTATGCTGTGCCCGCCTATCAGGACTATGTGGCGCGAAGCCGCGTTGGCGAGGGCCTGATGCTGGCGGCATCCGCGCGGCTCACCGTGGCGGACAACGCATCGAATGGCGCGCCGTTCGACCGCGGCTATTCGGCACCGGCGGCGACACGCAACGTCGAGTCGATGCACATCGATCCAAGCTCGGGCGAGATTGAGATCAGATATACGCAACGAGTGGCGTCGGCCGATGCGAACCTGCTGAAACTGGTACCGTCGAGCAGTGGCGACCCTCAGGGTGACGCAGGTGGAACGGGTGGAAGCGGTGGGGCAGTGAGTGGCGCTGCGGCGCAAGGGGCTGGCGCGCGAACCGCGCTTCGCTCCGGGGTGCTGCCGGTCGGCTCGGTGAACTGGGAGTGCTTCGCGGGCGGCAAGGCGCAGTCTTCGTTCGACCAGCCTGGTCCGTCGCCTGGCACGCCTGCGACGCTTCCCACGCGGCTCGCTCCAGCGGAATGTCGAGCCTAGCTTCATAAAAAGCAGTGGCTGCAAGGAAAGTTTTGTATAGTGCGCGGTTTGCATCCACTTGCTCAAGTCTCCGATGCCTGTCCAGTTCCTGCGATACCTGACGTTAATCCTGCTGATGCTGGCGCTGACGATTCCCTACGGTGTCGTCTCTCATACGTATCCGATTCCGACCTTCTACGCGGAATACGTTGCACTCGTGCTGTACCTGGCCACGGCGCTCGGTGTCGTGTTGTATGCGAAGGCAAGCCAGGGCGCGCGGTTGCTGGCCGCACCGAGGTCCGGCGTGATCATGTTGCTGTTCGGCGCATGGCTCGCGCTGCAGATCGTCGTGGTGCCCACCACGCTGCCACGAATGAATCTGCTTGGACTGGGCTTTGTCATGGCCGCGCTGCTCACCCAGCATGCGGGGTTCTGGACCGCGAGAATGCTGCTGGCGCCGGCAGTCGTGCGCGCGGCGGCGATTGCGCTGGTGCTCGGCGGCTTGTTCGCCGTGTTCTGCCAGGTCATCCAGACTTTTGGATGGGAGACTTCCGCGCGTCCCTTTGTCGTCGCCTACCACGTGACGACCGAGCGGCGGCCGTTCGGCAATATGGCACAGGCCAACCATCTGGCGACATACCTGTCGTTCGCGATGGCCGCGGCCGTCTATCTGCTGTCGACTCGCCGGCTGCCCTGGATTGGCTGGTTCGTGCTCAGCGCGCTGTTCGCAATTGGCGAGGCATTGACGGTTTCCCGCACGCCTTGGCTGCAGACTGGCATCGTGGTTCTTGGCGCCGCATGGCTGGGTTTTGCGCAGCGTTCGGAGACGAGCTTTGGCCGGGCCTCGCGCTGGCGCGCGCTGGTGACGCCGGTCGTGTTGCTCGCGATCTTCGTTTTTGCGAACGTGGGCGTGCGCTGGGCCAATCATGCTTGGCACCTGAACCTGGCCGAGTCGGCGGCCGACCGCTTTCGCGAGGCGGGCCAGATCTCGCCGCGTCTCGCGCTCTGGCGCTATGGCTGGACGATGTTCAAGGAGCATCCGCTGTTCGGCGTGGGCTGGGGTGAGTTCCCGATTCACCAGTATTGGTTGACCGAAGCGCTCGGCAAGATCGAGCTTGCGAACAATTCACACGACATCGTGATCGACCTGCTCGCGAAGACCGGCATCGTAGGCGGAGTGATCGTGTTCGGCGGCCTCGCGATGTGGCTGATTCGTGTGCTGCGTGCCCGACACAACCCGGCTACGGTCTTCGGGTTGACGCTGCTTGGTGTTCTGGCAGTGCACGCGCTGGTCGAATACCCGCAGCAATATCTGTTCTTCCTGTTGCCCGCTGCGTTCTTCATCGGATTGCTGGAGCCGGCCGGCGCGCGTTTTATCCCGCCGGCAACGTCGCGCATTGCCTACACGCTGTTGCTCGTGATTGGTCTCGGCGCGCTGGTGCCGGTGCTGCTCGACTACCGGCATGCCGAAGTTTTGTACTACGGCGATGCGCCTGAACGCCAGTACCGCGCCGATCCGGCGATCGCGTTCAAGCCGTGGGGCGACTATGGACTGGCCACGCTGCTGTCGCTCGATTCGAGCGATCTGTCGGAGAAGATCGACATGCATGAGCGCGCGATGGACCTGTTGCCCGGCGACGTCGTGCTGCGGCGGCAGGCGATCCTGCTCGTGCTCGCCGGGCGGGAGGCCGATGCGCTCGATACGGTGAAACGGATGAAGGTCTATGCCGAAGGCGTCGATAGTTGGCCCACCACGCTGGCGGCCATGTATCAGCTATGCGATCAGCAAGGCGCACCGCTCGCGCATTTCAAGAGCGAGCTGGTCAAGCGCTATGGAGTGTCGGCCGCCGCCGCGCCATCGGATGACGAAGACGAGAGCGACGGCGGGGACGATTGACTTTGGGGCGGCGGTCGCCGAAGAGACTGCGACCGTCAAATAAGTCGCGGTGATTCCAGAAGCAGCAGGGCGGTCGCCGTTGGGAAAGGCGCTGCCACTGACCACTCCTGCCGTGTAAACCCGCATCACGCGGGTTTTTTTATACCCACTCGCTTCGCGCAACCGTGGTGTCTCTGAAAGACACTATAGTGAAAGCTATTTCGGTTCCGTAAAAGGGGGATGTCATGAGCGCGCGCATGCATCGCACCGTAACTAAGGGGTTGTTGATCGCTGGCTTGCTGTCCCTTTCCACGGCCCACGCGCAATTGGGCGACCTTCTTAATCAAGGTGGAAACAGCGGGTCGTCCGGTGGACCTTCCAGCTTGGGTGGATTGGGTAACGGACTCTCGTTGCAATCACTGACATCCAGCAGTACAGGGAACGTCGCGGGAGTTCTGGAATTTTGTATCAAGAACAACTATCTGGGCGGGGGCGCATCGTCGGTCAAGGATTCCCTGATGAGCAAGCTGCCGGGCGGTTCGTCTTCGTCTGACAGCGGCTATACCGACGGTTCAAAGGGCATCCTGAAAAGCGGCGATGGCAAACAACTGGACCTAAGCGGCGGCGGCCTGAAGCAGCAGATGACAAAGCAGGTGTGCGACAAGATCCTTTCTCAAGGCAAATCGATGTTGTGAGCGTGAGATGCGCAGTTGCACGTCGGTCGCAAAAGGCCCTTTCGAAGTTCCTGATCCAGCGACTGTGGCGCATATTGCCGGGAAAGATTGCTTCAACCGTGGCTTCCGCAGCGGGGTGGGGTTGGAAAGGTCTGGGTGAACAACAACACCAAGGTCTACCATTACCCGAACGACAAGTATTACGGCAAGACGAAGAACGGTGCATACATGTCCGAAGCCGACGCCAAGGCGAAGGGATTTCACCCCGATCATGGGAAAGCATGTCTGTAGCATCGGCGAAATAGCAATGCGGTTAGTAACGTCCAAATGTCCTTAACCGGAGAAAACTGCACATGAGCATTGTTCAGGAATTCAAGGACTTCGCCCTGAAGGGCAACGTGATGGATTTGGCTGTCGGTGTGATTATCGGCGGCGCGTTTTCGATCATCGTAAACTCCCTAGTCAAGGACCTTATCATGCCGCTCGTCGGTGTCGTGACAGGCGGTCTTGACTTCTCGAATCTATTCGTCAAGCTCGGTCAGATACCGCCGTCCTTCAAAGGTAATCCCGATTCGTACAAGGACCTACAGACGGCAGGCGTCGCTGTATTGGGCTACGGCGCGTTCATCACGGTGCTGATTAACTTCATCATTCTCGCGTTCATCATTTTCCTAATGGTCAAGTTCATCAACAACCTGCGCAAGCATCAGGAACCGCCGCCCGCCGCGACGCCTGAAGACGTTCTGCTGTTGCGTGAAATTCGCGATACGCTAAAGAACCCGTCTCGGATTTGAATCGCATAGATCGCCGGGAAAAGAGGGGGGAGGTCGGCCATGATGCTGACTGCCTTCTTGGACAACGGGACAGTTCGCGCTGTCCCGTCATTGAAAACAGTGTCTTAACTCTGCGCGACCCAATGTCCGGATTTGCCGCCGATCTTCTCGGTGAGCCCGATCTCGGTCATGACCATCCCCCGATCCACCGCCTTGCACATGTCATAAATCGTCAACAGCCCGATCTGCACAGCGGTCAGCGCCTCCATCTCGACACCGGTCCGACCGATCGTTTCGACCTGTGCCGAGCAGTGCACGCCAGGCAAGGCATCGTCGAATTCGAAATCCACCGTCACGCGTGTGAGCGCGAGCGGGTGGCAAAGCGGAATCAAATCGGCCGTGCGCTTGGCGCCCTGGATCGCGGCGATGCGCGCTATCGCGATCACATCACCTTTCTTGACACGGCCTTCACGGATCACGCCGAGCGTCTCCGGCAACATCCGGATGCTCCCGCGCGCGATGGCGACGCGCCGCGTGACATCCTTGTCGCCTACATCGACCATCTGGGCACGACCGGCAGCATCAAAGTGGGTCAGTTCGGGCATCCTTTCATTCCTGTTTCTTGGCTTTCGGCAGGCGCTTATCATAGCAGCACGTCAGCACGGTCCCGCACGTGACGAGACCTTCTCCGAACCTCTATTCTGTGCGCTGTGAAATCTTCGTTGATCGCTTTCCTGGTCGTTTCGCTGGCCATGCCTCAGCCCTACCTGTTCGCACAGGCGCTGAATACGGGCGTGGACACAGCGGCATCGGGCGCTACTGCCACCGCCGCACTGGCTCAGGGTAGGGCGAACTGGCCTGCATCCGGCGATCGCGCAGTGACGACCGGCACGGTCGCCTATCGTCAGCAGAAGGCGGCGGCGGCCTTGCCCGCCTCGGCGTTGACGATCGTGCCGCCGCTGCCCCGCGAATTCCGGCGCAGTGCCAAGGACCCGCAGGACACGATCGACGCCCAGGGCTCGACCGTCAGCGCGCTTGAATCAGCGACAGGCTTCGGCAATCCCTTTGTGGTCCAGCAGTTGCCGAGCCTCGGCGATGGCTCTGGAGGCGAACTCACACCGCAGGCCGAACGCAAGCTCGGTGAGCGCGTGATGCGCGAGATCCGCTCGGATCCGGACTATATCGACGATTGGTTGCTCGTCGACTATCTCGATTCCGTTTCGTACAAACTCGCTGTTGCGGCGCAGGATGCCTATCTGGGTGTCTATGTTCCCCAGTTCGAGGTGTTCGGCGTGCGCGACCCGCAGATCAACGCCTTCTCGCTGCCCGGCGGCTTTATCGGCATGAACACGGGACTGATCCAGGTCACGCAGACCGAGTCGGAGCTTGCCTCGGTGCTTGGCCACGAAATGGGCCACGTCCTGCAGCGGCATATCGCGCGGATGATCGGCCAACAGCGGCGCACGGGCTATGCGGCATTGGCCGGCCTGCTGTTCGGCGCGCTCGCGGGCTTGGTCGCGCACAGCGCGGACCTCGGTGAAGCGCTGGTGCTGGGATCGCAGGCGCTTGCGGTCGACAACCAGTTGCGCTTCTCACGTTCGGCCGAGCACGAGGCCGATCGCGTCGGCTTCCGGATGCTCGAAGGCGCCGGCTACGATCCTTATGCGATGGCGGAGTTTTTCCGCCGTCTTGAAAAGGGCTCTTCCGATAGCGAGGTGGTACCCGCCTATGCGCGCACGCACCCGTTGACGACCGAGCGTATCGCGGACATGGAAGACCGCGCACGTCGGGCTCCCTACAGGCAACCGACACAGAACCCCGAATACGCATTTGTGCGTGCGCGTGCGCAGGTTCTCCAGGCCAACTGGCCAAGCGATCTGCGCGAAGTCGTGCGGCGCATGCGCGGGGAGATCCACGACCAGACCTCGCTGTATCCCGCGGGTAGCTGGTATGGCGTGGCGTTCGCGGAGTTGAGGCTCAACGACTTCGAGGCGGCGAATGCCGCATTCGAGAATGCCCGGCAATTGTTCCGCGAGCAGATGAAGAATCCCCAGGCCGATACCCCGAGCCTCGCGGTCATGGCGGCTCGACTGGCCTCACTCGAAGGTCGCGACGCGGACGCGCTGCGCCTTGCCGATGCGGCACGGCGCGTCTGGCCGAAATCGAATGCGGTGATCGACGTTCAGCTCGACGCGCTGTTGCGCGCGCATCGGTACGAACAGGCGCAGGGGGTGGCGCGGCTGCAGACAGTCAAGGAGCCTGAGCAGTCCGCGTGGTGGTCCTATCTTGCCCAGTCGAGCAGCGCACTTGGGGATAGCGTCGCCGCGCATCGCGCGATGGCCGAACGGCTCGCGCTGCGCGGTGCGTGGCCCGCCGCGACCGAACATCTCAAGGAAGCGCGCGCGCAAAAGGGCATCAACTTCTACGAAGCGTCGGCGATCGAAGCGCGCCTTCATCAAATGGAGGCGCAGTACAAGGAGGACAAGCAGGAGAAGGATGTGCTGAACTAGGGCGGCAGTCCTGCAACTCGTTGCGCGGGGCTTGCAACGAAGCCGAAGCGTTGGCCGAGTTCTTCGGCGCGAATCGACTGCACGGGAAATGACGTGCCGTCTTGCCACATGAAATGCTGCTGTCCATCGTCGCGCGGCATGTTCGGCAAGTTCGCCGCTCTCACTGGCATCGTCTCGCGATCTTCCAATCGATCGGCAAACAGATCGAGATCGTGATCGTGGAGCACGCCGACACGTTCGCGTCGATCGCCCGCCGCATGACCGCTGAACACGATCGCACCCTGATCGTCGAGCCAGCAACCGTCCGGGTCCCAGTCAGCGCCGGTCTGATCTGTCAAAGCGAGCTTGCCGTCGCTACCTTCGAGCAATCTCACGACCCATGGGGCGTACTCGAGTTCGACATAGACCCTTTGCGGGCCGTTTTGAAAATACCACTGCCCGTTCGCATCGACATCGTAGTTCCGCACGATGAAGGCACTCAGCGCCGCATGGCGGATCGGCGTGCCGAGTCCGCGATCGCGCTGCACGACTTCGTCGCGCATTCGCCAGTTGCCGCGTCGGTCGAGCAGCAACCAGCCGTAGCAGGCTGGCACATTCGGCCATTTGGCCAAGGCCTGTCGGACGATGTCATCCATGGATAGCCTTTGAGCCTAGCGTGCGAACGCGTCGAAAAAATTGAGCAGCCGGGTGCCGAGCCAATCGAGCCGTCCGGGAAACGCTCCCGTCATGAAGCCGACATGGCCGCCCGTCGCGGGCTGCTCGAGCTCGACCGAGGAGCTCACCTGTGCGCGGGTCGGCAGCGCATGCGCGGGCAGGAAAGGATCGTTGCGCGCATTGAGTACAAGCGTCGGCACGGCGATTTCGCCGAGCACATGAATCGCCGACGCACGATGCCAGTAGTCGTCCGCGTCGCGATAGCCGTGCAGCGGCGCCGTGACGATATCGTCGAAATCGTGGAGATCGCGCGCCCCTAGCATGGCCTCGCGGTCAAACAAGCCCGGAAACTGCTCGAGTTTGCGCAAGCCCTTGAACTTCATGGTCTTGAGAAACGAACGGGTATAGACCATATTGAAGCCGCCCGACAGCGCCTGGCCGCCCGCCGCGAGATTGACGGGCGCGGAGACGGCCGCAGCCGCATCGACGATTGCCGCCGAGTCTTCGCGGCGCTCGCCAAGCCAGCGCAGCAAAGCATTGCCGCCGAGCGATATGCCAGCCACGAACAACTTGCCGCGATGCCGTGCTCGTAGCCGCCGCAGGATCCAGTCGATCTCGGTGCTGTCACCCGAATGGTAGAAGCGCGGCGCCAGGTTCATGCTGCCGCTGCAACTGCGAAAATGCGGGACCGCGCCCTGCCAGCCGCGCGCCCCGACGAGGGCCATCGTACTGAGTGCGTAGTGGCTCGCCGAACTGCCTTCGAGCCCGTGGAACAGCACCAGCAGCGGGGCGTCGCGCCCGGCCTCGGGCGCGCATCCGAGCCCGAAGCCCATCAGATCGAGATCGACAAAGTCGCCGTCCGGCGCATCCCAGCGTTCGCGCTCGAAATGCACCGGCCGCAGCTTGCCGAACTTGGCCGGCACGATGGTCTGAAGATGGCCGCTCGGCAACCAGCGCGGAGCGATATAGAGCGGCGGTGTCATCGTCTGCCTGCGTTCAGGCTGCATCCGTGCCCGCGGGCATCAGTGCAGCGGCCCCTGGTCGCGGTGCAGGCGCGTGGCGAACTGGTCGGCGGCTTTCGCGGGCATCACGCTCGAATGGATATGGGCGATGCGCCATTCGCCGCGCTCATGAACCATCACATAGGTCGAGAACACCATTTCGGGCACATCGTTTTCGCCTGCCGCGCGATGCGCCTCGGCGACCGCATAGACGATCGTGCCAAGGCTGTCGTACACGCGTATGTCGAGCGGCTCGATGGCGGTACGCGACAATTCGAACTGCTTGGCAAGGCCGGAGCGAATCTGGTCAAGTCCATGCAGATGGGAGCCATCGGGACAGATGTAGGAAACGAATTCCTCGTCGATCCACAGATCCATCAGACCGTCGAGATTGGCTTCGCTGACCGCACGGTAGAACGCGTGCAGGGTATCGGCGGCAGCTTCGAACAGGCGGGCAAATCGTGGCATCGTTTGTTCAAAAGTTGCGGCGGTTCAAGTGGCGCCCGGCGTTGCCCGGGCGGTCGCCTGCACTAGCGGCGCGCGACCAGCATTTCGCGCAATTGCTCGAACACCTGCTCGGGGCTCAGGTCGCGCATGCACTTGAAATGCCCAAGCGGGCATTCGCGCTGAAAGCACGGGCTGCATTCGAGATGGAGCCATTGTACCTTCGCGCTTTCCGAGAGGGGCGGCGTATGGCGCGGATCCGACGATCCATAGAGCGCGACGAGGGGACGGCGCAGCGCCGCGGCCACGTGCATGAGTCCTGAATCGTTTGAAACGACCGCGCTCGCCCGGCCGATCAGCGCACAAGCATCGGACAGCGAAGTCTGGCCGCAGAGGTTGCGCACGAACGGCGCGTGCTCCGCGATGGCCGCGGCAATCGGCGAATCCTTCGGCGAGCCGAGCGCGACGATCTGCGCATACGGGAACGCATGCCGCACGAGCTGCGCAAGCGCGCCGAACTGCTCGGCGGGCCAGCGCTTCGCAGGGCCGAATTCCGCACCGGGGCAGAACACGACGAGCGGCACGCGGTTGTCGAGCGTAAACCGGTTCGACACGCGCACACCTTCGTTCAGGTCGGACTCGATGCGCGGCAGCGGCAAATCGTCGGGCAGGCTCGCCCCCGGCGCATAGGCCAGGGCCGCGTAGTGCCGCACCATGGGTGGACGCGCATCCTTGCGCGGATTCGCATGGCGCACATTGAGCAGGCCGTGGCGGAACTCGCCCGTATAGCCGATGCGCAGCCGGACCCCGGCCATCCACGGAATCAGGGCGGACTTGAGCGAATTCGGCAGCACGTAAGCGGCATCGTAGCGCTCTTCACGCAGGTCACCCGCGAGCTGCCAGCGATTGAGCAGTTGCAGCTTGCCATGCGCGAGGGTGCTCGAGTGAACCGCGCTGATCTCGGGCATGCGCTCGAGCACCGGCGCGACCCAGGCCGGCGCGAGCGCATCGATCGTCAGTCGGGGGTTCAGCCGCTTCAGCAGGGTGAACAGCGGCTGCGCCATCAGTGCATCGCCGATCCAGTTCGGCGCGATGACGAGCGCGCGGCGCAGGCTCAATGATGACCCTTGAGCACTTCGCCGGCGCGCAGCTTGTAGCGCGTGCTGCAGTACGGGCAGCGCGCTTCGCCGTGGGTGACGTCGATGAACACGCGCGGATGGGAGCTCCAGCGTGCCATCTGCGGGTTCGGGCAATAGACGGGAAGATCTTTGGCGCTGACTTCGACCAGCGGCATCGCGGTGTTTTCGCTCATGGGAACCGTTCTTCTACGAAATACTCAATCGATTTTCGTCGGCCGGTGGCCCGGCCCTCGTGGATTCTTCTGCTGCACCCGCATGCCGGCCTGCGCCGCGCCGGCGAGCCGGCGCGTGGGGCCTGTGCACCCGGGTCTGTCTGGCACCCGACGCCGCCCGGATTCTCAGATCTTGCTCAGCCAGTGCGCGTATTTCGGGTTCTTGCCTTCGACGATCTCGAAAAATGCGCTTTGCAGCTTCTCGGTAATGGGGCCGCGGCTGCCGCTACCGATCGTGCGATTGTCGAGCTCGCGAATCGGCGTGACTTCGGCCGCCGTTCCCGTGAAGAACGCCTCGTCGCAGGTATAGACCTCGTCGCGCGTGATCCGCTTTTCGATCACTTCGATGCCGGCCGCGCGCGCGAGCGTGATGACCGTGTCGCGCGTGATGCCGTCGAGGCAGGAGGCGAGGTCCGGCGTATAGAGCTTGCCGTTGTTCACGAGGAAGAAGTTTTCTCCCGAGCCTTCCGAGACATAACCGTCGACGTCGAGCAGCAGCGCTTCGTCATAGCCGTCGGCAGTCGCTTCCTGGTTCGCGAGGATCGAATTGACATACCAGCCCGAGGCCTTCGCGCGGACCATCGACACATTCACATGGTGGCGCGTGAACGACGAGGTCTTGACGCGAATGCCCTTCGCGAGGCCGTCTTCACCCAGATAGGCGCCCCAAGGCCAGGCCGCGATCGCGACGTGGATCGTGTTGCCCCTGGCCGACACGCCGAGCTTTTCCGAGCCGACCCAGACGATCGGGCGGATATAGCAGGAGTCGAGCCCATTCGCGCGCACGACTTCGAGCTGGGCTTCGGCGAGGGTCTTCTGGTCGAACGGAATCTCCATCTGGAAGATCTTGGCCGAATTGAACAGCCGCTTCGTATGCTCCGCAAGCCTGAAAATCGCCGTGCCATCCACGGTCTTGTATGCGCGCACGCCTTCGAAGACTCCCATCCCATAGTGCAGGGTATGGGTCAGGACGTGGATCTGCGCGTCGCGCCAGTCGATCAGCTTGCCATCCTTCCAGATCTTGCCGTCGCGGTCGGCCATGGACATCACGATTCTCCTAATGTGGGTTCTAAAGCGGGCGTTGAGCCAAGTCCAGCATTGTAAATCAGGTGCGCCGCGCGGCTGCGCGTTTTCCAACATCGTGCGCAAAGTGCGGGCATTCCGGCCTGTGCGTGTAGGTTTTCGTAAGTTTGTGAAGGTATTTCGTCAGCCATTCGGCCAGGGTGCAATTCAGCGGGGCTTCGCGCATAGTCGAGGTTCGCGGGAACGCCCGGCGGGCCTCAGGCAGCGTGACTTCCTGCCCGGCGCGGTGATCTCTGTCACATTGGAACACCGGTCGGATCAGGTAAAATACCCTTCCCTCACACCCGAGGGGTCTGAGGGGGCTGTTGCTGCCGGTCATACGGCGTCCCGACGACCCGCGAGCCACGGCCTCCGAGTTACGATTTCAATCACCCACCAGACCACCCACATTCACATGACCCAAGTTTTGCGTCTTTCCGATCTGATCGCCGACGGCAAGCTCTCCGGCAAGCGAGTGTTCATCCGCGCCGACTTGAACGTGCCGCAGGACGACCAGGGCAATATCACCGAAGACACGCGTATCCGTGCGTCGGCGCCGGCGATCCGCCAGGCACTCGAAGCCGGCGCGGCGGTGATGGTCACCTCCCACCTCGGACGTCCGACCGAAGGCGAATTCAAGCCGGAAGACTCGCTCGCACCGGTTGCGAAGCGTCTTGCCGAACTGCTCGGCCGTGAGGTGCCGCTGGTGGCGAACTGGGTCGAGAACGGTGTCGACGTGAAGCCGGGCCAGCTCGTGATGCTCGAGAACTGCCGCGTCAACAAGGGTGAAAAGAAGGACTCCGACGAGCTCGCCCGGAAGATGGCGAAGCTTTGCGATATTTATGTGAACGACGCGTTCGGCACGGCACATCGCGCCGAAGCGACGACCCACGGCATCGCGAAATACGCGCCCATCGCCTGCGCGGGCCCGCTGCTCGCACAGGAACTCGATGCGCTGGGCCGCGCCCTGGGCGCGCCCAAGCGACCGCTCGTCGCGATCGTCGCGGGCTCGAAGGTCTCGACCAAGCTGACGATCCTGAAGGCGCTTGCCGCAAAGGTCGACCGGCTGATCGTCGGCGGCGGCATCGCGAACACTTTCCTGCTCGCCGCCGGTCATCCGATCGGCAAGTCGCTCGCCGAGGCCGATCTGGTCGACGAAGCGAAGGCGATCATCGATTTGATGAAGCAACGTGGCGCTTCGGTGCCGGTGCCGACCGACGTCGTGACGGCCAAGGAGTTCTCGCCGAACGCGAAGGCGCAAACGAAGCCGGTCGCCGATGTGGCGGCCGACGACCTGATTCTCGATATCGGCCCGCAGACCTCGGCCGTGCTCGCGAAGCAGATCGCCGAGGCCGGCACGATCGTCTGGAACGGCCCGGTCGGCGTGTTCGAGTTCGACGCGTTCGAGCAGGGCACGAAGACGCTCGCGCATGCGATCGCGCAGTCGCCGGCGTTCTCGATCGCCGGCGGCGGCGATACGCTCGCGGCGATCGCGAAATACGGCATCGCCGACAAGATCGGTTATATCTCGACGGGCGGCGGAGCCTTCCTCGAATTCCTGGAAGGCAAGACGCTGCCTGCCGTCGCCGTACTTGAATCGCGGGCCCAATAACATGACCTCCCGCCGCAGGAAGGCTTCACCCGATCAGATCGCCGATACGCCTGCCAACTCCGATGTGGAGCCGGCCCTGCAGAGCGGTGTAACCAGCACGATGCCGGTCGCGAGCGAGACCGCACACGATGTCGTGGCGGTGCTGGCCGCGCTTAAGGCGACCACTGAAGCGGCGAGCGCTGCGGTCGAGGCCGATGCCGTGGGTTTCAAGGGCGTTTCGTCCGCGAGCCCGGACGCTTGCTCAACACCCATCGCCGCGCCGGCGGCCGCTGCCGGCAGCCTGTCGCCGGCCGATGCTTCGCCTACAAGAATACAAAACCCGACAGCCCTCGATTCACGGGACATCCGTGCGTCGTCAACGGCTGCGTCATTCAACGAAACTGCCCATAGCAGAACGAGGAGATCCATGCATCGCGCCACTAAAATCGTCGCAACACTCGGCCCAGCTTCGAGTTCCTTCGACACCCTGTTGCAAATGATCAAGGCTGGCGTCGATGTTGTGCGGCTGAACTTTTCGCACGGCAAGGCTGACGACCATCGCGAACGCGCCGAGACGGTTCGCGAGGCCGCCCGCCAGTGCGGCCGCGAAATCGCGATCATGGCCGATCTCCAGGGACCGAAGATCCGCGTGGGCAAGTTCGCGCAAGGCAAGGTCATGCTGATCGCCGGCCAACCGTTCATCCTCGATGCCGCGTGCGAACTCGGCAATGACGAGCGAGTCGGGCTCGACTACAAGGACCTGCCGCGCGACCTGAAGCCGAACGACGTGCTGCTGCTCAACGACGGCCTGATCGTGCTGACCGTCTCGCGGATCGTCGGCGACGAGATCCACACCGTCGTCAAGATCGGCGGCGAGCTCTCGAACAACAAGGGCATCAACCGCCAGGGCGGCGGCCTGACCGCGCCGGCGCTGACGGCGAAGGACATGGAGGACATCAAGACCGCCATGTCGCTCGGCGCCGACTATATCGCCGTGTCGTTCCCGAAGAACGCGACCGATATGGAAATGGCGCGTCAGCTCGGCAATATCGCGGGCGAGCCGTACGGCATCCGCCCGAAGATGATCGCGAAGATTGAACGTGCCGAGGCGATCCCGGTGCTCCAGGCGATTCTCGATGCGTCGGACGGCATCATGGTCGCGCGCGGCGACCTCGCGGTCGAAGTCGGCAATGCAGCCGTGCCGGCTCTGCAGAAGCGCATGATCCGGATGGCGCGCGACTCGAACAAGGTCGTGATCACCGCGACCCAGATGATGGAGTCGATGATCCAGAACCCGGTGCCGACCCGTGCCGAAGTCTCGGACGTCGCCAACGCGGTGCTCGACGGCACGGACGCGGTGATGTTGTCGGCCGAGACCGCCGCCGGCAAGTACCCGGTCGAAACGATCGAGGCGATGGCGGCGATCTGCGTCGAGGCCGAAAAGTCCGAACATGTCGAGCTCGACAACGACTTCCTGAACCGGACCTTCACGCGGATCGACCAGTCGATCGCGATGGGCGCGCTGTTCACGGCGTATCACCTCGATGCGAAGGCGATCGTCGCGCTGACTGAATCGGGTGCGACGGCGCTCTGGATGAGCCGTCACTGGATTCACGTGCCGATCTACGCGCTGACGCCGCGCGAGTCCAGCGTGCGCGCGATGTCCTTGTACCGCAATGTGACGCCGGTCGCGATCGATTCGAACCGCGACCGTGATGCGGCGCTCTCCGATGCGATCGACATCATCGTGTCCAAGGGCTTTGCGAAACATGGCGACAAGATCGTGCTGACCGTCGGCGAGCCGATGGGCCAGGCGGGCGGCACCAATACCCTCAAGATCGTGCGGATCGGCGAGCCGATCTGAACGCGCGAGGGCAACTGCTTCAAAGGGTGTCGCGCCGCGCAATGATCGGCGCACGCGACGCCCTGGCCCTGTGCTTGCGAGAGGCGAGCCGGGCCGCAAGGTTTCTACACAGTCCCAAGGAGTAAACATGCCTCTCGTTTCAATGCGCCAGCTGCTCGATCATGCAGCGGAGCACGGTTACGCGCTGCCTGCGTTTAATGTCAACAACCTCGAACAGATCCAGGCGATCATGGCGGCGGCGGATGAAGTCAACGCCCCGGTGATCATGCAGGCCTCGGCGGGTGCCCGTAAATATGCGGGCGAGCCGTTTCTGCGCCATCTGATCGAAGCTGCGGTCGAGTCTTATCCTCATCTGCCAGTGGTCATGCATCAGGATCACGGCCAGTCGCCCGCAGTCTGTATCGCGGCGATGCGCAGCGGTTTCACGAGCGTCATGATGGACGGTTCGCTCGAGGAAGACGGCAAGTCGGTCGCGAGCTACGACTACAACGTCGCCGTGTCGCGCCGGGTGGTCGAGATGGCGCACGCTGTCGGGGTGACGGTTGAGGCTGAGCTCGGTGTGCTCGGCTCGCTCGAAACGATGAAAGGCGACAAGGAAGACGGCCACGGCGCGGATGGCATGATGACCCGCGAGCAGTTGCTGACCGACCCCGAGCAGGCTGCGGACTTCGTGCGCCAGACTCAATGCGATGCACTCGCTATCGCGATCGGCACTTCGCACGGCGCCTACAAATTCAGCAAGAAGCCCACCGGGGACATTCTCTCGATCGGTCGAATCAAGGAGATCCACGCACGGATTCCGAACACGCACCTCGTGATGCACGGTTCGTCATCGGTCCCGCAGGACCTGCTCGCGGAGATCCGCGAGTTCGGCGGCGACATGCGGGAAACCTACGGCGTGCCCGTCGAGGAAATCCAGGAAGGCATCAAGCACGGGGTGCGCAAGGTCAATATCGATACTGACCTGCGCCTCGCGATGACCGGCGCGATCCGCCGCTACCTCGTCGAGAACCCGTCGAAGTTCGATCCGCGCGATTTCCTCAAGCCGGCGCGCGCGGCCGCCCAAGCCGTCTGCAAGGCGCGTTTTCTCGCGTTCGGCTGCGAAGGCATGGCCGGCCGGCTCAAACCGCTCGCGCTCGAGGCGCTTGCGGCGAAGTACAAGAAAGGTGAACTCACGCCGGTGATCCACTAAAGTACAGTACCGGCTGGGCCGCAGGCGGGCCCAGCTCGGGCTGCATGGCTTGCGGCTCAGGGGCTGGTGGATCCGGGCCTGGCCGTTTCAAGTTTTCAGTACGCCACCCGCTGTGCGCGGGTGGCGTTTTCGATTCAACGTTTTACCGAAAGAAAGATTGCCATGTCCTCGACTTTGTACGAATCCTCGCTTCATTCGCTCAAGCTGCTCGGCTCCGGCAAGGTGCGCGATAACTACGCGGTGGGCGACGACAAGCTGTTGATCGTCACGACTGACCGCCTGTCCGCGTTCGACGTGGTGATGGGCGAGCCGATTCCCGCAAAGGGCCGGGTACTGAACCAGATGGCGAACTTCTGGTTCGCGAAACTCGCTGGCATCGTGCCGAATCACCTGACGGGCATTGAACCCGAATCGGTCGTCCAGCCCGACGAGATCGCGCAGGTCGAAGGCCGCGCGGTGGTCGTCAAGCGCCTCCAGCCGATCCTGGTCGAGGCGGTCGTGCGCGGCTATCTGGCCGGCAGCGGCTGGAAGGATTACCAGGCGACGGGCTCGGTCTGCGGTGTCAGGCTGCCGGCCGGCCTGCAGAACGCTCAGCAATTGTCCGAACCGATCTTCACGCCCGCGGCCAAGGCCGAGATGGGCGAACACGACGAAAACATCTCGTTCGAGGACGTCGAGCAGCGCATCGGTGCCGAACTTGCCGCGAAGATTCGCGACGTGAGTATCAGGCTGTATAAGGAGGCGTCGATCTATGCCGCCACGCGCGGCATCATCATCGCCGACACCAAGTTCGAATTCGGGCTCGATGAAGCGGGAACGCTGCACCTGATGGACGAAGTGCTGACCGCCGATTCGTCGCGCTTCTGGCCTGCCGATCAGTACCAGGTTGGCAGCAATCCGCCGTCGTTCGACAAGCAGTTCGTGCGCGACTGGCTCGAAACGCAGCCGTGGGGCAAGACCAAGCCGGCGCCGAAGCTGCCGGACGACGTGATCGAGAAGACCGCTGCCAAGTACCGCGAAGCGCTCGAGCGGCTGACCGGCGAGACGCTGCGTTGAACACGGAATGCGGAAAGGCGAATGAGCGGGCAGGGAGTGGCAGGCAATGAGGGGAAAGGGAACAAAGGAGGGCATGTGAGCGATTCAGTACAGATTGGCGTGGTCATGGGGTCCAGTTCGGACTGGGACGTCATGCAGCACGCGGTCACGGTGCTCAAGGAGTTCGGCATCGCTCACGAAGCGAAGGTCGTGTCGGCGCACCGAATGCCCGACGAGATGTTCGACTACGCGGAAACGGCGCGCGCGCGCGGCCTGCAGGCGATCATCGCCGGTGCCGGCGGTGCGGCGCACCTGCCGGGTATGCTGGCGGCAAAGACCACCGTACCGGTGCTGGGCGTGCCCGTGCCGTCGAAATACCTGAAAGGGGTCGATTCACTGCATTCAATCGTGCAGATGCCGAAGGGCGTGCCGGTTGCGACATTCGCGATCGGCGAGGCGGGCGCGGCGAATGCCGCGTTGTTCGCGGTCGCGATGCTCGCGAACGGCTCACCCGAACTCGCCGCGAAGCTCGATGCTTTTCGTGTGCGACAGCGCGAGGCGGCGAGCAAGATGCAATTGCCGCCGGTTTGATCCCGATTTTGCAGAGCACATGATGAGCATTTCTTCTTCGACTCCGGCCTCGATCGTCACGCCGGCCCCGGGCCTCGAACAAGGTTCCGCGCCAGCTGCCCCCTTGTTGCCCGGCGCATGGCTCGGCATGCTCGGCGGTGGCCAGCTCGGCCGGATGTTCTGTTTTGCCGCGCAGGCGATGGGCTATCGCGTCGCGGTACTCGACCCCGATGGCCTGAGTCCGGCCGGCTCGGTCGCGGATCGCCATATCCGTGCGGCATTCGACGACCAGAACGCGTTGACCGAGCTTTCGAGGCTGTGCGCCGCGATCTCGACCGAATTCGAGAACGTGCCCGCCGCGAGCCTCGAGTTTCTCGCGCGCTCGAGTTTTGTCGCGCCGTCGGCGCGGTGCGTCGCCATCGCCCAGGATCGTGCGATCGAGAAGGCCTTTCTCGTTGAATGCGGCGTGCCCGTCGCGCCGCATGTCGTGATCGCATCGTCGGCGGCGCTCGCCGACATCGACGACGCGCCGCTCGATGCGGTGCTGCCGGGCATTCTCAAGACCGCGCGGCTGGGCTATGACGGCAAGGGTCAGGTGCGGGTCGCCAATGCGAATGAAGTGCGGCTCGCGCACGCCGACATGGGTGGCGTGCCCTGCGTGCTCGAAAAGCGCCTTGCGCTGGCCTATGAGGTCTCGGCACTCGTCGCGCGCGGCGCGGACGGCCGTTCGGTCGTCTATCCGCTGGCGGAGAATGTCCACCATCAGGGCATCCTTGCCGAAACCACCGTGCCGTCGCAACGAGCGAGCGCCGCGCTCGCCGCGCAGGCGCAGTCCGCCGCGCAGGCGATTGCCGCCCAGATGCACTATGTCGGCGTGCTGTGCGTGGAGTTCTTCGTGCTCGAGGACGGTTCGCTGGTCGCCAACGAAATGGCGCCGCGTCCGCACAATTCCGGCCACTACACGGTCGATGCATGCGCGACGAGTCAGTTCGAGCAGCAGGTTCGCGCGATGACGGGGCTGCCGCTCGGCGATCCGCGCCAGCATTCGCCGGCCGTCATGCTCAATGTGCTCGGCGACGTCTGGTTCGAGGACGGTTCGGCGCGCACGCCGCCCTGGCAGGACGTGGTCGCGCTGCCCGCGGCGCGGCTGCATCTGTACGCAAAGGAAGATGCGCGGCCGGGCCGCAAGATGGGTCACATCACGCTGACGGCCGCCACGGCCGAGGCTGCGCACGAAGCGGCGCGCGAGTGCCAGCGGCTGTTACGAATCGTGTTCGACTGATGCGGCGTTTCATGCTGCAATGGGGCCGAACCATTCGGTGCGTCGAAGATGACAGAGCGAGCTGACTGAGTGAGATGATCGAACGCGACCCCCCTCCGTTTTTGCAGCCGGACGCCGCCGGGATTGCCGAGGCGGCCGCGATCCTGGATCGCGGCAAACTCCTCGCGTTCCCGTCCGAGACCGTTTATGGACTCGGCGCGGACGCCGAGGATGTCGATGCTGTCATGCGGATCTACGAGGCGAAAGGCCGGCCGGCGACTCATCCGGTGATCGTCCACATTTCGCCGGATAGCGATCCGGGTTACTGGGTACATGAGCTGCCTCATGCGGCCCGCCTGCTGATCGATGCATTCTGGCCTGGTCCGCTTACGCTGATCCTCAAGCGGGCGGCCCATATTCCCGACGTCGTGAGCGGCGGCCAGGATTCGGTCGGCCTGCGCTGTCCGTCGCATCCGGTGGCGCAGGCGTTGCTGCGCGCGTTCGACGGGTTTCGCGAGGGGCACGGCGGCGTGGCGGGGCCGTCAGCCAATCGCTTTGGACACGTGAGTCCGACCACCGCGCAGCATGTGCGTGAGGAGTTTGGCAACGCGATTCCGATTCTCGATGGCGGTTCGTCCAAGGTCGGCATCGAGTCGACCATCCTCGATCTTTCAAGGGGATTTCCCGCGTTGCTGCGGCCTGGGCACCTGACGCCGCAGCAGCTTGCCGCCGTGCTCGGCGAGATGCCGCGATTGCCCGACGGGAGCGATGCGTCCGCGCCGCGTGCTTCGGGCACGCTCAAGGCGCACTATGCGACGCGCACGCCGCTGGCCCTGCTGACCGCGGACGATATCGGCGCCATGGCGATCGAGCATGCGGGCGAGCGCATAGCGATTGTCGCGCGGCGCTCGGCAATCGGTGATATCGCAGACTTGCCGAACGTCGTGTTTGTTGCCGCGCCCGAGGATCCGTCGCAATACGCCCAGGCGCTCTACGGTCTGCTGCGCGAACTGGACCGCGGGGATCTCGAACGCATCTTGATCGAACGATTGCCAGCGAGCCCCGCCTGGGCAGCCATCAACGACCGCCTCGGTCGCGCGGCCGCCGCCTTCGACGACAACCTGCCGGTTGACGATTGAAGGTCTGCGACTGATGACCTGCGATCCGCAATTCGCGGCTTGCGACCCGCCACCCGCCACCCGCCACCCGCCACCCGCCACCTGTGACCTGTGACCGGGGACCGGGGACCGGCGAGCGGCGAGCGTCGATCTGCAACTGACGATCGCCGGCGCTTCGTGACGTGGTATCTCGTCGTTATTTCAATCCGTATTTCGCATTGATCACGGACTCGGCATAGGTCGCGAACACCTGGTACAGGTGTGTCGTCGGGTGGAGCTGATCGGCGAACATATACGTCTGATCGGCATTCGGCGCGACCAGCGTCTGCGGCGAGCAGAACAGTGCGCTGCCGAAAGCACTCGGATTTGGCTGTCCGTCAGCGGTCGCCTTGGCGATCATCTGCCCGAGATTACAGGCTGTCGCGGTATTGCTGACCGTAAACCCGTCTGACTGGAACGTACCCAACTCATTGTGCAGCCAGGTCTGCGTATCGATGAACGCGATTTTGTCCATCAGCCCGGGTTGGGCATTGAGCGTCCCCGCGAGCGTCTGATTGAACAAGAGGACGAGCGGGGCGAACACGGAGGCACTCAGCGTCGGATTGGTCGACAGGGTCGTCAGGGGTGTTTCGGCGAGATTCGGCACGCTTGCAACGGCGACATGGGTCGCGCCCGCCTGCACGATCGTGGCGACCAGCGCGGCGAGATCAGTGGCTGCCTTCCCCACAGCGGTACCGACGGCCGCTTGAGTGGCGGTACCGGCCTGGAGCGCGATCGCGCCCTGGATGATGTCGTTCGCGCCGCCCTGGATCAGCACGAGCTGATTGCCGTTGAAGCCGCCATGCATCGCAATGTAGTTCTGTACCTGATCGTGTACGGGCACGGTCAGCGCAGCTGCGTTGGTCGCCGCCGCGCCGCCGGTCACGAGCGCACCGCCCTGAGCGTAGCCATAGCCGTTCGGATTGTTGATGACAGGTGCGCCGAAACCGCCCGTCTGGGCCGCGACCAGGGTGCCACCGTAGAAGTTTGCGACATCCTGCGTCCATACCTGGCCCGGATTGGTCGTGAAGCGGCCGCCGCCGAATTCGAGGGCGATGTTCGGTGCATAGGTGCCGACGTCCGAGAGGCTGTCTCCGAACGAGACGACCTGCAGGCTAGTCGTCGAGACCGGCGTCGCCGGGGCGGGCGTGTTGTCGTCGCCGCCGCCGCATGCGTTCAGCGTCGCGGCCAGCGAGACTGCCGCGATGCCTTGCGCCGTGCGCAATGCCCAATGGGAAAGCCGGGGGGGAAACTTCATGGTTGCTCCTCGCATGTTTGCGTAATAGTTATTTGCAGCCTGATCAGTCCACCCGGTCTCCCATATGGACAAGATTAAGCGGGGGCTGCCTGTCCCAAGAATTGGTTTTTTTTACTCAATTCCTATGTCGGGATGCTCATTAATTTGCGGGCACGCCCTTTCTCGAAAAAATCGCCATTAAAGCCTGCAGGATTCGCACGAACGTTTTTTTCGATATGAAGCGAAGCGTACAACGCGTCCCCGCTGAAACCCATAGAGGATTGTTTCGAATCGGGGAGGGTTGGCTTGCAAGGGAGAGCGGGTCGAAGAAGGGGCTCATAAGCCCAAATGCATTTTCAATATTTTTGATGTGTAATTTTTCTGAAAGTGTGTGGTTTTGGAGACACGCGATTATGTTTGCTCGCATGGTCGCGAGTGCTGCGCTACTGTGCATTCCGTACCGATGCTCATTAACAAAATCGTGGAGAGCTGAATGAAACGACTGTCACTGTCTACTCTTTCGCTGTCGCTGCTGGCTGCAACGGGCGCGGCACACGCACAATCGAGCGTAACCCTTTACGGTGTAATCGACACATCGCTCAGCTTCATTCATAACACGCAAGGCGCGGGCCAAGGGTCCACGACTGGCGGTACACGCAACCTATGGGTGCTGGGAAACAACAGCTTCGGTAACCTGTCGGGCTCGCGTTTCGGCATGAAGGGCAATGAAGATCTGGGCGGCGGTCTGTCAGCGATCTTCACCTTGGAAGGCGGTTTCAACCCGAGCACGGGCCAATCGGGCCAAGGCAGCACACTGTTCGGCCGCCAGGCTTTCGTCGGCCTGAGCAGCAACACGGCAGGTACGCTCACTCTCGGTCGCCAATATGACCCGCTCGTCGATCTGGTTCAACCGCTCACGGAAGACAACTACTTCGGCTCGGCGTTCGCAACGGTCGGCGACATCGACAACTACGACAACAGTTCGCGTACGAACAACGCCATCAAGTACTTGTCGCCGACGATCGCCGGCTTCCAGTTCGAAGGCATGTACGCGCTGGGCGGCGTAGCAGGCACGACGGGTTCGAATCAATCGTGGGCTGCGGCCCTGGCCTACAACAATGGCCCGATTGGCATCGCCGCAGGCTACTGGTTCTCGGATAACGCCAATACCCTCGGCGCTCCGCGCACCGGCTGGACGAGCACCTCGTCGAACACGTTCGACGGAGCACCGAATCTCGGCTACGTCACGGCGAAGTCGCTTGGCGTGGCGCGTGTCGCAGGCCAATACGTCGCGGGTCCGTTCACGATGGGCCTGGCCTACAGCAACGCGCAATACAAGCCGGATGCAGCGTCCTTGTACGGCTCGACCGAAAAATACAACACGGGGCAAGGCTGGCTGAACTACCAGGCTACCTCGGCGCTGCTGGCGGGTGTCGGTTATAGCTACACGAAGTCGAGCGGCGACACGGACGCGACCTACCATCAAGTCTCGGTGGGTGCGGACTACTCGCTATCCAAGCGTACCGACATCTATGTTACGGCTGCCTACCAGCACGCCAGCGGAGAAACGCGGGCGACGGTGACCAACCCCGACGGCACAACCACCACGGTGGTAACGGCCGCGCAAGCTTCGATCGGTTCGTACGGCTACAACGGTACGAACACGCAAGAGCTCGTGAACCTGGGTCTGCGTCACAAGTTCTAAGCGTCTAGTCGCTTGTTGCAAGGAAAGCCAGTCAGTGGTTTCACCACTGACTGGCTTTTATTTTTCCTGGGTTCGAAAATTACCGCTTTGCAAACCTGCATGTAACAGGATCGGTAACTTCTGCTGATTCATACGCGCAGCGCAATCGCGTAGTCGGAGTCACAGGCCGATGCTGCACTCCAATGCCACGCCCCGTGCCGCAGCGTTATATCCCGCCTCATGCCGCAGCGCCACACCACACCCCATGCCGCTGCATGCTGCCCCCGCGCTCAACGCGCCGACTTGTAGATCCATTCGAGCAGCGCATCGTGGGCCGCGCGCCCGGCCTCGGAGCGGGGATCGTTGATGAAGCTCACGACCACGTAGCTATTGCCGTCCTGGCTTGCGACATAGCCGGCGATCGCCCGGACATCGGACAAGGTGCCCGTCTTGATATGCGCATTGCCGACCACGGGCTGATTGGCCAGGCGGTGGCGCATCGTGCCGTCGACGCCGGCGATCGGCAGCGACTCCACGAAGGCCTGCGCGACCGGGCTTGAGTTGGCGGCCTGCAGCAATTCCGCGAGACCCACCGCCGTGATGCGTTCGTCGCGCGAAAGCCCCGAGCCGTTGTCGAGCACGAGATCGGGAATGGCCAGGTGGTTGGCGATCAGCCAGGTATGAACTGCCGCGGCGGCATTCGCCGTTGTCGCGGGCGCCTTGGCCTGGACCGCGCCGATCGTGAGGAACAGATTGCGCGCCATCACATTGTTCGAGAACTTGTTGATGTCGCGCACGATGTCCCTCAGCGGCGGGCTCTGGTGCAGGCCGACTGACTTTGCGCTCTCAGGTGTCGCACCCTCGCGGATCGTGCCGTGAAAGGTGCCGCCGGTCTGCTTCCAAAGTGCGAGGAAGCCGCCGCCGAAGAAGGTCGTGTGGTCGAGCACCGCGATATTGGTCACATGGTCGCCACAGCGCGCCGAATAGTCGCCTGAGAACACCGCGTCGACCGTGCCGTCCGGCTGAGGTGTGAGATCGGGTGTCAGCGCGACGCCGACGCAGGGTCCGCGGCTCAGACGCAGCTGGTTGCTCACATGCAGTTGTGCGAGCGGCGGCAAGACGTCGATGTCGACCTGCCGCGTCGCGTCGTCCGGACGGAGCGTGAACGACAGGGACTTGAACGCGTAGAGCAGGGGATCGGGCCCGACGTTGTACGGCGCGTTCGCATCGTCGTCGAGCGGCGGCGCATTGCGTGTCGAATCGGCGAAATAGCGCTTGTCGAGGACGAGATCGCCTTCAAGGTCGACGATGCCGGCCTCGTGGATCTGGTTGACGAGGTCGATCAGCTCTTCGGGTACGAGCTTCGGATCGCCACTTCCCTCGACATAGAGATTGCCGTGCAGGACACCGCCGACCAGGTTGCCGTCGGCATAGGCCCGGGTTTTCCAGCGAAAGTCGGGGCCGAGCATCGACAGGCCGGAGAAGGTCGTCACGAGCTTCATCGTCGAGGCGGGCTGCATCGGCTTGTCGCCGTTGACATCGATCAGCGGCGCCGTCGAGCCGATCTTTTCGACATAGATGCTGACGGACGACAAAGGAATATGTTCGCGTGCGAGCGCCGCGGTCACGACCGGCGGCAGTTGCTGGATAGCCGGCAGCACGATGCGCGTGCGTTTGTGCAGCGACGGTCTGGCGCCCGATTCATTCCCGACCTTGTTGCCCGAGACGCGGGCGCTCGCCTGCGCCTCGGCGGTCGCGAGCAGCGAGGCACCGAGCACCAGGCCGACGAACCATCGACGGTCGGAAAACGGGGAAAGCCGGGAACGCCGGGAACGCGTCGAAACGGGCAACGTTGCCAAGAGAGGGAACGATGCGCAAGCACGGGACAATGCGGCAGCAACGAACGACGTGGCAGCGCGGGACCACGCGAAAACAGGAGTGACGGCGGAAGCAGGAGAAAGCGCGAGGCGCGGGACGGATAGGGGCGGGCGAAAAACAAAAGGCATTGGATCGAGGCCAGGCGGACTGGGTGAAACCGAACAAGTGCAAACCGGGTCCGGACCGGACAATCCGGACCGACAGGCAAGCGGCGCCACGCGAGCGGCGGCGGCCGTGCTGCATGCTGGAGCCGTCGCGCGCCTGCGATGGATCATTGTAGAGATAAAATCACCGGAACCGTGTGCGGGGATGGCGATCCGTACCGTCTTGCCGATGCCACGTTCAGAGGACCTAGCCGTGCGCGTATTGCTTGTTGAAGATGACCGGATGATTGCCGAGGGCGTGCGCAAGGCGCTGCGCGCCGACGGATGTGCGGTCGACTGGGTTCAGGATGGCGCCGCGGCGATCTCGGCCGCGGGCTATGAGCCCTATGATCTGGTGCTGCTCGATCTCGGGCTGCCCAAGCGCGACGGCCTCGAGGTCCTGCGCGCGCTGCGCGCGAGCGGCCGCGATGTGCCGGTCATGATCGTGACGGCGCGCGATGCGGTCAGCGACCGCGTGAAGGGGCTCGATGCCGGCGCCGACGACTATCTCGTCAAACCCTTCGATCTCGACGAACTCGGCGCGCGCATGCGCGCGCTCGTGCGGCGGCGTGCGGGGCGCAGCGACGGACTGATCCGCCACGGCACCCTGACACTCGACCCCGCGACCCATGAAGTCACGCTTCACGGCGAGCCCGTTGCGCTGTCGGCGCGCGAGTTCGCCCTGCTTGCGGCCTTGCTCGCGAGGCCGGGGGCCGTGCTCTCGAAATCGCAGCTCGAAGAGAAGATCTATGGCTGGGGCGAGGAGATCGGCAGCAATGCGGTCGAAGTCTATGTTCACGCGCTGCGCAAGAAACTCGGGCCGGACCTGATCGGCAATGTGCGCGGTCTGGGCTATATGATCAACCGTCCCGTCGAATGAATTCGATCCGCCGTCGTCTGTTGCTGTGGCTGTTACTGACCGTCCTGATCGGACTGGCCGTCGCCGGCTGGCGCATCTATTCGCAGGCGCAGGCCGAGGCCAACGATATCTTCGATTTCCAGCTTCAACAGACCGCCGCGGCACTGCCCTCGGAGCCGTTCTCGTCGGTATTCGGCAACAATGGCGACACCGACGAAGGGGTCGTGATCCAGATCTGGAGCCGCACCGGCGTGCTGCTCTACTACTCGCGGCCGAACGCGCAGCTTGCGCCGAACGCGGCGCTCGGCTTCAGTACGCAGCAGACACCACATGGCGACTGGCGCGTCTACGGCGCGATGGTGGGTGACAATGTCGTGCAGCTCGCCCAGCCGATGAGCGTGCGCGATCATCTGGCGGCAATGATGGCCTGGCGCACGATCCTGCCCTTGCTCGTCCTGCTGCCTTTGCTGGCCCTGATCGTCTGGCTCGTGGTCGGGCGCGGGCTTTTGCCACTCAAGCGTTTTGCGCGCGCGCTCGATGCGCGGCGCCCCGATGCGCTCGAACCGCTCGACGATGCGCAGGTGCCGCTCGAGGTGCAGCCGCTTGCGGCTGCGCTCAACGGCCTGCTCGGGCGGCTCGGCCAGTCGCTCGATGCGCAGAAGGCCTTTGTCGCCGATGCTGCGCATGAGTTGCGCACGCCGCTTGCTGCGTTACGGATCCAGTTGCAATTGCTCGAACGCGCGCGCGAAGATGCGGATCGTACCGAGGCGCTCGACGATCTCAAGCAAGGAGTCGATCGCACGACGCACGTCGTCGAGCAGTTGCTGACGCTGGCGCGTGCTGAGCCGGGTAACGACATGCCGGGCACGGCGCGGCAGCAGGTCGATCTCATGTCTCTGCTCGGCGAATGCGTGGCCGCGCATGCGCCGATCGCGCGTGGCAAGCAGATCGACCTTGGCGTCAGCGAGCAGGACCGTGTCGAAATCGAAGGCGACCCCGCGGCGCTGCGCGTGATGCTCAACAACCTGCTCGATAACGCGGTCAAATACACGCCTGCTGGCGGCCGCATCGATGTGGCAGTGCGTCGCGACACCACGTTCGCGAAGCCCCGTGCCCGCGTCGAGATCGTCGACAGCGGCCCGGGCATTCCCGCCGCCGAGCGCGGGCGTGTGTTCGACCGTTTTTATCGAGGCGAGCCCGCGAGCGATTCGAATCCACCGGGCAGCGGGCTCGGGCTGGCGATCGTGCGGCGTATCGCGGAACGCCATGGCGCAAAGGTCGAGCTCGGCGACGCGGGGGAGGTCATGGCGAGCGGCACGGGCCTGCGCGCGACGATAGAGTTCCCGCTCGCACCGGCACGAGACAAGCCGTCCATGCCTTCGTGAATAGCAAACGTGCGGATATTCCTTTGCCGACCAACGACTTAAGTTTGTTTTAAGAGACGTCCCTTAGTCTTCGACCCATCGAATCGAAGTTGGAGCGAGGAGCCCAGAATGCAAAACAAGCAAATTACCCGCAGCCTTATCGCGATTGCTGTTGCAATCGCCGTCTCGGCCGGATTCGTAGCGGGCCGCCACGGAGGCGTCCCCCAATGGATCGACGCCGCGCATGCGGCGGGCGCCGTGCCCGAACTCAGCACCTCCGCTCCAGCGAACGGGCCGGCTCCGTTGATGCCGGCCGAAGCCGCCGCGAAAACGGGCATGCCCGACTTCTCGGGCCTCGTCGACGCCTATGGCCCGGCGGTCGTCAATATCAGCGCCGAACACATCGCCAAGCGGACCGCCGCGGCGCCCCAGCAGCGCATGCCGTTCGGCCAGCAGATGAGCCCCGACGATCCGTTCTATCAGTTCTTCAAGCGTTTCTACGGCAACCAGATGCCGGGCCAGGACCAGGGCCAGGGCCAGGACGGCGACGGCGCGCCTGATCAGGACCAGACCAGCATGAGCCTCGGCTCGGGCTTCATCATCAGCGCTGACGGCTATATTCTCACCAACGCCCATGTCGTCTCCGGCGCCAACGTGATCACGGTCAAGCTGACCGACAAGCGCGAGTTCCGTGCGAAGGTCGTCGGCTCCGACAAGCAGTCCGACGTCGCGGTCCTGAAGATCGAGGCCAAGGCGCTGCCGACCGTCAAGATCGGCGATGCGAGCAAATCCAAGGTCGGCCAGTGGGTCGTCGCGATCGGCTCGCCGTACGGCTTCGACAACACGGTAACCTCGGGCATCATCAGCGCGAAGGCGCGCTCGCTGCCGGACGAGACGTATATCCCGTTCATCCAGACCGACGTGCCGGTCAACCCGGGCAACTCGGGCGGCCCGCTGTTCGACATGTACGGCAACGTGATCGGCATCAACTCGATGATCTATAGCCGGACCGGCGGCTTCCAAGGTCTCTCGTTCGCGATTCCGATCAATTTTGCGATGAAGATCAAGGACGACCTCATCAAGACCGGTCATGTCGAACGCGGCCGCCTCGGTGTCGCCGTGCAGGATGTGAACCAGTCGCTCGCACAGTCGTTCGGCCTGCCCAAGCCGCAGGGCGCGCTTGTCAGTTCGATCGACAAGAACGGGCCGGCTGCGAAGTCGAGCCTGAAGCCGGGCGACGTGATCCTCCAGGTCAACGGTGTGCCGGTCGATCAGTCGGCCTCGCTGCCCACCATGATCGCCGACCAGAAGCCCGGCTCGATCGTGCATCTGCAGGTCTGGCGCGACAAGGCTTACAAAGACGTGGCGGTCACCATTGGCGCGTTTCCGGGCGCCAAGGTCGCGACGGACGACTCGAACGCGTCACAGGTGAAGCTCGGCGTCGCGGTACGGGCGCTGACCGCGGACGAACGCCGGCAGGCATCGGTTGCGGGCGGCCTGCTCGTCGAGCAGGTCGCGGGACCGGCCGCGGCCGCGGGCATCCAGCCGGGTGACGTGATCCTCGCGATCAACGGGCAGCCCCTGACCGCCACCGACCAGCTCAAGGACCGCCTGGCGCACACGGGTGACTCGGTTGCGCTTCTGATTCAGCGCAACAATCAGCAGATCTTCGTGCCGGTCGATCTGAACTAGTCGCCGCGAGCCGGCCCCCGAGTGTGATCTCGGGGGCCGGTTTTCTTTTGGGCGGGGCTGGGGAGAGCCCGCGGGTCGGGTGGAATCACAGGCTCGCTTCTTCCAGGTGCCCGAACGGCTCCCGGCGAATGGACCTCCGGAGGACGGCGGGGCTGGAGCCCGGCTCGTGTCAACGGGCTCGCTTCTTGCGGGATTCACTACCCTGGTCCACGAGGAGCGAACGATGAAGCGATACAAACAGTCACGCTGGGTTCAGGGTTTGGCGGCTGCAGCGGTGGTCATGACGCTGGGTTTCGGTGCCGCAAGCCATGCGCTGGCGCAGACCGACGACAGTGCGCCGACCGGCATGCCGGCGATCCAGCATGCGGGCGACATCAGCTACGTCACCGGTGGTGTCGGTCTCGACGAATCCCATGCCCTGCGTAGCGCCGCGCCGCGCTGGCCGCTCGAACTGATGTTCGCGGGCCCGACGTCGGAATATTTGTCCGATGTTCGTGTCGATATCACGAGGGGCGGAAGCAGCGTCTTTCAGGCAAATGCGGACGGCCCCTTCATGCTGGTCAAACTGCCGCCGGGCGATTATGTCGTGCGCGCGAGCTACAAGGGACAGGAAAAGACCCATGCCGTGAAGATCGGTGGCGGCCACCAGAAAGCCGACTTCCGCTGGGGGACCCAGTAAGCGCCTCGGCTGGCCAGAAGTGAAGATGGGGCAGTCGACAGGTCGACAGATCGACAGCAGCCCGTGGGGCGCGTGGCCTTGAGCCCTCCACTGCAAAACAGCGGAAGGCGGAAAGCGGTATGCGCACTGCAGGACGTAGCGGTAAAGTTTTCAAATGGCCGGCAGGGATGCCGGCCAATTTGTTTTGAACTGCCGGATTCAGATCGTGCAGCCCGACTCCGAGGTCGACGGTTCGAACGCCTCGCGACGTTGCCGTACATCGATGCCGTGCTTGACCGCCGTCATTTCCGAAAGGATCGAGACGGCGATCTCGGGCGGCGTGCGCGCGCCGATATGCATGCCGACCGGACCGTGCAGTCGCGTGAGTTCGAGTTCACTGACATCGAACAGCTTGAGACGCTCCTTGCGCTTCGCCTGGTTCGCGCGGGAACCGATCGCACCGACATAGAAAGCCTCGGTCCTGAGCGCTTCCATCAGCGCCATATCGTCGAGCTTCGGATCGTGCGTCAGCGCGACGATCGCCGTGTGCGGGTCGACGCCCATGCCGAGCACCACGTCGTCGGGCATTTCACGTGTGAATTCGACACCCTCGATATCCCATTCAGCCGCATATTCGTCGCGCGGATCACAGACGATCACGCGGTAATCGAGCGCCTGGGCGAACTGCGCGACATAGCGCGAGAGCTGGCCCGCACCGATCAGCAACAGTCGGTAACGCGAGCCGAACGTCGCGATCAGCGAACGACCGTCGAATTCGAGTTCGGGGCGGTGAACGCCGGGCGTCACCGTAGAGGCACCGCTCGCCAGATCGAGACGCCGCACGACGAGCCGGTGACGTTCGATCGACTCGAGCAGCAGATGCAACTGAGAGTGTTCCGTGATGGGCTCGAGCACGAGCTGCAATGTGCCGCCACATGGCAAGCCGAAACGGTGCGCCTCTTCGGCACTCACGCCGTAGGTCGTCACCTGTGGCAACAACGGTGCACCCGCCGGAAACAGTTGGCCGTCGCGCGCACGGTCGATCAAGTCGTCCTCGATGCAGCCGCCGGAGACCGAGCCCTTCACATGACCGTCGTCGCGAACCGCGAGCAGGGAGCCAACCGGACGCGGTGCCGATCCCCAGGTGCGCACGACGCTCGCCAGGGTCACGCGCCGGCCCTGATCGAACCAGTGCGCGGCCGTTTTCAAAACTTCGAGATCGACGCTGTCCATAAGATTGTCCATTGTTGCGGTCGAGCCGGTGCGCTGCAATTTCCCGATCGGACCCTTGAACCCGGGCGCGCGAAGCGTTTTTTGCCCAAACCGGCCGATCAAGGCTATCCCGGAATTATAGGGCGGTCAGCAATCCTATGCCGTTCATGAAAACGATGATGCACCGCAAAGCCGCGCACGCCGCGGCCGCGCGCTCGGGAGGGTCACGCGGGGCCAACTGGTCCGTGACAGCGAAAGATGTGTGTCCTATGCTGGACGCAGGCCCCCCAATGCCTGTCGCCCCGCATCAGGCGATCGACTGCCTGGATCGGGATACTGCACGAAGAGAAGGACTACCTTCCATCCGATGGAGACAATGCTCATGACTGTGTCTGTGACGCTGACCGTCAATGGCCAGCAGCATCACGCCGATATTCCCGCTGAAACCCTGCTTGTGGAATTCCTGCGCACCAATCTGCAGCTGACTGGCACCCATGTCGGGTGTGATACCTCTCAGTGTGGCTCATGTACCGTGCTGATCGACGATCAGGCGATCAAGTCGTGCACGATGCTCGCCGTGCAGGCCGAAGGGCGCCAGGTCAGGACCATCGAGGGCCTGGCGGCCGCCGACGGTACGCTGCATCCGATGCAGGCGGCATTTCGCGAGAAGCACGGTCTGCAATGCGGCTTCTGCACGCCGGGCATGGTCATGTCGGCCTGCGAACTGGCGTCTCGCCCAGGCCCGCTCAGCGACGATGAGATCCGCCATGCGCTTGACGGCAACCTGTGCCGCTGTACCGGCTATCACAACATCGTGGCAGCGGTGAAAACCGGCCTTGCGGCGATGCAGGCCGCGCGTGGGGAGACGCCGCGCGAGCCCGCATCGACTATCCAGTCGCAGACCGCTCAGGAGAGGTCACAAAGCCCGTCGGCCGCTCCGGCCGCGGTTTAAACACAGGACCGCATCGCGCCGAACGTCCAGCCTGAAGCGTGCCTCGGTGTAGCGGGGGTGTGCCGGGCGGGACGCGAATGTGCCGCGAGTGTGCCAAGGCTTTGGCGCATTCGCCGCGGACGGTTCTCGTGCACCGATCCGCCTGGAATCTCACCGACCATGACTGCCGGAGTCCGACCATGAATGACCTGTCCGCCGGGAATACCTCACCGTTGGGCGCTTCGCTGCCTCGCAAGGAAGACTATCGTTTCCTCACCGGTAGCGGCCGCTACACCGACGACGTCACGCTGCCTCACCAGACTTACGCTTATTTCCTGCGCTCGCCCCATGCGCATGCCAAGATTCTCGGCTATCGGCTCGACGCGGCGAAGGCCGCGCGCGGAGTCGTCGCGATCTTTACCGGCGACGACATCAAGGCCGCCGGCATCGGCGGTCTGCCGTGCGGCTGGCTGATCACCGACGTCGAGGGCCAGCCGATGAAGGAGCCGCCGCATCCGGTGCTCGCGATCGACAAGGTCCGCTATGTCGGCGACCACGTGGCGCTCGTCATTGCCGATACCTACGAACACGCACGCGATGCGGCCGAACTGATCGATGTCGACTACGAGCCGCTCGAGGCCGTGGTTCATGTGTCCGACGCACTCAGGCCCGGCGCGCCGGCGGTGCACGATAGCGCGCCCGACAATCGCAGCTTTGTCTGGGCGCTCGGCGACAAGGCAGCCGTCGACGCGGCCTTCGCGAAAGCCGCGCATGTGACGACCCTCGAGTTCGAGAACAACCGGCTGATCCCGAACGCGATCGAACCGCGCTCCGCGCTCGCGCACTATTCGCGCGCGGACGACAGCTACACCCTCTATGTCTCGAATCAGAATCCGCACCTCGAACGCCTACTGATATCGGCCTTCGTGTTGAACCTGCCCGAGCACAAGGTGCGCGTGATCGCACCCGACGTCGGCGGCGGCTTCGGTTCGAAGATCTATCTCTATGCGGAAGAGGCGGCGATGGTCTGGGCGAGCCAGAAGATCAACCGACCGATCAAGTGGACCGCCGATCGTTCGGAAGCCTTCGTGTCGGATGCGCACGGCCGCGATCACGTTTCAAAGGCCGAGCTCGCGATCGATGCGGACGGTCATTTCCTCGCGCTGCGTGTCGATACGAAGGCCGCGGTCGGCGCTTATCTGTCGACGTTCGCTTCGGCGGTGCCGACGATTCTCTACGGCACCCTGCTCGCCGGGCAGTACAAGACGCCCGCGATCCACGTGACGGTCACCGCCGTGTTCACCCACACGGCCCCTGTCGATGCCTATCGCGGGGCTGGACGGCCCGAAGCCACCTATCTCCTCGAACGAATCGTCGAGACGGCCGCGCGCGAACTCAAGCTCGACCCGATCGAACTGCGCAGGCGCAACTTCATCACCGAGTTTCCGCATCAGACACCGGTCGCGCTGAGCTACGACGTCGGCGACTATGCGGCGAGCGTCGACAAGGCCCTCAAGCTCGCCGACATCGCGGGTTTTCCGGCGCGCCGGGAGCAAGCGCAGCAGCGCGGCAAGCTGCGCGGCATCGGTTATTCGTGCTACATCGAGGCATGCGGTCTCGCGCCATCGAATATCGCGGGAGCGCTCGGTGCGCGCGCCGGGCTCTATGAGGCGGGGCAGGTTCGCGTGCACCCGACCGGCAAGGTGACGATCTTCACGGGTTCGCACAGCCACGGACAGGGTCATGAGACGACCTTTGCCCAGGTCGTCTCCGACCGGCTCGGCATACCGTTCGAGGATATCGACGTCGTCCATGGAGACACGGGTCGGGTGCCGTTCGGCATGGGGACGTACGGGTCGCGTTCGCTGTCGGTTGGCGGCAGCGCGATCGTCAAGGCCATCGACAAGGTGATCGCGAAAGGCAAGGAGATCGCCGCGCATGTGCTCGAGGCATCGGCGGGCGATATCGAGTTCGAGGGCGGCACCTTCAAGGTCGCGGGTACCGACAAGAGCATTCCGTTCGCCCAGGTCGCGCTGACCGCGTACGTGCCGCACAACTATCCGCTCGACAAACTCGAGCCGGGACTCGACGAGACGGCATTCTACGACCCGACGAACTTCACGTTTCCGGCCGGCTGCCACATCTGCGAGGTCGAGGTCGATCCCGACACCGGCGAAACCTCGGTCATTGCGATGACCGCGGTCGACGACTTCGGCAACATCGTCAACCCGATGATCGTGGAAGGGCAGGTTCATGGCGGCCTCGCGCAGGGGATCGGGCAAGCCCTGCTGGAAGGGTGTGTCTACGACCGCGAGAGCGGGCAACTGCTGACCGGCTCGTACATGGACTACGCCATGCCGCGTGCGTCCAATTTTCCGAACTTCTCGGTCGGCACGACCTGCACGCCGTGCTCGCATAACCCGCTCGGCGTGAAGGGATGCGGCGAGGCCGGCGCGATCGGTTCGACGCCGGCTGTCATCAATGCGATTACCGATGCGATCGGCGCGCGCGAATTGACGATGCCCGCGACACCCGAGCGGGTCTGGCGAGCGTTGCAAACGGCGCAGCATGCATGACAGGAGCACCTTGCGCGCGGGTGAGTGTACCTGCGAGGGTAACGGTTACGTTTCTCGGAGACACTGATGAAAAGTTTTGCATACCACCGTCCGACCGCGCTGCCGGATGCCGTCAAGCTTGCCGGCGACCCTGGCGCCGATGCACGCGTGATCGCGGGGGGCCAGAGCCTGCTGCCCGCCATGAAGCTGCGGCTGTCGCAGCCGACCGACTTGATCGATCTCGCGGGCGTGGCCGACCTCAATGGCATCCGCATTGAAGGCGGGACGTTGAGCATCGGCTCGATGACCACCCATGCGAGTGTCGGCGCATCCGATGAGGTCCGGCGCGCGTTTCCCGCGCTCGCCGCACTTGCCGGCGATATCGGCGACCGGCAGGTCCGCAATCGCGGCACGATCGGGGGCTCGCTCGCGAACAACGATCCCGCCGCCTGTTACCCGGCGGCTGTGCTCGGCAGCGGCGCGACGGTCCATACGGACCGGCGTTCGATCGTCGCCGATGATTTCTTCGTGGGTCTGTTCGAGACCGCGCTCGAACCGGGTGAGCTGATCACCTCGGTCGGGTTTCCCGTCCAGCAGCGCGCCGCCTATGTCCGCATCCGTCAGCAGGCCTCGCATTTCGCGCTGGTCGGGGTCTTCGTCGGTACAGGGCCGGATGGCGGCGTGCGTGTCGCAGTGACCGGGGCGGGGCAGAACGGCGTGTTTCGTGTCGACGCATTCGAGAAGGCGCTCGCACAACGATTCGAACCGGCCGCGCTCGACGGCATCGGGGTCGATGCCGGCATGCTCATGACAGACCTGCATGCGGGTGCCGACTTCCGTGCGCATCTGATCGGGGTGCTGGCGAAACGCGCGGTTGAACAGGCGAGGGCTCGCACTTCGCGATGACGTTCGCCACCATCGAAGCAGTCCAGGCCGTGCTTGCATCGGCCGACTATGTCGCCAGCCGCGCGCTGGCGACGACGGTGTTCCTCGCGCTCAAGATGGAGCGGCCCTTGTTTCTCGAGGGCGATGCGGGTGTCGGCAAGACTGAGGTCGCGAAAGTGCTGGCGCGCGGGCTCGGTCGCGAGCTGATCCGTCTGCAGTGCTATGACGGGCTCGATGCGGCGAGCGCGGCCTATGAGTGGAACTTTCCGCGCCAGATGCTCGAGATCCGGGCTGCGCAGACGGGCGAATCGCCGGGTATCGGGCAGGTTTCCGCGCAGGGCGCGGCGCTCGATCTCTACGACAGCCGCTTCCTGCTCAAGCGTCCGTTGCTGCGCGCGCTCGAACCGCATGCGGGCGGGCCGCCGGTGCTGCTGATCGATGAGCTCGACCGGGCCGACGAGCCGTTCGAGGCCTATCTGCTTGAAGTGCTCTCGGACTTCCAGCTTTCTATTCCGGAGCTCGGCGTGATCAAGGCGGCACAGCCGCCGATCGTGGTCATCACCTCGAATCGCACGCGTGAGATTCACGATGCGATCAAACGGCGCTGCCTGTACTTCTGGGTCGATTATCCCGATGCGGCGAGCGAACTCGAGATCCTCAGGCGCAAGGCGCCTGAAGCACCGGCCGAACTGTCGCGGCAGATCGTCGCCTTCGTTCAGAGGCTGCGCGGTGGGGATCTGTTCAAGGCGCCCGGCATTGCCGAGACGATCGACTGGACGCGCGCGCTGACGACGCTCAATACCCTGACGCTCGACCCGCAGGTCGTCGATGACACGCTCGGCGCGCTGCTCAAATACCAGGACGATCTGGCCCGCGTGCAGGGCGCGACCGCCGCGGCGCTGATCGCCGAGATACGGGCCGAGGCGGCGCCCTCATGAATGTCCACGAAGGTCGGCTTGCAGAAAACCTCGTGCATTTCACGCGTGTGCTGCGTGTCGCCGGGCTGCCGGTTGGTCCGGGGCAGATGCTCGATGCGCTCGCGGCGGTCCGGCTCGTCGGCGTCATGCGGCGTGAGGACTGGCAGGCCGCGCTGGCCGCGGTACTTGTCAAACGGCGCGAGCACCGAGAAGTGTTCGACCAGGCGTTCGCGACCTTCTGGCGAGATCCGGACCTGCTCGGCAAAGTGCTTGCCGCCATGCTGCCGCATGTCGAGGGGCGCTACGATGCGCCGACCGTGTCGCCGCGTGTCGCACAAGGTTTGTCTCCCCACCGCAAGGCTTCGCATCCGGGCGTGTCGCGTGAACAGGAACCCGATCTCGTGGCCTTTGGTGCCTCACGGATCGAGCAGCTTCAGCACACCGATTTCGAAAGGATGACGGCTGAAGAGTGGCAGGCCGTCGCGCGGATGCTCGAAACGGTGCCGATGCCGGTCGAACCGCGGCGGATCCGTCGCTACCGGTCAGCGGCACGCGGCGGCATCGATCCCCGCGCCACGCTGCGCGCGGCCATGCGTACCGGCGGCGATTCACTTGCCTTGCGCTATCGGTGCCACGTCCGTCACACCCCGCCGTTGGTCGTCCTTTGTGATATCTCCGGTTCGATGCAGCGCTACTCGCGCATGTTTCTGCACTGGCTTCACGGCATGGTGCAGCGCGAGCCTTCCGTGTCGGTCTTTCTGTTCGGCACGCGGCTGACGCCAATCACACGCCTGCTGCGCACGCGCGACGTTGATGCCGCGCTTGCGGCGGTGGCCGCGGGTGTATCCGACTGGTCGGGCGGCACGCGCATCGCAGCTGCGCTCGAACGTTTCAACCAGGACTGGTCGCGGCGCCTGCTTGCGCAGAGTGCGGCCGTGCTGCTCGTGACAGATGGACTCGAATGCGATGAGGAGGGGGACCTCGGCGACGATGGACCTGCTCGCGGCGGCGGTGGCGAACGGCGGGACATTCGGGCACGCGAGGGGGATGCGCGAGGGCGCGGGCAGGGCGCGGCGCATGGGGCGCAAGACGGCCTTCATGCCCGGCGGCGCTCGTCTATCGAGCGGCTCGCTTTGGCCGCTGAACGCCTATCGAAGAGTTGCCGCGAACTGATCTGGCTGAACCCCTTGCTTCGTTACGAGGGCTTCGAGCCGAAAGCTGCCGGAGTGCGCGCACTGCTGCCCAGTGTCGACCGGCATATTCCTGTTCACAATCTGGCCGCCTATGCGCAGCTCGCGGCCGCCCTGGGGGAGACGACACGATGGAAATGAGCGAGTCGCAGGTCTTGCCGGTTTCGCAACAGACCGCCTGGGAGGCCCTCAACGATCCGGATGTGCTGAAGCTGTGCATTCCCGGTTGCGAATCGATCGAGCGCACGGCCGAGAATGAATACGCGCTCGCGATGGTCGCCGCGGTCGGGCCGGTCAAGGCGCGTTTTCAGGGCAAGCTTCAGCTCAGCGATCTCGATCCGCCGCGCGCCTATACGCTGTCGTTCAACGGGCAGGGCGGCGCGGCCGGCTTTGGCAAGGGAGACGCGAAAGTCATGTTGACGGCCGAAGGCGCGGCAAGCACGCGGCTCGCCTATGAGGTGCACGCACAGATTGGCGGCAAGATCGCGCAGATCGGCTCGCGGCTGATCGACGGCGCCGCGCGCAAGCTCGCTGGCGGATTCTTTGCGGCATTCGATGCTCTGCTGCGTGAGCGCTATCCGGCCGAGGCAGGTTCGGGTGAAGGCGGTCCGAGTGAGGGCAAGGTAGGGAGCGAGACAGAAGGCGCCGCGGTGAGCGCGGGTGAAGGCCGCACGGGCGATGGAACCGAAGACGACGCCTCTGCTGCGGTTCTGGATGCGGCCGCTACGCTTGGCGCACCCGTTCCGGACCCGACCCTGACACCGGTGTCGCGCGATGCGGTCAGGGGAATCGGCGGGGCCGGCGAAGATGCGGTCGAAGCCGCGGCCCGCGTGCCGCGCGTGAGCGCATTGCCGGCCGGCATCGGCTCGGCGACGGCCGGAATGCCTGATACCGGGAGGCCATCACATCCGTCAACACCGCGCGCGATGCCGGGCTGGGGCTGGGCCCTCGTGGTCGTGGTGGCGGCGATCGTCTGGTATGTGACGCGTGCCCATTACATGGGCTGACGGTGAGGCGGGGGTTGCATTCGTTGAAGTGGGAAGCCCCTCCTAAAGGACTAGTCTTCGTTACGGCGTTGCGCGACGGCCTCACGTTCTACGATCGCGCGGGCTTCATGCGTCGACATTCCGACCGTTGTCGAGCGTGCAGCGGCCCGCGTGACCCCGGCCGGCGAATTTTCCGGGACCTCGTAAACATCGGGCGCGCGTCCGGGGCTTTGTGCAGCTTTCCCCCCTCAAACACCACTACATCAATCCGGCCAGCCTGCACTACCTTCACTGAGAGCGGCACCGCGTACCAGCCGTAGCATTTTGCGCCGCGCTTTGATAAGATATCTACCGTTGATAGATACCATGGAGAGCCAGATGCAGAACGCGAAGCTTTTCAAGAGCGGGCGGTCACAAGCGGTGCGACTCCCCAAAGAATTCCGGTTCGACGGCACCGAAGTCCGCATCCGGCGGCACGGAGCCGCAGTCATCCTCGAACCGGTTGCAGACGATTGGGCGTGGCTGGACGCACTCAGTGGAAATGTTGATGCCGACTATGAACAGGCTGCGCTCGAGCACGTCGGCGAACAGGAGCGGCCAGAACTGGAGAGCCTTTTTAAGTGAAGTACCTGCTCGACACCAATGCCGCCATCGCGCTCCAGAAGCGCGATGCGAGAATGATCAAGTTCCTGAAGCAGCATCATCCGTCCGATTTCGGAATGCCCGTTATTGCGCTGTATGAACTGCTGTACGGCGCGTACAAGAGCGAGCGGATAGAGCACAACGTCGCCAACGTAGAGGCACTCAAGTTCGAAGTGCTGGAACTCGACCGCGAGGATGGTGAGGATGCTGGGAAGATCCGCGCTCACCTCGCCAGGAAGGGAGAGCCAATCGGTCCGTACGACGTGCTGATCGCCGGTCAGGCACGCGCGCGAGGGCTGGCAGTCGTCACGCATAACACGAAGGAATTCGAACGGGTTCCTGGGCTTACCGTCGTGGACTGGACGAAGTAGCGACCAGCCGACAATACCTATCCCGCGACTCGCCGACCAGCATCGCGGGCACCGTTCGACGCAGCCCGCTACCTGACCGACGACGAGAGGATCCGGCATTATCTCGCTCAGACGTTCGAAGCGGACGACCCCACGCTGATCCGAAGCGCACTGCAAAACACGGTCTCCTGCGGTTTACAATCGGAGTTAGGGGTAATCCTCAGCCTTCAGGTAGGGGGGATGTCAAGCTTTTGTCGTGTGGTTTCGCTAGTCTGTCGCTGGAGCTTGCCGAAGGGAAGGCGCTTGCCTGACCATATCGAACAGGGCATCGACATAGGTTGCCGCGCCATAGCGAAGATCGAGCTGTTCGGGGTTCAGCAGCCAGTCGGACAATATGCCGCCAATAAAGGCATGCAACATGATCGCGGCACGCCCCGCATCGAGATCGGCGGGGAGTTGTCCCTTGTCGACCGCATTCTGAAGTCCTGCGGCGATTTTCTCGCGGGAGTCGTGAATGGCTTCCTGATGACGAGATAGCACGCCGCCCATCTCATCGGTGAACTCGCATTTGAAAAAGAGGATGTTGATTACGCGCGCACGCTGCGGATTGGCCGCGGTCCCGGCCAGACACATCATGACGAGCTCGCGCAGGCGCCCAAGCGGATCGGGTTCGTGCACATCGAAAGTCGAGTTGATCACTTCGTCCATCGGCAGCTTGATGCGCGCGAGCATCGCCTCGAACAAATCTCCCTTGTTCTTGAAATGCCAATAGATCGCGCCGCGCGTGACGCCTGCAGCTTCAGCGATATCGGTCAGCGAAGTGCGCGAGACGCCCTTTTCGAAGAACACCTGTTCCGCGGTGTCCAGGATTCGGCTACGCGTTTCCTGCGCCTCTTCCTTGGTTCTGCGCACCATTTCTTGCACTCCTCGATCCATTTACTCCGAAGTCTTGCTTGAGAGTACGGATTTTAGTAATAATTGGTTAGATACATACATGCATGATTGTATCTATAATGCGAACTTTTCGACGTCTGCCCTGGCAGGAAATTTAGGGTGGGCGGCGTTCTTGCGGTTAAGATCTTTCATTTTTCCAGCGCGGCAAGCGCGATGACCGGAGCGTGTCTGCAAGCACCGTCATCGGTCGATGGAACGCAATAAGGCGCGGGCGGCCCATCTGGGCGCCAGGCCGAACATCAATTCTCAGTCAATAGAGGTCGTTCATGCACGTCGATCGGGTACCTGCACGATTCATCGGTATTACCGGCACCGCGGCTGCAATTCTCGCAGTGTTTGCCCTGTCCGCCTGTGGCAAAAAGGAAGCACCGCCGCCGCCTCCGCCGCCCGAAGTCGGCATCGTCACCGTCCAGCCTCAGCCGGTCGAAGTGATCGCGGATCTGCCCGGCCGGACGTCTGCCTATCTGGTCGCGCAAGTGCGCGCTCGTGTCGACGGCATCGTGCTGCGGCGGGACTTTGTCGAAGGCGCGAAGGTGAAGGCCGGCCAGCGCCTCTACCAGATCGACCCGGCGCCGTACCGGGCGCAGCTCGACAGCGCGAAGGCCTCACTCGCGAAGGCGCAGGCGAATCTCGCCTCGCAAACCGCGCAGGCTCAACGCTTCAAGGTGCTCGTCGAGCAGAACGCGGTCAGCCGACAGGACAACGACAACGCCGTCGCCTCGCAAGCCCAGGCCGCGGCCGATGTCGCGACCGGCAAGGCAGCCGTGCAGACCGCGTCGATCAACCTCGGCTACACCGACGTGGTCGCGCCGATCTCCGGCACCATCGGCATTTCGCAAGTGACCCCGGGCGCCTATGTGCAGGCGAGCGCGGCCACGCTGATGTCGACGATCCAGCAACTCGATCCGATCTATGTCGACGTCGTCGAGTCGACGACCGACCTGCTCAAGTTGCGCCGCGCGGTGGCCAATGGCCAGATCCAGGCGGCCGACTCGCATTCGGTCAAGGTCACGCTGACGCTCGAAGACGGCTCGACCTTTGCGCAGCCGGGACGTCTTGAATTCTCCGACGTGACCGTCGACCAGACGACCGGTACGGTGACCCTGCGCGCCTTGTTCCCGAACCCGCAGCAGATATTGCTGCCGGGCATGTTCGTCCACGCGAAGCTCGCTCAGGGCATCAACGCGAAGGCGATGCTGGTGCCGCAAGTCGGCATCACGCACACGCCCAAGGGCGACCCGACCGCGTTGATCGTCAATGCCGACAACAAGGTCGAAGTGCGTCAGCTGAAGACCTCCGGTACGCGCGGCTCCGACTGGATCGTCGAAGGCGGCCTGCAACCCGGCGACAAGGTGATTGTCCAGGGCGTGCTGAAGGCGCCCCCGGGTGCAACGGTCAAGCCCGTGCCGGCCAACCTGCCGCCGCCGGCCACGACCGGCGAGGAAGCCGGAGTGAGCGGTGACGTTGGCGTAAGCGGTTCGGTGGCCTCCAGCGGCACCGCAGCGGCAGGCGGCGCAGGCGGCAACGCGGCAGCCAACAGCGCAGGCACATCCGGTGGCGGCAGCGCCGCCCAGGGTGGCAATGCTTCGAGCGCCCACGCGCAATAATCGGGAGCCCGTAAATGGCCAAGTTTTTTATCGATCGCCCCATCTTTGCATGGGTTATCGCGATCATGCTCATGCTTGCCGGCGCGCTGTCGATCACGCGCCTGCCTGTGGAGCAGTATCCGACGATCGCGCCGCCTTCGATCCAGATCAGCGCAAGCTATGCGGGTGCGAGCGCGAGCACAGTCGAAAACACCGTGACGCAGGTGATCGAGCAGCAGATGAGCGGGCTCGACCACTTGCTCTACTTGAGCTCCACGTCGGATGACTCGGGAACGGCGACCATCACGCTGACGTTCGCGGCCGGGACCAACCCGGACATCGCGCAGGTGCAGGTGCAGAACAAGCTGTCGCTTGCCACCCCGCTGTTGCCGTCCGCGGTTCAGCAGGCCGGCATCAAGGTCTCGAAGTCGAGCAGCAGCTTCTTGCTGGTGCTGGCGTTCGTGTCGGAAGACGGCAGCATGTCGCGGACCGACCTTGCGAACTTCGTGGCCTCGCGCATCCAGGATCCGATCAGCCGGGTCGATGGTGTGGGTACGGTGACGGTGTTCGGCTCGCAGTATGCGATGCGCATCTGGCTCGATCCGCTCAAGCTCCACAATTACGAACTGACGCCGGTCGACGTGTCGACCGCGCTCCTGGGCCAGAACGTCCAGGTGCCGGCGGGCCAGCTTGGCGGCACACCGCCGATGCCCGGCCAGATGCTGACCGCGACGGTGACCGAAGCGACGCTGCTGCGCACGCCCGAGCAGTTCGGCAACGTGCTGCTCAAGGTCAATCCGGACGGATCGCAGATCCGTATCAAGGACGTCGCGCGCGTCGACCGAGGCCAGGAAACGTACGTCTTCGACACGAAATACAACGGCAAGCCTGCCGCCGGCTTCGGTATTCAGCTCGCGACGGGCGCCAATGCGCTCGCGACCGCAAGGGCCGTGCGCGCGCGCATCGCCGAGCTCCAGCCGAACTTCCCGCACGGCCTCGTCGTCCAGTATCCGTATGACACGACGCCGTTCGTGCGCCTGTCGATCGAAGAAGTGGTCAAGACCCTGTTCGAAGGGATCGTGCTGGTGTTCCTCGTGATGTATCTGTTCCTGCAGAACCTGCGGGCCACGATCATCCCGACGATCGCCGTGCCGGTCGTGCTGCTGGGTACCTTCGCGATCATGGGCGCCGCGGGTTTCTCGATCAATACGCTGTCGATGTTCGGGCTCGTGCTCGCTATCGGGCTCTTGGTCGACGATGCGATCGTGGTGGTCGAGAACGTCGAGCGCGTGATGACCGAGGAAGGCTTGTCGCCGCGAGATGCCACCCGCAAGGCCATGGAGCAGATTACCGGTGCGCTGGTCGGCGTGGCGCTCGTGTTGTCGGCGGTGTTCGTGCCGATGGCGTTCTCGAGCGGATCGGTCGGTGCGATCTATCGGCAGTTCTCGCTGACGATCGTGGCGGCGATGGTGCTGTCCGTGCTCGTCGCGTTGATCCTGACGCCGGCGCTGTGCGCGACGCTGCTCAAGCCGGTCGAGAAGGGTCATCACGAGATCAAGACGGGCTTTTTCGGCTGGTTCAACCGGACCTTCGAACGCAGCCGCGACAAATACCATGACGGCGTGCACCATGTGATCCGTCATGCGGGCCGCTGGTTCATCATCTATGCGGCGCTGGTCGTCGCGGTCGGGCTGCTGTTCGTGCGCATGCCGAGCTCCTTCCTGCCCGACGAAGACCAGGGCACGATGTTCGTGCTCGTGCAGACGCCCCCGGGTGCCACCCAGGAGCGCACGGCCAATGCGCTCAATGCGGTGGCGCAATACCTGCTCAAGAACGAGAGCAGCATCGTCAGCGCGGTGTTCGAAGTCAACGGCTTCAACTTCGCGGGCCGCGGCCAGAATTCGGGCCTCGTGTTCGTGCGGATGAAGGACTGGGGGGTCCGCACTCGAGAGGACCAGAAAATCCCGGCGCTGATCGGCCGGCTGTTCGCGCACTTCGGGAGTTACAAGGACGCGATGATCATCCCGATCAACCCGCCGCCGATTCCTGAACTTGGCACCGCCGCGGGCTTCGACTTCGAACTCCAGGACCGGGTCGGTGCCGGCCACGCGCAGCTGATGGAGGCGCGCAACATGCTGCTCGGCCTGGCCGCCAAGGACCCGAATCTCGCGCTCGTGCGGCCGAACGGCCTGAGCGACCAGCCGTCGTACCAGGTCGACATCGATCGCGAAAAGGCGAGTGCGCTGGGCCTCAAGTCGACGGACATCGACCAGACCTTCTCGATCGCGTGGGCATCGGCGTACATCAACAACTTCCTCGATACGGACAACCGGATCAAACGCGTTTATGTGCAGGGCGACGCGCCGTACCGGATGAACCCCGAAGACGTCGGCCTTTGGTACGTGCGCAACGCGTCGGGCACGATGGTGCCGTTCTCGTCGTTCGCGACCGGTCGCTGGACCTTTTCGTCGCCGAAGCTCGAGCGCTACAACGGGATTTCAGCGGTCGAAATCCAGGGTGCGGCGGGCCCGGGCAAGAGTACCGGGGATGCGATCGCGGCGATGGAAGCGCTCGTGAAGAAGCTGCCGCCTGGCTTTGGTTTCGAGTGGACGGGACTCTCGCTGCAGGAAAAAGCCTCGGGTGCGCAGGCGCCGGCGCTCTATGCGATCTCGATTCTCGTGGTGTTCCTGAGTCTCGCGGCACTGTATGAGAGCTGGTCGATTCCGTTCGCCGTGATCCTGGTGGTGCCGCTCGGGGTGCTTGGCGCGCTGCTCGCGGCGACCGGGCGAGGACTCACGAATGACGTCTACTTCCAGGTGGGGCTGTTGACCACGGTCGGGCTTTCCGCGAAGAACGCGATTCTGATCGTCGAGTTCGCCAGGGACCTCCAGAACGAGGGCATGAGCGCCTTCGACGCGGCGACCGAGGCCGCGCGGTTGCGGCTGCGCCCGATTCTGATGACCTCGCTCGCCTTCATTCTCGGGGTGCTGCCGTTGGCGGTCTCGAACGGCGCGGGCTCGGGCAGCCAGCATGCAATTGGTACCGGCGTGATCGGCGGGATGCTGAGCGCGACCTTCCTCGCGATTTTCATGATCCCGATGTTCTTTGTCGTGATTCGCAACAAGTTCAGCAAGGGCAAGGGCGCCGCAGGCGGCGGCAGGATGCAGCCGGCCACTTCGCCGGCGCTGCCCCCGGATCCGGACGCGCCGAACCGGGAGGGACATTGATATGAACAACCTCAACACGCGCCTGAAGCGGGCGGGTTTCAAGTCCGGCTTCAAGCCCGGGCTCAAGCCGGCCCACGCGCTGAAGGCTTCATCGCTCGCCTCGCTCGTGCTGTTTGCCGCATGCACGATGATCCCGAAGTACGAGCAGCCCGCAGCCCCGGTGCAGGCTGCGTATCCGACCGCGGGTAATGCGGAGGAGGCAATGGGTAGGACGGGTGGGATGGCCGCAGCGGATATCGGTTGGCGCAATTTCTTTTCCGATCCGCGGCTGCAGCAACTGATCGAACTCGCACTGCAGAACAACCGCGACCTGCGTGTCGCGGCGCTGCAGGTCGACTCGCTGCGTGGGCAATACCAGATCCAGCGCGCGGCGCTGTTCCCCGCGTTCAATGCGACGGCGAGCGGCTCGCGTTCGAAGGTGCCGCGCAACCTGTCATTCTTCGGGCAGCAGATCACGTCCGAGTACTCGGTCGGTTTTACCCAGGCACAGTGGGAGATCGATTTTTGGGGCCGCGTGCGCAGCCTGTCGGAGGCCGCATTGCAGACGTACTTCTCGACGGCGCAGGCGCGCAAGGCGACTGAGATCCTGCTGGTATCGCAGGTCGCCGATCAGTATCTGACGACGCTCGCCTTCGACGAAGAGCTGAAGGTGACCGAGCAGACCCTGATAACTGCGACCGAGTCGTACCGGATCACCAAGCTGCAATTCGATGTCGGCACGGGTGCGGAACTCGCGCTGCGTCAGGCGGAAGGCGTGGTCGAACAGGCCAGGGCCAACTACCAGAGCCAGATCCGCTTGCGCGCGCAGTCGCTGAACGCGCTGCAATTGCTGGTTGGGGAGCCGATTCCCGACGATTTGCCGCCGGCGCTGGCGCTGGCCGACCAGAACCTGCTCGCCGATATCCCGGCTGGCCTGCCGTCGGATCTGTTGACGCGACGCCCGGACGTGATGGAGGCCGAAGCCACGCTCAAGTCAGCCAATGCGAATATCGGTGCGGCGCGCGCGGCCTTCTTCCCGAAGGTTACGCTGACGAGTTCGGCGGGCACGCTGAGTCCGACGCTTGGCGGTCTGTTCAAGCCAGGGCAGAGTGGCTGGAGTTTCGCGCCGGAAATCACGCTGCCGATCTTCGATGGCGGCGCGAACATCGCGGGGCTCCAGGTCGTCAACGCGCAGAAGAAGATTGCGATCGCGCAGTACGAGAAGGCGATCCAGTTGGCGTTCCGCGAAGTGGCCGACGGTCTTGCCGCGCGGGGGACCTACAACGAGCAGATCGCGGCCGAGGAGCGCTTTACAGCGACGACGCAGCGCCAGCTCGACTTGTCGAACCTGCGCTACAAGAGCGGTGTGGACAGCTACCTCAATGTGCTGACGGCGCAGACCAGTCTGTACTCGGCGCAGTTGTCGCTGATCGCGGCGCAACTCGCGCGCCAGGCAAATCTCGTGGATCTCTACGAGGCGCTTGGCGGTGGCTGGATCGAACACACCGGCGACGAGCCGCGCCCGGCGGAAGCCGAGTACGGCACCGCGCCGGCTGCGCCGGCCAGTGCGGCTTCAGCGGCATCGGCGGGCTAGGTTCAGAGTCGGCTCGGCTTCGGGCCACTTGCTTCTTCGGGTATCGCCAATAGAAACCCCACGCTTTGCGTGAACTGCGCCCCAAAGGTTGGATCGGTGTCCAACTTTACGGGGTCAGTTCAGCGGAGCGTGGGGTTTTTTTGTGCGTCGAGGGAGGGGGGCGTGTCACCACGTCAAGGCCAAAAAAAGGTGGCCGTGGTCATCAAGGCGCGAGGCGCCATGGCGGAGGGCACAGGGCACAGGGCACACGGGACAGGGGACAGGGGACAGGGGACAGGGGACAGGGGACAGGGCGTCGGACTGGCACGATTTGACTGTTATGTTATACCATCTGCCCTGACCCTGGCGCGCACGGACGGACCGCTGCGTTGCCTGTCTGCCCCTGGAGCCCATCGATGAATGCCGTGCTGCGCCGCTTGACCCATTTGACCCGTCTGGCCTTTGCCGCCACGACACTGAGCGCCGCCCTTGCGACTGGCGTTGCCACTTCGGCGCACGCCGCGACGAGGATTCCCGTGGTCGCCGCGGAGAGCTTCTATGGCGATGTGGTCAAGCAGATCGGTGGCGACCATGTCGCGGTCAAGAGCATCATGAGCAATCCCGATCAAGATCCGCACCTCTTCGAAACGAGCCCCTCGACGGCTCGCCAATTGTCAGCCGCGCGCGTGGTCGTCTATAACGGCGCCGCCTACGACCCATGGATGGACAAGCTGCTGAGCGCCTCGCCGCGACCCGACCGCGTGGCGATCGAAGCGGCCGCGCTCGTCGGCAAGAAACCGGGCGACAATCCCCACCTCTGGTACCTGCCCGCGACCATGCCCGCCACCGCGAAGGCCGTTGCCGACGCGCTCAAGCAGGCCGATCCGTCGAGCCAGGCCGATGTCGATCGCGGGCTTGCCGCATTCCTTGCATCGCTTGACCCGATCAATGCGAAAATCGCGGCGATGCGCGCGAAGTACCAGGGCCTGCCGGTCACGGCGACCGAGCCCGTGTTCGGCTATATGGCCGATGCGCTCGGCCTCGACATGCGCAATATGCATTTCCAGGTCTCGGTGATGAACGACACCGAGCCTTCCGCAACGGACCTTGCCGCTTTCCAGCAAGATCTCCGCGAGCGGCGTGTGAAGGTGTTGTTCTACAACTCGCAGGTGTCGGACGAGATGACGAGCAAAATGCTCGCAATCGCGAAATCGGCGGGCGTCGCGGTGGTCAGCGTGACGGAAACGGAGCCTAACGGCATGAACTATCAGAGCTGGATGCTGCATCAACTCAATGCGCTCGATGCGGCGCTGTCGCCCAAGCCGGGCGCGAACGCCAAGTGACGGCGGTCATCGAACTCGATCGCGTGACGCTCGAACTCGGTGCTCGCGCGGTGCTCGAGGACGTGAGTCTGTCGATCGGTGCAGGTGAGTTCATCGGGGTGCTCGGCGCCAACGGCTCGGGCAAGACCAGTCTCATGCGCGCACTGCTCGGTCTGCTCGAGCCCGTGAGCGGTTCGATCCGTGTGCTCGGCAAGCCCGCCTCGCGCGGCAATCCGGCCATCGGCTACATGCCGCAAATCCGTGCAACCCTGGCTGAGCGGCGTCTGCGCGGACGCGACTTTGTCGCGTGCGCCTTCGAAGGACATCGCTGGGGCACCTCGCTCGGCGGCGCGAGCGCGCGGCGCGCGGTCGACGAGGCGCTCGCACGGGTCGATGCGCTTGCGCTTGCCGAGCGTCCACTCGTCTCGATGTCGGGGGGCGAGCGTCAGCGCCTGCTGCTGGCGCAATGCCTGCTCGGCGAGCCGGGGCTCCTGCTGCTCGACGAGCCGTTGATCAGCCTCGATCCGCATCATATGCAGGCCACGGTCGATCTCGTTCACAAGCTGCAGCGCGAGTCCGGCATCACGGTGTTGTTCAGCGCGCACGAACTGAATCCTCTGCTGCACACGCTGGATCGCGTGCTCTATCTCGGCCGCGGCCACGCCGCGCTCGGCACGGTCGACGAGGTGATCAACGGGCCGGTGCTCTCGCGGCTCTATGGTTCGAAGATCGACGTCATGCGGCTCGGCGGCCGGATCTTCGTGATGTCGGGCGCGGCCGATCTCGAGCATGACGAGCACCGTCACGAAGACGGCGCACACGAACACCGGCACGATGGGGTTCATCATCCTGCCCATCACCACGCTCACCACAATTGACCCGTATCATCTCGTCTACTCCTTCAGATCCGACTCCGCATGTTTGACTACGATTTCATGATCAATGCCTTCGCGGCGGCCGGTGTCGTCGCGATCGTAGCCGGGATCGTGGGCTTTTTCCTCGTGATGCGCGGCCAGACCTTCGCGGGCCATGCGCTTTCGCATGTCGGATTCACAGGGGCAACGGGTGCCGCGCTGATCGGCATCTCGCCGCTCTGGGGGCTGATCGGTTTCACGATGCTCGCCGGCATCGGCATGGGTGCGCTCGGCGAACGGCTCGCGGGCCGCGATCTCGCGATCGGGATGATCCTTTCGCTGTCGCTCGGTTTCGGGCTGCTGTTCCTGCACTTCTTTACGGCGTATGCGACTCAGGTCACGGCGCTGCTGTTCGGCAACGTTCTCGGCGTGAGCCACGAAACGCTGAAGGTGCTGCTCGCGCTCGGCATCGTTTGCCTCGCGGCCCTCGCGGCGATCGGGCGGCCCTTGCTGTTCGCGACGCTGCAGCCAGAGCTTGCCGAAGCGAAAGGCGTGTCGCTGCGCTGGGTCTCGATCCTGTTCCTGACGATCGTGTCGGTCGCGGTTGCCGAATGCGCGCAGATCGTCGGCGTGCTGCTCGTCTTCACGCTGATGGTCGGCCCCGCCGCGACCGCGCAGAATGTGACGACACGGCTCGCGTGGGGTATCGCGCTCGCCGCGGCCATCGCACTGGCCGAGGCCTGGCTCGGCATCGCTCTCGCCTATTACACCGACTGGCCGACGAGCTTCTGGATTACCTTGTTGTCGGCGCTGGCCTATGTGGCGAGCCTGCCGATGCGCTCGCGCAACTGAGGCAAGGGCGCGGCGAAATGGTTGGGGGTGGGAGGCTGGACACGACAGCGAAGCTGAGGGCAAGCTGAAGCAGCGTGCCGTGCCGAAAAGCGCGAGGCGCTCGAGGCAGGCGCCCGTGACGAAGCAGTGGGGCGGCTTGGTATTATCCTGCCTGAGCCCTTCACAACAGATACAAGACGAGACACCATGACCACCGTACCTTCCTTGCCCCGCCTGCTGGTCTTCGGCGAAGCGCTGACCGACTTCGTTCGCACCGGCGAGAACACCTGGCAAAGCGCGGCGGGTGGCTCAGGCTGGAACGTCGCACGCGTTGCGGCGACACTCGGCTTGCCGACGGGCTGGGGCGGCGCAGTCAGCCACGATCTGTTCGGCACCGAGATCGTCGAGAAATCGAAGAGGGCGAATCTCGACATGCGTTTCCTGCAGGTCGTCGAAAAGCCGCCCTTCATGGCGATCGTCCACAACGCCAATCCGCCTGAATACTTTTTCCTCGGTACCGATACGGCCGACCTCGCCTTCGACGAACGCAAGCTTCCCGAGGGTTGGCTCGATGTATGCGAGATCGCGCATTTCGGCTGTATCAGCCTGGTGCGCCAGCCGCTTGCCGCGCGCCTCGTGACGATCGCCGAGATGCTCAAGACGCATGGCGCGAAAATCAGTTTCGATCCGAACTATCGCAACTTGATGGGGCCGGATTTCCCTGCGTTCTTCGAGCGGATGGCGACCTTGTCGGACATCGTCAAGCTGTCGGACGAGGACATGAGGAAGATCTATCCGAAGGTGAGCGCAGCCGATTCGCTTGCGCATATCCGCCGGCTCGCCCCAAAGGCCCTGATCATCTACACGCGCGGCAGCGAGGGGCTGACGCTGTACACACCGGACGGTGTGTTCGAACAGCCCGCGTACCGCGTGACGGTGGCCGATACGGTCGGAGCGGGTGACTCGTGCATCGGCGGTTTTATCACGAGCCTGCTGACGGCCCCTGAAGGCGGGTGGCAGCGCCATCTGCAATTCGCGGCGGCGACGGCGGCCGTGGTCTGTGCGCACACGGGCGCCTATGCGCCGACGCAACTCGAAGTCGAGACGCTGATCGGCGCGACGGCCTGAGTGCATCGGGGGTTCGAACGGCTTGAGCCGCCTGATGGCACATGGGCTGAGCACATGAGCACATGAGCACATGAGCACATGAGCACATGAGCACATGAGCACATGAGCGGGCCGATGCCGCCGGCCCCATCTTCGTGACGGCCCTAACCCGATGAGGCGAGCGGCCTAGCCGCCCGAGCGACTACCGGATGACTTTGAGCACTTCGTAGCAGGCGCCCATCGTGTGGTAGTCGACCTTGCCGGCGGGGCTCTTTTCGTCACTGTACTTGCGGTTCTCGGGCGTCAGGATCCGATACCACGCGCCATACTTGTGATCGACGAAGTGGTTCCACGAGTAGTCCCACAGCTTGTCGTACCACTGCCAGTATGGCGCGTCACCGGTGCGGTCCGCGAGCAGTGCGGCGGTTGCGAGCGATTCGGCCTGGACCCAGAAGTATTTGTCTTCGTCATAGAACTTGCCTTCCGTGTCGAAGCCGTAAACCAGCCCCCCATGGCGGGGGTCCCACGACAGTTCGACCGCCCGGTCGAACAGCTCGCGTGCACGCGGCAGATGCCAGTCGGCCGGCGCATGGCGATCGAGAATCAGCAGCAGCTTCGCCCATTCGGTCTGATGACCGGGCTGGAAACCCCAGGGGCGAAAGATATTGCTGCGGTCGCCCTTGTTGTATTCCCAGTCGATCGACCAGTCCTTCCGGTAGTGTTCCCAGACGAGGCCGCCGGATAGCGCGGCCTGACGGTTGACCATATTGTCGGCCAGCAGCTTCGCGCGTTCGAGATAGCGCGCTTCGCGGGTCGCCTCGTAGGCCGCAAGCATGGCTTCGCACGCGTGCATATTGGCATTCTGGCCGCGGTAGTCGGAGACTTTCCAGTCAGCCGTGGCTTCATCCGCATAGAGACCATATTGCGGGTCCCAGAAGCGTTGCTCCATCAGGTCCCAGGTTTCGTCGAGATAGCCGCGCGCTTCGTCGAAGCCGGCTTCGATCGCCTTCGCATAGGCGAGCACGACGAACGCAAGACCGTAGCAGTGGTTGGTCGCATCGTCGACCTTGCCGTCCTTGAGCTGCCACGCATAGCCGCCGGTCTGCGCATTGCGATGGACGTTGCGCAGGTAATCGATGCCATGGCGCACGCCGCCGCGATATTCGTCACGGCCGAATTGTTGCCAGGCCATCGAATAGTTGAAGACGAAGCGCGTGCTCGAGACAAGGTGACGCGTCGAACGATCATAGACGCTGCCGTCGTCGCGATAGAAATGATAGAAACCGCCGGCCGGATCGAGACAGGCCGGGTGGTAGAACGCCATCGTATGGGCGATGTGATCGAGCAGGAATTCGCGGGTACGGAAGTTGGGCATCGTCAGGAGGCGTCTCGATATTAGTATGGGTTCGCCCGGCGCGGGTTGCCATGCACAGGCTAACGAGCGTCGCTCGATGCACTGACATGGACAGGCTCAGCTGGGTCGGGGCGCGTCAAATTCTAAACCATCGGTGCGAAGCAGAAAAATGAGAACGCTCCAAGGTGCAAGCGTGCCCCATAAAGGTGAAAAAAAGCCGCTACCGGAGTTGCGGTAGCGGCTTTCTTGACTATCAGCGCCTGCCCCCTGCGCGAGGGGAGGCTACTTGACCGATCGGCTAGCCGAGGCTTACTTCGGCAGCGAGCCGTCGACGCCTTGAACGAACCAGTTCAGGCGTTGCAGTTCCGGATCGGTGAGGGTCGTGCCCTGCGCGATCTTCACAGCACCCGACTGATCCTTGATCGGGCCGGCGAACGGATCGAACTTGCCCGTTGCGATTTCGATGCGCTTGGCGGCGAGCGCCTTTTGCGCTTCAGGCGAGACGGCCTCGGTGTTGACGTCTTCGAAGTCGAGCGCCTTCTCCTTGAGGCCCCACCAGATCGGCGTGTTCTTCCACTTGCCGGTGAGCACCTGGTCGATCGCCCAGTTGTAGTAGACCCCCCATTCGCTGACGCAGGCGCCCAGTTGAGCATGCGGCCCGAACTTCCTCATGTTTGAATCCCAGCCGATCGCATGGACCTTTTTCTCTTCGGCGGTCTGCATCGTCGCGGTCGAGTCGGTGTTCTGGATCAGTACGTCGGCACCCTGGCCGATCAGCGTTTCAGCGGCCTGCTTTTCCTTGCCCGGATCGAACCAGCTGTTGATCCAGACGATCTTGGTCGTCACCTTGGGATTGACCGAGCGCGCGCCGAGCGTGAACGCATTGATGTTGCGCACGACTTCGGGCACCGGCACCGAGGCCACGAAGCCCAGCGTGTTGGTCTTGGTCGTATAACCCGCTACGACGCCCGCGAGATACGCGATCTGATAGGTTCGCACGTCGTAGGTGCCGAAGTTCGGCGCCTTCTTGTAGCCCGTGGCGTGCAGGAAGACCTGGTCGGGGAAGTCCTGCGCGACCTTGAGTTCAAAGTCCTGGAAGCCGAAGCTCGAGCCGATGATGATCTTGTTGCCCTTGGTCGCGAGGTCGCGGAACACGCGCTCGGCGTCGGCCGACTCGGGCACGTTCTCCACGCGCGTGACTTTGATCTTGTCACCGAATTTCTTCTCGACCTGCTGCACGCCCTGCTCGTGCGCATAGGTCCAACCCGCGTCGCCGGGGTTGCCCAGATAAACGAAGGCAACACCCACTGGTGCCGCGCTGGCGGCTGGCGTCACGGCGCCGAACGCGAGTGCGGCCGCAACGGCCCCGATCATTTTATAAAGCTTTTTTGTCATACCGATCTCCGGTCGTGTGAAGTCAATCAAGTGGCTGCGACGCGAAAGCCGCCTTACCGTAGTGCCATGCCGCAGTGAACTACGACTTGCAATGCCTTGTCGCAACCGACCGCGAAGGCAAAGCAAGCCCTGGACCATCCTGCCAAATTCCCGGTATATCGATTCCCGGATGGAAGCGTGTTTACAACCATTCGCTGAGGTCGTGCGGACCCGGGCTGTCGGCGGCCAGGGTACTCAGATACTCGCCTTCGACGTAGCGCACATCGTATTGACGCAGCACGCGGAACTGCGCCTCGTCGCGAATGCGCTTGAAGATCAGCGGTACCTTGAGCCGGTTTGCATAGCCGACGAGGGGCTTGACCATCGAGTCGCGGATGGCCGCGCTCGTGTCGATCTTAACGAAATCGAGGCGGCTGTCGGCAGCGGCGATGATCTGGCCCGCGTTGGAGAGGTTGCCGGCGACTTTGAAGCCATAGCTCTGATAACTCTTGGTCAGATAACCAAGAAAGGTCTTATGTGCGGATGCGGCTTCTGGAATCTCGATGACAATGCGGCCGGGATTCAGCCCGAACGAAAGAAGCACGAGCGAGAAATAGCGTCCATGGTCGTAACGCACGCTCTTAAGCAAGCGCTCGTGGACGTTGAGAAACAGCAGGCCGTTGCGATGCGTGCCGAAGAAGTTGATCGCATGGAGCGTGCGCGCCAGCCGGTCGAGCGAGACAATCTGCTGGTCGTCGCGCAGCGTGGCGAACAGGTCGGCCAGTGAGAGAATCTTGCCGGTCGCTTCATCGCGTACACGCAGCTTCGCTTCGAAGCCGACCTCATCGCCGAACTCGCCGACCCCTGACATCGCCGGCGCAGCCGAAGCGTAGGAGGCGAGGTCGTAGATCGCGAGATATTCGCTGCTCATGCCGACGCCATGCGCATGCGCTTCGACGCCGTCGCCGCTCGCCTGCAGGGCGCCCGCGAGTTGTGGATGCGAGGAAGCGAGTTCGAGCAACTCACTGACTGAATGGTTAATCATGAAATGGCACCGCGGGCGCGAGGGCACCGCCCCACGAAACGTTCATCGTAGCAGCGGCGGGAAAGCGGTCCGTGAATATTTCCGTCTATGCAAAACGCGTTCGCTTGAATAAGGAAGCGATCGGCCGAAGGCGCAACGTTATCTCCAATCGCGATGCAATAGAAAGCTATCCGCCTCGAAAATACAGATGAACAAGGGTAAACGAGCACACCGCGCCGGCGGCGGAATCGTACGTCCGCCTGCCTGCCACAGATGGGGCGCACACGTCCGGGACGCGCCACGGGGCCGCCGGCGGTCCACCTGCGGGCCGATTCTGCGGCAAAAACAAAAAATCGCTTGTCGCCGGGGCGCGGCCCGCGTCGGCTCCTGCCGGATCCTCTTGAGATTCTCACCCAGAAATCGTTGACGAAATGCTGATTACTCAAAATGAGTTCGACGTGTCAGGCATAGAGATAAGTCCGGTTAGTTATTCGGACAACGCTGAGATCATCGAGGCGTCTGGTGAATTTTGGATCGGGTCGAGCGGAGTAGAGAATCGTCTGCTGCTCTTCGTCGTAGGAAACCTGGACTGAGGCAGTCGCCTGTTTGACATCCGCCATGGGGAAGCGGACCGCGGCCGGCCCACGAGGCTTGGCGCTCGGGGCGAACCGAACCACGATAAAAAGGACGCGAAAGATGAAAAGAGTACTCATAGTCGATGACCATCCGATCATTCGCATGACACTCGCCAGCGAACTCGAGCGCAGCGGCGAGTTCGAGCTGGTCGGCCAGGCGCCCGATGGAGAGGAGGCGTTGCGGCTCGTCACGCATTGCCGGCCCGAACTGATGGTGCTCGACCTGGAATTGCCGAAGCTCGATGGTCTTTCAGTGCTTGAACGTCTGCGCTCACAAGGCAATCGCCTGCCGATTCTGGTTTTGTCGGCCAAGGACGAACGCGTGATGGGCACGCGTGTGCGGGCCGCGGGCGAGAACGGATTCGTGAGCAAGCTGCGCGACGTGCGGGAACTGCTCACCTCGATGCGCATTGTGCTGTCGGGCTATCAGTGCTTCTCGCAAAGCATCTACGAGTACCGCCTGACCGACAAGGACCTGCGCCTGCGTGACCTGTCGCAACGCGAGCTCGAAGTCCTGCGCTACGTATCGCGCGGTTTCAGCAACAAGGATATTGCCGATCGCCTGCTGATCAGCGACAAGACCGTCAGCACCTACAAGATGCGGCTCATGAAAAAGCTCGAAGCCGGATCGGTCTTCGAGCTGACTGAACTGTCACGCGCGCATCATCTGATCGACTAGCGGCCGGCAATCCGGCGGGCGGTTTTGGCCGCGCCGCCGTCGCAGGCGCCTGGAGGGCGAGGCTTCAGGCGCCTCGGCGTTCAACGATGATAGTTGTCGTACCTGCCGTGACCGTGGCCATGATACCCGTGGCGGGGCGGCGGGGGACGGTGCCAGTGATCGCCGCCGTAGTAGACGATTGGCGGTTGCGAATAGACCGGCTGGGGTGCATAGATCACCGGCGGCGGAGCGGCGACATAGCCCGGCACGCCAATTCCGATGCTCAGGTCGACGCGTGCCGATGCGGCAAAGCTGGCGCTGGCGGCAGCGATGCCGACCAGGCTCAGCAAGATCAGCTTTTTCATGGTGTTCTCCTATACGGGTGGCTGGACGCCATGGACGAGTGTCCCCGGCGGTCCTGGGATTGCCCTCTTAATTGCCCTTATAGGTGTCCGATGCCGGATCGGCCGGCGCTGCGTGCTTGCTCTTGCCCTTGCCCATCGAGTGCGGTTTGCCGGCACCGTTGCGGAAGGCGACGTCGGCGGCCTTCTTTTGTGTATCCGACAGGGCCGCGTAAAGCGGTTCGAATGCGCTTTCGAGATTCTTCACGCTGTCGGCGTGGGCCTGTGCAAGGTCTCCATAGGATTTGAGGTCGTCGACGGCAGTGAAGGAGTCGACCTTCGACATGCGTGCCTCATACAGGCCGCGCATCGTCTGGGCATTCGAGCGCATCGTGTCGGCAACCTTTCCCCACAGGGGTTCCTGCTGCGGCGTGATCTGGAGTTGCGTATGCAGGTCCTTGATTCGTTCCTCGAGACGCTTGTCGGCCTTCTGTGCCTTGGCGGACATGGCCGCGCTTGACGGCGCGGGTGCGCTCGCGGCGGCTTGTGCCCATGCGCCCGAAGCGAATGCCAGCGACGTGGCGGTAGCGAGGGTGGCGAGTACCAGTTTCATCGATTCTCCTTCTGTGGTGTGCTTCAATGTGTCGCCTGCGCACGGCCCAACCGCGGCCGACACGCAACACGCGAACGGAAAGACCGCGTCAATATGGCGTTCTTGCCAAGTGCGGACATTCTGCTCAGACCATTCGCGACGAACCGCCGGGGAGCCGAACGCGACGATGCTCCTTGTGCCGATTGACGCGCGAGCCGGGTCCGGCGTTGACCAGCGTTACAAGTGTTGCAGGATCGATTGACGCTTTGACGAAAAAATCCTTACGTGCCCAAGCAATTGCGGGTCCCGGTGTTTGAACGGTCGCGACTGCGACGGAATTCGAGTGTCGAGATAGGATAGATACTTCGTCCCCGATGTCCCTCTTCGCAGGAGCCCCTCGATGAGCCCTACCGAACTGTCGGCAGACCTCTTGCACGCCAGCGACCGCACGTCCCTTAGCAAGGACTCCTTCAAGCGCGCGTTTATCGACAACCTGTTCTATACGCAAGGCAAGTTCCTGCAGGTCGCCACCCACAAGGACTACTATCAGGCGCTTGCCTATACGGTGCGCGACCGGCTGCTCTACCGCTGGGTCAGCACCGCGACGGCCTATACCGGTCAGGTTTCCCGCACTGTCAGCTATTTGTCAGCTGAGTTCCTGATGGGTCCCTCGCTTGGCAACACGCTGATCAATCTCGGGATTCTCGATGAAGTCCGGCAGGCCGTGGGCGAGCTCGGCCTCGATCTCACCGATCTGCTCGACCAGGAGGCCGAACCGGGCCTCGGCAACGGCGGCCTTGGCCGGCTCGCGGCCTGCTTCATCGATTCGCTCGCGACACTCGAATTGCCCGCGCTCGGTTATGGCATCCGCTACGAGCACGGCATTTTTTACCAGACCATCGTCGATGGCTGGCAGGTCGAGAACACCGACAACTGGCTGCGGTACGGCAATCCGTGGGAGATCCGGCGGCCCGAATGGTCGGTCGAGGTCAAGATCGGCGGCTTCACCGAGACCTATACCGACACGGAGGATCGACATCGCGTACGTTGGGTGCCCGCGAAGACGGTGGTCGGCGTGCCCTTCGATTCGCCGATTCCCGGTTATCGCGTGAACACGGCCAATACCTTGCGTCTCTGGAGCGCCGAAGCAACGCAGTCGTTCGACTTCGAGGTGTTCAATCGAGGCGACTATCTCGGCGCGGTCAACAAGAAGGTGACCTCCGAGAACCTGACGAAGATCCTCTATCCGAACGACGAGACGCCGCAGGGCAAGGAGTTGCGCCTCGAGCAGCAATACTTCTTCGTCGCATGCTCATTGCACGACATGATCCGGATTCTCAAGGGGCAGGGCGGCTCGATCGAGCGCTTCCACGAGAAATTCGCGGTGCAGCTCAACGATACGCATCCGGCGATCGGTGTCGCCGAACTCATGCGCATCCTCGTCGACGACTACCTGCTGCCGTGGAACGACGCCTGGTCGATCACGACACAGACCTTCGGTTATACCAATCACACGCTGCTGCCTGAAGCGCTCGAACGCTGGCCGCTCGACTTGTTCAGACGCCTGCTGCCACGCCATCTCGAACTGATCTTCGAGATCAACGAGCGCTTTCTCCACGATGTGCGCGTCGCGTTCCTCGGCGACGAGGCCAGGGTGCGCGCGCTGTCGCTGATCGACGAAACGGGTGAGCGCTATGTGCGCATGGCGCATCTAGCGACAGTCGGAAGCCATGCGGTGAACGGCGTCGCGACCCTGCATTCCGACCTGCTCAAGAAGGATGTGCTCGCGGACTTCTACGCGCTGTCGCCGCAGAAATTCCACTCGATCACGAATGGTGTGACACCGCGGCGCTGGCTCGCGCTCGCGAATCCTCGCCTGTGCGAACTGTTTCGCGAGACGATCGGCGACGGCTGGGCGAAAGAGCTCGATCAGTTGCGCAGGCTCGAACGCCACGCCGACGACGCGGCGTTCGCCGAGCGCTGGCGCGCGATCAAGCTCGACAACAAGCGTCAGCTGGCCGATCTGATCGTGCAGCGTACGGGGATCGAGGTCGATCCGGAATCGATGTTCGACGTGCAGGTCAAGCGCATCCACGAATACAAGCGCCAGCATTTGGCCGTCCTGCAGATCATCGCGATGTATCACCGGCTCAAGTCCGATCCGAATGCCGAGGTTCTGCCGCGTACATTCATCTTCAGCGGCAAGGCGGCGCCCGGCTATGCCATCGCGAAGCTCATGATCAGGCTGATCACCGCGATTGGAGACGTGATCAACTACGATCCCGAGGTGCGCGGGCGGCTCAAGGTCGTCTTCATGCCGAACTTCAGCGTGACGACGGGCCAGCGCATCTATCCCGGCGCCGACCTGTCGGAGCAGATCTCACTCGCAGGTAAGGAAGCGTCAGGCACGGGCAATATGAAGTTCGCGATGAACGGCGCCTTGACGATCGGCACGATGGACGGGGCGAACATCGAAATCTGCGAGGAAGTCGGCAGCGACAACTTCTTCACGTTCGGGATGACGGCTGCGCAGGTCGAGGAGCGCCGGCGGGCGGGCTACGATCCGCGCGAGGTGATCGAGGCGAATCCGGAACTCCATGCGGTCGTCGAGCTGATCCGCAATGGCTTGTTCTCGCGCGGGGATACTGAACTGTTCAAGCCGATCATCGACGGCCTGCTGTGGCACGACACGTATATGCTGGCGGCGGACTATGCGTCGTATTCGGATTGCCAGCTCGAAGTCGATCGCGCGTATCGCGATACGGCGCGCTGGACGCGCATGTCGATTCTCAATGTCGCGCGTTCCGGCAAATTCTCATCAGACCGGTCGATCCAGGAATACGCGGACAAGATCTGGAAAGTGACGCCCGTTTCGGTTCCGCTTTTGTAAGGCGGTCAAAAGATCAGCGGGCGTACGTGACCAGCACGGTGCGCGCGGCATTCTGTGCGACGGGGTCGGAATCGAGCCAGTTGGCGATGGCTTCCGCGGCGGGCAGCGCACCGTCGGTCGAGACGCCGGCCGGTTCGGTCGCGAACGACATGCCCTTGACGCTATTGTCGAGCATGATCGCGCTGAAGATTCCGAGAAAGGCGACCACCAGCGTTGCGGTGACGCCGAGCATCAACCGGGACGGGAACGTTCCGCCGTGCGAGTCGGCAACGTGGGGTTGCGGCTCGGGCCGGCGCACGTGCGCCGACTGGCTGGCAGATTCGTTTCTGGACTTGGCACCGGTCGAAGGACCGGCTTCACGCGGAAGCGGGCAGTATGTGCAGGCACTCATGGCGACACCCTATTGCTATTGATTATGATCTGTGGACCGCATTGTCTCGCGCGGACGGGTTCGGATAAATGGGCAAATCCGGTAATCACTATTCAGAAATTCGCAACAGCGGCGGGCACGATTGATCTCGCGTCACGCGCCGATACCGCTCCGAAGCAAGCGGGCCGGACTTGTGCGCTTGTGCGCGAGGTAGGGGCCGCGCGATGAATACGGGTCGCCAAAGGGTCGCTTGGCCGGGTGCGCGCATCGCCGCAGACGGCGATTCCGGCTCTCGGCGGCCTGGAGCGTGCTCGAATTCGGCAAGCGCGAACGCGCGGCGGCGTTCATCGTGGGGCATTTCCTCTTTGCCCTGGATCCCCCGTGTTCGATCGAACCCGTCCGTCCTCCCGTCAGGTCGACGGGGCGCTGCCGTCGGTCCCGGCGCAGGCTGTCCCGTGCGCTTGCCGCGATCGGGGGCTGGAGCGGATCGGACGCCTGATCGCGTATGGCGCGGTGCTCCTCCTCGGGGTGTTGCCGGGCGCGGCCTTCGGCTGGGGCGCGACAGGCCATGCGGTCATTGCCCTGATCGCCGAACAGCACCTGCAACCCGCCGTGCGGCGGGAGGTTGAACGCCTGCTGGCGTCCGACACTTCGGGCCTTGCCGATCCCGACGATATCGCCGACCAGGCGAACTGGGCGGACCGGTACCGGGATTCGCGGGGCCGGGGCGCCCGCTATCAGCACACTCGCCGCTGGCATTTCGTCGATCTCGATCTGCACGCGCCTGATCTGACGGCCGCATGTTACGGTCGGCCCCCTTTGCGCGAAGGGCAGAATCCCGCTTCCGGACCGGCGCACGCATGCGTGGTCGACAAGATCCTGCAGTTCCGGCACGCCCTGGCCGACCCAGGCCTATCCCATCGCGCCCGGCTACGTGCGCTGCAGTTTCTTCTCCACTTGGTCGGCGACGTCCACCAGCCCCTGCATGCAAGCAACGACGGCGACGCGGGCGGCAACGACCGGCGCGTGTCCTTGCCCGGACTGCGCACGGGTTCGCTGCATCACTACTGGGACACGGTATTTGTCGAAGGGCTTGCGACGCGGCTGGCCGAAGGGGCCGCGCAAGCTCACCGTGAAGTTCACACTGAAGCCCGCCCCCAACGACCTGCCGCACGAGACGCGTTACGGCTTGTCGCCGAACGCGTCGAAAGGTCTGGCAGGGTGGGGCCGGATGCGCGGGGCGTCGACGCCCGCGCGATCGCCGAGCTGCTCTTGGCTCGGATTCGCGATGCCGACATCGTCGAATGGTCGATTCGCGATCCGCAGGCCTGGGCCTGGCCCTGGGAGGCGTACCGGGTCGCGAAGAAAGATGCGTACGGCCGGCTGCGCAAGCCTGGGCGAAGGCGCATCCACCGCCTCACGAACAACTATACCCACCACGCGGCCGAAGCCGTGGCGCTCCAACTGTCGCGCGCGGGCATCCGGCTCGCGGGCCTGCTCAACGAGGCGCTTGCAGGCAAGGCTGCGGGCACCTGAGTGCGGCCACCTGAGCGCGGCGCGGCCGGACCCGGGTGCCGTCGTTGCTGGAGACGGACGGCCGCGAATTTATCGAAACGGGGTACGAGGCCGTGAAGATGACGCAGATAGCCGTGCAGGGTTCTTCGATCATTCGGGGGAGCCGTCTCGAAGCCCGTGCCTTGACGGAACGAACCTGGCCCTCTACGCTCCTTGGGCGCCAGGAACTGTCGATGTCGACTGGCTGCGTGGGACCGACGCCGCGAGCCGGACGGCGCGGCCCGATAACAATGACTAATCAGCTATCGAGCGGGGAGTGCGATGCGTATCACACGTGCATTCAAGCGGCGCGACATTCGCTTCAGGATGGCGTCCGATCAGTTCGACCGATACTGGCTCGACGGGGATTGTCACCGCACCCGCTTCTACGATGCGCTGTCGATCATGTTCCCCGAGGGCGAGCGATTCTTTATCGAATCCGTGCGCTACTGGCGTGACAAGGCCGAGGGCAATCCGAAGCTCGAAGCCGAGATCGTGGCCTTTATCGGCCAGGAAGCGATGCACCGGCGCGAACACATCGAATACAACACACGCCTCGCCGCGCAAGGCATGCCGGTAGAAGCGCTCGAGAAATACATCACCTACCGGCATGACCGCGCACGTGCGAAGCTGAGCAAGGCGGGCTTGCTAGGCATGACCGTCGTGCTCGAACATTTCACCGCGATGCTTGCCGACCAACTGCTGCGCCATCCGGACAACCTCGCCGGGGCCGATCCGCAGATGGCGCGGATCTGGCGCTGGCATACGCTCGAGGAAGGCGAGCATCGCTCGGTCGCCTTCGACCTGTATTCGCTGGTGCGCGATAAGCCAGTGCAGCGGTATTTCTATCGGTGCCGCGCGATGCTGCTGATCACGCCAATCTTCATTTCGCAGGTGTGGGCGTTCACCTGGGCGCTCGTCAAGGCCGACGGTCGGCAGGGCGACTGGCGCGGGTGGCTGCATCTTCTCTATTGCCAGTTCATTTCGCCCGGCCCGCTCAGACGGTTGATTCCCCATTGGTTTGCATGGTTCAAGCCGGGTTTTCATCCGTCCCAACACGAGAACGAGGCGCTCATCGATCGTTATCGCGTCGAATACGACCGCCTGGCTGCCGAACAGGCCGAGGCGGATGGGGCGAACGCGAGCAAAGCGCCTGCCGCGACACCCGGCTGAAGATCGCACTCGAGTCAGGGGGCATCCCCCTGCCTCTCGTTTTTTTATCTGCTCTTGGAAAACGGCGCGCCCGAATGCTCGCGCAGTTCGTTGAAGGTGATGTCCGGCCACGCTTCCTTGGCCGCCATGATTTCCGCGACATGGCCGGCGAGGAAGGTCGGGGCCTCCGACGCGTCGGTCGCGAGGCGGTCGCTGTAGAAGTCGACAAACTTCTTCAGGCGCAGTGGATCCTCGGCGGTGATCCAGCGCGAGAGCCGGAAGCGCGCGGGCCCCATACGCACGTCGACCTTGTACTCGTTCGAGAGCCGGTGTGCGACCACTTCGAACTGCAGTGCGCCGACCGCGCCGAGCACCGTCATGCCCCCCATCATCGGCTTGAAGACCTGAATCGCGCCTTCATCGCCCAGCTGCTTGAGTGCTTCACCGAGCTGCTTGGCGCGCATCGGGTCCTTCGCCTCGACCGTCTGGAAAATTTCGGGTGCGAAGAAGGGCAGCCCGAGAAACTGCAGCGGCTCGCCCTCGGACAGGCTGTCGCCGAGACTCAGGGTGCCGTGGTTGGGGATGCCGATGATGTCGCCGGGGTAGGCGTCCGAAACCGTCTCGCGGCGCTGCGACAGGAAGGTCACCACGTTGTTCGCGCGGAAAGTCTTGCCCGAGCGCGTCACGCGCAGTGCCATGCCGCGCTCGAAGTGCCCTGAGCAGACCCGGATGAACGCGACGCGGTCGCGGTGCGCAAGGTCCATATTGGCCTGCACCTTGAACACCATGCCGGAGAACTTGGCCTCGTCGGGCGACACCGCACGCTGCGCGGTCATGCGGCTCGACGGCGGCGGCGCGAGGTCGATCAGCGAGTCGAGGATCTCCTTGACGCCGAAATTGTTGATGGCCGACCCGAACAGCACAGGCGACTGGCTGCCTTCGAGGAACGCCGCGCGATCGAACTTCGGCGTCGCGCCGGTGATCAGGTCGACTTCCTCCTTCGCCTTGCGCCAGGCATCGCCGAAGCGCTTGATGCCATCCTCGTCGGTCAGGCCCTGGAGCGTCTGGACGGCGCCGCCGAGCGTGCTGTCGCCCGGGCGGAACACCCGGACCTGGTCGGCCGCGATGTCGTAGACGCCCTGGAAGTCCTTGCCCATCCCGATCGGCCAGGTGAACGGAATGGCCGCGACGCCCAGATGCTGTTCGATTTCGTCGATCAGGTCGAGCGGCTCGCGCACTTCGCGGTCGAGCTTGTTGATGAAAGTGACGATCGGCGTGCGGCGGCTGCGGCAGACTTCGAGCAGCTTGAGCGTCTGCTCCTCGACGCCGTTCGCGCCGTCGATCACCATGACCGCCGCGTCGACCGCTGTGAGCACGCGATAGGTATCCTCGGAGAAGTCCTGATGCCCCGGGGTATCGAGCAGGTTGATCACCGCGTCGCGATACTCGAACTGCATGACCGAGCTCGCGACCGAGATGCCGCGCTGCTTTTCGATCTCCATCCAGTCGGAGGTCGCATAGCGGTTGCTCTTGCGGCCCTTGACGGTACCCGCGATATGAATCGCGCCCGAAAACAGCAGGAGCTTTTCGGTCAGGGTGGTTTTCCCCGCGTCAGGGTGCGAAATCACCGCGAAGGTGCGCCGCCGTTGAACTTCTGAGAGTGACATCTAAGCCGTCGATAACGTTGAGCATGGGGCGTGCCGCGGGGCGCCCGGGCGGGCCCGGAACGGCGCGCGCCGGCTGCGAAACGGCAGTCGAGCGCGCATTTTACCTGTAAGCGGTGCGGGGCTCCGGCACCCGGCCCGGGAACTTGCTATCATCGGCGCCCGGCCCCCCGCGTTCCGGCAAGTTTCGTTGCCGCGGACCGCTGCCGGACTGAATCAAACGGCGCGCCGGCCGTCGCCAGGCCGCCGGCACCGAGGCCCTATCATGTCGACGCCCCCCGAGATCAAGCCAGGCCAGTCGGTCGAGCTGCTGAAGGAACTCCATATCCTGACGCGCGACGGGAAAATGAACCAGGACAGCCGTCGCAAGCTCAAGCAGGTCTATCACCTCTACCAGTTCATCGAGCCGTTGCTGGCGGAAATCCGCGCCGATCATCCGGACCTCACGCTGGTCGATCACGGCGCGGGCAAGTCGTATCTGGGTTTCATCCTCTACGATCTGTTCTTCAAGGGGCTCGATTTCAAGCCAGGCGAGCCGGCGCCGCACATCTACGGCATCGAGACGCGCGACGAACTCGTGCGCAAGTCGCAGGAGCTCGCCGAACGGCTCGATTTTCAGGGCATGTCGTTCCTGAACCTGTCGGTCGCCGAGGCGACCGAATCGGCGCAACTGCCGCAGACGGTCGATGTCGTGACCGCCCTGCACGCGTGCAATACGGCCACCGACGATGCGATCCATTTCGCGCTGAAGAAAAAAGCGAAGTTCATCGTGCTGGTGCCGTGCTGCCAGGCGGAGGTCGCTTCCGTGCTGCGCAAGAACAAAGGGCAGGCGCTCGGCAAGAGCGCGCTTACCGAATTGTGGCGACATCCGCTGCACACACGCGAGTTCGGCAGCCAGATCACCAATGTGCTGCGCTGCCTGCAACTCGAAGCCCACGGCTACCAGGTCAGCGTGACCGAGCTCGTCGGCTGGGAGCATTCGATGAAGAACGAACTGATCATCGCGACGTTCAAGGACTTGCCGCGCAAGCGCCCGGCCGATCGCATGCATGAGATCCTGCAGACACTCGCGCTCGAAGAGATGCAGGAGCGCTTCTTCGTCTAGCGCTCGCCGCGTGCTTGCGGTTCCGGTTGAATCCGGATCCGGCAAGGAGGCGCGCAGGCCGTCGCTGGCGCCGGCGCATCCCTGGCAAATCCCTGGCAAATCCCTGGCAAATCCCTGGCGCAGCCGGTATCCCGAAGTGCAACTAGCCTCGGCTCAGATCGAGGTGCGTGAGGTAAAGCCGCAAGTCGAATTCGAATTGCGCGTACCCTGGCTGCATATATTCGCAGAGCCGGTAGAACGCTTTGTTGTGCTCGCGCTCCTTGAGATGGGCGAGCTCGTGGATCACGATCATTTCGAGGAATTCGGGCGGTGCGTCCTTGAACAACGAGGCGATCCGGATCTCCTTCTTGGCCGTCAGCTTGCCGCCTTGCACACGCGAGATTGCGCGATGCTGGCCGAGCGCGTGATGCAGCACATCGAGCTTGCTGTCATACAGCACCTTGTCGATCGCCGGCGCGACGCGCAGGAAACTCTGCCGGATGCCGTTCGCATAGGCATAGAGCGCCTTGTCTGTCTGGATCGCGTGGCGTTCCGGATAGCGCTTTGCAAGGTGCACGCCGAGACGGTCCGCGCGGATCAGTTCGCGCACCTGCTCCTGCAGGACGGCGGGGTAGGCACCCAGATATTTCAGGTCGGACATGTCGAACGGGGAGTGCTGTTTTGGGGCGGAAAAGACCGTGTGGATTAGGCGCGGATAACGCGAACCTGACGGGAATGTAAGCAAAATTCTCCGACAGTCGGCCGAACTATGTCGTTTTCGTGACTTCTTTCAAGTTTTTTGAGAGGAAAAAAACGGTCGTTGTGCGGATGCTACGAGGCGGAGGTGCAGATGTGAAATATAAATAATTTGTCATGATTGGGTTGGTAATCTGCGGCCAGCTATCGCGAAAGGGGTGCTTCGCGCATTCGCGAGCGGCTGTAACCATACATTGAGATTACTGAACAAATGAAAAAATCGCTCATCACGCTTGCTGTCCTTGGTACTGCCGCCACGGCTGCGCAAGCTCAAAGCAGCGTTACGCTGTACGGCCTGATCGATGCAGGCGTGACTTACGTGAACAGCACGAAGACGGCGACCGGCGGTCATTCGCTCGTCGCCATGCAAGACGGCGCAACGGCCGGTCTGTCGGGCAGCCGTTGGGGCGTGCGCGGCCAGGAAGACCTTGGCGGTGGCTCGAGCGCGATCTTCGTGCTCGAAAGCGGTTTCAGCTACAACACCGGTGCGTCGGGCCAGGGTGGCGCGCTGTTCGGTCGCCAAGCGTTCGTCGGTCTTTCGAACACCACATACGGTGTGGTCACGCTCGGTCGCCAATATGACACGGGTGTCGACCTGCTCCAGCCGCTGGCTGCCTACGGCACGTGGGGTAACCTGACCTCGCATGCCGGCGACATCGATAACATCGGCAACCTGAACCGCATCAACAACGCGGTCAAGTACACGAGCGCGACCTACTCCGGCTTCAAGGTCACGGGCATGTACAGCCTCGGCGGTGTCGCGGGTGACGTGACACGCAACAGCCTGTACTCGCTCGGCGCGAGCTACGCGATGGGCCCGGTCAAGCTGGCCGCCGACTACCTGTACGCGAAGGATCCGAACTCGGGCTTCTTCGCGATGAATCCGGGCCAAGTGTCGACCGTCAACAACTTCGGCAGTACGCACACGGCCTACTCGGGCTTCTCGACGGCAGGCGGCGAACAGATCATCGCCGCGGGCGGCAACTACGTGTTCGGTCCGGCCACCCTCGGCCTGATCTACTCGAACGTCCGCTTCAACAACCTCGGCGGCAACCCGAACGGAACCACGAACACGTTCCAGAATGGCGCCGACGCCTCGTTCAACGATGTTGAAGCGAACGTGAAGTACCAGTTCACTCCCGCGCTTATCGGGGGCTTCTCGTACAACTACACGAAGGGCAACTCGATCACGACCGTCAGCGGCATCGAAACGGGTGCAACGTACAACCAGTTCAACCTGGGCGTCGACTACCTGCTGTCCAAGCGCACCGACGTGTACCTGCTGGGTATCTATCAACACGCAAGCGGCGTCGATTCGACGGGCCAACGCGCTGTTGCTGCGATCACCGGCGAAACGCAATCGACCACGCCGAATCAGCTCGCTCTGACGACGGGTCTGCGTACGCGCTTCTAAGAAGCGGGATGGCTGGACCGCGCGGGTTGCGCTCCGCGATCCGGTGGCTGGCGATTAGGGTCGATCGCCGGCTGCACGGTTCGAGATGTAAAGGAAGCGAAAGATAGCCTCGGCTCCCAGCCCTTCACTTCTCAACGTGTTGAGGGGAAACCAAGCGGGGCAAGGCTGATTGAAGGGCGCAGACCAAAATCTGTGCCCTTTTTTATACCTTGCGGCGTAAAAGAGAAGTACAGGATTTCGCGGGCGGCGACAACCGTGCGCCAGCCCAAGGGGTATGGGCGAGACTTTCCTGTTTCTGGCGCTGGTCAGGCGCCAATCGTACCGTTTTCAATCTGTTGTGCAGATGTGGTTCGGGGACGCGCTCAGAAGAGCTGCGCGTACGCGTTCAAATCAAGACAGCGGTATCCGGCCTTCTCGAGACCGGGTGTCTCTTTCTTGGAAAATGTCGGCGAAAATAGCACCTTTTCGACTTCCCAGCCGGTGAGCTTACGCCCCTCCACGGTCGACATGAATCCCGCTATGTGATTCTCGAAGGCGGCCAGCGCCCCGTTGTCGTGCGCGCTCGCGCTTCGTTTGCAGGAGCCAAAACGCACACGTTTATCCTCGCTGTTCAATGCCACGACGTCAATCTCGACAAGTCGTTCGATTGAACGAGCGCGGTTCCAGAAGCCCACCTCTATAGAAGTGATGGGAAAGTCGCCCTTGCCCTTTCTTGAACACTCGACGTGCAGTTGCCGGATGAGCTTCTCAAACGCAAAACCCTCGAGCGTTTCGCTACGAGGTTTTGCCTTTTCCAGCACCCGCTCGCGAAGCTGCATTCGCGCCGCGTCCCGCGCGGGCCGGACAACCGCAATCCACGCCTGCAAGAAGTTATCCGTCACGTAGTATCGGGCGTTGCGGCTGCGACTGTCCGAGAACACAGGATGGCGTCGGTCAATCATCCCGTAGTTGTCGACCAGCTTCTTGAGCTGTGCGCCCAATGAACGGCCGGTGTCGGTCGGCCAGTGCACGCTCGCTACGAGTTCGTTGTGGCCGGTGCCCGGGTGGTCCGCCACGAAGTGCAGGATGGAGAGCAATTGTCCTTTCATCTCGCGCAGGAACGAGGTGTCCGCTTCTTCCGAGAGCGGGCTGCCTTCGTTCAGGAACAGGCGGACAAGAAGTTCGTTGCGCAGCGTGTCGGAGAAAGCATCGAAAAGCCCTTGTCCGTGGGCATCTCTGTAGAACTTCGGTACGCCCTCAAAGTAAGTCCACAAGAGGAGCCACTCGTACGGGTCTTCCAGGCCATGGTCGTTGTACACGGCAAGCAGGTCTTCGAAATCCCAGTGGTCGAGACGAAAGGAGTGGGTCAGTCTGCCGTACAGCGGAGCCGCCTTATCGTCGAGCAGCGCGCTCATCTCGGATTGCAATGAGCCCAGCACGAAGAGGCCGCCGCTCTTCGATTCACGCAGGACGTCTACCTCGGCCTGCAGGAACGAGTTGAACGCGGCAAGCTGTGGAGAAGTGAAGTACTGGAATTCGTCCAGAACGACGATGATGCCGGCGCGATTCATCGTGGCGATTGCGCGCGCCATTGACGCGAAGTCGTGCACGTCATTTGCCAGCGCCTGGACGGTATTCGAGAGACTGTCCTGCAGCGCGCGCCGGAACTGGCTGGCGACATCTATCTGGTCGGAGTCTGGAATCTGGACGTAGACGAGGCGCTCGACAAGCGCTTCCTCGTCCCGCGCCAGTTCGCGCAGCAGCGTCGTCTTGCCAATGCGTCGGCGGCCCTGAATCCGGCAGAAGAACCACCGAGGCTGCTCCAGCAGCCCGCGCAGTTGGTCCAACGTGCTGCGCCGTCCGTAAAAACGCCAATCCGCCATACCACCCTCGCTAAATTAGCATACTAAATTGTACGCTAATCGTTTTTCATTTCAAGTTGTTGAACTTAAACGGTAAACCAGAATCGGCTCGTGTCCGCCAAGCGGTATCGGCCGCATGGCGCGATTGTGCGGTCTCATTGAGTTCGAGGCTGACACCTTAAAATAGCATACTTTTTAGTACGCTATTGTTCATTTACGTATATATTATTGATTTAGCTAGGAAAAATTCGCAATCCTGCGTGGCGCAGCTCCCTTCGCAAGCAGGACAAAGCCCGCCAATGATGGTTGGCACCGAGGAGGTTTGGTCTCGGACGTGCAGTCGAAGGAAGGCGTGGCAGCAGTCGTTTGCGATGAGCGGGTGTGCAGGCTTTGATGACGGCACTTGCTTCTGATAGGTGCTCGCCCCTTGTCGTCGCGCACGAAGAATCTGTCGGCGATTTCGGCGGCGGGGCGGGAGATTCTGGCTTGGCGCCAGCAGAAAATTCTTCGGACAAGATAATGCCCCGGAAGCCTACTCGCGGGGCATCGTAGGAAATCACAGCCGCTTCATCAACACGTTAATTGAAGGGCTGGGCCTCGGCTCCCTTTTTGTATTTTCAGGCTTGTCTCAAAGCTGGGCCGGGCATGTCGATGTGAACGAGGTGGATGCCACCGGCATGCGAAGCAGGGATAAAAAAACGCCGGCTTGAGGCCGGCGCAAAAATACTACTGAACGATTCGCGCGCGTTCAGTCGTTGTGACCGTGCCCGTTGTCGTGGTCATTGCCATGACCATTGTCATCACCGTGGTCATCATCGTTGTCGTCACGCGAGCAGACCGCATCTTCGTGGGTCTGATCGTGGTCATGCGACTTCGACTGCGATTTCGACTTCGTTTCATCCAGCTGTTGCGCGACGAGCGTCGGCAGATCGCTCGGATCGAACGCGAACACGAAATACTTGTTCGGGTTGTCGATGCCGTCCGGATGGTTGCTGTCGGTGACGGTCGGGAGGAAGTCGTTGTCGTTCGTCACGAACAACGTGTGCTTCTTCACGCCGCCGATCGTCACGTCCGGGCCGAACGCGAGACCTTCGAGCTTTGCCGGGATATTGATCGGGTCGAAGCCGTGTGCGCTCAGCACCGCGACGATGTCGAGGAACAGCGTCTTCGTCACGGCATACGGCTCGAGGCCAGCCTCGCCGCTCGCATGCGTCACATCCTGCGCGTGGCCCAGGTCGATACGGTAGACATGCTTGAATTTCGCGACCGAGTTGTCGGCGAGGCCGTGTCCGTCGCGTTCGTCCACCAACAGCTCATGGTCGTTGATGGCGAGCACATCGCTGATGGTCGGGTAGTTCGGCTTGGCCGCGGTGCCCGTATTGGTCAGGGGATAGGCGTACTGCGTGGTCTTGCCGGTACGCAGATCGACCTTGAGAATGCGTGTGTAGGCGCCGTTCGTACCGCCGTCCTGCAGCAGTGGGCTTTGCATCGCACCGAACAGCGTATTGCCGTCCGGCGAGATCGCGAGACCTTCCATGCCCTTGTTCGCGACGCGGCCCGAGGTGTTCACGCTGATCTCGGTGGCGCCAACCGGGCTCAAGGTGGAAACGGCAAACGCATCGGGCACCTTGTAGGTATCGAGGCGGCGGCCGCTGCTGCGGTCGAAGCGATAGATGTAGGGGCCGTACTCGTCCGAGATGAACACGCTCTTGCCGTCGTTGCTCACGCGGATGCTTTCCGGGTCGAGACGGGCGTCGCGGTCGTTGTTCGACAGATGTGTCGGATCGAAGTTGTCCGAGCGGCCCGTGAAATAGAACGTGCCGTTCTTGCGGTTCAGCTTCGGTGCGCCGTCAGGCACGCCGTAGGCGGCGCCATTGCCGTAGACGAGCTTGTCTGACGTATGCAGCAGCGTCGTGTCGACGAGCTGGGGCGTGAGCGTGAACGGCAGGTCGGCGCCTTTCGAAGCGGGTTTCAGGCGCAGGTGCAAGGTCTGGAAGCGATCGATGTACGAGGCGGTGTCGTCGATTGCCGAGTTGTACGGGATCGCGTTCGGGCCACGGTCCGGCAAGGCGAGGAAGGTATGGCAGCCGGCGTAGGCGAAGCCCGAGCCCATGCCGCCGAGCAGATTGCCCGGAGCACCGTTCTCGAGCGGGGCCGATGTTTCCTTCGAAAGGTCGCCGCGGTTGCCGTCGATCTGAGCGAAAGCGATCAGGTCGACGGTGGCGTGAGCGGATGAAATGGCAAAGAGGGAGGCGATTGCGGTCAGCGCAAACAGTTTGGGTCGGAGCACGAGCGTCTTCCTGAAACGGAACTGCCGTTGTTGGTATCGTCGGCGTCCGTCCCGTTCGGGGGAAGGACGGGACGGTGCCGGCGCTTTTTTGATGCGAGTGTGAGACGTGCTTGCAGAGGTGAGACGTGCTTACAGAGGGTGAAAACTTACATGTTCCGGTCGATGACCTTACGGAAGCGTTATTTCAGGTTTGTGACTTGGGGCGGGGCTCAGGGTAAATCAGGAAGCCAGCGCGGGGAGGGGAAGGGGGATCAAGCGGGAAGGCAGCGGGGCAGATCGCTAGCGAGCGATGCCCCGTGTCGGAATACGAGTCTGACCTACGAGTGAAGCGCCAGACGATGCGGGCCGCTGTGAAGTAAACCAGTAATTGTCATGGGTGGTATCGATGTCTGCAACGTGCAATCCTCCCTACAGCACGTACTGCGCGAATGCACCGACAGCCCCCACTATCCCGAACGTGATGGCTATGGCCGTCGCAATGAACCACTGCAAGCTGTCGAACCTGCGATTAAGGCAATATGATTTCCCCCGAGTGCATCGCGACATGGCTGCGCACACTTGCATACTTCCTCCCAAGAGTATCGGAAACAATCGAGAGGCTACGCCTGAGTGGATGAATTCTCCTGTTTGGTTGCGTGCTAGGAATAGCGTTAACTATATGAAACTAAAAGAAGTTCATATTCTGCGCACGGCGAACTTCTCATAGCCTCGAACGACGTTGGGAACTCGCCGAGGCTTGCGTCGAAAGCGTCCCACAAACCCTAGACCTTTCTCTGCTGAAGTGCCCGGATTCTGCTCATCGCCGGCTGGTTCGCGGTTGCCGCGTCGTACATCTTCGCCAGGTCGGCCTTGAGCCGCGTGCGCGACCCCGCGTCAAGATAGACCATATGCCCAGACGGATAGAAGCGCGCCGACAGGTTTGCCCGCGCGTCCTTGTCGATCAGCGGCATCTGCTGAAGGTCGAGCACGGTCTGGTAGAACGGTGTGACGAAGTCGTAGTACCCGTTTGCCGACAAGACCTTGAGATCGACGTTGAGCGCCATCACCGCGGCAAGGTCCCCCGCCGTGTAGAGAATGATGTTGCCCTTGTCGTCCTTGCCCTTCTGCGCACCGGTCGGGTCGATATGGCCGAAGTCCCAGTTGAGGAAAGCCTGATCGTTCAGGTCGGTGAAGGCCGAGTTCGACGTGAACTTGAGCTGCTCGTTCAGATAGGTATTCCACATGCTCGTATAGACGCCGGTGACCGCCGTCATCGTCGGGTCGTTGCCGCCCGAGTTCGGATCGATCTGGCCGGCGATGCCGGTGCCGATCGCGGTCACGCGCCCATCGTACGAACCGAGCGACAGGCCGCGCGATTTGAGCAGCGTCGTCAGAAACAGCGAATTGCCCCGGCTGTCATACGAAGCCACGTCGAGACTCCAGGCAAGCAAGGTCGTCTTGTCGATACCGGTGTAGGCCGCGAGCTTCGTCACGGCCGCGTCGTCTTCATGCGGGAATTTGCGCAAGGCCGCGAGATAGTCGGTCCGCGCAAACTCGGCGACTGTTTCCGCCAGTGTCGCGAGATCGGACGGCACGGGTTTCTCGCCGAGCTTCTTGTGATACCAGGCATCGGCGGCTGCCGTCGGCAGCGCGCCGACAGGATTGCCGGACTGCGTGTAATCGAGGATCGATGACTGCAGCGTGACGCCGTTGAGATCGACCCCGTCCTCATGCAGCCGATAGGCAAGCACACAGCTGCGTGCCGTCCCATACGATTCACCGTACAGAAACTTCGGCGAATTCCAGCGGTTGTTCTTCGTCAGGAAGCGCTTGATGAACTGCTTGATCGAATCCGCATCCTGGTCGACACCCCAGAAATCGCGGTTCTTGCGCGGCGCGATCGCGGCCGAGTAGCCGGTGCCGACCGGATTGATAAAAACGAGGTCGCTGTGATCGAGCAGGCTGTCCGGATTGTCCTCGATCGCATACGGCGCGGGCGGGGTGAAATCCGGCATCGACGTCTTGATCCGCTTGGGGGCAAACGAACCGAGCAGCACGAAGACGGAAGACGAGCCAGGCCCGCCGTTGTAGAAGAACGTCACCGGCCTCGATTCTTCGGACTGGCCGTCCTGTGTGAACGCCACATAAAACAGCTTCGCATCGGGCAGGGAACTGCTCGGGTCGACGGTCACGAGATGGCCGACTGTTGCCGTATAGACGATCGTCTTGCCGCCGATCTTCATCGTGTGATGTGTGATCGCAGCTGCCTCAGTTGTATCGCTTACGGAATCGTCGGGGCCGTTGCCATAGGCGACCGGGTCGAAGAAAGGCTGGTCCGCGGGATGCCGGCCGGCTGCCGGGGAAGAAGAAGTCATGAATGCTCCAGTGGTCTGTTCGAGTTGAATGACTGACTTGCAAACATCATGCGGAGTGCCCGCCCGACTATTTCACGGCCGCCGCGAGCGTCGCACCATTGGGGCTGCCGAGCCCGGTGCAGGCATCCCAGCCCGTGGACGCCTCGTAGCTGCCGTTGTTGCCCTGCGTAATATCACGGCCGGCGGCTTTTGCCGCATACAGCTTTGGCTGCAGGAAACCGGCCGGACTTCCTTGCGTGGCATTGATCCGTGCAATAAGCCCGGCCCACAGCGGGGCCACCGCGCTGGTGCCGCCGACGACGGTCCGCGAGCCATCGATCAGGATCTCGTAGCCCGTTTGCGGCGAGGCATTGCCGGCCACGTCGGGCACCCCGCGCTTGCCAAGGGTCTTCATGCCGCCCTGCGTCAAGGTGGCGGACAGCCCTTTCTGCCAGACAGGCAGCGCGAACACCGTGCTCACGCCGCCTCCGCCCGCGCCACCCTGCGCGCCGTCGTTCCAGACCACCTCTCGCGAGATCGTCGTGTCTGTCGTGTCGAGTTGCGTGCCGCCGCAGGCGAGCACATAAGGGCTCGACGCCGGGAAGTCGACCTGGTCGCTGCCGTCCGTGCTGCCGTCGCTCGAGCCGCTGTCGCCCGAGGCGGCGCAGATCGTCACGCCGAGCGCCGCGGCGCTTTGCAGCACATCGTTGAACGACTGGATCGACTGGCTCGTCCATGACGATTCCGGGGCGCCCCAACTGATCGAGATGACCGAAGGCTGGTTCGCCGTGTCGTGGATCGCGCGATTCACCGCGTCGATGAAACCCGCATCGCTGTTCGGCGAAAAATAGACCGCGAGTTTCGCCGCGGGAGCGATCGCACCGGCGACCTCGATATCGAGCGTCACTTCTCCGTCGGGGCCGCCCGGGTCGCCCGTCGGGGTGTTCTTTGCCTGGTCGACACTGACTACCACGACGGTGGGCGTGACAAGGCCCAGGCCGGAGAAATAGCTCGACAGGTCCGACGTGCTATAGCCGCCGCCGAGTTCGATGATGCCAATGCACTGCCCCGCACCGTCGCCATCGGGAAAGCCGTAGAGGCGCGCAAGCTCGAGCGGCGTGAACGACGTCGCTTGCCCCGCGCGCGCAGGCCGGATTGGCGGCCGGATGCGGAAGTGCGGGTGTGCCTGCGGCCGGCTGTCGAGGCCGAGCACGGCCTTGACCATATCGTGGATTTCGTCGGGTAGCTGAACGGCGCCCGCATGGCCGCGATAGGCGCCGCTCGCATGGTGTTCGAAGCGCTCGAGCTTGACCCCGAATGCCGCTTCGAACTGCGCGACCGCGCCGCTCAACACGACACTGCGGGTGGCGACTTCCGCCCGGACGACCTGCAATTGATGCTGCTCGGCGAACGCCTCGACCTTTGCGATGTCGTTAGGTGCTGCACCGAAGCGCTGTTCGAATTCCTCACGTGAGACGGGGACCGGCGGCGCCTTGCCCTCATCGACTTTCTGCATAAGCGCGCGGAACCCATCTTCGTCCCGCCGCCGCAACATCACGACGACTTCGATCCTTTCGTTCGGATCGCACTGGCCCACACACTGGGTGCCTTCGGGCTGTGCCTTGTCGCTGCCCGCTACCGGATGCTTCGCCATGTATCGGTACTCCTAGTTCAAGGGGGTTGTACCAATGTATCCGTGGCGCAGCAGGGCGGAAGGAGAGTTACATCTGGTTTCCGGTCAGCGGCATTCGGCGGCGGCCTCGTAACAATCGACGGCTTGTTGAAAGCAACGATGCGCTCGCAGCCGCAAGTGCGCCCGCCGGTGCCCCATTACTCGACCCACGCCGCGCCTTGCGGAAAATGAAAGCGCTCAAGCGACGCTTCAATCATCTCGATGCTGTAGCCCGGCAGTTCAGGTGGCATGTACCGGCCGTCGCGAATCACGACCGGGTCGATAAAGTGCTCGTGCAGATGATCGACGTATTCGAGTACGCGATTCTCGAGCGAGGCCGAGACGCAGATGTAGTCGAACAGTGAAATATGCTGGACGTATTCGCACAGCCCTACACCACCCGCATGCGGGCACACCGGCACGCCGAATTTGGCGGCCATCAGCAGCACGACGATCACTTCGTTCAGACCGCCGAGCCGGCAACTGTCGATCTGGCAGAAGTCGATCGCGCCGGCCTGCAGGAGCTGCTTGAACATGACGCGGTTATGGCAGTGCTCGCCCGTCGCAACGCCGATCATCGGCGCCAGCCGCCGGCGTATCGTCGCATGGCCGAGGATGTCGTCGGGGCTCGTCGGTTCTTCGATCCACCAGGGATCGAATTGCGCGAGACGGCGCATGTTCGCGATCGCCTCGTCGACTTCCCAGACCTGGTTGGCGTCCATCATCAACTTGCGATCGGGGCCGATCTCCTCGCGCAGGATCCGCGCGCGCCGGATGTCCTCTTCGATGCTGCCGCCGACTTTCTGCTTGAAGTGGGTCCATCCCTGCGCGACCCCTTCGCGTGCCAGGCGCCGGATCTTCTCATCGTCGTAGCCGAGCCAGCCCGCCGACGTCGTATAGGCCGGATAGCCGTGCGCGCGCATTTCGCTTTCGCGCTCGCCGCGCGTCGCCGCATGGCGCCGGAGGATCGCCAGTGCTTCCTCGGGTGTCAGCGCATCGGTCACGTAGCGGAAATCGAGCGAACGCACGAGCGCTTCGGGACTCATGTCGACAAGCAGCTTCCAGACTGGCTTGCCTTCGCTTTTTGCCCAAAGATCCCAGACCGCGTTGACGACCGCGGCGGTCGCAAGATGGATCGCCCCCTTGTCCGGGCCGATCCAGCGCAACTGGCTGTCAGTGGTGAATGCGCGCCAGAACGCGCCCATGTCGGAGACGATGTCCTCGAGGCGCTTGCCGATGATCAGTGGAGCGAGCGCATGGACTGCGGCGACGCAGATCTCATTGCCGCGTCCGATCGTGAAGGTGAGGCCATGGCCGGCCAGGTGTTCGGGTGAATCCGTCTCGAGGATCACGTAGGTCGCCGAGTAGTCGGGCGCCGCGTTCATCGCATCGGAGCCGTCGAGCGAGCGGGAAGTCGGGAAGCGGATGTCGCGAACGCTCAGGTTCGTGATGGTGGTCATCGGATTTCCTCAAACGGATCGTGGACGGGCCATGCCTCAGCCTGTTCGTTTTGCTCAGTTTTCTTGCTTGCTGAACGCTTCGAACGCCTTCGCGTAGTCGGGATGCCAGCGTGACAACGGCGGCCGGTTCTCGACCAGATCGCCCGCGGCCCAGAGAATGCGGCGTTCGTCGAGCGAGCGCGGCACGTCGTTGTCCGGGCAGAGGATGTAGAAATCGCCCGCATCGAGCCGTTCGAACATGAAGTCGACCGTCTGGTCGGCTGTCCATGCGCCGGCCGGCTTTTCGGCGCGGCCGCGCGCGGTGAGCTCCGTGAAAACAAAGCCCGGGATCAGCAAGTGCGCGCTCAGCGACGCACCGGCGGTGTTGCGAAGTTCATGCTGAAGCGCTTCTGTGAATGCCTTCACGCCTGCCTTGGCGACGTTGTAGGCCGGATCGCCGGGCGGCGTCGTGATGCCTTGTTTGGAGCCGGTGTTGATCACGAGGCCGGGCCGCTTGCGCTCGATCATCGCGGGCACGAAGACCTGGGTGCCGTGGATCACGCCCCACAGATTGACACCGAGCACCTTTTCCCAGTTTGCCGCGGGGCCGAACATGCCGGTACCGGGCTGCACGCCCGCATTGTTCATCAGCACGTCGGTACCCCCGAAGCGCTCGCGCACCGCGGCTTCAAGGTGGCGCACTTGCTCGATGCTGCTGACGTCCGTCTCGAGGCTCATGACCTCGGCACCGGCCGCGGCGGACCCGGCGACTTCGCTCGCCGCGCGGGCGAGCCGGTCGGCACCGAGGTCGGCGATGCACACGTGCAGGCCGAGTTGAGCGAAGCGGACGGCGGCAGCGAGGCCGATACCCGATGCGCCGCCGGTGACGACAGCGACGGAACCGGGTTGGAGGGCGGAATGCGGCATCTTCAATCCTTTGTGAGTGGGAGGGCAATTCGACATTTTATGCGCACTCTTCCTTGCCTGTGCGATCGGTAAGACGGGATCGCCAAGATGAGGGCAGCAGGGCGAGGGTTACAAGGCAAGGGCAGGAAGAGGGAGGAGGGCGGCAAGCCAGGAGCCGCGGGAAAGCATCAACCAATAGGGACTGGCAAACGGGAGCGAGCTCAGGCCCAAAACGCGAGTCAGGCGCTCAATCGCGTCCGTATGACAGGAGCTTGCCGTCGCCCGCAGGCATCGTCGTGGAAGGACGGCTTTCAATGTGTACGTAGTTCGCGTGCACATCGGCCATGCGCGCGTCTTGCCCATCGCAGGCCCGCTCGCCAAAGCGCGACAGCAGGGATTCGACGCTGAGGCGGGCCGCATCGTCTTCGCTGTGCAGGTGCAGCGACAGACCCAGCGCAAGTTCGCCGAGGGCAAGCGGGACAGCCGCGCCTTCGCGCGCGGCCAGTGCAGGGTGGGCACGATTGCGGCATTCCTCGGCGAGCGCGAGCTCGAGCATCATCGGCACGACCAGTGCCGACAGCGCCGTACCGACTTCGGTATCCCCTTGCGGCGAGAGCGCCCAGTCGATGGCCGCGCGTGCGTCGTCGAGTTCATCGAGCAGCGTATCGCGGGCATGTTCGAAGGGGAGCTCGGTCAGCTCCGAACGAATGGCCTTGAGATGCCTGAGCATGTAAGACGCATGCGCGGCCGACAGCATCCGCCGCTCACCTGCGTGGTCGAGGCGGTCGAATGCATAGGAGCGTGTCGACTCGAGCAGGCGAAAATGTGTGGTCGCGGAGCCCAATCCGCGCATGAGCAAGGACTTTTCGACCAGTTCGCTGATGTGATCGGTCGTGCCGGCCCCATCCGAGCCGTCCGCCGCCGCGACGGCGCATGCGGCTTCGAGCGTGAAGCTTCCGGTGAACATGGCGAGCCGCCGGAACACCGCCTGACAGGCCGGGTCCAGCATCGCATAGCTCCAGTCGAAGGTCGCCCGCAGGGTCTGGTGGCGCGGCAAGGCGGTGCGATGACCGCCGCTCAGCAGATTGAGACGGTCGTCGAGCCGGTGCAAAAGACTGGCGACGCCGAGCGTGGCCGCGCGCGAGGCGGCGAGTTCGATCGGCAGCGGAATACCGTCCAGACGCCGGCACACTTCGCCGATCTGCTCGATCGAGCTCGAGTCGCCCGCCAGGCGGGGCTCGACCGCATGCGCACGCGCAAGAAACAGGCGCACGGCCGAGGAGCTCAGCACCTCGTCGGCCTGTGCATCGATCGGCGGCACATCGAGCGGCGCGACGGCGTATTGCTGTTCGCCTGCGATACGCAAGGGCTCGCGGCTCGTGACGAGCAGGCGAAGGCGGGAATGGCGCTGGATCAATGTCTCGGCAACCCGCGCAACGATGTCGACCAGATGCTCGCAATTGTCGAGCAGCAACAGCATGCGGCGCGAAGCGAGGGCGTCGCCGAGGCGCTCGGCAGTGACCGTCCCGCCCGGAAACTTGAGGCCACATGCTTCGGCGATCGCCGGCGGTACGAGCCGCGGTTCGGTCAGCGACGCGAGTTCGACGAGCCAGACACCATCGGGAAATGCGGCGGCGTTTTGCCGCGATACTTCAATGCCGAGTTGTGTCTTGCCGATACCGCCCGCGCCGACGAGCGTCACGATCGGCGTCTTCGCAAGCAGGCGGCCCACGTCGGCAATCGCGTACTGACGGCCGAACAAGGCCGAGCGTTGCAAGGGCAGATTGTGAAGTACGGCCGGCCACGCATCGATGCCCGTTTTGAGCGGGGGCGCAACGGCCGGCCTTTCGCCTTTTCCGCAGAAACCTACGAAGCGGTAGCCGCGCCCCGGCACGGTGATGATCAGATCGCGATCCTCGCCGAGCGTCTTGCGCAGCGCGGACATATGGACCTGCAGATTATTTTCCTCGACGATCGTTTCCGGCCAGACCTGGCGAAAGATCTCTTCCTTGCTGACAAGCGCCCCCTGCGCGTTGACGAGGACTTCGAGAATGTCGAAGGCGCGCGAGCCCATGCGCACGCGTGCACCGTCGATGCGGAGTTCGCGTGTCTGAAGATCGAGTTCGAGCCGGCCTATCTGGATCATCTTAGATACGTTTGTCCGGTTGTCGTTGTCTTTTATGACGATGGTCGTCACATCGTCAACAGATACGCGCTCGCAATCCTCGTGCTTCGGCGGCCCTTTGCCTGTCAGGCTTGCAACTCTATTACTGTAAGGCAGGGTAGAAGATAAATAGTCGCCATGCAAGCGTGGCGCCGCCCGCGGACAGCCCGCACGGTGGCCGGTCCCCACTCGCCTGCCCGATGGCACGGCAAGGATTTGCGTGCTAACTAGAAGGGGGTCTGACGCTGGCGCCAGCGTACAGGACTCTCGCCGACCAGGCGCTTGAACACGGTCGAGAAATGGGCCTGGCTCTGAAAGCCGACGCTCAGGGCGACGTCGACCACGGGTAGATCCGAGTTCGCGAGTGCGGTCTGCGCGTGTTCGATGCGCCTGTGTTGCACGTACTTAAGAGGCCGCAAGCCCGTCGATGCCTTGAAGAGCGCCGCGAAGTGCATCCGGCTCAGACCGCTCGCCGAGGCGACATCCGCGAGCGACATCTTCTCGCCGAGGTGGGCTTCAATATAGTCCGTCGCCCGGCGAAGGCGCCATGGCGCAAGCGTCGAGCCGACCATGCGTGGCGCAGGCGGCGCCGGCGGAGGCACGGGAGAATGCGCAGGTGCAAACATCACACTCGATGTCTGCGCGAGGGGTGGGGTGGTACGGCTGCCAAACCGGGTAAGGAGCCCCGGTGGGAGGGTGGCGTCGGCAGTCCGCAACGGGCCGCTCTGGCCTTGCGTTGGGTCGCTCATCAGAATATCGCTCACAGAAGGCGTGGGCCGCGCGCGAAGTGCTCCGCCTGACACGCCGGACAGGTATGCGTCGTATCGCCGGCGCACGCCAGGCTGAAAGCGCCAATCGATTCCGCACAACTCAAAGCTTAACCGGCCGAACGATTAAGGTCCTTTACGTGTTCTTAAAAGCGCTGATATGACCGCATCAGGTCAATCGTGAGGTCGGCCGCGGATTCACCGCTTGAGGAGTCCCGTCAGGGCGCCGAGCTGATCGGCGCAGGACGCATAAGCCTGCGCCTCGATCGCGCGATACAGCCGAATGATCTCTTCGCCGACAGGCGTCAGCACGCTGCCTCCGCCCGTGTTCCCGCCATGTTCCGAGATCGTGGCCGGCGAGGAGAGGGACTGGTTGAGCTGGTCCATGAGCATCCATGCGCGGCGATACGACATATCGAGGCTGCGGGCCGCGGCCGAAATCGAACCCTGATCGCGTACGGCTTCGAGCAACGTGACCTTGCCGGGCCCTAGGGCGATCGCGTCGTCTCGCGTGATGCGTAGGCGGAAGCGCACTTCGGGCGCATGAGGCGAGGGGCGGGGAGCGGGTGTCTTGACCATGAGCGAAAGGATAGCCGAAGCCGGGGTCGCCTTGCTACGGTGTGGTGGCGTCTCCCGCGACGCGGCCCGCTCCTTGTTGACACGGGAGCGACACACCCGCGCTCCGGTATGTGCGCGTCCTATCGCGGCTGCGATTGGGCCACGCCCATCTGCCGGCTCGTCGCCCGAATCATCGACGTCTTGACGCTTGCCACATGCTGTCGCATCAGGTTCTCGGCCTCTCGCGGCTCGCGCGCGAGGATCGCGTCGTAAATGCGATGGTGGAAGCGATGGCGTTCGCGGATGTCGTCGATCTGGAACGCGATGATGTTGTGAGCCAATGCCTGTGGAATCTGATGGCACAGGCGCAGCACGTCGGCGACGAGTCGCGAGTTCGCGGCTTCGTGGATGATCGTGTGAAAAACCTCGTTGATCGCCGCATATTCCGTGCGCTGAACATTCGGCCCGCTCTTGTCCGCGAGAATCTGGTCGCCGCGCGCCAGCGCTTCCTCGATTTTCATGCGAGCTTCGTCGGACAGCCCGCGTTCGGCGGCCAGTCTGGCGGCAAGCCCTTCGGCCAGTGCACGCATTTCGTAGGCGTCGACGATCTCCGACAAGGGGAACGCACGCACGGTGAAGCCGCGATTGGGGGTGTAGTTCAGCAGCCCTTCACCCGCCAGCATCTGTAACGCGGCGCGCAGCGGCGTGCGCGACACATCGAGCTGCCGGCTCAGCGTGACCTCGTTGATGCGTGCGCCCGACGCAAGCAGTCCATCCAGCAAATCCTGCCGGATACGTTCCGCGAGATCGCTGGAAAGCGTCGCTGCACGGATTCGTTCAATCATCGCGGTCCTTGTGGTTGAGACGGCATCGATTATAGGGCAAGAGTGAGCACAATTTCATCGCTTTGAGCGGCTGTGAGGTGCAGGTCGATCCCTCGAATTTCGGCACCTCGCTGCCGTATGTATCCTGCTCCACGCCCATTTCAAGCGGGTGGAGCGAGGATTCGACCACGAGACCAAGGGTTTTTACTTAGATCACAATCTCATTCAAAGTGAATACACTTTGATATTGACATTGAAATATTGTGCACAGATCATCGTTTTTGACGACTTTTTACAGTTTGGAGAATTAGCTTGACCGTGAACTCATCCCCCTATGCCGTTGCGTTGGCGACGCCTGTCCTGTCCATCGCCGGTACCAGCACGGTGTTCCCCGTGCGCCGCGTCTACTGCGTGGGCCGCAACTATGTCGAGCACATCCGCGAGATGAAGGAAGGAGACGAGCGCGACCTGCCATTCTTCTTTCAAAAACCCTCCGACTCGGTTGTCCAGGACGGCGCGGAGCTTGCCTATCCGTCGTGCACCGAGGATTTCCAGCATGAGATCGAGTTGGTCGTCGCGATCGGCAAGGACGCCTCGAATGTGTCCGTTGACGATGCGCTTGAGCACGTGTTCGGTTATGCCGTGGGCATCGACATGACGCGCCGCGACCGTCAGCGCGAGGCACGTGAACGCATGCTGCCGTGGGAAATCGGCAAGGCATTCGACGAGTCGGCACCGTGCGGGCCGCTGCATCCGGTCGAGCAGACCGGTCATTTCAGCAAGGGCGCGATCGGGCTGTCCGTCAATGGCCAGCCGCGTCAAAAGGGCGATCTCAGCCAGATGATCTGGAATGTGCCCGAGATCATCGCCAACTTGTCGACCCAGTACGTGCTAAAGGCTGGCGACGTGATCTTCACCGGCACGCCGGCGGGTGTCGGTCCGGTGGAACCGGGCGACCGGATCGAAGGAACGATCGACGGACTCGGCGCGATTCACTTTTCCATTGGTAACAGGAGCTATTGAGCATGCTGCCGAACGAACGTCTTGCCTATTCACCCATCGTCGGCCGGCCGAAGATTGCCTTGCCGGGCGATGCGAAGCTCGCCGTATGGGTGATCGTCAATATCGAAGAGTGGAACCCGCGCGAGACCATGCCGCGCACCGTGCTGACGCCGCCGGCCGGCGGTGCGCCGACCCCGGATATTCCAAACTGGGCCTGGCATGAATACGGCAACCGCGTCGCGTTCTGGCGCATGGTCGATGTGCTCGACACGCTTGGTATCCGTGCGGCGCTCGCGATCAACGGTTCGGCGATTCGCACCTACGAGCCGATCTCGCAGGCTGCGCTCGAGCGGGGCTGGGAATTCGTCGGTCACGGCTATAGTCAGAAAAACATGCAGAAGGTCGAGGACGAGCGCGCCGACATCGTGAAGACCACCGCGGCGATCCGCGATTTCACCGGCAGCGCGCCGCGCGGCTGGCTGGGACCGGGGCTGACCGAGACATGGGAAACGCCCGATATCCTGGTCGAGGAAGGGTATGACTATGTATGCGACTGGGTGCTCGATGATCAGCCGGTGATGCTCAAGACCCGCACCAAGCCGATCGTCAACGTGCCCTACACGCAAGAGTGCAACGACGTCGCCATGATGCTGATTCAGCACCACACGGCCGCGGAATACCGCAACCGGGCGATCGACCAGTTCGAACAGTTGTACGCGGACGCGCAGAACGAGCCGCGCGTCATGGCGCTCGTCGTCCATCCATACATCATGGGCGTGCCGCATCGTCTGCGTTATTTCCGCGAAGCACTGGCGCATATTCATTCGCGTCCGGGCGTGGTGTTCACGACAGGCAGCGAGATCTGCGACGCGTATCTCGCCTCGAAGCCCGCATAAGGCTGAAGCAAGGCTGACGCAAGCCGCCTGCTTACCCCATCGGCTTTTTCCGTGATTGGCGGCGGCTCCACGAGCCGCCGCGTTTTGAGATGTTCATGAACAGTCCCGCTTACCGTTCTGCTTCCGCTTCGGGTGTGCCGGCCGCTTCCCGGGCAGCCTATTCCGGCCTTGCCGCTGTGATGATGTTCGCCGTGCTGCTGGCGTCGTATTCAATCAACGCCATGGACCGGCAGATTTTCCCCTTGCTCGCCGCCGACGTGCGTCACGAGTTCGGTTTTGGCCTCGCGGACATCGGTCTGCTGTCGACCATCTTCACGCTCGGCATGGCGGTCGCCGGCGTGCCCACGGGCTTCCTGCTCGCCCGGCTCTCGCGCAAGAGCGCGACGATCATCGGCATCGCCATCTTCTCGATCGGCACCATCCTCACGACGAGCGCACACGGTTTTGCCGACATGCTGCTGTTTCGCGCCGCGACGGGCATCGGCGAGGCCATGCAGTTGACGGTGATCATCGGGATCGGCACCAGCTATTTCACGCGTTTCCGTTCGACCGCCGTGGGTGCGGTCAACTTCGCGTTCGGCGTCGGGGCGATCATTGGCCCGGTTGCGGGCGGCAAGCTGCTGGCGATTCACCATGCATGGCGCTTCCCGATGATCGTCTTCGGCGCGCTGGGATTTGTCGCGATCCTCGTGATTCTGATCGCGGTTCGAAAGGGATTCAGCGAAACGCTCGCCCTCGAAAATACGCAGGTCCAGACGCAGGCGGCGCCGACGCTCTGGAACCGCAACACCATCCTGCTGACCGTGTTGAGCCTGATCGGCGGGCTGATCATCTACGGTTATCTCGGCATGTATCCGACCTTCCTGCGCGAGCATCTGGGCTTTACCCCGGCGTTGACCGGACGGGTCATGGGTGCCTATGGCCTGGGCGTATTCGCCTCGATCGCGGGCGGCTGGGTCGGCGACAGGTTCTCGGCGCGCAAGGTGCTCTTCGTGTGTTTCCTGATTGCGGCGGCACTCGGCTACGGGCTCTTCCATGCGGCGACGACCCTGCTCGAGCAATCCGTGCTGTCGTTCTTCTGGGGTCTGGTCGTCAGCGGCACGATCTACGTGAACCTGGCGGGCTATCACATCCGCTCGGTCAGCGGCCATCTCAACAGCAAGGCATCGGGTGTATTCGTGTCCAGCCTGTACGGCTCGGCTGCCGTCGCGGGCTACACGATCGGCTGGCTGGCCACGCACGCCGGCTGGTCGGCCGCCGGGCTCACCCAGATCTCCCTCACGGCCTGTGCAGGCGCGCTGATCTCGCTCGCCCTGCAACCCTCGCGCATGGCACTGCGGGCTCGCCGAGCGACACCCCTGTCCGCCGCCGACCCTGCCTGACGAATCACCGCATTCGATAACTTCAATAATCTGTATCTAGAAGGATTACAAATGTTAAGCTCTACGAAAAGTATGCTAGGGAAAGTCGCGTGCACAGCGTTCATGGCATGCATGATTCCCGCGGTTCTTGTGACCTCAGTGCAGGCTCAGACCCAGGCAGCGGCAGAGCCCAAGCCCCAGGGGAGCGCACCGGCGCTCGGCGAGATCACCGTCAACATATTTCCGGGTGGATTCAACTGGCCCAGCTATGTTGCGCAAGATAAGGGTTTCTTCGCGCAGCACGGTATCCAGGTGGACCTGCAGAGCACGACCGGCTCGGTCGCGCAGATGACCGATCTGTCCAAGGGCCGCTTCGATATCGCGATGACCGCGATCGACAATATCGTTGCCTACGTCGAAGGCGAGGGTGAGGCGCCGATCGGCCCGCAGCCCGATTTCGTCGCGGTAATGGGCAGCGACAGCAGTTTTCTGAGCCTGGTCGCGGCACCCGAGATCAAGTCCTATGAAGACCTGCGCGGCAAAACCCTCTCGGTCGACGCGCGCACCACCGGCTATGCATTCGTGCTCTACGACATGCTGGCGCGCAAAGGCCTGACGCAGAACGACTACACAATCGAAACCGCGGGCGGCATGGTCCAGCGCTGGAACGCGCTGCAGGCGCACAAGCAGGTGGCCACGTTGTTCTCGGCGCCGTTCAACATTCTTGCGCGCAACAAGGGTTTCAACCAGATCGCGACTGCGACCGATGTCATCGGTCCGTATCAGGGCAATGTTGCTGCGACCCGCCGTTCATGGGCCAAGCAGAACAAGCCCAAGCTCGTGGCTTTCATTCAGGCCTATGTCGAGGCGATCGACTGGCTGTACGACCCGAAGAATCACGACGAAGCGATTCGCATCCTGCTCAAGAACGTGCCGCAGATGTCTCCTGAGCTGGCCGCGACCACCTACGGTGAACTGCTCGATCCGAACTCCGGCTTCTTCCACAAGGGCCGTGTCAGCGTGCCGGGGATCCGCACCGTGCTGGCGCTGCGTACGCGCTATGCGATGCCGCACAAGGTCCTCAAGGACCCGATGAAGTACTACGACCCGACCTACTACCGCGCGGCAGTCCACTGACCCGCGGCATGAACAAGAACGATATCCGGCTTACGGGGAAAACAAAAATGAAAAGGCATCTTCGTTGTGCATTGCCGGCGGCCACGCTTGCCGCCGTGTGCTGGAGCGGCGTGGCCGCTGCGCAATCCAGCCTGACGCTGTATGGCGACGTCGACGCCTTTGTCGGCGCGAAAGCGGCGCTGGGCGGCAAGACGGCGTACGAGGAAGGCAATGGCGGCCTGACCGCCTCGTTCTGGGGAGTGAAGGGCTCAGAGGATCTCGGCAACGGTTACGCGGCAATCTTCAAGCTCGAAAGCTATTTCTCGGTGCAGAACGGAAGCTATGGACGTTATGCGGGCGACACGCTGTTTTCGCGCAACGCGTGGGTCGGCATTCAGGGGCCATGGGGGCAGGTCGTGCTCGGCCAGATCGGTCCCTTGTACTGGAACTCGACGATCTGGTTCAATCCGTTCTTCAACTCATTTGTGTTCTCCCCCGCGGTGATCCATACGTATGCCGGGGTCAACGGTCAGGGTGTCGGCGGTGGTGGTGGCGAGTGGAGCAATGCGGTGACGTATTCGAGTGCACCCTATCGCGGCCTGCAACTCAACACGCAATATGCGTTCGGCAATGCGGCGGGCGAACCCGGACAGAACAAGTGGGCGGCCCAGGTCGTGTACCACGATGGCCCGCTGGCGGCCAACGTGGTCTACCAGCAGATCAAGTTCAACAACGTGGCGGGCGATCTGGCTGCCACGGTGCCGGGGCTCACCACGCAGTCGGCCACTCAAGCCGGCGTCACCTATGAAATCGGGCCGGTGAAGCTGTACGGGCAGTATCAATACATAAAGAACTCGATCACGAGCGGCGACGTCCATGAGAACTTCGGCCAGCTTGGTACGGCGATCCAGGTCGGACCCGGTAAGATTCTCGCGTCGGACGGGTTTTCGAAGAGCGGGGGTCAAGGCGATTTCATTCGTAATACGTTCTCCGTGGCTTATGATTATCCGCTGTCCAAGCGTACGGATGTCTATGGTGCCTTCCTCGTCGACCACGCGACGCACTATTCTTCGGGCGATACAATCGGTGCAGGCATTCGTACCGTGTTCTGACGCCAAGTCAGACAAACTGAAAATCCTTGAAGAGCATGACTGAATGAGCACTAGCAACCATCGATTCCTGAACCCGGTTCGCGGTCGCCGCGGCATGGCGGTCGCGCCACATGCGCTCGCCGCGCAAAGCGCGGTGGCGGCGCTGCGCGACGGCGCCAACGCGATGGAAGCCATGATCGCCGCAGCGGCGACCATCGCGGCCGTCTATCCTCATATGAACGGCCTCGGTGGCGACAGTTTCTGGCTGGTGTCGCCGCCGGATGGTCCCGCGTTCGGTATTGATGCATGCGGTGCGGCAGCGGCTTCCGTTTCCGCTGCGGAGTATCGGGCGGCCGGCCACAAGTCGATTCCCTTTCGGGGTCCGCTCGCGGCGAACACCGTCGCCGGTACGGTCTCGGGCTGGGATACCGCCTATCGCATCTCGCGTGAGCATATGGGCGGCAAACTTCCGCTTTCCCGTCTGCTTGACGATGCCGTGTTCTATGCGCGCCACGGCATGCCGGTGACGCGAAGCCAGTCGTCCGCGACCGCGGCAAAACAGGCCGAGCTCGCGGGCGTTCCGGGCTTTGCGGAAACGTATCTGGCCGATGGTGCGGCGCCCGAAGCCGGCGCGCTGTTTCGCCAGCCGCGTCTTGCGCAGACCCTCGAGCAACTCGCGCGTGCGGGTCTCGACGATTTCTATCGCGGCGACCTGGCAACGCGCATCGCCGCCGACCTGCGTGCGGCCGGTAGCCCCGTTAGCAGTGCCGATCTCGCCGCGCATCGTGCGCTCGTCGTCGAACCGCTCGCGCTCAAGCATTCGCTCGGCACGGTCTACAACATGCCGCCCCCGACGCAGGGCCTGGTTTCGCTGTTGATCCTCGGCCAGCTCGATCGCCTGCTCAAGCCAGGCATGGATCCCTTGGGCGCCGATTTCATTCACGCCTGCGTCGAATCAACCAAGCAGGCGTTCGCCATTCGCGACCGGGTCGTCACCGATCCGGCCTATATCAAGGACGATATCCAGGAGTGGCTGGCACCTGGACGGCTCGATGAACTCGCTGCCGGGGTTTCCCCGTCGCGGGCACAGCCATGGGGCCTGGGCAAAGGACCTGCCGACACCGTCTGGATGGGCGTGGTCGATCGCAACGGCTGCGCGGTCAGCTTTATCCAAAGCCTGTATCACGAGTTCGGCAGCGGCATTGTATTGGGCGAGACAGGGATCAACTGGCAGAACCGCGGTTGCAGCTTCTCGCTCGACGAGCGGGCACTGAACCCGCTCATGCCGGGGCGCAGGCCGTTTCATACGCTCAATCCGCCGGTCGCGCGCTTCGCGGACGGCCGGGCGCTGGTGTACGGCAATATGGGCGGTGACGGACAGCCGCAATCACAGAGTGCTGTATTCAGCCGGATCGCCCGTTTCGGGATGAATCCCCAGGCCGCGATCGACGCACCGCGCTGGCTGCTCGGACGAACGTGGGGCAATGCATCGGACTCGCTGAAACTCGAAGACCGGTTCGCACCGGACGTGATCGAGACGCTGCGTGCACGAGGCCATGACGTCGAGTTGTTCCCTGCCTACGACGAGGCCATGGGGCACGCGGGCGCCATTCTCGTCGCAGCCGACGGCAGTCTCGAAGGCGGCTTCGATCCACGCAGCGACGGGGGTGTCGCCGCCTGGTGAGCATGGCCGGATCGCTTCTGGCGTGCGATGCAATGGGTACGCGTCACCGGTGCAAGGCGGGGCGCGTGTCCTGACCTGCCCGGGGCCCATCGAGTCTTCTCGCGCGAAAGTCGATCGGCGACATGTCGTAAGCACGGCGAAAGGCGTGGTTGAAATCCGATGCGCTCTTGAAGCCGAGGCCGAAAGCGATTTCGACCACCGCCCTGTGCGGAAATTTGACAAGTTCGTCGGCTGCCTCGCGCAGCCGGCGGTTGCGAATATAGGTAGCCAGACCGCCTTCGTGCTCGAACAGGCGGTACAGCGTCGGACGGGACAGTTGCGATGCCTTGAGCACGCTGTCGGGAGAGAGTTCCGGCTGGTGCAGGTTCTCCTGGATATAGCGCCTCGCCGTGCCGAACATGGCCGCGCGCGCGGCGGCGCGCGCGTTGCCGCTCAGGCGCGTCTCTTTACCAAACGCTGCGGCGATCAGGCAGGCGCAGGTCTTTAACGCATCGTACCCTTCCTTCGCGCTCAGGCTCGGCAGGTCCCGGCTCAGGGCAGCGAGGTGAGCGGGGATCATGCGCGAAAGCGGCGAGTTGTATTCGATGACGCGGCCATGTATCGCCTCCCCATCCGGAACGACGGATTCCACGATCGCGCGCGGCAGGAACAAGGCCATGACCCGGCATGCGGGGCGTTCCATGGACATCGGCTGATTCAAATCCAGCGCGAGGATGCCCGGCATCGCTTGAACGGATTTCCGTTGAGGGTACAAGCCGGTCCGAGTCTCGATTGTTCCTTCCAGCACGATGTGAAAGACATAGTCGCGTACCGTGTCGGTGGAAATCCGGGCCACCGAGCGGCTCTGCCGCAGGGGATCGGTGTGGCAGTCCAGAAACCGCAGGTCCTTGATCGAGTAGCTGTCTATCGCGCCGCGAAAGCCATTGGCCATTTGCGCGCGCGAGACCGGCATGTCCACGATATGGCTGACGCGTTCCCGCATGGCGAGCGCTTGCCGGTGCAATGGTTCGTGGTACGTGTTGAAGTGTTGGCGAACGGGAGCCGTGGGGAGCGAGTCGCCGTTCAAGAGGGTGGTTGTCATGGGTTTTTCTTGTTGTCCCAGTCCGATAGTGTCGCAAAAAATCCGGGCTTGTCCCAGTTTCTTTAATAAAACGATTGGAGGATGACAAAAATTCCTTGAAATTTGAGACGCACGATCAATTCCGTCACAATAAATCGCCTAAACTCGCGTCGTCGGTGTATCGGGGGATTGCGCCGACCTTGCCACGGGGTTTGGCTGCGAGTATCAGGATTGCGTCTCTGTGATCTTTTCTTTTCCGCGTTGCGCCTTGGCACGACCTTCGTGCTTTATCGTTTCCCTATATGCCCATTGCCCCAGGCCGACACGGCCAGGTGAGCGGGTGCGCCTGTCATCGGCGCAATGGAAGCGATCTGCCGAACGTCTATTCCTCCGTATGTATATTGGAGATACCGTGCCGCATTCACCTGAGGTAGCGACCGTTCCGCCCGGACGATCGCGAACCATGGGGCTTTCCGGTCCCGCCCACGAACGACCCGCATAAGCCGATTACCCGAACGGTTAAGCCTGTACGAAATACCTCTCGTATTCGGAAGCCGGGTGGGATGTTACCTGTCAGGAGAGTCAGGGTTACGGACGAAATTCTCCGCCAAAGCCGTTGGTTCGGGTCACACATGGGGCATCGACTTTATAAATAAACGGCTGTCATTCGAGTGGTCGAAATAAAAACGTCACGAATCGACGCGTCGTCGGGGATATGCGTCGATTATGTGACAAGTGCTGGCGGTGAGTCTCGGGATCAGAATCGGGTGGTGATGCCGCCCTGACTATCCTTGAGTGGCGCGGCGCTGCATGAGGGGCATGGCTTTTCGCCCTCCGTATTTCCTATCCCCACCGTTTGTCTGCCGTTCGCGATGAGCCATCGCGGACCAACGATTTTCTAAACGCATTAACGCTTTCTTATTCGCGGAGAAGTCCATGTCCAATAGTTTGCAGCAGTGGGTGGGACGCAATCGCCCCCCGCGCGTTCAGATCACCTATGACGTTGAACTCGGCGATGCGGTCGAGAAGCGCGAACTGCCGATGGTGGTGGGTCTGCTCGCCGACCTGTCAGGCCAGCCGGCCACACCGCTGCCCAAGCTCAAGGAACGTCGTCTGGTTGAAGTCGATCGCGACAACTTTGACGAAATCATGAGCAACATCCGTCCGCGCCTCGACCTCTCGGTGCCGGACACGCTCAAGGGCGAAGGCAATCTGAAGGTGGAGCTGCATTTCGAGAAGTTCTCCGACTTCCATCCGGAAAGCCTGATCAGCCAGGTGCCGCGTCTCGCGAAGCTGCTCGAAGCACGCCAGCAACTGCGCGACCTGCTGGCCAAGCTCGACGGCAACGACGAACTGGACTCGATGCTCGAACGCATCGTGCAGAACTCGGAAGAGCTGAAGAAGGTTCAGACGCAGGCGCATGAGGGCGACACGCCCGCAGCACCGGTGGCCGACGACGCCCCGGCCGCGTAACCGAACATTCTCCGCGTCGCTGACGCAACGAATTCCAAAGGAAGAACCAGATGGAAGCCCAATCCGCATCTGATGCAGCGGTAGTCGAGACCACGACGAGCAGCGACTTGAGTCTGCTGGATCGCATCGTTCAGGAAGGCAATATGGCGGTCGAGCCTTCGCAAGGTCTCTACGCCAAGAAGCTGATCGGTCAGCTCGCATCGCAGATTCTCGACGAAGGCATGCGCACCAGCCCCGACAAGAGCGTGGTCGCGATGATCAACGAGCGCGTCGCCGAAATCGACACGCTGTTGAGCGACCAGTTGAACGCGATCATGCACGACTCCGCCTTCCAGGCGCTCGAAGGCTCGTGGACCGGCCTGCACGACATGGTGTACGGCACGGAGACCAGCACGCGCCTGAAGCTGCGTCTGCTCAACGTCACGAAGAAAGAGTTGTTGAAGGATCTCGAGTCCGCCGTCGATCACGACATGAGCGTGCTGTTCAAGAAGATCTATGAAGAAGAGTACGGCACGTTCGGCGGCTATCCGTATTCGCTGCTGATCGGCGACTACTCGTTCGGCCGGCATCCGCAGGACATCGCCCTGCTCGAACGCATTTCCAAGGTTGCCGCCGCCGCGCACGCGCCGTTCATCGCATCGGCCGCGCCCGCCCTGTTCGACATCAAGTCGTTCACCGAGCTGGGCGTCACGCGCGATCTGGCGAAGACCTTCGAGAGCGCCGAGCTGACTGCATGGCGCAGCTTCCGCGAGTCGGAAGATTCGCGCTACGTGACCCTCGTTCTGCCGAGCTACGCGGCGCGCCTGCCGTATGGCGCGAAGACCAAGCCGGTCGAGAACTTCAACTTCGAAGAAGACGTCGACGGCACCGACCACGGCAAGTATCTGTGGGCGAACGCAGCCTACCAGCTCGGCCTGCGCATCACCGATGCCTATGCCAAGTACAGCTGGTCGACCGCGATTCGCGGCGTCGAAGGCGGCGGCAGGGTGGATGGTCTCGCCGCGCACGCCTTCAAGACCGACGAAGGCGATGTCGTGCTCAAGTGCCCGACCGAAGTCACGATCACCGACCGCCGCGAGAAGGAACTCAGCGATCTCGGCTTTATCGCGCTGGTCAATTCAAAGGGTTCGAACTTCGCGACCTTCTTCGGCGGCCAAACGGCCAACAAGCCCAAGGTCTACAACAAGGATGCGGCGAACGCGAATGCGCAACTGTCGGCCCGCCTGCCGTTCGTGCTCGCGGCCTCGCGTTTTGCGCACTACATCAAGGTGATGATGCGCGACAAGGTCGGCAGCTTCCAGACGCGCACCGACGTGGAAATGTATCTGAACAACTGGATTGCGGACTATGTGCTGATCAACCCGGCAGCCTCGCAGGCGCAGAAAGCACGCTTTCCGCTCGGCGAAGCGCGGGTCGACGTCACCGAAGTACCGGGCAAGCCGGGCGCCTATCGCGCGACCTGCTTCCTGAAGCCGCACTTCCAGATGGAAGAGCTGACGGCTTCGATCCGCCTCGTCGCGGATCTGCCCGCAGCGGCAGCCTGATGCAGGGTGTGCGGCCACGGGCCGCACACCTGTCATTACCCCTAACACCTAACCGGCGCGGTCATGGACACAATCATTCTGCAACTCGGCACCATCAAGGGCAATTCGACGATCAAGGGATTTGAAAACCAGATCATCCTGCAGTCATTCTCGCACGGCGTCATGTTGCCGATCGGCATGGATACGGCGAATACGGAACGGACGATGGGTCGTCCCAATTTCAGCGAATTCATGGTCAACAAAGCCACGGATCAATCGACGCCCGCCATGTATTCCGCCTGCGCGGCCGGCACCAAGCTCGGTACGGCGACGGTCTCCATCGGTCGTAACGAAGGCGGCGTGTTCATGCTGCAGATGAAATACGTGCTGACCAATGCGATGGTCGCGTCCATCAACACGAGCGGCGGTGGCGAGATGATGGACAGTGTATCGCTGCACTTCTCGGGGATCACGTCTGAATACACGCAGCAGAACGTCGATTCGACCAAGAAGGGCAGCGCGCCGTTCGGTTGGGACCTGTCGGTCAATGCCGCACTGGCTGTCGCCGCTTCTTCGTAGAGATCGTCCGCCCGCCTCGCGGCGGGCGAGCGATCCACCCACGAACCCGAGTTCATTGCACCATGCCCGCCAATGCAAACGGCTTTCCCATGCCTTTGTTCGATCGTCTCGACGCGAGCGGCGACGCATGGCTGCAGGGTGACGATGCGCTTCGGCAATCGGTCGAGCAGGAGCTCTCGCGCCTGCTCAACACGCGTTCGCATCTCACCTTCGAGGCGTTCGGCCTGAGCGAGGGCACGGTGATCGACTACGGCGTGCCTGATTTCTCGGAGCGTTCCTTGCGCTCCGACACCGATCGTGATGCCATCGCGGCGGCGATCCGGCACGCGATCACGCTATTCGAGCCGCGCCTGTCGGGCGCGACCGTCAATTTCAAATTTGCTGCCGGCCCCGACAAGAATCCGATTCTGGTGATCGGCGGGAAGCTGAACGCGAGCACGTCGGTCCGGCACGTCTTCTTCGAAATGGCGCCTGGCGGCCAGGGCGCCGCGGACCCGCGCTGGGCGGAGCAAGCCTGATATGCCGCCGGACGATATCCTTCAATACTACGAGCGCGAACTCTCCTACCTGCGCACCCAGGGGGCGGACTTCGCGCAGCGCTATCCGAAAGTCGCTTCGCGGCTTGCACTGCACGGCACCGAATCGCTCGATCCGCATACGGAGCGGCTGATCGAAGCCACGGCGTTTCTTGCCGCACGCGTGCATCGCGACCTCGACCAGGAGTTTCCGCAGATCGCGTCGGCTTTGCTCGCCAATGTGTGTCCGTCGCTCGTGCAGTCGATTCCGTCGATGACGATCGCGCAGTTCGATCTGGATCCCACGCAGGGCAAGGTGACCGCCGGGTTTCGCGTGCCTCGCCATACCGGGCTGAGCGTGCGTGCGGAAACAGGGGAGTCCTGCCGGTTTCGCACGGCATGGGACACCGTGCTCTGGCCGCTGAAGATCAGTCGCGCCGTGCTTGCCGAAGACGCGACCTTGCGTCTGACGCTCGAATGCGAGGAAGGCGCTGATTTCGGCGAACTCGAACTGTCGCAGTTGCGCATCCATCTCCAGGGAGACTGGATGGTGACGATGCCGCTCTATGAATTGCTCGTGTCGAGCGTCGCGGACGTCTCGGTGCGTCCTGAGGGCAAGCCGGCATTCATGTTGTCGCCGTCCGCCTGGCACGAAGTGGGCTATGCCGAGGAAGACGGCGTGCTGCCGCAACTGCCGCACGCCAATCCGGCCTATGGCCTGATGCAGGAATACTTCGCGTTTCCGCGCAAGTTTCATTTCTTCGACCTCACACTGCCCGCCGGCCGTCTCGGCTCGGGCCGCAGCTGCGAGGTCGTATTGCATCTCGACCGTACGCCGCGCGGGCTCGGCATGCTCGGCGCGCAACACTTTCGCCTCGGCTGCACGCCGATCGTGAACCTGTTCTCGCAGACCAGCGAGCCGATCGTGATCGATCACCGCCACTACGAATACCGCCTGGTCGCCGATCAGCAGCGCGAGGCGACCACGGAGATTCATTCGATCACGTCGGTGGTCGCCTCCGATCCGTCAATGGACCGTTCGATGAACGTGCCCAGCTTTGCGGCGATCGACCATCTCGAAGCCAACGGCGCGACGACCTTCTGGTCTGCGCGCAGCGAACACAGCCTGCGCGGGAATGCGCCGGGCACGGATATGTATTTGAGCTTCGTCGATGCGAGCCACGCGACGAGCCGGCCCGCCGCGCCGATCGTCTACGCGAACGTGCTCTGCACGAACCGCAGGCTTGCCGAGCAGGTGCAGGTCGGTGCGCGGATGCTGGTCGAGAAGGTCTCGCAGAATGTCCGGGTCAGGTGCCTCTATGAACCGACGATCCAGCGCAGCCCGCCGCTCGGCAGCGAAACATTGTGGCGGCTGGTGTCGCTGCTGACGCTCAATTACCACTCCCTCGTGAGTGGTGCGACGGGTCAGCGGCAGTTGCAGGAAATGTTGCGCCTGTTCGCCTCGGATGGTCCGCGCGAGCAGGACCAGATCCGCGGCATCAAGAGCATTCAGGCGCGCAATGTCACGGCGCATGTCGGTACCGATACGTGGCGCGGCTACTGCCGCGGCACTGAAGTCGAAGTCGAGTTTCACCCCGACGCGTTTGTCGGCGGTTCACCGTTGTTGATGGGCGCCGTGCTCGCGCGTTTCTTCGCGATGTATACGTCGGTCAATTCCTTTGTACGGCTGGTCGTGCGCCGCGGAGACGAGATATGGAAGCAATGGGAGCCGATGACCGGCTGCCAGCAGTTGCTTTGATCGCCCGGCTTCTCGATCGGCCGCAAGGCTTCGATCTGTTCCAGGCGATCAATCTGCTCGAACGCGCCGCGCCCTGGGCACGATCGCTGGGTCAAGGCGACGGCACGGGCGAGGCGGTCAGGCTGAGTGGTTACGTGTCGCTCGCGTTCGAACCGAGCGACATCCGCAGCGTGCGGCAAAACGCGGCACCGGCAGAGAATGCGTCGAACCTGGCAATCAACTACGCGGCGCGTGCCACGTATACGATCTCGACCCCCGTGCTGACGCTGGCGGGGGCAAACGGTCCCTTGCCGCTGCCTTACACGGAGAGGGTGCTCACGCGCCGGGCCGCGCACGATTCGGCGACCGGCGATCTGCTCGACATCTTCAACCACCGCTTTCTGTCGTTCCTGTACCGCAGCCGTAAGAAGCATGCCCCCGGTCTGAACGGGCGCTCGCCTGACGACTCCGCACTGGCGGCCTGCGTCGATGCGCTCGGCAACCTCGGCCTGCGCGACGGCGAGCGTGGCCCGCGGGGCCAGCGCCTGTGGATGCGTCACGCCGGCCTGCTCGGTGCCGCACCGCGCTCGATGACGGCGCTGCTCGCGCTGCTGTCCGACCGCCTGGGTCTGCGCGTGCGCGGCGCACAGTTCGTCGGCGGCTGGCGTGAAATCGATCCACGCGATTCGTTGCGGCTTACACGAGCCGGCACGCGCGCGCCGCGTCTGGGCGGCCTTGGCGTGCTGGGACGGCGGACCTGGGACCAGGCCGCGGGCATTCGCATCGAGTTCCTGGATCTGCCGCATGCGCGCTTCACGTCCCTGTTGCCGGGTGGCGACGATCATGAACTCGCCGCGTGGCTGATCCGCTGTCATCTGCAACAGGATCTCGAGGTGGAGTTCGTGCTCCACCCTGCACAACAACGTGCCGCCTGCGCGCTCGGAGGGCGCTCGGCTTCTCGCCTGGGATGGACGTCGTGGCTCGGCGCTCCAGCGGCTGCCGGCACCCCGGGTTCCGCTCCCCTGTCTCCCCCCGCACCGGTCAGGCTCACCCTGCGCGCGGCCGGACCTGCCGCATTCATGCGAACTGCGCAAGCGATCAAGAGCTGACGATCAAGACATGGACATCGATATTCGAACACTGCTGAGCCGGCTCAACCCCGCATGCAAGTATGCGATGGAGCAGGCCGCCCAATTGTGCGTACGGCAGACACATTACAACGTGGACGTCGAGCATTTGCTGCTTCAATTGCTCGAGTCCGATGCGCCAGACCTGCGCGCGATCCTCGAACGCTTCGGCGTGCCGCCGGCCGACGTCATTGCCCAGCTGCAACGGGCCGTCGATCAGTTCAAGCGTGGCAACGGCCGTACACCGGCCCTGTCGCCGAACTTTTCACCGCTGTTCCAGGAAGCGTGGCTGCTGAGCTCGATGCTGCTAGGCGAACAGCAGATCCGTTCCGGCACGCTCGTGCTTGCCCTGCTCGAAGTGGACAGCCTGCGCGGGCTGCTGCTCGACTCGGCGCCAGCCTTCCTGAAGATCCCGCGCGCCGAACTGCGCGATGCCTTGCCCGCCTTGCTCGCGGGGTCCTCCGAAGACGGCGGCCAGGCCGTGCGTGCCGCCGAACCCGGGGTGGCCGGGACGGGCGGTGCAGCGGCCACCGCGGGTTCGCCATCGCCATCGACACAGACCCCGACACAGACCCCGACGCCGGCGATGCCGTCGGCGGCTGCGGGTAACACCCGGCGTGCCGCGCTCGATCAGTACACCGTCGACCTGACCGGCCTCGCGCGTGAAGGCGCGATCGATCCGATTCGCGGACGCGATGCGGAGATCCGCCAACTGGTCGACGTGTTGCTGCGCCGCCGTCAGAACAACCCGATCCTCACGGGAGAGGCCGGCGTCGGCAAGACCGCGGTGGTCGAGGGTTTTGCGCAACGTATTGTCGACGGCGATGTGCCGCCCGCCTTGCTGAACGTCTCGGTGCGCTCGCTCGATCTCGCGCTGTTGCAGGCGGGCGCGGGCGTCAAGGGCGAATTCGAAAACCGTCTCAAGTCGGTTATCGCCGAAGTGAAGGCCTCTCCCGTTCCGGTGATTCTCTTCATCGACGAAGCGCACCAGCTGATCGGTGCGGGCGGCAGCGAGGGGCAGGGCGACGCCGCAAACCTGCTCAAGCCGGCACTCGCGCGTGGCGAACTGCGCACGATCGCGGCCACCACCTGGGCCGAATACAAGAAGTACGTCGAGCGCGATCCGGCACTCGCGCGGCGCTTCCAGGTCGTCAAGGTCGAGGAACCGAGTGAAGCCGTCGCAATCGACATGTTGCGCGGCATGGTGCCGAAGCTTGCCGCCCACCACGGCGTCGAGATTCTCGACGAAGCCGTGCGCGACGCCGTGAAGCTGTCGCATCGTTATATCTCGGGACGCCAGTTGCCGGACAAGGCCATCAGCGTGCTCGACACAGCCTGCGCGCGCGTGGCGATCGGACAAAGCGGCCTGCCTGAGGAAATCGAAGCGCTTGGCCGGGCGGTCGAGACGGCCGAAAGCCAGTTGCGGATCTTCCGTCATGAAGCGGCCACCGGCGTGGACCACGCCGCGGCCATCGCGGCCACGTCGCGCGAGCTCGAGGAACAACGTGTCAAGCATGCACGGCTCACCGACAAGCTCGCGACCGAAAAGCGCGCGGTCAACGAGATTCTCGTCTGGCGGAGCAAGATCGCGCGCCATCTGTCCAACGGCGATATGGCCCGCGAAGGCGAGGATGGCGAGGCGCTGATGGCGAATCTCGGCCGCCTCGAAAAGGGACTCGAAGCCGTGCAGAGCGACGAGCCGATGGTGCCGGTCTGCGTCGATTCCGGCGTCGTCGCCAAGGTGATCTCGGGCTGGACCGGCATCCCGGTCGGCAATATGCTGGCCGATGAATTGCACACGGTGCTGTACCTGCAGGACAAGCTCGCCGAGCGCGTGGTTGGGCAGGACGAGGCGCTCGATGCGATCGCACGGCGCGTGCGAACCTTCCGTGCAGACCTCGACGATCCGGGCAAGCCGGTCGGCGTTTTCCTGCTGGTCGGCCCGAGCGGTGTCGGCAAGACCGAGACGGCATTCGCGTTGGCCGACACGTTGTATGGCGGCGAGCGCAACATGATCACCGTCAATATGTCCGAATTCCAGGAGGCGCACAGTGTCTCGGGCCTCAAGGGGGCGCCGCCCGGCTATGTGGGATATGGTCGCGGCGGCGTGCTGACCGAGGCCGTGAGGCGGCGTCCGTACAGCGTCGTCCTGCTCGACGAAATGGAAAAGGCCCATCCCGATGTGCTCGAGCTATTTTTCCAGGTGTTCGACAAGGGCGTGATGGAAGACGGCGAGGGTGTGCTGATCGACTTCAAGAACACCTTGATCCTGCTGACGTCGAATGCTGCGCAGGAGGTCATCACGCAGGCCAGCCAGGGCGGCCATCGCCCGCCGCCGGAAGAACTGATCGCCCGTCTGCGGCCCGCGCTGCTCGAACGCTTCAGCCCGGCATTCCTGGCCCGGCTCGTGCTCGTACCGTACTACCACCTCGGCGATGCGCAGATCACCTCGATCGTCGACCTGAAACTGACGCGGCTCGCCGAACGCTTCGAGCGCAATCACCATGCGAGGTTGACGTGGGATGACGCTTTCGCCCAGTTGATCGCGCAACGTTGCAAGGAAGTCGACAGCGGTGCACGCAATGTCGATCACATCCTCACGCAATCGGTGCTGCCCGAGCTCGCGCGCCAGGTGCTCGAACGGATTTCGATCGCGGAGCCCTTCGGCACGGTCCATCTCGCGCTGACACCGGCGGGCAACATCACCTTCCACTTCACGTCGAAGGATGGAGCGTAGGCGATGCCCATGACGACGACTCAGGTTGGTTGCTTGCTTTCGGTCACGACACCGCTCGGTACGGACGTGCTGATGCTCGACGGCTTCGCTGGTCGCGAAGCAATCTCCGAGTTGTTCCGGTTCAATCTGCGCATGCGGTCGGCCGACAAGGCCATCGATGCGACGAAGCTCGTCGGCAAGACGGCGACCGTGACGGTGCAGCAGCCGTCCGGTCCGCAACGGTTTTTCAGCGGAATCGTCACGCGTTTTGCCCATACCGGCGCCGATGTGAACAACGGGTACTACACGGCGGAGCTCGCACCGCGCCTTTGGCTGCTGACACTCGGGCGCGACCGGGCCATCTTCCAGAATTTGAGCGCGCTCGATATCGTCAAGCAGGTGTTGAACAGCTTCGCAGTGACGTTCGAATCAAGCATCAGCGGAACTTACACGGTGCGCGACTACTGTGTGCAGTATGACGAGAGCGCGTTCCAGTTCATCTCGCGGCTGATGGAAGAAGAAGGCATCTTCTATTTCTTCGCGTTCGCTGACGGTACCCATACGATGGTGCTCGCCGACAGCCCGGCCGCGCACACGCCGGGTACCCACAGTGCGCAGCTCTATTTTTCGTCTGATTCGACGGCGCACGGCCAGGTCGAACGCATCGGTGAATTCGAAATGACGCTCGGCCTCGTGGAGTCGGAGCATGTCGTCGCGGACTACGACTATGTGAGCGCGACCACCTCGCAGGCATCGTCGACGACTTCGGGGGGCACTTCGACGGGCAGCCGCTATACCTTCCCCGGCAAATACGCGAGCGCATCGGACGGCACTCGGATCGCGGGCGTGCGGCTGGCGGCGCAGCAGATGGAGCAGCAGACGGGCCGGGGTCTGAGCTATTGCTACAGCCTGACAGCCGGCACGAGCTTTACGCTGGACGGACACGCGAACCCGGCACTCAGTGTTTCCTACGTCGTGCGCGCGGTCACGCATTCGGCATCGAACGATGCCTACAGCAACGAGTTCGAAGTATTCCCCTCGGCCGTGCCGTTTCGTGCGCCCCTCGTGACGCCCCGGCCCCTTGTCGCGGGCACGCACACCGCGCAGGTCGTCGGCTCGAGCGGCGAAGAAATCTGGACCGATGCGTACGGCCGGATCAAGGTCAAGTTCCACTGGGACCGCACGACCGAAGCGGATCAGAACAGCTCGTGCTGGGTACGCGTGTCGCAGGCTTCGGCGGGGCAGGGATGGGGTCATCTGTTCCTGCCGCGCGTCGGGCAGGAAGTCGTCGTCAGCTATGTCGACGGCGATCCCGACCGCCCGCTCGTGACCGGCAGTGTCTACAACAAGCAGGAAACGGTGCCCGTCACGCTGCCAGCCAATCAAACCCAGAGCGTGATGCGCTCGCACTCGTCGAAGAACGGCACCGCGGGCAACGAGATCCGGATGGAGGACAAGCTCGACTCCGAGGAACTGTATCTCCATGCCCAGAAAGACATGACGGTCGTGATCGAGGACGCGCTCTCCACGACGGTCACCAACGGTGCCGAGACGCATACCCTCACGAAGGGCGATCGCACCATCGATGTCCAGACGGGCAAGGAGACGCATTCGGTCAAGGGTACGCGGACGCTTGAGGTGACCGGCGACGAGACCCACACGAATCACGCCGCATTTACGCAAAACGTGAGCGGCAACTACACCCTGAAGGTCACCGGGAATCTCGTCATCGACGTGAGCGGCTCGATCAGCATCAAGGCCGGGACGTCGATGAAGAACGAAGCGGGCACGACGCTCGACAACAAGGCGGGTACGGCATTGACCGGCGAGGGCATGACGATCGAACACAAGGCCTCGGCGACGCAGACCGTGGACGGCGGCGCCATGCTTGTGCTCAAGGGCGCGATGATCAAACTCAACTGATATCCACACGCAGACCCAGACGCGACATGAGCGATACCCTGTCCCCACCCGCACCGCCAGCATCACCCGCGAGCCTGCCGCTCGCGGCGGATGCGCGCGCGAGTGTCGTCGAGCAACGGGATGCGAGCGGCAACCTCGTGGGACGTACGTCGTTGCTCAACGGTGCCCCGCATGGGGAGATGGTTCGCTATGGGCCCGCGGGGGTGCCCGTGCTCGAGGCGAATTTCGCGAACGGCGTGCTGCACGGACCGATGAAACTATTCGACGCGCAAGGCGGGCTCATGCAGGAGTCCCATTACCTGGGCGGCAAGCTGCATGGTGTCACGACGATGTATCAGGATGGCCGCATCGCGAGCCGCCAGCATCATGTGCTCGGTGCCCTGCATGGAGAGAGCGTGTGCTACGCACCCTCCGGTCTCGTGACGTCGCGGATGAGCTACGAAGCTGGCCGGCTCGAGCGCGAAGCCCTGTTCATGCACGACGGCGTCGTCGTGCGGCGCGCGCGTTACAGCCACGGCTTGCTCGACGGCGAGACGCGTAACTACTCGGCCGAGGGGGCGCTCGCCCAATCCTCGCAGTATCGCGCGAACCTGTTGCACGGCACGGTGCGCCGCTTTGGCGCGGACGGACAGGTCTTGCAGGAACGGCGATACCTGCAGGGCAAGCCGCAAGGCGAGTGGCGCAGCGTCGCCGCGGCGGCGACACCCGGCGAACGGGCAAACGGCGGTCCGCGTCTCGTCAAGCATCTCGAGAAATGGGTGAGGGGCTGACATGGGCATCCAGGTGACGACAGGTTCCATGCTCCAGTGCAGTTTCGGCGTCGCGCCGGCGTCGCTCAATGTGCTGCCGCTCGCGCGCGTGACGGCCGGCACACCCGCGGCCAGCATCATGGATCACATACCGATGGTCAACGTCATGCCGTTCGGTACGTGCAGTTGCACGGGCAACCCGCAAGTCATCGCGGCGACGGCCGCCGCGCTCGGCGCGCTGACGCCGATGCCCTGCATACCGATGACGATGGCGCCGTGGATGCCCGGCTCGCCCACGGTGCTGGTCGGCGGGCAACCGGCCTTGAACAACAGCTCGAAACTACTGTGCGTGTGGGGCGGCGAGATCCAGATCGTCTCCACTGCGCAATCCACTACTTCGATTCCTTAAGGCGAGGCGCGATGCAATACGTTATTTCGATGACCTCGCGGATGGTGACGATCGCCGCATGCTGCGTGCTGTTGCTGTGCGTGCTGCTGTTCCTGTTGGGTTTCGAGATCGGTGCGCGATTTGTCGCTCCGCCGGCCCCCCTCACGGCGCAATCCGTCGCACCGACGCTTGCCATCACGCCAGCGCCCGCAACCGCACCGGAACCTCCCGCAGGGGCTTCGTCACCCTCCGCGGGCGAGACAGACGCTGCTCCTGCTTCTTCGACTTCTTGAGACTGTAATCACCATGTCGTTTCTGATCTCACGCTTTCTCTCTGTCAACGCAAGACGGCCCCGCGCGGCGGGTCCGGTTCGCGGTATGTGGCGTCGGGTTGTCGCCATGCTCCTCGCGTTTGCCGCGATCACGGCAGCCGGCATCGCAACGAGCAGTGCAGCGACGGCCGCCAGCGCCAACATTTCACCAGCCAGTGAGGCCACCGTGGCGAGCGCAGCGGCAGCGGCAGCGGCGGCCAGCGCCCCCGCGTCCGAAGTCGCACTCGTCACAACCGCGAACGGGCTCGTGCAAATGCCCAACGGCCGACTGCTCTCACCGGAGTTCGCTCGCATCGCAAGCCGGGGCGAAATCGTGGTCGCCGTGCTCGGCGTCGACCAGCCTCCTTTTTTCCAACGCTACGAGGGCGAGCTGTCGGGCTTCGACATCGATCTCGCGAATGAGATCGCGCAGAAGCTCGGCGTGAAGGTCCGCTTCAACCGCGATGCCTGGACCTTCGACGGGGTGGTGAACCTGCTGGCGAGCGGGCAGGCCGACATTGCCATTAGCAAACTGTCGCGCACGCTGCCGCGCGCGGAACTGATCAGCTTCAGCGTTCCCTACGTGCAACTGCATCGCGCCCTGCTGCTGAACCGCCTCAAGTTCGCGGAGCTCGCGCATGACCGTTCCGTGCCGGAAGTGATCCGCACGTACGACGGCACGATCGGGGTGGTGGTGAATTCGTCCTACGCCGATTACGTGGTGAGCAATTTCCCGCATGCGAAGGTCGTTGGCTATCGAAGCTGGGACGAACTGGTCAAGGCGTTGAACGCGGGTGACATCACGGCAGCCTATCGCGACGAATTCGAAGTCAAGCACGTCCTCAAGCAGGATCCGACCGCTTCGCTGCGCCTGCGCGTCGTCACGCTCGAAGACCTCAACGACACGATTGCGGTCGGCGTCAATATTTCCTCGCCGGCGCTGCTTGCGTTTGTCAACCAGTTCCTCGAGGAACGCAGCAGGAAGCTCGACGTCAACACGCTGCTGCAAGCGACGAAAAACTGAACGACCGCAAGAAAACAAGCCGCAAGAAAACAAGCCAGAAGAGACCAAAAGAAAATGAATGCCAGCAAACTCTATGCTTTCGCGGTCAACCCATGGGCGGTGATCGGCAGCCTGGCGCTCGGGGGCGCCTTCGGACTGCTCCTGCCGATCGAAGCCCAGAAGCTCGGCCTCGTCGGGGACATCTATGTCAACTTGCTGAAGATGACGACCTTGCCTTTCATGATCTCGGCGGTCATCTTCAGCCTGCAGCGCCTGTTTCGCGAAGGGGGCGGCACCTCGAAACTCCTGGTCCGGGTTCTCACCGTCTTTGTCTGCGCCTCGGCCCTCGTTGCCGTGGTCGGCGCGATCGTGCTGCTCGTCATGCGCCCGGGTGCGAACCTGTCGAGGGTGACCATGCAGGCGTTCGGCATGATGGTCGGTAATGACACCTCGTCGAACGAAACGATCATGAATCTCTACGGCGGCGACCTGACCGAAAAGAGCATGAGCTTCATCGACGTGCTAAGCAGCCTCGTTCCCACGAATATCTTCGCGGCGCTCGCCAACGGTGACGCATTGAAGGCGCTGGTGTTCGCCCTGCTGTTCGGTCTCGCTGTCGGGCGCGTTCCCGAACGGATCTCAGTCGGGCTCAGCCAGTCGCTTGAAACGATTTACCACGCATGCCAGAAGCTGATGCACTGGCTCAGCTATCCGCTGCCGCTGATCCTCTTCTGCATGAGCGCGGCACAGCTCGGCAAGTCGGGTGTCGGGCCCCTGCATGCGATGCTGCAGTTCGTGATCGCCTTCTTCATCGCCTGTGTCGTGCTGCTGGTGTTCGCCGCCGCAGTGATCTGGAAGCGCTCCAACCATTCCCTCGGCGTGACGCTCGATGCGCTGCGCGCACCGTTCGCGCTCGCGCTGGCCACCCGCAATAGCGCGGCGTGCATGCCGAGCATGATCGAGAGCCTGGTCGACGGTCTCGGCTTCGCGCGCTCGCGCGTCGAGCTGCTCGTGCCGTTGACGGTGTCGCTGCTGCGTGTCGGACCGATGGTCTATTACGTCTGCGCAACCCTGTTCATCGCCCAGTTGTATGGACATGACCTGAGCGCGGTCGATATCGCGACCGTGCTGTTCGCCTCGGTGCTCGCCGGCTTTGCCTCGGCGGGCATGACGGGACTCGTGACGGTATCGCTGATCGGCATGACATGCGTCTACCTGCGCCTGCCGTTCGAAGCCGCGTTCATCCTGTTCCTCGCGGTCGACCCCTTGTGCGACATGCTCCGTACCGTGGTGCTCGTCATTGGCAACACGGCCGCGGTTTCGATCATCTGCCCCCGTCCCTTGAAGATCTAGAGAACACTATGGCACTCATCGGCGTTCTCGGCGGCATGGGGCCGCTCGCCACGGTCGACTTCATGGAGCAGGTCATCCTGCTGACCAGTACGGCCGGGGCGACTTCCGACCAGCAGCATCTGCCGATGCTGGTGGCGAATCTGCCGCATACGCCCGACCGTTCGGCCGGCATGCTCGGCCTCGGCGAGGACCCGCTGCCGGCCCTGCTCGACGGCATCGACCTGCTCAACCGCAACGGTGTGGAGCTCATTGCGATTCCCTGTAATTCGGCTCACTTCTGGTATTCCGCGATGCGTGCGCACAGCCCGGTGCCGATTCTCCATATCGTCGAGACCTGTATCGCCGCCGTGCCAGGGGGCGCACGCAGGGTGGCGGTGCTGGCGACGGGCGGCACGCTGTCGTCGGGACTGTTCCAGCAAGGGCTGACGACGCGCGGCATCGAACCCGTGGTGCCCAATGCGATCACGCAGGTGCATATCGAGGCCTGTATCCGGGCCGTCAAGGCGGGCGAGCTCGACGAGTCGGCCGTGCATCTCGCGGCCGCGCTCGATGAGTTCATTTCGCGCGGCGCGGATGCCGCGGTGATGGGATGCACCGAAATTCCGCTGGCCGCGCGGCATATCGCGAAGCCCGCGCTCACCCTGGTCGACAGCACGCTGGAGCTCGCGCGCGCCACGGTGTCCTATGCGCTCGCGCGCGGCTGGAATACGCCTCGATGAAAGCCTGGAAGTCCATCTCGAACAGTACGCTTGCACTGCTGGTGTGCTTCGTGATGGGGGCGATCGTCGGCATCGTCGCCGCGCCGGTCGGTGCGGCGGCCTACTTTGTCGGGCAGCTCTACCTCTCGGTGGTCAATATGGCTGCCGTGCCGCTGCTGGTCGTCGCCATGTTTTTTGGGTTGAGGCAGTTGCTCGCGATGTCGCGGCCCGGCGTGCGGATCGGCACGATGCTGATGCTCGCGGTGGTGCTCGTCGCCTTGTGCGCGGCGGGCGGCGTCGCGTTGGCCGCCATTGCGATGCCCGGCCAGCATCTCTCCAGCGTGGCACATGCCCGACTCGGCGAACTCGTCCTGCAAAGCACAAGCGACACCCGCGTCGTGCTCTTTGGCCATGCGGCATCGAGTGCCACCGTAACGCCCGGCGGCTTCTCGCTCGGCGACCTCGTGCCCGACAATTTCTATCACGCGCTCGCGCAGGGTCGGGCGCTCGGCATCCTGACCGGTACGATTCTCTTTGGCATGGCGTTCGCTGCGCTCTCGAGCGAGCAGACCCCTATGCTCAACAGCGTCTTCGAGGGCATCTACCGCGCGCTCGAGTCGGTGATCGGGTATGCGAACCTGTTGCTGCCCGTGCTGGCCTTCGGCATGGCCGCGCATCTGAGCGCGCATGTGCAGCGCGCGACGATCGATGCAATGAGCGGCTTCCTGCTGTGCTTCGTCTTGTCCGCGCTGCTACTGTCCGCCCTGGCGCTGGCGGCCATCGCCCGGCAAGCGGGCACCTCGTTCGGCCGTGCGCTCACGAGCCTGAAGACACCGATGCTCGTCGGCCTCGCATCGGGCAGCGCGACCGCGCCGATTCCCCACACGATCGAAGCGATGAGCACACGCCTGGGGTTCAGCCGCGGCGTCGCCGAACTGGTGGTGCCGTTCGGCAGTGTCTTCGTGCGCGCCGGCTCGGCTTTGTATTTCGCGCTGGCGGCGGTATTCGTCGCGAATCTTTACGATCGGCCGATCGGCATGGCCGATATCGTCGTGATCGGCGTGGCGTCGACTGTCGCGGCCTTGATGTCGGCCGGGCAGAATGGTGTCGTGAGCGTTGGCTATATCGGTGTGGTGCTGTCGCTGTTACAGTTGCCGGTCGAGGCGGCGGGGGTGCTGTTCATCACTATCGATGTGATCTGCGAGGGGCCGCGCAATCTATTGAGCCTCTTGTCGATCTGCACCGTGGTCGCGCTCGTATCGGCGGGTTTGCCGTCCGAGCGTACACCGCTTCCGGCCGCGCTCGCAGCCGCAGGGGCCCGACCCGTGTTCCGATTCACGTTCTCGCGTGCGCAACTCGTGCTCGCGATGAGCTGCGTCGTCGCCGCGGCGTCGCTGATCGTACTAATGGGCATTGGCGTAGGGGCGAAATGACGAACTACCAATTGGCTTTGAGAAACGGGCAGCGTGCTGGAACGTCCGGCGCCTGCCCAGGCACGCCGGAACGGCGGCCGGCGCAGCGGCGGGCATGGCTCCCGAATAGCATGAAGAGCGACATGAACAGCGGCACGAAGAGCGGCACGAAGAGTCGCCTTGCAAACCTGTCGATGACGGTTTGCTCCATGGTCCTGATGTGCTGCCTGCTTGGCGCTTGTGCGATGCCATCGTTCCTGAGCTTCAAGGGCGACAAGGTGAAGTGGACGCAGGTCACGCTGAGCGCGAGCGACGACGTCAACAATAACAGCCCGATCGCGGTCGACGTCGTGCTCGTGACGGATGACACACTGCTCGCCAAGCTCGCCGAGCTGCCCGCATCGAAGTGGTTTGCCGCGCGCGCCGATCTGGTCAACACCTATCCCGACGGGGTGCGCTACCGCAGTTGGGAGGTGGTGCCCGGCCAACAGCTCACCGTGCCAGGCGAAACCTTCGCGGGCCCGCGCGTCGCGGGTGCTTTCGTTTTTGCAAATTATCCCGCCCCGGGTGCGCATCGTATCCGGATCGAACAGTTCGGCGGCCGGCTTGCCCTGCAGCTCGACAACAACACGTTTTCCGTCTCGGCCGTGAAATGACAGTGTATGAGCGTCCTGTGAACACATTCCATCCGAACCTCAGGAGGGTCGACCATGTCTGATCGCGCGATACCCGTGGTCGACCGTATCGAGTGGTTCGAAGGCCTGCTGCTTTCGCCACAGCATTTTCAGTTGATGACCTCGCGCATCGACTCGCTCGTCGCATGGCAGACGCTCGCGGCCGCGCCGTTCAGCTGGGGCGTGCGGCGCCTCGTGTTCGACGCCGGCCTGCTGCCGGGCGGCACGGTGCGGGTGTTGCTGCTCGATGCGATCATGCCGGACGGCACAGCCGTGTCGTACTCGGCGGAAACGAGCGAGGGCGCGCGGCTCGAGCTGTCACTCGAATCGCACTCGGAGCAGCTTGCCAACGGGCCGCTCGATTTCTACCTGACCTTGCCGGTCGCCACGACGATGCGGCGCGACACGCAGATGAAGCGCTTTCGTTCGTCGGCAGGCGCGCCGGTCGAAGACGAAGTGTCGGATGCGCCGGCCGCGGACATCGCGCGCCTCGTGCCCAATCTCGCACTGTCGGCCGGAGAACTGCCCTCGGCGATGTATGTCCATTTGCGGCTGGGTTCGGTCTACAAGGATAACGAAGTCGTGCGGCTCGGCGAGCGGCTGCCGCCCCTGCTCGAAGTCGCGCGCGACAATCCCCTGTGGACCGGCGTCGCTTCGCTGCTCGGCCAGTTGCGCGGCAAGGCGGCGTTCGTTGCACGGCAGACCGCGATTCCGTCGTCGAAGGTCGACGACCGCCTGACCCAGCTCGAGCTCAAGGACCGCTTGCGTAGCCTGCTGAGCGGACTGCCCCTGGCCGAGGCGGTCTTGCGCACGCCGCACCTGCATCCGCTCGCGCTGTACCTGTCGCTCGCCTCGCTGATCGGCTCCCTGAGCATGCTCAAGCCGGGAGGCTTGCCGCCCGTGCCGCCCGACTACGATCATGCCGATCCGCTGGCCGTGTTCACGCCCTTGTTGCGTGCGCTGCGCGATGAGATGTCCGAAGTCAGCGAGGACTATCGCGAGCACAAATTCGAATTCAAGCAGGGCGCGTTCGAAATCGCGCTGCAACCCGACTGGATCGGCGAGCGGCTCGTGGTCGGCCTACGCGGCCAGTCCGATCGTGATCTGCTCGCGTGGATGGAAGGTGCGGTGATCGGTTCGCGTTCGGTCCATGCCTCGCTGCGCAGCCGCCGCGTGCTCGGCGCATCGCGCCGTGTCGTCGAGTATGCGCAGGAGCTCGGGATTCGTTCGGGGTCCGGCTATCTGCTGTTCGAGATCCAGGCCGATCCGAACCTCGTGCTCGCCAGCGAATCGCTGATCATCGGCAACCCCAACGAAGGCGCGAACGCCCAACGGCCGCAGGAAATGCTGCTGTTCGTCAAAGGCTGACATCAAAGTGAAGGTACGTTGAGCATGGCACGCAATCGACCCGCATCCGAAGAGGACGACCTGGTGACCGGGCCGTTCCGCGCATTTCTCGATGAACTCGTGAAAGCGCAGAAGCGCTTCTCCGAAGCCCCGGATGCCGATCCCGAACTCGCCGCACAAGGCTTGAGCCGGCATTTGCTGAACCTGCTGGAAATCCAGACCTTGCAGTCGCGCCGCGACAGCACGCGCTTTGAGATGGAGAACGTCGCGGATGCGCGTTACCTCAAGGCCGTGCTCGCCGACGAGATCCTGCTCAATACGCCATGGACCGGCCGCGAACGGTGGACGGCCTATCTGCTCGAATCGACCTTGTTCCGCACGAACGTGGCGGGCGATCTCGTGTTCCGCAAGATCGAGCAACTGCTTTCGGACCGCGAACCTTCGCGCCGCGGCGTCGCACGACTCTACCTGTTCGGACTCGCGATGGGATTCCAGGGCAAGTTTCGCGACACGGACGCCGCCGCGCAACTGCGCAACTACCGCGAGGAGCTCTACGAATTCGTCTACCAGCGGCGTGCCGATCTCGGTGGCCGCGATCGGGTGGTGGCCGACGCGGCCTATGCGAACACGCTGTCGCATATCGCTCCGCGCAAGCTGCCGACCGTGAGCCGCTGGACGGTGATGTTCGTGCTCGCATTCGTGTCGATGCTCGCGATCTCGGAAATGCTCTGGCTCTGGCAATCGTGGCCGGTGCGTAACGCGCTGCATGGCGACGCCGTGACGGGGGTGAGCCCGTGAGGCACCTGTTCCTGATGTCGTCGCATTGCCTGTCTTCCACCGGAGCCTATTCATGCTGACGAGCAATCTATTCCTGCTTTCGCTCGGCGTTTTGATCCTCGTGGTCTGCGTGGTGCTTGGCGCGGTCGTGTATTTCGCGGCCCAGGGCGCGCAGAACAAACCCGCGGCCGAGCGCAAGATCGTCCGGCTGCGTTCCGATTCCCTGCGCAACGCGTTTCGCCAGGCGGTCGAGCTGATCGAAGGGAATATCGCGTCGCGTACCGAACGCTACAACATTCCATGGATCATGGTCCTCAGCGAAGGGGACGATCCGCATGCGCTGCCGATCGCGCAGGCCGGCGTCGCGAGCGTGCTGAGTTCGGAGGCCGCGAATTCCGCCGCCACGCAGGGCATCTCCTGGCATTTCTTCGACCGTGGGATTGTGATCGACATCAAGGCCGCCTATCTCGGCTCACCCGACGACGAGAGCGACGAGAAGCCCTGGGACGAGTTCCTGAGCCTGTGCCGGAGCTACCGGCCACAGCGGCCGTTCGACTCGGTGGTCATCACCGTGCCGGCCGCGACCCTGCTCGCCGACGATACCGATGCGCGGCTCGAACTGGTTCGTCACGCGAAGCTCGCGCATCGCCGGCTGTGGCTCGCGCAGAATCGCTTCGCCATGCGCTTCGCGGTGTATGTGGTCGTCACGGGTTGCGAGACGCTCACGGGTTTCCCGGCGTTCGCGCGGGCGCTACCCGAACCGCTGCGCGCAAGCATGCTCGGCTGGTCCTCGCCGCATGATCTGTCGACGACCTATCAGGCAGACTGGGTCGAGACGGCGATGAACAGCATCATGCGTTCGGTGTCCGATACGAGCGCAGAGCTCATCACCCTCGATACGGGGCAACTCGATGCACGCGAGTCGCTGTTGTTGCCCTCGCGCATCGAGGCGATGCGTGAACAGCTGCAGCTCTACGTCGATGAGCTGCTGCGACCGAGTGCCTATCACGAGCCGTTCTTCTTTCGTGGCATCTACCTGACCGGCGACAGCGGCGAGCTCGCGCAGCTCGGTGCCGGCCAGCGCGCGGTGGTCGATGACAAGGGCCTCGAAGCCTTCGACGATCCGTACGGCAGCGATCACGCGCCGTCCATGAGCGCAGCAGGCGGGCGAGATGCCGACGCATCCGACGCGGGCGAGCAGGACTCGCAGATCAACGAACTGATGTTGCAGCCCGCTTTCCTGCGCGACCTTTTCGACAAGAAGATCTTCCTGGAATACGGACTCACGCGGCCCTCACGCTCGCAGCATCTGACGCGGCCCGTACTCAATCGCGCGCTGCGCTGGGGCGGCATCGCGCTGCTCAGCGGCTGGGGTATCGGCCTCGTCATCGCGACCCTGCAACTGGATCATCGGAATGTCGAACTCGTGTCGGCGCTCGATGAATTGCACACCGATGCGCAGGAGCGGGCCACCGCGGCGCAGGGTGGGCAGGACCTGGCACCGGACTGGTATCGTCGCAAGGCGCTCGCGCTGATCACGCTGAACGACCGGCTGCGCATGGATAGCGCGTGGACCGTGTTCATGCCCGGCGCATGGAGCTTCGTCGACGATCTCGACGACCGCGTGAAGGAACGTTTCGAGCGCGAATTCGGCGAGATCGCGGTGACCGCGCTCGAACGCGAAATGTACGCACGGGTGAGTCAATTGACCGGGGTGGTTCGCGACCCGAGCACGGGCCAGCTCATCATCGGCGACGACTGCACCCCGCCTTTGGGGGCGAACGGCAATCAGCGCGCGAGCGACAGCCTCGCGGTGGACGATCTTCCCGAGATGGACTCGCTGCAACGCTATGTCGGCGCGGTTGACCAGTTCGGTGCGGCGCTGCAGGCCATGCAGCGTTTGCAGCGTCCGTCGCCCGGCAACGCCGAGGCATTGCGACTGGTGGTCCGCTATGCGTTCGGCACCGAGCTGCAGGGCAACGTTGCCGGAAGCCTGCCGTACTTCTATCGCAATTCGGTCATCGACGGCGTGCATTCGACCGACGCGGTGGTCGGCCTCAATATGCCGGTCTTGCGGCAGGCCTTGAGTTGCGCCTTCGACAAGGGCGCGCGGCAACTCGACGATCGCATGTTCACCAACAATGCGCTGCTGATATCGGAGCGCTCGGTGTCCGATCACTTGACACGCCTTGCCGGTACCGATGCCGGCGCGACCGATTTTGCGCAGCTGATCGGAAACTACCGCGCCGTCGTGGCCGGCATCAACGCGCAGCAGGACCTGCTCGCGTCCGGCAAGGGCGCCTGGATGCATCAGGTGCAATTCTCGCTGGGCCCGGTCTATGACCGTACGATGGCGCGTGCCGTACAAAGCCCGCTGCTCGGCGCCGAGCTCGTCGCGCATGTTCGCGATCGTTCGAACACGGCGTTCCAGGCATTCAAGAGCGAGATGGCACTCCGCTTCGGCGGACCGGACGGCGGCGTGGTGTGGCTCGACAAGGACGCGCACTTCGCCGTCGCACCCGCGCGCCTTGCCTTGCGCGACAGCCTGGCCAACCTGCTGAACCAGCCGTTCATGGCGGAACCGCATGACGTCTCGCTGCCGTCGCTGCCCGACGGAGCGACGCTCGCGTGGGACCGCGCCCAGCTCGACCAGGCGCTGACGCTTGGCGATGTGCGCAAGCGTTTCCTGACCGAGGGTCTGGCGAATCTGCCGGCCTCGCTGCGGCCCGCGATCGAGCAGGCGTTGAACGTTCAGTTCGCCCGACTCCTGTTCGACCAGACGGCGGCCGCCGCGACCGTCACGTTCGCGCAGGGCGAGCCCGACAGCGCGGGATTCGAAGCGGCGCGTACGCGGCTCTTCAAGATCAGCGGGATCCTGACCGATATGGGTGCCAGCGCGCAACTCGACGACCTGAACCGGTTCGTGTCGGATGACGCCCTCGCGAATCTGCATCGGGTCGACGATGAGCTCACGCAGTCCGAGCTGTATGCCACGCGGACGACCGGCGCATCCGGCGGCCCGCGTACCGTGCTCACGGCATTCGGTATTGCCGATGCCAGCGCGCTCGGCACTTACCTCGACCAGCAATCGGTGCGAGCGCTGGCGTTAGGCAAGCAGGCATCGGTGTACCTGGCCGCGCTCGACGCGACCGACGCGACGGCACCGCTTGCGCAGCGCTGGCAGGCGATCGATCGCGACCTCGACCGCTATCAATTGAAGAACCCGAACAGCAGTCTCCTGATGCTCGAGCAGTTCGTGCAGGCGGTGGCCGCCGATACGAGTACCAGCAACTGTCTCGCGAAATTCCCGCCGCGGCCCTTCGTCAACGGTGCCGACGATTACTTCTCCGAGATTCACTTGCGGCTCTACAACAGCCTGCTCGCACGTTGCAGCCAGGGCGACATGGACGTGCTGCGCCAGCAATGGGAAAGCTTCTCGTCGGCGTTCAACGAAGGCGTGGCGGGACGGCAGCCGTTCCGTAGCACCACACGCTCTCTGCAAGCCGATGCGGGCGCGGCCGATGTCGGCGAGCTCGGTCAGGTGCTGCAACGCTACGACCGCGTCTCCGGCATGGTCAAGCAGGTGCGTACGGGTGCGGCGCAAGGTGTGCAGATGAGCGCGCCGGTGCGGCGCTTCATCGACAATTTCGATCAGGTCGATACCCTGCTTGCACCGCTTTATCCCACGACGGACGGCACGGCGACCGGCTACGACATCAGCATCGATTTCCGCGTCAATCGCGTCGCCGAAGTCGCGGCCAACCAGGTCATCGACTGGACCCTCCAGGTCGGCGACCAGACCCTCTCGCTGAACGATGCACCGCATTCTCTGCATTGGGACTACGGCATGCCGGTTTCGCTCGTGCTGCGCTTCGCGAAGGATTCGCCGCTGACGGCCATGAACGATCCGCAGCAACGCGCGTTGTCGACCGATGGTCGCACCTTGACCTGGGAGTTCGCCGACCCGTGGGCACTGATCTCGTTCATTGCACAGCAACGCGTACCCGATGGAAGCCTGCGCGGTAGCGCAACCGCGCAGATGCTTCGCTTCGAGTTTCCGCTCGGTGCCGTGACGGCTACCGACCAGGCTCAACTCCCCAAGCAGGCGCATGGGCGGGTGTTCCTGCGCATGACGCTGATGGCGGCCGGAAAGAAGATTCCCTTGCCCTGGCCCGGGAGCTTTCCATCCCGCGCGCCTGACTGGAGCACCCTATGATGCTGGCCGATCCGAGCACCCTTGCCGCTGCCTTCGACGTCGACCTGGAGAACTTGTTCGCTCCGATTCCGGGCGGCGAGGGCGCCGGGGTGTCACTGCGCAGCGAGCCCGTTTATCAGCAGATCAGCGATGCCCGCCGGCACGACGATGCGAGCCTGCCGATGGGCGAGTGGGAGCGTCCCTTGGTCAAGGCCGACTGGAAGACGGTGGCTGCATTGAGCAGTGAGGCGCTGCGTACCCGCTCCAAGGACTTCCAGCTTGCGGCATGGCTGTGTGAAGCGTGGACGCATCTGTACCGGGTTGAAGGTTTCATCGCCGGCACGCAGCTGCTGACGGGGCTGGCCGAACGTTACTGGGATGCGGCCTATCCCCTGATCGATGACGGCGACGCCGATGCGCGAGTCGCGCCTTTTGTGTGGATCAACCATACGCTCACGCTCGTTCTGTCGTTGCATGTGCCACTGATCGTGATCGAAGAGCGCGAGCCGCCGGCCGTCAGTCTCGACGAATTCCAGCGCACGGCCGGCGCCTCCGCGCAGGCGAGTGGGCATGCGCAGACGCGCGAGTTGATCGACAAGCACGTGACGAAGAGCGGCAATCTGGTCGCGCTGGCGGTGCTGCGGCGGCAACTCGCCGTTGCGCTCGACGCATGGGACACACTGGCGCGGCTGATCGATCTCCTGCTCGATGCCGATGCGCCGAGTTTCGCGGCAGTCGCGGATGCACTGGCGCGCTTGTCTCGGGCCGCGACGAGCCTCATTGGCGAACACCGTGTGCCCGGCGCACAAAACGCGGGCGACGAAACATACGGGGCTTCCATTCACGAAGGTAGACTCGAACCGGACACCGCCAATCACGTATCCGAGTTAGCGGGTTCATCCTACGACGCCCATGGTTATTCGCCGTCGTCCGGCGAATTGTCGTCTGACGCATCCTTTACGACCGCAGGTAAGTTGCCCATGCCACAGATCGCTGCTGGAGGCGCCGTCACGAGCCTCACCGGACTGATTGCCGACCGTGCGCACGCTTATCGCCTGCTCGATGAGATCGCAGCCTACCTTGAGCGTCAAGAGCCGCATAGCCCGACACCGTACCTGCTTAAACGGGCGGTGTCATGGGGGCAGATGCCGCTTGCCGACCTGATGCGCGAAATCGTGCAGCAGGAGGGAGACCTCACACGTTATCTCACGCTGCTCGGACTCGAGTGATCGGGTTGCCCCTCGAGGTCAGGAGCAGCCTGATCCGCCACGTATTTCAGCCGCTATTCAACCAACACAATGGGGAGCCGTTCATGGCCAAACCAGTCGCCGACTTGGCAGCATTGCAAATTCTCGCGGGGCAGTATGCCGGGAGGACTTACGGAAAGGTACTCAGCGAGGTACTCGCCTATGTCGATGCCGTGGAAACATGGAAGGAGGTGCCCACAGGCGGCAGCATCGTACCGTTCCAGCGCCAGGGCGGGAGTCGGTATATTTGCGAGTATCAGAAGGGCAACCTGGCGAATATCGTGCATGAGTTGACTCACATCGCTGTGTACGAAGGCTACGGCAACGATATGCTCAACTACCTTCCTACCGCTAAAGATGCGAACAAGCCCGCTGCCGTCCTGGGCACGGGCGGATATGTCTCGAATCTCTCTTTGCGACAGTTGCCCGATAACGCGGCAATGGCGCCTTTGGAAGCGACAATGCAGGGAATCGCTGCGTTGTGCGCCGGCTCCAACATGGGCAAAGCTCACAAGGAGATGGTTCAGGTGAAGACGACCTACGCGGCGACGTTACCGCACCTCGAGTTCGATACCTGCATCAATCACATCCTTGCCTATATGGTGGGATGGGGCTATCCCAAGACCATTTCATTCATCAAGACCAAGATTGGCTCATCGCATTTTGGTTCAGCCAATGCCTTGTTCAGCCAGGTGGAGCGTGTGGCGCTGCAGCGCCATCAACTGCGCACCGGGCAAGCGGTTACCGGCTGAACGGATTCAGTGGAAATGGACACCTACCTGACGAACCAGAAGAACACGGACGGTGTCCGGGACCGCCATCAGGGATGCGGAGACTATTGCTTTGCGTATTGAGGCCCATATGACGGGAGGCAATTTGAGCAAAGTTAGGGATCCCATCCTCAATCCCTATGCGCCTGGAGCGGGGAGCCCTCCGCCGGAACTGGCCGGACGCCATGCAGTCCGGGCCGCGGTGACCCTGTGCATCGAACGGATGCGGCACGGCAGACAGGCCAAAAGCGTCCTGATGGGTAGGCTTGAGGGGCGTGGGCAAGACCGTCCTGTTGGACCGAGTGCATGTCCCGCATTCACTGGCGTGCATAGACAAGCCATCGGTTCCTGTCCGCGCCGAACATGTGAATCGTAGGTGCGTTCGCTCTTTATTTCTCTGACTTCATCACTACCGAGAAAGTGACGGGCGCGGAACTCGCCAGCACGTCCAGCTTCATCAAAGTGCGTAGTGCCTCAACGCCATCCTGCAGTCCATAGTCCTTCAGGTTCACGACAATGGGTGCGCTAGTCGAGACCTGCAACGCCCCGGACGGGAGTTTGACGATACGCAGGCTCGCGGTCAGCGGGTTGCTCTGACCATCGATGGTCAACTGCCCGTTCACGTCGACATCTGCGAGCGCGCCCACGCGCATTGCCTTGAAGCGGCGTGCATCGACCGTCCCGGCGAAGACCGCCTTCGGGTTGCCGGCAACCTTGAACAGAATCTCTTTCAATCGCTCATTGCGCAGTGGAATGTGGGTCTCGACGCTCCCGAGATCGACGTCGAACTCCAGCTTGCCGTCATCGCCGAGCGTGCCATCGATCTGCTTGAACTTCTGTACCTCCACGATCGCTGCAACGCCCTGTGCGGGAGCCTTTGTGGTAACAAAATTGAACGTCGATGCGCTATTGTCGACGCGCCACGCGGCGTGAGCCGACGATAGTCCGAACATCAACGCAACTGCCGCTGCATAACCGATGAATTTTCGCACTTGGAGATTTCCTATTTCTGGTGGAGTGGGATGCCGTTGCTGCGTATTCGAACAGCAAGAAGCGGGTGGTTTCTATAGCGACGCTGCGCCTGGTTCGTGTGATGGACAAGGCGTCACCCGCGTGATACCAAACGCGTTCGATACTGAGCAATGGTAGAGCAGGCCATCGTGCCCGTCAGCGCAGGCGTTCCCATAAACGGAAACAACAGAGTGACGACCCGTCTTGAATCGTACCTGCACGCGTCTGAATCGATGAAAGTAAGCCGCCAGCAATACCGAACCGCTCGATCGCTCCACCATTCGTCGTCAAGGCCGCACCTGCTGCCGGGCTCGTCAGAAGTTGCCAGCGATAGTGGCGCGGGCTCAGCGAAGAAGGGTGATTACATCTTCCTTGCTCCGCTGCATGGTCGTCGATAGAATGCGAATAATTCTTATTCGTACGGCGGCAAGTTCCTGGTCTGCATCATTGCTGTATCACCGGTTCGGTCGCCGCAGTCATGAGACCCTTGCTCGTTCGCCTGCATCGATGGCTCGGCGTCGCGACGGCGCTGTTCCTGTTCGTCTCCGGATTGACCGGCGCAATCATCGCGTGGGATCACGAACTCGACGCGGCGCTCAATCCGTCGTTCTTTCATGCGCGTACGACGGGTCCGGCGCTGTCGTCGCTGGAGCTGGCGCGGCTTGTCGAAGCCGCCGATCCACGCATCGAAGTCACGTATCTGCCGCTTGGCGTGGAGGCCGGGCATGCGCTGCAGATGATGGTGCAGCCGCGCACCGACCCCGCTACCGGCCAGCCTTAAGCGGTCCGCTTCAATCAACTCTTGGTCGATCCCGCCACCGGCGAGCTCCAGGGCCGTCGTGAGCGGGGTGCGGTGTCGCTCGCGCGGCTCAATCTGCTTCCGTTCATCTACAAGCTCCATTACACGTGGCATGTGCCGTTCGTCGGCGGGATCGACGTGGGGACGTGGCTGCTGGGGATTGTCGGCATTGTGTGGTTCTTCGACAGCGGAATCGCGCTGATCCTGTCGTTTCCCAGCGTGAAGGCGTGGCGCCAGTCGTTCGCTTTCCGCATGAGGCGCGGCGGCTACGCGCTGACGTTCGACATGCACCGCTCCGGCGGCGTGTGGATCTGGGGTTTGCTGGTCGTCATCGCGTTGACATCAGTGTCGATGAATCTCTCGGATCCCATCGTTCGTCCGATCGTTTCCGTATTTTCGACACTCGCGCCGTCGATCACAAGCCATCCTGAACTCGCGCCTTCGGGCGTTCCTGGGGCGCGGCGGCTTATGCGCGAACAGATTCTGGACACGGCCGTCAACGACGGCGCGCGGCACGCCCTGACGGAGCCGCCGGGCGCGCTGTACTACGCGTCGGCGTTGCATGCCTATGGCGTGGGCTTCTTCGCACCCGGTCAAGACCACGGTGATGTCGGCCTCGGCAACGCCTGGCTGTACTACAACGCGAGCACGGGCAAGCCCGCTGGTTCGTCGATTCCCGGACGTGGCTCGGCCGGCGACATCTTCATGCAGGCGCAATTTCCTCTGCATTCCGGCCGGATCGCCGGAATAGGCGGCCGGATCCTGATCAGCGCAGTGGGCGTCGCGGTTGCGGTATTGAGCGCGACTGGGCTGATGATCTGGCTCAGGAAGACGTCGGCTCGCCGCCGTTCGGCAGCGCTTTCGGCGGCGAGCGCCGCGAAGAACATATCGATCCCGTCATCGTTCTGAGCGGGTGCTCGTTGATGTCGGGTTCTTGTCTGAACCTGTTCTCGCACGTGGACCAGCAGGGACCGGACATAGGGGACACGGCCCACAAGACTGCCGCGGTCCAACTTTTTTTGGTGGCAAGTGCGAGGGCATGGGTGCCCCCCGATGTTGATACGTAGTCATGCTGAGCGTGACGCCGATGCATCGAGCTCAGGTTTTTTCAATGGCGCTCATCAGCACCCGCACGACCTCAGGCTTGCAGATGTCGGAGTGCCCGGTAATCACGCTATCGCTGTTCAGATTGTGCAGCTTGCCCGCAACGAATGTATTCGCCGCGCCAAGCGCGGGGAGCTTGAGCGTCGTGGCTTCGGGAGTGTGTTGCGCGCCATTGCGGCCAAGTCCGCCAAATGGGTCGTTCGCATCCCCCAAAGCCGCCGCGTTCTGCCCTGCGATCAATGAAGCAAGCGGGTAGGCTAGCCCGACTGCCTTGTCATTCACCGTGAACGTGATGGCGATCGGACCTGAGATTCGCCCTTCCGACACAACGCGGCGGAAGAATCCATCTTTCTTGCCGTCGAATTTTTGTGCGAAGCCGTTGTGTGAGAAAGCTGCCTGAAGCAGTGTCATGGACGAAAATTTGAGCGGCGGCTGTCCATCCGGACCGAGCGCGGCTGATGTCACCAGGCGCGCGCCGAAGCTGTGCCCGACGAGATGGACCTTTACCTTCGGCGCTTTAGTCAGAATCTCGCGGACGAGATCGTGCACCGCGGTTTTTCCCACGAGCCCCGCACGCTCTTTCATCTGATAGTAAGTCGTGAAATTGAGCAGATTGCGCGCAGCGGATTCAACGCCGCTGAAGACTTTTCCGAGTCCCGCCGCTCCGCCTGGCGAAACTCCGAGGTCCGCCGCGCCGCCACCCGCCCGCTTGATGGGCGGCGGCATGACTGGCTTGGCCAGGAGATCCATCAATTCAGCGCCCGTGAGTTTGAATAAGCGATCGGATGCGTCTTCGGCATTGCCTGTCTTGTCGAGCGGCAGTTCGCGCACGAGATCCGCGAACTGCTGTCGTGCGGCCTGGCTGTTCTGAAGCTGGGGAATCAGCTTGTTCACTTTGGCGAGAATCTTGTCGGCATCGGGGTGATCGAAGACGCCCTTCAGATCGGCAACTTTCTTATGGAGCAGGGCGCCTGTGATCGGCGAGCCGGCGCTGGCGGCACCGCCCGGTATCAGTTCCTCGTCAGTGAACTTCTTCGAAGGCCACAGCACGGCGAGGATAATGAATTTGCGCGCGAGAGATGCTGAGCCATCGTCAGTCAGTTGTTTTCGGAACGCCGTGAAGAAATTCCGATAGAGCTCACGCGCATCCTCCATATCGTTGTTCCGGCCGTGAGACATCAACACAATGTCGGACGTCTCGCCCGCCACCGCGAACTCGAGGGCTTGCTTGCGCGCGGCTTGATCCACCGGCGTACCCTGCCTGTCGACCTCGAACTCGAAGTACGGAAATCCTGCCAGCGTGGCCATTGCGTTCTCCTCGAATTCGAACCGCTTGCTGGACATCAGACGGACTGAATCGCACGCATCAGATCGACCAGTCCACATCCCTGAAAATATCGGTCGCGCTTGAGGTCGATTGCGGTCGACAAGAACACTTCCTTGACTCGCTCCGGTCGCCCGATAAATTCGCCCCGCACGGAGAGGAACGCCGCTATCACGCCGGACACATGAGGCGCCGCCATGCTCGTTCCGCTATCTTCCTTGTAGTGAGCCGTGACCTTCGCGGCCCGCTTGATCCCCGAGCCTGTCTTGGTGCTTGCGCTCGAAGCTTGCGGCTTGTTCCACGCATTGATCTTGCGCGTCAATGCCGCTTCGTTCTTCCTGTCCGCGGCCGCTCCTTGGGGCGTGATGGTGCCATCGGGATCGACGCTATGCCATGCCGAAGCGCAGGACACGATCTTCTCGCCTGGCGCGACCAGATCCGGTTTGGCGCGGCCATCGCCCGTCGGGCCTTTCGATGAGAAATACGACACGCCATAGACGTGGGGCATGTCGCGGTGGGTTGAGCCAACCGTGATCGCCAGATCCGCGTTGCCTGGGTCGTTGATCGTCAGTCCGAGTCCGGCGAGCACGGTGCCCTTGGCCGCGCTTTGCGCGAAGCCATAGCCGGTATTGCCCGCGGCGACCACCACCACCACGCCTGATTTGACGAGTCGGTCGACTTCAACGCACAAGGGACTTTGACCACACGCGAACCACTCCGGCTCGAAATCGTAGCCGACGCTCATGTTCACGCCGTGCACACGGATATAGCGTCCATAACCGTTGATGCGTTGTATTTCCTCGATCGCCGCAATGAGGCTGCTAGCCTGCCCATTGCCGTTCTCGTCGAGCACCTTGAGGCTAAGCAACTTGCACTGCGGCGCCATTCCGGAAATGGCGGGGGGGTGATGAATCTGCTCTTTCACTTCACCGGCTTCGTCGCGATAGCGTGTCGTCGCAACAAGATCGCCGTCTTGCTCAGACATCGTGCCCGCTATGATCCCAGCCACATGGGTACCATGCCCGAACTTGTCGATGAGCGCACCGTTGCCATTGTCGTTGAGCGACGTGAGGTCGCGGTGCGCCAATGGAGGCATGCCGCTCAGATTGAGATTGTCGTATTTGATGAAGTGCGGGTGCAGGGCGTCGATGCCCGAATCCATGACGGCCCAGATGATGTCGTGCCCGGTGGTCGAGAACGATTTGAGCGCCGCATCAGCCTTGACGGTGCTGATGGACTTGTTCAGCAAAGCCTTGACGGGGAAATCAGGCCAGATGCGATAGACCGCCTGCTTCGTGACTGAGGGCGAATCGGATGCGTCCTCTGGACCGCTCGCTCGATCGCGCCGGATCAGTTCCTGGATCACGCGGCCTTCGAGTGTCGCGAACAGGTATTGCTCGGACATCCGGGTCTTGGGCTCGTTGATGCCTTGTTCGGACTCGATGATCTTCCATGCTTGTTTCTTGTCCCGGAAGATATCCGCGATCAGTTTCCGGACCCTCGTACGCGCCGAATCTCTACCGCCGGGGTACTCGAGATGCAGGTCGATGATGACCGGATAAAGCCGGCGCTTCGTACCCGGAGTCTCCGCGAGCCGTTTCTGCTCGGCGATGAGGTCTTCGAGCAAGGGGATGGCGACCGCCGTTCGATCAAGAACCTTGGGTGTGAATGGCTTTTCCTGAGGATCGCCTTCGGTCAACGCCGGCGCCGATGTGGAACGTCGAGGCGCGTCATTTTCCCTATCAGCTCGTTTGCGTCTCGTCCCTGATGCTGGCTTTCTAGTGGCCATTGCGGCGTGCTCCTTACGGTGAAGCAATCGCTGTTACGTGCATCCTTTGCGCGGGAAAGACAGGTGTCCAAACTTTCACCGGGCGAACCGCATTGAGTTCAACGTCGAGTTGACTGATCGGGCCTTCCGAGCATATTCGACAGGCAGACGGATTTCCAGATTTTTCAGGGCGGCCCGATGGAGCGGTTGCCCTGTCAGGCCAGGGCAACCATCGCGCGCCTATGAACCGGATCCAATAGTTTCAGTTCGCACGGTTCTCACTGCACGGACTTGGCGTGCTCCGCAGCCGGCGGCGTCTCCGGGAATGCCGTTTCCCAGCCACCGCCGAGAGCCTTATAGAGCGAGACGAGATTGATCGAGGCGATGGCGCGGCTCTCTGCCAAATCGCTTTCGGCGTTCAACAGGTCTCTCTGCACGGTGAGTTCGTTGAGGAAATCGATCGCACCCTCGCGATAGCGCTGCTGCGCGACCCCAAGCGCGATCTGGTCCTGCTGCACCACCTCCTTCAACTCGTCGCGACGGCGCTGCTCGGCATCGTAGGCCGACAGCGCATCATCCACTTCATGCCAGGCCTGCAATACCGTACGGTGGAAGACGATCGCCGCTTCCTGTTGCTGAGCCTTGCGCAACTGGAGCGTGCCCTTGAGTCTTCCGCCCTCGAAAATGGGCAGTGAGATCGAAGGACCCAGGACGAACTGATGTGACGCCCAATCGCCCAGGCTGGAAAGCTGGAGCGACTGCGCGCCAAGGCTACCCGTCAGCGTGATCTGAGGATAGAAGTCAGCTTTCGCGACGCCAATCTCTGCGGTCGCGGCGTGCAATTGTGCTTCCGCCCGCCGGATGTCGGGGCGCCGACGTGCCAGTTCCGACGGAAAGCCGATTGGCGCGTGAACCGGCAGGGACGGAATGTCGCGCGCGTCCGCCAACGTCTTTCCGAGGGCACCGGGTTCTTCGCCGAGCAGGAAGCTCAGCGCATTGATCAACGTATCGCAGCGCGTCTGCAGCGGCGGCAGGCGCGCTTCGATCGACGCAACCTGGGCCGACGCGTTGGCGACATCGAGGTTGGTCGTCACGCCCTCGGTCAGCCGCAGGCGGGTCAGCTTGAGGCTGTCGCGGGCGACTGCGAGATTCTTGTTCGTGATGTCAAGCAAGGTCTGCGTGGCACGCAACTCGATATAGTCGCGCGCAAGCTCGGCTTGCGCGGAGAGCAAGACAGCGCGGCGGTCCTCAACCGATGCCTGCACGGCCGCGTTCGCCGCTTCCACGCCGCGCCGAGCATGGCCCCACAGGTCCAACTCCCAGGACGCGTCGAAGCCGTATTGCCACAGGTTATAGGGCGGCGATCCGCTCGTGCCGGGCAGGCTCGAAACACCGAATGCGCTGTCGCCATTCGCGGTTTCGGGCTGGGCTCCGGCAGGCGCCACGCCCAGTAGCGAAAGAATGCCAGTCGGGCTCGCCTGCTCGCGGTTGTAGGACGCCGCACCGCCTATCGTCGGATACTGGTCCGCACCCGCGATGCGCAAGCCGGCGCGGCTCTCCAGGAGCCGCGCCGAAGCGGCCTGCACGTCGAGATTGTCGGTGGCGAGCCGCGATTCCAGCGCGACCAGATCCGGGTCGCCCAACAAGGCCCACCACTCGGGCGCGAGCGTTGCCTCTACGGGCTGGCTCGGCGCCTGGGCGTGACTGGCGCGGGTGAAATCATTCGGTGCCGCTACGGGGGGCCGCTGGAAGTCCGGTCCGACCGTGCAGCCGGCAAGCATGGCACCCGACAGCAGGGTCAGCAGAGCGGCCCGAATGGAAAGTACACGCGCCGTCAATTTGTCCCCATCCCCTGTACCGATGCGTTGCTTGCGGCGACGTTGACAGTCGCCTCGACCGAAAGACCCACGCGCAATCGGGCGATCCCGGCTTGTCCGGGATCGAGGGTGATCTTGACCGGCAGGCGTTGGACGATCTTGGTGAAGTTGCCCGTCGCGTCGTCCGGCGCAATCGGCGCGAACGAGACGCCCGTTGCCGGCGCAAGGCTATCGATATGGCCCTTCAGGACAAGATCCGGAACGCTGTCCACGGTGATGCGCACCGGCTGATGCGGACGCATGCGGGTAAGCTGATTCTCCTGGAAATTGGCGACGACAAAGGCCTGCGAGAGCGGCACCACGGCCAGCAACGGCGTGCCCGCACCAACGATTGCGCCTACGCGGATCGAGCGCTGACCGACCATACCGTCGATCGGCGCGCGGATTTCCGTATAAGAGAGGTTGAGCTTTGCCTGATCGAGCGCGGCCTGCGCCCGGGCCAACGTACCCAGCGCCTTGTCGCGCCCCGCACGCAGAATATCCAGCTCCTGCTGGTCAGCGAGCAGCGCGGCACGGTCGCGATCCTGGCCGGCTTGCTGCTCATCGAGCGCAGTCACGGCGTGCTGCTGATCCTCCATCGTCCCTGCGCCGCCCTCGGAGAGATTGCGGTAGCGCGTGGCGTTGGCACGCGCGAAGCCGATGGCGGCCTGATCGGAGTGCAGGGTCGCCTGCGCCTGTTCGACGAGCGCGGGATGCTGTGCAATCTTCGCATCGAAATCCCCCACCGTGGCCATCGCTACCTTCAGGTCCCCCTGCGCGCTGGCCAACGCGGCGCGATAGTCCCGGTCATCGATACGGGCTAGAAGCTGGCCCGCTTTCACCATCTGATTGTCCTCGACCAGCACTTCAGCGATCTGGCCGGCTATACGCGGCGCAACGAGCGTGAAATCAGCGGTGACATAGGCGTCGTTCGTCGTCTCGGCACCGGGTTTGGAGAGCAGTTCTGTACCACCCCAAACGCAAGCGACCAATAGCAGGGCCACGGCCCCTAGCAAGACCGGCTTTCGGGATGGTTGACTAGGTAATGACATTTTTCGATGCGTTCAGCGGGAAGTTGTCTGGGCGACTGCGCGCGGCGGACGAACGCGCACAGGCACAATGGGAACGAGCAGCACAAGGGCGGTGGCCATGGCCGCCATGACGACATAGAGGTCCGCCGACGTCAGCACGACAGCCTGCTCGTGAATCCGCGCGGCCAGATCGGTAAACGTCCCCGTGCGATCGGCGGCTTGCCCGGCGACCAACGGTTCGTCGCCCAGCCGGTCGACGAGCATCGCCGAGTGGTAGTGTTCGCGCGCGGTGCCCAGCCCTTCCACGAGGCCAGTGCCGGCCGCCGCGGCAAAGCCCTTCACCATGTTGAACATGGCAGAGGCGAATGGACCCTCGGTTGGCGGCAGGCCGGTCGTCACTTCCATCAGAAGTGGGATCACGGCCATCGGCTCGCCGACCGTCAGAAGCGCTTCCAGCAGGTAGAAGTTCTCGCGTATCCAGGCCGAACTCATGAAGCTGCCCAGGACGCAAGAGGTGCCGATGAGAGTCAGGCCAAGCCCCAGCACCCAGCGGCAATCGACGCGCTCAATGTTGAGGATCGCAGCCGTAACCGGCAACGCGATGAGCTGCGGCAGGGCAACGACGAGTGCCAGCGGTGCGATCTGCAGCGGCCGATAGCCGTGGACCTCGACGAGATAGTCGCTGGGGATGACCGCCACGCCCAACAGAACCACCAGCACGCCAGCCAGCGTGACCAGCGAATGCGTGAAATTGCGTTTGGCCAACATCCGCAGCTTGAAAAAAGGCAGCGGGTGCGACCACTCGTTCAACAGGAACAGGCAGAACAGCAGGCCTCCTCCACCGAGCAGGAAGCGAATCAGTGGCGAGTTCAGCCAATCGAGCCGGTCGCCCTGATACAGCCCGATCACCAGCATCGAGATCGCGGGAAAACCGGTGAGGAAGCCAACCCAATTGAACGAGCGGATGCGTTCCAGTCTCAGCGGATCTTGCGGCAGGCCATAGGCGATGGCCGCGCTGCTCGCGAGACAAAGGGGCACCACCTGCCAGAACACCATGCGCCAATTGACGTATTCGGTCCAGAGAGCGGCTAACGGTGTGCCCAGGTTGGGTCCGAACGTAGCGGTGAGCGCATAGCCGGCGAGGCCATAAAGCTTGATGTTGGGTGGCAGGTAGCGCAGCGCTGCCGTCATCAGCATCGGCGGCAGGCACCCTCCCGCCAACCCCTGCAGCGCCCTCAGGACGGCGAGCGACTCGACATTGGGGGCAAACGGGCAAAGCAGGCCCAATAGCCCGAACGCGAGCGTGGCGCCGATGGTGAAACGCCGCAGCGAAAAGGTGATGGAGCACCAGGGTGCGAACGCCATGGCGGAGACGTTGGTGGCCTCGAAGAGGGCCGTCAGCCAGGTTCCCTCGTCGTGGCCGATCGAGAGTGCGCCGCGCACGTCCATCATTGCCACGTCGGTGACGTGCTCGTTTAGTCCGGCCGTAAGCGAGGTGAGCAGCATGCCCACCAGTCCGATCGCAATCTGTAGCCCGAAAGCGGGAGGTGCAGGCGGAGCGGGAGGTGCAGGCGGAGCGGGGGGCGCAGGTGGAGCGGGTGGCGGAGGCGGCGCGAGTGCCGCGGGCGGGGAGGGCGGTGCAGGCGCCATGGGCATCCGCTGGCTCGGCGCGGGTGCCTGAACGTCGGCAGCCGTCATACGGATGGAGCGGCAAACGCGAACGAAGCCGTGGCGGCCACGCTTGCGCGGACCGCCTCAGGGCGGTCGGAGCGGCTGAGCGCTGTTTCGGGCGCAGCGCCGCAGATAGGCTTGGACAGGGGCCAGCGAGTAACAAACAAATTTTGGCGCGGACTCGGCACAGCTTACACTCTGCGTGTGTAGTGGATTACCCTAGTCTAACAATTCCGACTTTGGCCGTGTCGTTAAAAAATGCCAATGTTCGTCGCAATACGGACAGTGTTCCAAGATTCATTACTCAATCGCTACACAGTCAACCTGACTTCGGAATAGCTACATTCGTCGCACTATGGAAAGTTTTCGAACCGCAGAGGATTGCCACCGCTCGCCCCGCGCGGTGACGGCTCTGGCAAGCGATTATCCGCATGGTTGTTACATTGGTCCGCACCGCCACCTACGCGCGCAGTTGATTCACGCCCTGACCGGCGTGATGACGGTCATGAGCGAGCACGGGAGTTGGGTCGTGCCGGCGGGACGCGCCTTGTGGATGCCGGCCGGGTCCGACCATGCGGTGCGGGTCTTCGGCGACGTCAGCATGCGCACGGTCTTTGTGGCCCCGGATGCCCGCCCCAGTCTTCCGGGCGGATGCGAGGTCATCGAAGTGTCGCGGTTTCTGCGCGAGGCAATCGTCGCCGCGACGCGCATACGGCTCGACTATGAGCTCGGCGGTAGAGACCACCGCGTCATGGAGTTGATCCTCGACGAACTCGACACCGCGCCACGGCTGCAGTTGCATGTGCCTATGCCTGGAGACGCGCGCCTGATGCGCCTGTGCGAGCAGTTGATCGCAAACCCTTCCGAAGCGGTGACACTCGCAGATCTTGCGGCCGGGATCAACGTCAGCGAGCGAACGCTCGCGCGCCTGTTCCATCGTGAACTCGGGATGAGCTTCGGGCAGTGGCTGCGCCGCATGCGCCTGTTGCTAAGCCTGCCCCGTCTCGCGGCCGGCGTGTCGGTGTTGCAAGTGGCACTGGAGCACGGCTATGACAGTCCCAGTGCCTACTCCGCGATGTTCCGGCGCACGCTCGGCCTCGCTCCGACCGCTTACCTGAACGCGCAATAGCTGAGTCGTTGTCGCCCGTACCGGCCGGCCGCGCCACGGGCACCCATCGAAACGAGATCCCTACGCGAAATAGTTAGACGATTAAACCGATACATCAGATTGTAAATGCATATGCGAATGCTTCTTATTAATATAGAATCAGCGCGCTTAGCCCGATTCCTGGGTTAGCGCCGGCACACGCTACAGCGACCAATCACAAGCGGTCGCATTAAAAACAATTCGATTGGGGGATTTGACATCGTTATGTCCAGTACACTCCTTGCTTCGTCGCGCGTGCGGCCTTTGCATGCCGCCGTTCGCGATGCATTCGTTTGCGCAGCCTTTCCGCTCACGCTGGGCGCCTCGATGGCGGCCCATGCGCAGTCCGACACGCCGACCGGCGCGGCCGACAACACCTTGCCCACCACGCGTCGTTTTCGATGCGCATCCGCCCGTTGCCGTCGAGCGTTGCCGTCACGCGCTGCGAGCGGCCTTGCGTCGGCCAGCTGAGCCACGCGTGATCGCGATCGTGAAAACGCAACGAGAGCACCTTGTGCGCGCCGGGCTGCGTCGCGAGCACCTGATCGATCATCTGCGGCGCATCCTCGACGCGGATCAGTTGGTTGACAGAAGCGGGTGGCGACACCCAATCGGTCAACCGGTCCTTGAACATCGTGACCGCGCCGGCGTAGAAGCAGATGAAAAGTGCAAGACCGCAGATCACGCCGGTCCACGTGTGTACGGTCTTGTAGACACGTATCAGGTCGGTACGCATGGAAGAGTTATTTGCTTGCTTCGAAGAGCGCGAGCGCCAACAGGCTGACGGCACCAAGACATAGCCCCGCGCGCGGTCCTGTGCGGAACAGGTACGCGGCCGAAAACACCGCAGTCCAGACGAGCGGCACGGCAAGCATCGCTGTTTCCGCCTTCGCGGCATCGCCGCCTGAGCCGGGCGTGAGCCGCACGAGCAGTCCACTCGACGTGAGCGCGAGCGCGAATCCGCAGACGATACCTGCGGTCGTCTTGCCGATCCAGTGGCCGGCGATTATCGGTTTCGTTGTGGCGACCTTCAAGGTTTCAATCCCCCGGCGCGGCCGCGAGTGCGCAGTGCGCCAATGGATGGAAACGCAACCAGGCAAGCCATCTGGGTCGTGAGGACGACAAAAAGCGTGGGCGCCAGATCATCACGATCGACGCCAGCAAACAGCGCGCCGATCGCAGTGACGATGGCCGCCTTACGGCTGGCACGCGGCCACAGCGGTGACGCGCGCCATTGCTGGCCGGGAGAACCGAGATAGAAAAGAAGCGCACTGGCAAACGCAAGCGCGACGGGCAAGTACGCGCGCGGGGCGTAGCAGCGGTTATGTAGATAATGAGAATCATTATCACACAGTTCCGGCGGACGCTCGACCTCGTCCCCCGCCTGCCTGAACGCGCAATAGCTGACGCCCGGCAGATCACTTCCGGTTGACGCCGTGGCCTTTGGGCCGTCGATCCATCAACGCGAAGACGGCCGCAGGCCAAGCCGGCGCGGTAACTGACCGTAAATCGGCGCGACCACTTGATATGGTAGACTCGCGGGGGTTTACGCGTCCTCCAGCAGCGTCCATCTTAAATTTCGGCAAAACAGGACTGGCCGAGTGAACGGGACCTATTCTGTGTTGTCCAGTAAATCGTTTCCGATCGGGCAAGACCCGGCACGTGTGAACACCACCGAAGGCGTTCACCTTGATTTGGGCTGTGGCACACGCCCACACAACCCGTATGGAAAATCGAAGGTCTACGGCGTCGATATACGGCCACTCTCCGTTGTGGGAGCAGTTGAAATCAAATGCGCCAATCTGGCTGTCGAAAAAATACCCTTCGACAGCAATCAGTTTGATTCGGTCTCGGCCTTCGATTTTCTGGAACACATACCAAGGATACTGTCGAGCGCCGACGGGAAGTCCACGATTAATCCATTCATCACCTTGATGAATGAAATTTGGCGCGTGCTCAAGCCTGACGGCCGATTCTATGCCCTGACGCCATGTTATCCATCCAAAGCCGCGTTCCAGGATCCCACCCACGTCAATATTCTGACGGAAACTTCCCATGAATATTTTACGGGCGCGGAACCGCTAGGGAGAATGTATGGATTCATTGGATCTTTCCGCGTGGTCAAAGCTGAATGGACGATACCGGAGCTGGTGCAAACTTCCACCAAACTGAGCTTTCGTCAGGAGGCGTCTAGAAAGCGTCGTGCAAAACGGGGAGCGCTTTCGTATTTCCTATGGGATTTTGAGGCTCAGAAATAGTTTTTCGAAAAGCATTCGTCAGATTCAGAGAGAATAAATTGAAACCGAAAGCCAGTCTTTTGCTTCTCACGTACAATCAAGAGTCCGTCATCAAAGAAGCGGCGCTTGCCTGTCTCAATCAAGACTATGAGTCACTTGAGATAATATTTTCAGATGACGCATCGACGGATGGCACTTTTTCGGTTCTGGAAAAAATCGCTGAATCCTACGAAGGCCCTCACAAAATAGTAGTGAGGCGAAACCGCAAGAATTGCGGAATCGGGGGGCACTATAACGAAGCCATTTCCGCGTCGACGGGCGACATCATAATAACGGCGGCAGGCGACGATATTTCTGAATCGACTCGAGTCCGCCAGTTGATCGAGGCCTGGGAGTCGGCCGGCAGAACGCCCGACTTGATATCCAGTCATTTTGTCATTATCGACAGCAACGGCCGGAAGTGGGACCGGGTACACACCCACGATCTTGGACGTGCGTCCTTGTCGACCTGGTCGAAGGAGCATCCGTTCACGGTCGGCGCGACTCATGCTTTTACCAGACGTCTAATTGACGAATACGGCCCGCTTGGTGCGGACGTCTGGTACGAAGATCCAGTCATTCTGCTTCGGGCCCTGATGAGCGGGGGAGCGATAACGGTACCGCAGCCTCTTGTGCAATACCGCGTGGGCGGCAGTTCGCAGCAGCCCGCTTTTGGATCGGCTTCGGCGTTAAAAAATTGGCATAGGACTCAGAGCAAGCGCATTCTGGCCGGCATCACGCAAATGCTAAGTGATGCATCGAAGAGGGGACATCACGGAGTCGTTCTGAATACGCTCTCGGACCAAAAGCGGAAAGAGGAATACATCTACTCGATGATCGCCGAGAAAACCGTGCTTGGCCGATTTAAGGTACTCATGGCGCGGCCGGACATTCCCGCCGGATGGAAAGCGCGAAAGCTCCTGACATTCAGTTTTCCAAGCTTTGCCGTCAACCTCAAGAAGGCAAAGAGCAAGCTCCGGCGTCCGCGCAAGTATATCGGCGATATCGATGTCTCCTTGCTCGACGGCACTTCGTAGGTGCGGCTCTTGATCGTCATGTCGTCCCGCCGTCCGATGGGCAAAACGTCGGGCGGCCGAAGCGAGCCGAGCTACAAGTCAAATGAGGGCGACGTCGCTGACACTGCCGTGAGGACCAGAAGGCAACGCCGCTTGCTGGCGAGTTCAGAGTAAGTGTCGAGATTCATTCAATTTTGAACGGGTCGTGTCGCCGGCACGAGGCTTTCCGGGTATGCTGCCCAATCAACTTTGAACCCTTGGTTCGCTTAAGTTTGAACTATCCGGAGCGTGGTGCGGTCCTCTCGATCGATAAATCAAGAATAGACAACGCTCCGCATTCTGGGGTGTTTTTCAGCAGAATCGACCCTCAAGGGACACCTCCGATTGCCTCGTTCCCTACCTGGATAACCGAAACAGCGATCTGCAACAGCAACTGCACTTGGCGACGCATAATAGCGGCTATGTGCTTTTTGAGCACCATTTTTAGGATTCCCCATGGAAATTAAAGTCAACTTTCTCGATAAGCTACGCCTTGAAGCCAAGTTCGATGACTTCACGGTAGTGGCCGACCAGCCTATTCGTTATAAGGGCGATGGCTCGGCGCCTGGTCCCTTTGATTATTTTCTGGCCTCATCGGCCTTGTGTGCAGCTTACTTTGTGAAGTTGTACTGCGTAACTCGAAATATTCCTACCGAAAATATCCGCCTGTCGCAGAATAATATTGTCGATCCGGAAAACCGGTACCAACAGATTTTCAAGATTCAGGTTGAGCTGCCGTCGGATATCCTGGAAGCAGACCGTCGGGGTATTTTGCGCTCTGTTGAGCGTTGTACGGTGAAAAAAGTGGTGCAAGCCGGACCCGAGTTTTTAATTGAAGAGGTAGAGACCTTGGATGCCGATGCTCAGTCGTTGTTGACGTTGAAGCCGGCTTCTGACTCCAGCACCTATATTGCGGGCAAGGATCTGCCGTTGGAGCAAACCATCGCCAATATGTCGGGCATTTTGGCGGATTTGGGCATGAAGATTGAAATCGCTTCGTGGCGCAATATCGTCCCCAATGTGTGGTCACTGCATATCCGCGATGCGCACTCGACGATGTGTTTTACCAATGGCAAGGGAGCGACCAAAGAAAGCGCCTTGGCGTCGGCGTTGGGAGAGTTTATCGAGCGCCTGAATTGCAACCATTTCTATGGCGGTGCGTTTTGGGGCGAAGACATCGCGAATGCGGCATTTGTACATTACCCGAACGAGCGCTGGTTCAAGCCGGGCCCTGAGGATGCGCTGCCGGCTGAAATTCTGGATGCGTACTGCCTGCAAATTTATAATCCCGATGGCGAGTTGTATGGCTCGCATCTGTACGACACCAACTCCGGCAATGTGCAGCGCGGTATCTGCTCGCTGCCGTATGTGCGGCAGTCGGACGGCGAAGTGGTGTATTTTCCGTCCAACCTGATCGAAAACCTGTTCGTCAGCAATGGCATGAGTGCCGGTAATACGCTGGCCGAAGCGCAGGTGCAATGCCTGTCCGAAATCTTCGAACGGGCGGTAAAACGTGAAATTTTGGAAGGTGAAATCGCATTGCCTGATGTGCCGCATGAAGTGCTGGCGAAATACCCCGGCATTCTGGCCGGGATTCAGGGGTTGGAAGAGCAGGGCTTTCCGGTGCTGGTAAAGGATGCGTCGCTGGGTGGGACCTACCCGGTGATGTGCGTCACATTGATGAACCCGCGGACAGGCGGTGTCTTTGCCTCGTTCGGCGCGCACCCAAGCTTCGAGGTGGCGCTGGAACGGAGTCTTACGGAATTGCTACAGGGGCGCAGTTTTGAAGGCCTGAACGATTTACCTCAGCCCACCTTTGTCAGTAACGCCGTGACTGAATCAAATAACTTTGTTGAGCACTTCATTGATTCCAGCGGTGTAGTGTCGTGGCGCTTTTTCAGCGCCAAAGCGAATTTCGAGTTTGTAGAGTGGGATTTTTCTGGCCAGGGTGAAAACTCCAATGCCGAGGAAGCCTCAACGTTGTTCGGAATTCTCGAAGACATGGGCAAAGAGGTGTACATGGCGGTGTATGACCAACTGGGCGCCGTAGCCTGCCGGATTTTAGTGCCCGACTATTCAGAAGTTTACCCGGTAGAGGATTTGATCTGGGATAACACAAACAAGGCGCTGTTGTTCCGCGCCGATATTTTGAACTTGCATCACCTGGACGATGCGGGCCTGGCAGCAATGCTTGGGCGGTTGGATAACAGTGAACTAGATGAGTACTCCGATATTGCCACTTTGATCGGCATCGAATTTGACGAGAATACGGACTGGGGGCAGCTAACAGTTCTCGAGTTGAAGCTGCTGATCCATCTCGCCCTGAAGCAATTTGAGGCAGCGCAAGAGCTGGTGGGAGCCTTCCTGCAGTACAACGACAACACGGTCGAGCGCGGATTGTTTTACCAAGCCTTGAATGTGGTGCTGGAGGTGCTGCTCGATGAGGACCTGGAACTGGACGATTACGCGGTGAACTTCCGTCGGATGTTTGGCAACGCTCGGATGGACGCGGTAATGGGGTCAGTGGACGGCAGCGTGCGCTTCTATGGCTTAACGCCAACGAGTATGAAACTGGAGGGTCTCGATCGGCATCACCGCCTGATCGACAGTTACAAAAAATTGCATGAGGCGCGGGCCTATGCGGTGGCTATAGCGAGTTAGGGTGACGAGCCACGGCTGGCTGGCCGTTCGGTGAGGCTCGATAGGAACGTATTCATGACTTGGGCCTTCCGGAAAGAATCGGCCTTTCATACTAGGCGCTGAACGGACCCTTTGCGAGCTGAAACGCCGCGTCTTGAAACGGAGCGCGGGTACACTTGGTAGATCACGCCTTGCTGCCACCAGCTCAGTGCTGTCATCGTCTCTCCGGGCGGAGCATCGAACCAGTCCACCACATTCATTGCGCATGTTAAACGACCTCTGGTACAAAAACGCGATCGTCTACTGCCTGTCGGTGGGCACCTACATGGATGCGAATGGCGACGGCGTCGGCGATTTTCAGGGCTTGGTGCGCCGGCTCGACTACCTGCAGGGCCTCGGCATCACGGCGCTCTGGCTGATGCCGTTTCAGCCTTCGCCGTGCCGCGACAACGGCTACGACATTTCCGATTACTACAACGTCGATCCCCGCTATGGCACCCTCGGCGACTTTGCCGAGTTCACGCACGCGTGCCGGCAACGCGGCCTGCGGGTGATGATCGATCTGGTGGTGAACCACACGTCCGATCAGCACGCGTGGTTTCAGAGCGCGCGCCGCGACCCGGAGTCGAAGTATCGCGACTGGTACGTGTGGTCGAAGAAGAAGCCCGCGAACGCGACAGATGGCATTGTGTTCCCCGGCGTGCAGAAATCCACCTGGACTTTCGACAAGGAAGCGGGCCTCTGGTATTTCCACCGCTTCTACGACTTCCAGCCCGACCTGACCACGGCGAACCCGCACGTTCAGGCGGAATTGCTGAAGATCATGGGCTTTTGGATCCAGCTCGGGGTATCAGGTTTTCGTATGGACGCCGTGCCCTTCGTGATCGCGACAAAAGGCCCACAGGTGCTGCAGCCCGTCGAGCAGTACGACATGCTGCGTACGTTCCGCGAGTTCCTGCAATGGCGTAAGGGCGATGCGATCATCCTCGCCGAAGCAAACGTTCTGCCCGACACCGACATGCAGTATTTCGGCGACGAGGGCGAGCGTCTGCAGATGATGTTCAACTTTCAGGTCAATCAGGCCACGTTCTACACGATGGCGAGCGCCGACACTGCACCGCTCAGGAAGGCGCTTCGCGTAACGAAGCAGCGCCCGGCGACAGCGCAATGGGGCGTGTTCCTGCGCAATCACGACGAACTCGACCTGGGACGTCTCACGCCGGAGCAGCGCGACACCGTATTCGCCGCATTCGGCCCGACGCCTGACATGCAACTCTACGAGCGTGGCATTCGCCGAAGGCTCGCGCCGATGCTCGACGGCGACCGGCGTCGCCTCGAACTCGCCTATAGCGTGATGCTCACGTCGCCGGGAACGCCGCTCTTTCGTTACGGCGACGAGATCGGCATGGGTGACGATCTACGCCTGCCGGAGCGCGAATGCGCGCGCACGCCGATGCAGTGGTCGACCGAGCCGCACGGCGGTTTCACGAAGCATCCAAAGCCGGTCGCACGGGTCATTTCAGGCGGCCCATACGGCTTTGAACGCGTGAACGTCGCGAGCCAGCGCCGCGATCCAGATTCGCTGCTGAACTGGATGGAACGCCTGATCCGCATGCGCCGCGAAGTGCCGGAGATCAGCTGGGGCGATTTTTCGATCCTGCGGATATCGCGCAAGGACGTGCTCGGCTTGCGCTACGACTGGCGCAATAACTCGGTGGTATGTCTGCATAACTTCAGCGCGGTCGCGTGCACGGTCAGTTTCAAAGCCGGGGCAGGCGATCCAGGTGACGCGCGGCTCGTCAACCTGCTCTCCGATGAACACAGTGAGGCCGATGCAACCGGACGGCATACGGTGGTGCTCGAGCCCTATGGCTATCGCTGGTATCGCGTGGGAGGTCTCGACTATCTGCTCAAACGCAGCGAGGTCTAGGATGCCGTCGGTGTGCCAGGTCCGCACGCAAAGTGATGCCACTCTCGCTGCGCCCGATGTACGCCCGCAACGCATCGCTCACGGCGCATTTTTGGCAGGTGTGCGCCTGCTGCGACATGACTCAATTAACGCATCAAGTTGTTCGAGATTGGCTGGCTTGACCAGGTGACAATCGAAACCAGCCTGCTGGCACCGCTCGGCATGCTGTTCCCCTCCATACCCGCTCACCGCGATGACGACAGCATCGGCCAGTGCTGGCATCGTACGTAACCGCTGTACGACCTCATAGCCGTCCATTCCGGGCAGGCCAATGTCGAGCAGTACCCCGTCGGGGGCAAAAATTCTCTGCGGCCTGCAACGCGGCTGGTGATCACAGGTTTGGATCGCAGCTCTACAACTATGCGCTGATGTCGATACATGAGGTCCTTCGCAGGGTATACGCCGACTGTGAAGAACTGGGGCGAGGAAGCTTTGCGTGTGGGGCAGCGTTTTGGCGGCAAGATTGCGCGACTTGATTTGTTGAACCCTGCGACTTTTTCAGCCGTGAACACTTTCCTGTGCTTTTGGTTGAAGTGCTGGCACTCAGAGACAATGGGCTAGCTAAGCTGCTGATAACACGAGAATTGCTCCGCCTAAGTCCATCTGTGCCGACGCTGGCAGTTCAGACTTGAGTGAACCGAGTTCAAAGTTGAGAGAATCTCGACAACTCGGACCGGCCCCCTTGAATTCCGCCCTGCCGGTCCCTATACTTAGCACTCGTTAGCCGAGAGTGCTAACACACCCGGTTTCCGGCATCCCGCCGTTTTGGCTGGCTTGCCCAATCCAGCGTTTCAAGTATCGAACTCATAGAGGAGTGTGTATGAACCTTCGTCCGTTGCACGATCGTGTCATCGTCAAGCGCGTGGACCAAGAAACGAAGACCGCCTCGGGCATCGTTATCCCGGAAGCGGCTGCTGAAAAGCCGGACCAGGGCGAAATCCTGGCCGTCGGTCCCGGCAAGCGCGACGACAAGGGCGCCCCGATCGCGCTCGACGTCAAAGTCGGCGACCGCATCCTGTTCGGCAAGTACGCTGGCCAGACCGTCAAGGTCGATGGCAACGAACTGCTCGTGATGCGCGAAGAAGACATCATGGCCGTGCTGGTCAAGTAAGCATCCCTGCCTACTTTCTAGATCGCATGGCAAGAGTGTCCACGTAAGCGGGCACTCGCTTCATTCCTGATTGATAAGATTCAAGGAGCCACAAATGGCAGCTAAAGACGTCGTGTTTGGCGACATCGCTCGCGCGAAGATGGTCGAAGGCGTAAACATTCTCGCCAACGCCGTGAAGGTCACGCTGGGCCCGAAGGGTCGCAACGTGGTGCTGGAACGTAGCTTCGGCGGCCCGACGGTCACGAAGGACGGTGTGTCCGTCGCGAAGGAAATCGAACTGGAAGATAAGCTCCAGAACATGGGCGCGCAGATGGTCAAGGAAGTGGCCTCGCGCACCAGCGACAACGCCGGTGACGGCACGACGACGGCGACGGTGCTCGCACAGTCAATCGTCCGCGAAGGCATGAAGTACGTCGCATCGGGCATGAACCCGATGGACCTGAAGCGTGGTATCGACAAGGCTGTCTCCGCTGCGGTCGAAGAACTCAAGACGATCAGCAAGCCCTGCACGACGACCAAGGAAATCGCGCAAGTCGGCTCGATCTCGGCCAACAGCGATTCGTCGATCGGCGATCGTATCGCTGAAGCGATGGACAAGGTCGGCAAGGAAGGCGTGATCACGGTCGAAGACGGCAAGTCGCTGGCCGACGAGCTCGACGTCGTGGAAGGCATGCAGTTCGACCGCGGCTATCTGTCGCCGTATTTCATCAACAACCCGGACAAGCAAGTCTCGGTTCTGGAATCGCCGTTCGTGCTGCTGCACGACAAGAAGATCTCGAACATTCGCGATCTGCTGCCGATCCTCGAACAAGTCGCGAAGGCTGGCCGTCCGCTGCTGATCATCGCTGAAGACGTCGAAGGCGAAGCGCTGGCTACGCTGGTGGTCAACAACATCCGCGGCATCCTGAAGACCACGGCTGTCAAGGCTCCGGGCTTCGGCGACCGTCGCAAGGCGATGCTCGAAGACATCGCGATCCTGACCGGCGGCCAAGTGATCGCTGAAGAAACCGGCCTGACGCTCGAAAAGGCTACCCTGGCTGAACTGGGCCAGGCAATCCGCATCGAAGTGGGCAAGGAAAACACGACGATCATCGACGGCAAGGGCGAAAGCAAGACGATCGAAGCTCGCGTCAAGCAAATCCGCACGCAGATCGAAGAAGCGACGTCGGACTACGACCGTGAAAAGCTGCAGGAACGTGTCGCCAAGCTGGCTGGCGGCGTTGCAGTGATCAAGGTTGGCGCTGCGACCGAAGTCGAAATGAAGGAAAAGAAGGCACGTGTCGAAGACGCACTGCACGCCACGCGCGCAGCAGTCGAAGAAGGCATCGTTCCTGGTGGCGGCGTCGCGCTGATCCGCGCTCGTGCAGCAGTGGCCAAGGTCAAGGGTCTGAACGCAGACCAAGACGCTGGTATCAAGATCGTGCTGCGCGCGATGGAAGAGCCGCTGCGTCAGATCGTCGCGAACGGCGGTGAAGAAGCCAGCGTCGTGGTGGCTGCAGTTGTCGCTGGCAAGGGCAACTATGGCTACAACGCGGCAACGAGCGAGTACGGCGACCTGGTGGAAGCCGGTGTGGTCGACCCGACGAAGGTCACGCGTACGGCGCTGCAGAACGCAGCTTCGGTCGCAGGCCTGCTGCTGACGACCGACTGCGCTGTTGCTGAACTGCCGAAGAAAGACGCTCCTGCTGGCGGCGGTATGCCGGGCGGCATGGGCGGCATGGGCATGGACATGTAATTGGCGCGAGCCAATTAGAGGTCTGAAGGCAGGGCCGAAGGCACACGCTGAAAGCCCTGTCTGGAAGCGAGGCAACTCGCTTTCGCCTTTGCAAGCCTCGATGGCCGGCAACGGTCATCGAATTCAGAACCCCACGTTGTTCGGAGCGTGGGGTTTTGTGCTTTTGGCTGAGGGTATGGCCGATGCTTGTCCAACATCGGCCCGGATCGCGTTTCTGATTTCAGGCCGTGGTTTAGCGGTGCGAACCACGGCTCAAGGATGCTCGACCAGCGTCCATACCGATGTGTGTACGCAGCACGCTACGCCACGCCCGTGGGCACGGCATATCGATCAATGCAATGCGTCGCCCAAGCCGAGATCGCGCTCGGTCGCACGGATATCCGGCTCGTCGCTGCCGTCCTCATCCTTTGCGTCGTCGGCCTTCGCCCAGAAGAAACGGTCCGGCACATAGCCCCCCATGCCGGGGCGAAACGCGTTCTTGCTCGCCTGGAACAGATACTCCTGCGCTTCGCGTACCGCCTCGGGGGCTTCGATGCCGTTCGCGAGCAGCGCGCAGACGGCCGCCGACAGAGTGTCGTTGACGCCGAGCACGCGGTGCGGGGTACGCTCCCACGCGTCCTGGCGGATCTGGCCGTCCTCGCCGTAGAGCGTGTTGATCATCCGGTGCGTCGATGTATCCGTGGCGAGCACATACTCGCAGCCATGCGTCAGCAAGTGGCCGATCGCGTCGTCGAGCGATGGCGCATCGGCATCGCCATCAGGCTGGGCAAGCTGGAGAATCGCCGTGCTATCGGCCACCAGCAAGGTGGTCTGCGGCGCGAGCAGTTCGGCGATCGACTCGCGCAGTTCGTCCGCCGCGAGCACATGCTCGTCGTCCATCGTGAAGTCGGGCGCGAGGATCAGGGGGATATCGTCGTAGTCGGCGACGACCTCGGCGATCGCGCTCGCGATTTCCGCGCGCAGCGTCGCACCGATCTTGAAGGCCGCCACCGGCATGTCTTCGAGGAGCATGCGGGCCTGGTTGGCGACGGTGTCCGGGTCGAGCGCCGTCACTTCGTCGACGCCTGCCGAATCGCGCACTGCATAGCCCGTCAAAACGGTCACGCCGTGGCAACCCATGCTGGCGAGCGTGAGCAGATCAGCCTGGATGCCGGAAGCAGAAGTCGGATCGGACACGCCGAAACAAAGAACGATCGGCGGGGAGTCGCTGGCCATGGAATGTTCGTTTCAATTCAATAAGAGGCCATTCTGCCTCGGGCGGTATGCTAGGCAGCCCTTCGGCAAACCGGTAACATCAAGTTTTCTCATTGTAACGGATCGCTTCCCCCGGCGATCCGACTAATCATGCCAGGCTGCGGGGGCTGACGGCGTGGTGCGAGAGGGCTCGCACCGACGAACCCCGGGCCAGGTCAATCGCGCTGGACTTGCACAGTTGCGAGTCCGCTGCGTGTTTTTGGACGCGATACTAGGACGCGACAACAGGAATGGAATATAAGAGCTGGATGTGCCTCATCTGCGGCTGGATCTACGATGAAGAAGCCGGGCTGCCGGAGGAGGGCATTGCGCCTGGAACGCGTTGGGAAGACGTGCCGGTGAACTGGACTTGCCCAGAATGCGGCGCGCGCAAGGAAGACTTTGAGATGGTGCAAATCTAAACCCCGCTGCACCGACGGATGACTCGCTGCTCATGCGGATGGATGCTAACTCGATCAGGGCCGAAATCGGTTTCAATCCGCTCGGTGGCGCATTACCCGATGCCGAACACGCGCTGGCGGATGCCCGTGCGGCATTTCGCTCGGGAGCCGACCCGTTCAGTGGCATCCATCGTGCCAAAGCGGCGCTGCGCACCGCGGGCTGGCTGTCTGCCGTACTGTATGCCGAGGCACTGGACGCGTGCAGTCGGATCGCGCATATCCAGTCTCCCCTCTTTGATGGCGCGCTGAACGATCTTGCCTATGCGGTCGGCCGGCGCAATCTGCCGGCGCTGGCGCGCTCACCCATCTTGTTCGAACGCTATCGCGCGCTGCGTATTGCGGCGGAGGGCGACGGCGTGCACGTGGCCTATGATGAGTTTTCGCTCGCTGGCCGCACGGTGCCGCACGCGCATTTCGCCCACGTGACCGCGGCCGACCTGCGGGCGGTGCGTACCCGCTACGAGACCGCCTTGCTCGGCGCTTTGCGCGGCGGCGCGGACGCGCGGATACGGGAGTCGGCGCTGATTGAACTCGAGTGGTGCACATCGGCGCTGTCGAGCAACGAACCCCTCGACCTGTGGCGGCTCGCGAGCGCCTGCATACGGATACTGCGTGAGAACGGCATGCGTTTGCCGGATGACCGGCGCCTGCTCGCCGGTTTCAATATGCTTCTGGCCGAACAGGCGGGCGGGGCGACGGTCGCGCCGCCCGCGCTCGTGCGCAGCGCTGTTGCGCTGCTTTGGCGCGAGACATCCGTGCAGGCTGTCGGGACACGCGGCCAACCCATCGAGCATGAGGACTTGCTGCGCGACTACGGCCTTTGCGTCGGTACGCCGCCGTCCCATGGCGATTCGCCCGAGACATTGTGGGAACAGTTTGCGGCCAAGGCCGAACTCGATGCACGGGTATCGCGCGGCATGAGCGGCGCCGCGCTCGAAGTCGATCGCACACGCTATATTGGTCCGCTCGTGGTGGCAGCCGGGGCCTATGAGGATTTTCTGGCGACTGCGGATGCCTCGATGGCTGCACTCAGTGAGCGCCGGGCACCACGAATCGTCGATTCGGTCAGCGCGGCGCAGGCATCCGATGCCGCCTGCCGGATGGCGACTGCGTCCGCGGTACTGGGGCTCGGCCAGGTCGGCTTGCTGGCCGATGCGCTCGCGCTCGGGTGGCGGATCCGGGCGCGACAGTTGGCGGACATGCACGGAGCGACGGCCGGCTTCTTACCTGGGGGCGCGACTGCCGATACCACCGATGCCATCGCCGAAGCCACCGACGCGGCCTTGTCGACCGGGACCGATGCCTTGCGTGCGGCGCTCTATCGAATCGCCGCGGGGATCCCGCCGCTACCCTTCGACAGGTCGTTGGCTGCTTTGAACAAATTGATCGAAGCAGCCTGATTTCGCGCACACTACTCGCGATGGTCATTCGCGCCCGATTGTAAGCATAGTGTCACTCGCATTGATTTGCCGCATTGCAGCATCGAGAGCCGGCGGCAACGGAGCTAGAATTTTCGTGTCGAAGACGAAAGCGCGTGCCACCCTCTGGCAGCGGCAGTGCGTGATAAAGTGCAGCATGATTGCATGCATGCAAATCTCGCCTGAACCGTGCCAGTTCAAAGGTGGATTCGGACATGTCGTCTGTTTGCTAAAATCTAGATTATGTCCAAGACCTCCGAACGCATCAATTTAACCAATCAGTTCCTGATCGCGATGCCAAGCATGGCTGATCCGACTTTCTCAGGAACTGTGGTCTACGTGTGCGACCACAGCGAGGGCGGCGCGCTCGGGCTGGTGATCAATCGGCCCACCGATATCGATCTGCAGTCGCTGTTCAATCGTATTGACCTCAAACTCGAAATCGAGCCGCTGCTGCATCTGCCCGTCTATTTCGGCGGTCCGGTCCAGACGGAACGGGGCTTCGTGCTCCATGAGCCGATCGAGGGCACGACTTATACCTCGTCGATGTCCGTTCCCGGCGGCCTCGAAATGACCACGTCGAAGGACGTGCTCGAAGCCGTCGCGAGCGGCACCGGTCCGACCCGTTTTCTGCTGACTCTCGGCCACGCGGGCTGGGGCGCGGGCCAGCTCGAGGAAGAACTCTCGAAAAACGGCTGGCTCTCCGTGCAGGCCGATCCGGCGGTGATTTTCGACGTGCCGGCCGAAGACCGCCTGGCCGCAGCGCTTTCCTTGCTCGGTATCAGCCAGTCGATGTTGTCGGGCGAAGCAGGTCATGCATAAGCGCGGCGCTCCTGGCCGGAATATGCCGGGGCTGGGCGCGCTCCGGCGCGGCGTTGAGCACGACAATGAGCACGGTAACAAGCGTCGCCCGGTGACGGCTTCAGCCGCCGCTGCTCCGAGAGGATACGCATGAGCGATGCCGCCACGCTGCTTGCCTTCGACTATGGCGAGAAGCGAATTGGCGTCGCGGTGGGCAATACCCTGCTCCGTCAGGCGCGCGCGTTGACCATCATTGCCAATCGCAACCGGGAATATCGGTTCGAAACCGTCGGTAAGCTGATCGGCGAATGGCGGCCCGATGCACTCGTGGTCGGCCTGCCGTGCCATCCCGACGGCACTCCCCATGCCATGACGCAGCAGGCGAAGCGTTTCGGCAACCAGCTCAACGGCCGCTTTTCGCTGCCGGTCACATGGGTCGACGAACGTTATTCGTCGGTCGCAGCAGCAGCCGAGCTCGGGCGCGACGACGCGATCGATGCCGAGGCCGCCCGCATCATCCTCCAACAGTATTTCGACGAAACATGACCTTGTTCGACGCCGAAGCGCTCTACGCCACGCTGCGCGACCAGATTCGCGCCGCCTATCCCGACTGGACGCAGCCCGACGGGCCCGTTATCGCGGGCATCCACACCGGTGGCGCGTGGCTGGCTGAACGGCTCGCTGCAGACCTCGGCGTCAAGGCGTTCGGCGTCGTCAACGTCGCGCTGCATCGCGACGACTACGCTAAAAAAGGGCTGCACAGCGAAGCCGCCTCGACCGCGCTGCCGTTTGCCGTCGAAGGCCGGCGCGTCGTGCTGCTCGACGATGTGCTCTATACCGGTCGCACCGTGCGCGCCGCGATCAATGAGCTCTACGATTTCGGCCGGCCGGCTGCCGTCGAACTCGCGGTGCTCGTCGACCGCGGTGGCCGCGAGTTGCCGTTCGCGGCCCGTTTTGTGGGTACGAGCGTCGACACCGTTCCGCGCGAGACGACGCTCGTGCTCAAGCGCGATGCAGCCGGCCGTTTCACGTTCGGCACGGAAGCGAGCGGCGCGTGAGCGCGCGACGACACTCGGGCATCCGGGCGTGATGCCAATCTTCATTTCAATTTTCAAGCAGGAACCGCCGCTATGAGCACCGCCACCCAGCCTCCCCCGGGCGCTCCCGCGCAGCCCTTCCGCCAGGGCTTTCTCAAAGGCAATCCGCAACTCACGCGCAATGGCGAACTCAAGCATCTGCTGACTATCGAGGGCCTGCCGCGCGACATCGTCACGCACCTCCTCGATACGGCCGAACAGTTCGTCAGTGTGACCGATCGCGACGTCAAGAAAGTGCCGCTGCTGCGCGGCAAATCGGTTTTCAACCTGTTCTTCGAGAATTCGACACGCACGCGCACGACCTTTGAGATCGCGGCCAAGCGTCTGTCCGCCGACGTCATCAACCTGAACATCAATGCTTCGTCCACGAGCAAGGGCGAGTCGCTGCTCGATACGATCAACAACCTGTCCGCGATGCACGCCGACCTGTTCGTGGTCCGCCACGCGTCGAGCGGCGCGCCCTACCTGATCGCACAGCACTGCGCGCCGCACGTGCACGTGATCAATGCGGGCGACGGGCGCCATGCGCATCCGACGCAGGGCCTGCTCGACATGTACACGATTCGCCACTACAAGAAGGACTTCCGGCAACTAACGGTGGCGATCATCGGCGACATCCTGCACTCGCGCGTCGCGCGGTCCGACATCCATGCGCTGACCACGCTCGGCGTGCCGGAGGTCCGTGCGATCGGCCCGCGCACCCTGTTGCCGGGCGGTCTCGAACAGATGGGCGTGCGCGTGTTCGACAAGATCGAAGAAGGCCTCAAGGGCGTCGACGTCGTGATCACCCTGCGCCTGCAGAACGAACGAATGAGCGGCGCGCTGCTGCCGTCCGCGCAGGAATACTTCAAGAGCTACGGGCTGACACCCGAGCGACTCGCGCTCGCCAAGCCCGACGCGATCGTCATGCATCCGGGCCCGATGAACCGTGGCGTCGAAATCGACTCCGCGGTGGCCGACGGCCCGCAGTCGGTGATCCTGAACCAGGTGACCTTTGGCATCGCTGTGCGGATGGCCGTGATGGGCATCGTCGCGGCGAACAACGACTGAGAACGACTGAGGCTCGAGAAAAACCGATGAAGATTCATATCAAGGGCGGACGCCTCCTCGACCCGGTCGCCGGCACCGAGCAGATTGCAGACATCTATATCGCCGCCGGCAAGGTCGCCGCGATCGGTACGCCACCGGCGGACTTTCATGCGAACCGCGTGCTCGATGCGGCCGGCCTGCTGATCGTGCCCGGGCTCGTCGACCTGTCCGCGCGGCTGCGCGAACCCGGCTACGAATACAAGGCCACGCTCGAATCCGAGATGAACGCCGCGCTCGCCGGCGGCGTGACGAGCCTCGTCTGCCCGCCCGATACCGAGCCTGTGCTCGACGAGCCGGGCCTTGTCGAGATGCTCAAGTTTCGCGCGCGCAATCTGAACCAGGCGCATGTGTATCCGCTGGGCGCACTGACCGTCGGCCTCAATGGCAAGGTCATCACCGAGATGGTCGAGCTGACCGAAGCCGGTTGCATTGGCTTTTCGCAGGCGAATGTGCCCGTGCTCGACACGCAGGTGCTGCTACGTGCGCTTCAGTATGCGACGACCCATGGGTTCACGGTCTGGCTGCGTCCGCAGGATGCGTATCTGTCCGCGGGCGGCGTCGCCGCGAGCGGGCCGGTCGCTTCGCGGCTCGGCTTGCCCGGCGTGCCGACCTCGGCTGAGACCATCGCACTGCATACCATCATTGAACTCATCCGGGTGACCGGGGCGCGCGTCCATCTTTCGCATCTTTCGTCGGCTGCGGGTATCGCGCTTGTGCGTGAGGCCAAGCAGGAGGGCTTGAGGATCAGCTGCGATGTGACCGTGAACCATGTCCACCTGACCGAAATGGACATCGGGTATTTCGATTCGCAGACCCGCTTCGATCCGCCACTGCGGACCCAGCGCGACCGCGACGCGATCCGCGCGGGCCTGCTCGACGGCACCATCGATGCGATCTGCTCGGACCATACGCCCGTCGATGACGACGAGAAGCTGCTGCCTTTCGACGAAGCGTCGCCTGGTGCGACCGGACTCGAGCTGCTGCTGTCCTTGATCGTCAAGTGGGCGAACGATGCCGACGTGCCGCTTGCAAAGGCACTCGCGAAGGCCACGTGCGCATCGGCCGACGTCCTTGGCCTGCCTGCGGGTCGTCTGGCCGCGGGCGCCGTGGCGGACCTTGCGCTCGTCGATACGGATGCACGGTGGCTTGTCGAACCCCGCGTCCTGAAAAGCCAGGGGCACAACACCCCCTTCCTCGGTTATGAACTGCCCGCACGCGTGAAGACCACGATCGTCGGCGGCCACGTCGCCTATGAGGTCAAATGATTACCAGGATCCGGATCGAAGCCGCGCGCCTTTGGTATGCCCTGAAGATTGCGTGTGCCGCCTTCAAGACCCGGTGAGCGGAACCCATGAGTCATAGCTTGCGCAAGGCGCGCATCTTCCTGCATTTCGGCCGCGGCATGGTTCTCGCCGCGCTTGCCTACCCACGTGCGGGGGAGGAGGGGCGGCAGGCGCTGATTCGCGACTGGTCGAAAAAGCTGCTGCGCCTGTGCGGAATGACGCTGATCGTTCATGGCGATGAAAATACCCTCGCTGGTGGCGGTCTGGTAGTCGGCAACCATGTCTCGTGGATCGACATTTACGTGATCAACGCGTGGCGGCCGACACCGTTCGTCGCCAAATCCGAGATCGCGAAATGGCCCGTGGTCGGCTGGCTTGCCAAGACCATCGGCACGATCTTCATCCAGCGCGAGAAGCGGGGTGACGCACGCCGCATCATGCAGCAGCTCGCCGACCGGATTTCGGGCAATGAACGCGCGTTTGTGTTTCCCGAAGGGACCACCGGCGACGGCCAGCGCTTGCTGCCGTTTCATACGAATCTGTTCCAGGCCGCGGTGATTGCGGGAGCACCGGTGCAACCCGTTTGCATGATGTATGCCGATGCGAGCGGGCGGCAGAGTCTTGCGCCCGCTTATGTCGGCGATATGAACCTGTTCGATACTTTGAACGCGATGCTTGAGGCTGAGCCGCTCGTGGTCCATTTGTATATCGGCGAGGTCATTCCGGTCGGGCTCGATCGACGGGCACTCGCGGCGCGGGCTGAACGGACGATCGGCGATGCGCTGCTCGCCTTGCAAGGCCGGGAAGAACCGACTACGGAGGAGTGGATGTCGTCCGATGATGCTTCTGTCACTGCGCCCGAGATTGTTTGACCAATGGGGAAGGGCAGCCGGGGCTGCCCCTCGTTCCCTTATCCCTTGATCGCTCTATTCAAGGTCCAATGGGTTTGGCTAGAGCTGAAGTGCGTTAGTCAAATCGCCCATCGGCTCACCGCCGTTCGCGGTCAGCGCCGCGTCGCGTGAGACCAAGCCCGGCAACGGCTGCAGCGAATAGCGTCTCGTGATCAGGCGCAGGATCGACGTCGTGTCGTACTGCGTGTGATCGACAAAGACCTTCTTCGCAAATGGCGAAATGACCAGCGCCGGAATCCGCGTACCCGGGCCCCAGCGATCGCCCTTCGGCGGCGCGACGTGATCCCAGAAGCCGCCGTTCTCGTCATAAGTCACGACGACGACCATGTTCTCCCACTGCGGGCTCTTTTGCAGGTGTTCGATCACGTCGGCGATATGCGCGTCACCCGAGGCGACATCGGTATAACCCGCGTGCTCGTCCAGATTGCCCTGTGGCTTGTAGAAGCTCACTTGCGGCAACGCGCCCGCATCGATCGCCCTGATGAACTCAGAACCGTTCAGGCCGCCGTCGAGCAAGTGCTCCGCGCGATTCGCCGTGCCCGGCGCGAGATCGGCGAAGTAGTTGAACGGCTGGTGATGCGTCTGGAAGTTGGGCACCATGGTCAAACTGTTGATCACCATGCGATGCGTGAGCGCGACATCCCATGCGCCGCCGTACCAGGCCCACGAGACCTTCGCGTCGTTGAGCAGGTCGCCGATATGCGTTTGCGTTTGCGGCGGCAACGTCGTTGGCATGCCCGGGTCCGCCAGTCTCGGATCCCCGCCCACTGGCGGCGGATTGTAGCTTGGCTGATACGGAGGCTGCATTGTATTGATGGCGAAGAAATCCGGTGTCAGGTTGCCCGAATTCGCATACTTCGGAGCGCCTTCGAGGGCCGAGGAGGGTGAGGACCTGGCGAGCGTCAACGTGACGCCATCCGGTTCCACCGCGGAGATCAAACCTGCCGCCACGCTGGTATCCGCATACGGGTACGTCGGCGTGCAGGCACAGACGAGCCATTGGTGATTCAGGAACGATCCGCCGAAAGCGCTCATGAAGAAATTGTCGGCCAGCGTGTACTGCTGCGCGATCTTGTAGAGCGGCAACGTGTCGGCATTCGTCGTGTAGTGGCCCATCACGAAAGCGCCTGAATTGGCCCAGGCGGCGAACATATCGTTCTTGCCACCGTGGATCTGCATCTGGTTCTCGTAGAAACGGTGGTAGAGATCTCGCGTCATCACCGACAACGGCAGGTTAAAGCCTGCCGAATCATCGATGGCGAACGGGCTGTTGGCGAGATTGACCGTCATCGCTTCTGTAACCGCGGGCGATACACCTATGCCGGTGAGACCGCCCCGGATCGGCGGCAAAGTCGGCAAGACACTCCCGTCGCGGTCGAACTGCCGCGCGTCGGCCGCCGTGACCTTTTGCAGGCCGTTGGCACCCGGGTAATTGCCGTACAGATTGTCGAAGCTACGGTTTTCCGCGTAGATGACGACGATGTTCTTCACCGCTGACAGATCCGCCTCGTGTTCGCCATTGCCGCCGCAGGCGCACAGGCCTGTGGCGATCAGCACGGTGAGCGGCGCGGTAATGATGAGTTTCCTGTTCATTCCAATCTCTCTTTCTGGGGTACCGGCGTGGTGTCGAGAGATGCTCGACCCCTTCACCGGGACAGGAAGTCTAGAAAGGAAATTTGACGTGAATGTGTAATGTAATTGTTAGATAAAAGCAATGTTTTTGATAGAAATGCGTGCTCACGTCGATGACATATTCACGGAGCGGATGTCGTCCGACGAGGTTTCTGTCGCTGCGTCTGAAACTGTCTTGATCAAAAAAAGAAGAGCAGCCGAGGCTGCCCTTCTTTTCTTCGTCTTGAGCCTGAGAAACCTCAGGCGTCTGGCTAGAACTGAAGCGTGTTGGTCAGGTCAGCCATCGGCTGAGCGCCTTTCGCCTTCAGCGCCTCATTGCGCGAGACCAGGCCCGGCAACTGCGGCAGCGAATAGCGCTTCGTGATCAGGCGCAGGATCGACGTCGTGTCGTACTGCGTGTGATCGACAAAATCATTCAATTCCCTCTTGTCATGAGGGTGCGGGCGTACCGTCGAGTGGCGCTCGATTCTTTCGCCGGAGATGAAAGAATAGAAAGGTCATTTGACATATATGTGTAAGATACGTATACGGTCAGTAATGTTGTTGATGGGTAAGTGTAGTCACGGTACTGACATATCCACGACATACGCTGCGACTTCCATCTTTGCCGTCGGCCCTTATATGTCCGCTCTCATGCGCTGTTCGTTGTCGTATCTTCAAGGACGAAATCTTGTAAAGCCCTTGTCCGTCATGGGGTACATGTTCATGATGGCCAGTGCGGTGGTTCTGGTCGGGATGATGAGCGGGTGCGATTCACACGCGGGGACGGTGACAACTGGCGCCGGAGGCGCGGTCATATCGCAGTCAAGGAATAATGATTCCGTAAGTAATGACCATCGCGCCCAGTCACGGGCGGAGGTTTTCAAGTCTTTCAATGGCATGACGGTCATGGGCGAGAAGATGTTCATGGACCCTGCCCTGTCCGGGTCGGGCCTGTTGTGAAGGGGCAGGTGCGCAAGTTTGACGACTTGCCTAACAGTACTGGGGGAACTTGAATACCGAAGCGCCGTTTGCCCGGAAGCGGGGCGATCAGCCTGCGATGAATGAGGCGGAGATCAAGGATGTGGTGGCGTTTTTGGGGACGTTGACGGATGTGTATGAGGTCGGCGTGCAACGCACCGTGCAACCGTCTACACAGAGTGGTACCGCGGTCTCGGAGGGACTTGGCGCAGTTGGGAAATAGCGCCGCGATTCTTGGCGCGCTCAGTTGCAGGCGGACCAACCACAGGGATATCATTCAATTTTCTCAGTTCGAAATCGTGGACTGTCGAGCAATCCAATTGATGAATTCCCCTGCATGACAAAAAATGTTACCTCTAATTCGAGAGGTCTTCCTTCGCTTTGCGGGCGAATCAAAAACATAGACTTGAACTCGTCTCGTGCCTTGTTTTGGTCCAGGATTTTTGTACCCTTGGCTTTCGGGTTTTATTCACTATATCTGGGTGCCGACTCCAACTATGATTTACGTAACTACCATCTTTACAACCCGTTTGCATGGCTCAACAACAAGCTCCTGATAGATTTCGCGCCTGCCGGCATGCAGACGTACTTCAACCCGATGCTTGATTTGTTGCCGTATTGGATGAACAGGCATCTCCCATCTAGAGTGGTTGGATTTTTTTTGGGGATGTTGCACGGGACGAGCTTCGTACTGCTGCTCGAAATCGCACGCCGTTCGCAGCCATCCCATTTTTTCGCCCATAACGGCAACCGCGCGCCGATCTTGATCGCTGCAGCCGGTTGTTTAACGGCGAACTTCCTTTCTGGAATTGGCAATTCCATGGGTGACGATACGACTGCGCTCTTTATCTTGAGTGGGGTGCTTGTTGTTGTCGCCAACTGGGATCTAATTGGAAAAGCGACGCTCAAAGCTTACCTGATGGTGCTTGTAAGCGGCGTTTTTGTTGGTTTGGGGGCTGGACTAAAGCTCACGAATGTCCCTTACGCGGCGGCCTTATGTTTGAGTCTGCTCTGCTATCCCACGCGTGTACTTGGACGATTGCGGCTGTCTTTCTTGTTCGGCCTCGGCACGGTGGCAGGTTTTGCAATGTCGGGCGGCTATTGGCTGTTCCACATGTGGGAAATTTTTGGCAATCCACTTTACCCTCAATATGGGGCTATATTTCATAATCCGTATGCGCAGTCAATAGGGAAAGCCGATTTGCGCTGGGGCGCACATGGCTTGTTGGAGATTGTCTTTTGGCCGTTCATCCTCGCGGCGAATTCTCATCGGGTGAGCGAGCTAACTGTCCGGCAAATCATCTGGCCTATCGTTTACATTCTGTTCTGTTGGTGGGCGGTTAGCGCGCTTGTTGCGCGATTGAAAAGAACGCCCCGGGCGCATTTGGAGCCACGCGCGCGCTTCATAATATTCTTTGTTGGACTAGGGTTTTTGCTCTGGATGGGGTTGTTTAGTATCTATCGGTACATCGTCCCCATTGAAGTGTTAGCGCCGCTTGTTGTCGTGTTGTTGCTGAACCACTTATTGACACAAACAAAGGTATTGCGAGCAAGTTTCGCCTTGCTCGGCGTAGCAACGGCCCTGGTGATAACCGGTGGTTATCAGACCTGGGGGCATGAAGGCTGGGCAGATCCTCTCTACCACGCTCAGGTGCCGGTGCTCGATCATCCGGAGCGCACGACGATTATCACTGCCGGGGGCGAAGCAGGGTGGGGTTGGCTTACGACGCTATTTCCACCCACTGTCGCATTCGCACAGATCGAGAGCAGCTTCCCTGCAACCACTGCCTTTAACGATCGGATTCGGACTATGTCGAAGGCGCGAGGAGGACCAATTTACGCATTGATTAAGGGTAGTTATAATTTCAGAATTGATAATATCGCGAATGCAAATAGGTTCGTTGATGCTGTCGGATTCGCCGGAACGGCGAGGGGATGTGGCATTCTCGCAGCAACGATTGCTCGGTTTCATCTGCACGCACGCGTGGCGCCGGCTTCCGCGACTTCAAGAACTTGCCAACTTGAGCTAAGGGCCGATGACGTGCACGATACTGTTGCAGAAAACCGAGCACTCGCCATAGCGGCGGCTGCAGCTTACAGCCGCGAAGGTTTTCTCCTGAACGCAGGGACTTGTGTGCAGTTTGGCGCAGGTATCGGCAAGGGTAGAGAGGTATATCAGTTGTGCCGACTGTCACTCAGTGGAGCTTAGTGCGCTTACTAACGTAAAATATATTGCACGCTCTACCGACCCGAACCCAACTGATGCACGTAAATGCCGCTGTCCGTGTCGCCGTCCTGATACCTTGCTTCAACGAAGCTGCAACCGTTGCTGCCGTGGTCGGTGCCTTTCGTCAACACCTTCCAGGGGCCACGATCTACGTTTACGACAACAACTCGCAGGACGACACGAAAGAGGTCGCCATACGTGCCGGTGCTGTCGTGCGCTCCGCCGCATATCAGGGCAAGGGCAACGTTATTCGGCGTATGTTCGCGGACGCGGAAGCGGACGTTTATGTGCTCGTGGATGGCGATGGGACATATCACGCGGGGGATGCGCCGCGCCTTGTGAGCAAACTGCTGCAAGAGGGCCTTGATATGGTGGTCGGCGCTCGCGTGTCCGAGGAGCAGGCGGCCTACCGTGCAGGCCATCGTTTTGGCAACGTCATGCTCACGCAGGTTGCCGCAACGATCTTCGGCCGCTCGTTCACTGACATGCTATCTGGGTACCGTGTGTTTTCCCGGCGCTATGTGAAGTCGTTCCCAGCCCATTCATCGGGCTTCGAAACTGAAACCGAGCTGACGATTCATGCGCTGGAGCTTCGCATGCCGGTAGCGGAAATGGAGACACCTTACTCATCGCGCCCGGAAGGCTCTGAGAGCAAGTTGAGCACGTACCGCGACGGCTGCCGGATCCTGCTGATGATCTTGAAGCTGTTTAAAGCCGAGAAGCCCCTACTATTCTTCTCGATCGGCTTCGGGATATGCACGCTTGTATCGCTGTTGCTTGCCCTGCCGCTGCTGGATACATACCTCCAGACCGGGCTTGTGCCGCGCCTGCCCACAGCGCTTCTGTGCGTGGCTTTGATGCTGTTTGGGGCGATCTTGCTGGTGTGCGGCATCGTGCTTGATACCGTCACGCGTGGGCGCTCCGAAGCGAAGCGCTTTGCGTATCTGTCTGTGCCCGCGACAGTTAGCCAGGATCCACGTGAATAGGGCGCGGCATGAGTTGCTTCGCTTTGGCGTAGCCGGTGTTGCGGGTTTTTTGGTCGACGCTGGAGTCCTATACCTCGGCCTGGCGATCGGACTCGGATACTTCGCCGGCCGCATCGTGTCGTTCCTGTGCGCGGTTTTCTGCACCTGGCAGATCAACAGGCGCTTCACGTTCGCAGGGTCGACAGCGGACGGCCCTGTCTGGTCCGAATGGTGGCGATACCTCGCCGCGATGTCTGCGGGAGGGGCGGTCAACTACGCCGCGTACAGCCTCGTCGTGCTGACGCTCAAAAGCGCTCTACTTCTGCCCCTCCTCTCCGTCGCAATCGGCTCGATGGCTGGCCTCGCCGTCAATTTCAGCGGCGCGAAGCTTTGGGTCTTCAAGCAACGGAGGGAATGAGTTTATGCCCCGCACAAAAATCCGGATAGATTCGATTGCCGCCTATTCTTCCACCATTGCCGAAGGTTCTGGCGCTCCACAGTCTACCTGCGTGAGTTGACGCTGCATGGGGTCCGCGGTCAGCCGGAGCGCCGACAACTGATTGCCCCAGACACAGCCACTATCCAGCGCGCAAAGGTTCGCACGTAGCTTCAGACCCAATGCGGCCCAGTGCCCGAACACCACCGTGATGTCCTGCGTCTTGCGTTCGGGCACGTCGAACCACGCCAGGTAACCCGGCGGTGCGTCGTTGATGCCGCCGTTCGCCTTGAATTCCATCTTGCCGTCCGGGGCGCAGAAGCGCAGCCGGGTGAGCGCATTGACGACTACCCGCGTGCGGTCGTCGCCCGTCAGCTTGTTCGACCAACGCGTGGGCTCGTTGCCCCATAGATTTTTCAGGAATTGCTTCCACTTCGGGCCGCGCAGCTGTTCTTCGACCTCGGCCGCGAGCGCGAGTGTTTGCTCTGCAGTCCACTCGGGCAGCACGCCCGCATGCACCATCAGAAAATTATTCTCCAAGTGGGCAAGCGGCTGGCGGCGCAGCCAGTCGACGAGATCGGGGAAGTCGGGGGCCGCCAGGATGTCGTCGAGCGTATCGCCCTTTTTCGGGGTGTGGACGCCGGCAGCGATGGCCAGCAGGTGCAGGTCATGATTGCCCAGGACCGTGGTGACCCGATCGCCGAGTTCGACGACGGCACGCAAGGTTGCCAGGGAGGCCGGACCTCGGTTGATAAGGTCGCCCGTCAGCCAGATGGGCGTCGAGGCAGACAGGTTCAGCTGCGTGAGGAGCCGGCTGAAGGCGTCGTGGCAGCCTTGGAGATCGCCGATGGCGACGGGGACTTCGGGGAGGGTCGGGTGGGTCATGAACGCCAGGGATCGGGCTGAGTGGGTAAGAAAGTCGAAAGATACCTGCGAATGGGCCCGGCGGACTTTTTGATTGCCAATCTCAATGGGAGCCGCGCCCGGTTCCTTATAATAGAGCCCTTTTCGGGCAGGCATCGGACAACCTCAATGGAGGTTGTCGATCAGGAAGGAACTACATGGACATGGCAACGTGTCGATGTCCTCCCTGTCAAGACAAGGAACCCTATGATTCTCGTGACGGGCGGAGCCGGCTTCATCGGGTCCAACTTCGTGCTGGATTGGCTGGCGCAAGACGATGAAGGTGTGGTCAACGTCGATAAGTTGACGTATGCGGGCAACCTCAACACCCTCCGGTCGCTGCGCGACGATCCGCGGCATGTGTTCGTGCGCGCCGACATCTGCGACCGGGCCGCGCTCGACAGCGTCCTTGCCCAGCACAAGCCTCGCGCCGTCCTGCACTTTGCCGCAGAGAGCCATGTCGACCGCTCGATCCATGGTCCTGCCGAATTCGTTCAGACCAACATCGTCGGTACGTTTACGCTGCTCGAAGCGGTACGTAGCTATTGGGGCACGCTGCCGCCTCTGAAACGCGATGCTTTCCGCTTCCTGCATGTATCGACTGACGAGGTGTTCGGCTCCTTGGGCGCTGACGACCCCCAGTTTTCCGAAGCTACGGCGTACGCGCCGAACAGCCCGTACTCTGCTTCAAAGGCGGGGTCCGACCATCTGGTCCGTGCCTATCACCATACCTATGGTCTGCCTGTGCTAACCACCAATTGCTCGAACAACTACGGTCCGCATCACTTCCCCGAGAAGCTGATCCCGTTGATGATTCAACACGCGCTCGAAGGCAAGGCATTGCCGATCTATGGCGACGGCAAGAACGTGCGGGACTGGCTGTATGTCAAGGATCATTGTTCGGCGATCCGCATCGTGCTCGCGAACGGGCGCCCCGGCGAAACGTACAACGTTGGCGGTTGGAACGAGAAGACCAATATTGAGGTCGTCGACACCCTCTGTGCGTTGCTCGATGAAATGAAACGCAAGGCAAGCGGTTCTTATCGTGAACAGATCTCGTACGTGACGGATCGGCCGGGGCATGACCGCCGTTATGCGATCGATGCACGCAAGCTCGAGCGCGAATTGGGGTGGAAGCCTGCGGAGACTTTCGAGACCGGTATGCGCAAGACTGTGGAGTGGTATCTGGTGAACGGAGAATGGGTGCGTGACGTGATGAGCGGCGAGTACCGCAAGTGGGTCGAAACCAACTATGCGCAACGTGGGTAAATCGTGACGACACGCAAGGGAATCATTCTCGCCGGGGGCTCGGGCACACGGCTTTATCCGATCACGCTCTCCGTATCCAAGCAGCTGCTGCCGGTGTATGACAAGCCGATGATCTACTACCCGCTGTCGACACTAATGCTTGCGGGGATACGCGATGTGCTGATCATTTCGACACCGGCCGATACGCCGCGGTTTCAGGCGATGTTCGGTGACGGCGGTCAGTGGGGCATGAACATCGAGTACGCCGTGCAGCCTTCACCCGATGGTCTTGCGCAGGCCTTTCTGATTGGCCGGGAGTTTCTGGGCAACGATCCGGCGGCCTTGATCCTCGGCGACAACATTTTCTACGGCCATGATCTTCCGTCCAAGCTTCACCGGGCGAACACGACGTACGAGGGCGCGACCGTATTCGCCTACCATGTGCTCGATCCGGAGCGGTATGGCGTCGTCGAGTTTGACAAAGCGTTCCGTGCGTTGTCGATTGAAGAGAAGCCTGCACGTCCGCGTTCGAACTATGCGGTGACGGGCCTGTATTTTTACGACAACACCGTGTGCGACATGGCTGCCGGGCTCAAGCCGTCCGCACGTGGCGAGCTGGAGATCACCGACCTGAACTCGCTTTATCTGGAGCAGGGCAGGCTGAACGTTGAAATCATGGGACGCGGCTTCGCGTGGCTCGATACCGGTACGCACGATTCGCTGATCGAGGCAGGCAGCTTTATTGCCACACTGCAAAAGCGCCAGGGCCTCGTTGTCTCGTGTCCCGAAGAGATCGCCTATCGCAGCGGCTGGATCGACGCGGCACAATTGCAGCAACTTGCTGCGCCGCTGGCCAAGAATGCTTACGGCCGCTATTTACAAAATCTCTTGTTGGATTAGATTAATGGCCATTACCGTAATTTCGACTCCGCTCGACGGCGTGAAACTCATTGAACCCAAGGTTTTTGCCGATGCGAGGGGGTTCTTTTTCGAGAGCTTCAACGCGCGAGAATTCGCGGAGCAGACCGGCGAACAGGTCGAGTTCGTGCAGGACAATCATTCGCGTTCGTCAAAGGGCGTGTTGCGCGGACTGCACTATCAGATTCAGCATCCGCAGGGAAAGTTGGTGCGGGTGGCGGCGGGGGCGTTGTACGACGTGGTCGTCGATTTGCGTCGTTCGTCAACAACCTTTGGTCAATGGTACGGCGTCGAGTTGTCCGCCGAGAACAAGCGGCAGCTCTGGGTGCCGGCGGGGTTTGCGCACGGCTTTGTGTCGCTTGTGGATGGTACCGAGATGCTCTATAAGACGACCGACTACTGGTACCCCGAGCACGAGCGCTCACTGTTGTGGAACGACCCGGCAATCGGCGTCGAATGGCCGGTCGATGGTGAGCCGCTGCTGGCCGGAAAGGACGCGGCGGGGGCGCGACTGGCCGTAGCGGAGGTGTTCGAGTGAAGATCGTCGTGGTGGGGCGCAATGGGCAGATCGGTTGGGAACTGCGTCGCTCTCTGCTGTGCCTCGGCGAAGTGGTTGCGCTCGACAGGAGCGTGATTGACATGAGCCGTCCCAAGACGATCGCGCCGGCGCTTGAGCAGCATCGTCCAGATGTGATCGTCAATGCGTCGGCTTATACGGCTGTCGATCAGGCCGAGAGCGAAGAAGCGTTGGCCACCGTCGTGAACGGTACTGCGGTTGGCGAGCTTGCGCAGGTTGCGCGTCGTCTCGGCGCGTTGCTCATTCACTACTCGACCGACTATGTGTTCGACGGTAGGAGCAGCGAACCGTATCGCGAAGCGATGTCGACCGCGCCGGTGAACGCGTACGGACGCAGCAAGCTTGCCGGCGAGCAGGCGATCGCGCAGGCGGGCGGCGACTGGCTGGTGTTTCGGACCGCGTGGGTCTATGGCTCGCGTGCAAGGAATTTCGCACGGACGATTGCCAATGCAGCGCTCGAGCGCGACATGCTGCGTGTGGTCGCGGATCAGTTCGGCACGCCGACGGCCGCACGCACGTTGGCTGATGTGACGGCGCATGTAGTGAGGTTGGCTGGGCTGGAGCGTCGGGCGGGCACGTTCGAATCAGGAGTTTTTCATCTGACGGCTCGTGGCCGTACGAGTTGGCACGGCTTCGCCGAAAAAGTTGTGGCCTATGCGCGTACACATCGCGGTGACGATGTTCGTACCACCGTCGTCACGCCGATTTCGGCGAGCGAGTTCGCCGCGCCGGCCGCACGCCCGACGTATTCGGCGCTCGACTGTTCGCGCTTCGATGCGCGCTTTGGTGTTGCGCGGCCGCAATGGGAGGTGCCGCTTGAGTTGGTGATGGAGGAGATGTGGGTGGGGTCCTACGCTCGACCATGACAGATTGAACTCATTTGAGCCTGCTGGACTCTCGAAGCTCCGATACCGCTTCTACGATGAACCTCGGTCTTGACTTTGACTCAAGGTAGATCTTTCCGACGTACTCGCCGATCACGCCTAGGGATAGCAATTGCAATCCGCCTAGGAAGTAAATCGGTAGTACGGTCGAAGCCCATCCCGGTATAGCTTCGTTTGTGAACAGCCTGACTCCGATGGCCCAGAACGTAATGGCAAAGCTTGCTGCGGACAATAGAAATCCAAAGGCACTGATCAATCGTAGCGGAGCTACGGACAACGATGTAATGGCTTCGAGCGCTAGCGTGACCATTTTGCGCAGAGGATACTTCGTCTCACCGGCAAAACGTTTCGCCCGATCATATTTGACCGACGACGACTTGAACCCAATCAGCGGCACGATGCCTCGCAGGTACAGATTGACCTCTCGAAACTCCTTGAGCGCTTCGACTGCGCGCCGGCTTAGCAAACGATAATCCGCGTGATCGTAAACAGTCTCGATGCCGCAGGTTGTCAGCAACTTGTAGAACGTGTGCGCAGTGAGTCTTTTGAAGACCGTGTCGGTCTCCCGGCTATCTCGAATCCCATAAACGACGTCCGAGCCGCAGTCGAATTCGTCGATCATTTTCCCGATAGCAGCGACGTCGTCCTGGAGGTCTGCGTCGATGGTGATTACGGCGTCTCCCTTCGCAATCCAAAGTCCCGCGAGTAGCGCGTTCTGGTGGCCGCGATTTCTGGAGAGTTTGATACCGATCGCAGGCGCGCCTGTTTGTACAAATTCGTTGATGATGCCCCAAGTCTTATCGTGGCTCCCGTCGTCGACGAAATAGACTCGACTATCACGCGTGATTTTCCCCGCGTCCTTGAGGCTCGTTAGTTCATGATTTAAGCGACGCATCGTTTCCTTAAGAACGGCCTCTTCGTTGTAGCAAGGAACGACTATGGCGATTTGCTTAGTCATAATTAAGTACTTGAAGTGGTGGTGTTTTTCGCTCGAAAAGAAAAGAATCTTGCCCCGGCAAAGCCAACTAGGGTATATGTAATAACGCCGAGTATTTGAGAAATCCAACGATCGAAGTGCGCGATATGTTTAGCTGCGAGCAAAATCACTATGTTGCATGCGTACGCGACGCAGATCACGCTCAAAAAGCGGACAAACGTCGACGCGGAAGTTTTTCGTTGGTTAAACGTCCACCTGCTATTTGCGGAGTAGCTTATAAAAAAACCAACGATATATCCGATGGCGTTGGATAGTACGTCGTTTAAGCCCAATTTCATGCAACCAAAGATGCAAAATAGACCAATTGCGCTGTTCAACGCCCCTACCGCGAGATATTTGAAGAATTGCAGATGTACGGGCTTCATGGCCTTGCAATCACCGCGTACTGAGCACCCAGGGGGAGCCAACGCATACGCGCTTCCAGCGGGCGAAGTGTCCGAAGGCTATTTGGGAAGAAGATTCGATATTCATGTCGAGTCCTGGACCATCCCGCGCGCTGCATCGAGGTTTCGAGTTTTGATGGAGTCATCAGTCGAGCGTTTTTATCGAACTCGCACGTATTGACCGCGCGCACTGTTAGTGGATTCCATGGATTGTGCTCGAAAATCACCAGCATCGCGTCGGGCGTTGCGATACGACGAAGTTCGCGCAGCCAGTGCTCGTGTTCTTCGTGGGGGATGTGATGGAACACGCATGCAGAGAAAAGTACATCAAAGGTACCATCAGGCAAATCGATGCGGTTTCCGGTCAGATTGAAAAAACGAGCTTCTTCGCCGAAGCGCTGCTTGGCGAGCTCAAGGCTCTTTCTTGAAACATCCGCGGCGAGCACCTCACTGCGCGGAAAGTATTTACGGAAGAATGGGATTGAGTTGCCGACTCCACATCCGAAATCGACTATGGATCTTGCTGCGATGCGGTTAGTCCGTGCGTGACGGCTTAGGTCAGCGATCTTATACTCGGCAAAAAACTCGGGGGCCTCCCCAGATGCAGAAATGTTCGCTGCATGGATTGCGCGGTATTCTTCGGCAAATCGGTCGAATTCGCTTTCTTTCATTGAACGTTCCCCTCCGATTTGGCGAATCTGAAGCGAGAGAAAAGTAACCAGTTGCTGCTGTCGACCGTTGCATGCTCCACCGTAGGCGTCAGGGTAACGCACATATCACCCTCGGTAAATGTGTGAGTGAACGTCACGTCTGTGAAGACATCCGGCGTGAAATGGCCGACGACGTCGGAGTGTCCTCGGGTGTCGCTGACTGCCAGGTATCCAGCGGAGTTGGCACGGAAACGCATGCTGGCGTCGTAGACCCCCGGGTCTTGAACGCATAGTTGGGAGGCCGTGGCGCTCATCCATTGAACTCGAGGCAGTTGCCATTGTGGATAGGGTCCCTCGGGGTTCGCGAATCCGGACACGGACTTGACTCCGTGGAAGTCGAGCACAGGAGCACCCGAGCCCATTAGCGCGACGTTCTTGAAGACATGATAGTGAGCCTTGTCGTCCTTGGGGCTGATCTCGACAAAGTCCGAATTTTTGCGGAGCATGTCGAGTAACTCAGATTGAAGCGGCGCGCCAGGGAACTGCCGATAGAACTCGGCCCGCAAAGCGTTCGGCACGACAACAAAATCGGTGGCTCTCGCGGCTTCCAGGAAGTCCGACATTTGACTCGAACGGTCACGGTCGATCGGGCGGATAGATAGGCCACCTTGCGCCGCGATCCATTTCATCGAGTGCGCGTTCACCGGACCGGGCACAGTGACGATGACAGATACCGGACTTCGGTTCGACCCCTTTCCACTATCACTGAGCGCATCCTGGATCTGATTTACGATCTTCCGGTTTAAGCTGTGATCAGCGAGATCTTCGGTTGTTGGCTCGAAGTGTGCATGCTTACTAAGGTTGATCTGGGCTGCCGCGACCAGTGCACACCAGGCGACGACGATCAATGCGTTCCGGCTACGTTTGCCAAGCAGGGAATACAGTGCGCCAAATCCGTAAAAGCCCGCAATGAGCACAGTCACCTGAAACGTGGAAAAAAAGAAGCTGTTTTTGTGGCGCCCGATGACGAGGATTGTAAAAGAAGTAATGCCGAATCCTACCAGGCAGCCTAGGACAGCAAGTTCACGCCAGTTCCGCCGGATGGTCAGGAGGGTCGCCCCAACGACGATAAAAACCACGCATAGGATCAGGTGAAAGCCGATCGCGCGTTGATAAGCCGACCCAAGGTAGTCTCGAATGACGCGTGCCTCTGAGACCTCCTTTCCATAGGACCAGAGGTATGCGTCGGCACCACGGGTGTTGTTCCAGAAGTAATCAAAGATTCCTCGTCCTGCGATCACGTAATAGGGCAGGGCAAGAATAAACGCAATTCCCCAAAATACGCAAAGAGGCCGAATGCCCAGATGGACGGTGTTTTTTTTGATTTTGCGCCCAAGCACAAAAACTATCAAATAGAGTGCGGAAAGACCGATTGCGAGCGCAAGCGTGTGGGCGAAGAACGACGGCTTGACCAGTAGGGCTCCCCCAAACGCACCACCCGCCAAAACGAGCGAAGATCTGTCGCCGTTGACCATGCCCGTGATAAACCACCAGGCCATCGCGGTGGTGACGAAACCGACAGCAAAATCGGGGCGGAAATTCTCGATAGTGTTGTAGGCGATCGGCGATGTAAGGAATGCCGCTCCAATCCATATCAGAACTCGCTGGTCGAAGTTTCGGAAGGCGTAAAGTAGAAAGCTAACGACAGCCACTAGCAACAACGAGTTGGTCGCATAGACGATCAGCGTGCTGTAGCCCCCGATGCTTAGTGCCGTCAACGCGAAGACAGTCGACAATGGACTGTGCGGCGGATTGTGTAGGAATGTGTCGAAAAACGCCCAAATACCCTGGTCGACGAGCACGATCAGCCGATCGATCGCGTCGTTCAGATATGCGATGTCGTCGTATGAAACGTCGTGAGCTAGACGCCCTGTGACTTCACTCGCATGGATATATAGGAGGGAAATCAGAACGGCAGCAACAGAGCCGTAGGCATGTTGTTTAAGCGAGCGCATGTAATCGTTTACATTTAATTGGCCCGTGAGGGCTGCAGATTCAACCGGTGGATACACCGGGATTGGTGAAATCGTTTAGCAGGTGTTTCGTAGTTTAGCGTTTTCCTCGGACGCTCGTTCAATCGCCTCGCCACGGCATTGAGTTTGGCCTGCGAATACGCCGAGAGGTCAGTTCCCTTGGGGAAATACTGTCTCAATAGCCCGTCCGTATTCTCATTCGACCCACGCTGCCAAGGACTCTGAGGGGCGCAGAAGTAGACCTTGATGTCGGTCGCCACCGTGAAACGCGTGTGTTCGACCATCTCCTTGCCTCGATCCCAGGTCAGCGATTTGTAGAGTTCCTCTGGCAACTTGTGGGCATGCTTGATCAGCGCGTTGATCACCGTCTCGGTATCGCTGGCGACCTTCGCCAGCATGACGTAGCACGTCTGGCGTTCGACGAGGGTCGCAATCTGGCTGTTCCCGCTGCCGAGCAGCAGATTACGTTCCCAGTGACCGGGTCTCGCCCGATCTTCAACTGCGGCTGGACGCTCGCTGATCGATACCGCCTCGCTGATTCTGTCGTGAGTGCCCGTCTTCAGCGTATGGTGCCGCGAACGGCGCATGGCCCGGGTGCGCCGAAAATGTTCCAGCAACTCCTTCTTCAGGGCGCCACGGGCCTGGATAAAGAGGCTGCGATAGATGGTCTCATGTGACACCTGGTAGTCCTCGTTGCCCGGGTATGTGCACCTTAGCCACCCGGCAATCTGCTCCGGCGACCACTGCAACTGGAGCTTGCTTGCCACGATGTGAGCCAGCGTTCGGTTCTCCACCAGTTTACAGACTTTGGGGCTCGACTCGCCACTCGCCACTCGCCACTCGCCACTCGCCAGGCACAGACGCAGCCGTTGCTCGACAGCATGCGGGCGTGGATGATCGCGTTGCTCCCTACGCTGTCGGGCAAATCCGCGCTTGCCGGTGCGATCCAGTACGCGTTCAATCGGTGGGACGCACTGAATACGTTTGCCCGCGACGGGCGCGTGCAAATTGACAACAACGCGGTCGAGCGGGCGTCGCGCGCGGTCTCGTTGGGTCGCAAGAATTGTATGTTCGCAGGCTCCGATTCCGACCGAGCGCGCGCGGTCGCGATGTGTAGCCTCATCGGCTCGGCCAAACTGAATGGGCTCGACCCCGAGGCGTATTTACGTCAAGGTGCTAGCCCGGATTGCCGATCACCCCGTCAACAGGTTCGACGAGTTGCTTCCGTGGAATCTCGCGCCGTTCGGCGAGGCCGGCTATTGCAGCCCGAGCTGACCTATGTCCCCACTTTAGTACGTGGGGACTTATTCCGCTTCACTCACCGCCAAAACTTGCTCCGCACTTCTCCAGCTTAGCCATCGACGCAAGATGCCGTGGGCGGACGCTTACGGAGATGTGGCGGTAGGCCGGTCATCAACTTTGCAGGCAGAGGCGGCCGAACCCCCGTCAGCAGCCCGATTAGCGGGCTGCGATCCGGTGATAGAGGTCGACGTACGCGTCGGCCATCTTGTCGGCGGTGAACAGCGAGCTGAATCGCTTCCGCGCCGCTGCCCCCAGGCGCGAAGCGCGGGCTTCGTCGTTCCATATCTGGTCGATCGCCTCCCTGAGCGCGGTTGGATTCTCGGGTGGCACCACCAGACCCGTTTCACCGCCTACGTTCACATACGATGTTCCCGTGCCGATCTCGCAGGAGATCATCGGCTTTCCATACATCGCCCCTTCGAGCAGCGAAATCCCGAACGCTTCCGAGCGCAACTGCGAAGGAAACACCAGCCCGTGACAAAGCGTGAGCAACGCGAACTTGTCTTCGTCCGGCAGGGCGCCGACGAAATGCACCTTCTTGAGCGCAAGCGCCTGAGCCTGCGACTTCAGTTCAGCCTCGAGCGGGCCGCCGCCCAGGATAACGACATCAATCTCTGAGCCCGCGAGTGCGTCGAGCAGAATATGCAGCCCCTTGTAATAGCGGAGCATGCCAGTGAAGAGCAAAAACTTCGGGCCGACACGCTCACGCCACTCGGCAAGTTTCGCATCGCTCGCGCGCGGATATGCCTGCTCGTTCAAACCGATCGGGATCACCTCGACCTTATCCGCGAATCGCTGCAGCACGGGGCTGGTTTTCGCATACTGTGGCGACGTCGCGACGATCTTCGTGACACTACCGAGAAAGCACATCATCAACGGCCGGTAAAAGTGAAGCAGTGTCTTCTGCTTCACGATATCCGAGTGATACGTGACCACCGTTGGCTTGTTCAGGCGCGTGATGAAGTGCGCCATGTCCATGAACGGCCAGGGGAAGTGGTAGTGAATGATGTCCGCATTCGCGGCCAGCTCCTTCAGACGACCGAGCGACGATACCGAAAACGACGATGAAGCGAGCTTGAAGTCGAGTTTCGCGCGGTAGTGCATGTGATCGCCCAGATCCACGGTCGACGTGTTGCGACTGACCGTGAGCACGTCGCTTGGCACCCCACGGGCTGCCGAGCCGCTGCAGATTTCACCGATCAGTTGTTCGACGCCGCCCATCGTGTCGGGCTTATAGGTCTTATAGAAATGAAGAACGCGCATGCTATCGGATCAAAGTCTTCCACCACACCGCATAGGGTTGCGCGAGCCACCATTTCAGTGGCACATGCCCGTGATGACGCCGTACCGTCTCCATCGCTTCCTTGTAGTGCAGGCGGCGATGAATGCGAGTTTTGGTCGCATCATGATTGCGATTGACCGCCACCTCGTCGTCGACAAAACCAAGCGGACCGCCGTGACGATAGAGCCGCCACCAAAGGTCATAGTCGAGCGCCATTTTAAGCTTCGCATCGAGGCCACCGACCGCCGCCCATGCCGAACGGCGAATCAGCGACGCGGGTTGCGTAATCACGCAGCGTACCGCCATCCTGCGCTCGTTGAATGGCTCGACCCAGGCCGGCGTGCGCTTGCCAGTCGCGTCGTCGAGGTGCCAAGCCTTTCCATAGGCCGCCGGCCATCCCGCATGGCGTTCCATTGCATCGACGAGCTTGTCGAGCCCACCGGGCAACAGAAGATCGTCGCTGTTTAGCCAGCATACATACGGCGCCGTGCCCTTGGCGATACCTTCATTGATCGCCGCGGCCTGTCCGTCGTCCTTGTGGCTACGCCATCCGGCGAGCGACGATTGCCACTTTTCGATGACCGATAGCGAGTCGTCGGTGGAACCGCCGTCCATCACAAAGACCTCGGTCGCGACTTTCTGCGCGGCAATCGACTTCAGCGCTTCGTCGAGATAACGTCCCTGGTTGAACGACGGCACGACGATCGTGACGACAGGCTTGCGACCATCCATGGCGTTATCGTTTCTCGCCGTTCAGGAAACTTTGATAGGCGCGGTGAATGCCTTCGGTGAGCGGTGTTTTCGCCTGCCAACCGAGTGCCTTAACCTTGTCGACCGACAGGAGCTTGCGCGGCGTGCCATCGGGCTTGGTCGTGTCGAACGTCAGCTTGCCTTCGAAACCGACTGCGGCAACGACTGCTTCGGCGAGTTCGCGGATCGTCACGTCGGTGCCGATGCCGATATTGAACAGGCCCGACGGGACGCCCGATTCCATCAGGAATACACAGGCGTCGGCCATATCGTCGACGTAGAGAAATTCACGACGTGGCGTGCCCGTGCCCCAAACGACGAGCTCATGATCGCCACGTTCCTTGGCCTCATGTGCCTTGCGGATCAACGCGGGCAGTACATGGCTGGTGGCGAGATCGTAGTTGTCGTTCGGGCCATACAGGTTGGTCGGCATCGCGCTTGCGTACTGCGTACCGTACTGACGGTTGTACGAATCGCAGAGTTCGATACCTGCGATCTTTGCGATGGCGTAGGGCTGGTTCGTCGGTTCGAGCGGGCCGGTCAGCAGGTAGTCTTCACGGATCGGTTGGGGGCATTCGCGCGGATAGATGCACGAGGAGCCTAGGAACAGCAGGCGTTGAACGCCGGCCTCCCATGCCGAGTGAATCACATTGTTCTGAATCGCGAGGTTCTGGAAGATGAACTCGCCCGGGAATGTGTTGTTCGCGTAGATACCGCCCACTTTGGCGGCAGCGAGGAACACGTAGTCGGGTTTCTCGCGTTGCATGAAGGCGTGAACAGCCGACTGGTTGGTTAGATCCAGTTCGGCACGCATCGCGGTCAGCACGTTGGTGTAGCCGCCGGCTTGAAGACGGCGGACGATGGCGGAACCGACCATGCCGTGGTGACCGGCAACGAAGATCTTCAAGGCCTTGGTATTGGCGCCTGTACTCGTCGACACTGCTCGTCCTCCTTACTCGTTGTAGTTGAACGTCGAGAAGCCGTGGCTCTTCACGAGTTCATCGCGTTGGGCGCTGCGAAGGTCTTCTTCGACCATCTCGGCGACCAGTTGCTCGAAGCTCGTCGGCGGTGTCCAGCCAAGTTTTTCCTTGGCTCTGGTTGCGTCGCCGAGCAGTGTTTCGACTTCGGTCGGGCGGAAGTAACGCGGGTCGACAGCGACAATCAGATTGCCGCTTGCGTCGTAACCCTTTTCTTCAATGCCTTCGCCCTTCCAAGTAATCGATATGCCAAGTTCCTTGGCAGCGGCATCGACAAACTGGCGAACGCTGTATTGCACGCCCGTCGCAATCACAAAGTCTTCTGCTTGTTCTTGTTGCAGCATCAACCATTGCATTTCGACGTAGTCGCGTGCGTGTCCCCAATCGCGCTTCGCGTCGAGGTTGCCCAGGTAAACGCAGTTCTGAAGTCCCAGCTTGATGCGAGCCAGCGCGCGGGTGATCTTGCGCGTGACGAAGGTCTCTCCGCGCTTGGGCGACTCATGGTTGAAGAGAATGCCGTTGCATGCGTATAGGCCGTAGGCTTCGCGGTAGTTGACCGTGATCCAGTACGCGTAGAGCTTGGCCACAGCGTACGGCGAACGGGGATAGAAGGGGGTCGTTTCCTTCTGGGGGATTTCCTGGACGAGCCCGTAGAGTTCGGAGGTCGAAGCCTGGTAGAAGCGCGTTTTCTTTTCAAGTCCGAGAATCCGGATCGCTTCGAGGATTCGCAGCGCGCCGAGGCCGTCCGAGTTTGCCGTGTATTCCGGCTCTTCGAACGAAACCGCAACGTGGCTCTGTGCGGCGAGGTTGTAGATCTCGTCTGGTTGTACTTGCTGGATGATGCGGATCAGGCTCGACGAGTCGGTTAAGTCACCATGATGCAGAACGAGACGGCGGTTCTCTTCGTGCGGGTCTTGGTACAAATGGTCGATACGGTCCGTGTTAAACAACGAGGTGCGGCGCTTGATGCCATGCACTTCGTAGCCCTTGCCCAGCAGAAACTCGGCGAGGTACGCGCCGTCTTGTCCGGTGACGCCAGTGATTAGCGCTTTTTTCAAGGGATTCTCCTTAGTCTAGGGATGGTGTTCAAAACGGTTGAGCGCCCAGATTTTCAAAGGCTGGAATGCTTGGCAGAATGAGGGCATGAAACAAGCCGACCTGAACCTCGATTTGAGTAACCGGC
>NZ_CADIKM010000004.1 GCF_902859895.1 Pararobbsia alpina
GATGACCGCATCGAGCCTCTTCTGGTCACTCGGACCGTCGATCGTGGGAACCGTGTTCGACGGCGGCCAACATGAGGCCAACCTGCGCGGCGCCAACGCGCAATACGACATGGCAGTGGCCGACTATCGCCAGACTGTCCTGACGGCGTTTCAGCAAGTCGAAGACGGCCTGTCCGCGGCCCGCGTTCTGAGTCAGGAGGCGCAAAGCCAGCAAAGCGCGGTCGATGCATCGGGCCAGGCGCTCGATCGCGCGATGAACCGCTTCAAGGACGGCGCAATCTCCTACCTAGATGTCGTCAACCTTCAGGCCATGGCGCTCACCGACAGCCGTATGGCGGTCGACATCGAGAAGCGGCGCATGGACGCCGATGTCCAGTTGCTCGAGGCACTCGGAGGGGGATGGAAGGCGCCCGCGTAAGTGCGGCACGCCCGGCGCAATAGGTCATTGACGTCGTGCCGCAAGGAAGGCATGAGGGAAATAATCTACTGGGCAATTTTTTAATCCGAAAAGAAAACCCGCCATTGACAGCGGGCAGACGGTACCCCACGTCCACTTTCATATCATTCCAAACTGGGCGAGCACGCCATTGCTTCCGCATGCTCGCGTTCCCGCGGAACCGGACAGGCTTGAGGAACTCGCCTCCAAAATTCGCGCGTAGCTGCTGCAGGCAGTCTAGGTCTCTTCGTCGCGCGTCCGGGGCAGCAACGAAACGCCGTCGAGTCAAATTGCGATTGCAGGGGACGCTGGGCTTGTAGGATTCGAACGCGAACGGTTGATTGGGCAGGCGGTCCGAGAACACATCTGTTGGTGTGCGTAAAATCAGCGTTGGTGTTGGTTTCCGCGTTCGGGTTTGTGGACGTACTGGGACAGAGGAATGTCGTCGTCGACCCATCGCGGGTCGCCGCACAAGTCGTCTCTGGCATCGGCTTTCTCGGCGCACGATATTCTGCGGGATGAGATCGTAGGCGGGTCTCACGACCGTGGCGAGCCTATGGTCTCTCGCTGGCGTGGGACTCGCCGTTGGCGGTGGCATGTACACCGTCTGCGGCTAGAGGCAAAAGGTCCCCTTTGGTCTGCGACCTCGCCTTGTGGCATGAAAGACCCGTCTGCCCGCATCTCGGATGACCATAAAAAAACATTCACGGCGGCGAGATGCTTGCGACAGCTGCGTTCAATTAGACTGACAATCAGTTCACCTTAATCCTTCCACCCGGCGGGGTCATCTATCCAGCCAAGCAGGAGGCACGATTGAAACTCATCTTTACTTCCTTAATATGTAGTGGGTTGATGATCTTGAGTACTAACGTGTTGGCGGGAACGCGGCTTACCGCCGCGCAATGCAATGACTATCCATTTACGCCGCTTAAAGGAAAGGTCACGCGTGCTCAACTGGTACAGGTGCTGGCCGAACTCGAATCCGTTGGATATGATCCGGGAGCAGTCAGCGGCTACTATCCTTTGGACCTCCAACGTGCGCAGTCACGGCTACGAGCGAAATATGCCCGCGAATGCACAGATAGCCCCAAACACATTAAAGCACAGAGTTCACAATAAGCGATATCCGATCCTAGCGTGGCCGCCAGGGAGGACGCGATAGCGAAAAAGCAGCTGCAGTCTGCGCTCGACCCGCTGTCGACACGCGAGGAGAACACATAGTCATGTTCGATTGGTTATGCCCTCGATGCAGAGCTTCGCCCGAGCTTCAGGAGTGGACTGCCAAAGCGAAACACCTATACGGTTGCTGTCGCGGCACTCCAAGGTCTCCTTCCCGTGTCACGAACTGGCGGTGCTTTTAAAAGGGTTTCCTGAATCCGTCAGGCAAGAGGTGATCAAACAGGAATGTCGCAGCTAGAGTAAGTGTCCCAATCGCAACAGAGAGGACAAAACTTCAGCCCGGCCGCTCCATGATCTGGGGCAGGAGGCCAACAGCATGCGCCGGTGGAACATGAAGGCGCAGCACACGAAGCGCGACGATTCCGAGCAGGATCGCCGCGACAACCGAGGCTGGGCCTGGACCGACTGCGGATTCGCAGGTCCACCGCCCGTCGTTGCCAGCCAGCTTAAGACTCGCTTGAGAAAAGCGGCACAAGCTCGCTTCGAAACTGAGGTTCTGCCTATCAGCTAGTTCCCGGAGCCTGGGCCTTCCCATGGCATCGCAAGCGGCTTGAGCTTTGAGAAACGACGCACGTGAATGGTCCATAATTTGCATTTTAAACACAGCAGCCGCGTGTCCAGTAGGGGAGAGAATGAAAGATAGAGCGACCATCATATGCAGCCGGGATGGCAAAGTACTTTTGGTCGCCCGCGCGCGGACACGGTGGTCGCTCCCCGGTGGCACCATAAAGTGTTCCGAGTCGCCATTGGACGCCGCCCGGCGCGAGCTTGAAGAAGAGACTTCCCTTGCTGGCGCGGAATTTACGTACCTATTCCAGTTTGGCGGCCTCAGCAAACGGCATTTCGTTTTTTTCGTCGATCTTCCTCAGGACGCGTCCCCCGAACCGCGTAACGAAATTTCGAGGTGTAGGTGGTTCAGCCCGACCAAAATATCGACGCTTGTCACGAGCATACCGACACGGGCAATCGTCGATCTCTTCCTTACGCACGAGAATCGCGGCGAAACGCCGTCAGCGGTCATTGACAAATTGGACGGGCGCGTTAAGGGGACGGGCCAGCCGTTCGTTGGTGTTGCCGACACGGCTTCACAAGGGGTTTGACACCAAGCTATCAAGGAGTAATTCGTGATCGGCAATATCGAGCTTCTATTTCGCCTCGTCCTGGCGGCTCTACTTGGCAGCGTCATCGGCTTTGAGCGCGAAAGAATGAACTGGGCGGCAGGGTTGCGGACGCACATGCTTGTATGTGTCGGTTCGGCGTTGATCATGCTGGTTTCTGCGTTCGGCTTTGCCGATGTGCTGGGAACGAAGAACGTCGTGCTCGATCCTTCCCGGATCGCCGCCCAAGTAGTGTCGGGCATTGGTTTCCTGGGAGCGGGGTCGATCCTTTTGCGTGGCGAAATCGTGCGTGGTTTGACCACCGCCGCCAGCCTCTGGTCGGTCGCAGGAATCGGTCTGGCGATCGGTGGCGGGATGTACATCGCAGCCCTCGGCGCGACAGGTATTATCCTGACCATTCTTGCAGGGGTGAAGCCGCTCGAACGTCGCTTCATTTCGGTCAAACAGCAGCGCAACATAACCCTGCTGGTCGAACGCGGCAGCGTATCACTCGACAGTGTTCATAACGCTCTGGGTATGGGAAGTGTTCGAGTTAAGCAGTTTATCGTCCAGCAATCTGAAGACGACCCAGAACTCGACGACGTGCAGATTGGGCTATCGCGCGCGACAGCCAGCGAGTTCGCGACGATCCGTACGCGGCTGGCAGCAATGTCGGGAGTCCGTGAGTGCCGGAATGGCAGTTGAAAGCAGAGTAGGCCATGACGGGTACATATGAATATCACGGCTATACCCTTGTTGTGGCCGTCGAATCCGACTTAAGCTGGCGGCAGGCAGGCGGAACCGCGGCGCGCGTGGGCTACGTGGCAATAGTCAGAATTTTTTCAGGAGTTAATGCCATGGCGGTATTTTCACCGCTGCGTTTCGGTGAGGCCGGCGGTCACCCGTTTGCGACAGAAGCAGATGCCTTGATCGGCGGTTACAGCGCTGCACGGCGAATTGTCGATGATCTTTTTAACCAGGAAGGCGAATATTGTTCGAGCGCTAGTCTGCGAGCTTTGGGTTAAGGAGGGGCTGAACAATGTGCATCGAGTGGTACGCTTGACGAGCGCATAGACGCGTTAATCGGGAGACGGGTCCCGCGGCTGCTGGGTCCAGGCCGGCACAAGCCTTCGCAGGCTTTTGCGAGAATTTGAGCGCTCAAGACGCACCTCGGGAAGATCAATCCCTTGTTCTCGAACATGAGCGACTCGAAAGCGGGCAACTCGGTGCGGTGCCCTGCGAGCGAATCGCGACGATCAGCTCGCCCGCGTCATTTCGTAAACGTACCTCGCGGTGGATGCCGGCCTGGAGGCAGCGCGCCGCTGGTCTGAGCGGCATGCGTTCTCGGTCCGAGACTGAAGCGCTACAGCAAGCGATGGCCGAGCCACCAGCCGGCCGCGGCGATCACCGCCGAGGCCGGAATCGTCAGGATCCACGCCCAGACGATGCTACCGGCCACGCCCCAGCGTACCGCGCTCAACTTCTGCGTCGCGCCGACCCCGACGATCGCGCCGGTAATCGTGTGCGTGGTAGACACCGGAATGCCGAGCCATGACGCAATAAACAGCGTGATCGCACCGCCCGATTCCGCGCAGAAGCCGCCCACCGGCTTTAGCTTGGTGATCTTCTGCCCCATTGTGCGGACGATCCGCCAGCCGCCGAACAGCGTGCCGATTCCCATCGACAGATAGCAGCCGCCGATCACCCACAGCGGCGGCACATCGGCGATCGACGACGTATAGCCGGTCGCGATCAGCAGCATCCAGATGATGCCGATTGTTTTCTGCGCGTCGTTGCCGCCATGCCCAAGGCTGTACAGGCCCGCCGACACCAGCTGCAGGCGCCGGAAACGCCGGTCGACCTTGCTCGGCGGCGAGCGGAAATAAATCCACGACACCGCCAGCATGAAGAACGAGCCGAGTACGAAGCCAAGCAGCGGCGAGATGAAAATGAACGCAACCGTCTTCATCAGACCGTCGACATTCAGCGCGCCCCAGCCCGACTTGGCGAGTGCCGCACCCACCAGACCGCCGATCAGCGCATGCGACGAACTCGACGGAATGCCGTAGTGCCATGTGATGACATTCCAGCCGATCGCGCCGATCAGCGCGCCGAAAATCACATAGTGGTCGACGATATGCGGGTCGATCGTGCCCTTGCCCACGGTCTGCGCGACTTTCAGATGAAACACGAAAAAGGCGACGACGTTGAAGGCGGCGGCGAACGCAACAGCCTGTTGCGGTTTAAGTACACCGGTCGACACGACCGTAGCGATCGAATTCGCCGCATCGTGAAAACCGTTCATGAAGTCGAACACGAGCGCGACGGCAACCAGGGCGGCAACCACCCAGATGGCAAGTTGTATCGCTTGCATTATGCGTTTTCCAGCACGATGCCTTCGATGATGTTCGCCACGTCTTCACATTTGTCGGTGATTGTTTCGAGCAGTTCGTAGATGGCTTTCAACTTGATGAGCGTCTTGACGTTGTCCTCCTCCCGGAAGAGTTTGGACATCGCCGCGCGCAGCACGCGGTCGGCTTCCGACTCCAGACGGTCGATTTCCTCACAGGCCTTCAGAATCTGGCTGGCCTGCTTCATATCGGACAGCAAGCTGACCGCGAACTGCACGCGCTCGGAGGTCGCGGTGCAGATATGCGCCAGTTGGCTCGCTTCCGAGGTCACCGCCTGCACGTCGTACAGCGAGATGGCGGTGGCGACGTCCTCCATCAGGTCGAGGATGTCGTCCATCGTGGTGATCAGCTTGTGGATTTCATCGCGGTCGAGCGGCGTGATGAAGGTCTTGTGCAGCATATCGATGGTTTCGTGCGTGAGCTTGTCGGCGGCCTTCTCGGCCTCTTGCACGTTCTTCATATGAATATCGGCATCCTGCAGATTGTCGATCAGCAGTTCGAGTTCGTGGCTCGCCGAGACGATGCACTTTGCGTGCGCATTGAAAATTTCAAAGAACTTGCCCTCAGTGGGCATGAATCGACCGAACATTAGGATCCCAGAAATTGGTCACATCATGGATGACATACAGCCGCAATATTGTACCGTTACCGGATGAGGGCATCGGTTCTGCCCTCCTGAAAAAGCCCACCGGCTGCGCCCGTAACAGCTCATCGCTACCGCAGTGACAGCATTCGCAATGCGGGCCACACCGACGACGACACGGTCGAGCTGGAGATTCCGCGAGACCGAAATGGCACGTTCGACCCGGTATTGATTGTCAAGGGGCGAGCGCCGCTTCGCGGGCTTCGACGACAAGACTACGAGGGCGCTTATCGTCCGCAATAGGAAGAAGCATCGGTCATTCGCTTGCGCAGCGCCAATGCCCCTTGATGGCCGAACGCGGTCCCACGGCGAACTTCCGAGATCGACCCACTGCGGCCCTTCGCAATGCACCGAAGCGGACGTACGAACCGACCATGACCAGCTTCGAGGCGACTGACTAAGGTGCGACCTCGCCGGTCAGCTCTCGGGGTCGTACCCGAACTCGCGGAGCTCCTGCGAGCAGCGGCAGGCTTTGGCGATCTTCGCGGCCCATTGGACGGCGGCTTCGCGCGACGGGAGTTCCAGGACACAGAAGCCGCCGTCGAACTCCTTGGTCTGCGGGTAGGTACCGTTCGTGACGGTGCCGTCAGCGGCGACCATCAGCGGCGCGACGTCCTCGTTGATACCACCGCCGAACACATAGACGCCGGCATCCTTCGCCTCGCGTATGACCGCGTGTGCCGCTTCGCCGACCGCAGCTATGTCTTCGTCGGAGATGTCCATCGCCGATCCGGGGAAGGAGATAAGGTACTTCGTCATCGTTCGGTTCTCCGGGTGTGAGTTTGCTCGTCAGTCGGGCTATCTCGCGCCGGAATGCGAGCGGATGATTCGGTACTCCTTTACGGCCAGTTCTCGTCGGTGCTTCTGTTGTCAAAGTAGTCCCCCTACTCGATGTGGCGGGGGCTACTCTGGCGACTTCTGATTGGAGCGTCTGTACGCCGTACTCGCTTACGGATCGTCGGCGATCTACGTCTCCGTGTCGAACGTCTCTTGTTGGCCGAACGCTGCCTCATGCAATGGGCATATGCGGCGCGTGCCTCTCGATGCAACGAGCGGCAGCACGCGACCCCGGAGTGGACCTTCGCATCGGCAATCGCCTTGTCTGAAAGCCGTCATTCGGCTGTTCACCCAGACTGCGTTGCCGGAGCCATACAGGGGACCTCCGGGTGGATCGAGATCGGCCCCCGCAATCCTCAGGATGCCAGTTCGAGCCCGTGGCGTTTCATCACGGACTTCATCATGTCCATATTCGGTGGGCCGCCAGCGCCCAACACACCGGCCACCTCGCGAAAATAGTCAGGCCCGATGTTGGCAGGCGAAAACACCACCAGCGCGCGAGCGGGAACATCGCCCGGATTGGAGAAGTGATGAACGCTGCCGCGCGGTTGAGAAGCAAGAGTCGCCCGCCTTCAGGACGCGTCTGCAGTCGTCGACCCGGTAGGTCAGCGATCCCTCCAGGACTTGGATTGTCTCGTCAACGTCGACGTGGCGATGAGGAGGCGGGACTTTGGCGAGCGGCTGGATGACCATTTCCGCCATCGCCATATGGCCCGCAGTGTCCCGACCATCGACCAAGAACCGCATCGACAGTGAGCCAATGGTGATCAGTTCACTACGTGTCGAATTCATCGCGAAACTCCATCGAGTTGTGGTAAAGTCACTTTACCATATGCGAACCAACCGTCAATCCTTTTCTCCCCGGAGATTTTCCGACGATCCGAACCCCGATGATCCGCTCATCGGGGCCCGGCTGCGCTATTGCCTCGCCCAAGTGGAACAGCGCCTGGGCCAGGCATTGGCCTCGGCCGGCTTTGGCGACATCCAGGTTGCCCACTTCAAAGTGTTGCGTTTTCCTCCTCCCGAGAACGAGCGCCCCATTGACTTGGCACAGCGCGCTGGCATGTCCAAGCAGGCGATGAACTACCTGCTGCTGCAACTTGAAGAGCTGGGTTATGTGGAGAGGGGCGCGATGGGGGGATCGCCTGCGCGCCTTGTTTCTCTAACCGAGAGGGGCTGGAAAGTGGCCGAAATACAGCGCGCCACGGTGCACCAGATCGAACGCGAATGGGAGCGGCAGATCGGCGCACAGCGCTTTCAGACGTTTTACGCGGTGCTCAAGGAACTGACGGATGGTTGATAACTTGTCGGACGTCAGGGGGAAGGCGACAAGCCACAGGGCCGCTGTCAAGCGATATTGAAGTGCCGTATCACCGTCCCCAAAGCAGGCGTTCGCCACCGTCGCTTCATGGCCGGATTGAGAAGTTCACGCCGGATTGGAATTGACCAGGCGTCGCCTCGTGCTGAACTTCCGTTGACGGCCCGTTACGGTCGCTCGAAGGGCACTCGTGAACGACTCAAATTGGAACGCAAGCGGCCGCATTGAGTGGTCACTCGTCCTGTGTTGAGAGCAATCTTCGCAAGGCCGTGCGCGACCCTGTGATCAATAAACATTGCGCCTTTGGCGAGGATTGTCGGGACGCTGCCCAGGAGGGCTAGTACTCGGCACGTGGAGAGATGACTGTCGACACGGTCACACGAGAGGATGCCTACGACGGGTGCTCGATGTATCAACCTTACCCATGGTCATGGAGACCGTTTTCGCATCCTTCATGAAAACCGTTGTCACATCCTTCCTGAGAAAGGCTCCCACACGAAGGGCCCGTACTCCAGCAGAGCTCGACTACTTCTTCCGGGCTCTTCACCCGCTCGTACACGCGCGGACACCGTGCTACCCGCATGCCCAACGATAGTCATGGATGCGGGCAGACTCTCAACCGAGTCTTGAAAGGCGCCTGTCGGCGCCCTTCTAGCGGTCTAACGTCCCACGAGGTATAGCCCGGTAGGGGTTAGAACCGATGGCGCATGCCAACTGCCGCGACCACCTGCTCGTCACCCGAAGACTGCGTCATGTTGTAGATGCCAGCGTTAAACGCCTGGATGCCATTGCCGCCGCTGACTTTCTGATAGGCCGCCGCCAGGTAGATGTCGGTGCTACGCGAAAGGAGGTAATCGGCCTCAACCGTAACCTGATTCCAATGCGGCGTGGCCGCACCGGCCGAGGTCATCGTGCTGCCTAGCCCAGAGGTCCCTCCCGAATACGAAGCCATGGTGTACGTGTAGGCTGCCCCGAGGGAAATATCGGGCCGCACGAAATAGCGACCGTTAATTTCGAAGTTGTCGAACTTCAAGGAGCTGCCCGTGAGGCCGTAGGAGCTACCGTATAGGCTGGTGGTGGCACCGGTACCGGCGGTCGGGTTCATGAGGTCGTACGTAACGGAATGGCTCCATACGAAGCCGATCGACGACTTGTTGGGGAACTTGTACCCGGCACTGACGCTGTAGATTTGTTGGTCGCCACCATACGACAGCGCGTTCCCATCGATCGAGCTCGCTGCGCCTGCCGTGTTCATGGAGCTGGCGTTACGGTTAACTTGGTCGTACGCAGCCGCAACAGTGAATCCGCCGTACACATAGTTGGCGCCCACACTGTACGCGTTGTCGTTACCGGATTCCCCCGCCGCGTCGGAGAACGCATACATCGCGCCGACCTTGATGCCAGCGTATGTGGCGCTGCTGAACTTGATCGAATTGTTCAGGCGCAGGCTGTCGTCCATATTGTCATTGTCGAACGGGTGGGCGAATAAGTTGCCACCCCAACCTGCAGCCGTCGCACTCTGCGGTGCAACGTATTCGAAAATGAAATCGTATTGACGACCCAGCGTAACCGAACCGTACTGGTCGGAACTCAGACCGACCCAGGCCTGCCGGCCGAACAAGTCGGGGGTTTGCCCTGTCTCGGAATTTTTCAACGCGCCACTGTTGAGCGCGAAGCCGTTTTCCAAATCGAACACGGCGTGCAGACCGCCGCCGAGATCCTCACTGCCTCTGATGCCCCAGCGCGAGGTGTTCAGGAGTCCAGAAAACATCTGATATTGAGCGCCACCTTGGGCGGTACCTGTGGAGATGCCCTTGCTCGTGTTCACGCTATTTGTATAGGCCACGCTCGCGTCGAGGAGGCCGTACAGCGTGACGCTGCTTTGTGCATGCGCTTCCCCCGCCAACAGCACGAGCGTCGCAATGGTCAAACCCTGCAGTTTCATAAGTCCCTTTCACTAGCATTTTTATGACAAAGCTTTCACGTCGCCAACGACCCAACGGCCCAGCGACGGAGCGTCGCAGTATAAGAGTTAGGATCGCTCTTCTCGTTTGTGAAGCTGAAAGAGTGTCTTTCAAAAAATTGATGGACTCGTCAGCAAAAAACCATTACCGATGCGCCAGTCAGCGGTTCGGCACGCTGGTCGCCGTCGTGCTGCTTGCCGTCGAATTGCTGCTCTTCGAGCTGCGCCCGCGCAGTCTGCTGCCGGTCTCGCGGGCCTGCTGGCTGGAGGGCTGGCCTCGAGCCTGTTAGTCGCGCTGTACAAGATCGAGGACCTGTTCGCGAAGCTGCCGCTCCATTGGGCATGGTGGCCCGCGCTGGGTGGACTGCCAATCGGTGTCGGCGGACTGATCGAGCCACGTGCGCTCGGCGTGGGTTACGACGTGATCGGCGATCTGCTGTATCAGCATATCGCGGTGCAGGCTGCGCTCGCGCTGTTTGCCGTGAAGGCACTGATCTGGGTCGGCTCGCTCGCCTCCGGCACGTCCCGCGGCGTACTCGCCCCGTTGCTCATGCTTGGCGCCGGTCTTGGCGTCGTGCTGTCACATGCGCTGCCGGGTGGCGAACCGGCGCTATGGCCGCTCGTCTGTATGGCGGCCGTTCTCGGTGCCACGCTGGGCGCACCGCTGACCGCGATCGTGTTCGAGTTCGGCGTCACGCACGACAGCAATGCGCTGCTGCCGGTGCTCGCCACAACACTTACCGCGTACGACTTCGTGACTCTTGCTATGCGCCGTTCGATCATGACCGAGAAAATCGCACGACGCGGCCGGCATATCTATCGCGAGTACAGTGTCGATCCGCTCGAACGTCATCAAGTCGAGGATGTGATGACGACCGAGGTCGAGGCAATTGAGCGTGCGCGAAGTGCTCGCGCGCTACTTCGACAGCGCGCAGCGCTTTCGCGCGCACCCGGTGGTTGGCAACGGCGCGGTGCTCGGCACCGCCGACCGCGCCCTGTTCGAAGACGCGTGCGCAAGTCACGGCACGCCGCTCGACGAGATACCGCCAGCCCACATCATGCCGCCTTACCCAGCCGCATTCGCGCTGCCGCAGGAAACCTGCCGCCTCGTCGCGACGCGGCTTGCGATACAGCAAGCCGAGCGGTTCGCGGTTGTCGACAGCCTCGATACGCGCCGGCTAGTCGGCATCGTCACGCGCAGCGATCTGATCGAACAGGCACGCGCACCATGACGAGGAGCATCGACTCGAACGGATGTTGGATCGGCGACGCCATGCACGCGATGCTGAATGACCTGCTGATCGAGATTGCGGCGGCGAAGGCGCGCGAAGAGTATGAGCTTCGCCGCGATCGAGCGGCGCAAGGGGTTGACCGACGTAAGGCACGCGACGCGGCCGGCGAAACAGACTCCAAGGGCTACGCGGGCCGCAAGGCGGATGCGGACATGCACGTGCGCATTGTCGAGCTTCGTACGGCGGGGTTCTCGTACTCGAAGATTGCGGCGACCTTGAAGACTACGCGACCGACCATTGCACGGGCGCTCCGCGCGGCGGGCATGCTGGAGGGCGGCAAGGCCGAGGCAGGGCCGGTCGATGGGGCAACTGCCGGATTAGTCTGATCCGCCTCAGGCTGGGCAATCGGAACATTCACATCGAGGCCCGCGCATGCGGGCTTTGTCATTTCTGACCCCTTACAAAACCCACTTATGTGATTTCGGTAGCCCTCAGCAGACACACAAACGACACAGCTATAGGAAACTGGGACGGACAAGAGCCGGCCGCGGTGCCCCGGCCGGTTGCACAGCGGATCAGCATTTGTCACGTGCGCTAATCACGCTGTCGAGCGCCGTTATCTGCTGCAGCCGCTTGCGCCCGAACTGCGCCCGAGAAAGAAAGCGACACGCTGAGAACCCCGCCAGCATTACCTTCGCCGCCTCAACCAACACACTATCTGATTTTTAACAAAACCCTTTTTAAACAAATACTTGCCCAACATTTCGCACTTTCATACAATCTGCCGATGCGACCTCCGCGACATTGCGGCCCAACCAAGGAAAGACAGCATCGTGAGCATTATTGAGATAGATATCCCGACAACGATCGAGCAGGACACTGACTACACCTTTGACTGGCGCAAGTACGCACGAGCACCCCAGGAAGGTGCGTCTGCAACGACCGACGAGCCGTACGACTTAGCCCTTCTCGCCATACGGATCGATCGGCTCATTGATGCATTCGAAAGGCCGCGACTCTCGCCCGAACAAACGCTATGGAGTTCCGAGCAGATCGCGAACTGGCTTGGCCTGTCGAAGCAGACCGTAGAGCTACGCGTCGTTACGCGCCCGGGTTTCCCTGCAGCGCTGCGGCCAGTGGATTCAAAGCAGGCGCAACGCCGCTGGTTCGCGGGCGACGTCATGGAGTGGGCGCGCAACACGGCCGGCACGATTCCGGCGTCGCGGCCGGGACGCCGGCGCAAGGCGGCTTAATCGAGGCGCGCTGCCAATTCGGCAGCCGTCTCGTCGTAGTAGATCATCAACGACTGGATGTCGCGGTGGCCGATCATCTTCGCCAGCGCCAGCACATTCAGCTTCCGCGAAAGCCGCGTCGTCGCTTCGTGCCGCGAATCGTGAAAATTCAAATCCGCAAACTGCGGTTGCCCATTCGCTACCTTCTTTCGAACCTTGCGCCAGAGCGCGTCGACGCTCGCTTGTGATACAGGGAAGCAGCGCGGCTCGCCCTTGATGTCCGGCAGTCGATCAAACAACGCCATCGCCCGCGCCGATAGTGGAACGTCGCGCGCATCGCCATTTTTCGATTTCGGGATGTGCACATAGCGCTGAGCCAGATGCAGATTCGGCCGTGTCGTTCCGATGATCTCGCCCTGCCGCATGCCCGTCTCGATGGCGATCAGGAACGCCACAGCAGCGTACTGCTGCGTTGTCTGGATAGCACTGCCATCCGTTAACCCTAGCGCGGCAGTCATTACCTGCGCTTCTTCGTCTGACACGCGCCGCCGCCTCGGAGGCGGATCCTTCGGGCGTTTCACCTCATGTACCGGATTGGTGTGGATCCATTTCCACTCGTTGCGCGCCCCCTCAAACACCGCCGACAGCAGGTTGAGATCCCGGTTGACAGTGGATTCCTTGACGACCTTCAGCCGCGAGTCCCGCCAATCGGCGATCTGCTCGGGCTTTACGTTGCGCACCAAAGCGCCGACGAAGTTCATCTGCTCCTTGAAGAAGGCAATGCGCGTCGTATTCCATTCATGCTTTCCCTTCTCGGGCGAAATCTTTTCAAGGTATTCGTCCATGGCATCGGCCAAGGTCTTCTGCACCTTAGAGTATGATCGACGGCGCCCGGCGTCTATCTCAGCTTCAAGTTTCGTCGCCCATGCGACGGCTTCGGCTTTGGTGTCGAACGTGCCCGACTCGCGGATCCCGGCCTTTGCGACCTCCGCCCGCCATGCCGAGCCGCGTTTCCGGTACGAGGCCATATCCCTTCCACGTTGGCGTAAATTTGGCGTAAAGGATACAGGAAATTTGAAGGATTTTGGAGGTATTAAGGGATCGAATCCACGTCACGGAACCGGCCACAAATCGTTATCGGTAAAGGCTTTTAGCAGTTTTGGTGGATTTTGTCGAAATCTGAAGGATGAGATGGCGATTCCTGCCGGGGGGACCATCTTGGTTCCCAACACTTCCCAAGTTGGCATAGAAAGCCCCGTCCAGCCTTGCGCAAACGGGGCTTTTTTGCTTTTCCGTCAATCAAACGGGTTCAATAGACGAACCCCCGTGTGTGAAAAATCGTCGACGTTTCGCGTCACGACAGTCAGATCGTGAATCAGCCCCGTCGCTGCGATCAGCTTATCCAGTGCATGCTCCGGGTGCGGTACGCGTAGGCGCCCCCACAATTGCCCGATGTCCTCGTCTACGGGAAGGATGTTCTGCGCGAACTCGTTGAGCACCGCCGTCAGCCACGTTTCGAGAGTGGCTGCCTGGGCCGTATCGCCCCGATGCCGAACTATCTCGACGCCGCGCCGCAACTCACCTACGGTGACCACGGACAGATACAGGTCGATGCTCTCTTTCGCCGCTGCGCGGAAAAAAGCGCGAACGCCTTTGTTCGCGCGCTCCTTCTTCCTTATCTCACTGACGACGTTGGTATCAACCAAATACACGCGGCGCCTCATCCAAACCATTCACCCGTTCAAAGTCCGCGTCCTCGCCGACATTCGGCATACTCATCAACGCCTCGGCAAAGCTGCGCTTTCTCGGGCGACTCAACGCACGCGCAAGGATTTCCCGATGCTCTGCCTCCGCGCTGCGCCCATGCGCGGCGGCTTGCTCCCGCAGGCTTTGCACCAGCGCGTCATCCACTCCACGAACCAAAAGATTTGCCATTTCACCCTCCTGCAATGAATGCTATCAATGATAGCGATCGTGCGGAGAAGTGCAAGCATTGATATCACCTCGGCCGTGCTCTATTTGCCCTGTTTATCCGCCACGTTCCCGCATACTTGAGATCGACTCCCGTTGCATCAAGGACAATCTGTCATTGTTCATCGCCTTACGTCGGACTATCGTGGATTCGCAGTCGCCGCACGGTGTGACGTTCGAGGGAGAAATCCATGGCGGCAAGAACCATCCCAGTACTCGGAAGCACCGACAAGACAGGGCGTCGTGCGTCGGATCGTCTGGCGGCACGAGAGACCGCCGCGACCGGCGTCTGGAAGATCGGTCTACGATCATGACGACGACTAGCCTGATCGATCTTGCCGTGTTCCTGTGCGCGCTAGGTTGGGGCCTCATGGCGGGGTTCTTCTTCGCCTTCTCGATCTGAGTGATGAGGGCGCTCGGAGCCATCCAGCCGGCACACAGCATCTCCGCGATGCAATCGATCAATATCGCCGTCATCAATCCCTGGTTCTTGACGCCATTTTTCGGCGTGGCCGCGCTGTGCCTGCTTCTGGTCATCGCGGCGGTCCTGCGCTGGCAAGAGCCGGGGACCGCGTATGTCCTCGCCGGCGGTTTGCTTTATGTTGTAGGGACGCTCCTGGTGACGATGCTCTTCAACGTGCCGCGAAACAACGCGCTGGCAGCGCTTGCTGCGACCAGCCCGGAAGGCGCCGCACAATGGACGGACTATCTCATCGTCTGGACGAAGTGGAATCACGTGCGCACGATCGCGGCCCTGGCTGGCGCGGTCTCATTCATGATCGCGCTCACGCGTTAGCTTCTGTTGGACATAAGCGGTGGCAAATGCACGCCAAACTGGGTGCGCTACGGAAAGATCGATGGACGGGGCTCAAGGCGATGAAACTCACCGGGATGTTGCTGCGCCTCGCCATTGCATACCTGATTGTGATCGCAGGAGTCGCCATCTTGCAGAATCGTTTTCTCTATTTCCCTGAGAAAGCTGCAACCGAGGACGTCGTTTCCGACGGACTTCGCGCATGGCCGACACCTGAGGCGTTCCGGGGCCTCGTGGCCGAGCCTGTCGGATCTGCGCGCGCCACAGTCATCGTCTTTCATGGCAATGCGGGGCATGCCGGACACCGTTCGTACTACGCCGCGGCACTCACCCAGCTCGGGCTGCGCGTCATCCTCGCCGAATATCCAGGCTACGGGCCGCGCGACGGTACGCTGGGCGAAGAGAGTCTGGTCGCTGACGCCCAAAAGACCATTGTGTTGGCGCATCGCCTCTATGGCGCGCCGCTGCTGCTCATCGGCGAGTCGCTCGGGGCCGGCGTGGTGGCCGCGGCCGGAGTGCGGGAACGCGACAAGACCGCTGGCTTGCTGCTCATCACGCCATGGGATCGGCTCGAGCACGTCGCCGCTTACCACTATCCGTGGCTGCCCGTGAAGTGGCTGCTGCGCGACCAATATGACAGCGTGACCCACCTGGCGTCGTTCGGCCGCCCTGTCCTCGTCGTGATTGCGGAACGCGACAGCATCGTCCCCCCGCGCTTCGGCGAAGCGCTCTACAACTCTCTGGCCGAACCGAGACGACTCATGGTGGTGAAGGCGGCGGAACATAACGACTGGATTGGCCGCGTCGACGAAACCTGGTGGCGGGAGGCGATCGACTTTCTGCTCACGCCTTCGCGTTGAAATATGAAATTACGGATCGAAGTCGACCCACTGAGGCCGGTTGGCTCATCAAGATGCAGACGTTCGCGCGACGGACTGACTGCGGTACTGTGGTTCTCGCGTTAGGTTGACGATCTGTAGCCAACTCGTAGCAGCTAAGGCGAGTTGGGAACCGTTGAGGCGGGGCTCCGAAAAAAGAGCTACATGCGATGACGCGGAGCCTTGGGGTTGAGCCCGACGCGCTCTGCTTCTGCTGAGCACGCGATTCTGATTGCGTCCCGGAGGTTTGCCCTCAACATCTCAATGCCGCCGACGTAACCGCCGATCGCTTCGTTGGCTCGGGTCTCAATTTCGTCTGCGGTCGTCAGACCGAGCCTGACGAGTGTCTCGATGTCTTCCCGGTCATTGTCGGCCAGCCGCGCAATCTTGCTGACCGCCAGATCCACAGGCGAGAGAACATTCACCCGGATATGCGCGAGGCCAAGATCCACCGGCTGGGAGTCCGATTGGTAGTCCTCGTGCATCAGCGCGAACGTTGGGTTGTAGTTGGTATCGAGATAGACGAGCTGACTGCTACCGTCCTCGAGGGTTATTTCAACAGCCAGGTCATTCGGGATAAGAACCCGACCAGCGAACTCTGCATCGACGTCAGTTGTGACACGCTTTGCCGTGTAGAGATGAACCGCCATTCCACCGGCCAGGTAAATCTGAAGCGGCTCTTTGAGAGCTAGCCGGTTTTCGAGCTTCTCGAGCAGCTCCCGGAGGCCTTGAGCCAACGCTGTCCGGACTTGGAAAGTAACGATGCCTTCCACGGACGATTACCCTTGACGAAGCCGCAGCGTCAGCATGTCGCGAAGCCGAGGAAAGCTGAAAATCCAGCCATTCCGAACGACGTCCTCCGCAGACAGACGTTCGCCAGGATAACGGCCGAAATAACGGTTACTGGCATCCATCAGGTGAGACGATTCTTGCGGGAAATTGTGCTGGACCACCATCGCAGCGACACGAAAAACATTTGCCTCGCGCTGATTCTGGGCAACCGAAAACTGGCCATGCGCCGCCGCCGCACACCGGGCCAGAAGGTTGCCTTCTAATTCTCGCGAGTCCATGGAAATTCTCCGTATGTCCCAGTGTAATCATGCTACAAGAGCGTGACAAGCCATCGCGTGTTGTCAATCTGTGGTCTGGCGCTGCACGAATCCTTCGCGCCAAAGGACTGCGCCGCCCCCAGTCAGCAGTGGGAGATCCTCATCGCCCAGCCGACTCCACCTTCCGGCAAGCCATCCCGCGAATCCAGCGCGGGTACCGTCGAGCGGCGGACCGGCGCGGCCCTCCACACTCCATCTTTCTAAGATCGCGATTGCGTCCCCGGCGTGCATGATCCGATTCATGCGGCCTAGGTGTTCAAACGACGACCTCGAACACTGCGATCACATCATCGGAAAGCGGTGCATCGAAGTCATCCGCAATGCGGACCTTGCCCTTGAGACCGCCGAAACGCCGCGTGATCTTCGCCCGCTCCATCGGCACCAGGCGGGCGGCCGGCCTACCAGCCTTGGCAAATGACGATTTCCTCGCCGCCGGCTGCGGCGTCGACCAGTCGCGAAAACTGGTTTTCGCTTCATGAAAATTGACCGTCTGCATAGCTGCTCCTAGTGGACTAAGCCCATTAGTGTGTTCGCCGCTCGCGATTAGCTCAACATTGCTCTTGCCCATTCGTATCCTTGAGGATACACTTGTTGCTAACGATCCGGGACTTCCTTGTGAACAGACTCATCGAAACCGAAGTCTTCGCAGACTGGCTCAATGGCCTGAAAGACCTGTCAGCGCGCGGCTTCATCGTGGGTCGACTCAACCGCGCCATCAACGGAAACTTCGGTGATCACCATGATGTGGGTGATGGCGTATGGGAAATGCGCATCGACAAAGGTCCCGGCTATCGCGTCCACTACGCGCGCGAAGGGCGTGTGGTCTACGTGATTTTGTGTGGGGGCGACAAGTCGACTCAGAAAGCCGACATCAAGCGTGCCAAGGCAATCTGGACTGAAATCAAGGAGCAATCATGACCGTCAAACTTCGCTCATTCGATGCAGCGGCCTACCTCGACAATGAAGAAACCATCGCAGCCTATATCAGCGATGCTCTCGAGAGTGGCGACAGCGACGTGCTGATGTCCGCCATCGCCGACGTCGCCAAAGCCCGCGGTATGGCACGCGTAGCTAGTGATGCGGGCGTGGGCCGGGAAAGCCTTTATAAGACGTTGGCGCCCGGATCAAAGCCTAAAGTCGAGACACTTCTCAAGCTTCTGGGTGCTCTTGACGTGCAGCTAATCGTCAAGCCGCGAGCAAAGTCCGCAAAAAACGCCGGGAAGCCTGTAACCACCAAGAAATCGACAAAATCGGCCGCCAAACCGAAAGGTTCTCGCGCTCACATGGGGCCCGTAGCCGCCTGAGTCCTAACGTTAGGAACTCAGCCCCGCTACGGAACAGTTCACCTTGCGCCACGGGGCCTTTTGCTGCCGCCATTACCCCAAACCGGCCCGCCCCCACCATCCGAGTCGCCAGTCGATCAGACCTGGCTCGCACCAAACGCTTTCACCACATTCACCCAATAAGCCGCGCCAATCGACAACGCCTCGTCATTGAAGTCGTAATGCGGGTTATGCAAAGGTGCGGACGGCTGTTCTCCATCCACACCCATCCAGATATACGCACCCGGTCTGGCCTTGGCCATGAAGGCGAAATCCTCGGATGCCATCGACGGCTTGCATCCGAGCGTAACGCCACTTTCTCCCACGGTTGCGCGGGCGGCTGAAAGCGCAATGTCCGCTTCCTGCGTTGCATTGACCGTGGCCGGATATCCATAGTGAAAGTCCACGGTCGCCTTCGCGCCGTGCGCCTGAGCCGTAGCCTCGCTGATCTCACGCAACAACGTGTGAATGCGCGCCTGCACGCTCGCCGAAAAACAGCGCACCGTTCCTCGAATCACCACGCGAGCGGGCAGTACGTTCCATGCATCACCGCCATGAATCTGGGTGACGCTCACCACGCTCGATTCCTTCGGCGACAGGCGGCGGCTGACGATCGTCTGCAAAGCGACCACGATATGACTCGCGCAGACCAGTGTGTCCGTGCCTTCTTCAGGCATCGCGGCGTGCGAACCGCTCCCCTCCACCTGGATCTCGAACGTATCGAGCGATGCCATCATCGGGCCATGATTGATCGCGAAATGGCCGAGCGGCAGTCCAGGCCAGTTGTGCAACCCAAACACAGCGTCACACGGAAACCGCTCGAAAAGCCCTTCCTCGATCATCACGCGGCCGCCGCCCGCCATCTCCTCGGCAGGCTGAAAAATGAGATGCACGGAGCCGCGCCAGTCCTGGTCGCGGCTCAACAATGCCGCCGCGCCCAAGAGCATCGCGGTATGCCCGTCGTGGCCGCAAGCATGCATCTTGCCGGCATTGCAGGACCGGTGTTCAAACGTATTGCTTTCCTCCATCGGCAGCGCATCCATGTCCGCACGCAGACCGATCCGTGGCCCGGCCCCGCGATGCAAAGTCCCGACGACGCCTGTCGTGCCGATTCCTTCATGTACGTCAAACCCCAGCCTCGACAGCACGGACGCCACCAGCCGCGCAGTGGAAACTTCCTCAAAGGCGGTCTCCGGATGCGCATGCAGCGATCGGCGCCACGTGATCATGTCGTTCAGCAACTCGTCATCAATCATCCATAACCTCGCGGTTGAATCGATCAAACAAACAGGAATGCGGAGCAGGCGCTAGCCGGCCGGACAAAATGACGTGGGCGCGAGAAACACGGATTCCTGGTGGACCAGGTAAGGCAGAATCAGCGGGGTGAATGCCTGCCAGCGCGGATCGGCCGCAAGCTTTGCTCGTTGCGCCGAGCGGTGCGCATAGTCTTCATAGGCCCAGCAGAAAACAATGGAATTCAACGTGCCGGACTCTTTCATCCAACAACCTTTCAGGGTGGCGTACTGCGTGATGATGCCAAGGCCTTCCCGCTCGTAGATCGCCAGGAATTCGGGCGCGGTTCCCGGCTTGAGTTCGTAGGTGCGCATTTCAACCAGCATTGTCCTTCTCCTTAACTATCGATTCAGGCAATCGCAACAGCGACCGGCACCGTTGGTGTCCGGTCCCTGCTTGCTTAACGTAACTTTCAGGCCGCGTGTCCGATGAAAAAACCGATCAGCAGGCCCGCCACTCCGGTGCTCGCACATAGCAGCCACACGGGCCAGCGGGTACCCGCCGGTTTGACAAGGCTCTGCGGACGCGGCTCGCGAGCCAGGGCGACCGGTTCCACATTCGCCGGGCTCTCTTGGCTGCCCGGCATCTCACGACTTGAAGCCTGTGCTCCCAATTCGTCCAATGGAGCTGCCGTCTCGGCCGCAGCGCCATTGATTCGATCGATCTCATTCTTGAGCGCATCGAAGAACGATTCCAGGTTTTTGGCAGCGGCGGACTGAATCAGCCGCGCGCCCACCGACATGAGCTTTCCGCCGATCTCGACGTCGGCATCGTATTGAAGCAAGGTAGCGTCGCCCTCTGATTCGAGCTGCACGCGTGCGGATATTTTCGCGAATCCGACCGCTCCGGCATTACCCTGGCCCGTGATGGTATAGGCGCTGGGGGGCACCAGATCCGACAGTTCAACCGTGCTTTTGAACGTCGCGGCAATCGGGCCGACACGGATCTGTATCACCGACTCGAAGTGCCGCTCGTCGGTCATCTCGAGCGATTTGCATCCCGGCAAGCATGCTTGCAGCACCGTCGGATCGTTCAAGGCGGCCCAGACAATTTCGGGGCGTGCGGGCAAGGTGCAGCTATTGGCGAGCTTCATGAGCGAGCTTACGGTTGATACAGTTTGAAGAGCGCTTGCGTGCCGTCGCGCGAGTTGCCTCCGTCAGCCAGCTGCTGGTACAAGCGGAAAGCGAGTTCGAGGCCAGGGAGTTCGCAGCCAATGTCGAGTGCTTCCTCCGTCGCGATACGCATGTCCTTGACGAAATGCTCCACGAAGAATCCGGGCGCGAAGTCTTCGTTCGCGATTCGGGGGCCCAGGTTGTTAAGCAGAAAACCTCCGGCCGCGCCGCCACCGATCGAGCTGAGGACGGTGCGCACGTCCAGCCCCGCGTTGCGGGCATACGTCAGACCCTCACAGACCCCCAGCATGGTGGAAGCGATCACGATCTGGTTGCACAGCTTGGTGTGCTGTCCGGCTCCCGGGCCGCCCTGCAGGACAATATTGGCCCCGAGACAGCGCAACACCGGCTCGATCCGCGCGAACCCCTCGGGCGATCCCCCCACCATGATCGACAAGCGGCCTTCGCGTGCCCCGATGTCACCGCCAGAAACCGGCGCATCGAGCACGTGCAGGTCTCGCTGCGATCCGAGAGCGGCGAGCTCGCGCGCAAGCGACGGGCTGGACGTCGTCATATCGACCAGCGTCGAGCTGGGGCGAGCGTTGGCAATCAGTCCTTCCTCGCCGAGATAAAGCCCGCGCACATCGGCAGGTGTCCCAACGATCGTCAGAACGATGTCGGACGCGGCAGCGAGCGTCGCCGGCGAGTCGTGCCACTTTGCCCCAGCGGCCAGCAACGGCTCGGCCTTCGAACGGGTGCGGTTGTACACATGCAGAGGGAATCCGGCGGCGGCGAGCCGGCCGGCCATCGCGCCGCCCATGATGCCCAAGCCGATAAAACCCACAGACGGCCGGGTGACAGATTCATTCATCGCAATGTTCTCCAATCAAAGTTTTTCGCGTATCAGGCCATGCACGAACATCGGGCTCAGCGGATGCCGGTCGGCTACCGCCCCGAAGGGTGACAGCGCGTCGTTGAGCGCGTTGGTCAACGCGCCGAGCGCACCCATCACTCCGCCTTCGGCCATCCCCTTGATGCCGGCAGGCGTGGTGCGGTTCCGTGTATGCATGGGAATGATTTCGAGGTTTGGCAGATCGGTCGCGGACGCGATCAGATAGTCGGCGAGAGAGCCCGTCAGGTTTTGCCCCGTCTCGTCGTAGATCACCTGCTCGAACAGCGCGCCTGACAGTCCCATCGCCACGGCACCATGCTGCTGGCCCTCGACCACGGTGGGGTTTAGCAGCGTCCCGCAGTCTTCCGTGATGACGTAGCGGGCTATGTGGATGTGACCGGTATCCACGTCGAGTTCGATCTCACAGGCATGCGTGGAGTTCGAATAGGTCATGGCCGGCGGGTCATACGCGAAATGAAATTCAAGCCCCGGCGTCAGCCCCTCGGGCAACGCAGTCGGATCCATGTAGGCACGCCGCGCCACGTCCGCGAGCGCCATGCCACTGTCCAGCCACGCATCACCATCGCGGCGTTCTATGCGTCCATCATTCATACGCAGAGCGTCATCGGGCACATCGAGCCAGCCGGCGGCGATCGCAAGTACCTTGCGCAGCGCCTGTTGCGCACACAGGTAGAGCGCGCCGCCACCAGCGGTTGCGCTGCGTGCCCCTCGGCTACCCATGCCGTAGGGTGCTATGTCGGTATGACCCAGGTGAATGCGCACCCGTGTCGGGTCGACGCCCAGACCCTCCGCGACGGCGTTGGCCATCGCGCTTTCATAGCCCTGCCCGGTCGGCCCGAGCCCGACCGATGCATTGACGACACCGCTCGGCTCGATCCGGATCCAACTTGCCTCGTGGCCGGAGCCGGGGATGCCGGCCGCCTTGTAGAAGCGTGAGCCGTAGGTCGTGGGCTCGACCACCACGCACAAACCGATTCCCAGATGGCGTCCAGAAGCCCGAGCGTCGCGCTGCCGTACCCGGAAACCTTCGTAGTCGATGGCCTTCAACACCGCTTCGAATGTCTCGGTCGGCGTGATGTCCGCGAGCACTTCGCCCGTCGGCGTCTGATAAGGCAATTCTTCCGGCGCAATCAGGTTGCGGCGGCGAACCTCGACAGGATCGAGCTTCAGCTCCCGCGCGATGGCATCGATGGTGCCGTCCATGACCCAGCTCGTCATCGACATCGGCGCGCGCATCGGTGCATTGCCGCACTTGTTGCTGAGCACGATCTTGACGTCGAACGCGTAGTCCTGCACCCGGTAAGGTCCGGTGAGAATCATGGCCACCACGCGGGCCAGGTAGTTGGCCGGAAAGAAGCAGTACGCGCCGAAGTCCTCGCGCATCTCGAGCTCCAGCGAGAGCAGCGTGCCGTGTTCATCGACCGCCGCGCGCGTGCGACAGAAGTCTTCACGCGAATTCGCCGCGGCCGTCAGGTTTTCCAGACGATCTTCCCGCCAGCGCACGGGACGCCTCAGGTGGCGAGCAAGCGCGGCCACAATGAGTTCTTCCCGATACAGCGCAATTTTCTGTCCGAACGCACCGCCCACATCAGGGGACATCACCGTGACCTGGGACTCGTCCAACTTGAGCCGGGCCGCCAGCTGCGTGCGCAGCGGATGCGGCACCTGCGTGCCGATGTGAAAGGTCAAGTGTTGGCGCCCCGCGTCCCAGACCGCGGCGCAACCGCGCGTTTCGATCGGCACATGCGTCTGGCGTTGCTGCGTAAAGGTCGACTCGACCACGCGAAAGGCGGTTTCGGCCACGCCCCGAGGATTCCCGTGCGCGAACGTCTGGTGCGACACCAGGTTACCCGGCACCATCGGGTCGACCTGGGGCGCCTGCGGCTCGAGTGCCTGCCACATGTCCGTCACCGCGCCAAGCGGTTCGAACTCGACCTGCACGCGCTCTGCCGCATCTTCAGCAAGGTATCGATCCGTCGCCACCACACAGGCCACAGGATCGCCCTGGAAACGTGCGGTCTCCACCGGCATGGCCTCGATCTCCACCGCCAGCAGCCCCTCGATGGGTGGCGCGATACGCAGCGGCTTGGTCCATTGCTGGAGGTCGCGCCCCGTCACCACGGCCACCACGCCGGGCATCGTCGACGCCTCGCTTGCATCGATCGAAACGATCCGCGCATGGGCATGCGGCGAGCGCACGAAACATACATGCAGCGCCCCCGGGATCTCAATGTCGTCGATATATCGGCCAGAACCCGTCAGAAGACGGAAGTCCTCCGTGCGCGGGGCCGCCTTGTCGAGGTAGCGAAAGCCCTGTTCAGACATGGGAGGCGCCCTCGCTCATGCGCTGCGCGGCCAACAGCACCGCGCGCACAATGTTCTGATAGCCGGTGCAGCGGCACATGTTTCCGGACAGCACGTCGCGCACCTGCGCTTCCGTCGGCCGCGGATTGTCTTGAAGATAGGCCTCGAAAGTCATGACGATTCCGGGCGTGCAGAACCCGCATTGCAAACCGTGACACTCGTGCAAAGCCTGCTGCAATGGCGAAAGCCGGCCATCCTTCGCGACCGCTTCGATGGTCGTGATCTGCGCCCCTTCGGCCTGCACCGCGTAGGTCAGGCACGCGCGAGTCGGGCGGCCATCAACCAATACCGTGCAGGCGCCGCAGACGCCATGCTCGCAACCCACGTGCGTGCCGGTCAGACGGCAGTCTTCGCGGATCGCATCCGACAACAGCTTGCGAGGCTCACACGTCACGTCGTAGCGAGCGCCGTTTACACTGAGGCAAATTACTTTCTTTTCCATTGGGTCACTCAAGAGTCTTGCAAGGCACACTGGATCGCGCTCGTCAGCGCGCGCTGCGTGAGCGTCTTTACCAGATCACGGCGATAGGCGCTGCTGATCTCACGGTGATCCTCCGGCTCGATCGCCTCCGCGGCATGCACGCCGAGCTCGGCCGCGGCAGCCGCGTCGGCCTGCCTGCCGGCATAGGAAGCCGCGAGATCGTCCAGCACGAGCGGTACGTCGGCGATACCCCCCAGGCCAATGCGAATATGCGCGAAGGTGTCCCCCGCCAGCACCACTGAAACGGCGCAGGATGCGATAGCAAAGTCTCCGTGACGCCGGCTGAACAGTTCGAACGCATGTCCCTCGAACTTCCGTCTGCATGGGAAGCGCACGAGCTGGATGATTTCGTCCGGCTCCAGCGCCGTCGTCATCACGGAGACAAGAAACTCCGCGGCCGGTATCTCACGGATTCCGTCCGGTCCCAACACCTCGATTCGTGCGTCGAGGGCGCAGGCGACGAGCGGAAGCTGCGCTGCGGGATCGGCATGCGCCAGGCTTCCGCCAATCGTTCCGCGCTGGCGGATCGCATAGTGGCCGATCGTGGCAGCCGCACAGGCCAGCAAGGGACACAGCTCGCGCACCTCAGGATTGACCGCCAGTTCGTGATGACGCGTCATCGCGCCGATCTCGAGCATGTCGCCGTTACGACGCACACCGGCGAGTTGCGGCAGCACATTCAGATCGATGAGATGAGTGGGTTGTGCGAAGCGCATATTCATCATCGGCACGAGACTTTGCCCTCCCGCGATCACCTTGGCGTCGAGCTTGTAACGTGCGAGCAGGGTCAAAGCCTCGCTCAGGGAAGTCGGCCGGTGATATGAAAATGCAGCAGACTTCACGATGCGTTCCCTCTCAGGTTCATTCCGCTCACCTGATTGCAGACTCCGGTGGCCGCAAGACCCGCACCGGCCGACAGACGCAGGAACCGCCGACGACCCTGCCTGAAAATTGTGCGTTCACTCATGATTCGCTCTTGAGCGCCTGCGCGGCGCTATGCTCGGTTGAGGTAGCCATACTTCATGGCGGCATGGAGCGAACGATATTTGCAAAACTATAAATCGTCAACTGACGACTTACGAGCACCCATTTTTTAAGCGAACGTATAAAAATTAGCGGGCGGGTCGATGAGGGGGGTGATTTGACGATGAAGGCGGCCGGAATGCCGCCTCACGCGTGATCTGCAGATCACGCTTATTCCAGGGTTACTTCGAGGATTCGATCTCGGGAAGTATCGCCGGGATGCTCGCGAGGAACGCTCTCACGTTCATTGCAATCACCGCTTCCGGAGGCGTGGCGCTGTCATTGGCATAGATCCGGCGGCGGATTGCCAGGTGCGAGACCGCGCCGTGCAGCAGCCAGCCAATTTCGGTCACTTGCGCCTTGTCGGTGGGGACCGCGCGCCCAGCGTCGTGCGCAGCCTCGGCAACCACAATCTCCAGCGCATGAGTGACGATCGCGTTCGTGTAGGTCGGGGCCATGCGTAGTCCGGCCAGTGACGAGAAAAGAAAGAGCCTGAGCCAGCGCCGGGTCAGCAGCGTTTCATAGTAGTCCCGGTAGAACGTGTTGAGCCTGTCCTCGAGCGCTACGCTTCGATCCTTCAGGGTGACAAACCACATGGCCTTGAAAAGCCCTGCAATCTCGCGGTTGTAGACCTCCTCGATCAATGCGGCTTTGCTGTCGAACAGGCTGTAGAGCAGTCGTTGCGACACGCCGCAGGCATCCGCGATGGCACGGGTCTGGGCGTCGAGGCCATGCTCGGAAAAATACTCCGCAGCCTTCGCGAGAACGCGCTCCTGTCGCTCAGCGCGAGGAAGCCGGCGAGGTGTTTTCTTCGGCGGCGGCTTGACCTTGCCGGGGCTGGATGCTTCGGTCCGAGGCGGCTGTGCCGCTGCACTTTTGGTGACCTTCATGGTGCTCCTGTGCAATCTCCCATGCGAATTTGTCGTCATCCGACGACTTATGTTTGTTGGAGTATAACTCGCATGTCCCGAAGCAAGCGCAGGCGGTGAACGCTCCGACAGACCGCTTTCTGCGGCGCCCGTACGCTGAGCTCCTCCCCCCATGCGTGCGGCCAACCCTGCCAACGCAATCCCGCGGTCCGTAGCGATTTTCAATCGTGCGTCGAGCGGGTCGGCGGCGTCGACAACGACGCTGCCGACCCGCCTTTGGCTAGCCCCCCCCCCCGACTGCTTAGGTGGCGCGCCGCACGGCTTTATCGCTCACTTATACCAGACCCGTCGAATAAAACACCGCGATCACGAGGAATGACGCCGCGATCTTGATGCCCGTCATGAAGAAGATGTCGCGATATGACTCCCGATGAGTCAGCCCCGTCACCGCCAGCAGCGTGATCACGGCGCCATTGTGAGGCAGCGTGTCCATGCCGCCCGCTGCCATCGACGCCACTCTGTGAAGCACCTCGGGGGGAATATTCGCCGCATGTGCCGCAGCGAGGAATTTGTCGGCCATGGCGGCTAGCGCGATGCTCATCCCCCCTGACGACGAGCCCGTGATACCCGACAGCAGGTTGATGGTGACCGCTTCATTGAGCAGCGGATTCGAGATTGTCTGTAAGGCCTTTGCCACGATCATAAAGCCGGGCAGCGAAGCGATGATGGCGCCGAAGCCATATTCGGAGGCAGTGTTCATCGTCGCAAGCATGGCGCCGGCCACGGCAGCTTTTGAACCCTCGGCGAACTTGTCCTTGATCGCCGAGAACCCGAAAATAAGCGTCACAAGGATGCCGCTGCATAGCGCTGCGAGCACCGCCCAGATCGCGGTGAGCTGAGCAATCTCAACGTTGACGGGGGACTTCATGCCCGGCAGAACGAGGCTATACGACGCCGGATACCAACGCGGAATGAGGAAGGTGAACGCCAGGTTGACGACACCCACGAGCACCAGCGGAAGCAAGGCAATCAACGGATGGGGCAGATTCACGCCTTCGGCAGTTGCGGGTTCGTTGCGCAGATTCGTTCCATAGCCCTCTCCTGCGCGAAACGCTCGACGCCGCTGATACTCCAGATACGCGACGCCGCTCGCGAAGACGAATAGAGATCCAATAATGCCGAGCCACGGTGCGGCCCAGGCGGTGGTCTTGAAGAAGGTGGTCGGAATGATGTTCTGGATTTGCGGCGTGCCCGGCATCGCGTCCATCGTGAACGTGAACGCGCCTAGCGCAATGGTCGCCGGCATCAGACGTTTCGGGATGCTGCTTTGCCTGAACATCTCGGCGGCGAAGGGATAGACCGCAAACACCACCACAAACAGCGAGACGCCACCGTAGGTCAGCAGCGCGCAGACAATGACGATGACGGGAATCGCACGCTGGCGGCCCATCACGTTGATGACGGCAGCGACGATCGAGCGTGAGAAGCCGGACAACTCGACGAGCTTGCCGAAGATTGCACCCAGCAGAAAAACAGGGAAATAGAGCTTGATGAACCCGACCATCTTGTCCATGAACAGCCCCGTGAAGGCGGGCGCCACGGCGGAAGGATCTGTCAGCAGGACGGCTGCGAGCGCAGCGATCGGGGCGAAGAGAATGACACTGTAGCCGCGGTAGGCCGCGAACATCAGAAAGCCCAGTGCCGCTAGCGCGATGATGACACTCATGGTGTTTCCTTCTTCTTCTCTTAAACACGAGCACGCCCAGCGAACGGCTTGAGCCGTCCGCTGAAGGCGGGTTCCCGCGTTTGATTACTGGCGCGCTACCGTCTATCGCGGCCGATCAGGCTCGCACTACGGTAGCGCTCGTCTCCGTTGCGCCAGGTACCGGTTTAGACGGCGGCGCCGCCGTAAGGCACGTCCTTGTGCCCATAGCGGCGCACGCGCAAATTGGCCTGCTCGCCGTGTCCGGCGAAGCCTTCCAGCGCGCACAGTCGCGATGTGTACTCGCCGACCATCGCGGATGCCTCGTCGGTCAACACCTTCTGGTAGGTGCAGGTCTTGAGGAATTTGCCCACCCACAGGCCACCGGTGTAACGCGCGGCTTTCTTGGTAGGCAGTGTGTGGTTGGTGCCGATGGCCTTGTCGCCGAATGCGACGTTGGTGCGCGGGCCGAGGAACAATGCGCCGTAGTTCGTCATGCGGCTGAGGAAGTAGTCCGGGTCCTTCGTGAGGACCTGGACGTGTTCCGATGCAATCTCGTCGGCGATCTTGACCATTTCCGCATCGCTCTCCGCGACAATGACCTCGCCGAACTTGTCCCATGATTTACGGGCCATGTCGGCCGTCGGAAGGATCTTCAGAAGACGTTCGACTTCCGCCATCGTCTCGCGCGCGAGCTTCTCCGAGGTCGTGAGCAGAATGGCCGGGGAGTCCGGACCGTGCTCGGCCTGACCGAGCAGGTCGGTCGCGCACATCTCGCCATCGACGCTTTCGTCGGCAATCACCAAGGTCTCGGTCGGCCCCGCGAACAGATCGATACCGACCCGGCCGAACAACTGACGCTTGGCTTCAGCAACGAACGCATTGCCGGGGCCCACCAGAATGTCGACGGGAGCAATGCTCTGCGTACCGATGGCCATGGCGCCGACTGCCTGAATGCCGCCGAGACAATAGATTTCCTTCGCCCCGGCCATGTGTTGTGCCGCGACGATCGCCGGAGCAGGCTTGCCGTTGAAAGGCGGCGCGCAAGTGATGATGCGCTGCACACCTGCAACCCTCGCGGTGATCACGGACATGTGCGCCGACGCGAGCAGCGGGTATTTGCCACCCGGTACATAGCAGCCGGCCGCATTCACCGGGATGTTCTTGTGACCGAGGATCACGCCCGGCAAGGTTTCGACCTCGATGTCGCGAATGGAATCGCGTTGATGCTTTGCGAAGTTTTCGACCTGCGTCTGCGCAAACTCGATATCGGCGATATCGCGGCGCGAGAGTTGCGACAGGCACGCGTCGATTTCCTTCTGCGACAGCCGGTAGTCCTCACGATCCAGCTTGTCGAAGCGAATCGACAGTTCGCGAATGGCCGTGTCGCCACGCGCCTCGATATCAGCCAGCGTTGCCTCAACCGTCTCGCGGACTTCCTTCGCCGCCGATTTGATGACTTCGACCTCAGCACCGCGTTTGAGCCATACAGCCATGCAACCTCCCCAAATGATTGAATCGCGTCGATTGAATGCGTGTACTCAATCGACGATGCATACGTATGCAATGCAGACAAAGATTAAGAGCATCTCGACGTCGCTGCAAGTTAAAGACGGATATGGTTAACCCTGAGGTTGGGCTTCAACCCGCGCGGGAAGCCGTCTGCGGGAGCGTCCAGATGCAGTTTCCATCCTGGGTGGACAAGCCGGATTTCGGCTTTCTGGCTGAATCGCGGACGATGAGTTGGCCACAGGTAACTTCCTGGACCGAGAGCGCGGCGTCTCCCGCGAGCTGACGAGCAACGATGTCGACCGTCCGTTCGACCATGCTGCCGACGGGCTGGCTGTACGTGGTCAGGCTGAACAGCGGCCAACTGCCCATGTCGATGTTGTCGAAACCCACAATCGACACATCCGAACCGAGCTGGAGTCCAAACTCCGCACGCGCGACGCTGATGGCCGCGAGTGCCATGTGGTCATTCGCGCAGAAGATGGCGTCAGGGGGTTGCTTCGAGCCCAGCAGTGCGCGGACGGCCTTTTCCGCTCCCGAGGCCGAGTAGTGACCGACCTGCCGCTCGACGTGCTTCACGTTGTGCCGGGCAAGACATTCCATGAAGCCCTCTTCCCGGTCACGACTCGTCGAGGATTGTTCGAGACCGGCTACGTACGCGTAACGGCGATGCTTCGCCGCAAGAAGAAATTCAGCGATGAGCTCAGCACCCAAACGGTTCTCGCCCGTCACGCTCGACGCCGCATTGCTATCCGTCTTTCGGTTGAACATGACAACCGGCAAGCCGACCTGGACGCACTCTTCCGCGAAGCGGGACGAAAGGCTCGTGGAGATGAGCACGAGCGCATCGACCCTGTAGCGCAAAACATCGTCCAGGATGGGATCGGAGTTTGCCAGCGGATCCGTGGTGAACAGCAACACCCCGTACCCCAGTTTGGCGAAGGCGACGGAAAGTGCCTCGAGAGCACGCTGATAGAACGGGTTGCCGTTACCGGGAACCACGACTCCGATGAGATTTGAACGCCGCGTAATCAGCGAGCGGGCGACAAGATTCGGCCGGTATCCCAACTGGCTCGCCGCGGCGACTACACGCTCTCTTGTGGCCGGTGCGACGCTCGCACCTGGGGTAAAGACGCGTGACACCGCTGACTGGGATACGCCAGCCAATTTTGCGACTTCGTGCGCGGTCGCGGGACGCCGGCCAGGCGCGCCATCAGTCATAGAGGACCGTCCTCTGCAAGTGTGACCCTTCACGGGCCGCGTTCGGTTTCACAGTCGTCTGGGATACACGTTGGCCAACCAGTACTCGGCCGGCGATAATACTACAGACGGGGTTGTCAAAAAGCCTGAGGCTCGCCTCGCGAACGTGATCTCGACGCATAAGCGGGAACATCAGCAGAGCATTAAACTGCCGAGTCATCGTCAAGCGTAACGCCGCTAAACAACGGAAGCTAGTAGTAATGGTATCGACGAGAGATACGCACACGTGAAGCTGATTTAGTTGCTTAGAAAATTGGACGCGCCACGATGAAATGCTGCCACGATGATGCGACTAACATCAACTCAGACAGGGCCGATGGCCCGACCGGCAGAGTGAATGGGCTGATTGGAAGCAATCGCCACCGCCCCCGGACATGACTTGATGCGGACCTATGACATCTCGGTAGCAAGCTATGGCATCTGAACGAGGCACGAGCGGCAGATTGATTGCACTGGTGGCGACACTTGCATCGCTGCTGACCGGCTGTGTGCCGGCCGGATACCGCTACGAAGGCGGAACCTTCATCGCCAATCCAGAAAGTCCGAGCGAATCAACCGCCGAACTGTTGGTTTGGTGCCAGCCCGCGGGGTTCGACCGGCCCGTGCCGAGATCTGTCTGCCAGGCGGCAACGGAGCGTTTGCCGCAACCATCGATTGAAGCCGTGGACGCGCAGAAGCTGGCTATCAGACAGTGCGTAGACCGAGTCACCGCCAGTGGCTACGTCGAGAACCGTGCGGGCGAGATCTATGGCCTTTGCACACGGGCCACGCCCGTTCAATGACCGAAGTCCACCGCGACCAGTCAAACCCACGCCTTCTCCGTGCTAATCTGCTCGTCGCCGAATTTGATCAGCCCAAAAGGTAAACCATGCACTTGAAACTTGTGAACGTGACGGTGAATCGCGAGGCGCATCCCCACGCTGTATTCGCTGTGCTGGAGAACGAAAAAGGTGAATCGATCAGCGTCAGGATCCATCTTGCCGCGAGCCAGAACGTCGACCATCTGACTTTGGAAGGGATCGAGACATTGGCCCACGAAGCGGCGCGACAATTGGTGCCGTGAAACGTTGGGCCGACCGTCTCGGACACCCTGCCCACCTCGACACATCAACCTCAATTCCCTGAAGCCTGCGTCCCGGCCGCCCAGCGTTCCGGTTCGCTCGACTTGCCGAATTGCAATTGATAGATGGCCTTGTTCTCGGCGATCTCGTCGGCGGTCAGGGGATACTGGGTGGGCGTATCTGGAATCACGCCGGCACGTTCCGCCGCGACCAGCTCCATGCGCACTTGAGCGCGAGTCAGGCCTGTGGGTGCGTCGGTGTCGGCAATGGCGCTGCCAGCGAAAGCGGAAATAAGCACAGCAACAGTGGTGATGGCGATGGTCTTCATGGCGTTTACCTCACAATGGGTTGGAAAGCGCGACCCTTACAATTTGCCTGGATCGCAACAGTCGTTGAAACTGTGAAGCCATGATGAGCGCCGGACCCCAACCCTTTTCTGACGCTCGAATGACAATTCGGTCATTCTACATCCATGCAATGCACCGCGATGTTTTGAGAAGGATACCTCATGATTCCATGAAAAACATAGGCATTCTCAATAGTCCAAAAACGGCAATCCCCTACCGACTGCCCGCCGCTGCATAGTAAGCAGCCGCCTCATCGATTTCAGCAGCGCTCATCTGACGCGCGACGTTACGCATCTGCCCGCTGATATCGTTGCGCCGCGTACCGGCCTTGAACGCCTCGAGCTGCGCTTTTGTATAGGCAGCGGGCAACCCGTATAACCAAGGACTGCCGACCTTGTTGTCGATGCCGCCATGACACGACGCGCACGGAGCGATATTGCGCATCGGCGCGCCGGTCATCACGATGTCGGGCCCACGATCCTCAGCCGACCTACGGGCTGCCGCCGGCCTCGGCAGATACGCGTAATAAGCGGCCAAGTCACGCATGTCCTGGTCGCTGAGGTTCACCACCATCGGACTCATGACCGCACTGGTCCGCGCGCCTGACTGAAAATCGAGCAGCTCTTTGTAGATCACCACCGGATACTGCCCGGCAAGATTCGGCGAATTGGCCTCGCTCATGCCCCGCTCGCCATGGCACATCGTGCATCGCATCGCGAGCGTCGCGCCACGCCCGATCGAAATCGGGCTGGCATCGCCGAGCAGACTCGATTTGAGCTCCACCTGGCTGGTCCGTACCGTCGAGGTCACGGGTGTACCAATCAGCCAGGTCTGGGGCACGCCGGCCGCGCTGCAGATGGCATTCCACAGGCCCTGGAACTGCGCGTCGGTCTGCGCCGACGGCAGCCAGACGAACCCGACGAGCGCCGAGAAAATGGCGACGCCGACGGTGGCTCCCACGCTAGCCGTGAACCACGGATTTCTCAGCGAGAACAGGCGTTCTTCACTCATCGCCCCGACCCTCCAATATGTACCGCCGGCACTGACGTTTGCGGCAGCACGAGCAACTGCGCAATCGGATAACCGTAGTTGACGAGGGTCAACGCAACCATCAGGGTCAGCCAGAGCGCAAAGCCATTGAGCGCAATCGGCAACGACGTCGCCTGGTGAACGGCTTTGCTGAATCGATACTCTTGCACGACGATCCGAGGTCCTCGATGAGCGCTGATCAGAATGATGAAGAACAGGATGGCGGAGATCACGAGCAACGCCCCGCCCACCACGGATAAACTGACCGAGACCGCCTGCGCGGCGATCTCGGGATGCGTGTAGTCGAAGTAGGCCATGCGCCGCGGCATGCCGAGAATCCCGACGTAGTGCCACGGGAACGTCAGGACGATCATGCCGATGAACCATAGCCACAACTGCCAGCGCATCATCTGGATACGCGTGACCGCGCGCCCGGTCAACTGAGGCCAGAGATCATAGGCAATCGCGAAATACATGATCACGATCGCACCGGCAAAGATCAAATGAAAATGGCCTGTGATCCACTGCGTATTGTGAATCGTCGAATCAAGCTGATAACTCATATTGATGATGCCGCCCGCGCCGCCGAATCCGAGCATCACGAATGAAAATGCGAGCGAAAGCATCATCGGGTTATCCCACGGAAGCGCCTTCACCCATCCGAACGCACCCTTGCCGCCACGCAGTCGTGCCGCGATCTCGACGGACGCACAAATCGTAAATACGGTCAGCAGCGTGGGCACCGCGACAAGCGCCGTGAACACCGACTGCATGAACTTGAAACCCGAGCCGACCTGCGGATCGGCAAACAGGTGATGGATCCCGATCGGCATCGAGACGACGAGGAACAGGATGAACGAGATGCGCGCCATCGAGTCGCTATAGAGCCTGCCACCGATCGCGCGCGGAATGATGGTGTAGTACGCGATATAAGCCGGCATCAGCCAGAAATAGACAATCGCATGCAAGGTCCACGAAAAGAATACGCGCGCGAGTCCTGCATCGATGGTCGACTTGAAACCGAACGCCACGGGCAGGATCTGGAACAGAATCTCGATGGCGGCGCCGACCGCGGTCCAGCCCCAGAGATACGCGCCGGCCACGCTCGCGAACATCGCCAGCGGCACGGGCTGCCCGGGGTGCTCGAGCTTCCACGCGCGCAGGTTGATCGCCATCAGCGCGACCCAGATCCACGAACCGACCACGACCAGCACGATGCCGAGGTAGTAGAACGCATTGCCGATCATCGGCGGATAAAACGTGTAGAGAACCGAAGCGAGTCCCATCGCCACCGGCACCATCGCCATCACCGTGCCCGCCACGACAAGCCAGAATCCCGCCCACGCCCAGACCCGTCCGAGCAGCGGCCTCTTGAGCGCGAGTTCGACGACGGCATAACCGAAACCCATCGCGACCAGGGTCGGAAACACATAGCCCATCGCCGACCCGTGCGCCGTCACCGAACGATAGTAAAGCTCAGGATCGCGCAACCACGCATGAAGCGGGCTGCGGATAAACATCTGCCACTCGCCGAGCAGCAGCGCGAGGCCGAATGCAACGAACGCCACCCAGAAATGCGCGAGAACCAGTCGTTTATTGAACACAGCTGAGCCTCCGCGCATTGACCGCCAACTTGTCGAACGCGTCTCGCTCGATCACCTTGACGTGAGCCCACATTCCTTCATGGCCGACGCCGCAGAATTCGTGGCAAGGCATGAGGTGATCACCGGGTTGATCGAATGTCGTCCGGAACGTCGAGACATAGCCAGGCTCGAGCATGGAATTGATATTGGTCCGGGTAATGAGGAAGCCGTGCACGACGTCAGCACTCGTCGCTCGGAATGTGATCGGCGTACTGGCCGGCACGAGGACACATTGCGGGGTGAACGAATACTGCTGGGCGATCAGCCGCACCGTGATCGAGCCATCGGCCTCCCTGGCGCTGCCGAGATTGCTCTCCACGAACTCGCCCGTGATGTGCAGCGTCAGGGGATCGATCGTCTCGACGCGCGAGGGCGGCATCATGGCCCAGTGCAGGCCAGTGAAGATGACCATGGCGATCAGCACGCAGACGATGCCGATCACGAGCATCGCCCAACGCTTCTCGATGCGCGCCGCGACGTCGTGCCCGTCGGTTCCGCCCGCGGGTTGGGGAACTTGAGTCATGAGTGGTCTCGTCCAGTCATCGAATCACGCCGCGCGGCAGGAACACCAGGAAATAAAAGGCGAACCAGAGGCCAATCACGATAGCTGTTGCGACACCGGCGACGGCTATCGCACCGCGCGGGCCGCCATGGACGATCACGTCGACCGCGTCGTCCTCGGCCGAACTCGCATGCGGCTGCACCGAAGGTGGCGAAGGCGAGACCCGATCGGGCTTCGGACCACGCGGTGAATCCAGATCGCTCATAAGATTCCTCAGTAAAGCAGCGCCGGGCGCAGGGCATTCGCGTCCTTCGCGCTGACCGGCGTGCCGTGATTGCCCCACGCCGTACGGATATACGTGACCACGGCGGCGATCTCCTCATCGGAAAGCGTCTGCGCGAACGGTGGCATGCCGTAGGGCGTCGGATTCTTCTTGGTACCCGGCGCATAGCCACCGTTGAGCACCATGCGGATGGGATTGACCGCGGAGGACATCTCGATCGCCTGATTGTTCGCGAGCGGTGGGAAATGCGGCGATTTTCCTTGCCCGTCACTGCGATGGCAGACCGCACACTGCGCCTCGTAGATCTTCTTGCCGAGCGGAAACAGCCGGTTCTTCTCTTCCGCGACTTCCTGCGTAGGCGCCGACACGCTCGTTTCACTGCGCGACGGCAGCGTCTTCAGATAGACGGCCATCGAACGTATGTCGTCATCAGACAAATACTGGAGGCTGTCGTGGACGACCTGGGCCATCGGCCCAAAAACTGCGCCCCGTTCGGACACGCCGATCTGCAGGAGATCGGAAATATCCTGGATGCTCCACTCGCCGAGCCCGGCTTCCTTGTTGGAGGTCAGCGATGGCGCATACCAGTCCTGCATCGGAATCAGGCCGCCCTCGAACGCCTTCGACGCGGAGCTGCCACCGAGTGCATTGATGGCCGTATGGCACATCGAACAATGTCCGAGGCCTTCGACGAGATACGCGCCCCGGTTCCACTCGACCGACATCGCCGGATCAGCCCGGTACTCGCCCTCGCGGAAAAACAAGGTGCGCCAGCCGAGCAGCATGGAGCGCTTGTTGAACGGAAAACGCAGATCATGCGGCCGGTTCGGTTGCGCGACCGCCGGGGTCGACTTCAGGAAGGCGAAGATTGCATCGGAATCTGCGCGCGTGACTTTCGTGTAAGCGGTAAAAGGCATCGCGGGGTACAACAGCATGCCGTTGCGCGACCTGCCGGTATGCAACATCTTGTAGAACTCGTCGGCACTCCAGCGTCCGATGCCGAACTCGTTGCTCGACGAGATATTCGGCGTGAATAGCGTACCGAAGGGAGTCCCCATTGCGAGACCACCTCCGAACGTCTTGCCGGTCGGTGTCGAATGACAGGCAATGCAATCGCCCGCGCGTGCCAGATATTCGCCACGGGCCAGGACCTCGGGAGCCGCTTTCGGAGCGGGTGCCTGAGTGCTCGCGGCGCGCGCGGACAGCACATGCAGTGCAGCGAGCGCACACAAGATCGTCGCCACGGCCAAGGCGGCGGAGGTAGCGAGGAAGTGCATACGAGGCATTCCGTTCCTCCGTCTAGTTGGCTTCACTGCCGCAGGCGAGCGGCATCTTGAGCGTGCCCTGCGCGACTGGCGACGCATTGGCGGGCACGGGCAGGGACGCAAGCCAAGCCGAGACGGCCGTGATATCGCGTTCCGCGAGCCTCGACGTGATCGTATGCATGCAATCGGGCGGCGCGGTGACGCGGGTACCGTAGCGCGACGCGCCGAGTTGCGCACTGATGTAGTCGGAATGCAGGCCGAGCAAGCCGGGAATCGTCGGCTCCATGCCGGTTAATGCCGCCCCATGACAGCTGACGCAAGCGGGCACCTTGCGTGAAGGATCGCCGTGCAGGGTTAGCTGCTGTCCATAGGCGAGGGTTTGCGCATCGACCCTCGGTGTTTCGGGCTCACGAGCGGGAGGACGTTCGGCCGCGAAATACTCGGCGATCTGCCTCAGATAGGCATCCGGCATGTAGGCCAGAAGGTAGTTCATCGGCGGGTACTTGCGGCGCCCGTCGCGAAAAGCCAGCAGTTGGTTGTACAGATAACCCGAGGGCTTGCCGGAGAGTCGCGGAAAATAGTCGTTGTCGGTTCCTTCTCCACGCGCGCCATGACAGGCCGCGCAGGCGAGCACCCGTGCCTCCATCGTATCGGGTGCGCGCTCGACCACGACGGGCCGCTCGTCGGCCCCCGCCATCGTGCAGACGAGCCAGCCCATCAGCAATGCGTTGCCCGTCTTGCCCACATCGCTTCTCCAAGTGGCGCTGCGCAACTCTTGGACCGATTGCTCGAATTGTAGGGGGGTTCTCCGCCGTCAAGCTAAGCGGCTAGGGTACTAACAGTTATCCCCGCATCGAGTCGGTTGGATGAGAGACCTCGATATGCGGCTCCATCGGCCATGCGACCGACCCGGACTGATGGCGGGATTCAGTCAGATACGTAAGAAAAGGAAATGCAGGAAACGCGCCGGATGCATTACAAACGCGTTGCCCGATGCGGTGTAGCGCCCACCCAAAGCAGACCTGCGCTAACATGACGGCTGCTCAGACTGCGCCAACCGCCTCAAATGCCGACCGAAATTGAAAACACCCATCCCCAAAGCGACTTCCTGAACGCCATGCGCAAGGAGCGCAAGACCGTACAGGTGTATCTCGTGAATGGTATCCGGCTTGTCGGGCGGATCGAATCATTCGATCAGTTCGTGGTCATGCTGCAGACGCCAACGGGCGTGCAGGCCATCTACAAGCGGGCGATCTCGACCGTGCAACTGGATACGGGCGCGCGGCCCGCGCCGCGTCCGCGCGAGGAATCGTCTGGAAGTCCCGTGGTTTCGACGCGCAAGCGCCGCCTCACGCCGACACCCCCGTCGGAATAATCCATCGTCACGCCTGCGGCCGTCCCCATCGCGCGACGCGACCGCTGACCGCTTACATCGTCAGAAAGATCTCAACGCGTCGGTTGCGCGCCCGCCCAGCCGACGAACTGTTGTCGTCGACGGGATCGGCTGCGCCGCGCCCCTCGACTGCAATCCGCGAATCCTCGACGCCATGGGCCGTCAGGTACTCGGCGACGCTGCGTGCACGATTTTTCGACAACGCCACATTGAAATCCGCATCGCCGCTGTTGTCCGAATAACCGACGAGCCGCGCGTGCAATTCGGGATGGCGGCTCATCGTCTGTGAAAGCTGATAGAGCGAGGGCTGCGCCGCGGCCTTGATCGCTGAACTGCCCTTGTCAAACGAGGCGTCGCCCTGCAGATTCGCTTTAAGGGAACCGTCGCTCGCCGACGCGAGCGCGATGCCCGACGAAGTGCCGGTCGGTGCCAGTTCGGCCTTGACAGCCTCCCAGGGGTCTTTGGGAGTAGCCGGACGGGCGGTTGCAACGGAGGGTTCTGGATTGCCCCATTGCGAGCAGGCTGCCAGCACCACAGATGCCGTCACCGCGATCAGCGTGCGCGAAAGCGTGTTCCCCAAGACGGATTCTCCATTTGTCCAAGTTATTCGAAAGGCAGTTCTGCGAATTCCGCGTCGCGCCCGCATCTTGCGGGGCGATTGAGTATAGCCGACCGTCGGCCCCGCTCCGATGAGCGGCTGCGCCCTAGCGGCTTGACCCTCATTTGCAGCAGCGGGTTATTCTGACATTGAGCCGTGAATAATGAAATGTTACCGGGGTCATCCTGCGTCTTTGGTCTGATATCTGGCCGAAAATGTCGAGTGCAGTCGGGCGGCGATCGGAATATGGCAGATGACGAGGAAACGGCGGCGACGGTCGATGGGTGTATTCGCCAGGAATCTATGGACTCGAGATGACTATCACCTGCCCGCCTCATTTCCGCTGAGCCGAGCCGCGCGATACCATCCATATTGAAGTGCCGCCAGCCGTGTTTCCACGCTGGCGGCTCTGTACATCCCGCCGAAGTGTGACCCCGGCGGTCGATCGCCGCGCTGTCGGAAACGCATCCTTGCGCCGGTGGCTGGATCCTGTTCGTTCGGACCCTGCCGGAAGCGAATCGGCCGACAAACGCTGCCGCGTGGGCGTATTTCCTTGACCGCGCCGCGCTTTTCCACCCGGCGCCTCACCGAGTGCGGTGAGACTCGATCAGGAACCGCGCTTGATCTCCTTCTTGACCTGTTCCTTGGTATCGCCGTATTTGGCTTGCTCTTTGCCTACGGCTTGTTGCACGTCGCCCTTGAGTTCCTTCGCCGGATTGTTGGTTACTTTGCCGACAGCTTCGTTAACCTTGCCCTTGACCTGTTCAACACGGCCGCGCGTTTGGTCTTTATTCATGATTCGCTCCCTCCAGAGGTTCGACAAGCCTGCATGAGTGCGAGGCATGAATCACAGTGTGCTTGCGGCAGGGGGCGGCTTGTAGTCGAAGAGAGACGAATCGATTGTAGGAGAGCGCCTGCACCGGCTTTCAAAACGGGAAAATACGCGTGAAACAGGCTGCAGTCATTGTCATAAGCGGTACAAAACACCGTCGATCAAGGTAGCGCTTACCGTGTAGTCGGAAAAGGAAAACCTGACCTGAAAGGTTAGCGAGGCCTGCGTGCGCGGCCAACGGGCCAACGACACGAACCTTGCAGGTGCCATCATGCGTTGGGCACATGAATTGCATGGGTGCGTCGGATTGCGACTTCCCGTCGAGGTTACCTTGGCAGACCGCCGCGCGTTCCTTATTCACTCTTGGCAAGGGTTCGTGCGCCGCGTTCGCGACCTCGCCGGCATTTGCAGTGGCGGCCGGGCGTTGGTCCTGGCAGCTTGTCTGGGTTTGCCCGCCGCGTGCGCGACGCGGCCGCCCGCAAGCGACTTCAAGCGCGAGATGTCGTTCGCGCTAGCTCAAGGCACGCCCACGCGGCTCGGCGACGTGCTGGAAGCCCGCGAACCCGCGCATCCCGGCGAGAACGGTTTCAAGTTGCTGCCGATCGGCAGTGCCGCGCTCCAGACGCGTCTCGCGCTTGCCAATGCAGCCCAGCGCACGCTTGATATGCAGTACTACATCGCAGCCGAGGACGACACCGGTTACCTGGTGTTCAATGCCGCCTTGCGCGCGGCCGATCGCGGCGTACGGGTGCGCTTTCTCGTCGACGACCTCAACTTCAAGGATCTTAGCGACGTGATGGCGACGCTCAACGCGCATCCGAATATCGAGGTTCGCGTCTTCAATCCATTCGCCACGGCGAGCCAGGGTCCGATGGCGCGCCTCACCAATGCGGTGACGAATCTCGACTCACTGACGCGACGCATGCACAACAAGGCGCTGATCGTCGACAATCAGGTCGCGGTGGTCGGCGGCCGCAATCTTGGCGACGAATATTTCGATGCGAGCCCCAACGTCGTGTTCCGCGACCTGGACCTCGTGGTCGCCGGTCCGCTCGTCTCCCAGATATCGGCGAGCTTCGACCTGTTCTGGAACAGCGAGGAATCGTATCCGCTGCGCGCGCTGAACACGCGCCAGTTCGACCGTGCGGACATCGAACGCGTACGCAAGGACCTCGACGCACACTGGCAAAAGGAATTTGCTGATATCGCCAACAAGCCGCTGTATCAATCGCCTTTGTCCGACCAACTGGCACGCGAAGCCGCCGGCCTGGTCTGGGCGCCCGGCGAACTGCACGTCGACACGCCCGCGAAAATCGATCCGGCGAATCCCGATTACGAGAGTCCGCCGGCCCGTCGCCTGGGACAACTCGTACGCGCCTCGCAATCGAGCGTCGACGTGATCTCGCCGTATTTCGTGCCGCATGACGAAGGGATCGGCCTCGTCGAGCAATTGACCAAGCGCGGCGTGCATTTCCGCATCCTGACCAACTCGCTGGCCGCCACCGACGCGGTCGCCGTGCACGCCGGCTATAGTCCCTATCGCGTGCCGCTGCTCAAGCTCGGCGTCGAACTCTACGAGTTCAAGCCGCTCGAAACCTCGGTTCGTGTCGGCGGCCTGACAGGCTCGCGTTCGCATGCGAGTCTCCACGCAAAGGCCTACGTCATCGACCGGAAAATCGCCGTCATCGGCTCGATGAACCTCGACCGCCGCTCGCTCGGCCTCAATACGGAACTGACTGTCGTGGTCCACAGCCCGGTCATCGCGGAACAGGTCGAGAAAATGTTCGAGCGGGCGATCGCACCTGATGTGAGCTATCACGTCACGCTTACGCCGGATGTGGAACTCTCGCAGATGCGTGCATCCGGCGTGACGCCCTCCCTCCTGCAATGGAGCACGGACGACGATGGCATCCACCGCGTGTATAACTACGACCCTGATGCGGGTTTGTGGCGCAACTTCGTAACGGGGATATTCTTCATGCTGCCGGTCCGCGACCAGCTTTGAGCGCGCGCGGCTTGCGCGAGCGGGAGCGACTTTCCCGCGCGCTCGCACCCCTATTTTTTTGTGGAGCTTTCCGATGTCTGAAGACAGTCGTTTCGAACGCGATACGTTCGGCGAAATCGCCGTGCCCGCCTCGCGCCTCTGGGGTGCGCAAACGCAGCGTTCGCTGCAGAACTTCAGGATTTCGACTGAGAAGCAGTCGCCCGAGCTGATCCGTTCGCTTGCGCTGATCAAGCGCGCGGCGGCCGAAGTCAACCACGCACTCGGGGTGCTGCCCGAAGACAAGGCCAAGGTGATCATCGGCGCGGCGCAGGAAGTGATCGACGGCAAGCATCCGGATGAATTTCCGCTCGCGGTCTGGCAGACGGGTTCCGGCACGCAGACCAATATGAATCTCAACGAAGTGATCGCGAACCGTGCAAGCGAACTGCTCGGCGGCGAACGCGGCGAATCGCGGCTCGTGCACCCGAACGACGACGTGAACCGCGGCCAGTCATCCAACGATGTGTTCCCGACGGCGATGCATATAGCGGCAGCTGAGGGTATCGCCAAGCATCTGATTCCCGCGCTGACGACCTTGCGCGAGACGCTCGCAGGCAAGTCGCGCGACTTCGCCGACATCGTCAAGATCGGCCGCACCCATTTGCAGGATGCGACGCCGCTCACGCTCGGCCAGGAGTTTTCAGGATATGTCGCGCAACTCGATCAGGGGATTCGCCATCTGCAATCGACCCTGCCGCATCTCTACGAACTCGCGCTCGGCGGGACCGCGGTCGGCACGGGGCTCAACGCGCATCCCGAGTTCGCGGTGAAGGTGGCGGCCGAGATCGGTCGTTTGGCCGTATTGCCCTTCGTGACGGCGCCGAATAAATTTGAAGTGATGGCCGCGGCCGATGCGCTGGTTTTTGCACATGGCGCCTTGAAGACCGTCGCGGCCGGACTCATGAAGATCGCCAACGATGTGCGTTGGCTGGCGAGCGGTCCGCGTTGCGGGCTCGGCGAACTGTCGATTCCGGAAAACGAGCCGGGCAGTTCGATCATGCCGGGCAAGGTGAATCCGACGCAGTCGGAAGCTGTCACGATGCTGTGCTGCCAGGTATTCGGCAACGACGCGGCGGTGAATTTCGGCGGAGCGAGCGGCAACTTCGAACTCAATGTGTTCCGACCGATGATCGCGCACAATGTCCTGCAGTCGATCCGGCTGTTGACCGATGGCGCACAGAGCTTCAACGATCATTGCGCCGTCGGGATCGAACCGAACCGGCCGCGCATCGAGGCGTTGCTCAACGAATCGCTGATGCTCGTGACCGCGCTCAATCCGCATATCGGCTACGACAAGGCCGCCAAGATCGCGAAGAAAGCGCACAAGGAAGGGACCACGCTCAAGGCAGCCGCACTCGAGCTCGGCTATGTGACCGGAGCGCAGTTCGACGAGTGGGTCCGACCCGAGCAGATGGTCGGCAAGCGGGACTGAGTGGTGAGGCTGAACGGTGGGGCTGAGCGGTGGGGCTGAGCGGTGGGGCTGAGCGGTGGGGCTGAGAAGTGGGGCTGAGAAGCGTGGTTGAGAGGTGGGGCTGAGAAGTGGGGCTGAGAGGTGGGGCTGAGAGGTGGGGCTGAGAAGTGGGGCTGAGAAGCGGGGCTGAGAAGCGGGGTCGAGGACCGGGGCTGAGAGCCCCGGCCTAAAACCCGGCCTGAAAGCCGGGACTGTTCTTTCAGACTCTTCCGCTGGCGACTCCGTCCGGCTTCATCTCGACAATCGCGTCGAGCGCGGCGCGCACGTCATGGGCATAGCGCGCGAGGTGCTTCTGTTCGTCCGTCACGGGTTCGAACGAAGGTACCGGCATCGGCCGGCCGTTGCTGTCGACCGCGACGAATACGACGAGGCAGTCGGTCGTCATTTCGAGTTCGCCTTCCTTCGGGTCGCCCGCATGCACGGAAACGTGGATGTGCATGCTCGTGCGGCCCGTCGCGACGATCTTGGCGCGAATCTCGACAAGATTGCCCACGTGCACAGGCCGGCGAAAGCGGATATTGCCGACGCTGACCGTCACCGCGTAACGGCCTGACCACATCGCCGCGCACGCATAAGCGGTCTCGTCGATCCACTTCATCAGCGCGCCGCCATGCACCTTGCCGCCAAAATTGACGGAGCTCGGCTCGGCGAGAAAGCGAAACGTCGTTTCCGATCGATCGGCGATCGCGGTTTTGGTCTGGGCGCCGCTGCTCTTGCCTGCCGCGGGTGACCCTTGTTGTTGCTGCTCGTCTGCGCGATTCATATCGGCCCGATCGTAATGTGGTGGTGAATAGGTGTGTTCGTGGCCTTCCTGGCTCGCTTAGCGCGTGACGGTCACACCCTCGTCGATCACGCCGTAAGCTGTCACTTTGCCGGTCGGCACCGCCGAACCGGCGTCATCCGTGCCAACCTGGGCGCAACCCGCGCACACCAGGAGACACAGCAGGCCAGCCAAAGCTGCGCCAAGAATTTCCGTCCGTCTTGTCTTCATAAAGCACCTGCAGATGCTGATCGAACGAACATTCTAGCGCGGCGGGCGCCGCACCCGAAATCGGTCTGGCTCGCTCAAACAGCCGCTTCCCGGATGAAGTGCTCGCGGTAGTACTTGAGTTCGTCGATCGACTCCTGGATATCGGCAAGCGCCGTATGCGCGCCGCGCTTCGTGAAGCCCTTGAGCAAGGCCGGTTGCCAGCGGCGGCAAAGCTCCTTGAGCGTGCTGACATCAAGGTTCCGATAGTGAAAAAAGGTCTCGAGCTCAGGCATATGGCGCGCCATGAAGCGGCGGTCCTGGCAGATCGAATTGCCGCACATCGGCGACTTGTTCGGCGGCACATAGAGATTCAGGAACGTCTTGAGCTCGGCGACCGCGCCGGCTTCGTCGACGCTCGATGCCCGTACCCGGTCGATCAGGCCCGAGCGGCCATGCGTATTCTTGTTCCACTGGTCCATGGCGTCGAGCGTCGCGTCGGACTGGTGGATCGCGATCACGGGACCCTCGACGGCCACGCTCAGTTGCGAGTCCGTGACGACCACGGCGATCTCGATGACCTTGTCCTTGTCGGGATCGAGGCCGGTCATTTCCATATCGACCCAGATCAGGTTCAGCTCGTTGCGCACGAGCGTCTGCGCAACGCTCGTGGCAGTCGCGTCTGCGGCCTCGGCCGAAGCTTGCGGAACGGTCGGCGGCGTAATGTCGATGGTCATGCTGTGGGCGGTATCCGGTGCGTTGATGAACGAAGGCAGGGAATCAAACAATGAACGAAACAAAGAGCAAAGCAGAGCGCAAAAGCGCTCAGGCCGGCTTTGCATTCCGCTGCCGCCAGCGCGTCCAGCCGGCAGCGGGATGAAACGTGGCGCAACAACCTATAATTGTCGCATAGCTCGATCGAGCCTTTTTTGAACGGAACGCCGGCAATGCTGACCTATCTTTTTATCATCGCGTTACTGGCGATGGTTGCGACCAAACTCTGGCTTGCCTCCCGTCAGATCCGCCATGTGACCGCGCACCGGCATGCGGTGCCCGCGCGTTTCACGGAAACCATCACGCTGGACTCGCACCAGCGCGCCGCCGACTACACCGTCGCACGCACGCGGCTCGCGATGGCCGAGATCGTGGTCGGCGCCGCGCTGCTCGTGGTACTCACGCTGCTGGGCCTGCTCCAATGGCTCAATATGACGATTACAGGCTGGCTCGGTCACGGTTTTGCCGCGCAGCTCGTTCTTATCGCGGCAGTCGCCGTGATCACGAGTCTCGTCGATCTACCTTTCGATTATTACCGACAGTTCGTCATCGAGGAGCGCTTCGGCTTCAACCGGATGACGCGGGCACTGTTTCTCGGCGACCTGGCCAAGTCGATCGGGCTCGGCGTCGCGCTCGGCCTGCCGCTGCTGGCAGCCGTGCTCTGGCTCATGGGCCGTGCGGGCGCGCTCTGGTGGGTCTGGGCCTGGGTGGTCTGGGTGGCCTTCAATTCGCTCGTGCTGGTGCTCTACCCGACGGTCATCGCTCCCTTGTTCAACAAGTTCAAGCCGCTCGACGATGCCTCCCTGCGCGCACGGATCGAGGCCTTGATGGCACGCTGCGGCTTTGCGGCCAAGGGCCTGTTCGTGATGGACGGCAGCCGCCGCTCGGCGCATGGCAACGCCTATTTCACGGGCTTCGGCGCGGCCAAGCGCATCGTGTTTTTCGATACCCTGCTCGCTCGCTTGAGCGGTGACGAAATCGAAGCGGTGCTCGCGCACGAGCTTGGTCATTTCAAGCGCAAGCATGTGCTCAAGCGGCTCGTGGTCACCTTCCTGATCAGCCTCGTCCTGCTCGCACTGCTCGGCTGGCTGGTCCAGCACGTCTGGTTCTACACCCAGCTCGGCGTGCGGCCGTCGATGGCAGGCGGCAACGACGCACTCGCGCTGATCTTGTTCTTCCTCGTGCTGCCGGTGTTCGTGTTCTTCGTGAGCCCGCTCGGCAGCCTGAGTTCGCGCAAGCACGAGTTCGAGGCCGATGCCTTCGCCGCGGGCCAGACGCGCGCCGAGGACCTCGTCAGCGCGCTCGTCAAGCTCTACCAGGACAATGCGTCGACACTGACGCCCGATCCGCTTTACACAGCGTTCTACTATTCCCATCCGCCCGCGTCACAGCGCATCGACCGGCTGTTGGCGCACGCATGAGCCAATACTCGAATCGAATCGCAAACGCGCAGAACGACGAGGCGGACACCGGCAAGCTAGCGGGCAGGCGCGGCCGGGGCAGTGCATCCGCCACGCTCGAGCAGGGCCGCGTGATTGCCTCGCACGGCCGGCACTACGTCGTCGCCCCGCAAGGTGGCGCGGCGGCCTTGCAGTGTTTTCCGCGCGGCAAGCGCAGCGAGATGGCGGTCGGCGACGAGGTGACGTTCGAGCGGCAATCGGCCGACCAGGGGGTGATCGTCGATATCCTGCCGCGGCGTAATCTGCTGTTTCGTTCGGATCAGTTCAAGTCGAAGCTGTTCGCCGCGAACCTCGACCAGATGCTGATCATGCTGGCGACCGAGCCCTGGTTCAGCGAGGACCTGCTCGGCCGCTCGCTGGTCGCGGCCGAGGCGAGCGGAATCGCCCCGCTGATCCTGCTCAACAAGGCGGACCTTCCCGAAGCGCTCGTCTTGGCGCGCGAGCGTCTCGCACCTTATGTCGGGCTCGGCTATCAGGTCGTGGAAGGGTCGGTCACCGCCCGCCCGGAAGAAGCCGAGTCCCTCGTCGGAGGCCGCCTGCGCGGCCGGACCACGTTGTTGCTGGGCCAGTCGGGGATGGGCAAGTCAACGCTCGTGAACCTGCTGGTGCCGGGTGCCGCTGTCGCGACGCGCGAGATCTCGGTGGCACTCAACAGCGGCCGGCATACGACCACCTTCACCCGGCTCTACCAGTTACCGGGAGGTGGCGCGCTGATCGATTCACCGGGCTTTCAGGAGTTCGGCCTGCATCATCTGACCGAGGGCATGCTCGAGCGTGCATTCCCCGAATTCCGGTCATTGCTGCCGCATTGCCGGTTCTACAACTGCCGTCATCTGCACGAGCCAGGTTGTGCGATTCTGGACGGGGTCGAAAAGGGGAAGATCGGAAAAACGCGTCACGCGCTGTACGAGCAACTCGTGCACGAGGCGAGCCAGATCGTCCGGTAGTCCGTGGTCTGGTTCGTTCAGCCGACCCAGAGCGCGATCGTGAGCATCAACAGCAGGAGCATCCAGAGGATCACCGCGCGCCAGACCAGGCCGATCGCCGATTGCAGCGTGCGCGGTGTGCAGTCTTCGCCGACCGGCAGCAGCCCCGCATCGCCGACATCGAGCGCTTCGACGCCGCTCACTTCGGCAAGCGGTCCGTTCAGGCGCGCACCGAGCGCCCCGCTCCCCGCGGCGAGCAAGACACCGTCGTTCGCGTCAGGCCATTGACGCGTGTAGTTGCGCCACGAGTAAATGGCGTCCTCGAAATTGCCGACGATCGCAAACCCCATTGCGGTGAGCCGCACCGGCACCCAGTCGATTACGAAGAAAGCCTGCCGTGCAAAATTCGAGAACGGGCCGCTGCGTTCGGCCAGTGGATCGGCCCAGGCGCGCGCCAGATACTCGGTGACGCGATAAAGCACGGCGCCTGCCGGCCCGATCGGCACGAGAAACCAGAAAAACACACCGAATACATGGCGATGCGAAGCGACCACCGCATGAATCAGGGTATGCCGGACGATTTCACTGACCGGCATGTCGAGCGTTTCGAGGCCAGTCCATTCCTGGAGAATTTCGCGTGCACGCGGCACGTCATCGCTATTCAGCGCGACGTGAATATCGGTGAAATAGTGGCTGAATTGCCGAAAGCCGAGCGTGAAATAGATGACGGCGACATTCCAGATAAATGCGAGCGCGAAATTGATCCGAAACAGCACGTAGTAGATGATGCCGGTGATGAGCGTCCAGGGCAGCACGACGCCGAGCCATGCGAGCACGCCATGCCGGGTCTTGCCCGCATCGACGCCCTGCGCCGCGCTCTGCGCATGCAGGCGTAGCAGGCGGGCCAGCGGATTTTCCAGCGATACGGCGCGAAGCTGTTCGAGAACCAGCGCAAGCAATACGGAAAAGAAGGTCATGCGGCAAGCCGTTGGTGTCTTTGTGCGGTAAACATAGCACAGCCCCCGACTCGGCCATCAGACCAATAGAAAGCGATACAAATTGCGCAACATCCTCGCCGTCGCCCCCCAGATGAAATAGGCGCCCTCGTTGTCCGCGCGCGGAAATGGCATGGAGAAAAAACGGCGGCTGCCGGTCTCATAACGGAATTCGCGAATCTGGTGATGCGCGGGGTCCATCAGGAACGCGAGCGGCACTTCAAAAATCTCGGCGACTTCGCCGTCGTCGGCCGTCACGGTAAAGGGCGGGTGAACAAGCGCGACAACCGGCGTCACGCAATAGCCGGTGCCGGTCAGCAGATCGGGAAGGCAGCCGAGCACTTCGACATGCGCGGGGTCGAGGGCCACCTCTTCATAGGCCTCGCGCAACGCCGTGGCGACCGCATCCCGATCACCGGGTTCGACACGGCCGCCCGGGAAGCTGATCTGCCCCGCATGATCGGTCAGGTGCTCGGCACGCTGGGTCAGCAGGACGGTCAGCCCGTCGCGGCGGTCAACGAGCGGAATCAGCACCGCGGCGACACGCGGGTCGCGCGCCGGGTCGACCCGGCTATCTTCGGCCGGCTCAGGCTCCCAGGCGTGATCGAGCGATGCAAAGCGCTTGCGCAACGCGGCGGGGCTCAGGCGCTCGGAAGAAACTGGCGGCAGCGCGTCGTCGATCGAGACGACGGGCAGGAGTTCTGGATCAAACAGCGGACGGGCCATGGAACCCACGAAAAACCACGAGACGGAGACAGAATAAAAAAAGCACCCCGGGGGGTGCTTTCTTCCTTGCGGGATTACGCTTCGACAGCGCGATCCTTGAAGGTGAGCTTTTCCTTGATCCGAGCCGACTTGCCCGAACGTTCGCGCAGGTAGTACAGCTTTGCACGACGCACATCGCCACGACGCTTGACGACGATGCTGGCGAGCAGCGGGGAATAGGTCTGGAAGGTCCGTTCGACGCCTTCGCCCGACGAGATCTTGCGGACGATGAACGACGAGTTGAGGCCGCGGTTACGCTTGGCGATCACCACGCCTTCATACGCCTGCACACGCTTGCGCGTGCCTTCGACGACGCTCACGCTGACGATCACCGTATCGCCCGGGGCGAACGACGGAATGGTCTTCTCACCGAGCGAGCGGGCGATTTCTTCCTGCTCGAGCTTTTCAATCAGATTCATTGCTGACTCCTGGATCCATCATGCCGGCGTTGATGCCTTGTTCCGCCGCTGTGCGGCCGCGAACTTCAGTGGCCCCGGTAGAGGATGGGTTTGATACAGGCACCGCTCGTGCGGTACCCCCGTGTTGCGCCCCGGCCGGTTGACCCGTTCCGAGACTGGCGAGCCATGCCTCATCGGCACGGCTCAACGTCTTGTGCCGGCGCGCTGCCTTGATCAGATCAGGGCGCTTCGCCAGCGTATTGGCAAGTGCCTGACGGCGCCGCCACAATTCGATTTCGGCATGATTGCCGCCGAGCAATACGTCCGGCACGCGCACACCTTCATATTCTTCCGGCCGCGTGTAGTGCGGATAGTCGAGCAGGCCATCGACGAAACTGTCCTGCACGGCCGACTGCGCATCGTTGAGCACACCCGGCAACTGCCGTACCACCGCATCCATCAGTGCCATCGCCGGTAACTCGCCGCCCGACAGCACGAAGTCGCCGAGGCTCACTTCCTCGTCGACGCACCGATCGACCAACCGCTGATCGATCGCTTCATAACGTCCGCACAACAGGATCAGACCCGCCTCGGCTGCGAACGCCATCACCTTGCGGTGCGTCAGCGGCGTGCCCTGCGGCGACATCAACAGCACACGCGGCTTCGCCACGCCAGCAGCTGCCTGCGCGGCTTTCGCCGCGGTGATCGCATCTTCAAGCGGCCGCGCCAGCATGACCATGCCAGGGCCACCGCCATACGGACGATCGTCGACCGTCCGATAGTTGTTCGACGTGAAATCGCGCGGATTCCACGTGCGCAGGGCAAAGCGCTGCTGCTTGACCGCCCTGCTCGTGATGCCGTAGTCGGTCAGGGCGCCGAACATCTCGGGAAAGAGCGTGACGACATCGAACTGCATCGCACTCTCCGAAAGGAGATCGTGACTAATAATCAAAGCCCCAATCGACCACGATCCGGCGCGCTTCGAGATCGACACCGCGCACATACGCATCGACAAACGGAATCAAACGCTCGTCAACGACAACCGCGGGCTCCCTGCCCTTGGCACCCTTGCTACCGTTCGTGCCTTTACCGCGCCGCGTATCGACGGCGGCTTCCGCCGGCAAGCCGGTTTGCCCGTCATCCTGTGGCCCGGCCGGCGCACGCACCGGCACAATCCGCATCACCGAGTGCGCGCCGTTATCGATCAGGCCCACGACCTCGCCGAGTGCTTCGCCCTCGGTGTTGATCACGGCCAGACCGATCAGGTCGACCCAATAGAACTCGTCCTGCGGCAGCTTCGGAAAGTCCGCGCGGCGCACGTGCACCGTCGTTCCCTTCGCTGCGAGCGCCTGGTCGCGATCTGCAATACCGGCCAGAAGCGCAACCACGCTGCCACTGTGCATCTTCGCGTCGCGCACGCTGACGAGCCGGAGCGGCGCCCGAGGCTCGTCACGCGAACCCGCCGACAGGCCCGCAGGTCTGCCCACTACGGGCAAGCGAGCCGCAACCCACCAGCGTCGCGAGCCGACCATGGCGTCGCCGCCGTGGCCGTCCTGCGCGTGCGGCTGGATCTTGACCCAGCCCTTGACACCGTACGCATCGACGACGACACCGACCTCGATGAGATCGTCAGGCAGCGTGCCTGTCGCGGCCCCGCTGGCCTGCGCCTCGGAGGCGGCTGTCAACGGTAAGTCGGCAGCCGTGTCGTCAGCGACGCTTTTCCCTGCAACGACCGTGTCGGCGACTTTGCGCTTCGCGAAATTGCCGAATGTAGCCAAAGACTGAACTCAGCTAAAACGCGTCTGCAGCTCAGGCAGCGGCAGCAACAGCCGGTGCCGCAGCTTGCGATTGCTTGACGAGGCGAGCCACCGTTTCCGACAGCTGGGCGCCCGTGCCCGTCCAGTAGGTCAGGCGGTCTTGCGCAATGCGCAGCGCCTCGCCCTTCTGAGCGATCGGGTTGTAGAAACCGAGCTTTTCAATGAAGCGGCCATCGCGGCGATTGCGCGAATCGGTCACGACGATGTTGTAGAACGGGCGCTTCTTGGCGCCGCCGCGTGCGAGACGGATGATGACCATGCAGAATCCTTGGTAGATCGGAAGTGATCGAATACGGAAACCGCGAAGTATAGCCTGAAAGATACGCCCGAACAAACACTTACCCCTGTTCGAACGTGTTTTTGTGTGGTTGGGACGCGAAAGAGGAGGGATTTCCCGGCCGACTCTCCGGTTTACCCTCTGCACACCCTTCCGTCAGGCGCGCGGCGTACAATCCGTGCCGGCCGTTCGAGCTTGCACCGAGGACCTGCGTTGCCGCTTTCAGCCGTCCGCCGCGGCCCGTCATCATTCGAATGCCGCATTGTTCCAAAGCCGCTTCAATGCCGCTTGCCACCTCTCCTTGTTTTTCCTTGTCGTCCTCATGTCCAACGCCGCCGTCCAGCCGTTCAAATCCAAGACCCTCACTGCTGCTCTTGCCTTCGTGCTCGGCTGGGCCGGTATTCATCGCTTCTACCTGCGCGGCGCGGCCGACCGCTACGGCTGGCTCCATCTCGCTGGCAGCGCGCTCGGCCTCGTGGGCATGTGGCTCATGTGGACGACCGCACGCGCCTCGATCGCAGGATGGATCCTGACCGCCATCGGCTGCGTATCGGTACTCGCGGGCTTCCTCGCGGCAATCGTCTACGGCCTGCGCCCAGACGAGCGATGGGATGCGAAGTTCAATCCGGGCAGCGTGCGCCGCAGCCAGTCAGGCTGGACGGTCGTGCTTATCGTGATCTTCGCGCTCTTTATCGGTGCCGGCTATCTGATGGCGGGACTCGCGTTTACGTTTCAGACCTACTTCGAGAGCCAGGTCGGAAGCGAGGGGTAACAGGAAACGACCGGTTCGCCGGGGCGAGTCTCAATCACCGAACAGCGACAACTGCGAGTCATCGAGCTTGCCGTCCGGGCCTCGCCTCGCACTGCGCCGGATGTCCGGCCGGGCGAATTGCGACATGTCCATGATTCCGCGGTGTCGTTCGTTCAGGCCCAGGCGTTTCACCGCCTTCTGGAAACGCTGCCGCAGCAGGTCGGCCCAAAGCCCACTGCCCTTCATCCTCGTGGCGAACGAGGAATCGTAGTTCTTGCCACCGCGCATGTCCCGCACGCGGTTCATCACGCGGGCCGCACGATCCGGAAAATGCGCGGCGAGCCATTGCTCGAACAATGGCGAGACCTCCCAGGGCAGGCGCAGCACGATATAGCTCGCCGCGCTCGCACCAGCCTCGGCACACGCTTCGAGCACATGCTCCATCTCAGGCTCCGTCACAAAGGGAATGACCGGGGCAATCGACACGCCGACCTGCACCCCGGCGTCGGCAAGCACGCGGATGGTCCGCAGACGCCGCGCCGGCGACGCAGCGCGCGGCTCGAGTGTGCGGGCGACGGCGGGATCGAGCGTGGTGATCGTGATCGCGGCGGAAAACAGATTGCGCTCGGCCATCGGCACCAGCAGGTCGAGATCCCTTTCGATCAGCGACGACTTCGTGATCGCCGCAAACGGATTGCCCGCCCGGCTCAGCACCTCGATCACGCCGCGCGTGATGCGCCGCTCACGTTCGACCGGCTGGTAGGCATCCGTATTCACGCCGAGCGCGATCGATTCGGGCTGGTAGCTCGGCCGCGCAAGCTCGCGCTCCAGCAGTTCGGCCGCATTGACCTTCGCATAGATCCGACTCTCGAAATCGAGCCCGGGCGAAAGACCGAGATAGCTGTGCGTCGGGCGCGCAAAGCAGTAGATGCAACCATGCTCGCAACCCCGGTAGGGATTGAGCGACACCTCGAATGGAATGTCGGGCGACTGATTGCGTGTAAGAATGCTCTTCGCATATTCATCAAAAACCTGCGTGCGAAGCTGCGGACCGTCCTCTTCGTCGTCATGGCTCCAGCCGTCGTCGAAGGCGCGGCGTTCGTCGAGCTCGAAACGCCCCTGCAAATTGACCACGGCACCGCGACCCTTGAGCGGTATGAGCGGCCGTTCGACGACCGGCGCCTCGCCGGGCAGTTCCGGATCGGCGCGGTCGACCTCCGTGCGGCCGTCCGCTTCGCCTGCATCGCGACGGCGCGGATCGGTCTTCGGAGGACATGCGCGGTCGTTATCGGGGCGATGGGAACTCATGGGCGACGGCAAGGCGGTTGACATCCTCCCCTGCCTTGAAGGGAGGGGACTCCCACTGCAAGAAAAGCGCCCCGACATCATCTCAAAGAAACTTCGGACTTACGCTTTCTCCAGGGGCCGACACCGCCAGTTCGGCGGCCAATCCATTTCGCGCAACGTTGACGACTCAGTAGTGGATCAAGACACACTCTGCAGACTTCAATTGGAGCACGGAAATACTGTATGAATATACAGTACACCACCCCGCCCTCGACCGCTAGTCTTCGATCGAGATTTCGAAGGTCTCCTTGATCTCCTCCATCACGACATAGCTTTTCGACTGCACGGCGCCGGGCAACTGCAACAGCATGTCGCCGAGCAGCTTGCGGTAGTCCCCCATTTCGCGGATGCGCGCCTTGATCAGATAGTCGAAGTCCCCTGACACGAGGTGGCATTCGAGCACTTCGGGAATCTTCGCGACCTCACGCCGGAACTGCTCGAACATGCTGCCGTTCTTGTGGTCGAGCGTGATTTCGACAAAGACGAGCAGCGCCGTGCCAAGCAGGGCGGGATTGACGCGCGCGTAATAGCCGGAAATCACGCCGTCGCGCTCCATGCGCTTGACCCGCTCGATACAAGGCGTGAGCGAGAGGCCGATCTGTTCGGCCAACTCCTTCATGGCCATGCGGCCTTCGCGCTGCAGCAATCGCAGGATCTTATGGTCGAGCTTGTCGAGCGTTCGAACCGCCTGGCGCTGTGTTCTCATGATTTTTCACCAAATATTGTTTTAGTACAGAAACCTTTGCTACCGAATGCTTAATACCATAGCACTATGTGCTGGGTAGCAGTTGCTCTTGCAGATTCGCCCCGCCCACCCTTTCTTAGTTGTCTCTCGGATAATCTTAGGCGGTCCTCATGCAGATTCTGATTCTTGGCAGCGGTGTCGTCGGCATCACCAGTGCGTACTATCTCGCGCGCGCAGGCCATGAGGTCACGGTGGTCGATCGTCAGAATGGTCCTGCGCTCGAAACCAGCTTTGCGAATGCCGGCCAGATCTCCCCCGGCTATGCCGCACCGTGGGCCGCGCCGGGCGTTCCGCTGAAGGCCATCAAGTGGATGTTCGAAAAGCACGCGCCGCTCGCTGTGTGGCCGGACGGCACACGCTTCCAGCTCCAATGGCTCTGGCAAATGCTGAGCAACTGCCGGACCGATCGCTATGCGGTCAACAAAGGCCGCATGGTGCGTCTTGCCGAATACAGCCGCGACTGCCTGCAAGCCCTGCGTGCCGAAACTGGCATCGAATACGAAGGGCGTCAGGGCGGCACGCTGCAATTGTTCCGGACGCAGGCACAACTCGAAGGTGCCGCAAAAGACATCGCCGTCCTTGACGATGCCGGTGTTCCCTATGAATTGCTGATGCCCGAGGAACTCGGCCGGGCCGAGCCTGCGCTCGTGCATGTCCAGCACAAACTCAGCGGCGGCTTGCGCCTGCCGAACGACGAAACGGGCGACTGCCAGCTGTTCACGAACCGGCTCGCCGCGATGGCTGCCGCGCTCGGCGTCAAATTCCGATACGGTGTGTCGATCGATGCGCTCGAAGTCGCGAGCGGCCGGATCGCGGGCGTGCGTACCGGTAGCGAGACCCTGCGTGCCGATGCCTATGTCGTCGCGCTCGGTTCGTTCTCGACCTCCTTGCTCGACAAGATCGTCAAGATTCCTGTCTATCCGCTCAAAGGCTATTCGATCACGGTACCGATCATCGACGGCACGCATGCACCGGTGTCGACCGTGCTCGATGAGACCTACAAGATCGCGGTCACGCGTTTCGAGGACCGGATCCGGGTTGGCGGGATGGCCGAAGTCGTTGGCTACAACCGCGACCTGAAGCCAGCGCGCCGCGCGACGCTCGAGATGGTCGTCAACGACCTGTTCCCGGGTGCCGGCGACACCGCCCAGGCCTCGTTCTGGACCGGCCTGCGCCCGATGACACCGGACGGCACACCGATCGTCGGCAAGACCGGCCTGCCGAACCTCTTCCTCAACACGGGCCACGGCACCCTAGGCTGGACCATGTCGTGCGGATCGGGCCAATTGCTCGCCGACCTGATGTCGGGACGCCGTCCCGCGATCCAGTCGGATGACCTGTCGGTCTCGCGCTACCTGAAGGGCGGCGATCGCGCATGGCGGCCGGCCTTCGCACACGCCTGAGCCCCACGCACCCCACCCACCCGACGGCTTCGACAAACGCAACAGACGCTTCAACCGCAATGGCCCGCGGTCGAAGCGTCTGCTCAGAACGCGTCGACCGGAAGTGTGAGCCAGTGATCGTCTCCGACTGTCTCGACGATCGATGCCTCGATGCCGGGCGCCTGCGATAACACTTGGCTGGCGAAGAACGCGGCGGTCGCGATCTTCGCCGCGAAAAACGCCGGATCGCTCGCACGCTTCGCATCGGCCACGAGTAGCGCACGCGCCATTTGCCAGCCGCCGAGCACGATGCCGGCCAGCTTCAGATAGGAGACGCTGCCGGCGAACACGGCGTTCGGATCCGGCTCGCCCTGTGAGACGACGAATTCAACCACGTTCGCCAATGCTTCGCGTCCCGCGGCAAGATGTTTGCGCATCGCCTCGAATGTCGCCGCGTCGCCCCCTGAGGCCGCGCGTGCGGCAAGTTCCACTTCGACTTCTGCGATTTGCGCAAGCAGCGTCTTCGCAATCGCACCGCCGTCTCTCAAAGTCTTGCGACCGACCAGGTCGTTCGCCTGGATCGCGGTCGTGCCTTCGTAGATCGGCAGGATCCGCGCATCGCGATAGTACTGGGCCGCTCCGGTCTCCTCGATAAATCCCATCCCGCCGTGCACCTGGATGCCGAGGCTCGCGACCTCGACCGACAACTCGGTGCCCCAGCCCTTCACGATTGGCACAAGAAATTCGTAGAGCGCGAGGCAATGACGACGTGTGGCCTCATCGGGTGAAGCGTGCGCACGATCCGCCAGCCCCGCCGCATAGTAGGACAGCGCTCGCGCACCCTCGGTCAGCGCGCGCATCGTCAAGAGCATGCGCCGCACATCGGGGTGATGAATGATCGCGACAGCCTGCCTTGCCGTGCCGTCCACGGGCCGGCTCTGCACACGATCCTTCGCATAGGCGGCCGCCTTCTGATAGGCACGGTCGGCCACGCCGACCCCCTGCGTTCCGACCGCGAAACGGGCCGCGTTCATCATGATGAACATGTACTCGAGGCCGTGATGCTCTTCACCGATCAGGTGACCGATCGCGCCACCCTGATCGCCGTATTGAAGCACCGCAGTCGGACTCGCCTTGATGCCCAGCTTGTGCTCGATCGACACGCAATGGACATCGTTGCGCTCGCCAAGCGAGCCGTCGGCATTGACGAGAAACTTCGGCACCACGAACAGCGAAATGCCCTTCACACCTTCGGGTGCGCCCGGCGTGCGTGCGAGGACAAAATGGACGATGTTGGCGGCCATATCGTGCTCGCCATACGTGATGAATATCTTCGTACCGAACAGCTTGAACGAACCATCGCCCTGCGGCTCTGCGCGCGTGCGAACCAGTGCGAGATCGGAGCCTGCCTGGGGTTCAGTCAGGTTCATCGTGCCGGTCCACTCGCCCGAGATCAGCTTCGGTACGTAACGCGCCTTTTGCTCGTCCGAACCGGCAGTCATCAACGCTTCAATCGCGCCGTCGGTCAACAGCGGACACAGTGCGAACGAGAGATTGGCCGCGTTGAGCATCTCGGTGCACGCGGTCGCGACGAGTTTCGGCAGGCCCTGACCGCCGAATTCGAGCGGATGCGGGACGCCTTGCCAGCCCCCCTCGCCAAACTGCCTGAATGCGTTGCCGAAACCGGGGCTCGTCGTGACCTTGCCCTCGCGCCACGCGCTCGGATCGCGATCGCCGATGACATTCAGCGGCGCGATGACCTCGCGATTGAAACGCGCCGATTCCTCGAGCACGGCATGCACGGTTTCCGGTTGGGCGTCCTCAAAGCCGGGCAATGCGGCAACGTCTGGGAGACCGGCGAGTTCGTTGAGCACGAACAGCATGTCCTTGACGGGGGCCTGGTAACTCATGGTTCTCTCCCTGTGGGTACGGGGCTGCAAAAAAGGGGTGCCTCACGGACACCCCTTTTTTATCTTTCCTTCGTCGAGCCCGCTATCAGGCAAGGGCTTTGACGAGCTCCGGCACAACCGTGAACAGGTCGCCGACCAAGCCATAGTCCGCGACACTGAAGATCGGCGCTTCGGGATCCTTGTTGATCGCGACGATCACCTTCGAATCCTTCATGCCGGCCAGGTGCTGGATCGCACCCGAGATACCGACCGCGAAATACAGTTGCGGCGCGACGATCTTGCCAGTCTGCCCGACCTGATAGTCGTTCGGCACATAACCCGCGTCGACTGCGGCGCGCGAGGCGCCGAGCGCCGCGCCGAGCTTGTCCGCGAGCGGCTCGAGCACACTCATGTAGTTCTCGCCGCTGCCCAGGCCGCGACCGCCCGAAACGATGATATGGGCCGACGTCAGTTCCGGACGATCGAGCTTCGTGATTTCACGGCTCACAAATTTCGAGACGCCGCTATCGGCCGCCGCCTCGATCTTCTCGATCGCGGCACTGCCGCCTTCCGCCGCGACCGGATCGAAGCCCGTGCCGCGTACGGTGATCACCTTGACCGGATCGGCCGACTGGACCGTCGCCACCGCATTGCCCGCGTAGATCGGACGCTCGAACGTATCGGCGCTCACCACGCCGGTGATGTCGCTGAACTGCGCGACGTCGAGTTTCGCGGCGATGCGCGGTGCCACGTTTTTGCCAAAGGCCGTCGCAGGCGCGAGGATATGCGAGTAGTTCCCTGCAATCGCGAGGACCGTCGCCTCGACGTTTTCCGCAAGGCCGTCGGCAAGCTGCGGCGCATCGGCGAGCAGCACTTTCGCTACACCCGGGATCTTGGCGGCCGCGTCGGCTGCGCCCTGCGCGTTGTGACCGGCAACCAGGAGATGGATATCGCCGCCGATCTTCTGGCCAGCGGCGATCGTGTTGAATGTCGCACCCTTGAGCGACTGGTTGTCGTGTTCGGCGAGAATCAGAATCGTCATGTCGGTATCCTTTTACAGCACTTTGGCTTCAGTCTTGAGCTTCGTCACGAGCGTCGCGACGTCGGGCACCTTGACTCCCGCCGCGCGCTGCGCGGGTTCGGCGATCTTGAGCGTCTTCAGGCGCGGCGTCGTATCGACCCCCAAGTCGACCGGCTTGATGTTCTCGAGCGGCTTCTTCTTCGCCTTCATGATGTTGGGCAACGTCACATAGCGCGGCTCGTTCAGGCGCAGATCGGTCGTGATCACGGCAGGCAGCGTCAGCGACAGCGTTTCGAGACCGCCGTCGATTTCGCGCGTGACCTGCACCTTGCCGTCGGCAACCGTGACCTTCGAGGCGAACGTCGCCTGAGGCAGATTGGCGAGCGCGGCAAGCATCTGCCCGGTCTGGTTCGCATCGTCGTCGATCGCTTGCTTGCCGAGAATCACGAGCTGCGGCTGCTCCTTGTCGATCAGCGCCTTGAGGATCTTCGCGACGGCGAGCGGCTGCAGTTCGTCGCCCGTCTCGACCAGGATCGCACGATCGGCCCCGATGGCGAGCGCCGTGCGCAGGGTTTCCTGGCATTGCGTGACGCCCGCGGAAACGACGATCACTTCGGTCGCGACGCCAGCTTCGCGCAGACGCACGGCTTCCTCGACCGCGATTTCATCGAACGGGTTCATCGACATCTTCACATTGGCGATGTCCACACCCGAGCCGTCCGACTTCACGCGGACTTTGACGTTGAAGTCGACCACGCGCTTGACTGGCACTAAAACTTTCATCCAAATGCTCCAAGATCCAGAGTTACGAATACTCAATCGCACCATTATAGCGATTGGCCTATGAGGCTGAGGCCGCCCCTCGGAAGCTTCCTCGCGGCTCATGTCGGCGGCCCCTGTTGGGGCTCATGCCGACGCGCCCTCGTGGGGCTCACATCGAACGATCGTACTATTTTAGAAGTGTACTGATGCTTTCGCTAGGGGGCTCACTCGACAGATTGTTCTAAAGCGGGAGAGCGCTCAGGCTTCGGTCAGGACTTTCAGGTGCGAGGCGACGCTGCGGCCGAGCGCCGACAGGTTGTAGCCACCTTCGAGGCAGCTGACGACGCGCCCTTTCGCATAGCGTTTCGCGATCGCGCAGATCTGGGCGGTCAGCCATTCGTAGTCGGCCTCGACGAGTCCGAGGCCACCGAGATCGTCCTCGCGATGCGCGTCGAAGCCCGCGGACACGAAGATCATCTCGGGCCTGAACGCCTCGAGCGCAGGAATCCACATCAGCTCGACCGCCTCACGCATGGTCGCGCCATTAGTGCGTGCCGCGAGCGGCACGTTGACCATGTTCGAGGCGAGCGGCTCGCCGCCCGAATAGGGATAGAACGGATGCTGGAAAAAGCTGCACATCAGTACGCGCTCGTCGCCCGCGAAGGCGACTTCGGTTCCGTTGCCGTGATGCACGTCGAAATCGATGATGGCGACGCGCGACAGGCCGCGCGCTTCGAGCGCATGACGTGCGGCAATCGCCACATTGTTGAACAGGCAGAAGCCCATCGCTCGGCCGGGCTCGGCGTGATGGCCCGGCGGACGCACGCTGCAGAATGCGTTGTCGTATCGGCCATCGAGCACCGCATCAGTCGCGGCCACGGCCGCGCCGGCGGCGCGCATCGCGGCGCGCCAGCTGTAGGGGTTCATCCTCGTGTCGGCGTCGATTTCGGCATAACCCGCATCGGGCGCGAGCGCGCGGATGAACTCGACATGCTCGGCGCGATGCACGCGCAACAGCTCGGCCTCGTCGACCATCGGCGCTTCCTCATGGACGAGGAGCGGCTCGATGCGACTCGCGATCAATTGATCTTCGATAGCCTGCAGACGGCCAGGGCATTCGGGATGCCAATCGCCCATATCGTGCAGATTGCAGTCGGGATGAGAAAAGAGACCAGTGGCCATGCGTGTCGAATTGCGCGCCCTGCACTAGGCAGAATGACGATAAGTTACCACAGCGGCCTCGGTTATACTCCTCCCAAACCCGCCCGACTCGACCAATGATCGCCTCAAGCTTCTTACGCCTGTCTGCCGTCTGTCCGCCCGTTTCCCCGCTGCTTCGCCGGACCTTCATCGCGGCGGCCACAGCAGCCCTCGCGCTCGGTGCCGCCACGGCGCACGCACAGGATCCGGCCCAGGGTTTTCCGGGACAAACGGCGCCCGGCCAGACCTTCGAAGAAGAGATCGAGCCGCAGCGTTACGCGAACAATCCCGACGTCGATGCGTTCATCAACGACATGGCCGCGCGCTACGACTTCGATGCAGATTCGCTGCATGCGCTGTTCAACCAGGTCAGCTATTCCGCGACAGCGGTCAAGCTCGTGACGCCTGCGCCGGCACCCGGTGTCAAGAACTGGCAAATCTACGAGAGCCGATTTGTCGAGCCGGTACGTATCAATGCAGGCGTCAAGTTCTGGCGCGACAACCGCGATGCCTTGCAGCGCGCCTCGCAACAGTACGGTGTACCGCCGGAGGTCGTGGTCGGCATCATCGGAGTCGAAACGATCTACGGCAAATACATGGGCAACTTCCGGGTGCTCGATGCGCTGACGACGCTCGCGTTCGACTACCCGGCGACGCCGAACCAGGCCGACCGCGAAGCAACCTTCCGCAAGAACCTCGCCGACCTGCTGATCTGGACACGCGACTCGGGTATCGACCCGACGACGGTGCAGGGTTCGTATGCGGGGGCGATAGGCATTCCCCAGTTCATGCCGAGCAGCATCATCCAGTATGCGGTCAATTTCGACGGCAACAAGACCATCGACCTGCGCAATAGCCCGGCCGATGCCATCGGCAGCGTGGCGAACTATCTCAAGCAGAATGGCTGGGAGCCGGGTCGGCCCGTCGTCTGGCATATCGCCGTCGATGCGGGCAGCATCGGCATCGCGCAGGCCGCCGCCGACGGACGGGCTCAACCGAGTTGGTCACTCGACCAGTTGCTCAAGGCGGGCATGCTGCTCAACGAGCCCGGGCTCAACCAGAACGACGAACTCGGCACGCCGGTCACCGTCGTGGATCTGCCCTCGCCGACCCAGCCGACTCAATATGTGCTGGGCCTCAAGAATTTCTATGCGCTGACACGCTATAACCGCAGTTTCTTCTATGCGGAAGCCGTCTATGAACTCGGCGAGGCGGTCAAGGCGAAGCTCATGGCGACCGGCGGAACCACCGGCGCGAGCACCAACTGAAACGCCGCAATCCTCCCCGCCCTAAAGCAGGCCTGAAGGAGGAAGATTGCCGTGCACTTGTTCAAGCTCGGTACGCTTCATGCACTCCGGCCTCCGGTTTCATGCCGGGCCTTGGACCGGCTCTCAGGCCGGAAACACGCCAGTCGACAAGTAGCGATCGCCGCGATCGCAGACGATGAACACGATCGTCGCGTTCTCGACCTGCCTTGCGACGCGCAGGGCGACTTCGCAGGCGCCGGCCGATGAAATTCCGCAGAAGATCCCTTCGACCATCGCGAGACGCCGTGCCATGGCTTCCGCATCGGACTGGCTGACTGACTCCTCACGATCGACACGCGCGCGATCGAAGATCTTCGGCAGATAGGCTTCGGGCCACTTGCGAATGCCCGGAATCCGCGAGCCCTCGGCGGGTTGTGCGCCGATGATCTGGATGTCGGCGTTCTGCTCCTTCAGGTATTGCGAGACGCCCATGATCGTGCCGGTCGTCCCCATCGCTGAAACGAAATGCGTGATGCGCCCTTCCGTGTCGCGCCAGATCTCGGGGCCGGTGCCCTGATAGTGCGCGAGCGGATTGTCCGGGTTCGCGAACTGGTCGAGGATCACACCCTTGCCGTCACGCTGCATCTGGTCAGCAAGATCGCGTGCGTACTCCATGCCACCCTTGAGCGGCGTGAGGATGATTTCCGCACCGTAGGCGGCCATGCTCTGCCGCCGTTCGACCGACAGGTCCTCGGGCATCAGCAACACCATCTTGTAGCCGCGAACCGCCGCGGCCATCGCGAGCGCGATCCCCGTATTGCCGCTCGTCGCCTCGATCAGCGTATCGCCCGGCTTGATCCGTCCGCGCGCTTCGGCCTGCTTGATCATCGACAGTGCTGGACGATCCTTGACTGAGCCGGCCGGATTATTGCCCTCGAGCTTGCCAAGAATGACATTGTTGCGCGCACGAATCTCATCGTCGACCAGACGAACGAGCTGCACGAGTGGTGTATTGCCGATGGTGTCTTCGATAGTTTTGTAAGGCATGGCGACGCTGGATACTCGGTTGAGCCCGGAAAGAGTAGAGCCTTTGATTGTAATCCACGGCCTGCGGCGGCGCAGGTTGCAAGGACGAAGCGTCAGTGAGGAAGCTCGATGAAGAGCGCCGTCAACAGGGCCGGTAGAGGGGCGATGAATGCATCCGAGGATAGCGGCTGGAAAGAGCGCCTGAGAAGAGCCCCTCAGAAGAGAGCCGGCAAAGAGGGCCAACGAAGAGGGCCGGTGATACGCCCGGCATGGGCTGCGCCCTCTTCGACCGACACCATCACGGACAACGGGCAAGCCTCGCGCTTATTTCTTCGCGGTCTGCGTCGGCGGCGCGGGGGATTTGCCCGATACGGCGGCAGGCGCCGCACCCTCCACAGCGGGTGCATGACCCGTGGCGACACCGCCGGCGACACCGCTGCCCCCGATCGTCAGCCCGTTGGCCACCAGCTTCTCGATCGACTTCAGTCCGAGCCCGTCGATGCGCCCGGCGAGATCGTCCGCATCCCGGAACGGTCCGTTCGCTTCGCGCTCCTTGACGATCGCACGTGCCTTTGCAGAACCGATACCCGCCACGCTCTCGAGCGCGGCCTCGTCGGACACGTTCACGTCGACGGCAGCCGAGGCACAAGACATGCCCGCCACAAGCGCGAGTCCCACCCAGAAGTTTTTGCTGAACATCCGATGCTCCCTTGAAAGTCGCTCGCCGCAACAGCGCAACGAGGAACAGTCAGTGTAGGGAGCGCGCCTACGCGCTAAAAGCTGGCCGGATGGCCAGACACGCCAGCAAGAGGTCGTTCGTTCGGCCCTCACCTGGCATGCCGGGTTGCATGTTGATCCGGCGAAGGCCATGGCCTCAAGCCATGTCCTTCACACGGTCCACCTCATCATTCGGCGCCTTCGACCATCCAGTTCACGTACCGCTCGACGCCCTGCTGAACGGTGAGGAACGGCACGGTATAACCGGCCGCGCGCAGCCGAGTCTGGTCGGCCTCGGTGAAGCATTGATACTTGCCCCGCAGCGCATCGGGAAACGGAATGTATTCGATCAGCCCCTGTCCGACGAGCTCCTCGAGCGACAGCCGCGTCTCGCCCTTGATCGCGCGCAGCGTATTGACGACGGTCGATGCGACATCGTTGAACGGTTGCGCATGACCCGTGCCGAGGTTGAAGATCCCCGTGATCTGCGGGCGATCGAAAAAATGCAGGTTCACGCGCACCACGTCCTCGACCGACACGAAATCGCGCGTCTGCTGGCCTGCGCCATAACCGTTGTACTCGCCGAACAGCTTGACCTTGCCCTCGGCGCGGAACTGGTTGAAGTTGTGAAACGCAACCGACGCCATGCGCCCCTTGTGCTGTTCGCGCGGTCCGTACACATTGAAGTAGCGGAAACCGACGATCTGGCTTTTTGCGATCGTCAGGCGTCGCCGCACGATCTGGTCGAACAGGAACTTCGAATAGCCGTAGACGTTCAACGGGCGCTCGGATTCGCGATTCTCGACGAAGGTCTGCGAACCGCCGTAGATCGCGGCCGAGGATGCATAGAGAAACGGCACCCGTTGCGCGATGCACGCATCGAGCAGTGCGCTCGAATAGCGGAAGTTGTTGTCCATCATGTAGCGGCCGTCGCTCTCCATCGTGTCGGAGCACGCACCTTCGTGAAACAGACCGCGGATCTTGCCGAAGTATCCCGAAGCGAAGCGTTCGACGAACTCGCTCTTGTCGAGATAGTCACTGACTTCGCAATCGACGAGATTGCGAAACTTGTCGGCACGCGTGAGATTGTCGACGGCGATGATGTCATGTTCGCCCCGCTCGTTGAGCGCCTTGACGAGATTGCTGCCGATCAGGCCGGCCGCGCCGGTAACGATAATGGTCATGAAAACGCCTTGTGTTGATTGCCCGGCTTCAGCCGAACAGTTCGTGATATTCGACGGTTGCGGTCCCCAGCTTGGCCACCACCACACCGGCGGCGCGATTCGCGTAGGCCATCGCCTCCTGCAACGACAGACCCGCGCCCAGCATGGCTGCGAGTGTCGCGATCACCGTGTCACCGGCGCCCGACACATCGTACACTTCGCGCGCCTGGGCCGGCTCGTGGACCACGCCTTGCGCCGTGAAGAGCGTCATGCCTTCCTCGGAACGCGTGAGCAGCAGCGCGGCGATATCGAGCTCGGCGCGCAGCTTCGACACACGCTGTTCGAGATCGGCTTCCGAATGCCAGCGCCCGACCACCTCACGCAACTCGGCGCGATTGGGCGTGATGACCGATGCACCGCGATACCGCGCCCAGTCGTCGCCCTTCGGATCGACGAGGATCGACTTGCCCGCCGCGCGCGCGTTCGCAATCATCTTCTCGACATGGGTCAGGCCACCCTTCGCATAGTCGGAGAGCAACACCACGTCGTGCGCGGGCAGCAGTGCATCGAAACGCGCGAGTCCCGCGAGCAGGACTTCATGAGTCGGCAGGCTTTCGAAATCGATGCGGATCAATTGCTGCTGCCGCGACACGATGCGAAGTTTGATCGTCGTCGCGAGGCCCGGGTCGCTCTGGACGTGGGCCACCACATTGCTGTGCGCCAACAGCTCGATCAGCTTTTGCGCGGGCTCGTCGTCACCGATCACGCAGAGCAGGCTCGTCTGCGCACCGAGCGTCGCGGCATTGCGCGCGACGTTCGCGGCCCCGCCGAGGCGCTCTTCACTGCGCGTCACATGGACGACCGGCACGGGGGCCTCGGGCGAGATGCGATTGACATCGCCGAACCAGTAGCGGTCGAGCATCACGTCGCCGACCACCAGCACACGCGACGCGCCGAGCTGCTCGCGCGTCACGACCGGCAATGTGGCCGCACCGGCCGCACCCAGATCCGCGGGACCCGATGAGGCCGCCGTACCCGGGCCGGTATGCGCCGATTTGCCCGGATCAAGAGAGGATCCTTGCGGCGAACCCTTTGACAACTCAGGCGATGACATCTGCATTTCCCTCGAGCGTTGTCAAAGCGATCTCAGGCCTGCCGATCCCGTAGTACTCGATGCCCTGTTCGGCGAGCGTCGGCGGATCATACAGATTGCGGCCGTCGAAGATCAGCGGGGTCTTGAGCTGCGTTTTCAGATAGCTGAAGTCAGGGCTTTTGAATGCCTTCCATTCAGTCACGATGACCAACGCATCGGCACCGGCCACCGCCTGGCGCGGCTCATCGACATAGCTGAGGCGTTCGAGCACCTCGGGCTGGTCCGCGAAGTCGATCGCGAAGACACGGCGCGCCTCGCCCATCGCCACGGGGTCGTGGGCAACGACCGACGCCCCGCGCGCGAGCAGCGCCGCCACGAGCACGCGGCTCGACGCGGCACGCATGTCGTCCGTGTTCGGCTTGAACGCCAGCCCCCAGACCGCGAACCGGCGCCCCGTCAGGTCTTCGCCGAGCCGCTTGACGATCTTGCCGACCAGCACCTGCTTCTGCTGCTCGTTGACGCGCTCGACCGACTCGAGAATATGCAGGTGCTGGCCAGATTCCGCCGCCGTGCGGATCAGCGCCTGCACGTCCTTCGGGAAACACGAGCCGCCATAACCGCAACCGGCATAGAGAAAGTCATAGCCGATGCGCGGATCGGAGCCGATGCCGCGACGCACGGCCTCGATGTCCGCGCCGACGCGATCGGCGAGATTGGCCATCTCGTTCATGAACGAGATCCGTGTCGCCAGCATCGCATTGGCCGCGTACTTCGTAAACTCGGCCGAACGGACATCCATATAGAGCATGCGTTCGTGGTTGCGATTGAACGGCGCATAGAGGCGCTTGATCATTTCGCGCGCTTTCGCTCCATGCCTGTCGTCGTCGCAGCCGATCACGATCCGGTCCGGACGCATGAAGTCGTCGACGGCCGCGCCTTCCTTGAGAAACTCCGGATTGGAGACGATCGAGAAGTTCGCCGCGACGCCACGCGCGTCGAGCTGCTCGCGAATGACTTCGCCCACGCGCTGCGCCGTGCCGACCGGCACGGTCGACTTGTCGACCACGACCTTGAAACCGGTCATATGCTTGCCGATCGAATACGCGGCATCGAGCACATGCGACAAGTCGGCCGAGCCGTCCTCGTCGGGCGGCGTGCCGACCGCGATGAACTGGATGTCGCCGTGCGCGACGCTCGCCTCGACATCGGTCGAAAACTGGATGCGGCCGGCCGCGCGGTTGCGTGCGATCAGTTCCTGAAGGCCGGGTTCATGAATCGGTACGCCGCCGGAATTGAGAATCTCGATCTTGCGCGCGTCGACATCGACACAGAACACGTCGTTGCCGATTTCGGCCAGGCAGGCGCCCGTGACGAGACCTACATAACCGGTGCCGATAATAGTGATTTTCATAGAGGTCGAAGTAGTCCAGATTCGGTTCCGCGACGTTCAGCCGCCGCTTGCCATGGGTTCGACGCGGCGCGGCGCGTAGGTTTCCCAGCCGCTGCAACCGGGGCATTGCCAGTAGAACAGGCGCGCGCGGAAACCGCAGCTCTGGCAGGTATAGCGAGGCAGGTTCTTGGTGCGCTGGCGCATCAGGTTGCGCATCAGCTCGAGTTCGCCGCGGCGCGGCTCCTCGGCCGTGGCCACTTGCGCTTCGAGCAGGCGCGACATGCCGGCAAGGTTCGGCGCCTTCTGCATCTGGCCGCGCACAAGCTGATGCGCAGCCTCCGTGCCGATTTGCTGAGCGATATAGGTATAGGACGTGTCGAGCAGATCATTCGACGGATATTTGTCGAGATACTGCATCAGCAGGTGCGCGCCTTCCGCGTCCCGGCCGAGCGCGCTGTAGGCTTTCATCAGGCGCTCGACGATCAGGGGCAGGTGCGCAGCCGACTGCGTCTCGACCTTGCGCCAGTGATCAATCGCGCCGGCCGGATTGGCGGTCGCCATCTCGGCGTCGCCCGCGAGGATCGTCGCGCGGACATTGGCCGGATTCGCCTCGCGCGCCAGCCGCAGTTCGGCGACCGATTGCGCACTATCCTGCTTCTGCAAGGCTTCCTGGGCCCGTTCGCAATGAAACTGCGCGACTTCCTTGCGAAACGACTGCGCGCTGATCTTTTCGAGCGCCTCGGCCGTTTCGATTGCTTTCGCCCAGTCCTTCTCGATCTCGTAGATGGTCAGCAGGCAGCGCTGAGCGTCGATCGCAAATGCGCCCTCATCGAGCGACTTGAAGGTGTCCTCGGCGCGGTCGAGCAGGCCCGCCTTGAGAAAGTCCAACCCGAGTTCGAACATCGCATGCTCGCGCTCGACCGAAGGCAGATCGGAACGGTTCAGAAGATTCTGATGGACGCGGATCGCCCGTTCGGTCTCGCCACGGCGGCGAAACAGGCTACCCAGTGCGAAGTGCAGTTCAGTCGTCTCGGGGTCGAGCTTGACGACTTCGATGAACGCATCGATCGCCTGGTCCGGCTGCTCGTTGAGCAGGAAATTCAGGCCGCGGAAATACGAGCGCGGCAAATTCGCGCTTTCGGACAGCAGATGCTTGACGTCGAAGCGCGCCGCCATCCAGCCGAGCCCGAAAACCACGGGGATCAACAACAACCACCAATAATCGAGATCCATGCGGCGTCGTCAGCTTTAGGAAAGGGATAGTTGAAAGAACGGCGTCACGACAGGGCACCCGCCGGGCACGCCGACCGAGGCGAGGGTCGGCTCGATTTCCGACACCCCACCGCTCGCTCAGATGATCGGGGGCAGCGGCGGTTCATCCAACACGACCGGCGCGTTCTGCGCATTCTTGATCTGGCGCCTGAGCCGCGCATTCTCGAGGCGCATCCGCACCAGCGCGGGCGCCGCCGCGAGTACACCCGCGAACAGGCCGACCGCGAAGAACACCAGGCCGAGGAGGATCAGGGGGGCCTGCCACGCATAGCCGGCAACGAAGTTGAGCGACGCTTCCTGGGTATTGGCGAGCGCCAGAATCAACAGCACGACAAAGACCAGCGCACGCAGCAGCCAGACGATGAACCTCATGCGATTTGTTTCCCGTTGGAGAGTGCGAACTACGCCGTTGCAAGCGTTCCGGCCGCCCGGCGCCCACCCCGCGAGCCAGCGTCGGCCTGCGAATCGCCCGTATTGTAATGGATGCGGCACCGGTCCCGAAGCGCGACCCGGCCGCCACCGCGTTTCGCGCGGATACAAAAAAAGCGCCCGGAGGCGCTTTCTTCGACAACCACTGCTATCACTTCAACTGGCTCGGATGATGGCCGTCCACCCGCCCTGCCTCCACTCCTGGGAATGGATTTCAGAAATGACGGGGCGCATCGTCCTGCTTCAGCGGCTCTCCCGCACGACCGTCGACACGTTCGCGCAATTCCTTGCCGGGCTTGAAATGGGGCACGTGCTTTTCGGGCACGAGCACCTTTTCACCCGACTTCGGATTGCGCCCTACGCGTGACGGGCGGCGGTTCAGTCCGAAACTGCCGAAGCCTCGAATTTCAATGCGGTGTCCTTTCGCAAGCGAGTCGGACATCGCATCGAGCATCTGTTTCACCGCGAAATCCACATCCTTCAACACCAGTTGTGAAAATCGCGTGGCCAGTTGCGCGACCAATTCGGATTTGGTCATACGCCCGCAACCTTACTGGTTCTGGCCGTCCAGCTTTGCCTTCAGCAGCGCGCCGAGATTCGTCGTGCCCGTTGCTGCGGAGCTGTCGTTGGCCATCTTCGACATTGCTTCGGTCTGCTCGGCTTGATCCTTCGCCTTGATCGACAGATTGATGCCGCGCGACTTGCGATCGATATTGATGACAACCGCTTCGATCTGCTGGCCTTCCTTCAGCACATTGCGCGCATCTTCGACGCGGTCATGCGTGATTTCCGACGCACGCAGGTAGCCTTCGATGTCGCCTTGCAGCGTCACGACAGCACCCTTGGCATCGATCGACTTGACCGTACCCGTCACGAGCGAACCCTTGTCGTTCATCGCGACATAGTTGCTGAACGGGTCGCCTTCCATCTGCTTGATACCGAGCGAGATGCGTTCCTTCTCGACGTCGATGCCAAGTACCAGGGCTTCGACTTCGTCGCCCTTCTTGTACTTGCGAACCGCTTCTTCGCCGGTTTCGTTCCAGGACAGGTCCGACAGGTGGACGAGACCGTCGATGCCGCCCGGCAGGCCGATGAACACGCCGAAGTCGGTGATCGACTTGATCGCGCCCTTGAGCTTGTCGCCCTTCTTGTAGTTACGGCTGAAGTCGTCCCACGGGTTCGGCTTGCATTGCTTCATGCCGAGGCTGATACGGCGGCGGTCTTCGTCGATTTCGAGAACCATGACTTCGACTTCGTCACCGAGCTGCACAACCTTGCTGGGGGCGACGTTCTTGTTGGTCCAGTCCATTTCCGAGACGTGAACCAGGCCTTCGATGCCCGATTCCACTTCGACGAATGCGCCGTAGTCGGTGATGTTGGTGACCTTGCCGAACAGGCGCGTGCCCGACGGGTAACGGCGCGAAATACCTTCCCACGGATCGTCGCCGAGTTGCTTGATGCCCAGCGAGACGCGGTTCTTCTCTTGATCGAACTTGAGAATCTTCGCGGTCACTTCCTGGCCGACCGACAACACTTCGCTCGGGTGACGCACGCGACGCCATGCGATGTCGGTGATGTGCAGCAGGCCGTCGATACCACCGAGGTCCACGAATGCGCCGTAGTCGGTGATGTTCTTGACCACGCCTTCGACGATCGCGCCTTCCTTGAGCGTTTCGAGCAGCTTCGCGCGCTCTTCGCCCTGGGTCGCTTCGATCACGGCACGGCGCGACAGCACGACGTTGTTACGCTTGCGGTCGAGCTTGATGACGCGGAATTCGAGGGTCTTGCCCTCGTACGGGGTCGTGTCCTTGACCGGACGCGTGTCGACGAGCGAACCCGGCAGGAATGCGCGGATGCCGTTGACCATGACCGTCAGGCCGCCCTTGACCTTGCCCGTGATCGTGCCGGTCACGAGTTCGTTGTTGTCGAGGGCCTTTTCAAGCGACAGCCACGAAGCGAGACGCTTCGCTTTGTCGCGCGACAGGATGGTGTCGCCATAACCGTTTTCGAGCGCGTCGATCGCGACCGAAACGAAGTCACCCGCCTGAACTTCAACCTCACCCGCATCGTTGAAGAATTCTTCGATTGGGATATAGGCTTCGGACTTCAGACCCGCGTTGACGACCACGAAGTTGTGGTCAACACGCACGACTTCGGCGGAGATCACTTCGCCGGCGCGCATGTCTTGACGGGTCAGCGACTCTTCGAACAGAGCCGCAAAGGATTCGTTGCTGGAGGTTGAGGTTTGCAGGTCGGACATAAAAATCGAAAATGGCGTGTTGCCGTTCGCGGCATGACGGCCGCTAGCTGAACGATGACACGCGGGGTTAAGGGTTGAAATACATCCCGCGGCACCCTTGCCGGGGACACTTCATCCGGCGCGCGACTGCTGCACGCCGGTACTGCACTTGCACTTCACTTGCGTACCACTTGTTGACGACTCGTGCGACCTACTCACGCGCGGTGCGCTCGCGAAACCAGCCGACCACCGTCTCCACCGTCTGTTCGACGCTCAAACCGGAGGTATCGAGGGTCAGCGCGTCGGCCGCCGCCTTGAGCGGTGCGGCCGCGCGTTGGCTGTCGCGTGCGTCGCGCGCTTGAAGATCGCGACTTAGATCATCGAGCTTAGCAGAAAAGCCTTTTTCTATCAATTGCTTATATCGCCTTTCCGCGCGCGCGGCAACGCTGGCCGTCAAAAACACCTTGAGCGTCGCATCCGGGAAAATCACCGTGCCCATGTCACGCCCGTCGGCAACCAGGCCCGGTGGCACGCGAAAGGCCCGCTGGCGGGCGATCAGGGCCTGCCGCAGCGCGCCGTGCACGGCGATCGCGGAGGCCCGGTTGCCGACGTGCTCCGCGCGGATTTCGTTCGAGACGTCCTCCCCGTCGAGCCGTACACAGCCTTCGCGGAAGACGATATGGAGATCGCCGGCGAGTTCCACAAGGGTGTCGACGTCGTCTTCATCGATCCCCACTTTTAGACTTGCCAATGCGGTCAGACGATAAAGCGCGCCGCTGTCGAGGTAGTGGAAGGAAAGCACCTCGGCCACCTGCTGGGCGACCGTCCCCTTGCCGGACGCCGTGGGCCCGTCGATCGTGATGACCGGGGCTTTTAGACTCGCGCTCATCGTCGCGCCACCTCGGCGAAGCGGTCGAAATAGTCCGGGAATGTCTTGCCCACGCAACGGGGGTCATTGATCGTCACGGGTACGCCCGCCAGGCTGACCAGCGAAAAACACATCGCCATGCGGTGATCGTCGTAGGTGTCGATCTCGGCACCCGCGCTCAGGCGCGCGGGCGGCGTCACCTTCAGATAGTCCGCGCCCTCCTCGACCGTCGCGCCGACCTTGCGCAGTTCGGTCGCCATCGCGGCAAGCCGGTCGGTCTCCTTGACCCGCCAGCTTGCAATATTGCGCAGCGTGCTCGTGCCGTCGGCAAACAGCGCGGCGACGGCGATCGTCATGGCCGCGTCGGGGATCAGGTTGAAATCCATGTCGATCGGCTTCAAACGGCCATGGTCGTTCTCGACGCCACGCACTTCGATCCAATCGTCGCCCACTGAGACATTCGCACCCATTTGCGCGAGGGCATCGGCGAAACGCACATCGCCCTGGATGCTCGTATGGCCCACGCCCTCGACCCGCAGCGGGCCGCCGCCGATCGCGCCGGCCGCGAGGAAATACGAGGCGGAGGACGCGTCGCCTTCCACTGCGATGCGGCCCGGCGACTTGAAGCGCGCGTTGGCCGGGATCGTGAAACGCGCCCAGCCCTCACGCTCGACGACCACGCCGAAACGCTCCATCAGCCGCATCGTGATCTCGACGTAGGGCTTCGAGATCAGTTCGCCCTCGATCTCGACGACGACTGGGCCGCTTGCCGAAACGAGCGGCAGAGTCATCAGCAGCGCCGTCAGGAACTGGCTCGAGACGTCGCCGCGCACCCGGATCGGCGCGCTCACGCGAATCGCGGCGGGGTGGATCCGCAGCGGCGGGAAACCGTCGTTGAGTTCATAGTCGATCTGGGCGCCGATCTGGCGCAGACCGTCGACGAGATCGCCGATGGGTCGTTCATGCATGCGTGCCACGCCGGCCACGCGATATTCACCGCCGCTCAGCGCCAGCGCCGCGGTCAGCGGGCGGACAGCGGTGCCCGCATTGCCGAGGAACAGGTCAGCTTCCTTGACGGGGAACGCGCCGCTTGAATTCCCACCGATGCCCTTGATGAGACAGTTTCCGTCGCCGCGCTCAAGCTCGACGCCGAGCTTGGCGAGCGCATCGAGCATCACCCGCGTGTCGTCCGATGCAAGCAGGTTCTCGACACGCGTCTCGCCTTCGGCGAGCGCGGCCAGCAGCAGCACGCGATTCGAAATGCTCTTCGAGCCCGGCAGGCGTACCGTGCCCGACGCACGGGAGAACGGCCCCAATACCAGTTGTTCCATTGTTGATCCTTTATTCGCCTGTTTTGTTAGCGCCGCCACCGGCCCGATGCGCTTCGCCACCTGCTGCCACGCCGGGTTCCGGCCGGTCGCTCCAGCGCTGGCGTGCGTCGCGCGCACGGCTGAAGACATCGGCCAGCCGATTGCCGTCACCCGCTTCGATCGCTGCACGCAGTCGGGCCAGCACCGCGGTATAGCCATCGAGTTCCGCAAGCAGCGCCTGCCGGTTCGCGAGAAAGATATCGCGCCACATCTCGGGGCTCGATGCCGCGATCCGGGTGAAGTCGCGAAATCCGCCCGCGGCAAAAGAAAACTTTAGTCCCGCTTCGGCCGAATCGAGAATCTGATCGACGAGCGCAAACGACAGCAGGTGCGGTAAATGGCTGACCGAAGCGAATACCGTGTCGTGCTGGTGTGCGTTCATCCGGTGCAGACGGGCTCCGCTCGCCTGCCACATGGCCTCGACACGCGCCACGCTCGCCTCTGGATTTTCGGGTAGCGGGCAGAGTACGACATTACGTCCGTCGTAGAGATCTTCGATCGCCGCGTCGATGCCACTGAGCTCACGCCCCGCGATCGGGTGGGCCGGGACGAACTGTTTGATCCGCGAACCGAGCGAGGCGCGCGCCGCGGCGATCACGTCGCTCTTGGTGCTGCCCGCGTCGGTGACAATGGTTTGCAGTTGAAGATGCGGGATCATGACGTCGAGCAAGGCGCGCGTCTGCGCGACCGGCGTGGCGATCACGACGAGATCGGCACCGTCGAGTGCCCGGGCGAGACCTGCCACGTCGTCGAAGGTACAGCCCGAATCGACCACGCCAAGCTGGATCGCACGCTCGACAGCGGCCATGCCGCGACCCACACCGACGATCTCGCCACGCGGTGCCGCTGGCGGCGACTTGCCGGCCGCATCGCTGCTTGCCCCGCTGTTCACCCCTCCGCTTGCCGCGCTGTTCACACCCCTGGCCTCGGCCAGCGGCGCGGCGCCATAGGCACTGTAGGGGTCCCCGAGTTCGTCGGCACGCCCGGCACGACGCAGCGCACGCGCGAGCGAACCGCCGATCAGCCCGACGCCGCAGATGACGATCTTCCCGAAGCGAAACGGCGCAGGCTGCGCCTCCTGCCCTTCAGCATCCATCACGCGCGACCGAGCACGCGGCGCAGCGCGGCCACGAAGGTTTCGTTTTCCTCGGGCAGGCCGATCGTCACGCGCAGCCATTGCGGCAGGCCGTAGTTGCCGACCGGACGAACGATCACGCCCTCCTTGAGCAGGCCGATGTTCACGCGCGCGCCGGCGCCATCGTCGTCGCCGACGCGCACCAGCACGAAGTTGCCGTGCGACGGTACATATTCGAGTCCGAGCGCGTCGAAGGCCGCGGTCAGCGTCTTGTATCCGGCCGAGTTGAGTTTGGCACTCTTCTCGAGGAAGGCCCGGTCGCCGAGCGCGGCAAGCGCCGCGGCCTGCGCGAGACTGTTGACGTTGAACGGCTGGCGCAGGCGATTGAGCAGGTCCGTGAGCTGGGGCTGCGCGATCGCAAACCCGACGCGCAGGCCCGCGAGGCCATACGCCTTCGAGAAGGTGCGCGAAACCAGTAGGTTCGGATAACGGCGCGTCCACTCGATCGAGTCGTAGCGCTGACTGGCGTCCAGATATTCGGTATAGGCCTCGTCGAGCACGACGACGACGTGCGAGGGCACCTTCTTGAGGAAGGCTTCCATCTGCTCGCCCGGCACAAACGTGCCGGTCGGATTATTCGGATTCGCAACGAATACGAGACGGGTGTCGTCCTCGATGGCGGCGAGCATCGCATCGAGATCGTGGCCATAGGCCTTCGCGGGCACGACGATCGCGCGCGCGCCGACGCCTTGCGTCGCGAGCGCGTAGACCGCGAACGAATACTGCGCGAACACGACCGACTGATCGTGTTCAAGCAAGGCATGCGCGGCAAGCTCGAGAATGTCGTTGCTGCCGTTGCCGAGCGTGATCCAGTCTTCGCCTACACCGTAGCGTGCCGCGAGCGCGGTCTTCAGGTCGAAGCCATTCGAATCGGGATAGCGGCCGAGATCGGCGATCGCGCGTTGCACCGCGGTCTGCGCGGACGGCGGCATGCCGAGCGGATTTTCGTTCGAGGCGAGCTTGACGATGCGTGCTTCGTCGAGCCCGAATTCGCGTGCGACCTCGGAAATAGGCTTGCCGGCGATATACGGTGCGATCGCGCGCACATAAGACGGCCCATAAGACGTGGCGGACATGAAGTCTCCCTTCTGCATGAGATGCGGCATAAACGGACCGCGCAAAGCGCGACGTGAGCTTCTGCAGCAATAGTGGCAATCCGGTCGCGGCAATCGCACACGGCCGGCATGATCAGTCGAATATCGGCGAACACCGCGGCGCGATTCAGCGCGAGCGCGGATAGGATCCGAGGATCTTGATGAACGCCGCGGTCTGTTCGAGTTCGGCCAGTGCCACGGCGACCTTCGGATCGGCGCGGTGGCCTTCGATATCGATATAGAAAAAGTATTCCCAGGAACCGCTGCGGGCGGGCCGCGACTCGATGCGCGTCATCGAGACGCCGTGACGCGCGAGCGGCTCGAGCACCCGGAACATCGCGCCCGGCACATTCTTGACCGACAGGATCATCGACGTCTGGTCGCGCCCGCTCGGTTCGGCCGGCGTGCCGCCGATCACGACGAAACGCGTGCGATTGTGCGGGTCGTCCTGGATCAATGCGGCGACGACCTGCAGGCCGTAGTGCGTGGCCGCACGATCGCCCGCGATCGCCGCGAGCGTCGGGTCTTCGGCCGCGAGGCGCGCGGCTTCGGCATTGCTCGCCACGGCCTGGCGCTCGAGTGTGGGCGCGTGTGTCGAAAGCCAGCCCTGGCACTGCGCGAGCGCCTGCGCATGCGCGCATACGCGCGTGACGCCCTCGAGCGAACCGGAACGGGTCATTAGATTGTGATGGATCGGCACGGCGATCTCGCCCGTGATCGTCAGCGTCGACTCGAGCAGCAGGTCGTGCGTGCGCGAGACCGCGCCTTCGGTCGAGTTCTCGACCGGCGCGACACCGAAGTCTGCGCCGCCCGCCTCCACCGCGCGGAACACCTCGTCGATCGACGGGCTCGGCAGGCCATGCACCGAATGACCGAAGTAGCTTGCCATCGCAAGCTCACTGTACGTGCCAACCGGCCCGAGGAAGGCCACCGTCGTTTCAGTTTCGAGTGCACGGCTCGCGGCCATGATCTCGCGCCAGATCGATGCGATGTGCTCCGCGTGCAGCGGCCCTTGCGCGCCGAGTTGCTGAAGGCGCGCGATCACCTGCATTTCGCGCTCGGGCCGGAACACCGGCGCCGCAAAGCGCTTCTTGACTTCGCCGACTTCGAGGGCGACCCCCGCGCGTTCGTTGAGCAAGACAAGCAGGCGCGCATCGAGCGAGTCGATCCGATCGCGCAGGGGGGTTAGCAGTGAATTGAGTTCGTCGTCCATTGTCTTTGTGCGAGCGGCACGGGTACCCCACCGCGGCGAGGCCGTTCACATTGCCGCCCAGATGTCCCGCGCATTCCATCGTGCAGCGGTACGACACCGGGGACGGCACGGAGCGGCCGCGTCGAACCGCGGCGCGGCACCTGTCGCCAGGTCTCTACGTCACACGCTCAGGCGCGTGTGCGCTCGAATTCCTTCATGTAATCGACCAGCGCATGCACCGCGTCGATCTGCACCGCGTTGTAGAGCGATGCCCGCATGCCGCCGACGGACTTGTGGCCCTTCAGTTGCAGGAGCTGGCGCGCTTTCGCGCCGGCCAGAAACGCATCGTTGAGCGTCTCGTCGGCCAGGAAGAACGGCACGTTCATGCGCGACCGCGCCGACCGTTCGACCTTGTTCAAATAGAAACTGCTGTTGTCGATCGTCTCGTAAAGCAGCGTCGCTTTCTCGATATTGCGCCGCTCGATCGCGGCGAGGCCACCCTGCGCCTTGAGCCACTTGAACACGAGGCCGGCAATATAGATCGCATAGGTCGGCGGCGTATTGAACATCGAGTCGTTGGCGGCAATCGTCTTCCACTCGAACGCACTCGGACAGATCGACATCGCCTGGTCGAGCAGGTCGTCGCGCACGATCACGATCGTCACGCCGGCCATGCCGATATTCTTCTGCGCGCCGCCGTACACCACGCCGAAACGCGATACGTCGAGCGGACGCGAGAGGATGTGCGACGACGCATCCGCGACGATCGGCAGGTCGCCGAGGTCCGGGAAATCGTTGAACTCGACACCGTCGATCGTTTCGTTCGAGCACAGGTGCAGATAGGCCGAGTCGGACGACACTTGCCACTCGCCGAACGCGGGAATGCGTGTAAAGCTGCCCTTGGTCGACGCGGCGAGATGTCCCTCGCCATACCGCTTCGCCTCCTTGTGCGACTTGTCCGACCACGAACCCGTGACGACGAAGTCGGCCTTGCGGCACCGGCCAAACAGGTTCATCGGCACGATCGCGTTCTCGCCAATTCCGCCGCCCTGCACGAACAGAATCTTGTAGTTCGAGGGCACGCCGAGCAGTTCGCGCAGATCGGCCTGCGCGGTTTCGATGATCGAGGTGAACTCATGGCCGCGATGGCTCATTTCCATCACGCTCATGCCGCTGCCGTGCCAGTCGAGCATCTCGCTCGCCGCCTGCTGCAACACCTCGACAGGCAGGGCCGCCGGACCCGCCGAAAAATTGAATGGCCGCATTCGAATTCCGAGATCGAGAAACGACAAAGGCCGTTTGCGCTGTGGCGCAAACGGCCTTCAACGCACGGGCTGGACAGCCCGTGCCGAATTGCTTTCCTGCAGTCCGCCTGCTTACTTTTGCGGTGCCGCGGGTGCTGCGCCGGCCGCCGGCGCCTTCACGTTTGCCACTTCCTTGTCAGCCATCGAACGCGTTGCGTTGACCGATTGCGGCATGTACTTGTCGAGCAGGCCGTTGACGACGTCACGACCGACGAGGTCCTGCGCGTGCAGGAATTTCTGGCCCGTCGAGCTCTTGTAGAACGTGGTCAGGTCCTTGATTTCCTGCGTCGAGTAATAACGCGCATAAGCCTGGTACAGCGAGTCGGTCTGGTCGGCCTTGAACTGCGGCGTCGCGAACACCGTGCCGGCCGATTCGACGAGCTTCGGAATCGAGGACTGTTGCAGTTGCGGCACCACGGCACGCTTCTGGTCGACCGTCATCGACTGGTTCTCGACCAGGGCTTCCTGGAGGATTTCCGGAACCATTTCCTTGGCACGCATCTGGGCGCTGTTGGCCATCGCGGCTTCAAGCTTCTCGACTTCGATCGCGGCGAACAGGTCCTTGATCGCGGCTTTCTTCGCTGCATCGATGTCGATCCGGGCCGGCGCTGCCGGTGCTTGCGGAGCCTGAGCACCTGTTGCCGGCGCGTTCTGGCCTTGCAGCGCTTGCGCGAACACGAGCGTGGGAACGAACAGCGCGATCGGCAACAGTTTGAAATACTTTTGCATCATTGCTCCATTGAAAACTTTGAAAGAATCGATTCGTATTGTTCGAATTCGGTTGATCGTCTTACTCTGCCGCTTCGTCGGCACCGGTTTCGGACTCACCTTCAGCTTCAGCGTCCGCGTCGGTTTCCGCGACTTGCTGCAGGCCGGACAGGCGGGTGCCCTCGTCGAGGCTGATGAGTGTAACACCTTGCGTTGCGCGTCCCATCTCGCGCACCTCTGAAACGCGCGTCCGGATTAATACACCCGATGTCGTGATCAGCATGATTTCGGCGTCCGCGTCGACGAGCGTCGCCGCGACGACCTTGCCGTTGCGCTCGCTCGTCTGGATCGCGATCATGCCCTTCGTGCCGCGGCCGTGACGCGTGTATTCGCCGATCGGGGTACGCTTGCCGAAGCCATTTTCAGTCGCGGTCAGCACTGACTGGTTCTCGTCGCCGGCCACGAGCATCGCGATGACCTGCTGGCCGTCCTCGAGCTGCATGCCGCGCACGCCGCGCGCCTCGCGGCCCATCGGACGCACGTCGTTCTCATCGAAACGCACCGCCTTGCCCGAATCGGAGAACAGCATCACATCATGCTGGCCGTCGGTGATTGCCGCACCAATCAGAAAGTCGCCTTCATCCAGATTGACGGCGATGATGCCCTTCTTGAGCGGACGCGAGAACGCTTCGAGCGGGGTCTTCTTGACCGTGCCGAGCGAAGTACCGAGGAATACATAGCGATCGGCCGAGAACTCGCGGACCGGCAGCACGACGTTGATCTTCTCGCCGTCCTGCAGCGGGAACATGTTCACGATCGGGCGGCCGCGCGAATTGCGCGAACCTTGCGGGACCTCGTAGACCTTGACCCAGTAGACGCGGCCGCGATTCGAGAAGCACAGGATGTGATCGTGCGTGTTCGCGATGAACAGGGTTTCGATCCAGTCGTCTTCCTTCATCGAGATCGCCTGCTTGCCCCGGCCGCCGCGTTTCTGCGCGCGGTATTCGGAGAGCGGCTGCGACTTCACATAACCCGCGTGGGACATCGTCACGACCATGTCCTGGGGCGTGATCAGGTCTTCGGTGTTCAAGTCGATCGCATTCGGCTCGATCGTCGAGCGGCGCGCATCGCCGAATTCCGTCTTGATCCGGACCATTTCCTCGCTGATGATCGTGCTGATCCGCTCGGGCTTCGCGAGGATGTCGAGCAGGTCGGCGATCTGCGCCATCACCTCGCGATATTCGCCGACGATCTTGTCCTGCTCGAGACCGGTCAGGCGTTGCAAACGCATCTGCAGGATTTCCTGCGCCTGCGTGTCCGAGAGCCGGTAGAGGCCGTCGGCCTGCATGCCGAATGCGGGATTCAGGCCATCGGGGCGGAAAGCCTCGCGGCCACCCGCGCCGATCGTCTCGCCGCGCGCCAGCATCTCGCGCACGAGGGACGAATCCCACGAGCGCGACATCAGTTCCTGTTTGGCGATCGGCGGTGTCGGCGCATTCTTGATCAGCGTGATGAATTCGTCGATGTTGGCGAGCGCAACGGCCAGCCCTTCGAGCACATGGCCGCGTTCGCGCGCCTTGCGCAGTTCGAACACGGTGCGCCGTGTCACGACTTCGCGACGGTGCGTCAGGAAGTTCTCGAGAATCTGCTTGAGGTTCAGCAGGCGCGGCTGGCCATCGACCAGCGCCACCATGTTCATGCCGAACGTGTCCTGCAGCTGCGTGTTCTTGTACAGATTGTTCAGGACGACTTCGGGCACTTCGCCGCGCTTGAGTTCGATCACGACGCGAATGCCGCTCTTGTCGGACTCGTCGCGCAGATCGGAGATGCCCTCGATCTTCTTTTCGTTGACGAGTTCGGCGATGCGCTCGAGCAGCGTGCGTTTGTTCACCTGGAACGGCAATTCGTCGACGATGATCGCTTCGCGCTGCCCGCGGTCGATCTCTTCGAAGTGAGTACGCGCTCGCATCACGACGCGACCGCGGCCGGTCCGATAGCCGTCGCGCACGCCCGAGATGCCGTAGATGATGCCGGCGGTCGGGAAGTCCGGTGCCGGGATGATCTCGATCAGCTCGTCGATGCTCGCTTCAGGGTTGCGCAGCAGATGCTGGCAGGCATCGATGACTTCGCCGAGATTGTGCGGGGGAATGTTCGTCGCCATCCCGACCGCGATGCCCGACGAACCGTTGATCAACAGATTAGGTATACGCGCCGGCAGAACCACCGGCTCGTTCTCGCTGCCGTCGTAGTTCGGCGCGAAGTCGACGGTTTCCTTGTCGATGTCGGCCAGCAGTTCGTGGCCGATCTTCGCCATGCGGATTTCGGTGTACCGCATCGCCGCCGCGTTATCGCCATCCATCGAGCCGAAATTGCCTTGGCCGTCGATCAGCATGTAGCGCAGCGAGAACCACTGGGCCATGCGCACGATCGTGTCATAGATCGACGCATCGCCGTGCGGGTGGTACTTACCCATCACGTCACCAACGATACGGGCCGACTTCTTGTGAGCCCGGTTCCAATCGTTGTTTTGCTCGTGCATCGCGAACATCACCCGGCGATGCACCGGTTTCAGGCCGTCGCGGACATCCGGCAACGCGCGCCCGACAATCACGCTCATCGCGTAATCGAGGTACGACCGGCGCATTTCCTCCTCTAGGGAGATCGGCAAAGTCTCTTTCGCGAATTGATCCATTATCCCTGTCTATTCCAGAACGACTGGCGCGGGCAAGCCCGTACACAAGCGTTCGATTCTAACATGGGGCAGGCAGCCGCCGACGCACCATGGGGTGCAAGCGGACCACAGCCGGGAACTTCGCCGCTTGCGGTGGTCCGGGGGCGCGCGTAGAGTGCAAAACAGAGAAAAAGTTCTGCAAGTGGCGCAAGATTCGAGGTAGGATGACGGCCGCACGCATGTTGCTTGGCTGCCACATGAGTTACGGGTGTTGTGCCGTATTAAGACTTTTTTGATGGCGGCTGTTAGCTTCATGGCAGAATGCCCGCACAAGTCCGTCATTGGTTAGAGTGTAAACTGCGCTTTTTTTGATAAAGGGCAATGTTATACTCCGGGCAATGACGACTCGTCTAGGTCACTAGGCTCGCAGTAAACCTGCGGTAATCTCAATTTCGAGAGGAGAAATATGAAAAAACTTTCAAAGCTCGCGTTCATTGCCGCTACCGCAGTTGTGGCTGCATCCGCAATGGCACAATCCGTACCTGCATCGCGGCAAGCCGTGAACGATAACTGGGTGAACGGTACGGGTGAGTACGTGTGGATGAACGGCACGAACGAACTCTGCTGGCGCAATGGTTTCTGGACCCCGGCAACGGCCAACGCCAAGTGCGACGGCGCGCTGGTCGCCCAGGCACCGGCTCCGGCGCCCGCACCCGCACCGGCTCCGGCTCCGGTCATCACGAGCCAGAAGGTCACCTTCCAAGCTGACACGCTGTTCGACTTCGACAAGGCAGTGCTGAAGCCCGAAGGCAAGGCGAAGCTGGATGATCTGGCATCGAAGATTGGCGACGTGAACCTCGAAGTCGTTGTGGCAACGGGCTACACGGACAAGATCGGCTCGGATAAGTACAACGATCGCCTGTCGCTGCGCCGCGCACAAGCTGTGAAGGCATACCTGGTCAGCAAGGGCATCGAAGCCAACCGCATCTACACGGAAGGCAAGGGCAAGCGTAACCCGGTCGTCACCGATTGCAACCAGAAGAACCGTAAGGCTCTGATCGCCTGCCTCGCGCCGAATCGTCGCGTGGAAGTCGAAGTGGTCGGTACGTCGAAGTAAGCGCTTCTGCCGCACTAAGAAGCCCCGCTCTGGCGGGGCTTTTTTTCGTCTTGACGGCGGCTTCGTTGGCTTTTCCTCCGACTTTCCCCCGCTTTCCGTCGACTTTCTTTCCGCATCCCCTCCGCTTTCTGTCGGCCTCTGGCGCGCGCGAGTGAGCCCCGGGACTCCCCCGCCAACGCTCACGCACCAGCAGTGCTTCACGGATGGCACACGAAGCCGAACCACTTCGCGCTTTAACCTGTCTATCAACTTGTCTATCAAATAAACGCCAATTCATTGGCGAGTCAATTAGCCGGTCCGCGTAGCCGAATTAACCCGACGGAAGTTCAGACAGCGGGTTTGATAATCCGCAATAATTCAGTCGCGCATTAATCGATCAACCTTAAGCGAATATTAAAAATGCAGGCGGACTTAGCAAAATTCAATCATCAGAAGTTTACGTCCGCAATATCTGCAAAACAGGTGCATCACTCGGGGAAAATAACTGTAACAGAACGTAAACACAAAAAACCCCACCAAAAAAGCCGGTGAGGTTGTTTATGAATTTTTTGTGACAGTTTGATCACCACCCCCTGCATCGCGGAGAGGGATGCAAGTGGTGGAGGCGGCGGGAATCGAACCCGCGTCCAGAAGCACTCCACGACCAGTTCTACATGCGTAGTTCAGTCATTTGATTTAACCGTACGGACGCGGACGAACACGCTGCCGGACGGCGATTCACTAAATTTTCGACCCTGATGTCGTGACGCCACCGAGGCTTAGCTGACGTGAATGACCTCGCGCGGTCTTGCGACCGGTCTTACGACCCTAGCCCGTCAGCGAGCCAGTGCGAGGACGGCTGCAATTAAGCAGCCAGTGCGTACGTGTTGTCGTTCGCAGTTACAAATTTCCCATTGATTAACGAGGTAACGGGTCCTCGGCATGCCCTGAGCCGCTTTGCTACCCCTGTCGAAACCAGGTCGCCCCCACGGTGGGTCGCCCAACAACCTGAGCGATTCACCAGTTTAGCCCAGATAGGCGCATTGAAGATAGCCCCTCCCCGCCCTACCTCCTACCTCCTACCTCCCTGCCTCCCTACCTCGCTACCTCGCTACCTCGCTACCTCGCTGCCCTTGCCCTTTGCCCTCTGTCTGATCTACCTTGCATTCCTCCCTCCTATCGGCTCCGTACATAAAGACCATGCGGTCTTCGACTAATGGACAGGTCCGCTCACCGGCTCTACGATGACCGTCCCTTCGCTCCGAACCCCTCTTCCCCTCATGCCACGTCCCCAGCCGAGTGCCTGCCTGCCACAAGATCTGAACGATGCCGTCCTGGTAGGACGCGCATGGCGACCCGCGCCCGTCGACGGCCCCTGTGTAATCACCATCAGACAAGGGCAGGTCTACGACATCACCTCGACGGTCGCGACGATGGCCGACTTGCTCGACCGTCCCGATGCCGTCGAGCTGGCACGCACGGCGCCGGGCGAAGCCCTGGGCTCGGTCGAGGCCCTGCTGGCTGCCAACCTCCCGGCCGGCGGCCATGACGCGCATGGACCGGCCTTGTTGGCGCCCTGCGACGTCCAGGCGATCAAGGCATGCGGCGTCACGTTTGCAGTCAGCCTGCTCGAGCGCGTGATCGAGGAGCAGGCCGGCGGCGATGCGAGCAAAGCACGCGAAGTGCGCGCGACGATCACACAGTTGATCGGCACCGATCTTTCGAAGATCCGTCCCGGTTCAGAAGCCGCCGCGAAGCTCAAGGCCGAACTCGAGCGGCGCGGCGCCTGGTCTCAATACATGGAAGTCGGGATCGGTCCCGATGCGGAAGTGTTCTCGAAATCGCAACCGATGTCGTCAGTCGGATTCGGTGACGACGTGGGTCTGTATCCGACCTCGAAATGGAACAACCCGGAGCCCGAAATCGTTCTCGCGGTCAATGGACGCGGCCAGATCGCTGGCGCGACGCTCGGCAACGACGTGAACCTGCGCGATATCGAGGGCCGCAGCGCGCTGCTGCTTGGCAAGGCAAAGGACAACAATGGTTCGTGCTCGATCGGCCCGTTTATCCGGCTGTTCGACGGTCGCTTCACGCTTGACTCGATCCGCTCGGCAAGCCTGTCGCTGCGCATCGAGGGTGAGGACGGTTTCGAGCTAGATGGGGTGAGTCATATGAGCGAGATCAGCCGCGACCCGGCTGATCTGGTCGCGCAGACCTGTGGCACGCATCATCAATATCCGGACGGCTTCATGTTGTTTCTTGGCACGATGTTTTCGCCGATCAAGGATCGGGGCGCGGCGGGAGGCGGCTTCACCCACCATCTCGGCGATCTCGTGACCATCGCGACGCCGTCGCTCGGTGCGCTCGTCAATACGGTGCGCCTGTCGACCGAGATCACGCCCTGGACCTTTGGCGTGCGTGCGCTCTACCGGAACCTCTCGGCACGCGGTCTTCTCGCAAATTAAACGGGACACCGGACCAGGGCGAAAAGAATCACCCGGAAGCAGCGCACGGCGGCTGGGTAGCTTGGTAACTGGGGGCGCCGGGCAGCCGGGAGCCAGGTGACTGGGTCGCTGAGCGACCGGCCGTGCCGGCCTACAGCGATCCGCGCAGCAATACCAAGGCGAGGTCGTCGGGCGAATCGACGATGCAATCGGCATCCCAGGCCTGCGGGGCGGGGCCGGTTCCACAATAGCCATAGGCCACGGCGATGGTCATCATGCCGGCCGCCTTGCCGGCCTGGACATCACGCAGGTCGTCGCCGACATAGACGATATGACCGGGGCTCACCCCAAGCGCGGACGCCGCATGCAACAGCGGGGCCGGATGCGGCTTCGAATGCGGCGTCGTGTCGCCCGACACCACGCAGCTCGCGACTTCGGCAAGCCCCAATTGCGCGATGAGCGGTTCGGTGAGGCGCGTCATCTTGTTGGTCACGATGCCCCAGCGCACATTGCGCGCCGACAGTTCGTCGAGCAACGGTGAGATGCCGGGGAACAGCGTAGTCTCGATGCAGAGATCCGCTTCGTAGTTCGCCAGAAATTCGTCGCGCATCGTCGCGTAGTCGGGGTCATCGGGCCCGATGCCGAACGCGGCGCCCAGCAGTCCGCGCGCGCCCGCCGAGGCGACCGGCCGGAATACATCGAGCGGCAGCATCTCGAGGCCGCGCGCATCGCGCATCTTGTTGGCCGCCGCTGCGAGGTCCGGCGCAGTATCCGCGAGCGTGCCGTCGAGATCGAACAGCACCGCGCGCGCGGTCATCAGCGACGACGACAGCAAAGGTTCCGGCAGCGGTGACAATTCCGGGGTATCGGGTTCTTCCATGGCCGGTCCTCAGGCTTCGCGCCGGCACGAGAGCATGTAGTTGATGCTCGTGTCGCTGGACAACGCAAATTGTTTGCCGATCGGGTGATAAGTGATGCCCCCGAACTGATCGGGCTGCATGTTCGCACGACGCGCGAAGGCCGCCAATTCCGCGGGCCGGATGAAGCGTGCGTAGTCGTGCGTGCCGCGCGGCAACAGCCGCGCAATGTACTCTGCGCCAACCACCGCGAACAGATAAGCCTTGAGATTGCGGTTCAGCGTCGAGAAGAACACCCAGCCGCCTGGCTTCACGAGTGTTGCGCAGGCCACGACGATCGCCGCCGGGTCGGGTACGTGTTCGAGCATTTCCATGCAGGTCACGACATCGTAGGTGCCCGGCTCGCGCGCGGCGAGCGCCTCGGCCGCGATTTCCTCATATTCGACGGCGACGCCGCTGTCGAGACTGTGGAGATCGGCAACGCCGAGCGCCTCGGTCGACAGGTCGATCCCCTTGACCTGCGCGCCGAGCAAGGTCATCGACTCGGTCAGGATCCCGCCGCCGCAGCCGATATCGAGCACCCGCTTGCCCGCGAGCCGCGCCTGCGAATCGATCCATTTGAGCCGCAAGGGATTGAGTTCGTGCAGGGGCTTGAATTCCGCGTGCGGATCCCACCAGCGGTGCGCGAGCTCGCTGAATTTCAGTAGTTCACGGGGGTCGGCATTCGTCATGGGAAATCGCGGCGTAAAGGCAGTGGACATGCCAGTATATCGGCGCAACAGCGACGCCGCAAAAGCCGGGCGTGGCGCCCAGGACCGGCATGCGGTCGAGTGAAGATCCGGGGCGGCCCTGCGCATGGCTGGACGCACACCAGACGCACCCCGGGCAGAAAAAATGCCGGGGACCGAAAAAGAGCCAGGCACGCCCCCATTGCGCGCGAGTTTTCCGGACGTTCCGCTCGGCACCCTGCTTGCCAATCACGCAGCGGATCGCGCCTCAGGCACGTACCAGCCCGGCTACATACCCGGGCGAAAACCACTTCGTACAGAACACCAGACATTCCGCTCCATCCGCGGCAGGCCGGCCGCGCGCCGCGATGTAACCGTCCGGCCGCCACAAAAAGAATACCGGCCGGGTCTGCCCGTATCCGTCGCTCAATTGCGGTCCGCCAATGGGCCGCAAGGCGTCGGCGACCAGCCAGATCCGTATCGCACCGCCCATCTTTTCGGACAGCGACCTGAACGAATCGAGAAAGGGTAACAGCGCCTTGCCCTCCATCGAATACGTCCCTGGTTCGAGCAAGACGAAAAGGGAAAAACTCCCGGGGTCGTGAAGGTCGAACAGGCGCGCATGACTGGGCACTTTGCCGAGCGGTCCGTCGAGCACCTCGACATAGGCATCCGGAGCGCGATCGCCCGCCTGCGCACCGCCGTCGAGCAGACGCTCGAAACAAAGCGGCCCGCGCCGGTAGTGCACCGACAGTTCGCTGATACCCCGCCGCGCCGCATTGCGCATCGGTCCGAGCGCGGTCAGAAGCGGCACGAGCCGGTCGCGCAGGGTAAGAAGCCAGCCGCGATCGACTGTACCCATGTGAGTGACAAATGCTGTCTGGCGGAGCACATCGCGCTCGATCGGATGACGTTCGGCATGGTAGCTGTCGAGCAGCTTGCCGGGCGCGCCGCGCTGAACCAGCGCGAGCTTCCAGGCGAGATTCATGGCTTCCTGGATACCGGTATTCATACCCTGCGCACCTGCCGGGCTGTGAACATGAGCGGCATCGCCCGCGAGCAGCACACGACCGCTGCGCAAGGCGCTGACCATCCGGCTATTGATCCTGAAACGGGACGACCAACCAAGCGAGGACAGCTTGGCCGGATGGCGCACGCGGGCGGCCATGATCGCCTGGCATTCATCGAGCGTCGGCGGCTCGCCACCCGAGGCGGCACCGTCCGGTGCGTCGGCGATCAGCCGATAGCGGCCGCCGCCGAGCGGGAAGATCGCGCTGAGCCCTTCGGGCGACAGAAAGATATGGAATTCGTCTTCGGGCAGATCCCATTCGACATGGAGGTCGGCGAGCACAAAGCTTTGTTCGAGCGTCTCTCCTTCGAACGCGATGCCGAGCCGGTGGCGCACCGTACTGTGTGCGCCGTCCGTGCCGATGATCCATGCAACCTCCAGCCGCTCCCCGCGTCCGTCGAGGTGCCGCAGATTGGCCGTCACGGTTTCGCCGTGCGTGTCGAAGTCGACGAGTTCGACGCCACGCTCCGGCGTGTGGCCGAATGCGGCCAGGGCTTCAGTCAGCACGCGTTCGGTCACCGACTGTTCCGCGAACAGGAGAAAGGGATAGCGGCTGTCGAGCGGGTCGAAGTCGAGGCGGATGATGCGCCGGGTGCCCGCCATGACATTGCCCGCATGGCCGCGGTGGCCCGCGGCGAGCAGGGCATCGACAATCCTGTGCTGCTCGAAGAGCTCGAGCGTGCGTGCCTGAAGCCCGATTGCGCGCGACCCCTTCACGGGCTCAATGGACTTGTCAATCAGGCGGAACGGCAGCCGCCAGCGCGCGAGGCACAAGGCCGCGGCGAGCCCGGTCGGACCCGCACCGACGATCAGGACTTTGGGCCGCTTGCCGTCGGTCCGCACGCTGCCGGTCGGCATCCCATCAGCCGACGCTCCGCGCGGTCGCTCGGCACTTCCCTGCGGCACGAAAGATTCACGACTGGACTCAGGCATGGCCCGCTCCGAAAACCTCGGCCTGACGAGTTTAACGCCGTAGCCGCGGCAACATGCGTCAAGTTGCGTCTGTGCCGCGGCCTGCTCGACTCGTACAGCTTGCCCAGGCCAATCAGCCTGCCCAGGCCAATCAGCGGCTCAGCACAATCAGCGGGCTCAGCCCGGCTTCGCCTCAGCCGGTATATCGAGCGAGCACGGATGGTCGTGAGTACCCAAATCGATCTGCAAGGTCGCGTGATGGACCGCATGTTCGTGCGCCAGCGTCTGGACAATTGTTTCGAGATAGCGATCTCCCGGGTGTCCACCCGGCATCACGAGATGAACCGTCAGCGAGTTTTCCGTGGTCGACAACGCCCACACATGGAGGTCGTGGACGCCGGTCACCCCCTGCAGTCCGGCCAGATAGCGCGCAATGCGGACGGTGTCGACACGTTCGGGCACCGCATTCAGCGTCAGCCGCACCGATTCGCGCAGCAGGCCCCACGTCCCACAAACGATGACCAGCACGACGATGAGCGACATGGCCGGATCGAGCCAATTCCAGCCGGTGTACAAGACCAGCAGCCCGCTGAGCGCTACAGCAGCAGAGACCGCCGCGTCACCGACGAGATGCAGGAATGCGCCGCGAATATTGAGGTCGTCCTTGCTGCCTTTCATGAACAGCAGAGCGGAAAAACCGTTGATGGCGATGCCCGCGACCGCAACCAAGAAGACCGCGAGACCGGCGACTGGGGCCGGATTGAGCAGTCTATGGACGGCCTCCCATGCGATCGCGCCGGTCGCCACGAACAGCAGGGCCGCATTGGCGAGCGAGGCGAGAATCGACGAGCCTCGCAGGCCGTAGGTATAGCGCGCCGAGGGGCGCCGCCTGGCCAGCCAGATCGCGCCCCAGGCGAGCACCATGCCGAGCACGTCGGACAGGTTGTGTCCCGCATCGGCCAGCAGGGCCGTCGAATGGGCGATGACGCCGTACACCGCCTGCACCACGACCATCGCCACGTTCAGGGTAACGGCGATCGCGAACGCGCGCTCGTTGCCCGACGGGTCCGGCAAGTGGTGGTGGTGATGGTGGTGGTGGTCATGGCCGTGGCCGTGATCGTGATCGTGTGCAATATGCGGGGCCTGATCGCCAGGGTGCGCCGTGCCGTGGTGCTCATGCCCATGGTCGTGATCCTCGCGCGGGGCGGTCTTCCCACCGGCTTGCCCGGCTCTGCCGTGATCGTGCCCGGAGCCTGTTGCGCTCATATGCCTCGCTTCCCCATCCCTTCTCGATAAAAAGCCGGCGCAGACCGCCACCAAGTCCCGATGGTAGGGACTGACGATGACGGAAGCAAGCGGGTGCCGCCACACCGAACGAGTCGCCCCGACATGTCACAATACGCGCTCTTTCGTACTGGATATTACGGGAGTCCATGTGGACGTGCTTCGCGAAGCCTATTCGGCTCATCAGAACGGCCGGTTCGCCGACGCCGAGCGCGGTTATCTTGCCGCACTGCAACGCGTGCCCGACGACGTCGACGCCTTGCACCTGCTCGGCGTGCTGCGCCACCAGCAGGGCCGCAACGACGAGGCGGTCGTGCTGCTGCGGCGCGCGGTCGAACTGCGCCCGCGCTTCGGGGGCGCCCATCTCAATCTCGGCAATGCGTGGAAAGCGCTGCGCCAGTTCGAGAAAGCCCAGGCGAGCTATCGCGCGGCGATCGCGGTCCAGCCCGAATTCGCCCACGCGCATTTCAACCTCGCCAACACACTCGTCACGCTCGATAAGCACGAAGAAGCGATCGATCATTTCGAGCAGGCGCTGCATCTGCAGCCGAACAACCCGGCGGCCTTGAACAATCTCGGCAATGCGCTGATGGCGCTGAAACGGCACGAAGCCGCGGTCGGCGCTTTTCACAAGGCGCTCAAACTTCAAGCCGGGCATGCGGGCGCGCACAATAATCTGGGGCTTGCCCTCAATGCGCTCGGCCGTCACGAAGAAGCGCTCGAGCAGTTTCGCGCGGCGATCGCAAGCGAGCCGAATTTCACGCTCGCTCATTTCAATCTCGGCACGACGTTCGACAAGCTGAACCGCGCACCGGAGGCGATCGCACCACTCGAGGCCGTGACCCGTGCGCAGCCAGCCTTCGCACCGGCCCACTATGCGCTCGGCAACGCTTACGCCGCGTGCGCGGACCTTGCACGGGCCATCGCGTATCTGGAGAAGGCGGTCGAACTCGATCCGACTTTTGCACTCGCGTGGCAGGATCTCGGTACGGTGCTCTATGAGCTCGGGCAGCTCCCTCGGGCCGCCGAGGCATTCGAGACAGCCACCCGCCTGAGGCCTGACCTCGCGCTCGCGCAATACAATCGCGGCCTCGTCGCCTTGATGAACGGCGATTTCGCACGGGGCTTCGAGGCGTACGAATGGCGCTGGAATGTCTGGCCACGGCCGCAGGTCTCGGCGCCCGCCTGGCGCGGCGGCCCGCTGCCCGCGCCAGGCGCTCGCCTGCTCGTGCATGCGGAACAGGGGCTCGGCGATACGCTTCAGTTCATCCGCTATGTCCCGCAACTGACGAAACTCGGCGCGCAGGTCGTGCTTGAGGTCCAGGCGCCGCTCGCGAGGCTGATCGCCCCGGCGGCCAAAACGTGGGGCGTGGGGCTGCTGACGCGCGGCGAGCCGCGTCCCGCGATCGACTGCGAGTGTCCGCTCCTGAGCCTGCCGCTCGCATTGCAGACGACAACGGCGTCGATCCCCGCCGACGTGCCCTACCTGGCCGCGCCGGGGTCTCTCTCTTCTTTGGACACGGCCGACGAACTTCGCCGGGCCGATGCGGCGCCGTCGACTGTCCCCGCGGGCTATTCGCCTGTGGCGACGCCGTCGGGCTCGCCTGCCGCGTTTGCGCCGCCGGATCAACCGAACCGCCGGCGGCGCATCGGGTTCGCCGTGTCGGGCGCGATTCGTGAACGGCGCGAGACACGCGCGATTCCCGCCAGTGCGCTCGCACCGCTATTCGAGATGGAAGGCATCGACTGGGTTGTGCTGCAAACGGAGATGCGCGCCGAAGACCGGGAGGCCTTGTCCGGATTCGACTCGGTCAGCACTCCCGCGGCCCCCCCGCGAGACTTCGCCGATACGGCGGACACGATCGCGCAGCTCGATCTCGTGCTCACGGTCGATACGTCGCTCGCTCACCTTGCCGGCGCAATGGGGCATCCCGTATGGATCATGTTGCCGCGTGGGCCGGACTGGCGTTGGGGCGCCGAGGGACCGGCGACCCCATGGTATCCAAGCGCACGACTGTTCCGCCAGACGAAGGCCGGTGACTGGGCAAGCGTCGTCGCCGAGGTCGGCGCAGCGTTACGGCAAGCGTACACCTAGATTGCTGAGACACCTTGCGGCAGGGGTTTGCGGCGGGGGGATTGCGGCGGGGGTTTGCGGCGGGCGATTGTGGCAGGCGTTTGCAGAGGACTAAGCATCGACGAGCCAATACGCTGACACGTAGACCAAGATCGGAGATGCCAGCGCGCGAAGGGGCGGCGAAACCGCTCGCCGCCCCTTTCGCGCGCCACCCGTTTCTCAGAAACGTGTTTCGCGCGCGTGCCGCAGAAAAGTATCGAGCAGCGGCGTGCAGTCGAGCAACTCGGGGCCACCCGCGCTGTGAAATTCCGGATGCCACTGCACGCCCATCACGAACGGTGCCTTGCGGTAGCGGATCGATTCGACAATGCCGTCGTCAGCCGACACGGCCTCGATCGAAAGGTCGCGACCCAACGTCCGGACGGCCTGATGGTGGATCGAGTTGACGAGCGCATCGGCACGCGTGGGGAACATCGACGCAAGCGTCGAGCCCTGCGCGAAATGGATCGTATGGCGCAGCCGGTCGTACTCGTCGTTGACGTGAACCACCGCGCTCGGCACGTCGGTCGCGATGTCCTGGTACAAGGTCCCGCCGAACGCGACATTGATCAACTGGCAGCCGCGGCATACGCCGAGCACCGGCTTGCCGGCCTCGATGAACTCATGCAGTAACTCGAGCTCGTACATATCGCGCACGCGGTCGCCGGGCCATTCGGGCCGCGTTGCGACATCCGCATAGGATTGCGGCGACACATCGGCGCCCCCCTGCAGCACGAGGCCGTCGAGCTGCTTCGCATAGTCTCGCAGACGGATATTGCTCGGGTGCAGCATGCCCTGGTGCCCGACTGTCGGAATCATGAACACGAGCACGTCGCGCGACATGACCCAATGCGCGACGGACTCTTCAAGATACTGGAGCGTCCTGCCACGCAGCCCCTTGGCACCGGGTTCGGGGTGGAAGATCCGCGCCGACACGCCGATGCGCAGGGTCCGCTGCGTAATGCGCTGCCCCGCACGATCGAACAGGGCACGCGCGCGCGCCGCGAAGATCCGGCCGAATACGGACCAGGCCGAGTCATGGGCCTTCAGATAGGCGGGAGGAACGTTGGGCGTCGCGGTGCCGCGCATTTGTTCGGCGGCTACAGGGCCGGCCGAATCGCTCGCCGCATCGATCAGGGGGTCGGGCGCAGGGGTCGGCGCAATTGTCGCCGGGGACGGTGCCAGGCCCGCCTGCGCAGTGGCATCGAAAGGGGACGTCGCGGACTCGGAGCCCGGCGGTGAAGCGAGTCCCGGAGCGAGCCGTGACGCGGGCTGTGAACTGGGCGGTGCAACAGGCTGTGAAACAGGCTGTGAGGCCGGCTGCGAAGCGGACTCTGAAGCAGGCTGTGGAGCCGGCGGTGAAGCGGGCTTCGGCGACTGGGGTTCGCTCATCGTTTGCAATACGGGCGCACAAGGCGCTTGATCGGCTAGGACCGATTCATTATCCGCCAGTCCACCCCCAGCGGCAAACCTCCCTTTTGCAACTGAACGTTAGCCGTCCGGCCGACGTTCGCGCCCCGCACGATCCGCCCTACAATCGATGCGAACGATGATAGGCCGCCGGGTCTTTGCGGATGAAACCCATCATGCCGACTTGAGTCGATATACCTTATCGTCCGGTTCGCATCCTGCGGGGTGCCCCTGGGATCCGGCACCTTGAAAACGGGTCGAAGCAGTATTGCGCCCGGTAAGAACGACCGCTGATCCCGGACGTCGGGCTACAATGAGCCACGCTTTTTGAACGACTGACCGCCTACTCTTCCATGAACCGTTCTTTCGACGCCTCGTCACGTCTACTCGCCCGCGAGCGCGGCCGCCTGCTCCTGCTTGCGCTCGTGTGCATCGCGCTGGTCGCGGGCGCGCTGTACCTGCAGATATTCAAGGGTGAAGACCCCTGCCCGCTCTGTATCCTGCAACGTTACGGCTATCTGCTGATCGCGGTGTTCGCGTTGATCGGCGCGAGCGCAACGCGCTGGCGCACGGTCATCGTTTCGGAAGTATTCGTCCTCATCTCAACGCTGTTCGGCATTGCGGTCGCGGGTCGGCATGTCTGGCTCCAGTCCCATCCGAGCTTCAGTTGCGGTTTCGACAAACTCCAACCGCTCGTCGACAGCTTGCCGCCGGCCAGCTGGCTGCCGCAGGTCTTCAAGGCCGCGGGCCTGTGCGAAACGCCGTACCCGCCGCTGCTTGGGCTGACACTGCCGCAGTGGTCTCTGGTCGGTTTCCTGCTGGTGCTGCTTGCACTCGTGCGCTCGATGCGGTCCCGCCGCCGGGAACTCTCCCGCCTCTGAAGTTCCATGAGGTGAGCCGGTGTCTGGTGTGCCGTTATAGCGCCCCCCAACAAGAGGGATCCACATAGCGCTATCCATATAGCCGCATCCACATAACGCGGATCAGGACTGACCATACTTTCCGCGTCATAGTGGTGCTATGTTTCGGATCATGGATGGCGATCGCCTGCGCAAATGCGTGGTGCGCGCCCTGTCCGAAACTCTATCGAGCACGATCCTGATATGGATACGCACACCATCCGCTACCTTCATCGCGGCGAATACCGCGAAGTCGGCAACCTCCCCGCCACGCGCACGGTGCTCCAGCATCTGCGTGAAGACCTCCATTGCACGGGCACCAAGGAAGGCTGCGCCGAAGGCGACTGCGGCGCCTGCACAGTCGTGGTCGGCGAAGCCGACGGCACGGGCGGCGTCACGCTGCGCGCAGTCAATTCGTGCATCCAGTTCCTGCCCACGCTCGACGGCCGTGCGCTCTTCACGGTCGAAGACCTGCGGCGCGCCGACGGCTCGCTGCACCCGGTGCAGCAGGCGATGGTCGACTGCCATGGCTCGCAGTGCGGCTTCTGCACGCCTGGCTTCGTGATGTCGATGTGGGCGCTCTACCAGGACCAGGATCCGGCAGCGGGCGCACCGACCCGGCAGGAGATCGATGAAGCGCTCGCGGGCAATCTGTGCCGCTGCACCGGCTATCGGCCGATCATCGCGGCAGCCCAGGCCATGGTCGATTACGTGCCTCAGCCCGGCGACCGGCTCGATCGCAAAGCGCTCGCCAAACGGCTCGGCGCCTTGCGCCGCGACGACACGTTCGAATATCCGTTCGTCGACCTGGCCGGCGCGAGCCGCCGCTTTTTCGCCCCGCGCTCACTCGACGAATTCGCGCGTCTGCGCGCCGCCCACCCCGAGGCACGCGTGCTCGCCGGCAGCACCGATCTCGGCCTGTGGGTCACCAAGCAGTTCCGTGAGCTCGGCGACATCCTGTATATCGGCAACGTTGCCGAACTCCGCGACATCGAGGCCGACGGCGAGGTGCTGACGATCGGCGCCGCGGCGAGCCTGCAGGAGGCGTTTGCGGCAATCGCGACCGACTACCCTGAGGTCGCCGAAATTTGGCAACGCTTTGCGTCGGTGCCGATCCGCAATGCGGGAACGCTAGGCGGCAATGTCGCGAACGGCTCGCCGATCGGCGATTCGATGCCGGCGTTGATCGCGCTCGGCGCGCAGGTCGTGCTCCGCGAAGGCACGCGCAGCCGCACCATGCCGCTCGACGCGTTTTATCTCGGCTACCAGAAGACCGCCCTGAACCCCGGTGAATTCATCGCGGCAATCGGTGTCCCGCGCCCCACGCAGGACCTGAGCTTCCGCACCTACAAGCTCTCGAAACGCTACGACTCCGATATCTCGGCAGTCTGCGCCGCGTTTGCGATCCATCTGTCGAACGGCCACATCAGCTCGGCGCGCATTGCCTTCGGTGGCATGGCGGCCACACCGAAACGCGCGGCTGCGGCCGAGGCCGCGCTGATAGGCGCACAATGGTCGGAACAGGCGGCGCGTGCCGCGATGGATGCACTCGCGGTGGACTACCAGCCGCTGACCGACATGCGGGCATCGGATCGCTATCGGGCCAAGACTGCGCGTAACCTGCTCTATCGCTTCTGGCTCGAAACACGTGAGGAGAAGCCGCTGGACATGGCCAACGTCAATGTGTTTACCCCCATTTTCACGTCGGCGTCCAGTGCGGAGCCCGGCACGGAGCCCGGCGCGGCGACATCCGCTTAATCGCTCCCGAGCGCCATAGCGAAGGAGAAGTCATGAATCAGCAACACGAAGCATTCTTCACCGAACCGGCAGTGGCCGGCCTGGTTGCGACCCCGTCGATCGGCGCGAGCCGGCCGCACGAATCGGCGCAGCTGCACGTCGCGGGCGAGGCGGCCTACACCGACGACATCATCGAACTCCAGGGCACCTTGCACGCCGCACTTGGCCTGTCCAAGCACGCGCATGCGAAGATCCTCTCGATCGATCTCGAGCGGGTCCGACGCGCGCCCGGCGTGATCGCCGTGCTGAGCGCCGCGGACATTCCCGGCCTCAATGATTGCGGCCCGATCCTTCACGACGATCCGGTGCTGGCCGACGGCCTCGTCCAATTCCTCGGCCAGCCGGTCTTCGCGGTCATCGCCGAGACGCAGGATCTGGCCCGTCGCGCTGCCCAGCTCGCGCAGCATGACGACGTGATCCGCTACGAACCGCTCGAGGCCGTGCTGACCACGCGCGAAGCCCGTGCCCGCGAGCAGTATGTGGTGCCGCCAATGCATCTGGTGCGCGGCGAACCGGACCGCCGGATCGCCGAGGCACCCTACCGGCTCACCGGCGAGTTCGAAGTCGGCGGCCAGGAACAGTTCTACCTCGAAGGCCAGATCGCCTACGCGGTGCCCAAGGAAGGCGACAGCATGCATGTCTGGTCGTCGACCCAGCACCCGAGCGAAATGCAGCACGTGATCGCGCACGTGCTCGATGTGCCGAACCATGCGGTGCTCGTCGAGTGCCGGCGCATGGGCGGCGGCTTCGGCGGCAAGGAATCGCAATCGGCGCTGTTCGCGGCGGTCGCGGCACTCGCCGCCCACAAGCTGCGCCGCCCGGTCAAGCTGCGCGCCGACCGCGACGACGACTTCATGATCACCGGCAAGCGGCACGACGCATGGTATCGCTATGAGGCCGGCATTGATTCGCAGGGCCGGCTGCTCGGCGCGCGCGTCGAGATCGCCCTGCGCGCGGGGTTTTCGGCGGATCTATCGGGCGCGGTCGCGACGCGCGCGCTCTGTCATTTCGACAACGCCTACTACCTGTCGGACGTCGATATCCTCTCGCTCGCCTGCAAGACCAACACGCAGTCGAACACGGCCTTTCGCGGTTTCGGCGGCCCCCAGGGCGCGCTCGTGATGGAGGTGATCCTCGACGCGATCGCACGCAAGCTCGGCCGCGATCCGCTCGAAGTCCGCCAGCTCAACTACTACGGCACGGCCGATCGCAACGTCACGCCGTACGGCCAGACCGTCGAGGACAATGTCATCGCGCCGCTGACCGACGAACTCGTCGCCACGAGCGAATACCGGACGCGCCGCGCGGAGATCGCCGACTACAACCGCGACAGCCCGGTACTCAAGCGCGGCCTCGCATTGACACCCGTCAAGTTCGGCATTTCGTTCAACGTGCCGCACCTGAACCAGGCCGGCGCGCTCGTGCATGTCTATCGCGACGGCTCCGCGCTCGTCAATCACGGCGGCACCGAGATGGGTCAGGGGCTCAACACGAAGGTCGCGCAGGTCGTCGCCCATACGCTCGGGATCGACCTGCTGCGCGTGCGCGTCACCGCGACCGATACCAGCAAGGTCGCCAACACCTCGGCAACCGCCGCCTCGACGGGCAGCGACCTCAATGGCAAGGCGGCCGAAGCCGCCGCCCTCACGATTCGCGAACGCCTCGCCGCCTTCGCCGCCAGGACCTATGGAGGCGAACCCCGGGCCGTGGAATTCCGCGACGGCATGGTCCATGCGAACGGACATGAAATCGCATTCCGCACCCTGATCGAAGGTGCGTACCTGGCGCGCGTACAGTTGTGGTCCGACGGCTTCTATGCGACACCGAAAGTCCACTGGAACGCGAAGACACTGACCGGCTCGCCGTTCTACTACTTCGCTTACGGCGCCGCACTCTCCGAAGTCATCGTCGACACCCTGACCGGCGAGTGGAAGCTGCTGCGCGCCGACGTGCTCTACGACGCGGGCCGTTCGATCAATCCCGCGATCGACATCGGCCAGGTCGAGGGCGCCTTCATCCAGGGCATGGGCTGGCTGACGACCGAGGAACTCTGGTGGAACAAGGATGGCCGGCTCATGACGCATGCGCCGTCGACCTACAAGATTCCCGCGATCAGCGACTGTCCCGACGCCTTCCACGTGAAGCTGTTCGATAACGAGAATGTCGAGCCGAGCGTGTTCCGCTCGAAGGCCGTCGGCGAGCCGCCGCTGCTCCTGCCTTTTTCCGTCTTTCTCGCGATTCGCGATGCGGTCGCGGCGACCTCGTCCGACCCGACATGCGTGCCGCCGCTGCGCGCGCCCGCGACACCGGAAGCGATTCTCGACGCGATCGATGCGGTAGCCGACGGCATCAGCGCCGTCGAAATCCAGGCCAATGCGCTCGCCGCGCCGGCCGAGAGCGAGGGTGCGATCATGGCGACGCTCGATACGGCAGGCAGGTAGTCGAGATGGAACGCTGGCTCCAGGCGCTCCTTGGCACCCTCGCACACGGCGACGCCGTCGTGCTGGTGACGGTCGCGCGCGCCGAGGGCTCAGTGCCGCGCGATGCGGGAACCAAGATGGTCGTTACGCGCGACAGCGTGAGTGACACGATCGGCGGCGGCCACCTCGAATGGAAGGCGATCGAGATCGCGCGCCAGGTGCTGCGCGACGGTTCGCACGGGCATATCGAGATCAATCGGCGCCTCGAACGGCTGTCGCTCGGCCCGAGCCTCGGCCAATGCTGCGGCGGCGCGGTTACGCTGTCGTTCGAACGCCTGACGATTGCCGATCTCGGCTGGGTCAAGACCTTGTCCAAGCGGCTCGCCGCAGGACAGGCGACGGTGCGCAGCGTGTCCTTCGACTCGACCCTGCCGGTGATGATCAGCGATCCCGAGCCCGGTTGCGAGACTGCCGATTGCCTGCTCTGGAGCGGCGATTCGAGCGGCCCGCTGCTGACCGAGACGATCGCGATCGACACCTTTCATGTCGTGCTGTTCGGCGCGGGCCATGTCGGCACCGCGCTCGTCGAGGTGCTCAAGACCCTGCGCTGCACGATCCATTGGGTCGATGTGCGCGACGCGCAATTTCCGCGACTCGATATGACACAGTATCCTTCGTTGAAGGTCGAACCGAACGACGCACCCGAGCAGGTCGTCGACGACGCGCCGCCGGGCACGTATTTCCTCGTGATGACACATAGTCATCCGCTCGACCAGTCGCTCTCGGAGCGTATCCTGCGGCGGGGCGACTATGCGTATTTCGGGCTGATCGGCTCGCATACCAAGCGCAAGCAGTTCGAGCACCGGCTCGCCGCGCGCGGGATCGACCCGCAGCAGCTCGCCAAAATGACCTGCCCGATCGGCGTGCCGGGAGTCGTCGACAAGGCGCCCGAGTCGATCGCGATCGCAGTGGCCACGCAGTTGCTGCAGGTCGTCGATACGCGCATCAAAAGCGCCCGCCCGGCTCTCGCGTGAGACTGGAACACGACATCAATATTGGCGGACTCGCACATGGAACAGGCACTCCTGAACAAGATTCTCAAGGCTCCCAAGGCGGAGCTGCACATGCACATCGAGGGGTCGCTCGAGCCCGAGCAGATCTTCGCGTTCGCCCGGCGCAACAAGGTGAAGCTCGCCTACGACTCGGTCGAGGCGCTGCGCGCGGCCTATGCGTTTACCGATCTCCAGTCCTTTCTCGACATCTATTACGCCGGCGCGAGCGTGCTGCTCAAGGCGGACGACTTCTACGAAATGACACGCGCTTATCTCGACCGCGCGCGTGCCGACAACGTCATCCATACCGAACTGTTCTTCGATCCGCAGACCCATACGGAACGCGGCGTGCCGGTGCAGGCGGTGGTCGAAGGCATTGAAGCGGCGATGGCCGATGTCGAGCGCGAGCACGGCCTGACGAGCAAGCTGATCCTGTGCTTCCTGCGTCACCTGCCCGAGCAAGCGGCCCTGGCCGCCTTCAAGGACGCGCTACCGATGTTCGAACGCTACGGCGACCGCCTGGTCGGCATCGGCCTCGATTCGTCGGAGCGCAACCACCCCCCGTCAAGTTTCGCTCGCGTATTTGGCAAGGCGCGCGATCGCGGCCTGCGCCTCGTCGCCCACGCGGGCGAGGAAGGTCCGCCCGCCTATATCCACGAGGCGCTCGATATCCTGCGCGTCGAGCGGATCGACCATGGCGTACGCAGCATCGAAGACCCGGCGCTCGTCAAGCGCCTCGCCGACGCGCGGATCGCATTGACCGTCTGCCCCTTGTCGAACCTCAAGCTCATGGTGTTCGACGACATGAAGAACCATTCGCTGAAGACGCTGCTCGATGCAGGTGTCGCCGTGACGGTGAACTCCGACGATCCGGCCTATTTCGGCGGCTACGTGAACGACAACTATGTCGCAGTCGCCGAAGCGCTCGAACTCGGCGAGCAGGATCTCTACGCCCTCGCGCGCAACAGCCTCGAGGCCTCGTTCGTCGATGCCCCGCAACGCCGGGCCATGATCGGCAAGCTCGACGCCTACTGGCAAGGCTGAGATGGCCAAGCCGCCTTCGACAGAGGCCGCCTATCGCGCGCGGCTGCTGAGCTTTCGTGCCGATCCGGCCGACGACGAACGCGCCGCCCTCTATTTCGAGGATGGATTGCTCGTGGTCGACGCGCAAGGCAAGGTCGCCGCCTTCGGTGAGCACGCGCAGCTCCGGCCGACCCTCGACGAGGCCACGCCGGTCCATGAAATGGGCGACAAACTGATCGTGCCGGGCTTCATCGATTCGCATCTGCACTACCCGCAGACCGAGATGATTGCCTCGCCCGCCTCGGGACTGCTGCCCTGGCTCGAGAACTGGACCTTCCCGGCCGAGGGCCGCTTCGGCAATGAAGCCCATGCGGCCGATGTCGCGCGTTTCTTTGTCGATCAGTTGCTTGCCAACGGCACGACGACCGCGCTCGTCTATTGCAGCGTGCATCGCGAGTCTGCCGACGCACTGTTTGCCGAGGCCGATGCGCGCAATCTGCGTATGGTCGCGGGCAAGGTGCTGATGGACCGGCATTGCCCCCCTTATCTGCGCGATACCGCGGAGTCGGGCTATCGCGACAGCACCGCGCTGATCGAGCGCTGGCACGGGCATGGCCGCCAGATGTATGCGCTTACGCCGCGTTTCGCACCGACCTCGACCGAGGCGCAGCTTGAAGCCTGCCGGACGATCGCGCGCGAGCATCCGGACATCTTCATCCAGAGCCATGTCGCCGAAAACCAGGACGAAGTGAAATGGGCCGCGGAACTGTTCCCGAACCGCCGCAGCTATCTCGACGTCTATGAACACTACGAGCTGCTGCGCCCGCGTGCCGTCTACGGGCACTGTATCCATCTCGACCATGAGGACCGCCGGCGCATGGCCGCGACGCGTGCGATCGCCGCGCACTGCCCGACCTCGAACCTGTTTCTCGGCAGCGGGCTGTTCGATTTCGACGCTGCCGCCGCGGCGCGCATGCCGGTGACGCTGGCGACCGATGTCGGCGGGGGTACGTCGTTCTCGATGCTCCAGACGATGAATGAGGGCCATAAGGTCGCGCGGATGGGCGGACATCATTTGAGCGCGATGCGCATGTTCTATCTGGCGACGACGGGGGCCGCGCGCGCACTCGATCTCGATGCCTTCATCGGCACGCTCGCCCCCGGTTCCGAAGCGGATTTCATCGTGCTCGACCCGGCAGCGACGCCGTTGATGGCACGCCGTTCCGCGCAGGCGGAGGCGCTCGAGGATTTGCTGTTCGCGCTGGCAATGCTCGGCGACGACCGGACGGTCGCCGCGAGCTACTCAATGGGACACTGCGTGCACCGGAGGTGACGTGGAGCGAGCCGGAGTCCATCCCGCGGGACTTATCTCCGGCCTCCTCCATACCCCCTGCCCCTCGACTTCGACCCAAGCATCGACCCGGGGCATCCACCTCAATGCGCTGCGACTTCTTCATCGCGGGCCGAACCGTCGGCCCCTTCGGTGAAAAACGTCCCGCCGAGCGCGAGATGAAGATCGACGCGCGCGGTGAGGCGCGCGGTCTCGATCTGCAGTAGCGCCAACTGCGCGCGATAGGCGGTGATCTGCCTGTCGAGCACCCCATACGCGTCGACCTGCCCGACTTCCTGCTGGACCTGCGCGAGCCCGACCACCCGGCTGGTCTCCCGTTCCTGCGACGCCAACGCGGTGCCGCGCTGCGCCAGTTGGCGCTCAGCAGCCAGCGCGTTCTCGACCTCGCCGAGCGCGCGCTGGATGGCAGCCGCATACTTCGCGGCCGCCTCGCTTTGCTGCAGGGTCGAGATCTCGAACTGCGTCTGCCGGCGGCCGCCGTCGAACAATGGCCAACTGATCTTCGCGCCGAGCGGAAATACCGCGCTGTCGAGTGCCCCCTGGAACATCGCCGCACTGGTATCGAGATAGGCGGCGCCCGCCGTCAGCGTCAGGTTGGGCAATCGTGCCGCCTTGGCCTGCTGCGCGCCGAAGAACGCCGCCTCGAATGCCTTGCGCGACGCGATCAGGTCGGGACGCCGTTCGAGTACATCGAGCGGTACCCCGGCGGGCACGGCCGGCAACTGCGTGGCGAGCAAGGACGACGCCTCGCCCGCGAGCTCGATCTGCGCTTGCGGATAGCGTCCGAGCAGGAGTTCGAGCGCGCGCTGCGCGGCCTGCCTTGCCTGCGCGGCCGCAAGCCATTGTTCGTGGACGGCGTCGACACCGGCCTGCGCTTGCGCGCTGTCGATACCGCTCGCCTTGCCGATCTCGTTGCGGGCGAGCACGATGTCGCGCTGACGCTGGCTCGATTGCTCGATCGCGCCCATCAATTCGAGCTGGCGCGAAGCCTGCAGATTGAGCAGCCAGGCCTTGGCCGTCGCCGCGCCGAGCGAAGCGCGTGCATAGACGTAGGCGGCCTCGACCGAGCGGTACCTCGCATCGCTCGCGTTGACGCCGGCGCGCGTCGCGCCCCAGAGATCGATTTCCCAGCTGGCCGACGCGCCGACGCCCGAGAGATTGAGCGCATCGGCCGAGACCAGCGAGTTCGACCATTTGGCGGTGACGTTGACGCTCGGCAGGAGCGCGGCACCCGCGAGTTGCACCTGCAGGCGAGTCTGTTCGACGCGCGTCGCCGCGACGCGCAGGTCGGGGTTCTGCGCAAACGCCTCGTCGAGCAGCCCGCGCAATTCGCCGCTCGCGTCGAAACCGAGCCATTCGGGACGAAACACGGCATTGTCCGCGGCGCTCGACCAGTTGGCCGGAAGGGTGACAGGCATCGCCGCTTCATAGGCCGCTTGCGCGGTGGGCGCCGTCAGGTCCGCGCATCCACCCAACGACATCAGGCAGGCCGCGCATAGTGCGCAATATAAGGTGGAGCGTCCCGCGGCGTGCCTTGAGGAAGCCGGAGTTTTCAAAGCACGGGGAAGTGCGCCAACAACATGCTTGGGTGATTTCATACGCTCCCCTATTCGAGCTTGAACACGAGATAGTTGATCTTCGTCTTCACGCGGATGATGACTTTGCGGACCATGTGCAGCATCGCCAGGTGATCCGTGTAGATCGCCGATTCGCCGCGTGCGCCCATCGGCAAGTCCGCAGCGTCCTCGGGATCGATGCGCAGCTTGACCGGGAAGCGCAGCGGCGAATCGGGATGGGCGAGCTCCGCGGAGGTGGTCGGCAGGCTGCCTGAAGCGATGAACTGGCCCTGCGCGGTCGACCAGACGATCGACTCGACTTCACCGTAAATGATCTTGCCCGGCTTCGACTTGAGCGCGACCTCGACCTCGTTACCGGGTTCGACTTTGGTCAACTGATTCTGGTCGTAGAACGCGATCACATGCTGCGTCGTTTCGACGAAACTCATCACGGGACGCAGCGGAATCGCCGCCGCATACGAACCGGGGCGTACCTGCAGATTGATCGCCTGACCATCGGCCGGAGCGCGAATCACGGTCTGTTCGAGTTCCCATTCGGCGGTCGCGAGCTGGGCGCGCACTTGCGCGACGCTCGAGTGATCGCCCTCGACCATCGCGGAACGCGCCGTGCGCGCGCGCGTTTCGGCGGCCCGCGCCGCGTCGAGCGAGCCTGTGAGCTGCTTGACCTGAGCCGCGTAGTTCTCCACGTCGAACCGGCTACCGGCCTCACGCCCAGCCAAAGCACGCGCTTCGGCAAGCCGGATGCGTGCGAGTTCGAGCTGTGCCGTGACGCCCATGAGCTCTCCGTGCGCGGCTTTCACATCGGAGTCGAGTTGCCAGGCTTTCGACTGCATCTCGACGAGCTTCGCCTTGAGTTCGGCCACCTTTTGCTCAAAAGGCTCAGGGTCGAGCCTGAGCAATACCTGCCCCTTGCGTACTAGCGTGTTGCCGGTAATCGGCACCTCGATCACGCGGCCGGACACGCGCGGCACGATCTCAACCACATAGTTGGACACACGCACATCGTGTGACTGCGGCGTGACCACATTGATCGTGAAAATCAGTGCCGCCATGCCGACCAGGCCGAGCGAGACCACACCGACCTGGGAAGCGGTATTCCACGGCAACACCTTCAATTTGAAAAACAGCAGCCAGACCAGCAGCGCATAGGTGCATAGGATGATTTCGAGCATTGCATCTTCTTTGATTGACGACGGTGACACCGCTCAGGGGCGGCGGCGATCCGACGGAGGGTTCGACGCTGGCAGCGAAGCACGCGGTGCGCTCGTCTCTTCGGCTGACGCGGGGGTATCAGGCATGGGGCGGTCGCCGAGCTGTGCGCGCAGGGCCGCGAGGCTCGCCCGCAGCTCGGCGTTCTCGCGTTCGCTCGCGAGCACGCGTGCATCGACACCGTCTTCGCGCGCGACATCGTGCAGCGATGTGTGTCCCGTCATGGGCCTTGCGACACGTGCGTGCTCATGGGCATGCTCGTGTTCCCGCTCTCGCCGCTTGCGGCGGCTGCGCACGATCGGTACCTCGATCGGCTTCATATAGGCCCAGAGCCATGCGAGCGGCCAGAGCAGGCCGCCGAACACGAGGGAGAGCAGGCACAACACACGGATCGCCTCGGCTTGAGGGTGATGCCGCTTTTCTGCGATGACTTCAGGCAGGACGTGGATCTTCCAGAACAGATAGACCCCGACCAGCGGCATGACCGTGAGTGCGACCCAGGAGAGTGCATTGGCAAGCCCATCCTCGAACGGGTGCGTGGATCCGGCTTGCGCGACGCTCGGCAACAGGACGGCGCCGAGTCCGCACGCGAGCGCGAACACACGTCGGGCGAGGCTTGGTGTTGTCATGAATTTCCTTGGTGGGTGACAGAGAACGCTTCTTTAAAAAAGCGTCCTACTGACCCTCGAAAATTCACGATCGTTCCCGAGTGCGGAATTATCCTAACAACAACAAGGATGACTTAACGATAACAGGATCCACTACTGGACCGAGACGCCCGATGCGCCGGCCGGAGCGGCTGGCGGCGCGGACTGCACCGAGCGTTCGTTGGTCAACGCACCGGGCGCACCGTTCGGATCGACCGGGATGCGCACGCTGCGCACCGTGCCGTTCTGCAATGGGAAGTTCGCCAGTGCGCCTCGCACCAGATAAGGCATCGCGTGCAGCAGCGACGGATCGTCGACCTGCGCAGCGGAGCTGACGCGATAAACCTCCTTGCCGGTGGCCTTGTCCGCAATGAAAATCGAGAGCTGATGCGAGAAGACCGAATAGGCCTGGCTGGTATAAATCGGCGGGGGCGGGGGCGCCCAGTACGGGCCCCACGGCCGCCATGGACCACCCCAGGGGCCCCACGGATCGTAGAAATCAGGTTGCTGGACGATCACAGTCTGATCCCGGCTGCCATACTGGAGCGAGATCGTGAAGTGCGCCTTCGCAAGGTCGGTGTGCCGGAACCCATAGGTCGACAGTTCCTGGTCGACGAGCTGTTCGTAGGTCTGTTGCTCGAGGCTGTTCTGTTGCATGGCCGTACGCTGGAACACATAGGTCTTGTCCGCGTCGCTCGCATGCCAGTCCTGGAATGCGGTGACCTGGGTCGTCACGTAGCTCGCACAGCCGCCCAGCCCCAGCACGGCGGCCGAGGCGGCAACGCAGGCGACCCGCCTGATCCATTTCATGACCATGATGATGTCCTCTAAAAGATGCGCCCGGATCATGCGATGACCCCGCAAGCCCCGGAACCGTTCATCGTGACACGAATACAGTATAAGAGCCCGTTTCCCGAAATGATGACGCGTTGTCCGGCCACGGCATCCGGCCTATTCGTGGCATTCGGACAGATCGGGCCATCCGGCCCCTCCGGACGGCCGGCGAAGCGCCCCGGCGGCCGGCATCCCGTTTTTGTACAATGACTCGCATTGTTCCCAGAGATCCTGCCATGCTCGACAATTCAGCCGCTTCCGTCACGATCCGCCGCGTCGACTACACGCCGCCGGCCTTTGCCATCGACAAGGTCGAACTCGAATTCGATCTTGCCCCGCTGACCACGACGGTGACGAACCGCATGCAGCTCCGCCGCGCGCCCGGCGCGAGCGCACGGGATCTTGTGCTCCACGGCGAGGATCTCGAGCTCGTGCGCGCGGAGATCGACGGCAAGCCGTGGACCGGCGTACAGGTGAGCACCGACGGTCTCACCGTCTCGAACGTACCCGAGCAGCCTTTTGAACTCACGCTCGTGACGACCAACCGGCCGAGCGCGAATACGAGCCTCTCGGGCCTCTACGTCTCGAATCACAACTTCTTCACACAGTGCGAAGCCGAGGGTTTTCGGCGGATCACCTACTTCCTCGACCGTCCGGATGTGATGACGACGTACACGGTCACGCTGCGCGCCTCACGCGCGGACTACCCCGTGCTGCTGTCGAATGGCAATCTTGTCGAGACCGGCGAATTGCCCGACGGCCGTCATTTCGCGAGGTGGCACGACCCGTTTCCGAAGCCGAGTTATCTCTTCGCCCTGGTGGCCGGCAAGCTCGTGGCACGCGAGCAGCGCATCCGGATTCGCAGTGGCGAGGAAAAGCTGCTGCAGGTCTGGGTCGAGCCGCACGACCTGCCCAAGACCGAATATGCGATGCAGTCGCTCGTCCATTCGATCGAATGGGATGAAGAACGCTTCGGCCTGCCACTCGATCTCGAGCGATTCATGATCGTCGCGGTCGGCGACTTCAACATGGGCGCGATGGAAAACAAGGGGCTCAACATCTTCAACACGAAGTACGTGCTGGCCGATGCCGAGACCGCCACGGACATCGACTTCAGCGGCATCGAAGCCGTGGTCGGCCATGAATACTTCCATAACTGGACCGGCAATCGCGTGACCTGCCGCGACTGGTTCCAGTTGAGCCTCAAGGAAGGCCTGACCGTCTTCCGCGACCAGGAATTCTCGGCCGACATGGCGGCGGCGGGCGGCAGCCCCGAGGCCGCCGCCGCGGCACGCGCCGCGCGCCGCATCGACGATGTGCGCGGACTGCGGCAAAACCAGTTCGCCGAGGACGCGGGCCCGATGGCGCACCCGGTGCGGCCCGACAGCTATGTCGAGATCAACAACTTCTACACGATGACGGTCTACGAAAAGGGCGCCGAAGTCGTGCGGATGTACCAGACGCTGTTCGGTCGCGACGGTTTTCGCAAGGGCATGGATCTCTACTTCGCGCGCCACGATGGCCAGGCGGTGACCTGCGACGACTTCCGCGCGGCAATGGCTGATGCGAACCAACGCGATCTCACGCAGTTCGAACGCTGGTACAGCCAGGCCGGTACGCCGCATGTGTCGGCGACGGCGCAGTACGACGCAGCCGCACGCACCTTCGATATCACGCTCACACAGGGCTACGGTCCCGCGAGTGCCGACGCGAAGGCGACGCAGAAAGGTCCGCTGCTGATACCGTTTGCGATCGGCCTGGTCGGTAGCGACGGCAAGGACCTGCCACTGCGACTCGCCCAGGACGGCCAAGTCCTTGCTGAACCGCAGACGACCCGGGTGCTGGAACTCACCGAAACCGAGCAGACATTCCGATTCGTCGATGTCGCCGAAGAACCGCTACCCTCGCTGCTGCGCAATTTTTCCGCGCCCGTGATCGTCAGCTACGACTACACCGACGCACAGCTGACCTTCCTTTTCGCGCACGACAGCGACCCGTTCAACCGCTGGGAAGCGGGCCAGCGCCTCGCGACGCGCGCCTTGCTCTCGCTCGCGGACGCGGCCGCGCGCGGTGACGCCCTGTCACTGGACCCGGAGATCGTCGCCGCATTCGGCCGCGTGCTGCGCGACAGCACGCTTGCACCGGCGTTCCGCGAACTCGCGCTGACCCTGCCTTCGGAAAGCTATCTGGCCGAGCAGATCGAAGAGGCGGATCCGGCGGCCGTGCATGCGGCGCGCCTGTTCTTCCGACGCGCGCTCGCCAACGGCCTGCGCGACGACCTGATGGCCGCCTACGAGCAGAACCGCGTCGAGGGTCTTTATGAGCCGAGCGCGGTCGATGCGGGCCGGCGCGGACTCAAGAATGTCGCACTGAGCTACCTCGCCGATCTCGACGATCCGGACGACGCGGCGGAACTGGCCCGCGCGCAATACGACAGTGCCGACAATATGACCGAGCGCAGCGCGGCACTCGTGACCTTGCTGCAGATCGGGCCATCGGCTGCGCGTGCGCCGCTCGACGATTTCTACCTGCGCTTCGAGAAAGAGGCGCTGGCGCTCGACAAATGGTTCGGCATGCAGGCGACGCGTCGAGGCGCGCCCGGCGAACGCGTGCTCGACGACGTGGGCGCGCTGATGGCGCACCCGGCGTTCTCGCTCAAGAATCCGAACCGCGCGCGGGCGCTGATCTTCCAGTTCTGCATGGGCAATGCCGCGCAATTCCACGCGACGGACGGTTCGGGCTACGCGTTCTGGGCCGAGCAGGTGCTCGCGCTCGACGCGATCAACCCGCAAGTCGCTTCGCGTCTCGCGCGTTCACTCGAGCGGTGGCGCAAGTTCACACCCGCCCTGCGCGAGAAAATGCGCGCGGCGCTCGAACGGGTCGCCGCAGGCGTCCAGTCGAAGGACGTGCGGGAAGTCGTCGAGAAGGCGCTCGCCCCCTAGTGGTCGACCACCGCCCGGCCCGTGTCTAGCGCGACCTCGGCCGCGGCAAGGTGCTCGCGCGTTCCAACAGCAGTTCGCGCTCGCGCGCGTTGCGCGTCATCGAGGCGGCGCGTGCGAGTTCGAGGCGCGCCTCGTCGAGACGGCCGAGTTTCGCGAGCAGATCGCCGCGTACACTCGGCAGCCAGTGATAGTTCGCCAACGTGGAATCGGCGGCGAGCGCGTCGACGATTTCCAGGCCGGCCTCGGGGCCGAACGCCATGCCGACCGCGACCGCGCGGTTGAGCTCGACCACCGGCGAAGGCGCGACCTGCGCGAGTGCGTCGTAGAGTGCCACGATCTGCACCCAGTGGGTTTCGCCGGCCGTTCGCGCGCGTGCGTGGCAGGCGGCCAGCGCGGCTTGCAGCGCGTATGGCCCGCTCGCGCCGCCGAGCGATTGCGCGCGCTCGAGCGCGGCCAGCCCGCGTCGAATCAGCAGCCCGTCCCATCGGCTGCGGTCCTGTTCGAGCAGCAGTACCGGCCGCCCACCGGCATCGATGCGCGCATGCATGCGCGAGGCCTGGATTTCCATCAGCGCGACCAGGCCATGAACCTCGCTCTCACCGGGTGCGAGCGTGGCCAGCACGCGGCCCAGACGCAGTGCTTCATCGCATAGCGCGGGGCGCATCCACTCATCGCCCGCGCTCGCCGAATAGCCTTCATTGAAGATCAGGTAGATCACCTCGAGCACCGAGGCGAGTCGCGCCACGCGCGCCTCCGCGCGCGGCACCTCGAACGGCACGCGAGCCGCCGCGAGTGTGCGCTTGGCCCGCACGATGCGTTGCGCGACGGTGGCCTCCGAGGTGAGGAAGGCGCGCGCGATCTCGTCCGTGGTCAGGCCGCCAAGCAGGCGCAGCGTGAGCGCGACGCGCGCATCGGTCGCGAGCACCGGGTGGCAGGCCGTGAAAAGGAGGCGCAGCAGGTCGTCGCCGATATCGTCCTCGCGCGCCGCGTCGAGCGCATCGACAAAATCGGGCACAACATGGGCCTCGAGCGCATCGAGGTCGCCGCCGAGTTCCTGATGCTTGCGCGCATGGAGGGCATCGAGCCTGAGACGGTCGAGCGCACGGCGCTTGGCCGTGGTCATCAGCCACGCGCCGGGGTTCTCGGGCACGCCGGCCTGCGGCCAGTGTTCGAGCGCGGCCACCAGCGCATCCTGTGCGATCTCCTCGGCAAGGCCCACGTCGCGCACGACGCGCGCGACGTGGGCGATGACCTTGGCGGATTCGATCCGCCATACGGCCTCGATCGCGCGATGGGTGGCAGCGGTGGGAATCACGCCGTTACCACCCAAGGCATGCCTCAGGACGTGCAAGGACGGAAACGGCGAGGTTCGTGACGATTTGCATGCGCATCATGTACCTTTGTGGACCGCGCGATGCGGCTCAACGTCTGGCCGCATCAAGCTCGAGCAGAAATGCTCGAGTCCCGCGCCTGTTCAAAGTCCTCGGGCTCGTAGAGTTGCCGCACTTCGATCTCGCCCTCGGCATACTCACCGAACGGGGCCGGAAAACGGCGCGACCACTCGAGTGCCTCGTCACGCGAGCGCACCTGAATCAGCGTATAGCCCGCGACCAGTTCCTTGGTCTCCGCAAACGGCCCATCGACAATCGAGCGGCGCCCGCCCGCGTATCGCACTCGCCATCCTTGCGAACTCGACTTCAGGCCGTTCGCGTCGAGCAGCACGCCGGCCTTGGCAAGTTCCTCATGATAGCGGGCCATCGCGACCATCAGGGTATGGTCGGCGGCGAATACCACGCCAGCTTCGGACTGCGCGGTCGCCTTCACAATGATCATGAATCGCATCGTCATTCTCCTGGGAGTGGGACATCGGACACCGCTTCGCGGCTCCTTGCCCCTACGACGATCCACGCGGCGGGCAATCGACAAATGACATGCGAGCGTCCTATTGATAGCAGGGACCGACCTCGCGGACTTCGACCGTGCACCACTTGGCGGCCGGGCATTCGCCGGCGATTACAAGGGCTTCCTCCCGCGTCGCGCAGTCGAGCAGGAAAAAGCCGCCGACCATTTCCTTTGCCTCGGCAAAGGGGCCGTCGACGAGCCGCGTTTGCCCGTCCCGCACCTGTACGCGCACGGCCTTGGCATCCGAAACGAGCGCCTCGCTGGCGAGCAGCACGCCGCGCGCCTTGAGATCGGCGGTAAAGCCAAGCATGCGGTCGTAAGCCTCGTGTCCGGCCTGCTCCGAGCGCTGGCCCCGCTGGTTGGTCGGTTCGACGATAAGCAACATGTATGACATGACACCTCCGTTAGGTTCGCGAACGGCCGGTTACTGCCGCGAGTCTAGCAAGCAATGGAACTGTTGTATTCGACAGGTACAATCGAGCGATCTTGAGTCACGGAGGCTTCAATGTCCCGCCGCACAACGCTTACGCAGTACCTGATCGAGCAGCAACGTGAACACAACAATATTCCGGGCGATCTGCGCCTGCTGATCGAAGTCGTCGCACGCGCCTGCAAGGCGATCGCGCATCACGTCAGCAAGGGAGCGCTCGGCGACGTGCTGGGCACCGCCGGTAGCGAAAACATCCAGGGCGAGGTGCAGAAGAAGCTCGACGTGCTGTCCAACGAAATCCTCCTGGAAGCCAATGAATGGGGCGGCAACCTCGCCGCGATGGCCTCTGAGGAGCTCGAAGAGATTCATCCGATCCCCAATCGCTATCCGAAGGGCGAATACCTGCTGCTGTTCGATCCGCTCGACGGCTCCTCGAACATCGATGTGAACGTCTCGATCGGCACGATCTTCTCCGTGCTGCGCTGCCCCGACGGCGAACACCCGACCGAGCAGTCCTTCCTCCAGGAAGGCACGAAGCAGGTCGCGGCCGGCTACGCGGTCTACGGCCCGCAGACGGTGCTGGTGCTGACGACCGGTAACGGTGTGCAGTCCTTCACGCTCGACCGCGAACTGGGCTCCTGGGTGCTGACCACGCGCAATATGACGATCCCGGCAGACACGCACGAATATGCCATCAACGCGTCGAACGCGCGCCACTGGTATCCGCCGGTCACGCGTTATGTAGGCGAACTGCTCGCCGGCAAGGACGGCCCGCGCGGCGCCGATTTCAATATGCGCTGGACCGCGTCGATGGTCGCCGACGTCAACCGGATCCTGGTCCGCGGCGGCATCTTCATGTATCCGGCCGACAAGCGCGATCCGTCGCGCCCGGGGCGCCTGCGGCTGCTCTATGAAGCCAACCCGATGTCGTTCATCGTCGAGCAGGCCGGCGGCGCCGCGACGACCGGCACCACGCGTATTCTCGACGTCAAGCCCCAGCATCTGCACGAACGGGTCGCGGTCTTCCTCGGTTCGAAAAACGAAGTCGAGCGCGTGACGGGGTATCACGCGCCATAGTCTCTGACAGCTCGGTCCGAGCAGCGGTGTCGCGCGCCCTTTCGCTCAGCGCGCGCACCGCTGCTCCGTCCCCACGCAGCTGCCATCGCAGCCTTGGCAATAGTACCGGTCGTGGACACAGACCGCGTGCCAGGCCTGGCCCGCCCCGGCATCGGCAAGCGCCGTGCCGATGCGGCGGCCCGCCTCGGCCGCGAAAAACAGCGGTTCCCCGCCGAGCCCGCGGCTCAGCGACGGGTCGACCGAGTCACGACCGAATGCGTCTCGCAAGGCGTCGATAAACCGCGCGACCTCCGGCATTTCCTCACGAAGTGGCTTGGCACTCATTTATTCACCCGCTGCAGGTAAGGATAAGGTCGACGCATGAAACTTGGCCGCTCGAGGCGACAATGCTGGGCGAAAACAACTGACAACATGCGTGCGCGGCTTGCCCATAGCGACCGCACAGCAGATACTGTACAAATATACAGCACCCGGCGGTAGGATGATCAATGGAAAGTAACGCGGCCCCGGCTTCGGCTGACTTGCCGGAAGACCCGGTATTCGAGCAGATCCGGCAGGAGGTCGCCCGGCTCGGCCGCTCTCAAGACAATGCACGGCTCGACCGGCTGCTCGGCGAACTCGAGACGCCGATCGTCTTTGTCGACCTGGAAACCACAGGCGGCAATGTTCAACTCGACCGGATCACCGAGATCGGCCTGGTCGAGATCAGCCGCTCGGGCGTCGATTCCTGGACCTTGCTGGTCGATCCAGGGCAGGAGATTCCGCCCTTCATCCAGGATCTGACCGGCATTTCGAATGAGATGGTCCGGGGCCAGCCGGCTTTCGGCGCGCTCGCGGACAGCCTCGCGGCCCGGCTCGAGGGCAAGCTGTTCGTCGCCCATAACGCGCGCTTCGACTACGGCTTTTTGCAGCATTCGTTCGAACGGGCGGGCATTCGCTTCGAGGCGGATATGCTGTGCACAGTCCAGCTCTCGCGCAGGCTGTTTCCAACGGCCGCGCGGCATGGACTCAGTGCCCTGATCGAACGGTTCAGCCTCGAGCCCTTGGGACGCCATCGCGCGCTCGCCGACGCCGATCTCATCTGGCAGTTCTGGCAGGTGATCCACGCGCACCATCCCGCCGAACGCATCCAGACAGCGATCGAATCGCTGACGCGACGCCCCGCCAGGGAGACCAAGGAACCCGGGGATTCGACCCGGCAGGTCCAATCGACGGTAGCAGTGCAGTCGACGGTCGCCGCGCAGTCGACAGTTGCCATGCAGTCGATCGAGCCGATCCCATTGAGAGAGCAGATGCAGCAGACAAAGGATAGTGACGGGACCTCGCCGTTGACCGGCATTCAGCCAGGGCAACTGTCGAATTGGGGAACGGAAATGGCAGCAGATCTGGTAGCGGAATTCGCATTGGTCGGCGACAGCCCGCCGGCCCTGCGCAAAACACGAGCTTCGACCGAGCGTCCACGAGCACGTCGCCGCGCGGCGGAGCCGCTGGTCGCGCAAATGTCGTTCGAGTGGGGAGACTCGCCAAACGTCACCGGCGAGGAACGATCCCCCGACTCTGTGCCGCAGGCCGGACAAGGCTGATCAGGTGTGCCCGCAAGCGGCGTTATCCATGCCAGTTGCGTATTCGAAGCGACTCGTGCCACCGGCAATGCCGAGGTACGACGGGGGCCTCTGCGGCCGGATGCCCGTCGTTCACTTTGCAAGGGCCGCGCTCAGCTCTCGCGAACGCGGCACGTTCATCAGGGAATGAACTTGCCTTCCGAGGCGATCTCGGCGAGCAGCTTGCGGGAGCTCGGCGATTCGCGCTCCTGCAGCGCGGCAGGCAACACCGACTTGTCCCCCAGCTTGCCAATCGCAATCCCGGCCTCGACCGCGTAGTTCTCGGGCAGACCGAGTTCGGCGCGGATCTTGTCCTTCAGGATGCCGGCCATGCCGTGCGCGGGCCAGCCCGAGGACCAGGCCTGCAGGGCGAGAAACCCCCAGGCGGCGCCTGTATCGAACGAATGCGTCGGCCACGGTACTTCCGTGGTCCCGCCCGGCGGCAGCGAAGTCGTCTTCGAGAGCACGATCACGAGTGCCGAGGCGTTCTTCGCCCATGATTGATTGAACTCGTTGAGAAAGCCGAGAAACTGATCCCAGTGCGGCGTATTGCGACGCGCGTAGATGAAACGCCAGGGCTGCGCGTTGGACGACGAAGGCGCCCAGCGGGCGGCTTCGAACAAGGAGCGGAGTGTCGCTTCAGGAATCTCTTCACCACTGTAGGCACGCGGCGACCAGCGTTCGAGAAACTGCTTGTCGATCGGATGGTCGGCAGTGCGCGAATGAGTGCTCATGCGTGTGTCCTGTGTTATCGAGGGAAAGCTGCCGAAAGGCGACCGGTGGTCCGCTCCATGCCATGCCGTGAGGAACGACAGGCCCATGGGGACGGACCGATGGCCGTGTGCGGCACGAGCGCCGCAACGGATGTCATGGTACCTGCTTGTACGGAGGTTTCGGGGAAGCGGGAATCGCATCGGGCCGACTCGATGAGACGGGCTCACCGGCTAAGGCGTGATTCAAATCCGTTACGTTTTTGCACCGAACCCGCCGCAATGCCACGCCCAGCCCCGCACAAGCGCCTGCCATGGGACCTGGAACGGATCGTGCATCTGATCGCATGAGACGATCCACCAGGGGAAAGAATCATGACTATGCAAGCTCAACCCAATCAGGACGAAGAGCAAAAATTCCGTTCGATGCTCGATAAGCTGCTCGACTTCCCGCGCTGGACCTCGAAGCAGCAACTCGAGTTGGAAATGGCCCGCGATGCGGCGAACACCATGTTGCACGCGGCCGAATCGATGCGCCACGGCGCGCCCGATACCCTTGCAGCGCTGCGGGTATTGCGGCTCGCGAAAGCCGTCGACTATGTGCTGACTGCCCTGGCTGCCCAGCGCGACATCCGTCCAGCCACGCTGCGCGCCGTGTTCAATCTGGCGGGTCTGCCTGTCGATCCGGCCTACGGTCGTTGAGAAAGGTGACGTCCTCCCCTACTTGAAGGAAGGGAATTCCCACTTCAAGGTGCCGTATCTATCCGTGGGTCGCGGCTGCTGGTTTCCATCCCCGCACGCGCGTCGCTTCGAAATGGACCTCGCCCGGAATGCCGGTGGGTGCCGCATGCAGACGCATACCATCAGGCAGCATCGGCGATTTCGGCATATGGGAGCTGACCATCTTCGCGAGCAATGCCCACAACACCGGGTTCTTCACCGCGAAGTGGTACGGGCGCCGCCGTCGCACGGTATGGATGGCGGATGGGCCATGTCGGCACTGCCGTCGCCCGAGTTCACCTGGATGGGTATGGCCGTCATTCGCCGACGCCCGGCGGCGCGGCGGCGGACGCGCAAACGCGCGGCACGCGGGGTCATCACTTCGTACTGGGTGCAGTGCTCGAACAAGAGGCTGAACTCGTCATCCCCCACCTTGAGGTTGACGGTCGGCACGAGTGGAAACGCGCTCGTCTTGTTGAGTTCGTCAATATAGTTGCAGGCAGCTGATGTTTGCGCGAACGCGCGCGAGCGTCGCCGCTGTTCGCCGCGAGCCGCATTGCGACGCTGTTCACGCAACGATAGCCATGCCAATGCCGTACAGGCGATCGCCAGGATCGCTAGAAATTCCGCCATGCAAGCCTCCGCTGACCGTCGAAACGACTCGTCGAAGCGGGATGCTATCGGGTGGATTCAACTTTTTATGTGCTGTTCCGAACATCCCATCGCGTTCGGAAAGCAACTCTTCAGACAAAACTCAATCTTGCGCGCTGCCCTGTCCGGCGCCGACGTTCGCGGACTCCGAGACCGGTCGAACCCGACATCATGTGCGCAAGCGCACAAGCCGTGTATCGCTTTCGAAACATCTCCGGCAAACGCCTAGTGCGGTCCCTCGCTTCATGGCTCATCGGGATCCGCTCGACTCGATCACGCTCACGGGTCTGTACGAGCGCAAGTAACGCACACGAGGGAGCCAAACCCGGAGCTTCGCTACAATGTCGGCTTTGCCGCACTCTCCCGCCCATTCATGCTCCATCCCGACGGACTTCCGACGCCGCGCCGCTACTGGGCGTTGCTCGCGCTTGCGCTAGGCACCTCGCTCGCCGTACTCGATGGCGCCATTGCCAATATCGCCTTGCCCACCATCGGGAAGGTACTCCAGTCCGATCCGGCCACCTCCGTCTGGGTGGTCAATGCCTATCAGATGGCGATCATGATCTCGCTGCTGCCACTCGCGTCGCTCGCCGAACGGGTCGGCTATCGGCGCGTCTTTCTCAGCGGTCTCGTGCTCTTCACGGCGGCTTCGCTCGCCTGCGCGCTGTCGACGAGCCTTGGCACACTGATCGCCGCGCGGGTGATCCAGGGGTTCGGCGCGGCCGGCCTGATGAGCGTCAATATCGCGGTATTGCGAATGATCTTTCCGGTCAGGCAGCTGGGCCACGGCGTCGCGATCAATGCAAGCATCGTCGCGGTCGCCTCGGCGATCGGACCGACCATGGCCTCGGGGATTCTAGCGATCGCGAGCTGGAACTGGCTGTTCGCGGTCAACGTGCCGATCGGCATCGCCGCATTCGCGGTCGGCCTGCGCGCGCTGCCGAACAACGAACTGCACAACCGCCCCTATGACTATTTGAGTGCCGTGCTCAATGCACTGACTTTCGGGCTGGCGATTCTTGCCGTCGACGGTCTCGGCCATCGCGGCGGACAAGTCTGGGTCGTCGCCGAATTCCTTGGGGCGATCGTCATCGGCATCATCTTCGTGCGACGCCAGCTCTCGCAAGCCGCCCCGCTGCTGCCGGTCGACCTGCTGCGCATTCCGCCGTTCGCGATGGCGATCGGCACCTCGGTCTGCGCGTTCATTTCGCAGATGCTGGCCTTTGTGTCCCTGCCCTTCTATCTGCAAGACGCGCTCGGCCGCTCACAGGTCGAGACCGGACTGCTGATGACACCGTGGCCGCTGACGATCGTCGTGATCGCGCCGCTCGCGGGTTATCTGTCGGGCCGCATCGCGGCGGGCATCCTCGGCGGCATCGGCCTGATCGCTTTCGCACTCGGCCTGCTGCTGCTTGCGACGTTGCCGGCCCATCCGTCGGCGTTCGACATCATCTGGCGCATGGCAATCTGCGGTTTCGGCTATGGCATGTTCCAGACGCCGAACAACCGCGCGATCCTCTCGTCGGCGCCGCGCGAACGCTCCGGCGGCGCAAGCGGCATGCTCGGCGCAGCGCGGCTGACCGGACAGACACTCGGCGCGGCATTCGTCGCGGTGATCTTCGGCGTGCTGCCCACGCACGGCACGACAGTCACGCTCGTGGTCGGTGCGGGCTTTTCCGCCTTGGCGGCCATCGTCAGCCTCGGCCGGCTCGCCAGCCGGCCTGTCGTGGCCGCTTGAGGCATTCAGCCCCAATGTTTCAACCGCTTATCGTTTTCGGCGAATCCGCGGTCCCCGCCATCATGCTCCAGTCCCCGCCCCGTATCAAACCGATCTTGGAATGAACCTTGCTTAATAGTGGCAGGTGATTTTTCCTGCCAAAGGGTGTGCCATTGGCTAAAGTGAAAGCAGCGGCGCAACACACTGGCGATCAGGCAGATTGATGTAAGCATACCGTCGCATGGAAACACACACTCCGCGGCGGCATCGGAAGTTTAGGCAGGTCACCTGAGTGCCCTGGGCTGTTCAATCCGGTAAGCGAGGCCACCATGAGCATATTTGCGTATCGCCGTCACCTGCGTTTCCTAAGTCATCAACAACGGCGCGTCTGGTGGGATCAACGCAAACGCCTGACGCCGCGCGTCAAAATCGGCGGCGCCTATGTGCCACCGAACGTGTCGCGCGCGTTCACCTACGTCAAGGTCGGTTGAGCACGTCGCACGAGGCGCGCAGACCGGCTCCCTCGCGCGATGTGGCCAGCGTCAGGCAGGTATGCCGATGCGCCGGCCCTTGGCGATTGACCTATCCGACCAGCCCATCGCTGTATCCGGAAAGGCGGCGCAGGCTGCTGATTGCCGCATGCGCGGCGCTGTGAAGACTCTCGGACCTGGGCGGCACGGCCGCCTTGGGGAGGGTGCTATTGGGCGCTCCCGCCGCCTCCATGCCTGAGTCCTCTGGAGCCGGGGCCACGACCGATTCGATCGGGTACCGGACGTGCAGGAACAGTGCGCTGGCCACCAGCACGAAGAACAACAGCCACTGTCGAATCTGGGATTTCGTTTTCATGACTGCCTCTCGATCGTTTTTTTATCGTGACGCGCCCGACGTTGTTCGATGTCACAAGCTGTGAGGCTGTGCCCGAGGTACGTCCGACTGTGTCACGCCTTGCCCCGTCTTCGTTCTGTCTTTGAGCTGGATTCCACCTGGCTCTTGAGACGCGCCACCTTTCCCGCCGGGGACGCAGTGAGAAGCAAGGTATGTGCCGATTCTCTCGAACCTGCTCGCAGGTCGGCGCGGGGGAAATGCGGGCGACAACGCTCCCGTGCTTTGCGCGTTGCGTCGCCATAGCTGCGCGGATGCGCTTGCAGTGGAAGACTTACCGGGGTGCTGTAACTTCGCGCCATCGACGATTCCGGACGTTCCGGCCGTATTCCGCCCTCGGCGCGACCAGCCTTTCGATTCGTAAGGCTAACGGGAAGGCGGAGAGCGCATTGCCCATCCGTCCCCCTCGGTATCGCAAGATGCGAATGCGAGCCGAGGGGATTCAGGCACGGTCGATGCATCGACAGAGCGTGCGGTGGTCGTCGGACCGGGTATGTCCGGGCTCTGACCGCGCGGGCCGCATCCACGGCCCGATTCCCCAGAAAAGGAGAACAGCGATGACGAATACCGTTTCCGTGCTCAATGACCTCATTGAAACCTCGAAGGACGGCGAGCAAGGGTTCTTGAAGGCAGCTGAGGATGCAAGCGATCCGAAGCTTAAAACGCTCTTCGCCGGACGCGCGGAAGAATGTGCGCGAGCGGTGCGTGAGTTACAGGCGCGCGTGGTCCAACTCGGCGGCAAGCCGGAAGACCGCGGTTCGGTCAGCGGCGCGCTGCATCGAGGCTGGGTCGACGTGAAGTCGGCACTCTCGAATCGGGATAACCATGCGATTCTCGCCGAATGCGAACGCGGTGAAGATGTCGCGAAGAAGCGCTATCGCGACGCGCTCGACAAGGACTTGCCGGCCGACATTCGCGCGCTGGTCGAGTTGCAGTTTCAGGGCGTCATTCAGAACCATGACCGCATCCGCGATCTGCGCGATCAGTACGCGGCACTGAAGTAAGGCTCCCCGACGTTTCGAAAGGGCAAAAAAGAAGCGACGCAAAAGCGTCGCTTCTCACTCCTGCCCGGGCACATGCCCGGCAGCCCGAACCGGCGCCTGAATCACGCGCCTGACGCGCCCGACAAGCTGTCGGGGCGCGCGGTTCACACCGCCAGTTGCCAGGTTTAGTTCGAACGAACCGTCAGCTTGTTCGACACCGACGTCACGCCCGCCACACCTTCAGCCGCCTTGCCAGCCAAATCAACCTGGCCTTGCTCAGGGACCGAACCCGTCAGCGTCACGACACCGCCGACAGCCTTCGTGTAGATGCGGGTCGGTTCGAGACCCTTCGTCTTGGCCAGGGCTTTACGTACGTTGCGTGCGAGCGCCTTGTTAGCCGCCTTTGAAGACGATGCGGCCGGGGCAGCCGGGGCAGTCGCGTCGCTTGCCTGTGCGTACACGTTCAACGCGAACACAACAGCGGCAACACCACCGAGCGCCTTCAGGAAATTCACAGATTTCATTCAATTTCTCCTTGTTTGTCATTAAAAAGCCAGTGCCCGCACGACCTCACTGAGGCGACCTACGCCGCCGCCCTAGAGAAGACGCGCCACACCGGTCAGGTGCCGATCGACAGTGTCGGCTCATCCTCGCCAGGCCGGTGCCTGACGTGAATGCGGTTGTCGATCTCGTGAACACCGGCACAGCGGTCCACGACATCTTCAATTGCATGCTGCATGAAACGATGCGGTACAAAACCTTCAAGAATCACGTTCGCATGCTCTACCGCAATCCGCACTTCCGAGATATCGAGCGACTCGGAATGCTTCAGGCGTCGTATCACCTCCGCCAGTATGTCGGCATCGGTCATGGCCAAAGCGGGGGATGGCGGCGCCGCGTCGTCGGCGCGCCTGGCACAGGATTCCTCAACGCTGGCAGCGTGCGGGACAACCGCGGCATGTGCGGTTTTCATCGGCGCGCTGCTGATGTCCGTCGGGGCCTGCTGGTCCTTTCCACCCCTCTGCTCCGATGTGTGCTGGACAATCTCCTGCGAGATTATGTTTTTACGGACTGGCGCGCCATCGGGACTTACCGCCTCATCGGGCAGCAGCTCTCCGGGCCGATGCGATTCCCGGTAACCCGGTTCGTGACTGCGTTCGAGGTCGCCGCGATTATGGTGCGGCCCGTCCCCGGGAATTTCGCCATAACCTCCGTCATGGTCTTCTGCCTCGGGCTCTGTCTCGCCGGGATTATAAATTTTACGCTGACGTTGCGAAGCGGTCATTACATACTCCTGTTATTTGCGTGGCCGCCGAACAACGCTCGCATATCGAGCATACTCCCAAGCACTCGCTATTAAGCATGCTTACCGAAAGCCCGCGCCGCGCTTTTAAAGCCGGCACCCCCGCGCAATTTTCCGAACTTCCTTGATGTATATGCCCGAAAGCGGGCGGCAACCTCGTCGCGACTAACCCCCACTGCATTCCGCCAATCGATTTCCGGCACCACCAGCCGAGTAAAACAGCAAGCTAGGGTAATCACGGAGCCGGCATCGCCGTATGCCAATCCACTCAAAGAATAGACCGATATTCCCGGCCCCGACAGAAAATCACGTGCCAGGCGGCGCAAGCGCAAACGACGCCCTGACGGATTACGCGCGGAGCCTTGACGGATAACCCGATCACTCGCGTCACTTCGCGGGCCGGCTTGTAAAAACTGCGTGCGCAAAGACTGGGCCCTCTCTGGCAATCCAGTGCAAGCGTCTGAATCGCGGGCGTTTACTGCCGCTGGTCTAAAGGTTGCTAAGAGTGGAGACCCTGACGTTTTTTCGCTGGAGCCGACCCGATGCATCCCACCGTTGAACTGCGCGCCAAACAAAGTCTGACGCTCACGCCTCGTTTGCAGCAATCGGTGCGGCTCTTGCAGCTGTCGTCGATGGAATTCGCGCAGGAGTTGCGCAATGCGCTCGATACGAATCCTTTTCTCGAATATGACGACGGACAGAATGCCGAGGAATCCGAAACGTCAATCGAAACCGACGAGCCGCATCTCGCCGAATCGGCAGGCGATGGAACCGGGCTGCTCGCAGCAGACACGCCGGGCGAAGTGTTGCCCGCCGCGGCCGATTCCTCGAGCGAGTTTGCTGCTGAACTCTCCCCCTATGAGAGCACGGCCGATTCGCAGGACATGCCGGCCGACGTTCTAGCCGACTCGCTCGCCGACAGCGCCGAGCCCGACGGGCTGAACAATGCCGATTTTCCGGTCGATCCGTATGCGCAGCGCTCGAACCGCAACGATGGCGAAGACAATGATCCGACCGAGTGGATCCGCGCAAAAGCCACCCTGCGCGAGCATCTTCACGAGTCGCTGCGCATGTGCCCGCTGTCGAGCCGCGACCGGATGGCCGCGCAGCTGATCGTCGAAGGTCTGGACGATGATGGCTATCTGCGCCAGTCGCTCGAAGAGCTCAGCGGACTTGTCGAGCTCGCCGAACTCGATCCGCCGTTCTCCGAAGCAGAACTGCATTGCGCGCTCACACTGGTCCAGCGCCTCGATGTGCCAGGGCTTGCTGCCCGTTCGCTTTCGGAATGCCTATCGCTGCAATTGCAGGCCTTGCCACCAGATACGGAAGGCCGCGACACCGCATTGACGATCGTCACGCATCATCTCGACCGGATGGCGCGCCGGGAACTCGCCGAACTGCAACGCCAGATCGGCGGCTCCGCCGACGAGATCCGCGTCGCCTGCTCGCTCATTCGGCGTCTCGATCCGCGCCCGGGCGACGCGTTCGGGCGGGACGAGAACAATTACATCGTCCCCGACGTGATCGTCCGGTCCGTGAAAAACCGCTGGGTCGTGCAAATCAACCCGGCTGTCCAGCCGCGCACGCGCATCCACCGCATGTATGCCGAGATGTTTGCGCAGTCAGGCGGCACGAGCCGTTCCCCGCTCGCTCAGCAACTGCAGGAAGCACGCTGGCTGATCCGCAACGCGCAACAGCGATTCACGACGATCCAGCGAGTCGCGGAATGCATCGTCGCCCATCAGAAGGCGTTCTTCGAGTATGGAGAGATCGCCCTCAAGCCGATGGTGCTGCGCGATGTCGCCGAGGAACTCGGTCTTCACGAATCGACGGTCTCACGCGCAACGGGCAACAAATACATGGCGACGCCGCGGGGCATTTTCGAGTTCAAGCATTTCTTCCCGCGCGAGCTCGGCACGGAAAGCGGCGGCACCTGTTCGTCCGCGGCGGTGCGCGCACTGCTCAAGGAAATGATCGCGGCGGAGAACACGACCTCCCCGCTGTCCGATGTCACGCTGGCCAAGCTGCTCGCCGACCAGGGCGTGATCGTCGCGCGTCGCACCGTTGCGAAGTATCGCCGCCTGATGAAAGTTCCACCCGCCGAAATGCGGCGCCAAAACGCTTAGCTTGGAGTGTCGGGACCCTGGACGCCTCAGGGCGATCGGTTACCGGCGCTGTTGCATTTTCGCCCTTTCCCGCCCTCGCAGCCTGCCGCTATACGCGGCAACCTCCGCGCCGAGCAGGAACACCGCCGACGAGTAGTAAAGCCACATGAGGATCACGGCGAGCGAGCCGGCCGCACCGAAGGCGTTGGCGGTACCGGCATGGGCAAGGTAAAGGGAGAACACGTTCTTCCCGCAGCCGAACAGCAGCGCCGCGGCGAACGCGCCGATCGTCGAGTCGCGCCATTCGAGCGGCGCATCGGGCAGGAACTTGAGCAGCGCGGAAAACGCGCAGATCAGCACCGCGAAACTCGTCAGATGCTGGGCCCAGTTCGCCAGTTCATATGACAGGCTTGTCTCACCCCACACCCAGCGCCCGAGCATGCTGACGACGGTATCGAGCACCTGGAGGACGACGACCAGAAAGCCGACGCCGATCACCAGACCGAACGATACGAGCCGGACCTTCACGAGCGAGATGATGCTCTGCGTCGGGGCGAAATTATCGGGAATCGGCCAGATGATGTTGAGCGCCGTGTTCAGCGAAGAGAATGTGGCCGATGCCCCGACCAGCACGGCAAACAGTGACAGCAGGGTGGTCCCGGTCGCGACATTCGCGTGCCGCGCATTCGCGACCATGGCCTGGATGCTCGCGGCCGCCTCGCTGCCGACCACGCCCTGGATCTGGTCGAACAGGCGCCCCTGGACGGCATCGGCGCCGTAGAAGAAGCTCGCGACCGCGATCACGATGACCAGCGTGGGGGCCAGCGAGAACGCCGTATAGAACGCGATCGCGGCGGCCGACGACGAGCCCCGATGGCCGGACCACGAGGACACGGGCTCGATGACCCATGCGGCCCAGCGCCGCAGGCGGGACGGCTCCAACAGATGGCGGATGTTCAAGATTCCGCTCCGGTTGCACGGCACCCGGCCACGCGGCCCGCAGGCGGAACCGGGCAGCCTGCTACGGCGCCCCCTCTCGCGACCGCTTCGCCGGTCGCTTCGGCATCCTGTTCAAGCGGCCTGTCAGGCGTCCTGTTCGGTGCCCAGTTCACGCTGATATTCAAGCCCCGCGGGACGCGCGCCACCCTGATTGTGATCGCCGTCATGCGGCGCCGCTGGATCGGACGGGTCCACACGCACCGCCGGCGGACGGCAACTCGCGGTATCGTCGGCAGGCGGAGTCTGAGCGGCGGGTGTCTGACTGGTTGGGTTCTGAGAGGAAGCAGGAACGTTGAGCGTCGGCATGATGGCCTCCTGTTCGATTTTCTCTTGGGGACATTCGGCATTAAGCATAGTCTCTTCTCGACGAAACGGCAGGGGGTAGATCCCGGCCATTGCAACCGCCCTCGCACGGTAACGCTTACGGACGATTTCCCAATTTTTACGAGACCCATCGACGCATACGACGTGGTGAGCAGACGGCACGCGATTGGGGAACCTGGCCCGGTCCGGCCGGCGGATCGCCGATCGGCGGCACATCAGGCGTGCCCGGCGGCGGTTCGCGCGTCGGCACGGGCGGCTCATCGGGTGGATCGAGCGGGGGCACCTCGGGCGGCACGGGGATCGGCGTGGGCGGCTCGGGACGGTGGAAGCCGTAGATGAGTGAATAGGTCATGGCGCTCTCCTGTCTTCCCGAAAGAACGCAAACCTCATGCCGCTTCGTCCTGACGCCCCACTCGGCGCCGTCCTGCACGTGACGCGATGGCCGTGCTGCAATCGGCACGGGCCCGCTTCAATGCCCCATTCGCGCGAGCGAAGTGCGGCCCCCTGCGCGTGCTGTCCCAGGGCACTGCATGAGGACTATGGTGCTGGATCGAGAGCATGGGTTCATCCACGCCCTGCCGATATCACGCGTCGAGATCGGCCTTCTCGCTGTTCGGGTCCGTGGCAGCCTCGGCTTTCGCGCTGTCGCCGTACTCGACCAGGCGGTTATAGAGCGTCTTGAGGCTGATGCCGAGAATCTCGGCCGCACGGGTCTTGACCCCGCCGCACTGCTCGAGCGTCGCGAGAATCAGCTGCTTGTCCGCTTCGGCCAGCGAAGTACCGAAGGGAATCGTGACCGAGGTACCGGGCGAAGGCTTGGACAGCGAGATCTGCAGCGGCACGGCGGCCGTGTTGATCGACTCGGCCCCGGCCATGATGTACGCGCGCTGGACATAGTTCTTGAGCTCGCGGACATTGCCCGGCCAGTTGTACGCGGCAAGCGCGTCCTTGCTTTCCGGGGGAAAGGTTTTGTTCGTCGTGTAACGCTGGTTCAGGTCGTCGAGAAAACCCTGCGCGAGCAGTTCGACATCCTTGCCGCGATCGCGCAGCGGCGGCAGGTGCAGCGGAAACACATTGAGCCGGTGATAGAGGTCGAGCCGCAGCTTGCCGTCGAGCACGGCCTCTTCGGGATCGCGATTGGTCGCGGCAACGAGCCGCACATCGGTCTCGATCTCCTTGGTCGTCCCCACGCGCATGAACACGCCAGTCTCGAGCACGCGCAGCAGCTTGACCTGCAGTTCGATCGGCATCTCGGTGATTTCGTCGAGGAACAGCGTGCCCCCGTTCGCGCGTTCGAAATAGCCTTTGTGCTGGCGATCCGCGCCCGTGAACGAACCGCGTTCATGGCCGAACATCTCGGACTCGATCAAGTTCGGAGAAATCGCGCCGCAATTGACCGCGACGAACGGATGCTTGCGCCGCAGGCTCAACTCATGGACCGTCTGGGCCGCGAGTTCCTTGCCCGTGCCCGATTCGCCGACGAGCAGCACCGATGCCGCGGTCGGTGCGACCCGGCTGATCTGGTCATAGACTTCTTGCATGGCCGTCGAGTTGCCGAGCATCAGGCCGAAACGGCCCATACGGCGCAACTCGCCGCGCAGATTGCCGATCTCGGCCTTGAGGTCGCCCGCGCGCGGAATGCGATTGACGATCGCCTTGACGCGCTGAAGGTTGATCGGCTTGACGAGATAGTCAGTGGCGCCCATCTTCAAGGCATTGACCGCACTCTCGACGGTCGCGTGTCCCGTGATCACGATCACTTCGACACCGGAGGGATCGAGATCCTCGAACAGGTCGACTCCGCTGCCATCGGGTAGCTTCAGATCGGTGAAAACGACCTCGGGCATCTGCCGCACGATCTGGATTCGGGCTTCGCGCAGATCGCCGGCAGTCACGCACGTGAGGCCGTCCTCGCGAATGACTTCCGCGAGCGCCTGACGTGTATTCGGATCGTCGTCGACAATCAGTGCATGTGGCATACGCATAAACCTGGTTGGGAAAGCGGACCGCACATCGCATCGCCGCAGCACGGCGAGTGGACTCGCGCCGCGCTTCACGATCAAAACGTGTGGAATCGCGTTTCGGATGCAGAAAATACCGAATCGGTACCTCGACGGTCGCTGCCGGCAACGCTTACCGGACGGCGACTGTGATCGGTTTGTGCATTTGATTATAGGGGGCTTACGCGCTAGGTGGAGCACTGCTGCGCGCATCAATCGCGGATCGCGATCAGGGCGGTCCCGCGTGCGCGCCTCGATGATGCGACGCGGCCGCGAGCAGCGGTGCCACCTGCCGGGCCAGGCGTAAGAAGCCGGCGCTGCGCAGTGACAGCCGCAACGCGCCCATCAACACGCTGCCGAACAGACGCCGCCCACGCACGAGCGCGAGCACGCCCACCGGCACCAGCGGCATCATCATCGGCGCGGCGGAGCGCGAGCGCTTGACGCCTCGGTCAAACGCGGCACGCAGGCGATCGATCTTGCGCACCGGTTCGAGAACGACCTCCAGCGCATCGATCACGTCGAGACGTCCGGCCGCGATCTTGCGCAGTACGCGTTCGCGGCGCTCAGCAAGCGTGCGTTCTTTCATTTGACTTGTTCCAGTGCGGCACGATCGCGCTCGAATTCGGCGAGGGTATGCGAGAACAAGGCAGTGGGCTCGTGCATCTTGCGCATGAAAAGTACGACCACCGTGGCTGAAATCACCGCGGCACCGATCGTCAGGCCACCAATCACACGCAAGCGGTAAGGCGTGTCCCAATACGCGGCAACCACCCAGAACGCACCGAACACGACGGTCAGGGCGACGAAGAAGGCCGCCGCCAGGGCAGACATCATCATCGCCATCACGCGCTCGCGTTCCTCGGCGATTTCGAGCCCCAGCAGCGCGAGGCGAGCGCTCGCCTGATCGATCAGGCCGACCGCGACATCCTTGACGGACTGTACGAAGCGGCTCATGGGGATCGTCCTCGCTTACCGCGCGGCCACCACGCCGAGCAGGATGCCGACGCCGACACCGATCCCGACGGCCTGCCACGGTTTGTCGTGCACATACTGGTCGGCATTGTCCGCGGCGACCTGATACTTCGCGCGAGCCGTGACCGAAGCGTCGGCCAGCGACGCCTTGGCATCGTCGAGCTGATTGCGCAGACGCGTACGCAGCACGTCAAGCTGCTCTCCGGACGCGCTGGCGGTCAGGCGCAACAGTTCCTCGGTATCGTCAACGAGGGTATGCAGATCGTCGGCAATCCTCTGACGGCCCAGCGACAATTGGGTGGAATGGTCGTTCATATCAAGACTCCTCATTGAGAAACTGACGGCGCGGCTAACGCCGCACCCCGTTCATCCGCGCCCGCAAGGCGGGCGAGCGCGGCATGTGCTGTTCGGCATGGCGGCGCGCAGCGCCAAGCCGTGTGCGCAGGAGCGCGCCCGTTGCGAGGACGCACGCCAGCGCGGCGAACAGATAGCCGGCGAGCGTCGTCACGGCGACCAGTGTCGCAGTGCCGGCCGCATAGCTGAGGACCCCGGCGGTGATCGCGATCACGAACGCCACGGCGGCCCAATAGAGCATCTCGAGCGCGGCGCCGTCGATCCGCTCGGCCTCGCGCGCGGGCCGCAGTGCGCCGCGCGATGAACAGGCGGGGCCCCTCCGGGCCAGCGCGGGCGACGACGATGCATGTCGCCAGGGGGAATGTAGATCGATCAAAGTCGGCCTCACGAAGCGCGCTATGCGGGCGAATCATATGTACGCCTCCTCGCAGCTTTCATGCCACGTGGTCCCGACCGACTCGAAAGCCAGGGCCGGCTCCCCTGGCGGCCCCGCCCGGAAGCGGGAGCCAAAGCCCGCTCCGACCCCACGCAGGGGCGACTCGATGAACTGCCGCGGCCCCTTCATCGCGTCCCTCGAACCCGCTCGACGCTCCATGCGAGGCCCCATTGAGCCCTGGCGCGTAAGTCTTACGGTTCGCAATGTAATTTGGCCGGCCGTGCCGCTACACGGTGTGGCCGGTCTGTACCGCGTTACTGTTTTAGCGCGAGGATTTCGGCTAGCATGGGACTTTAATTTCGAGACGATGGCCGTCGGCCTCTGTTGCGGACCTACATGTCTTCCATTGAAGCACCCGATATTCCCAGCAACGCCGAGCCAGCCCCGGCGCCGCGCCGCCGCAGTCACCGCCGTCATGTGGGCGCTGTCGCGGGGCTGAAATCGTTCGGCCTGCTGTATGGCTCATCGGCCGCGATGGAAGCGCTCTACAACCAGATTCGCCGTGTCGCTGAGACGGATGCGACCGCCCTGATCATCGGCGAGTCGGGTACCGGCAAGGAACTGATTGCCAGGACCATTCACGACCATAGCTCGCGCAAGGACGGCGCGTTTATCGCGGTCAACTGCGGCGCGATTCCCGACAACCTGATCGAGGCCGAACTATTCGGCCATGAACGCGGCAGCTTTACCGGGGCCGTGCAGAATCGTGTCGGCTACTTCGAACACGCCAACGGTGGGACGCTGTTTCTCGATGAGATCACCGAAATGGCGCCGGTGCGCCAGGTGAAGCTGCTGCGCGCGCTCGAGACCGGCACTTTCTATCGGGTCGGCGGCACCGAACAGCTTGCGTCGAATGTCCGTGTGATTGCCGCGACCAATCGCGATCCGGCCACCGCGGTCAAGGAAAACGGCCTGCGCGAGGACCTCATGTACCGGCTCGCCGTATTCCCGCTGCGTGCGCCGCCGCTGCGCGAGCGCGACGACGACCGTGAGTATCTGGCGCAGCATTTTCTTGCCGAACTCAATGCCCAGGAAGGCACGGAGAAAGCCTTCTCCAAACATGCGTTCGAGACCATGCGCACCTACTCCTGGCCGGGCAATGTGCGGGAGCTCAAGAACGCGGTCTATCGCGCGTTCATCCTCGCGGAGAAAATCGTCGAGCTGCCCCATCCGACTCTGGCGACACGCACGCGTAAGGCCGTGGCGCAGGGCGACGCGATGAGCGTCTGGGTCGGCACGCCGCTCGCCGACGCCCAGAAGCAGATCATCCTTGGCACCCTCAAGCACTGCAACGGCGACAAGCGCCGCACGGCCAAGGCACTGGGCGTGAGTCTCAAGACACTCTACAACCGGCTCGGTGCCTACGAGAATGAAGGCGCCCCGGAAATCGACGACAGCGAGCAAGCCGAGGCATCGTAGGCCCCGTCATGGCCCCGTTGCAGACCCCTCGCGGGCTCGACTCACGCCGGCAACAAAAAAGGCGCGTCGCCCCTTTCAGAACGACGCGCAACTCGCACTGCTCATACCTCACATACAAGCCGGTGACCGGCAATTCCGGTTCCCGACTCCCCTGTCTTAGCTCGCTGTATTAACAGCGAGCAGCAACCCGCATGCCGCCCCGCGGTTCAGCTTTCGATGTCCTCGAGGCTGAACATTTCAGCCTGGTCGCTATACGAAAAAATCTCCGCGTATCGTCCCCAGTTGATCACGGCGTCGAGGGTTTCCATCGCAGCCGAATCCGAGAGAAAGTCCTCAAGCTCCTGTTCGAAGCGCACGCGCGGCGCTCGGTGACCGGGGCGCTCGTTGAGCACCGTGCGGATACGCGCGGCAAGTGGGACATAGCGCTGCAGGTGTTCGGCGAACATGCGCTTGCGCTCGTCGGTGCCGTAGTCGGAGAAGATCTTGCCGGCCTGGGTCAGCATGATGTCGCCTTCGCGCATGTCGGCGAAGCCGAGGTGCTGCATCATTTCGGCGACTGGAAACAGGTCATCGACCTCGAGATGCAGGCTGCGTCCGAGCTCGGGCAGGTCGGCCTTGCCGTTGTACGGCGCCGCGGCCAGCGTCTCGATCAGGCCGGCCATCAGGTTGGTCGAGACCGGCGGCAGCCAGCTGCCGAGCGTCAACTGGCCCGGACGCGCCTGGTCGGCGATCACGCGTGCGGTCATCTTCGCGTAGATGTCGTCGACCAGCTGCCGGAACGCCGGGGCGAGCCGGTTGCGCGGGTGCGGGAACGGCACCTTGATCTCAGCGATCATGCGGCCCGGGTTCGACGACAGCACGAGGATGCGGTCGCACATGAAGACCGCTTCCTCAATATTGTGCGTGACGATCAGCACCGACTTGATCGGCAACTTCCCATCATTCCAGAGATCGAGCAAGTCGGTCCGCAGCGTTTCGGCAGTCAGCACGTCGAGCGCGGAGAATGGCTCGTCCATCAACAGCAGCGTGGGATCGACGACGAGCGCGCGCGCAAACCCCACGCGCTGGCGCATGCCGCCTGAAAGCTCGCGCGGATAGGCATTCTCGAAGCCGTCGAGCCCGATCAGGTCGATCGCCTTGAGGGCCCGCTCGCGGCGCACGCGGGCGCCGACGCCAAGCGCCTCGAGCCCAGCCTCGACGTTCTGCAGCACGGTCAACCACGGAAACAGCGCAAAGGTCTGGAACACCATTGCAACGCCCTCGGCCGGCCCGGTCAGCGGCTGGCCGAGATACTCGACCTCGCCGCCGGTCGGCTTGATCAGCCCGGCGATGATGCGCAACAGCGTCGACTTGCCGGAGCCCGAACGACCCAGCAAACCGACGATCTCCCCTTCCTTGAGACTGAGGTTCGCATCGTCGAGCACCAGCAATTCGCCCTGCGTCTTGTTGAAACCGCGTCGCACATGGCTGACGCGCAGGATCTCGACAGGCTGCTGTACCGGGGCGGCAGGCTGGCCTGAGGCAGCCGACGCTGCGGAGGGGGTCGGATTGAGCATGGCGGTTCGGTCAGTTCAGGCGAAGCTTTTCTTCGGCATACGCATACATCGGCCGCCAAAGCAGGCGGTTGAACAGCGTGACGATCAGCGACATCATCGCGATGCCGAGAATGATACGCGGATAGTCGCCTGCAACGGTCGCCGCCGCGATGAACGAGCCGAGGCCATGGGCGACCACGTTCTGGTGCCCCCATGAAACGGCTTCGGCGACGATGCTCGCATTCCATGCGCCGCCCGAAGCGGTGATCGCACCCGTCACGTAGTACGGGAAGATGCCGGGCAGCATGACCTGACGCCACCATTGCCAGCCGCGGATGCGGAAATTGGTTGCCGCTTCCTTGAAATCGTTCGGGTAGGCGGTCGTGCCGGCCACCACGTTGAACAGGATGTACCACTGCGTGCCCAGCACGATCAGCGGTGAAAGCCAGATGTCGGGGTTCAGGTGAAAACGCACGATCACCACGACGAACACCGGGAACAGCAGATTCGCGGGGAAAGCGGCGAGGAACTGCGCGAGCGGCTGGATCTTCTCGGCGAGCGCCGGGCGCAGACCGATCATCACGCCGAGCGGCACCCAGACGAGCGAGGCAAGCGCGATCAGCACGACCACGCGCAGCAGCGTGTACAAGCCGTAGAGCGCGACATGGCCGACGTCCGCCCAACTTGCGCCGGTCGACACATAGGTACCGACTCGCCACACGACGTACAGGGTCACCAGAAGCACGAACAGGCTCCAGATCGCGTCACCGACGCGCGAGGACGGGCGGGGAATCGTCGGCACCATCGGAAAGCTCGGCGCGCGCAGGCGCAACGGCACGCGCGCGGCGGTCGCGAACAGCCAGGCCCCCGGCACGAGCAGCCGGTGGATCAGGCGGGTGCGACGGACAAGGTCGAGCAGCCACGAACCGGGCGCCTCACCCGAGCTCGTGGTTTCCATGCGGAATTTGTCCGACCATGCGACGAGTGGGCGGAACAGGAGCTGGTCGTAGGCGAGGATCACGACGGTCATCGCAAGAATCACCCAGCCGATCGCACGAAGATTCTGCTGCTCGATGGCGAGCGCGAGATAGGCGCCGATGCCCGGCAGCGTGATCGAACGGTTGCCGACGGTGATCGCCTCGGACGCGACCACAAAAAACCAGCCGCCCGACATCGACATCATCATGTTCCAGATGAGGCCCGGCATCGAGAACGGCACTTCGAGCTTCCAGAAACGCTGCCAGGACGTCAAGTGGAAGTTGCGCGAGACCTCGTCGAGATCGCGCGGAATCGTGCGCAGCGACTGGTAGAAGCTGAACGTCATGTTCCACGCCTGGCTCGTGAAGATCGCGAAGATCGCCGCGCATTCGGCTCCCGCAACCCGCGTCGGGAACAAGGCGATGAAGAACGTCACGGTGAACGAGATGTAACCGAGCACCGGAACCGACTGCAGGATGTCGAGAATCGGCACGAGCACTTTGCCCGCGCGGCGGCTCTTTGCGGCGAGCGTGCCGTAAGTCAGGGTGAAGATCAGCGAGGCGACCATCGCCGCGAGCATGCGCAGGGTGGTGCGCAAGGCGTAATCGGGCAGGTTCGACGGATCGAGCGAAATCGCCTGGGTCTGCAAGGTCCCGATCGGCGCCATCGTCTGGTGGAAACCGATCGCGGCCATGGCGATGATCCCGATGATCAGCGGAAAGGCGACGAAATCCCAGCGATTCGGCAGCAGCCGCCACACGGACGCGTTCGGAGTGGGAAGTTCGAAACCAATAGGCATTGCCGCTCCAGTCAGAGAGGCACGACACTACTACAACCGGGATGACAGGCACAACCCTAGATTGCGAGGTTTCTGCGGCTCTGCAACATATGCACGCCGACAAGCCGGCGCCAGCGCTACGGAGGCCGCCGAAGTAAAGAAAAGCCGCCGCGCGCCGATAACTGGGAAACTGCCGTCAACTCGCTGCCGAGCCACCCCATAGATGCAGCACTCCGCTCGCCCCCGCGATTCCCGTCCGCCGCCGGAGCCTGGACGTGCGGCCTGCCTGCCGTATCTCGAACGTCTCGGGGCGATCGGCGCAAGCATGCTGCTCGTGTTCGGATCCTGGCAGATCGCGGGCGCGATCTCCGAACGCATGGTGCGCGGCGAGTTGCAGACCCAGATCGAAGCACGTCAACAGGTCACCTCGGCCGTGGCCAACAGCATCACCCAATCGCTCGACGCCGACATCGCCCTTCTCCACGGCATCCCGGGTGCGCTCGCTGTGATGCCCGAAGTCCACACGGCGCTCGCCACTGAACTTCCCCGCCAGCTCACGACAGTCACGCTATCGACCATGCAGACGCGCCGCGCCTTGCTCGAACACGACGCGACGCTCAGCCCGCTCAATCAGTTGTTCAAGCAAATCGGCGCGCTCTCGGGGCTCGACCTCATCTGGCTGGTAGACCAGCACGGCACCTGCCTTGCTTCCAGCAACGCGGGCGAAGTGGACTCCTTCGTCGGCTCGTCGTTTCTGAGTCGCTCGTACATGCGCGCCGTCGCGCGCGGCGAAGCCTCGATCGGCATGGCGCGCGGCCAAGCCACCGGCGTGCCGGGCCTCTACGTGACTTCGCCGATCTTCATGAAAGGCGGCTTGGCGGGCGCGATCGTCGGCAAGATCGACCTGCGCCGCGCGCGACACTGGGTCGCCCAGCGAGGCGCCTTCGTCACCGACGAGAACGGCGTGATCATCCTGGCGCACGATCCCACGTACGAGTGGCGCGCGCTGCCTGGCGCACCGGTACTGAAGATGGACCCGGCATTGCGCGACAGCATCTATCCGAACAGGACCATCCGGGCCCTGCGGATCAGGCCGCAGGGCGCGCAGTTGCGCGCGCAGGCTCCGTGGGTCTCACACCTGATGGCCGACGGTCTCGTCTCGATCGAGCAAGGCCCCCCCTCGCTTCTGCGCCTCAGCGTGAGCGAGCCGCACGGCCTGTCGACCGGCCTCGCCCTACCGTTCGATGCGTGGAACGAGGCCGAGCAAGACTATCGCCGCAACCGGATGCTGATCTTTTTCGCGACCCTCAGCACGATGGTGGTCTGCATCGTTTTGGGCGTCTCGTATTTTCGCGAACGGCGGCTGCACCGCGCCGCGCGCAACCTCGCCGTGCAATTGCAGGAGGCCAATACACGGCTCTCCGACGAGGCGCGCTACGACGCGCTGACCGGTGCGCTCTCCCGCCGCTATTTCCTCGACCTGCTGCGCACGGAATTGGGTGCGGCCCAGATGAGGCGACAGCCCTTGGCGATGATGATCGCCGACCTCGACCACTTCAAGCAGATCAACGATCGGCACGGACACGCGACCGGAGACCGTGCGCTCGAATATTTCATCCGGGTTTGTGAGCGGGTGCTGGCGGTCGATGCCGCAATCGGCCGGCTCGGCGGCGAGGAATTCGGCATCGTGATGCCGGGCGCCACTGCGGCTCAGGCCGAGCAGGTTGCCGAGCGCATTCGGCTGGATTTCCGTCGGGGACGCCCGCACTCGATCCCCGAAGACACCGGCCTGAGCGTCAGCATCGGGATCGCCGTTGTGCAGCGCGACGACTCGCCCGAACGGCTGCTTTCGCGCGCTGACCAGGCGCTCTACCTCGCCAAGGCGCGCGGGCGCAATCGCTGCATGGTGTTCGACCCGCCCCCCGCGCCGACAGAGCAGAGCGAGGCCGTCACGCGGAGTTGAGCGACCGCTCGAAACGCCAATCGCGATAGAGGTTTGCACGCGCCCCGGATTCAGCGGTTATCATCGGTGTTCACCGACTGCTGAAAGGAGACGCGCATGAAGGGAAACCTCGTCATAGTCTGTCGCGATCAGGACGCACACGACTTCGACGCAATCATGTCCGAGTATGGCGCGTTCCAATCGCGCCTGTCCTCCACTGCCTGGTATCTGAAACTCGAAATCGCGCCGGAACTGGTGCAGGAAGAGATTGTCCAGCGACTCGGGAAGTACGCGACCCACTACATCTTCGAGGCCACGTCGGTCACCTTCAACACGGTCGACAGTGAGGCCGCGGCCTCGCTGAATGCCTTGTTCGAAGGCTAGGACGACTGCCTCCGTCGCTACGCCCCCCGCCCCGAGGCGGGTTTTTTTTTGCCGGCCGAGGCTGGACCATTCCACTGCACCATGGCGAAGCGGCGTTCCACAGCGCCATGCCGCAGGGCCATGCTCATTGCGCCGCGCTATTTTTTCTTCGGCCTGAACGCCTTCACGACCTGTTCGTGGGTCTCCGCATAGGGGCCGCCGATCAGGTCGATGCAATAGGGAATCGCCGCGAAGATGCCCGCGGCGACGAGCGCGCCGTCGGGATCGCGCAAGCCCTCGAGCGTTTCGCGAATCGATTTCGGCTGCCCCGGCAAGTTGACGATCAGTGCCGCATGACCCTCGATCTCGCGAATCGCCGCCACTTGGCGCGAGAGGATCGCCGTGGGCACGAAACGCAGGCTGATCTGCCGCATCTGTTCGCCGAAACCGGGCATTTCTTTGCTGGCGACCGCGAGGGTCGCCTCGGGCGTCACGTCGCGGCGCGACGGCCCAGTCCCGCCGGTCGTCAGCACGAGATCGCAACGCATCTCGTCGACCAGTTCGACGAGCGTTGCGCGGATCTGCGCGGCCTCATCGGGAATCAGCCGGGTCTCATGTTTCCACGGGCTCTTGAGCGCGCTGCCGAGCCATTCGGTCAGCGAGGGAATGCCCTTGTCCTCGTAGACGCCCGTGCTCGCACGGTCGCTGATCGAGACGAGACCAATCCGCAGCGGCCGGTCAGCCGGCAAACGCGTTGCCTGCCCCGTTTTCGGCGCCGCGCCCGACTCAATAGTCGTCATCTTCTTCCTCCTGCGCGCCCCCCTCGCCCGGCTGCGGCGCGGCGCCGGCCTGTGCCGCCTTGATCCAGTGGAACAGTTCGCGGAAATGCTTGGGTGGGCGCTGCTGCTGCGTATCGCGGCGCGTATTGCGGATCAGGTTGCGGCCGGTCTGCACGTCGGCGGCCGGGTATTTCGCGATGAATTCGGTCAGCGCCTGGTCGTCGGCGAGGAGCCGCTCGCGCCAGCGCTCGACGGCGTGCATCTTCGCAGTCTCGGCCTTGCTCACGCCGTTGTAGGCGTCGAGCGCGGCGCGCAGTGCGGCGACTTCCTCGTCGTGCAGCGAACGCATGACCTTGCCGACGTACTGCATCTGCCGGCGCTTGCCTTCATGATCCGTAATGCGGCGAGCCTCACGAACCGCGTCGTTGAGGTTCTCGGGCATCGGCATCTTCTTGAGCGCGTCCTTCGACAGCTCGGCAAGTTCGGCACCAAGCGTCTGCAGGGCGTGCATTTCGCGCTTGAGCTGCGACTTGCTCGGACGGCCGTCGTACGGATCATCCTCGTCGTCTGCGACGGCGCGGGCGGGGGGCTGGGTTCGGTCTCTTTGCATCATGCCGCGTATTGTATCGCTGCGCCTTTGCGGAAAGGCTTGTTATGATCTCGACGATCAAGGAGAACCCACTGACATGGCTTCGCAACCGCGTTATTTCCCGCACACCCAGGACCAACTCAAAGAAATCGCCGCCGACATCCTGCGGCATGCCAAGTCTCTCGGCGGCACCGATGCGGCCACCGAGCTGTCCGAGGGCGACGGCCTGTCGGTCACGGTCAGGCGCGGCGAGGTCGAGACGATCGAGCACAACCGCGACAAGATGGTCGGCGTGACGGTCTTCATCGGCCAGAAACGCGGCAATGCGAGCACCTCGGACTTTTCGCCCGCGGCCTTGCGCGACACGGTCGCGGCGGCCTACAACATCGCGCGCTTCACCGCCGACGACGACTGTGCGGGACTCGCCGAGGCCGAACTCCTCGAAATGAACCCGCCCGAGCTCGATCTCTTCCACCCCTGGCAGCTGGCCGCCGACGATGCGGTCGAAATCGCGCGGCGCGCCGAGCAGGCCGCGTTCGACACGGATGCGAAGATCAGCAACAGCGAAGGCGCAAGCGTCTCGGCCCAGCACTCCCAGTTCGTGCTCGCGACGAGCCGGGGCTTCTCGGCAGGCTATCCGTTCTCGCGCCATTTCATCTCGTGCGCGCCGATCGCCGGTACCGGCCGCCATATGCAGCGGGACGACTGGTATACATCGCAGCGCAGCGCGCAGGCCCTGGCCGAGCCGGAAGCAGTCGGGCGCTATGCAGCCGAGCGCGCGCTCGCGCGCCTCGGTTCACGCCGGCTCGACACCCGCAAATGCCCGGTACTGTTCGAGGCGCCCCTTGCGGCCGGGCTGCTCGGTGCGTTCGTGCAGGCGACCAGCGGCGGCGCACTCTATCGCAAGACGAGCTTTCTCGCCGACAGTCTCGGCAAGCCGGTCTTCGCGCCTCATATCGATATCGTCGAGGATCCCCATGTCGCGCGCGCGATGGGCAGCTCGCCCTTCGACGAAGAAGGCGTGCGCACACGCAAGCGCGAGGTCGTCAGCGGCGGCGTCGTGCAAGGGTATTTCCTGTCGACCTATTCGGCCCGCAAGCTCGGCATGCAGACGACCGGCAATGCGGGGGGCTCGCACAACATCTCGCTGCGCAGCCGGCTCACGACACCCGACGATGATTTCGAGGCCATGCTGCGCAAGCTCGGCACCGGCCTGCTGCTGACCGAGCTCATGGGCCAGGGCGTGAACTATGTGACGGGCGACTATTCGCGCGGCGCCGCGGGCTTCTGGGTCGAGAACGGCAAGATCCAGTATCCGGTCGAGGAAATCACCGTCGCGAGCACGCTGCAGGACATGTTCCACCACATCGTCGCGATCGGCGCCGATACGCTCGTGCGCGGCACCAAGCAGACCGGTTCGGTGCTCATCGAGCGGATGACTCTTGCGGGCCAGTAGTCCACCGAGGGTTCAGACCGCCTTGCGCTCGTAGCGCACCCACGCGAACGGGAGCGCTTCGGCGGCGAGGTTCACCGCGGTGGGATTCGCGGTGGAGTTCGCCGTGGAAATCGCGGCGGAGTTGCCGGTGGGTTGGTCTGCGGGTCTATCCCCGGAGTGCGCTGGGGAGGTTCCCTTGGGCTTCTGCGCGGGTCTCTCCGGATACTCGCGCGACACCTCGTACCACACCGCGGGATCCGGCGCGGGAAACACCGCATCCCCCGCGACGTCAAGGTCGATCTCCGTAACAAGCAGCCGGTCTGCCCGCTCGAGCCCTTCGAGGTACAACTGCGCGCCGCCGATCAGGAAGGCTTCGGCCATGCCGTCTTGCTCGCAACGCGAGATGGCCTCCTCCAGGCTGCCGACCGTCTCGCACCCGTTGAAGCGACGCGACGCATCGCGCGTTACCACGAGATTGCGCCGGCCCGGCAGTGGCCGGCCGATCGATTCATGGGTCTTGCGGCCCATGATCACGGGCGCGCCCATCGTGGTTCGCTTGAAATACTTGAGGTCTTCCGGAAGATGCCACGGTAGCTGGTTGTCGCGACCGATCACGCCATTGCGCGCACGTGCGACGATCAGAATCAGATGGGTCATGGGGCAGGTTGCGCGGGGGGCGGCAAAGTGAGGTGAAGGCAAAGGCGGGATTTTACGCGACCCGCGGCCGAAAAATTCGCCCCACCCCCTCGTGGCGGGGGGACCGTCATTGACACGACTCGCGCCGTGCCGCGGAGCCCTCGTACCCGCCCTGCGGTAATCCGGCCTCAGATCGGCACGCAGACCGCGCGCCTCTGGTCGACGGGTCCGACCGGCGTACGCTGGAGCAACGGGTGGCGCGACACCGAAGTGCCGCACGCCCCCGTGACCATCATCGTGCGGTCGGAACCCCCGAGGTCGGCATCCTCTTCGCTGGATGCCGTATCGGGCCAGACGGGCCACACCATCCCGCACACGCGCGACATCGCGTTGCTGAATCCCGGGGGAATCGCGCCGGATGCGCCGCTTGCCTCGGACGCGCCGGCAGCATGCGGCGCATCCTGCACGCCCGGCACATCACGCGGGATCTTCATTGACGGATTTGTCTTCATCACCGCCCCTCAATCCATGAGTACTCATTAGACGATACAGGGTCACGCGCGAAATCCCAAGGTCGCTCGCTGCCTCGTTCAGGCGATGGCGGTGCCGCAGCAGCGCCAGTTCGATCGTCTTGCGTTCGGCTTGTTCGCGTGCCTGCAAGAGCGTGACCGGCAACTGGCTCGTATAGGCGCCGAGATCGAGATCCTCGGCCGAGATCAGGCGCCCCTCGGCCATCACGATAGCCCTTCGCACACGATTGATCATCTCGCGAACATTGCCGGGCCATCCGTAGTTGTAGATCGCCTCGATCGCCGACGCGGTGAAACCACGGATCCTGCGCGTATTGTCGCCGCAGAACTTCTGCAGCATATGGTGCGCAAGGATCTCGATGTCCTTGCCGCGCATGCGCAGCGGCGGTTCGTCGACGCGCACCACGCAGAACCGGTGGAACAGGTCCGTGCGAAAGCGCCCGTCGCTCATCGCGGCATGCAGGTCGACGTGTGTCGCCGAAATGATCCGCACGTCGACACAGATCGACTCATGTCCACCGAGCCGTTCGATCTTGCCTTCCTGAAGGAAACGCAGCAGCGACGCCTGGCTCTCGAGCGGCAGGTCGCCGATCTCGTCGAGAAACAGCGTGCCGCCGTGGGCCGCTTCGACGCGGCCGATCTTGCGTTGGTTCGCGCCCGTGAAGGCGCCGCGCTCATAGCCAAAGAGTTCGGACTGCAGCAAATGATGCGGGATCGCGCCGCAATTGATCGCGACGAACGGGGCCTTGCGCCGCTCCGAGCGTTCATGGATCGCGAGCGCGGTCAGCTCCTTGCCGGTACCCGACTCGCCCGCGATGAACACCGATGCGTCGGTATTGCCGAGCTTGCGGATCGTACGGAACAGCTGCTGCATCGCATCACAGGTCCCGACCATCTCGTCCGCCCCGGTCGCCGCGACCGCTTGCGCGATATCCATATCGGACAGGCGGATCATCCCGAACGCATGGCCGAGCACGAAGTTGAGCGACTCGTTGCTACACGGCGTCTTCACGTAGTCGAAGCAATAGTTGCGGATCAGCCTGCGCAGGCCGAGATCGTCGAGCTGCGCGGAGGGCGTCATGGCGACCCAACCGACTGTCGCATGGCGCAGGCAGGTTTCGAGCACGGCGAGGTCGCGGTTGCCGAACCCGTTCACGATATCGACGAGCCCCGCGCACACCTCGTCGTTGCGCATCAGCCGCGCCGCATCGACCACCGAGCGAGCGGAGCGCACGCGCCAGCCTCGCACGCCGAGGTAGGCCGATAGTTCTTCGCAGGGCTGTCGCGACAGGTAGATCAGCGAGCGTTCGGCCGGAACAGACAGCGCCTTGACACTGCCTTCGGGACTCGTCAACGTGGGACGTCCGCCCGGCGCTTCACCTTCCGCGGCCGCGATAATTTGAGGCACGCTATCCTGAGGCACACTATCGATCCCGTCCTCAAGTCTTCTCGCAACCGGATGAACTCTTGTTGAATGAATGGGTTCGCGCACGATAGCCTCTTCTTTTTGCTGTCAAAAGGTGTACGGGAAACGCAACTCGACCACGAAGTCCGGCGCATCGGGGGTGAGTCCATGCTGACTGAGCCATTGATCGTCAGATGCTTGTTGATGACAGTCCAAAATTCATGGTGGACGCATTGGTCTGGCTGCCGGGGACGCTCACATACCCGGAGCCTGTATCCGTCTTGGTTTCCGGCTCGATCGCCGTCGTGAATGACAGGCTGGCCGAAGTTTTGTCGGACAGCGCGATGGCCGCCCCCGCACCGATCTGAAAGATGTCGCCGAGCTTGACCTTCCCCGGCTCGACTTGCCCCTGCACCGATGAAATATCGGCAAACGATGTAGCAACGTTATAGGTATAGGACAAGCTACCGAACAGCACCACCGGATCATAGGTCTTCAGCACGGACACCCCGGCGCTGAAGTTCCAGATGCCCGTGCCGGTCGGCAGCTTGGCCGGCGTGATCAGATTGTTGTTGTTCGGGTCTGCGCTCACCGAGCGCACACGCTTGACGAGCGGCACGCCCACCGAGGAAGTGGTATCGAGCGCCATCTGGGCGGCGCAGGGTCCTGCGGCGCCCAACAGTGTCCCGGCTACCCGGCGCAAGTGGTTTTGCCTTGTTGTACACCTGTGCATTGCCGAACACATTGCCGCTGTCGATCGACGACAGCGCGGCATTGTTCGACTGCGCGTTGTCGATGCCGCTTGCGATGTTCCCGCCGACATTGCCGGTCGCATTCGCGAGTGACCCACTACCGATCGAGGCGGTCGAGGTACCGGGAGCCTGCGTGTTCACATATTCGGTCACGCTGCCGTGCACATGGGTCTTGCCCCAGTCACGCGACGATTCCGACGCCCATCCCCAATCGGAGGCGCTATGCGATTCCTTGCTGCCCTGCTTGTAAAACGCATAGCTCTGGCTCTTCGAGCTCGACGAGTCGCTCATCGAGGTCTTCGAGCCATAGATGTAACCCGAGCCCGAACCCGAAGCGGCGTCGGTCGAGCTTCTGTTCGTGGTCTTCTGCACATAGGCGCCCAGCGTGAAGCCCGCGTTCAGTGAGGCTGCGACGGCGGCATTGCCGCTCTTTGAATGGGTGATCGAGAACACCGGATAGAAGGTGGTGGACTCGACTTCGGAAACGTCGTCACGCGTACCGTGACGGGATCGTCTTTCTTCGGCACGACGTCATAGGCAATACGCGCGTAATCGTGCGCGCGATGATGAGGTCACCCGGTTCGTCGGCCCCCGCGGGCAGCGCCGGCCACATCGCCGCGGCGCCTGCGAACGCAATGCCGACCAGCCATGCAGCCCGCCGCATCGGCCTGCCACACGTCTGCGAGGCAGCATCATTAGATGAGGAGTGCGTCATAAACAGGACGACAAGGAGGGAAGTGGAAGTTTTCGTCTCACTTCCTGTTGTAGGTGACGATGTTTCCGGTCTGCGCACGTGCAGCGTCGGTCGGCTGCGGAGTCTGCACCGGCGGGCCGATTTCGTCCCAGAGGGTGACCGAGTTGCCACGAAATCCGTTGGGCGTCGCCGCGACCATGATCATGGCGACTGCACGGCCGCGCTGATGGTCGAGCATGCGGTCGTCCAGGGTCGCGATTGCCAGGTACGCGTTATGCGAATTCGATGTGTCCTTGCGCATGATCCCCTCCTTCACGGAGGGTGTTTAGCGATAAGCGTGCCATTGGACGCAAAAGGTTACGCGGTGCGGCGCTCAAGGGAACGCGTGCGACAGGACACGCGATAGACTGTCGAAAATGTTTCAGAACTGAAACGAGCGTCAGACTGTAAAATAGTTTGAAACAACGGCAAGCCAAGGCGGCGGAACACGCAGCCTGGCAGGCGGGATTCCCGCAAACGGAAATGGCCCTAAAGTTTTGAGGATGCGCTGCCGTTAAGGAGCTATGTACGAAAGAAAAGCCGATGGGCTGAAGCTGGCGTTGCCGGACAAAACACCGCAATATTGCCCGCCCAGGCAAGCTTTCATACGGTCGCGGGCCGTGGCTGTACTATAGTAAGCACAGTCGCTGGCTGCTCGAAGTCAAACGCAAGAGCCGGAGTCAACCGGCACTGCAGTACATCATGCCATTCGGGGACCCGCAGTCGAAGCTAGTGAAGACGATCGAAATCGTCGGACGCAAGACGTGGCGTCGCACCTGTGAAAAGCGCCGCGAGCCGATGTGCGTGGTCAATCACGATCGCACACGACTGGATGAATTGACGACAGGGTCACGTTTATGGAAACCGGACAACGACGGCAACTGGTGTATGTCTCCCGTCAGCCCAATGAACAACTGCATGATCTGCTGCGCGCGCGCGGTTGGGACGTCAAGTTCGCCTCGACGGCGCGCGAGGTCCAGCGTGCGGTCCATCAGGATGGCCCGACTGGAGGATTGTTCGACGTCAGCAGCGGCTATGGCACGCATGAACTCGGCGCGTTCGAGAGCTGCCTGACGCTGCCCAACGTCGGTTGGGTCGCGACTGCGGGAAGCGGCCAGCTTGCCGACCGGCTGGTGCGACGCCTGATTCGCGACTACTGCTTTGACTACCTGACGGTCCCCTATTCCGGCGAAAAGATCGTCGACTCGATCGGCCATGCGTATGGCATGGTTGCGCTCGGCGAGCAGGAACTCTCGCTGATCGGCAGCTCGCGCGACGAGGAAATGGTCGGCAGCTGTGACGCCATGCGCCAGCTGTTCCGCACGATTCGCAAAGTCGCGAACACGGATGCAAGCGTGTTTATTGCTGGCGAGTCAGGGACCGGCAAGGAATTGACCGCACGGGCGATTCACGAGCGCTCAGAGCGCCGCAAAATGCCGTTTGTCGCCATCAACTGCGGCGCGATTCCCCATCATTTGTTGCAGTCGGAACTATTTGGCTATGAGCGCGGCGCGTTCACTGGCGCCAATGCGCGCAAGATCGGCCGGGTCGAGTCAGCCCATGGCGGCACCCTGTTTCTCGACGAAGTCGGCGACCTGCCGCTCGAGAGCCAGGCGAGCCTGCTGCGCTTTTTGCAGGAGCGCAAGATCGAACGGCTCGGCGGCCAGGATTCGATTGCCGTCGATGTTCGTGTGATCGCGGCGACGCATGTCGATCTCGAACACGCGATGCGTGACAACCGCTTCCGCGTCGACCTGTTTCACCGCCTTTGTGTGCTGCGTGTCGATGAACCGCCGTTGCGAGCGCGCGGCAAGGATATCGAATTGCTCGCGCATCACATGCTCGAACGCTTTCGCACGGACAATGCGCGGCGCCTGCGGGGGTTCTCGGCGCCGGCGATCGAGGCGATGTACAACTACGGCTGGCCGGGGAATGTCCGTGAGCTGATCAATCGCGTGCGCCGTGCGATCGTGATGGCCGAAGGCCGCCTGATCACCCCGGAAGATCTCGAACTCCAGAGCTTCGCGTCGCAACGCACGGTGACGCTCGCTGAAGCGCGCGAAGAAGCCGAGCGTCATGCGATCGAGGCGGCTTTGCTGCGCCACCGGCATCGTCTCAACGAGGCCGCGGTCGAACTCGGCATCTCGCGCGTCACGCTCTACCGACTCATGGTCGCGCACGGCTTGCGCAGCCCCAGCGAAGACCGCCTGCCGATCGAACGCGTCGCGCAGGGCTGAACGCCCGCGCGCTCAGACTGCGATCGGCGCCTTGATGGCCGGATGGTAGACGTAGTCGACGATCTCGAAATCGTCATAGCGATAATCGAAGATCGACTCGGGGCGGCGCTTGATCACAAGCTTCGGCAATGCAAATGCTTCGCGCGCAAGCAATGTGTCGACCTGTTCGAGATGATTCAGATACAGGTGGCAGTCGCCACCCGCCCAGACAAGCTCGCCGACCTCGAGATCGCACTGCTGGGCGAGCATATGGGTCAGGAAGGCATAGCTCGCCCAGTTGAACGGCGTACCGAGGAAAACGTCCTGGCTGCGGCAGAACAACAGGCAGCTCAGCTTGCCTTCATTGACATAGAACTGCGCGAAGCAATGACACGGGGTCAGCGCCATGCGGCCGATATGCGCGTTCTCCGAGGGCGAGAGCGATTCGTCGGGAAACGCGGCCACATTCAACGCGGTCAGCAACAGCCGCCGCGAATGAGGCCGGGTCCGCAGCTGGTGCACGAGTTCACTGACCTGGTCGACGGTCCCGCCGTCGGGCTTCGGCCAGAAGCGCCACTGGTATCCGTAGACCGGACCGAGTTCGCCGTTCTCGTCCGCCCATTCGTCCCAGATCGTCACGCCATTCTCGTTGAGATAGCGGATATTCGTATCGCCGTTCAGGAACCACAGTAACTCGTGGATCACGCTCTTCAAGTGGATGCGCTTCGTCGTGACCAGGGGAAAACCTTCGGCGAGATCGAAACGGACCTGACGCCCGAACACGCTGATCGTCCCAGTGCCCGTACGGTCGTCCTTCTTCGCGCCATGGGCGAGAATGTCCTTGATCAGGTCGTGATATTGCTTCATGGGCGGCAGTGGCGATAAGTGGCGGAAAGAGGCCGAGACCCGGAAACCGAAACCGGGGACCCGAACCCAAGGCTCCAGTCAGCCGCCATTGTATCAACGCCAGCCGATCATGCCCGGATCGGAAAACTCAGTGTGACCTGCAGCCCGCCCTCGGGCCGGTTGTCGATCTCGCACACGCCGCCCGCGTGGCGTGCGAGCCGGTCGACGATCGCGAGGCCAAGCCCGCTGTGGCCATTGCCGCCGCGCGCGGGGTCGAGCCGCACGAAGGGGCGCGTCGCCGCGGCGAGATTGGCCGGTGAGATGCCCTGCCCCGAGTCGCAGACACGCAGATACCAGCGGCCCGTCTCACGCCACGTCGAAATCCTGATCGGCGCCGCACCATAGGCATGGGCGTTCTCGAGCAGGTTCATGAGCATCCGGTCGAGGGAGGCCTCGGGCAGCGCGAAGTCCGGGCCTGCGGCAAGATCGAGCTCGATCAGCGCATCGGTGGGATACACGGCGTGATAGTTGCGCGCGGCACGTTCGCAGAGCGCTTCGACGCTGGTCGGCAAGGACTGGTCGGGTGCGTCGTTCGCGAACATCAGGAACTGGTCGACGATATGCGTGAGAGAGACGACATCGCGGACCACGCCGTCGCGCACGCGTGGTTCGTCCAACATCTCGGCACGCAGGCGCAGGCGTGCGAGCGGTGTGCGCAGATCGTGCGCGACACCGGCGAGCATCACATTGCGGTCGCTCTGGGTCTGCGAGATGTCGCTGACCATCTGGTTGAAACCGCGCGTGAGCTGACGCAGTTCGCGTGGCCCCGACTCGATGACCGGCCCGACCAGCTGGCCGCGCCCGAAGCGCCCAACCGCCGCGACCAGCGTGCGCAGCGGCCGCTGCACCTGCCAGGCGGCGAACAGCCCCGACATCGCAGCGCCGATCGTGATGAAGATCAACCAGAACAGCATCTTGTCGAAGGTGCGCGGACCTCGCAGCGGCTGCAGCGGCACCACGATCCATTGCGAATCTTTAGGCATGAGCACCCACAGGCGCGGGGGCGCCTTGCTGTCGTCGACTCGCATCATGGTGCCGTCGGGCATCGCATCGCGCAAGTCAGAGAGGAATCGCTCGAATGTCGGCTTTTGGTCGGCATCGGGCGGCGGCACCGACGATGCGCCCTGGTCGACCAGATGCACGCGAGAAGGCAGCGGCAAATTCGGCGTGCGCGCCTGATGCTGCTTGACCGCGTCGACAAGAAAAGTGGTCTCCTCGACGGCGTAGTGCGTCTGCATTTCAGAGCGTTCGAAACGGATCGCCGTGTACCAGGCGAAATGCGAAAGCAGCAGCACGCCGACGGTGAATACCGACAGCCGGCCGAACAACGAATCAAAAGGACGGAACCTCATGGCACGCGCAAAGTGAGCTCGTAGTGTGATCACGTCGCCGCGGATGATTCATGCTCCCCGTCGGGCACGAACACATAGCCGCGCCCGCGGACGGTCTGGATGAAGCGCGGTGCCGAAGGATCGCCTTCGAGAATCCGGCGCAGCCGCCAGACCTGTACGTCGATGCCGCGATCGGTGCCGTCGTATTCAGGGCCGTGCAGCAGTTCGAGCAGTCGCTCGCGCGTGAGCGTGCGCATCGGGTAATTGACGAAAATCTTCAGCAGCGCAAACTCGCTGCCCGAGAGTGGCACCGCGGCGCCCGAATGGGTCAGCGTGCGCCCCTGGAAATCGAGCACGAAGCGGCCGAAGCCGTACGGCTCGCGCTGTTCGGGCGCGGCACTGGGAATCGTCTTGCGCCGGCGCAGCACGGCCTGCACACGGGCAAGCAGTTCACGCGGATTGAACGGCTTGCCGAGATAGTCGTCCGCGCCGAGCTCGAGGCCGACGATCCGGTCGACGTCGTCGGCGCGTGCCGTCAGCATGATCACGGGGATATCGTCCCCGGTCGCGCGCAGCTGGCGCAGTGCGGTCAGGCCGTCGACACCCGGCATCATCAGGTCGAGCACGATCAGGTCGGGTCGTTCGCGTTCGAGGCGCCGCTCGAGCGAGGCCGCGTCGTGAAGGACCGAAACCTCTATGCCCTGGCGATTCAGGTAGTCGCGCAGCAGGTCCCGAAGTTCGGGGTCGTCGTCGATGACAAGGATTTGAGTAGCCATGATGTGTAGTGTAAACGCTCGATGAGCGGTCAATGATTGGACCAAAGCGACGCCGGACGCAGGGGCAATTACGAGAGGTTACGACCCGGGCCAGGGTAACTCCGCGTAATAAAGAAAAGCCAGAACGTAATCAGTATTGGGGCGCGAATAGCTACGCTCGCGTTACGCAATCAAACGTTTCAAGGAGCACAGTATGATCCGCAGAACCACAATTAGTGCCGCGCTTGCCGGCCTCGTCACCGCCCTCGCCCTCTCGAGCGGCACCGTCTATGCGGCGATGGCTGCACCCGATACGGCCTCCGAAGCGCATGCGCACGCCCACGGACACTTCAAGCACGGTCGCCATGGCGACTTCGAGAAGCAACTCGAGAAGCTGCATGCCCAACTCAAGCTGAATTCTCAACAGGAAGCACTCTGGAAGACTGCCGTCGACACGATGCATGCGAACCGTGAGCAGATGCGCGCGCAGCACAAGGCGAACAAGGCGCAGATGAAAGCGGCCATGCAGCAGCCGATCCTCGATCTCGCCGCGATGCATGCCGCGCGCGAGCAACAGGCCCAGCAGGCTCGCCAGCTGCATGAGCAGACGACGCAAGCCTGGCTCAACGTCTACAACGCGCTCGACGATCAGCAAAAGACGATGGTCAGCACGGCACTGAAGACCCGCTGGCAAAAAATGGCGCAACACCGTGCCGAGATGCGCGAACATCAGGAGCATGATGAGGCGGCCAGCATGCCGGCCGCGCAGTAAGGTCCCCCGCTGCGGCGCCGCTGTATGGCCCTGCTGTATGACCGCGCCGTATGCCCCGTGTATGGCTGCACCGCAACACTAGTCACTCGACGGTAACCTGGCGATGGCCGGGCAGCAACTCATAGGCGCCCAGCGATAAGGGGGCCGTTGCGGAGATCCTGCTCGGCCGTTCAGGTCTCTGAAGGGGCCCGCGGAAGAGATCCTGCTGAAGAGATCCTGGTGAAAAGCCCCCTTTGAAGAGACCCCGGTGAAGAAACCTAGCGGAAAACTTTAGCTGAAAAATCCAGCTGAAGATATCTAGCTGAAGAGATCCATAAAGGTATCCGGGAAAACCCGAAATCGACCTCCCCCGGTCTCCTGCCGGACTGTCGCCCGTCTGCGCAAGGGTGTTCCCTAATCCCCATCCTACCCACCTGTCACCGACTGCCGATTCGTTCCTGGGAATAACCCTAATACATAGGGAAATCCGCGGCAAAACCCACGGCAAAACCCGCCCCCGCCCCGCTTTTATCCCCTAACGCTTCCGGTAAAATCCGGCCTCGTTTGAGGGTAGCCGCACGAGTCGATAACGCAAATATTTACGCGTGATTTACGGGTGGCGTGCGTGTATGCGACATCCGATGGGCGCTTCTGCAGGTTCGATGCCCATTGGCATTTTGTCCGTCTACAATGAATTTAGGTAGCCCAGCAAAATGGGCCAGCATTTAGTTCGGCTCACTCTCGCAAGTCAGGAAAACATGAAAAAAATCGCTTTGTGCCTGTCGCTCGCCTTGGTCGCTTTCGCCGCCCAAGCCAAGGACTATTCAACGTTGCGCTTTGGCGTCGACGCCAGCTATCCGCCGTTCGAATCGAAGGCATCGAACGGGGACATCGTCGGCTTCGACATCGACCTCGGCAATGCCCTGTGCGCAAAGCTGAAAGCGAAGTGCGTGTGGGTACCACAAGACTTCGATGGCCTGATTCCCGCGCTCAAGGCACGCAAGTTCGACGGCATCATCTCGTCGCTGTCGATCACCGGAGCGCGTGAAAAGGAAATCGCGTTCTCGAACAAGCTGTTTGACGCACCCGCACGGATGATCGCGAAGGAAGGTTCGTCGCTCAAGCCGACGCCGGATTCGCTCAAGGGCAAGCGCGTCGGTGTCGAACAGGGTACGACGCAGGAAACCTATGCGAAGACATACTGGGCACCTGCCGGCGTCAACGTGGTGCCTTACCAGGACCAGCAGCAAGTCTATGCCGACCTGCTTTCGGGCCGCCTCGACGCGACGCTCCAGGATGAAGTACAGGCCGACGTTGGCTTCCTGAAGACCCCGCAAGGCAAGGGCTTCGCCTGGGCCGGCGCGGAAATCAACGATCCGAAGACGATCGGCGCGGGTACCGGCATCGGTCTGCGCAAGGAAGATACGGAACTCAAGGCCATGCTGAACAAGGCAATCGCCGAGATTCACTCGGACGGCACGTACGATAAGCTGCAGAAGAAATACTTCGACTTCAATATCTATACGAAGTAAGAAGTAAGAAGTAAGAAGTCAGCAGCAAGCAAGCAAGACAGAGCGATCGCCGCGCGGCAGGGACGGGTGGGCCGCGGGCGATCGCCCGATCGACATCAATCGAGCGTGTGGTGAGAAACCGGACGCCCTCCTAAAAGGTTTTCAATGCTGGCAGGCTATGGCCCGCTGATTCTACAAGGCACGTGGCAGACAATCCAGTTGTCGCTGCTCTCGCTGGTCGTCGCCTTCGTGCTCGGCCTGTTAGGCGCCGCTGCCAAGCTATCGAAGAATGGTGCGATGCGTGGGGTGGCAACGGTCTATACGACGCTGATTCGCGGCGTACCCGACCTGGTCCTGATGCTGCTGCTGTTCTTCAGCCTACAGATCTGGCTCAACCAGATCACCGATCTGCTCAATGCCAACCAGATCGACATCAGTCCGTTTGTCGCCGGCGTGATCACGCTCGGCTTCATCTACGGCGCCTATTTCACCGAGACGTTCCGAGGCGCGTTCTTATCGGTGCCAAGCGGCCAGCTCGAAGCCGCCGCAGCCTACGGGATGTCGCGCTGGCAATCGTTCTCGAGAATCCTGTTCCCGCAAATGATGCGTTTCGCGCTGCCCGGCATCGGCAATAATTGGCAGGTGCTCGTCAAGTCGACCGCGCTCGTCTCGATCATCGGCCTCGCCGACGTCGTCAAGGTGACCCAGGATGCGGGCAAGGCGACCTTCAATATGTTCTTCTTCGTGATGGTCGCCGCGCTCGTCTACCTCGCGATCACCACCCTCTCCAATCTCGTGCTGCTCTGGCTCGAGCACCGCTATGCGACCGGCGTACGCCGAGCCCAACTATGATCCAGCTGATTCAGGATTACTGGCGCGCCTATCTGTTCACCGATGGCGAACACATCACCGGTGTCGCGATCACGCTGTGGCTGCTGGTCGTCTCGGTCGGCCTGGGATTCTGCCTGTCGGTGCCGCTCGCGGTATTCCGCGTCTCGACCAATCGCTGGGTATCGGGTCCGGTGTGGCTCTTCACCTATGTTTTTCGCGGCACCCCGCTCTATATCCAGCTGCTGTTGTTCTACACGGGCCTCTATTCGCTCCAGGTAGTCCGCGACCACGCAACGCTCGATGCGTTCTTCCGCAGCGGCATGAACTGCACGCTGCTCGCGTTCACGCTGAACACCTGCGCCTACACGACCGAGGTGTTCGCGGGCGCGATCAAGGCGACCCCGTATGGCGAAGTCGAAGCGGGACGCGCCTACGGCATGTCGCGCTTCACCTGCCTGCGGCATATTGTGATTCCGTCGGCGCTGCGCCGCGCGCTGCCGCTTTACAGTAACGAAGTGATCCTGATGTTGCATGCGACCACGCTCGCCTTCACCGCGACCGTGCCGGACATCCTCAAGATTGCGCGCGACGCGAATTCCGCGACCTATCTGTCGTTCGAGGCCTTCGGCATCGCCGCCCTGCTCTACCTCGCGATCTCGTTCGCGCTGGTTGCCCTGTTCCGCCGCGCCGAACGCCACTGGCTCGCGTATCTCGCGCCGCGGCGACACTGAGGCCCAACCCGGACCCACTTCGTTCAGGATCGATATGGACAAACTGTACGTCGACGACATTCACAAGCAATACGGCGATCACCAGGTGCTCAAGGGTGTGTCACTGCGCGCGCGCGCAGGCGACGTCATCAGCATCATCGGCTCGTCGGGCTCCGGCAAGAGTACGTTCTTGCGCTGCATCAACTTTCTCGAACAGCCCAATGCGGGACGCATTTTCGTGAGCGGCGAAGAGGTATGCACGGTCAAGGACCGTCACGGCGCGCTGAAGGTCGCCGATCCGCGCCAGCTGCAGAAGGTCCGCACGCGGCTCGCGATGGTGTTCCAGCATTTCAACCTCTGGGCCCACCTGGACGCGCTCGAGAACGTGGTGGAAGCGCCGATGCATGTACTCGGGCTCTCGCGCGCCGAAGCCGAGGAACGCGCGCGCACCTATCTCAGGAAGGTCGGCCTCGCACCGGCGGTCGAGAAGCAGTACCCCGCGCATCTGTCCGGCGGGCAGCAACAGCGAGTCGCGATCGCCCGCGCGCTCGCCATGCATCCCGATGTGATGCTGTTCGACGAGCCGACCTCCGCGCTCGACCCCGAGCTCGTGGCCGAAGTGCTCAAGGTCATGCAGGCACTCGCCGAAGAAGGCCGCACGATGATCGTCGTCACCCATGAAATGGGATTTGCGCGAAATGTCTCGAACCATGTCGTCTTCCTTCACCAGGGCCGCATCGAAGAAGAAGGTGCGCCTGCCGAAGTGCTTGCGCAGCCGAAAAGCGAACGCCTGCGCCAGTTTCTTTCGGGCAGTCTCAAATAGCAGCGACTCCTCCTGTATTTCCATCAGCCCTCATCCACCTTCGGGCTCCCTGCTTAATCACAAAGCGCTCCTTGCGGTGCGCTTTGCATGATTTATCGTCAATAGTTAGTTTCCCTTATCCGGCAACGGCCTCTTCAGAAAAGTGGCGTCTGCTCAGGCATTTAAACGAAACTTAGGTGTCCCGCCGAATCTTGTCCGAGTATGACGCTTGGCGTTTGCGCTACACCTCCTTACGAGAACGCTTCGATTGGTGTGCATGCTTATCTTTTGATAGATTGATATCCGGTAATCAAACGACGAATAAACCCCATGAAAAGAGGTAATTTCACTCCAAATCCTGGGACACACGGAGACGCATACGAATTTTCAAGACGAGGAGTCTGCCAGGTTTGCCCGGTCGCCAATCCGTCAGCCATCGTCTTTTCGCATATTGCCTGATTCCAGAATCGTGGTCGCCGCCGCTGGGGCTACGATCGCGCGCTGGGGAGCCGCGGAATCAGGTTGCAGGAATCCGGCGTTGCACGTCGCCGGAGGAGGCGTCCGGTGCCGCTGGGGGCGCCGGACAATTGGCGCCTGGCGCCAAGCGCTAGGTGGTCCAACTGCTTACGCGCTTCACAGGGTACGGAGGAGTCAACTATGAAGAAGGCATTGCTGACAGCATCGCTGCTGGCTGCGGGCATCGTGACCGCTCATGCACAGAGCAGCGTAACGCTGTATGGTCGCTTGGACGGCGGTATCGAATACGTGAACGGCCTCAAAAACGGCCATCGTGTTCAAGCCCAATCCGGCGACTGGGGAACGAGCCTCTGGGGTATGAAAGGCGCTGAAGATCTCGGCGGCGGCACGCAGGCGATCTTCAAGCTCGAATCGGGCTTTCTGATCCAGAACGGCACTGTCGGCGGCGTCGCTGGCAGCCTGTTCAATCGATATGCTTTGGTTGGCCTGACCAACCCGGTCTACGGTACGTTCCAGATGGGCCGCTCGCTGTTCATTTCGAATGGCGTGTGGGACTTCGACCCGTTCGTTCAGGAAAACTGGTCGTCGGCATCGCTGGTGCGCGGTCGTAACTGGCCTCAGGTCAGTAATTCGTTCAACTATCAGTCGCCGAGCTTCGCGGGTCTGGACTTTTCCGGTCAGTATGCGCTGTCGAACAGCACGAACTTCAACGGCAACAACAACGCCGGAACCCCCGGGGCCGTCTCGACGACCGGCCGCGCCGCCGGTGCGCAGATCACCTACACGAGCTCATTCATTCAAGTACGCGGCATCTATGACGAAATCCGCGACGGCAACGGACAGTTCTCGAACCTGTTCGCCTTCAGCCGCGAGTACACGGTAGGTGTGAACCTGACGTTCGGGCCGGTCAAGGTCCAGGCCGCCTACCAGCACTTGAACGCGAATGCCGTGACCGATGGCAGTCCGACTTCGGCCGACCACGAATGGCTCGGTGCGACCTACCAGTTCACGCCGGCTGCGGCGCTGACCGTGGGCGGTTATCACGTCAACTTGAACAAGGGTGGTGGCAATGCGACGCTATACGAAATGACGGGTACCTACAACCTGTCCAAGCGCACCTTCCTGTATATCACGGGGGCGACGGTGCAAAACAGTTCGACGGCGAACTTCTCGCTGTTCGCCGAACCGCCTGACAACAGCGCGGCGTTCAACACGAACAACGCGACCGCGATCGCGAACAGCCAGAACCCGTTCCCGGGACATAGCCAATCGGGCGTCTTCGCCGGTATCGATCACTCGTTCTAAGCGCGGCGAAGGACATTGGACGGTGCGTAACCCACGAGGTTACGCACCGTTTTTTATCTGCTACTCCCTCGGCCTCTTTGACGGCGCAACGCCGTGGCTCAGCCAATCGAGCACCGCGAGCGCCTCTTCATTGCCATCGTCGCGCGCACGCTTGACCGCCTTCTGGACCTCGGCCTGCGGCGCCGCACGGCGAATCGCGACACCGACCGCGAGCACGTCGATCATGACCAGATGCAGGATCCGCGAAATCATCGACAGCTGAGATTCCCGGATCTCGATATGGTCGGTCTCGAGCGCGACCGTCGCCTTCTTCGCGAGCGGCGTATTGCTCGAAGTGATCGCGATCACCTTCGCCCCTGCTTGCATCGCGACCTCGAGCACGCGCAGCAGTTCGGGCGCCTTGCCCGACTTCGAAATCGCGACGATCACGTCGCCCTCACCGAGCAGCGCGGCCGACGCGGCCTGCATGTAGACGTCACCGTAGGCGATCGTCGGGATGCCGAAGCGGAAGAACTTGTAGTGCGCATCCTGCGCGACGATATTCGAGTTACCGAGGCCGTAGAACTCGACGCGTCGCGCACTGTTCAGGAAGTCGATCGCCTTCTCGACATTTTCGAAGTTCAGATGCTCGCGCAACTGCAGGATCGACGACACGGTGTTGTCGAGCACCTTGGTGCCGAAGTCCGTCGCGGTATCGCCAAGATGCACCTGGCTGTGACTCATCGGGATCGTGCCCGTGAGACCGGTCGCCAGCTTGAGCTTGAAGTCGGACAGTCCCTGGCAACCGAGCGTGCGGCAGAAGCGAATCACCGTCGGCTGGCTGACCGCCGCCTTGCGCGCGATATCGACGATCGGATCGTTGATGACCGAACGCGGATGATTCAGCGCAAGATCGGCGACGCGGCGTTCGGCCGGCGTCAACGCATCGCGCATCTGGCGAATCCGTTCGAACACGGCCGAGCCGCCGCTGCCGCGGTCGCTCAGTTGCTCGTGGAGAATCGCCGACACGCCGAGAAAGGCCGGGTATTCGGCCGTGATCACGTAGATGGGGATATTCGACAGATACTGCTCGAAACGCCCCTTCGATTCGAAACGCGTGCGAAATGACGAATTCGCGAAGAAATCGCCGAGCCGCGGCACCACGCCACCGCCGATATAGATGCCGCCGAGCGCGCCGAGCGTCACGGCAAGACTGCCCGCGAACGTGCCGAGAATCCCGCAGAAACAGTCGAGTGCCTCAAGCGCTAGCGGATCGTCTTCCTCGAGCGCGCGACGTGTGACTTCGGCCGGATCGACATTCGCGCCAACGCGCTTCTTCGCGCGCGCGGCCAAGCCGCGATAGATCAGCTCGACACCGGGCCCCGCGCACATGCGTTCATACGAGACGTGCGGCCACTTCTTCTGCGCATATTCGAGCAGATAGATTTCGCGCTCGTCGACCGGTGCAAACGTCGCATGGCCGCCTTCGCTGCCGAGCGCGATCCAGCGGTCATCGGCCGGAATCAGGCCCGACACGCCGAGACCCGTGCCCGCGCCGAGCAGGCCGATCACACTGTTCTGTTTCGCCTTGCCGCCGCCGACCTGAATACGCTGCTCATCGGACAGTCTCGGCAGGGACATCGCGAGCGCCGTGAAATCGTTGACCACCAGCAGCGTGTCAAAACCCAGCGCGCGGCGCGTGGCCTCGATCGAGAAGCTCCAATGATGGTTGGTCATCTTCACTTCGTCGCCATCGACCGGGTTAGCGATCGCGACCGCCGCATGGTTGACGTGGCCGATCTTCGTATCCTTCAGATACTTTTTCACCGCGTCCGCGACGCCCGGATAGTCGACACACGGATATACACGGATCTGCTCGATCTGGTCCGGTCCGAATTCCAGCGCAAAACGGGCGTTGGTTCCGCCGATGTCGGCAAGAAGCCGCGGGCCATCCGGGTGCGGATTTTCTCGCGCCGCCGCAGTGGTCTTATTCCGCTGACCAGTAGACATCGAGTGTTACTCCCTTATCATTCGCCAGCTTCGAGATGGCATTGTCGAGTGGACTCGCGGCGGCTTTCTCCAGAATGTCGAGCTTGCTCTTGCCTGCGATCAACAAAAACAACCGGTCGATGCGCTTGAGTGCGGACATCGACCAGCTCACACGTGCATGCGGTGCGGCACGGGGATGGACCAGCACAAAACGCTGCTCGGTCGTGATGGCTTCGCGCCACTCGGGCGCGTCCGCGAAAATGGAGGCGGTATGGCCGTCCTCGCCCATGCCGAGCACAGCCACATCGGGCAGCGCGGGCTCGAGCGACGCATTGAGCCGCGCGATCTGGTCGGCGGGGTCGCGCGTCACGTCGACAAGCGGCATGAAGCGTGCCTGCGCCGCCGCGTTCTGCAACAGGTTCTCGCGCACGAAGCGCACGTTGCTGTCTTTGTCATCGTCGGGAACCCAGCGGTCGTCCACCAAGGTCAAGTCGATGCGCGACCAGTCGAATGGCTGGCCCGAAAGCACGCTCAGGAAACGGCGCGGACTGCTACCGCCCGATACCGCAAATGTTGCATGGCTGTGCGCCGCACCTTGGCCGAGGCGCGCCTGGAGCGCCTCGCCAACGTCCCGCGCCAACGCCTTCGCCTGGACGATCGGGTCGTCGAATGCATGAAGCTCGATCACTTCTCCTCCGTCCAACGTTTATAGGAATGGGGAACCCCTGGACGCGACCCGGCCGGTATGCCGAACACCGCAAAGCCACCGGACGGCGCGTTCAGTTCTCTTCTTCAAGCCAGCAAGTGCCGTGCTGCGCGAGCATCGCGCTCGCCGCCGCCGGCCCCCAGGTACCGGCCGCGTACGGCTTGGGTCCCTTGTTCTGCGTCGCCCATTCGTCGAGGATCGGCTCGACCCAGCGCCATGCGGCTTCCTGCTCGTCGCGTCGGACGAACAAGGCAAGGCGGCCGTTGATCACGTCGAGCAGCAGGCGCTGATAGGCCTCCATCCGGTTCTCCTTGAAGAACTGGTCGAAGGCGAGATCGAGATGGACCTGCGCAAGGTCCCAGCCTTCGCCCGGCTGCTTCGCCTGGCAATAGAGCCGGATAGATTCATTGGGTTGCAGGCGGATCACCAGCCGATTCTGTCCGGCCGGCATATTGCCGAGCGCCGGATGCGGAACCTGACGGAAATTCACGACGATTTCCGCGACACGATCAGCGAGCCGCTTGCCCGTGCGCAGGAAGAACGGCACGCCGGCCCAGCGCCAATTCTCGATCTCGACCTTGAGCGCGACAAAGGTCTCGGTCGAACTGTCGGGCGGCACCCCTTTTTCCGCCGCATACGCGGGCACGTGCGTGCCGCGGATCACGCCCGCATGATACTGGCCGCGCACCGCCACCTTGCTGATGTCGCCGCGCTGCACCGGCTTGAGCGAACGCAGCACACGCAGCTTCTCGTCACGCACGCTGTCCGATTCGATCGCATGCGGCGGCTCCATCGCCACAATCGAGAGCAGCTGCAGCAAATGGTTCTGCACCATATCGCGAAGCGCGCCGGTCTGATTATAGAAATCGCCGCGCCCCTCGACGCCGAGTTCTTCGGCAATCGTGATCTGAATGCTCTCGACCCACTCGCGGCGCCACAAAGGCTCGAACAGCACGTTGCCAAAACGCAGCGCGAGCAGGTTCTGCACCGACTCCTTGCCGAGGTAGTGATCGATGCGGTAGATCTGTTCCTCGGCAAAGATCTCGCCGACCGCATCGTTGATCGCATTCGATGAAGCGAGGTCATAACCGAGCGGCTTTTCGAGCACGATGCGCGCGCCTTCGTTGAGGCCCACGTCCGCGAGCGCACGACAGATCGGCACGAACAGCGAAGGCCCGGTCGCGAGATAGAACACGCGAATGCCGCTCGGCAACGCAAGGAGCTGATCGCGCAACAGCACGAAGTCGCCTTGCTTCGAAAGATCGAGCTGCACATATTCGATGCGGCTCAGAAACCCCTGCCAGACCGTCTCGTCGAAATCCGATTTCGGCACATGGCCGCGCACATGCTCTTCGATCCACTGCAGGTATTCGGCCTTGTCGTGCGCGACGCGCGCCACGGCCACGATCTTGCCGCTCTCGTCGAGCATGCCGCCCTTATGCGCTTCATAGAGCGCCGGCAGAATCTTGCGCATTGCGAGATCGCCTGTTCCACCGAACAGGACGAAAGTAAAACTCGAATCGTTTTGCATGTGTCTCCGCGGTTCGTTTGGCCTTCCATCAGTTTGACGATCGTCCGATGCGTGGACCAAAGCCTGCGATGATGACCACAGTCTGTTCACACCCGGGATAGGGACTTGCCCTAGCCCCAGGTAGTCCGACCGATAAAATTTTTGACACTGAATTGTAGTTTAACTACAATCGAATTCAAGGGGTATCCCACGTTTTCGGCAAGGCGTTTGATGTACGTTTGATGCCAATGGCATGTCGCTCGACACGAGGTCATGCCGATGTCATCGACCGGTTTCCGGTCCGTTCATCACACCGCACCGCGTGGCGATCCGCCCGGCGATAGGGGAGTGGGTAAACGGCGCGGCTGGCGCGGTTTCCTGCAACGAAGGCAGCGGCCCCGGCCGCACTTTCACATCGCCAGGCCCCCTCGACCGGACACGCAACAACCTCGAATTTCAACAAGAGGTTCGGTCAATATCAAAAGAGGAGACTGGTCTTTGTTGCACGCTATGTTCATCTCTTGAGAGCCGCGGACGATCGCGCCGCCGCTCGACCGTCCCCGATGTTGTTAAAACAACGCCCGCGAGGGTTAACCATTCGTTTTTCATCTGGTGTCTGGAGGAGATAAGCAATGAAAGTCCGTACGATCATCGGCGCGCTGTGCGCAGCCGGAATGGTGTGTGGTACCGCGCACGCAGCCGAGCAGGTCGAAGTGCTCCACTGGTGGACGTCGGGCGGCGAAGCGAAAGCTGTCGGCGTGCTCAAGACGGACCTGGACAAGCAAGGCTATCAATGGAAGGACTACGCGGTTGCAGGCGGCGGCGGCGCCGCGGCGATGACCGCGCTCAAGACGCAGGTCATCTCGGGCAATCCTCCCTCGGCTGCCCAGATCAAGGGCCCGCTGATTCAGGATTGGGCGCAGCAGGACGTGCTCGTGCCGATCGACGCTTCGGCGACCGACTGGGACAAGAACCTCCCGCCCGCCATCGACAAGATCATCAAGTATCAAGGCAAGGTCGTCGGCGCACCGTTCTCGGTGCACCGTGTGAACTGGCTGTGGCTCAACAAGGCCGCGCTTGACAAGGTCGGCGCACAACCGCCGACGACGTGGCCGGAATTCTTCGCGCTGGCCGACAAGCTCAAGGCCGCGGGTTATGTGCCGGTTGCCCATGGCGGTCAGCCGTGGCAAGACCTGACGATCTGGGAAACCGTCGTGCTGTCCCAAGGCAACGACTTCTACAAGAAGGCAATCGTCGACCTCGACCAGAAGACCCTGACCTCGGACCAGATGGTCGGCGTGTTCGATACGGTCCGCAAGATCGAAACGTATTTCGACAAGGGCTATAGCGGCCGTGACTGGAACCTGGCGACCTCGATGGTCATCCAGGGCAAGGCCGGCATGCAGTTCATGGGCGATTGGGCGAAGGGTGAATTCGCGAACGCCGGCAAGGTTCCGGGCAAGGACTACATCTGCTCGCCGGCACCGGGCACCGAGAAGGGTTACACCTTCAACGTCGACTCGTTCGTGTTCTTCAAGGAAAAGGGTCAGTCGGCCGCGACGCCCGGTCAGCTGGCACTCGCCAAGACGATCATGACGCCGGACTTCCAGGAACAGTTCAGCCTGAACAAGGGCTCGATCCCGGTTCGCCTGGGTGTCGACATGAGCAAGTTTGACGACTGCGCGAAGAAGTCGTACGCGGATGAGCAAGCAGCGATCAAGGTCGGCGGTTACGTGCCGTCGCTGGCCCACGGCATGGCCCAAGGCGATGCGGTTGCAGGCGCGATCACCGACGTCGTCACGAAGTTCATGAACTCGACCGAAGATTCGAAGGCCGCGGTTCAGGAACTCGCGAAGGCTGCGAAGACGAAGTAAGCAAAGCAGACGCAGCAAAGTTGTAGAAGAAGATGCCTGACCCTGCGGGGCAGGCGGCCGGGCTGCATTGGGCAGACCTGGGTAGCGCCTCCCCGGCGCCCGCCCCGCGACATGGTTCGATTGATGTGAGTTCTCGTACCGGCACGTGCATCTGTCTCGTGCCGGTACGTTTTTAGGAGCGTGTTGTGGCTGTCTCCTTAAGCCGATCGGAACGACGCGCGTCGTCGTTGAGTGCAATGGCGGACCGCTGGATCCCGAAGCTGGTGCTATCGCCCAGCATCCTGATCAGCCTGGTCTTCGTCTATGGTTTCATCCTGGTTACCGGGTATCTGTCGCTGTCGACCTCGCGGCTGATGCCGAACTACACCTTTGCCGGCTTCGCCCGGTACGAGGAGTTGTTCCAAAACGACGTGTTCTGGACTTCGGCCAAGAACCTGGCCTGGTTCGGCATCCCGTTCATCGTGATCTGCACGGCGCTGGGCCTGTTTCTCGCGATCCTGCTCGATCAGAAGATCCGGACCGAAGGCGCCCTGCGCGCAATCTTCCTGTACCCGATGGCCCTCTCCTTCATCGTGACGGGCACGGCGTGGCAGTGGATCCTGAACCCCGGCATGGGCCTCGAGAAGGTGTTCCATGACTGGGGCTGGGTGTCGTTCTCATTCGACTGGCTCGGCAATCCCGACAAGTCGATCTTCTGCGTCGTGATCGCCGCGGTCTGGCAATCGACGGGCTTCTGCATGTCGCTGTTCCTCGCTGGGCTGCGTGGCGTCGATAGCGAAATCTTCAAGGCGGCTCAGGTCGACGGTGCCTCGCTGCCGCGCATCTACCGCAAGATCGTGATCCCGAGCATGCGGCCGGTGTTTTTCTCGGTGCTGCTGATTCTCTGCCACATCACCATCAAGACCTTCGACCTCGTGATCGCGCTGAATGCCGGTGGCCCGGGTACCTCCTCGTACCTGCCCGCCATCTTCATGTACACGTTCTCGTTCAACCGCGGCCAGCTCGGGCTGGGCGCCGCGTCGTCGATGATGATGCTGCTCACGGTGGTCGCCGTGCTGGTACCGCTGATGTATATGGAGTCGAGGAGCACGCGCAATGCATAAGCCTACGTTCAGTCGCGCGTTCATCTATGCAGTGCTGATCCTGTTCGCGCTCTACTTCGTGTTTCCGATCTACGTGATGCTGTCGACGTCGTTCAAGGACCTCGATACCCTGCGCGCGACCAACTTGCTCACGCCGCCGTCGCATCCGAGCTTCGCGCCGTGGGTGCGGGCGTGGAGTGAAGCCTGTACCGGCGTGCGCTGCGACGGGATGCAACCGTTCTTCATGAACTCGGTGAAGATGGTGATCCCCGCCGTGCTGCTCTCGTCGATCATCGGCGCGTTCAACGGCTATGTGCTCACGCACTGGCGCTTCCGCGGCGCGGACGGCCTGTTCACGATGATCCTGGTCGGGTGCTTCATTCCCTTCCAGGCGATCCTGCTGCCGATGGCACGCCTCGAAGGCGTGCTCGGCCTGTCGAATTCGACGACCGGCCTCGTCATCGTCCACGTGATCTACGGGATCGCATTCACGACGATGTTCTTCCGCAACTTCTATGTGTCGATACCCGCCGAACTCGTGAAGGCCGCGCGGATCGACGGTGCCGGCTTCTTCATGATCTTCACGAAGATCCTGCTGCCGGTGTCGCTGCCGATTTTCATGGTGTGCCTGATCTGGCAATTCACGCAGATCTGGAACGACTTCCTGTTCGGGATCGTGTTCTCCGGTGTCGATTCGATGCCGATCACGGTGGCGCTGAACAATCTGGTGAACACGTCGACCGGCGTGAAGGAGTACAACGTCGACATGGCGGCCGCGATCATCGCCGCACTTCCGACGCTGCTGGTCTATGTGATCGCCGGCCGCTTTTTCGTGCGCGGGCTCACGGCCGGCGCGGTGAAGGGTTGACGATGCGCGCGGCCCGCATGCAAGCAGGCCGCGCACTCGCCCAAACTCAGAGAATTGATTGAAAAGGATTCAACCGCATGGCCAGCCTATCCATTCGTGATGTCTACAAGACCTACCCGAACGGCGTCGAAGTGCTCAAGGGCGTCGACATCCACATCGAAGACGGGCAGTTTCTGATTCTTGTCGGCGGTTCCGGCTGCGGCAAGTCGACGCTGCTCAATATGATCGCGGGCCTCGAGACGGTGTCGCGCGGCGAGATCAAGATCGACGACCGGGTCGTCAACGACCTGTCGCCGAAGGATCGCGATATCGCGATGGTGTTCCAGTCGTATGCGCTCTACCCGTCGATGACGGTGCGCGAGAACATCGCCTTCGGTCTGAACATCCGCAAAGTGCCGCAGCAGACCCAGAAGGAAATCATCGGCCGCGTCTCCGAGATGCTCCAGATGAGCCACCTGCTCGATCGCAAGCCCGGCCAGCTCTCGGGCGGTCAGCGCCAGCGCGTCGCGATGGGCCGGGCCCTCGCGCGCGATCCGAAAATGTTCCTGTTCGACGAGCCGCTGTCGAACCTCGATGCGAAACTGCGTATCGAGCTGCGCTCGGAAATCAAGCTGCTGCATCAGCGCCTCGGCACGACGATCGTCTACGTGACGCACGACCAGATCGAAGCGATGACACTCGGCGACCGGATCGCCGTGATGAAGGACGGTGTGGTCCAGCAGTTTGGCGCGCCGCAGGACATCTACAACAGCCCCGCGAACCTGTTCGTGGCCGGCTTTATCGGCGCACCGTCGATGAACTTCGTCAAGGGCGCGCTCGTTGAATCGGGTTCGGGAGTCGGCATGCAAATCGACACCGGTGCGCAGCGGACAGTGCTGAACCTGCCATTCAACGCGAACGCGCTGCGTGCCTCGATCGGCAAGGAAGTGATTCTCGGCCTGCGCCCGGAACGCATCACCGACGACCGCAGCGCGCACAACGTCGCCGATGCGCAGCTTCAAAGCATCGAAGTGAAGGTCGATGTGATCGAGCCGACCGGCCCGGATACGCTTGTGTTCTTCAAGCTCAACGGTAACCGTGCGATCAGCCGCGTGCATCCGCAATCGAACCCGCAGGCGAACGCAACACTGACGTTGCTGTTCGATGTATCGAGGGCCGTGCTCTTCGATCCGGTGACCGAGGCGCGCATCGCCTGAGCGATCTTCAAGCAGCCGGCGTCATGATCTGTCATGGCGCCGCTTACTGATCGCGCTTGTCGAGCGCCGGCGGGTCGGCCACTAGGTCGCTGATGGGTCATGAATCAGCTGCTTGCAGGACGGAACCGCGATCCGAAGCAATTCGAGCAATACAAGTAGTTCAAGCAAGACCGACAATAAGAAGAACCACGACGGAAGTCGAGCGGCGGCCGCCATGCGGTCCTCCGGGGGCCGTGCATGCGGCGCTACCAGCGATACTGGGAAGAATCATGACAAGCGAGATCCAACACCGCAGTTTGCCGATGTTGCTGCTACAGGCTCGTGAAGCCGCGCTTGCGGTATTCCGCCCGATTCTCAAGCAGTTTTCGCTGACCGAACAGCAATGGCGGATCATCCGTGTGCTCAACGACCACCCGACCGGAGAAATGGAAGCGGGTCAGATCGCGAAGGAATGTTTCATCCTGAGCCCGAGCCTCACTGGCGTGCTTGAGCGCATGGAGCGCGACGGTCTGATCCAGCGGATGCGGCCGCCCTACGACCAGCGCAAGGTCATGGTCTCGCTGAGCGAGCACTGCAAGACCCTGGTCGACCAGATCAGCCCGCTGATCGAGGCACAGTATTGCTCCATCGAACAACAGATCGGCATTCCGCGGCTCAACCAGCTCTGCCAGGAGCTCGACGACCTCGTCGCCGGACTCGCGCCGGCCGATCAGGTCACGACCCGTCCACGCGGCGGCGAAGCCTCGTTCACCGTCGTGCGTTCGGGCGACGGCGTGGACGTGGCGCGCGAACTCGTACGTTAGTTAGGGCAGCGCGCCCTGAGCCGCACAATCGAACGATACCGCGAACTGTGCGCGCCACTCGCGTGCCGCCTTCGGTGAATCGACCAGTACCCCTTCGACGCCCAGGCATGCGGCCGCGTGAAAGTCGTCGATATTGTTGACGCCGAACGCGACGACATGCGCCGAGCCTCCCGCATTGAAACAGCGCATCGCGGCAGGTGTCCATAGATTCGCGCGAACTGGCGTCCTGGCTTCACCTAGCGCGAACGTCTCGACGACCGTCATATCGCGCGACCATTCGAAACCCGCCCAGACGCCCGCTTGCAGCGGGGCCTCGCAGCGTTGCGCGAGCGCGACGTTGAGCAGGCGCGCACGCGTCGCATCGCGCGTTTCGAACTGGCGCGCCTGGGGATAGTTCGCCCACGCTTCACGATACGACGCATCGGTCGAATATAAACGCAGGCGCGACCACGCCCGATGTTCGTCGAGCACGCGCGCGACCGCCGCGACCTGCGGGGCCGCGGGCAAGGCCTTCATGTCGAGGATGATGGGCATCGCGCCCGGTACCGAGGCAAGCGCATCGGACAGTGTCGGTATCGGCGTGGGTGAGGTGCGATAAGGGAATTCCGTGCTGCCGTCGGGCAGGGTTTTCCGGAAATTCCATCCCGCATTGAGCCGGACGAGTTCCGCCGCGGTCTTGCTCGCGACCGGTCCACTCGCGGGTGTCAGCGCTGAGAGATCCGCGGGCCGGTAGAGCACCGGCACGCCGTCGGCGCTCAACTGTACGGTCAGCCAGATCTGGTCCGCGCCGTTATGCAGGGCGCCATCGATGGCGCGCAAGGTGTTCTCCGGGTAGTCCGCGTCCCGCCCCGGTGCGCGACGATCGCCGGCAGGCGTGGGCCGCCGCCTTCGGCTTCCGCGAGATTGCACCCCGTCAGCGAGATCCCCGCGAACGCCATCAGACCCAGTATCCATCGTTGCATCCATTCCTCCTGAAGGCATTGCCGCCTGCCCTCAGTATCGCGCGGTGGGCAGCGCGCCGCCCCCCTCAAAAGCTGACTAGTTATTTTAAGAAAGTTGAATATCACAAAGGGACGCGCAGCCATGGCGGCTGAGGGGAACCCCAGCTTGACCGATGCCAAATGACCCGCTCCGGTACAATCCCGCTTGGCGAGACACCGGCTCTCGCATCGGCCGGCACCCTTTTGCAGAACTCCATGTCGCGAAACCAAAGCCTCTTCGAACGCGCTCAGCGCACCATTCCCGGCGGGGTCAACTCCCCCGTGCGGGCATTCCGCTCAGTCGGCGGCACACCCCGCTTCATCGAACGCGCAGAGGGCCCGTACTTTTGGGATGCCGACGGCCAACGCTATATCGACTACATCGGTTCATGGGGACCGATGATCGTTGGCCATCTCCATCCCGAAGTGCTCGAAGCCGTGCAGCGCTCGCTCACGAGCGGCTTCAGCTTCGGCGCGCCGACCGAGGCCGAAATCGAGATCGCCGAGGAGATCTGCCGCCTCGTGCCGTCGATCGAACAGGTCCGGCTCGTCTCGAGCGGCACCGAGGCGACCATGAGCGCGCTGCGCCTCGCGCGCGGTTTTACCGGGCGCAGCCGCATCGTCAAGTTCGAAGGCTGCTACCACGGTCACGCGGACAGCCTGCTCGTCAAGGCGGGCTCGGGCCTGTTGACCTTCGGCAATCCGACCTCGGCGGGTGTCCCGCCTGAAGTCGCGCGTGAAACGACCGTGCTCGAATACAACAACGTCGGACAACTGCGCGAGTTCTTTGCAAGCCTCGGCGACGAAACGGCCGCCGTGATCATCGAGCCGATCGCTGGCAATATGAATCTCGTGCGCGCCACGACGGAGTTCCTCGATGTCTTGCGTGAACTCTGCACGGCACACGGCACGATTCTGATTTTCGACGAGGTGATGAGTGGCTTTCGTGTCGCGCTCGGCGGCGCACAGGCCCTGTTCGGCATCACGCCCGACCTGACCTGCCTCGGTAAGGTGATCGGCGGCGGCATGCCGGCCGCCGCATTCGGCGGACGCCGCGACGTGATGGCCATGCTCGCGCCACTCGGCGCGGTCTACCAGGCCGGCACGCTGTCAGGCAATCCGGTCGCGGTCGCTGCGGGCCTTGCGACGCTGCGCATCATCTCGCGTCCTGGCTTTCACGACGATTTGAGCCGTCGCACCGAACGTCTCGTTGCCGGCCTCGTCGAGGCGGCCCGTGCGGCCGGCGTGCCGTTCGCGGCCGACTCGATCGGTGGCATGTTCGGCCTTTATTTCGCCGAGCGCATTCCGAAAAGCTTCGCCGAAGTCACGCAATCGGACATCCCACGCTTCAACGCCTTCTTTCACAAGATGCTCGACGCGGGGGTCTACTTCGCACCGTCGGCCTACGAGGCCGGCTTCGTCTCGAGCGCCCACGACGACGCGGTGCTCGACGAAACCGTCGCACGCGCGCGCGCCGCGTTCTCCGCCACGGCTTCCTGATGTTCTCGGACGTCGACTTCGCCCATATGGAGCGGGCGCTCGCGCTCGCCGTGCGGGGGCTCTATACGACCAGCCCGAACCCGCGGGTCGGGTGCGTGCTCGTCAACGGTGGCGTCGTGATCGGTGAAGGCTTCACGCAGCCCGCTGGGCAGGATCATGCCGAGATTCGCGCGCTCAAGGATGCGCGTGCGCGCGGCCACGATCCGCGTGGCTCGACCGCCTATGTGACGCTCGAGCCCTGCAGCCATTTCGGCCGCACGCCGCCGTGCGCCAACGCGCTGATCGAAGCGAAGGTCAGCCGCGTGATCGCGGCCATGGAAGATCCGAACCCGCAGGTCTCCGGGCGCGGCCTGCAGAAGCTGCGCGCGGCGGGCATCGAAGTCCGCTGCGGCCTGCTCGAACGCGAGTCGTATGAGCTCAACATCGGTTTTGTCTCGCGCATGACGCGCCGCCGGCCGTGGGTTCGCGTCAAGGTCGCGGCGAGTCTCGATGGCCGCACCGCGCTGCCCGACGGCGCGAGCCAGTGGATCACCGGCGAGGCCGCGCGCGCCGACGGGCATACGTGGCGAGCACGCGCCTGCGCGATTCTCACCGGCATCGGCACGGTGCTCGGCGACGATCCGCAGATGACCGTGCGCGCGGTCGAAACGCCGCGCCAGCCGCTGCGGATCCTGGTCGACCGCAATCTCGATGTGCCGGCTGATGCGCGCCTGCTCGAAGGCCCTCCTCCGCTGGTGTTCTGCGCACGCGACGACGGTGAATTCGCGCCGCGCGCCGCAGCGCTGCGGGAACGCGGCATCGAGGTCGTCGCCGTACCCAATGGCGAGGGCAAGGTCGACTTGACCGCGATGATGCTCAAGCTCGGCGAACGCGCGATCAATGAACTGCATGTCGAGGCGGGCCACAAGCTGCACGGGTCGCTGCTGCGCGAGGGCTGTGTCGACGAACTGCTCATGTATGTCGCGCCGAGCCTGCTCGGCCACGCGATGCCCATGTTCAACCTTGCCGCGCCGGCCTCGCTCGACGAACGGACTCGACTCGTATTTCACTCGGTCGACCGGATCGGCGATGACCTGCGCATCATCGCGCGTCTCGCCGCCTCGGTATCGCAGCAGGATTCCCCTAAGGTTTGATTTCAGGCTCAAGCATTCATGTTTACAGGCATCGTAGCGGCTGTGGGCCGCATTGAAACCGTCGAACCGCAGCAGGCTGGAGGCGCCGATGCGGGCGTTCGCCTGACCATCGAAGCCGGCACGCTCGATCTCTCCGACGTCGCGCCGGGCGACAGCATCTCGATCCAGGGCGCGTGCATGACTGCCACTGTGATCCAGGGCAGCCGTTTCACCGTCGACGTCTCGCGCGAGAGCCTCAACTGCACGGTCGGTCTTGACGTGCCGGGCGACGTCAATCTCGAGAAGGCCCTACGTGCGAACGACCGGCTGGGTGGCCATCTCGTTTCCGGTCATGTTGACGGGCTCGGGACCGTCACCTTTTTCGGGCCGGTCGGCGAATCGCATGAATTGCGCATCCGCGCGCCGCGCGACATCGGCCGGTATCTCGCGTTCAAGGGCTCGGTCACGGTCAACGGGGTGAGCCTCACGGTTAACGCAGTTGATGACCTGGCTGAGGGCTGCGAGATCTCGATCAATCTCATTCCGCATACCGTTGAAGTGACGACGCTTAAGCGTCTGCGGGCGGGTAGCCAGGTTAATCTTGAGATTGATCTGATTGCGCGGTATGTGGAGCGGATGCTCAGCACGTCTCAGGATGGCTATAAATCGTTGAAGTAGTTCGATTTTGCAAGTATCTACCGTCTACTACGTCTCGCTAGAACTAGCTAAATCTCCGGGTTGGTGACGGTAGCTCGCCTGCGATCACCTCGGCAATCGTCAGCCTCCCATAGCGATCTACACACAAATATGTGCAACACATAGTTGCGTGGTACGATTGCCGCTACTCGAAGGAGGATCCCACCATGGCCGAAACCGTTAACTTCACCGGAGCAGTCGATCGCGACCTGCTCAAGCGCGCCAAAATTCTCGCTGCGAAGTCGGAAACATCCGTCAACGCACTGTTCAACGCTGAACTGCGCTATCTAGTCGAGACGTTCGAGGCGTCAGAAGCCAGCGGCAACCAGAACTTCCGCACCCTGCTTGACTTCTCGCTCGGCCGAGTTGACGACAGCCAGGCGATGATGGCACTCGGTATCGACAGCGACGAGGATCTGTTCCTGCTGATGGCTCAGGCCCACTTGCCGATGCCGCGCTTGCCGGAGTCGAGCACGCGTCGCATGGTTGACGACCTCAACGCACTGCGCGGCTAACTCATGACGGCCAACGCGACCGTTACTCTGCTTCCCGATGCTGGTCCCCTCATTACGCTCGCCTACGCTGATGCACTCGATTTGCTCTTGAAATCTGGCTGGACAGTGGCGCTGGTCGACATGGTGCTGCACGAGGTCACCCGCAATGAAACACCGACTAGCGCACGTATTGGCGAATGGGTACGCGACAACCGTATCCCTGTTCTCGAAACGAACGTCTACCATCGATACACGCAGGTGCGGGCCGTCTCACCCTCGCGAAAGGCCAATCTTGGCGAACTCGCAATACAAGAAGAAATGAGCGGGTTCGGCCTTGCTGCCGAACAAACCGGCATCTTTCTGTTCGAGGACCACAAAATCGCTCGCGCGAGCTTTCTGTTACCGGATAACTGTCGCAAGGTCTCGACCCGCGCGTTCCTACTGTTTCTCGAACAGCAGGGCCTGATTGAATCGGCCACCGACGTCGAGCGCCGGGCGATTCTGGCCGGGAGGCAGTTCTCGCAGATTCGTTTTCCGCCGGAATAGCCCACAGTCGAAGAGGAGATCGAAGAACGACGACAAAAACTCCGTCGATGGCTTTGAAAGATGCAAGGACTGCACGTTTCGGGGCGCCCAGAGAAGCTCAAGGTTCATCTGTCAGCGTGAAAGTTTTGGGGCTGCTTCGGGTTTCCGGAATCGGGCCACGAACGGCCCTTCGCACTCGGTTTGCGAACGGCTGCTAATGAGCGAGGAATCGTCATTTGGCGAAGCGACGGCGACCGGGACGATTCGTCGGGCCCGCGGCATGAATGTTCACGCTGATGCCGTGGCCGAACCCCAGTTCGCAGGCGTTTCATACGGCTGGAAACTCGAGCCCGGCATTGAGGAATGAAAGTTTGGCGCGTAACGGATTCAGCTCGTCGCAACACCCAATGTGTAAGAAGCGATTTCATTCGCGTTATCGTGTTGAGGTTGCGCCATTCTTCAAATATGCGTTTGGGACGGAAGCTGATCTTTCACTTTCAGCCGACGGCGGAAGGGCTAGCACCTGCTGGATAATATTTAATTAAAGAACCCCGGGTATTCGGCTGTATCTTGTGGCTCCCGGTAAGAGGGCTCGCAAGTGCACCGATGGACGTAAGGGTGTTGCGGGTCGAGCTCCGGTTCGACACGAACGTCCACTGAGTGAGGGGACCGTCACTGCAACTATCCCATTCAAGAAAGGTTGGGGGACGCGCTTCTGCTCGAGTACACGGTTGTTCCTACCATCCTGCTTCGCGAGCAACACACGCTTCGCATGAACGACGGCGAGATGCTGGTGGCGATGAACCTGCTGTTGGCCTGGTGGGAAAAGAATCGCTTGCCTTACACCAAGCCGGCAACGATCGTGAGACGAATGGGCGTGACGGCCCGCACCGTTCAGCGACACATGAAAGGGCTTGAAGAGAAGAATTTATTGCTTAGAGATCATCGATCTAGAAGACAGCGAGAAGACCTGCGGTCATCGCGCGTCGTCAGGAGGTCAACCACGCCGATCATGCGGTCGCACCACGCCAGGAGCTGCTGCTGGAAGGGCAGCGCGCAAACGTCGAAATGCTGATGCTCGATTTCCAGGCGCTGGGCCGCGTCGAAAGTGAGGGGCAGATCATGAAAGTGCGTCTCGACAGCAGGCATGAGGAGGATTCGGTGGGTCAACCAGAAGGCGTTGTTGCGAAATACCTAGTTGGATAACGGCACATGACCCGTTTCGCTGAATACCACTCGCGCGGATAACGATGGGTTGCCGAGGACGAGCTAACAGCGCATTCAGATCGACTTGACCTCGCCCCCGTCCATCCTCAGCGTCGAGCCCGTCATCCAGTGCGCGGCGGGCGACACGAGGAAGGCCATCAGTTCGGCGATCTCCTCGGGCCGGCCGTAGCGTGCGATGCCGGCTTCGGCGGGAAACTTCGCCGTCGCCTCATCGACGCTCATGTCGTGCAGAGGCGCCCAATGTTCCAGATAGGATTGCCGATGCCCCGTCATCACCGGCCCGGGCAACACTGTTGACCTGCACGCCGTCGGCGATGCCGCGATCCGAAAACGCTTTCGCCAGCGCGACGATCGCCGCGTTGATCGTGCCGACCGCCGCATAGGGCGCCTTCGGGAACAAGGCCGAATTGCCCGACATCAGCACGACCGAACCCGACGCTTCCTTCAGCGACGGCCTGGCCGCGACGGTCAGACGTCGGGCGCCATGCAGCTTCAATGCGAGGCCGCCATCCCTTTGCTCATCTGTCATCTCGAACACGTCGATCTGCGGCACCGCCCCCGCGATGTTCAGCAGCGCGTCGAGATGCGGCCGAACGCAGCGAGCGTGCGGTCGACGAGCTGCTCACAAGCCATGCGTATCCGCCGTTGCAACACATACCGGACCCCTTGCCTGACAAATGCCGATTCAGGTTCCGCGCAGCGACCGGAAGCTCACCCGAACCTCTTCCGAGAAAGTTTGCGGCTGCTCCCAGGCTGCAAAGTGCCCCCCTTTGGGGAGACGGTTGTAATGAATCAGATTGGGATACGCTTTCTCTGCCCAACTCCGCGGGGCGGCGTAGAGCTCATCTGGAAAGACGCTGACGGCAACCGGGATGGTGACGTGCTTCGGCGCAAAAAAGTTGAGCTTGTTTTCCCAATACAGACGAGCCGACGAGACCCCCGTATTCGTCAGCCAATAGAGCGTGATGTTGTCGAGGATGTCGTCCCGCGTAAGGCCCTCGGACTGACCGGCAATCACGCGTGCCATGAGCGCCTCACTGCTGGCGTCGTGGTCGAGCATCCAGGCGGCGAGGCCGACAGGTGAATCTTCAATCGCGTACAGCGTTTGCGGGCGGTTCGCCATCTCCTGGGCGTAGCCAAGGCCGTGCTTGTAGAAAAATTCGAGTTGATCGTACGCGTGCCTCTCGTCGGCTGAGAGGCCCGCCGGCGCCGGCTCGCCGAGCTTGAGTGCCTCCGCAATGTTCTCCGGTACGGTGGCCGGCATGTTGGTGTGAATCCCGAGCAGTTCCGGCGGCGCCAGCAGGGCCATCTGCTCAGTGACAGCATTCCCCCAATCGCCGCCTTGCGCCACATATCGCGTGTATCTGAGGCGCTGCATCAGGACGACCCAAGCGCGTGCGATACGAGGAGGATCCCAGCCGGTCGTGGTCGGCTTGCCTGAAAACCCGTAGCCTGGGAGCGACGGAATCACGACGTCGAAAGCGTCCGACGCATTCCCGCCATGGGCCGTCGGATTGGTCAACGGATCGATGATCTTCAACTGCTCGATGATCGAGCCGGGCCACCCGTGCGTGACGATGATCGGCAACGCATTCTTCTGCTTCGAACGAACGTGGATGAAATGAATGTCGAGCCCATCGATCTCGATCACGAACTGCGGTAGTGCGATCAGTTTCGCCTCGCACTTGCGCCAGTCGTAATCTGTGCCCCAATATCGCGCGAGTCTCTGCATCGTCGCGAGCTGCACGCCTTGCGACGCATCCGCTACCGTTTCCCGCTCAGGCCACCTTGTCGCTTTGATGCGCCTTCGCAATTCGATAAGTTGCGATTCCGGCACATGCACACGAAGTGGACGAATAGCGGTCTTGTCACTGCCCATCGGTTGGGCAACGTCAGTGGCAGCTTGATTCGCTTCCGCAAAAGCGAGCCGACTCAATGCACCCGCTGCAACGCTCGCCGCTGCGACGCCAAAAAGACGACGGCGCGACGAGGTCTGGGGAAGGACATCATTTGTCATACAAGCTCCTATTGGCAATAAGCGTACATAGGGGAGCGATGAGTGCCGCAGCAATGCAAATTCCTGTGCAAACACTTGCATGATTGCCCACCTGAACCGTTCGTACATGCAGCAAGTAGGCGAAGCCATTGTGTGTAGGTAAGCACCTAGCGTAAACACAGTGCAACACTTTGTGTCAGTCACGAACAACTCCGCATCCGACGACGTGCACAGCTAGCCGCTCCTTGACCATGCGCATGCTGAGCGTTAAAACGGTACTACTACTAAAGCACATAGCCGATCACGTTGGGCGGGTATACGACGCTCGAGCAGCTTTAGATTTTTAATCTGGACTTCGCTAAAACCCCTTTGGCACTAATCGAGAGCGCGCGTCAGTCGGAACTTGCTAGAGCTGCCGCGCCTTTTCTGGCATTTCTTTCAAACTGATCTATAACAAATTCCGCAACGCCATCCAAATGTCATTGCGGACTCAACAGGTCGCTACGTGCAGACTTCTGTGCTGACTCTTGAGCACTTACCGGCCTGGGCTACGCGCCTGTCTATGTAGTTAGCGCCAAAGCACTCTCATTACTAAGGTCGGACACGGTCGCGGCAATCTCGAGTCGAATCGCCGACGGCATCTTCTCATTCTTAAAAAGACCACCGATTCCTGGGGCCCGTTCCCTTCCACCGACGTCGGAGGGGTCCTATGTTCGGCTAGCGAGAAGAGAATCCGCGAATCCCAAAATGGTCGTTCGGGTATTCGCTCACCAATGTGGGAGTCGAGATGAAAGTCCTATTGATGGCTATAGCTAGTGCACTCGTGATGTTGACGGCAGCCGGTACTGCGTATGCCGAGGATGCACAACAACTTCAGCCTTCCAAATTAGTCCAACACCAGGGATTGGTGCCGCCGACGGAGTCCATACTGGACACATCGGAGGGGGGCGTGCCGGGGCCTGGAACAAAAACGGGCGAGAGTGCGCAAAATGCGATCTCTTGTGCGGGGTCGCGCTGCGACACTAAATCCGGAAATTAAGCGGCGGTGTACCCGTGGCTTGTCGGCACGGCTGCATGCGGGACAATGCTGTTCCGACTGAATCAATATCATTGCCCGCTACGTCGGGCGGATGCTGGGCGGCGGCACTTGTCACGCTGCCGGGCTCCGCATTGGCGTAAAATGCCGGGTCCGACGTCGTTCTGGCGTCACCCTCCGAGCTTGCCCCATGACGACCATCGCCCCGACACAAGACATCATCGCCGAGCTCAAGGCGGGCCGCATGGTCGTGCTCGTCGATGAGGAAGACCGCGAGAACGAGGGTGACCTCGTTCTCGCCGCCGAATTCGTCACGCCCGAAGCCATCAACTTCATGGCGCGCTTCGGCCGCGGACTCATCTGCCTGACCCTCACCCAGGAACGCTGCCGCACCCTGAACCTGCCGCTCATGACGTACAAGAATGGTACGCAGTACGGCACGGCGTTCACAGTCAGCATCGAAGCGGCCGAGGGCGTCACGACCGGCATCTCGGCCGCGGACCGCGCCCGCACCGTGCAGATCGCCGTTGCGCCGCATGCGCGCGCCGAGGATATCGTCCAGCCCGGCCACGTGTTTCCGATCATGGCCCAGCCCGGCGGCGTGCTCGTGCGCGCCGGCCATACCGAGGCAGGCTGCGACCTGACCACGCTCGCGGGCCTCACGCCGGCCGCGGTGATCTGCGAGATCATCAACGACGACGGCACGATGGCCCGACTGCCCGATCTCACTGTCTTCGCCAAGGAACACGGCCTCAAGATCGGCACGATCGCCGACCTGATTCACTACCGGAGCCGGACCGAATCGATCATCGAACGCGTGGCCGAACGGACCATGCAGACGATCTACGGCCCGTTCCGCTCGATCATGTACCGCGACAAGCCGAGCGGCTCGCCGCATCTGGCGCTCGTGCGGGGCACGCCGTCGCCCGAAACGGATACGACGGTCCGCGTGCACGAGCCGCTGTCGCTGCTCGACCTGCTCGATACTTCATGCTCGACGCACTCGTGGTCGCTGCACGCGGCGCTGCGCGAGATCGCCGAACGCGACAAGGGCGTGGTCGTGCTGCTCAATTGCGGCGACTCGCATGAGCACCTGCTCGAAGTCTTCGAGGCACTCGACCGAACCGACAAGGCGCAGCAGATGAAACGCCGCCCCATCGACTTCAAGACTTTCGGGATCGGCGCCCAGATCCTGCGCGACCTCGGCGTCGGCCGCATGCAGGTCCTCTCGAACCCGCGCAAGATCAGCAGTATGTCGGGCTACGGCCTCGAAATCAGTGGCTTCGTGCCGATGCCCGGTGTCACACAGCCCACGCCTGTACCGACGGAGCTGCGCAGCACGGGCGCCTGAGAACCGCCCGACTGTCGCGACTCGACGCGTCACCCGCTACCCGAACGACACACCCGAACACGGAAACTGCAAATGGAAATCGGACAATACCAACCTAACCTCGACGGTGACGGCCTGCGCGTCGGCATCGTCCAGTCGCGCTTTAACGAACCGGTTTGCAACGGCTTGGTCGACGCCTGCGTCGAAGAACTCGAACGCCTCGGCGTGGTGGGTGAAGACGTCCTGCTCGTGACCGTGCCCGGCGCACTTGAAATTCCGCTCGCGCTGCAAAAACTCGCCGAGAGCGGCCAGTTCGACGGACTCATCGCGCTCGGCGCCGTGATCCGTGGTGAGACGTATCACTTCGAACTCGTATCGAACGAAAGCGGCGCGGGCATTTCGCGCGTCGCACTCGACTTCGGCCTGCCGGTCGCGAATGCCGTGCTGACGACGGAAACCGACGAGCAAGCTGTCGCACGTATGAACGAGAAAGGCCGCGACGCTGCCCGTGTCGTCGTCGAGATGGCGAACCTCGCCGCCGCACTCGACCAGCTCGCGCAGGACAGTGCCGAAGACGACGAAGGAGCCGCTGAATGAAGAGTGCTCGCCGCCGCTCGCGCGAATTCGCCACGCAGGGCTTGTATCAATGGTTGTTATCGGGCGCGAGCCACAGCGAAATCGAAGCGCAGCTGAGCAGCGCGGAGGGGTTCGACAAGGCCGACAAGCCGCTTTTCGACACCCTCGTTAAGGGTGTGATCCGCGACGCCGAGGCGCTCGGCACGCAGCTTCAGCCGCTGCTCGACCGGCCGATCGGCGAGCTGTCGCCCGTCGAGCGCTCGGTGCTGATGGTTGGCGCGTTCGAGCTGATCAATCAGGTGGACGTGCCCTATCGCGTCGTAATCAACGAAGCGGTCGAACTGACCAAGACCTTCGGCGGCTCGGACGGCTACAAGTACGTGAACGGCGTGCTCGACAAGCTCGCCGCACAGGTTCGCCCGAACGAAGCCAAGCCGCGCTCAAGGTCGTAATCCGATGGTGATGCCCGCACTCGCGGCACGGGTCGATGCGATCGAGCCGTTCTATGTGATGGAGTTGATGAAAGAGGCGCACGCGCTCGAACGTGCGGGCCGCGACATCATCCATATGTCGGTCGGACAGCCGGACTTCACCGCGCCGCCCTCGGTCGTCGAGGCGGCGGTCGCCGCGATGCAGTCGGGCCGCACGCAATACACCGCGGCACTCGGCATCGAACCGCTGCGCGCCGCAATCGCGCGTTTTTATCGGGACACCCAGCAGCTCGAGATCGACCCGTCGCGCGTGATCGTCACCGCCGGCGCCTCGGCTGCCCTGCTACTCGCGTGTACGGCGCTGGTCGACCGTGACGACGAAGTGCTGATGCCGGACCCCTGCTATCCCTGCAACCGGCACTTTGTCACGGCGGCCGACGGCCATCCCGTGATGATTCCGAGCGGCCCGGCCGAACGCTTCCAGCTGACCGCCGCACAAGTCGAGCAACATTGGGGACCGCATACGCGTGGCGTCCTGCTCGCTTCGCCGTCGAATCCGACCGGCACTTCAATCGAACCGGCCGAGCTTGCGCGGCTCGTCGACGTCGTGCGCCGACATGGTGGTTTCACCGTGGTCGACGAGATCTACCAGGGCCTCAGCTACGAGGCTCATCCGGTGTCGGCGCTGACGCTCGGCGAAGACATCGTCACGGTCAACAGCTTCTCGAAGTACTTCAACATGACCGGCTGGCGTCTCGGCTGGCTCGTCGTGCCACCGCAGTTCGTGCCGGTGTTCGAGAAGCTCGCGCAGAACTTGTTCATCTGCGCATCGGCGCTCGCGCAGTACGCGGCACTCGCCTGCTTCGAGCCCGCCACGCTCGCGATCTTCGAGACGCGCCGCCGCGAATTCCAGCGGCGTCGCGACTACATCGTGCCGGCCTTGCGTGAACTCGGATTTGGCGTGCCGGTGGTGCCGGACGGGGCCTTCTATGTCTACGCGGATTGCCGCGAGGTCCCGCACACGGCGCATGGCGACAGTGCCGCGCTGACGCGGGCGATCCTCCATGACGCGGGTGTCGGCCTGGTACCCGGGATGGACTTCGGCACGGCATCCCCGCAGTCTTACCTCCGGCTGTCGTACGCCACTGCCTACGAAAAAATCGAGGAAGCCGTTGCCCGGATCGGCAAACTCTTTGGCACTGCCTAGAGACGGGCGGAGATGCCGTAGAAACAAAAAAAGCTGAGTCCCGTGCAAGACAGGACCCAGCTGACTACAGCCTACTTGCCACCCCCTGACCTACTTTAGGGGGCAGTCACATCTGTTCTTTTTCTTATCCGGTGCGGCCAGCCGCCGTGCGGCGGGATCCCGCTTGACTCCGCGAAGTATTCCTCGGACGACCGGCCACACGAAGCTGAGCGGCTTGCGTCACCAGGTCGCGACGGCCAGATGCTCTGCCGCGGGGACGCTTGCACGCGGCGCCGATGTATCGTCTTTGCCTTCAGGCGATTCGAGCGCCTCATCGTCCGCCGACGCCTTAGCCACCGGGTGGGCCGGGACTTTCGCTGTCGTGATCGGCACGGCCTGCACCGGTGCCTGCGGAGCATTGAGCGGCACGTAGCGGCCGTGCGAGACGTCGCGCAGACGCATCCGTTCGGCAAGGACCTTCGCGCCATAGCCGCCGTCGCTGTTCGGCGTGGTCGAACCGACATAGAGCCGCAGCCCTGCGCTCAGCGAACCACCGCGCGCAATACAGTCCTTGAGCACGAGCGCGCCCACCTTGATGTTCGCGAGCGGCTGCAATGCCGCCGTGGGGCCGCCGAAGTAGTCGAACTTGTCCGAATGCACCTTCGACATGACCTGCATGAGCCCCTGGGCACCCACTCCGCTCTCCGCGTAGGGATTGAAGCCCGATTCGATCGCCATCACCGACAGCAGCAGCAGCGGATCGAGGCCGACCTCGCGGCCGGTGTCGAACGAGGCATGCACCAGGCGGGACATTGGCGTCTCCGCCACGCGGTAGCGGCGCGACAGGAAGGTCGCGACGCGGCTCTGCTCGTCGAGCGTGAGCACCACGCGGTCGTCGCGCGCATCGGCCACCACGCGCGAGTCGGGAATCATGTTTGCAAACGGCTCGATCGATGGCAGGCCGCGAGGATCGAGCGCATTGTCGCTCGTCAGCTGAAGCGGCATCGAATCCGTGTTCACAGCGGCCGGCTGCGCATAGGCGTAGGGAGCTGGCTGCGAATAGGCATAGGGTATCCGCGGCAGGCTCGAGGCTCGCGCATCGGTGCTCGGCACGAGCACCTGAATGGCCCCGCTGGACAGCAGCCGACCGACCGCCGGGCCGGTCTGTTCAGCCGCGGCGAGCAAAGGCATCAGCCGGGCTGCGGCGATCGCGCGCCACTGCGGCTGAAGCCAGAGCGTGACGGCGCCGACAAAGGCGACCACGCCCAGCGCGTTGAAAAAATAGTGGCTGAACCTCGTGCCACGCCGCACAGCGGCGCGGACAACCTGCAAACTTCGCGAATCGGCCAGCCAAGGTAAACGAGCAAACATGCTGCGAATCTCCCTGGTGCGCGGTGCGCTCCAGGAACCGGGGACAGGTTCCTCGAGCTACCAAGGCGCCGCCTGCAACCCCGGAGGGATCGAGGCGAGTCGCCGGGAATGAACGGCTTCGTTGCCGCTGTGGACCGCGCCCGGTTCAGAATCGGAACCGGTGGACGAGCCCACACAAAAAACCGACAACGTGCGGTAGGCCCGCGATGTCGGCTAGCCAAATCTTCGAGCCGGGCGGGGAGGCGGCCGACGCCGAAGCGTCTTGGACATTCAGTCCGAAATGGGAAACAGTTGATTAGAAAGCCCCGCGACTAGTGGGAGCGGATTCTAGCAGGCTTTAATGTGACGTCAACGCTATGCGAACCGTTTTTAATAACCAAAAGGCATATAGAAGCGAGTCGGTAGGTTTGGCTGCACGAAGGTCCTGCGGGGTCACGGTCTCCAAGTTAATGGGCACTTCGAACGGAATTGTTACTATCAGTAAATTTACGTGGGGTGCCGCACTCTTTACATATCGCCTTACGCGCGAGGCGGTTTTCTCTTACAAGCCTCCCTTGCACGCACGCTGTCCCTCCCAATCGGCAACGCCGCTAGTCAAAGCTTCGTCGAGCACGGACAATGCGGAAGACCTCCGCCGCGGGCTCCGGTGCGCGGCCGGTGGGCACGCTCCTGCCCGAGCTCCGCTTGCCCGCGCGCGCCTCGCGCGCGCTTCCCCAGACTCTCGAAATGAAATACAAAGACCTGCGCGACTTCACCAGCCAGCTCGAAACGATTGGCGAACTGCGGCGCGTGAGCGCACCGGTATCCCCCGTGCTCGAAATGACCGAAATCTGCGATCGCGTGCTACGCGCGGGCGGCCCCGCGCTGCTGTTCGAACAGCCCGCGGGCGCGAACATGCCGGTGCTCGGCAATCTGTTCGGCACACCGCGGCGCGTCGCGCTCGGCATGGGTGTCGATGCGAATGGTAACGACGGTGCGCTCACTTCACTGCGTGACATCGGGCGACTCCTCTCAGCCCTCAAGGAGCCTGAGCCACCCAAGGGGCTCAAGGACGCCGGCAAACTGCTCTCGCTTGCCAAAGCCGTCTGGGACATGTCGCCAAAAACCGTCTCGTCACCCCCTTGCCAGGAAATTGTCAGGGAAGGCAACGATGTCGATCTGCACCAGTTGCCGATACAGACGTGCTGGCCCGGCGATGCCGCGCCACTCCTTACCTGGGGCCTCACCATCACGCGCGGTCCGCACAAGCCGAGGCAAAACCTCGGCATCTATCGGCAACAACTGATCGGACGCAACAAACTGATCATGCGATGGCTTGCACACCGCGGCGGTGCACTCGATTTCCGCGAATTCGCCGCCCAACATCCGGGCCAGCCGTATCCCGTCGCCGTGGCGCTCGGCGCGGACCCCGCGACGATTCTCGGTGCGGTCACGCCGGTGCCCGATACCTTGTCCGAATACCAGTTCGCCGGGCTGTTGCGCGGCGGCAAGACCGAACTCGCCAAATGCCTGACGCCCGGGCTTGAAGCGCTGCGTGTCCCGGCCCGCGCCGAGATCGTGCTAGAGGGCTTCATTTATCCTCAGCAAGGTGTGCCACAGCCGGCGCCCCCGGGGGCTCCGCCGCGTCCGTCGAGCGGCCCCGCCCAAGACTATGAACATGCGCTCGAAGGTCCCTATGGCGACCACACGGGCTATTACAACGAGCAGGAATGGTTTCCTGTCTTCACCGTCGAGCGCATGACCCTGCGCCGCGACGCGATCTATCATTCGACCTATACCGGGAAACCGCCCGACGAACCCGCGGTGCTGGGCGTTGCGTTAAACGAAGTGTTCGTTCCGCTGTTACAAAAACAGTTTCCCGAGATCACCGATTTCTATCTGCCGCCCGAAGGATGCAGCTATCGGATGGCGATCGTGCAAATTCGCAAGAGCTATCCAGGGCATGCCAAGCGGGTGATGTTCGGTGTCTGGAGCTTCCTGCGGCAATTCATGTACACGAAGTTCATCGTGGTCGTCGACGAGGATGTCGACATCCGCGACTGGAAGGAAGTGATCTGGGCGATCACGACGCGAATCGATCCGGTCCGCGACACGCTGCTCGTCGAGCACACGCCGATCGACTATCTCGACTTCGCCTCGCCGGTCGCCGGCCTCGGCTCGAAAATGGGTCTCGACGCCACGAACAAGTGGCCCGGCGAAACCCAGCGCGAATGGGGACGCGCGATCTCCATGGATCCAGCCGTCAAGGCGCGCGTCGACGATCTCATGACGCGAATAGGGCTTTGAGGACGAAGCATACAGCGAGCGTCGATCGCCAGCACACCGCTCCAAATGGAAAAGGCGCCTCGTCAATCGACGAGGCGCCTTGTGTCTGGTGCTGCCTGGCCTATCCAGCCATCACTAACGACGATAGTAACCGGGGTGGCCGTAGTAACCACGACCGTGACCGTAGTAGCCACGACCGTAGTAGCGGGGTCCGTAATAGCCACCCTGGGGTCCATAGTAGACGGGCCCGCCATAGACAACCGGTCCCGGTCCATACACCGGCGGCGCGTAGACGACAGGCGGCGGGGCCACATAGACCGGCGCCACATACGGCGGTGGAGGCGCCACGAACGGAATGCCGATTCCGATGCCCACCGATACGTGAGCTTCGGCCACGCTTGCGGCGCCCATTGCAAGCCCCGCTGCGGCGATCAAAGGAATGATTTTTTTCACTGCGCTCTCCTGACGGCGTCGGCCCGAGTGGGCCCTCTGAATGTATTCAATTTAGCGAATACCGTCGTGACCCGCTGACGCGTTTTGTACCAAATTGCAATCCCCCTGTCCGCGCAGGCCCGTTGCATCGAACCCCGGCGCGCCTGGCATGGCACGCCGGTGAAAATTAATTCCTATGAAAATCAAGCTACAGGGCAGCACCGGGGGTGGGCACGTGGCAAAATTTGCTCAATTGAATGAATACTCTTTCAGTGAGACGGTAATCTTTCTTTACAAAGTGCCGATATAAGGTGCAAGAGCGGCTCGGACAGCGCTGATGCCTTTGCAGCGGCACTTGACGCTGATGGGCACTTGAGCACGCTGAGTGCCCCGAACATGGGCAACTCAGCCGGCCATCCACAAAACCACGACGGCGTCATGCGCGACGACCGACGAGCATACGGGGCACCCGACAATGGAATTCAAGAGACTCGATCGCGGCGCGGCGCTGCAGCCGCTCATGCCAAGCGAAGTGCTTCCCGAGACTCAACTCGAATGGCCGGTCTTCGATGCGGACGGCACGCTGATCGCGGAGCGCGGCCAGGTACTGCCGAGCCTCGAGGACCGCGACTTCATGTTCATCCACTTCGAGCCGCACCGCTCGAGGACAGCCGCGGATGTCGCACTCGACATGGCGGATTCGGCAGGAGCGGGGAGCGCCGAAACGCCTGAGCTCGACCTCGCCGACTTGGTGCTGCAGACCGGTCACGTGCTGCGTATCAAGACTCCAAAGGGCGTGCGCGAAAGCCATGCGCTGAGCCGCGTGATCGGCCAGACGCCCAACCAGACGACGTTCATCTCACCGCCGGTCGTCGACGGCAAACCCCTGCGCCTGCTGACCGGCGAGAACATCCAGATCATGGCGTTCTCCGGCAAGAGCATTTTCGAATACCGTTGCACGGTCGAAACGGTCTGCAGGACGCCATTCGAATACCTGATCCTGTCCAAGCCCTTCGACGTCCGCCGCGTGAAGCTGCGGCGCACGGTCCGGGTGTCGACGCGCATTGCGTGCTGGCTGTCGGTCGGCGAGCGCTTTCAAGGCACCTACGACATGCTCGGCGCAATCCGCGACATGAGCGTGCTCGGCGCCTCGCTGAGCGCGCGCGGGCAATTTGCGCAGGCCGGCTCGCGGCTGCACCTTCGCTTCTCGGTGCGCACGCAGGACTACGACATCGAAATCCGCACGCCATCGATCATCCGCAATGTGACGCCCGTCACCAACGATCCGAACCTCTTCCTCTACGGTCTCGAATTCGAGTCGCTCGCACCGGTCGAGCACCTTGCCCTTCAGTGCTTCGTCACCGAGCATTCGCTGGGCAACGGCCGCTGACGCACGCGCTGGGCAGGTCGTTGCGCGCATCGCCGCGAATCTGCGCGCACATGCCGGGGCGCGTGACCCCCTTCCCTTCGCGCCACAGGGGTCACGCCATGAAAAAGGGCGATCCAAAGATCGCCCTTTCTGTCCTGCCTTCGACATTCCTGATTGCACGTCAGCGGTGCATTTCAACGGTGCCCGTCAGCGAGATGCCGGTTCGCCCACGCGGCCCCATCACCCCTGTCTTGCGGCAATCGCACGCGGCGGCCGCCCTGCGGCGGCTGTCCCGCGTCCACCATCAACGACGGCGGAATTGTGCCGGACGTGCAGCACCGCCGGTCGGCGCGCGTTCGTCCTTATGGCGAAAATTGATGCGCCCTTTCGTCAAGTCGTAGACCGACAGTTCGAGCGTCACGCGGTCACCCGCCAGAATGCGGATATGGTGCTTGCGCATGCGGCCCGCCGCATAGGCGCCGACCACCACGCCGTTGTCCAGCGTCACACGGTACCGGCTATCCGGCAGGACTTCGTCAACGATGCCATCGAGTTCGATCAGTTCTTCTTTCGCCATAGAGGGCTCCAAAGGTAAGGATGAAGCCGGCAACCACGAACGCGTGTACCGGCGCTACCGCTCTGCGGGCCATGCGGGCCCGTGGCGGATGACTGACGCTGATGTCGGGACGAACCCGGCCGCATTCTGCGGCGCACATGGCGTCAGTTGAGGATGAAGGGACACGCGCAACGCGCGCGCGGCGAACCGGGACAAGCCCGGTGACAGCGTCGTACCGGCCAGGGCATGCCGAGGCGGGGGACTAGTCGGTGTAGAGAGAGCCTGTGGCAAATCGATCGGTTGGGATCGATCTCAATCGGTCTATGCGGGGGAAATCCGCACAATCAAGCACTTGGCCAAGCCGTGTCCCGGACATGCCTTCGCGCGCCGACTTTCTGCAACAAGTGACATGATGCCCTGTAAACGGCCTCACGAACAGCAGAAACTTCCGCGCGACAACGCGACGCCCGGCGAGCCGGGCATGAGGGATCATTGGAAAGGTGCGCCACGTGGCGCGCAGACGGCTATCGGCAAGGAGGTCACAAGACCATCCTGCCCCTTGACCGAAGCTTATTGACTCAGATGAAACACCCTGCTCGCGACGGATCCATTAATAGGCGTTCGCACCCGCGAAGCCCTTGAACAGGGTCATCAACACGATCTTCACATCGAACCAGAAGGTCCAGTTGACCATGTAGTAGAGATCGCAGGCGACACGGTCGGCCATCTTCTCGACCCGGTCGGTCTCGCCGCGAAAGCCGTTGACCTGGGCCCAGCCCGTGATGCCGGGCTTGATCCGGTAACGGTACATGTAATTCTGCACAAGATTCTTGTACTGCTCGTCATGCTCGACCGCATGGGGCCGCGGACCGACCACCGACATATCGCCCTTGAGCACGTTGAAGAACTGCGGCAGCTCGTCGATGCTGGTCCGACGCAGGATCGCCCCGACCCGCGTGATGCGCGGATCGCTCTTGGTCGCCTGCGCGATCTTGCCTGCCTCGGCTCGATGCATGCGCATCGAACGGAATTTGTAGATCCAGAACTCGTTGCCATCGACGCCCTTGCGCTTCTGCTTGAACAGCACGGGTCCCGGCGACGACATCTTGACCGCGATCGCCACGGCGATCAGCAAGGGGGCGAGCGCAAGCAACACGGCTGCGGCGAACAGCCGGTCGAAGATCTCCTTGGGCATCACGCGCCAGCCCGATTTGGGCGAGGCGACGAGATTGATCGACGGCAAGCCGAGCACATCGACGGTGCCAAGGTTGGCGAGCGCGAGATTGTCGAGATCGGGCAGCAGGCGGATATTGACGAAGTCATGCTTGAACTCGCCGACAAACCGGTCGCAAGGGTGCGGCTCCGAAGGCCGGCCCGTGAGCCAGAGTTCGGTAATACCGGACTGGCGGATCAGCGAGGTCAGCGCGTCCCAGCGCCTGAGCACGGGAACCCCCGCGGCCATGCCATCCGCGGCCGATGCCTCGTCGTAGATCGCGACAGGCAGATACCCCGCATTGGGCGAGCCCTCGATGCGCTGCACAAGCCGGAAGGCATCCGACGTGGTCCCGACGATCGCCACGCGCTTCTGGTTGAAGCCCGCGCGGCGCAGCCGGCCGAGCACCGACGCGATCAGCTGACGCGATACCGCGAGCAGCACCGCGGTGATAGCCGTCCACTGCACGAACCATGGATGGGGAAGGTGAGACACATGATGAAGTGCCGCATAGGTCAGCACACTGAGCGACTGCACGAGAACCCAGCCGATCAGCACGCTCACCACCAGCGAGCGCACGCTCTTGCCGCGCCACGACTGATAGATGTTGAGCATCGGAAACACGAGCAAGACAAGGGCCATGTCGAGGGCGATGAACATCCCTCGGGCGTCGAACAAGCGGTGGTCGAGGTCGGGGACCAAGGCGTAAGCAATCATTGCGCCAACTACGACGCATATCAGATCGAGCAACTGGCGCACGGCGTCGAACATGACTCACTCTCCAGAATGCCGGCAGTTACCTTCAGCGCCCCGCCGTGACACGGGCGGCACCCCATCGTCGACAGCGCCGCGCAGGTGCGCGGAGACTGTCACCGCGCGCCTGGAGACTGCTCCGGGAGCCGGTTATCTGCCGTATGCGCCGAATCATAACGACACTCTTCTTATGCAAATTAGGAGTGACTGAAAATGCCGATATGTTGGCGGAATGCGCTGTCGGGATAATCAGTACACATGCGTGCAGTGCATCAATTTCAGATCACGGTTTCAAAATTCTCACGACAGCGTCTGAAAGACGCCGACTGGCCGCCATGGCGTAATAGCACGAGCCAATGGCAATTACATTTCGAGATATCTTTTGCAGTTTATCTGGTAAGCGCTGGTCGCGCCGGCAAGCATACTCCCTGGGCATTCCCGGGCACACCGATGTCTTATAAACCCTTTGAAACGCCATATTCGAAGTCGGGATCCGGAAATTTTTTCCGCATTCTCACCATATGGCAATCATGAGTAGGAAAAAGCTTCATAGCTGCCTTTCAATAAGTATGCGTTTCCCGTTGGGGCTTCTTTCTAGTAGTTTTTTCGAATTTAACCGAACGGACTTTTTGATGTGGTAACACTGAATCAGCTGTCCCTTTTCATCCGCCAACATCTCGCCTTAATCGGTCAGATGGCGTGCAAAGGCGACTCTGCTATGTATGATGCAGTGCAACCTATAAGAAAAATCTCACGACATTCCGGGGAAACGTTTCTAAGGAAACGACATGCCGTTTGTTGCACACCTTGAACAGTCAGACAGCATCGTTCGCCGCCTCGTAAAAGAAGTGGAAACGATCTCTGCCCATAGTCTCGATCCCTGGACGGCGACGCGATGTCCCGCTCGCCAGATTGGAATCGTCTTATTCGAAGGCTTTTCACTGCTGCGTGCCGGCATCATCGCCGAGGTATTCGACAAGGCGAATCAGTTGGCCGTCGCGGGTACAGCGGTGAATTCCGTCTACACCATCAAGATGCTGTCGTTTACGGGCGGCAGCGTGCCCTGCTCGTCGTCGATACACCTCTGGACCGAGCGCTTCGATGCGCGCCAGTACCAGAATTTCGACGCGCTCTTCATTGGCGGCGGCAAGGGTTCGCTCTATGCGTCGCTCGACGAGATGCTGATGGGCCGGATGCGCTTCGGGTATGCCGACGGACCGTTCCGCGGCACCTCGATCACGCGTTCGGGCTTCGCGTCCTCGGGTCTGACAAATGTGTACGACCGCCCCGGCATGGGCGGTCCGTGCGACACCGACAGCGATGAGGATTGCTTCTCGTCGATGGCAAGCGCCTTGATGCTCGTGAAATGCGACCTCGGTCATGACATCGCGCGTGAAGTCGGCGAACGGCTGCTGCCTGGCGCGGGCACCAAGCTCGCCCCGCTGCTCGCCGAAGCGGGTGTCACGAGCGTGCGCGACAAGGTTCGTGCGTCCGCGCGCTGGCTCAAGGACAACTGCGAGCGGCCGATCTCGGTCGCCGACGCCGCACAGGTCGCCGCCATGAGTGAACGCAACTATCTGCGCCGCTTCAAGGATGAAATCGGCATCACGCCGTCCGAGTACCTGCTGCGCGCACGCCTCGACATGGTGTGCCGCCTGCTGATCGAAACCGATCTGCCAGTCGACAAGATCGCGCGCCGCAACGGCATGGCCAACGGCGACCGCCTTGCGAAGATCTTCCGCAAGCGTCTGCTCATCTCGCCGACCGAATATCGCTTACAGAATCGCCAGGCCAAGGCTGCATCCTGAGCGGTCGTTGACTCCTATACAGGTGACTCATCCGGCGGATTGCTTCCGCCGGCGTTCAGTCGTTCGGCTACGAAATAGATGAATCAAATCGGAAAAACCGCTTTAGCGCAGTCTCCTCGTCCCGTCGTGAGGTCTCGGCTCGAGCGTCATGTCGAGCCTCACGTGGCGCCGCATGCACGTTCTCAAATGCGTGCGGCGCTGAGTGCCGGCTCGCTCGCCCTGCTGCTCGCGCTGGGCGCCTGTGGCATCGATCCCGGCCAGCACTACACGAGCGGCAGCCAGGACCGCTACGGCACGAGCGTGACCGGCGTGCCGGGCGCGGATCGGACCGACGGTGCGCAGCCCAATGACGACCCGCCGCCAGGCGCGCTGACCGAGATCACCCCCGATCTGATCAAACTGGAGCGCGCCGCCATCCCCACTCAGATCCCGCTCGACGTACAGAGCCTATTCGCCACGCCGACTCCATACACCATCGGCCCCGGCGACGTACTCAACATCATGATCTGGGACCACCCCGAACTGAACCTGCCGTCGAACTCGGTGCAGACGGTCGGCATCGACTACACGGGTTCCGCCTCGGTCGCCTCGGGCTACAGCGTCGACGCGAACGGCATGATCCAGTTCGCCTATGCGGGTGCGATCCACGTGCAGGGCCTCACGGAGATGCAGGCACGTGATGTGCTCGCGGCCCGCCTCGCCACCTACGTGCGCAACCCGCAGGTCACACTGCGCGTGCAGTCGTATCGGAGCAAGCGCGTCTATATGGATGGCGAAGTGCGCACGCCAGGCTTGCAGATCTTCAACGACGTGCCGATGACATTGCCCGAGGCGCTCAATCGCGCGGGCGGCTTCACGGCGGTCGGCGACCGCGCGTCGATCGCGGTGATCCGCGGCGGCAAGTCGGTGAGCGTCGATATTCCCTTCCTTGTCGCGAAGGGGATCAACCCCTCGAACATCCTGCTGCGCAATGACGACATCGTGCGCGTATTCGCCCGCGAAGACAGCAAGGTGTTTGTGTTGGGCGAAGTCACCAAGCCGACCACCTTGTTCCTGCGCAACGGCGAACTTTCGCTGAACGAAGCGCTCGGCGACGCCGGCGGCGTGAGCCAGATGACGGGCAATGGCAGACAGGTCTATGTGGTGCGCAACATCACCGCCGACAAACACCAGATCTTCCATCTCGATGCATCGAACCCGAGTGCGCTCGCGCTCGCCGAGAACTTCGAACTCAAGGCCAAGGACGTCGTGTTCGTCGACACCGCCGCAGTCGTGCGCTGGGGCCGGGTGATCAACAACGTGGTGCCCACCGCGCAGGCCGTCTATTTCGGCAAGGCGGCGAGCGCCTACTGATGGACACCCTGCTCGTTCTATGCACCGGCAACCTGTGCCGCAGCCCGATGGCCGCGGCGGTGCTGCAGCGCGCGTTGCCCGCGCTGCACGTGATGTCGGCGGGTTTCAAGGTGCATCCCTTCGAAAGTGCCGATGCGCTCGCGGTACGCCTCATGCGCGAGCGCGGCTATGACCTCGGTACGCACCGCACGCAGCCGCTCAGCAGTTGGATGGTGCGTGCCGCGAATCTCATTCTCGTCATGGAGACGAGCCAGCGGTGCATTGTCGAGACCTTGTACCCGGGCAGCAGGGGCAAAGTGTTCCGCCTCGCCGACACGCAGGGTCTGGATGTTCCCGACCCGTACGGCCGCGGCGAAGCCGCGTTCCGTCATGCGTTGCAACTCATTGAAGCAGGAGCCGTATCGTGGATCGATCGCCTAACCCGTCTCACAAGCAAATCGCTGTCGAAGGACGTAGACTGAGGGTGGCCAGCATCACGCCGGCCATTACACTGGCGGAGCCCGTGGGCTCGCCCGTCGATGCGAGCGCATTTGTCAGCACGCTCTATGACAATCGCTGGCTCATCGCGGGGATCACGGTCCTCACGACCGCGATCGGCGTCGGCTATGCCGTGCTTGCCGCGCCGGTCTACCAGTCGGATATCCTGATCCAGGTCGAAGACAATCCGAACTCGGCGACCGATGCGCTCTCTAGCGTTTCGCAGATGTTCAACATCAAGTCGGAAGCCTCGGACGAAATCGACATCCTGCAGTCGCGACTCGTGCTGTCGCCCACGGTCGAAAATACAGGGCTCGAGGTCTCGGTCGAACCGCGCCGCTTCCCGGTCTTCGGACGGTGGTGGTCGACGATCCACAAAGGCTTGTCGACCCCGGGCCTGTTCGGCCACGGCGGCTACGTGTGGGCACAGGAACAGGCGAGCGTCGCGAGCTTCGATCCGCCGAAGAGCCTCTATGGCAAACCGTTCAACCTCATCGCAGGTCCGAACGGCCAGTACACGCTCGAGAACCAACGCGCCGGCATCCGTCTGATGGGTCAGGTCGGCCAGCCGCTCAACGTCCAGACGGCCGACGGTCCGCTCTCGGTCAACGTGACGAGTCTTGCCTCGCGGCCGGGCGGCATGTTCACGCTCATGCGCGTCTCGCTCGTGAGCGCCGTCGAGTCGCTGCAGAAAGCGATGAAGATCGCGCAGACGAGCAAGGACTCCGACGTCATCCAGGCAAGCCTGCAAGGACGCGATCCGGCCCAGACGAGCCGCGTGCTGACGGAAGTCGGCCAGCAGTACGTGCGCCAGAACGTGGAACGCAAATCGGCCGAAGCCGAAAAATCGATCTCCTTCCTGAACGTCCAGCTGCCGCAACTCAAGCATCAGCTCGAGGAGTCGGAGAACGCCTATAACGCCTTCCGCACCGCCAACGCGACGCTCGACCTCAGCGAGGAAGGTTCAGCCGTCCTCCAGCAAACCGTCGACACGCAGAACAAGCTTGCCGATCTTGAACAGAAACGCAACGAACTCACCGCGCGCTTCACCGAAAATCACCCTGCCGTGATCGCCATCCTCGATCAGGAAGCCGTGCTCAAGCAACGGCTCGCCCAGGTCGATTCGAAGGCGCGCCGCCTTCCCGATCTCGAACAGACCGAACTTCGTTTGCAGCGCGATGTGCAGGTCAACACGGACCTCTACACGGGTCTGCTCAACAGCGCCGAGCAATTGCATCTTGTTCGTGCGGGCAAGACGGGCAATGCGCGCCTCGTCGATAGTGCGGTCGTGTCGGACAACCCGGTCAAACCGAACCGCAAGCTGGTCGTCGTGCTCGGCGCGATGGTCGGTCTGTTCGGCGGCAGCCTGCTCGCCTGGTTTCGCCGGCAGCTTTCGCAAGGCGTCGTCCATGCACGCGAAATCGAGCGCGATACCGGCCTGCCGGTCTATGCGAGCGTGCCGCACAGCAAGCCCCAACGTTCCCGCGATTCGCGCGTGTGGTCGCGCACGAACGCCGGCAAGGTCACGCTGCTCGCCCACCTCGATGGGGACAGCCTGCCGATCGAAGCACTGCGCAGCTTCCGTACCGCGCTGCAATTCGTGTTGCTCGAAGCGAACAACAACATCGTGCTGATCTCCGGCCCCACGCCGGGGGTCGGCAAGTCGTTCACGTCGGCCAACCTTGCCGCGGTCCTGGCCGCCTCGCACCAGCGCGTGCTGCTGATCGATGCCGACTTGCGCGACGGCGATCTGCATCGGCATTTCGGCCAGCGCGAAGGCCCGGGGCTCGCCGACCTCATCGAGCGCGACAAGCGCTTCGATGAACTGGTCCACCGTGCCGTGCTGCCCCGCCTCGATGTGCTCGCCCGCGGCGTGCCGCCGAGCAGTCCGTCAGAAATGCTGATGAGCAAGCGCTTCACGAGCTTTGTCAGCGAGATCGCGACACAGTACGACATCGTGCTGATCGACGCGCCACCGGTACTCGCCGTCGCCGACGTCGGTCCGCTCGGCCAGCTCGCGGGGTCGGCCTTCCTCGTGGTGCGCCAGGGCGAGACGACGGTTGCGCAGATCAAGGAATCGACGAAACGTCTGGCTCATGTCGGGGTCATGCTCAACGGTCTGGTGCTCAACGACGTCAAGCCACGCCCCGGTGACAAGACCTACGGCTATGGCACTTATGCCTATACGGCCAATCGCGCCAGGGTGTCCAGGAGCTGATCATGAGGCTCGACTCTTTACGTCCGGCACGCCGAGGGGCCTGCTGGCTCGGGCTTGGTGCGTCCCTGCTGCCGGCCCTGGCGAGTGCGCTGACCCTCCATGTGAGCGCGGCCGCGACCGATACGGCCGCCGATGCACAGGTCAGCGCGGCCAATGCGCCGACCAGCGCGAACGGTGATATGGGCTTGCACGCAGCCGTCGCCGTGCTCGCTGCCAACAAGGCGCGGTTTGTGGGCGGCAGCGCCGATCGCATCGATATTGTCCTCGATGCAGGGACCTACAGGCTCACGCAACCTCTGCGCCTTCAACTCGATTCGAGCTGGCGCGGCACGCCTGTCACGCTCTCGGGCGCGGGCGAAAGCAAGACCATCATCTCCGGCGCGAAAGTCGTCCAGGGCTTTCGCCCGGTCAGCGCCAACGACGCCGCGGCGGGCCGCCTGCCGGCCACCGCGCGCGGCCACGTGCTCGTTGCAAAACTCGCCGATAGCGCCATCGACGACGCCGGCACCTTCGAGCGCCAGGGTTTCGGCATTCGCGTGACCCCCGCCCCCCTTGAACTCTTTTATCGCGGCGAGCCGCAGACACTCGCGCGCTGGCCGAGCCAGGGCTTTGCGACGATTGCCTCGCTGCCGGCCGGCGAGAAAGGACCGAGTTTCACCGTGACGGGTGCGCCGCTCGACGCGCTCAAAGGCGAGCCCGACTTGCGCGCAATGGGCTACTGGGCGCGCGACTGGGCCGATACGACCTTGCCCGTCGAATCGGTCGACCCCACCTCGGGCGCGGTCACGCTCGCCGCACCCATACCGGCCTTCGGCATGAAGACCGGTCAACGCATGTATTTCGAAAACGCACTCTCGCAACTCGACCATCCCGGCGAGTGGTACATCGACCGCCAGGCCATGCAGGTCTACTTCTGGCCCCCCGCCCCGCTGCATGACGGTGACGTCGAAGCCTCGGTCAGCAATCAACTGCTCGTCGCGACGGCCGTCTCGAACCTCACGGTGCGCGACCTCAGTTTCGAGACCACACGCGGCAATGCGATCGAGATCAATAGCGGCCTGAACGTCGCCATCGAGCACACGAGCGTGCGCAACGCGGGCAGTGTCGGCGTCTGGTCGACCGCGCGCGACAGCCACTATCGCTACATGCATGTCTCGAATACGGGCGAAGGCGGCTTTGTCGTCTACGCGGGAAACCACCAGACACTCGCGAGCGGCAATGTATCGATCGAGGACAGCGTGGTCCACGACTACGCACGACGTTCGCGCGCCTATCGTCCCGCGATCAGCCTCTCGGGCGTCGGCGACCGCGTCGAGCGCAACCACCTCTACGACGGTCCGCATGCGGCGATCATCTTCAACGGCAACGACCTCGTGATCAGCGGCAACGAGATCGACCACGTCGCGCAGGAAGCGAGCGACACGGGCGCGATCTACACGGGACGCGACTGGACGTCGCGCGGTACGGTGATCGAAGGCAACTTCCTGCACGACATCGGCAGCGCCGCGCAACCGATGGCGACGATGGGCATCTATCTCGACGACCAGGGCGGCGGCACGACGATCCGCCGCAACATCTTCTCCAAGGTCAATCAGGCGATCTTCATCGGTGGCGGCCGCGACAACCTCGTCGAAGACAACCTGTTCGTCAACTGCTCTCCGGCGATCTATATCGATTCGCGCGGGCTGTCCTGGCAAAAAGGTCTCGCCGACGACCCGAACGGGCAGTTGCGCCACCAGCTGACACTCGTCAATTTCACCCAGCCGCCCTATTCGACGCGCTACCCGAGTCTCGCGACCTTGCTCAACGATGCACCGGGCGCACCGAAGGGCAATATCGTGCGCCGCAATGCCGTGATCAACGGCAAGCCTGCCTCGATCGATGCGCGTGCAACGCCGTATATCGATGTCGAGCAGACCTTCGGTTCGGGCGATGTGAGCTTCCTCAAGGCGATGCCCGACAGCCAGCGCAATTCGCTCGCCGATCTGCAGATCGCCCCGGGGTCGCCGGCGCTTCGGCAGGGTTTCCAGGTTTCACCGTTTCACGCGATCGATGCCGCAAGCGGCAAGCCATAGAAGACATACACAGCAAGCAACAGATCAAATCAGTTCGGACCGGCAACGGGGCAGCAGGCGATTTCACACGGGACACGCAACATCATGCGCTTCAGAAAAGACATCAATGGCTTGAGAGGGGTGGCCGTCGCGCTCGTCGCGCTGTTCCACTTCCAGACGCCGGGGTTCAACGGCGGGTTTATCGGGGTCGACGTGTTCTTCGTGATCTCGGGCTACCTGATGACGGCAATCGTCGTCAGCCGGCTCGACAAGGACCGCTTCAGCCTCTGGGATTTCTACGTCGCGCGCTTCACGCGGATCGTGCCCGCGCTCGCATCGCTCGCCGCGGTGCTGATGGTGTTCGGCTGGTTCTACCTCGACCCGCATGCGTACAAGATCCTCGCCGAACACTCGGGCGCGGCGCTGACCTTCATCTCGAACTTCGTGTTCTGGCGCGAGGCCGGTTATTTCGATGCCTCCTCGCAGAGCAAATGGCTGCTCCATACCTGGTCGCTGGCCGTCGAGTGGCAGTTCTACATCATCTACCCGATCATCCTGATGCTCGGGGCGCGCCTCTTCGGCAACAAGCGCGGCGTGTTCCAGGTCCTGCTCGTCCTGATGGGGCTCGTCTCGTTTGCGCTCGATCCCATCATCGCGCGCAACCATGCCGAAGCGAACTTCTTTCTGCTGCCGACGCGCGCATGGGAAATGGTCGCCGGCGGCCTCGTCATGCTCAACGCGGAACGTTTCAAGTTCGCGCCGCGCATGGCGAACACCCTACAGGCGATCGGTCTAATCGCGATCCTGGTTTCGGGTCTGTTCTTCACCGAAGCCTTCGACTGGCCCGGCGTCATGACGCTCGTGCCGGTACTCGGTGCCGCGCTCGTGATCCTCAGCGCCGCGAACGACAGCCCCTTCTCGAACTTCGTTCCCGTGCAGGCGCTCGGGCGCTGGTCGTACTCGATCTATCTCTGGCACTGGCCGTTGACGGTCCTGATCCACTATCTCGACCTGCCGAGCCACCATCCGCTCGTGATCGCGGGCGGCCTTGCCCTCTCGATCCTGCTCGGTTTCCTCTCCTACGAACTCATCGAGCGCCGCGCCGCGGGACTGCGCGACCGCTTCGGCCTGCGTGGTGTCGGCACGCTCGCGACCGCGCCGATCGCCGTCGTGCTCGCCTGCACGGCCGTGACGTTCGCCAACGGCGCGGCGGCCCGTTTGCCGAATCAGGTCAAGCTCGTCGCGGCCGCCAGCACGGATGTCGATCCACGCCGCACGGAGTGCCTGACCAATAGCCTGCAGCGCATGGTCGAAGGATCCGGCGACATCGGCTGCAAGTACGGTACCTCGGCCAAGGTCGGCGCGATCGTGTGGGGCGACAGCCACGGCAACGCCGTGATCCCGGGTGTCGTGACCGCCGCAGCCGCAAGCAACGACAGCGTGATGTTCTTCGGTACGTCGGGCTGCCCGCCCTTCCTCGGCGCGAGCCGTTTCGACAAGCACACCGAAGGCCCCTGCCGCTTTTTCGCCCAACGCGTGAACGACGAGATCCGCCAATTCCCCGCGACGGTGCCGGTGATCGTGGTCGCCCGCTTCTCGGCCTACGTCGACGGCAAGACCGACAGTGTCGACCCGACGATCCTGATCGGCTACAACGGCGAGCGTCCCCTGACCGACCTGGCCCAACGCCGCACGCGCTACGCGAGCTTCCTGACCAAGGACCTCTGTGCGCTCGCTCAAAGCCGCCCGGTCTACGTGCTGATGCCGATCCCCGAGATGAACCGGGACGTGCCGAGCTATCTCGCGAAATCGTTGATCCTCGGCAAGCATCCCGACGACGTCTCAATATCCGAATCGGCCTACTACCAGCGCAACGCACTCGCGCGCGCGGCGATCGGCGAAGCCGCGGCGAGCTGCGGCGTCAAGACACTCGACCCCGTGCCCTACCTGTGTCACGACGGACGCTGCTTTGGTTCCGACGCCCTGATGCCGCTCTATATCGACGGCGACCACCTGAGCGAACGAGGCAGCCAGCGCCTGAGCCCCTTGTTCCGTCCGATCTTCGACGCAAGCTAAGCCGCCCATGTCCACCCCTCAACCTTCGGTCGGGCGCAACGCGCGCTGGCTCGCGACGGCGCAGATCGCCAAGAGTGTCGTGCAGCTTGTCGGCCTGTCGATCCTGTCGCGCCTGCTGAGTCCCGCCGATTTCGGCGTGATGGCGCTCGCGACTGTCGTGACCAATTTCGCGGGGCTGCTCCGCGATATGGGCACCGGTCCGGCGTTGATCCGCAGTCGCGACATGTCACCGACGCTCGCGAACTCGGTGTTCTGGGTCAACGTCAGCGCGGGCTCCGCGATCGGGCTCGCGATCATCGCGTTCTCGGTACCGCTCGCCCGGCTGTTCAATTCCGCTTCGCTGAGTCATGTGCTGTGCGGCCTCGCACTGACCTTCCCGATCATGAGCTTCGGTGCGGCCCATCAGGCCCTGCTCGAACGGGCCTCGCAGTTCCGCACGGTCGCGCGCTCGGATGTGCTCTCGTACACGAGCGGCATGTGCGCGGCGATCCTGTCGGCGCACTTCGGCCTCGGGCTCACGAGCCTCGTGATCCAGGCGGTGGTTCACTCGAGCATGTCGTCGATGCAGATGTATCTTGCCTCGCCGTGGCGGCCGAGCTTCCGGTGGGACGGCAAGGAAGTCCGCGGCATTTTCGGCTTCTCGTCGAATCTCACGCTGTCGAATCTCGTGATCTACCTGAACCGCAATGCGGATTCGATGATCGTCGGCAAGGTCCTCGGCGCGATTGCCCTGGGCCCCTACTCGCTCGCCTTCAAGATCATGCTCTACCCCTTGCAGAGCATCGCCTTCGTCGCGTCGAAGGCCTTGTACCCCGTGCTCAGCGCCCATCAGACCGACCCCGACAAGCAACGCGCGAGCTATCTCCAGAGCGTGTCGTTCGTCGCGCTGATCACCGCGCCCCTGATGGGCGGTCTGGTTGCGCTGCGCGAGCCGTTTATCGCGGTCGCGCTCGGTGCCAAGTGGGCGAGCGTCGCGCCGCTCCTCGTCTGGCTCGCGCCGGTCGGTTTCGTGCAGGCCGTGCTGAGCACGGCGCCCGCGGTCTTTATGGTCAAGGGCCGCACCGACTGGTTGCTGATGCTCAATTTCTGCGTCGCCGTGCTCCATATCGCATGCTGGCTCGTCGGCGCGCATTTCGGCCTGCAGGGCATCGCCGCCGGCTATCTTGTCGCCACGCTGCTGAGCGCACCCGTCCACCTCGGCGTGACCGCGCGGCTGCTCGAGTTGCCGTTCAGCGCGCTCTATCGCGCGCTGCGCTGGCAAGTCCTGCTCGGCATCGGCGTGTGCCTCGTCGCGATGCTGGCCAGCCGCGCGATCGACTCGCTCGGCTGGGCCGCCCTGCCGCGCCTGATCGTGCCGGGGCTCGTCGCCCTTGCCTATGGTCTGTGGCACCTGAGCCGTTTCAACCCCGAGCAGATGTTCGTGCTGCGGCGCGCGCTGCGCTTCGCCTGAACCAAGAGGATTCCCCGATGAACTCGCCCCTGGTCACCGCCGTCATCCCGACCTACCGCCGTGCGACGATGGTCCGGCACGCCGTCGAAACGGTCCTCGCGCAGGACTATCCGGCGCTTGAAGTCATCGTCGTCGACGACAACACCGATCCGGACGAACAACGCGGTGTACGCGAGGCCCTCGCCAATCTCGGCGAGAACGTCATCGTGATCCCGAACGCGCGTTCGAAGGGGGCGTGCGGCGCCCGCAATACAGGCATCCTGCGGGCACGCGGCGAATTCATCGCCTTTCTCGACGACGACGATCTGTGGCTGCCGCGCAAGATCCGCGAGCAGGTCGCGCTGCTCGAGCGCACACCGTATGTCGCGGCGCTGTGCCACTACATCGATGTCGACGTCGAGTTCAACCACGCGCGGCGCTGCCGGCCGAGCACTCCGGTGCTGACCCGGACCCAGGCCCTCGGCGGCGAATGCCCGACTTCGACGAGCCTCGCGCTCGTGAAGAAGGCCGTGCTCGTCGAAGCCGGACTGTTCGATGAAACGCTGCCGAGCTTTCAGGATTTCGACATGTGGCTGCGCTGCCTCGCCTTCGGCGATTTCGGCTACGTCGACGAAGCGCACGTGACATTCGTCCAGCATGGCGGGGAGCGCACGAGCGTCAATCTCAAGCGGCGACTCGCGGGGCTCGCGGCGATCGAACAGAAGTGGGGTGCCGAGATGAATGCGCACATCGACTTCGCGGCGTTCAAGCAACGCGTCATCGTCGATGCGCTGATTGCGAACGGCAAGGCTCGCCTCGGTGCCCACTATTTCAAGGCCCTCGACTTCTTCGCGCGCGCGCTGATCGCGGACCGCGGCTCGAAGCGCACCGCGTTCTGGCTCGCGATCGGCCTGCTCGGCGGGCGCGGCGGCAAGGCGCTCTATGGGCGGCTGCTCGGCGTGCGCCACGTCGAGACCGTCGCGGTGAATGCATGAGCAGGATGCCCAAGCGCTCGACGAGGGCCTCGACATGAAACGCATCCTCTTGCGCCCGTTCGCCGATCTGCGCGCGAACCCGTTTGCCCACGGCCTGATCCTGCTGCTGCCGGCGATCCAGTTCGGCCTCAACTATTTTGCTTCGGTCGCCGCCCTGCTCTTCGTCCTGCTCGCCTGGCATATGCGCATGCGCATCACGCCGTTCACGACCGGCGTCATCGTGATCGCCGTTTCGATGAGCTTGTTGTGGACCACGATCTTCCTGCCCGAATTGCCGAACATGCCGCGCGAGGCCCGGCTCGCGGCCGGCATGCTGCTGCTCGCCTGGGGGCTCAACGGGATGCCGCGTCACGACTTCTCGAAGTTCAACGCGATGTGGCCACTCGTGTTGTTGCTGCTGCTCACACTAGCTGCGCTCGCCCAAACGATCGCGGGCCGCAAGGGCATCGCGCTCTATGTGCCGACGAAGTTCTTCATCAATAGCAATGACGTCTCGCTGGCCGCCGCCTGGGCCGAACATGCGCGCGAACACGGTTATGACTTCAAGGTCCGCCCATCGGCGAGCTTCTCCGAGCCCTCATATCTCGGCGGCGTCAGTCTCTTCCTCAATTTCGTCTGCCTGCATACCCTGCGCGGCCGCGCGCGAATCGTCGCGAACCTTTCGGCGCTCACGGCCTGCCTGCTCTCGCAGACGTTCTTCGGGCTGCTCGCGAACCTCGTGCTCATGTTCGCGTTCTACCACCGCCATATCAACAAGAGCGTGATGCTGTGCCTCGCGGCCCTCGGACTCGCGACGATCGCGCTGCCGATCTTCGCAGCCGAGCCGGGCCGGCTCGAGCGAATCCTGTCGGGTAATGACGTGTCGACGGGCCTGCGCGTGTTTCAGCCCTTCGAGCTGGGGGCCCATATTCTTGCGCATGCACCGTTCGGCATTCCGATGACGGCTGCGCTCGAATACTTCATCCAGCACGGCATGGTCGAGCGCTTCGAGGATGCGCCCTTCCAGAACGGTGCGTTCAACACCTTGTTCGCGTTCGGCTGGCTCGGCTTCATCGTGCTCTTGATGTTCGTGCGCGTGGCCGGGGGCGGCATCTGTGCGCTGTTCCTGATCCTGATGATGTGCCAGAACGGCGCGCCGTTCGACTTCGACAAGATCGTCATGGTGGTCTTTGCGATTCATCTCGCCCGCCATGTCCGCGCGACGACGGATCTCCACACGCTCACGCGCCTGACGGCCCCGCGCCGCCTGCGCGCCTGAGCGCGCCGACGGTCCCGCGCCTCCACGCCCCTCTATCCGATCCGAACACCATGACTCCACGCCAATTCTTCTTCGCACCGATCGTGCTGCCGCGCTACAACTGCCGCACCGACCAGAAATTCCTGATCGGCGCCGCTTCGCACAAGGTCAGTGGGATGGCGGCCGGCGTGCGCAGCCAGGCCAGCCCGTCGATCATCGTGAGTTCACCGATCGTCACGGCGAGCCGCGGCCCGCGGCACTTCAACGGCTTCGTCTGCCACGACCAGCGGCTGGCCTGCGCCTATCTGCCCGCGATCAACGTGCGCGGGCTGAACCGTGTCTATGCCGCCCTCGTCTATCTCACGTTCGCGATGCGCCGGATTCGCAGCGGCGATGGTGTGGTGTTCTACAACTATTTCCCTGAATATGTGCCGGTGGCAGCCTTCCTGCGGTGGCGGCTCGGTCGCGAGAAAGTCGTCATGGATCTCGAAGACGGACCACGCGCCGACGAAAGGGACCTGCGCGGCTACGTGAGCCGGCTCAGCCTGCGTCTGATGTCGCGCATCTGCAGCCGGCGTACGATCGTCGTGTCGCGTCAGCTTGCCGATCTGATGAACATCGAGGACGCGTGTGTCGTCAACGGTGTCTCACCTGAGATAGAACCGCAGCGTGCGGAATTCGGCGCGCCTGTCACGTTCCTCTACGGCGGCTCGATCGAGACCTCCACGGGCCTCGATGTCTTTGCCGCGGGGCTGCGTGAGCTCGCGCGCACGCAGCCGGAACTCGCGGCGCGCACGCACTTCGTCGTGACCGGTTTCGGCGGCGCCAAAGAACTCGCGGCGCTGGCCGAGGAGCTCTCGCCGAGCGGTTTCAAGCTCGATGTGCGGCAAGACATCGGCGCCGACGAATACAAGCAGATCCTGGCGCAGGCGGACGTTGGCCTGTCGCTGCGGTTGCCGGGCAGCGAAATCAATGCGACGACCTTTCCGTCGAAGGTCATCGAGCTCGCGAGCCACGGCCTGCTCGTGCTGACCACCGACATCAGCGATATCTCCTTGCTGTTCGATCGCGACACAGCCGCGATCCTGACCGACGCGACCGGCCCCGCCCTCGCCGACCTGCTGACCAAAATCGCCTCCGATCCGCAACGCTACGAACGCGTCGCGGCGGCCGGGCAACGACGCATCGTCGACCAATGCAGCCGGCGCTCGGTGGGCCGGCGGCTTGTCGAATTCCTCGGTGTCACTCCTGCATCCACTACACAATGAACCGCCTGCTCGACCTCGTTCGCAATCCGCTTGCCAATCTTACTTTGGCGATACTGCCCGCCACCCGTGGCTTCGCGCTCAAGCGCGCGCTGCTCAATACGCTCGGCTTCGAAATCGGCGTGGGCGCCAAGCTGACCGGTGGCGTCAAATTCTACGGCCGAGGGCGGATCGCCATCGGCGAGGACAGTTGGATCGGGCTCGGCACGCTCTTTATCGTCGCGCCCGATGCCGCCATCGTGATCGGCGCGCGCTGCGATATCGCGCCGCGTGTGATCTTCCATACGGGCTCGCACCGTGTCGGCGACCATCGCCGGCGTGCGGGCGCCGGCTATTCGCAGCCGATCACGATCGCCGACGGCAGCTGGGTCGGCACGGGTTCGGTCGTGCTCGGCGGCTCGTGCATCGGCAGCGCCTCGATCCTTGCCGCTGGCGCCACGCTGCTGGCCGGCGACTATCCGGCCGATACCCTGCTCGCCGGCTGTCCGGCGACGATCAAACGAGCACTCTGATGGACAAGTCCGCCGCCATGTATGCGCAGATCGTGTTCTGGGAACCGTGCGTCTCGCCGCACAAGTCCGCCTTTATCAACGCCGTCGCCGAACGGCTCGGCCCCGGCGTCCAGGTCAGTTGCGTCGCGCATGAAGGGGTGCCCGAAGCGCGCCAGGCGCTCGGCTGGGGTGACGGGTCGGTCGCGCTGCCGCCGACCGTCGTCGCGCCGAGCGACGAGGAAATCGCGACGATCGTGAACCGCGGCGGCAATTCCTGCCTGCATGTGTTTTCGGGGATCCGCTGGTTTCGCACCCTGACGAGCGCGCTCGCCATCGTCAAACGCGAGCGGCGGCCCTTCGGGATCATGTCGGAGCCGCGCGACAATGCCGGCCTCGCCGGGGCCGTGCGCTTCATCCAGTCCTGGTTCACCGAGACTGCGTTACGGCGGCAGGCACAGTTCGTACTCGCCATCGGGCGTCACGGCCCGCCGTGGTTTCGTTCGGTCGGCTACCGGCGCGAGCGGGTTTTCCCGTTTGCCTATTTCCTGCCGCCACCCGTTGACCTCGACGCGCAGCGGACCACCTCCACGCAGTTGCGTATCGCCTACGTGGGCCGGCTCATCGAGAAGAAGGGCGTACACCTCCTGCTGCCCGCGATCCGGGCGCTCGGGCGCCCCGCTCGCCTCACGCTGATCGGGGATGGCGTGTTGCGCGACCGCCTGATTGCCCAGGCGAGCGACCTCGGCGTCGACACCGAGTTTTGCGGCGTGCTGCCGATCGAAAAGGTTCGGCGCCGGATGCTCGATTTCGATGTGCTCCTGCTGCCGTCGATCAGCAAGGACGACGGCTGGGGCGCAGTGGTCAGCGAAGCCTTGATGGCGGGCGCGGCCGTGGTGGCCTCGAGTCATGCGGGTGCCTCCATCCTGCTCGACAGCCCGCACAACGGCCGCGTCGTGCGCCCCGGCGACAGTCTCGCGATTGCGACCGCGATCAAGGACCTCGAGGGCAGCAGCCTGCTCACGCCTCGCGCAAGAAACACACGGTCCCGATGGGCCCATGACCGGCTGACCGCGCGAGCGGGTGCCTCGTATTTTGAACAGATCCTCAGATATCGAATCGGCACCGCACAACGGCCGAAGGAGTTCTACCTGTGAATCCATTTCATTCGAGTCCGCAGAAGCGCCCACGTGACGCCGGTGACACCGATGGCGCAATGCCCGGGGCATCGAGACCCGATCCGTCCGCCATCTCGTTGCCGCCGGTGGCCGCCGCTTTCGCACTGCAACGCGCAAGCGTGGCCGCCGCAGCGCCGCGCGTCGGCGGTGCGACGCTACCGCTCACAGGCCTGCCGACTGGGGCCGCCGCACACGGTCCGCTGCGCGTGCTGCATATCCTCCCCTCGCTCGACCCCCGCATGGGCGGCGTCGCCGAGGCGGTCGTCCAGTTGGTCCGCCATATGGCACCGCTCGGCTGCACGAGTGAAGTCGTCACGCTCGATGCCCCCGACGGTCCGGGCTTCGATCGCGTCGATGCCACGGTGCACCGCGTCGGCCCGGGCCGGGGCTTCTATGGGCTGAGCCTGCCCCTCGTGCGCTGGCTGCGCGAGAACCGCACGCGTTTCGATGCATTCGTGGTCCACGGTATCTGGCAATTCCACAGTTTTGCGGCCTGGTGCGGCGTGGTCGGCACGCGCACGCCCCTGCTCGTGTTTCCGCATGGCATGCTCGACCCGTGGTTCCAGCATACCTATCCGAAGAAACATCTGAAGAAGCGTGTGTACTGGGCACTGCTCGAACGCTGGGTGTTCGATCGGGCCAACCGTGTGCTGTTCACCTGCGAGACCGAACTCGAACTCGCGCGCCGCCCCTTCCTCACCGATCGCCACCGACTCGCGGTCAACGGCTTCGGAATCGACTCGGTCCCTGCCGATGCCGACCAGCAGGCCGATGCCTTCAGCGAAGCCTTCCCCTCAGTGAGAAACAAGCGCGTGCTGCTGTTCCTGTCGCGCATCCACGAGAAAAAGGGCTGCGACCTGCTGATCGACGCATTCGCGGACGTCGCCCCGCATGATCCGGACCTGTGCCTCGTGATCGCGGGGCCGTCTGAGCCCGCCTTGCTCGGACAACTCAAGAGCATGGCCGCATCGCGCGGGGTCGCCGACCGCATTGTGTGGACCGGCATGCTCGCCGGTGCGCTCAAATGGAGCGCATTGCGTACGGCCGAGGTGTTTGTGCTGCCATCCCACCAGGAAAATTTCGGAATCGCCGTGGTCGAGGCAATGGCTTCGCACACGCCGGTCATCATCACGAACAAGGTCAATATCTGGCGCGAGATCGAGATGGCGGGTGGCGGCTGGGTCTGCGACGATACGCGTGAAAGCGTCGCCGATGCGCTGCGGCGTTGGGCCTTGGAAACCCCACCCGCGGCGCGCTCGACGATGCGCGACACCGCCTTCGCGTGCTACCAGCGCCATTTCAGAATCGAGACCGCCGCGGGCCATCTGGTCGGCAGCGTCAGCCTCGCCTCTTCATCAAGGAGGCGCTAGCAGCATGAAACGCCTGAAGTGCAAGTCTCGACTCCCTGTTCTTCCTGCCTGCTTCGTCTGTGCGGTGCTCGCAGCGGCATGGCTCGTGCCCGGCAGTGCGCTTGCGCAAAGCGCCGGGCTCGGCCAAAGCCGCAATAGCGGCATCTCCGGCTCGTCGCCGCACCGCATGGGCTCATCGAGCGCAATGGAACTGTCGTCGCAGGGAAGCCGGTTCGGCGGCTCGACCGGCATGTCGGGAGGGGGTTCGGGGAATGCCTCGAACTCCATAGGCCTGCGCGGCCTTGGGGGGTCATCGGCGGGAGCCGGCTTGGGGATGGCCGGCGGGACCGGGAGTCATGCCAGTTCATCGCTTGCGGGCACGAGTTCGGGCATGCCGGGTTCACGCCAGACCAAGCCGAAATTCAAGCTCAAGCCCGCGAGCAACGACACGGCGGGATCGTCCTCGACGCACAGTCAATACGCCTATGACTATGGCGCCGCAGACCTCGGGCGCGACGCGAGCTCGATCTACAAATCACGCGACGAGGTCGCGCCGACCGATGACTATCAATTCGGCGCGACGGACACGAGATAGGCATTCTTAGTGGACGTGGTGAAGATAGCTCGACAGGAGCCGGTGCATGGAGCGGCCATCCAGGTCCCATGAGGCGGCCCCATACATCGGACTCGCATGGAGCCGTTCACGATGGAGCTGTCCGGCTCAAGCCGAGCGCAGCTCACCCACGTTGCGCGACTTGACCGGACGCGCCGGATTGCCGACGTAGACGAATCCCTTCTGCAAGGAGCGCAGCACCGTGCTACGCGCGCCGACGACGACACCATCGGCGATCGTCACACCCGGCGCGACGAAGACATCCGAGGCAATCCAGACTTGCGTGCCGATCCGCACGGGCCGCCCGCGAATCGCAAATTCGACCGACTGGTAATCATGGTCTCCCGCGCAGATGTACGACTTCTGCGAGACAACGGAATGCGCGCCGATGTCGATCTCGCCTAGCGAATACAGCGTCACCTCGTCGCCGATCCACGCGTGATCGCCGATCGCAACCTTCCACGGGTAGGTGACCCGCACCGTCGGCCGGATGATCGCGCCGACGCCGACCTGCGCCCCGAACCAGCGCAACAGCATGCGCCGCCAGCCGTAGGCGATCTGCGGCGAAGGCCGGAACAGCAGCGCCTGCACGACCCACCAGAGCTGGACGTACCAGCCCGGCCGGCCGCGAAAGCCCGCCGGCACCTTGAACTGGGACAGGTCCTGGTAGCGGCCGTGCTCGGTCATGGCCTCGACATCGGCGCTCGCCGGCGGCTGCGGCATGGCCGACGCGTCGCGGCACGCGGACAGCTGAGACACCTCGCCTCCGACGCCCACCGCCTGTCCCCGTGGACTCATAGCGCGACGGCCAGCGCTTCGGCCTCGAGAAATGCCTCGTACGCGCCCAGCAGCCCCTCTTCGAGATCGATACGCGGTTCCCAGCCCAGCGAGGCGAGCTTCTCGCTGCTCATGAGCTTGCGCGGCGTACCGTCCGGCTTCGACAGATCGTGCTCGATGCGGCCCGTAAAGCCGACCACGCGCGCAACCATCTGCGCGATTTCGAGTACAGTGAAGTCGGTCGACGAGCCGACGTTCAGATGCGAACATCGCGGCGTGGCCACCGAGTAGTAGACGTCTTTCGGCAGATTCATCGTCAGCACGCAGGCCATCGCCAGATCGTCGACATGCAGGAACTCGCGGCGCACCTGCCCCGTGCCCCACAGTGCCGTGCTTGGCGCACCGCTTTCCTTCGCCTCGTGAAAGCGGCGGATCAGCGCGGGAATCACATGGCTGTTGACCGGGTGATAGTTGTCGCCGGGCCCGTAGAGATTGGTCGGCATCAGGCTCCGGTAGTCGACCCCGTACTGGCGGTTATACGACTCGCACAGCTTGATGCCCGCGATCTTCGCGAGTGCATAGGGCTCGTTGGTCTCCTCGAGCGGGCCCGTCAACAAGGCCTCCTCGACGATCGGCTGGGTCGCATGCTTGGGATAGATGCATGAGGAGCCGAGGAACATCAGGTGTTCGATACCGGTCTGCAGGGCCTGGTGAATCACGTTCGATTCGATCATCAGGTTGCGGTAGATGAACTGGCCCGGATAGGTATCGTTCGCATGAATGCCGCCGACGCGCGCCGCGGCCAGGTACACATGGTCGATACGCTGCACGCTGAAGAACTCGCGGACCGCCGACTGGTTGGTCAGGTCGAGCTCCGACGAACTGCGCTTGACGACGTCCACGTCGCCGTCGGCCTCGAGCCGGCGCACGATCGCCGAGCCGACCATGCCGCGATGGCCCGCGACGAAGACGCGCTTCTTCCTGGATTGAGCCATGGTCTACTCCTGGCGTTCGAAAATGGGAAAGCCATGCTGCTGGACCAGCGTGTCCTTGCGAGCTTCGGTCAGGTCGCTGATGATCATCTCGCGCACGAGTTGTTCGAAGGTCGTGCGCGGGACCCAGCCGAGCTTTTCCTTCGCCTTGGACGGGTCGCCGAGCAGTGTCTCGACTTCGGTCGGGCGGTAGTAGCGCGGATCGACTTCGACGACGACATCACCGACCTTGACGCGCGGGTCGAGACCGACGTCCGAGATGATGCCGCGTTCCTTGTCGCCCTTGCCTTCCCAGCGGATTTCCATGCCGACGTGGCGCGCGGCGAGATCGACGAACTCACGCACGCTGTGCTGTTTGCCGGTCGCGATCACGAAGTCTTCGGCCTTGTCCTGCTGGAGCATCAGCCATTGCATCTCGACATAGTCGCGTGCATGACCCCAGTCGCGCAGTGAATCGAGATTGCCGAGGTAGAGACGGTCCTGCAGGCCGAGTGAGATCCGCGCAAGCGCGCGTGTGATCTTGCGCGTGACGAAGGTCTCGCCACGCAGCGGCGATTCGTGGTTGAACAGGATGCCGTTGCACGCGTAGATGCCGTAAGCCTCGCGATAGTTCACCGTCATCCAGTACGCATACATCTTCGCGACCGCATACGGGCTGCGCGGATAGAACGGCGTGGTTTCCGTCTGCGGAATTTCCTGGACCTTGCCGTACAGCTCTGAGGTCGATGCCTGGTAGAAGCGCGTCTTCTTCGCCAGGCCGAGCAGGCGGATCGCCTCGAGGATGCGCAGCGTGCCGAGGCCGTCGGCATTGCCGGTGTACTCGGGCTCCTCGAACGACACGGCCACGTGGCTTTGCGCGGCGAGATTGTAGATCTCGTCGGGCTGCACGTCCTGGATGATGCGGATCAGGCTCGACGAATCCGTCATATCGCCGTGGTGCAGGATGAAGCGGCGGTCCTGTTCCTGCGGATCCTGGTACAGATGGTCGATGCGTTCCGTATTGAACAGCGAGGTACGCCGCTTGATACCGTGAACGATATAGCCCTTGGACAGGAGAAATTCTGCAAGGTACGAGCCGTCCTGGCCCGTAATACCCGTAATCAACGCGGTCTTCGACATGGGAGATCTCGCAAGTGAAAAGTGAAAGTACGTAGTCACAGTAAAGCCTCCCAGGGAAACACAAGGCAAGCGCATTCAATTTTTTGGCGGATAGCAGCGGTAGTTTGGCGCCGTGAAACTGCTCGAAAACCCACGCTTCGCGATTGGCGGCACACGGCGATATCCTGGCGGGTCCTGGTGATTTCGCGCGTGCAAGATGCAGTTCATACGCAATGCGTCTTGCGTCGACACATCGCGAGGTCCCATGAAGATTCTTGTCTACGGCATCAACTACGCGCCGGAACTCACGGGGATCGGTCGCTACACCGCCGACATGGCCGCGTCGCTTGCTGCTGCCGGCCACGATGTGCGCGTGGTCTGCGCACCGCCCTACTATCCCGCCTGGCAAGTCGCGCCGGGTTTCTCCTCGACCCGCTATGCGAAAGAACGCAGCGAGGGCGTGCATATCTGGCGCGCACCGCTCTGGGTGCCTGCACGCCCGAAGGGTGCACGCCGCCTCGTGCATCTCGCAAGCTTCGCACTCTCAAGTTTTCCGGTGCTGCTGCGCCATCTCGCCTGGCGCCCGAACGCGGTGCTCAGCATCGCCCCGAGTCTTCTCAACGCGCCTGCGGGCTGGCTCGTTGCGCGCCTGAGCGGTGCGCATGCGTGGCTGCACGTACAGGACTATGAAGTCGATGCGGCATTCAAGCTTGGCATGCTCAAAGGCACATGGCGCAAGCGCATGGCCCTCGCGATCGAGCGCAAGCTGCTGCGCCGCTTCGATACGGTGTCGACGATCTCCGCGAAGATGGTCGAACACGCGCTCAAGAAAGGTGTACCGCAGGACAAGGTCGTCCACTTTGCGAACTGGGTCGATACGTCGGCGATTCATCCGCTCGACCTGCGCGGTCAATCGAGGAGTCAGCTCAGGGCCGAACTCGAGATTCCGGCCGAAGCGACCGTGGTGCTCTACTCGGGCAATATGGGCGCCAAGCAGGGGCTCGAAGTGCTCGCGACCGCCGCGGCCGCGCTCGCCGAACGCCGCGACCTCGTCTTCGTGTTCTGCGGCGAAGGCCCGGTCAAGATCGCACTCAACGCCATGTGCGGCGAGTTGCCGAACTGCCGCTTCATCCCGTTGCAGCCGATGGACAAGCTCAACGAACTGCTCAATCTCGCCGACATCCATGTCTTGCCGCAACGCGCCGACGCGGCCGACCTCGTGATGCCATCGAAGCTGACCGGCATGCTCGCGAGCGGCCGCGCCGTGATCGCGATGGCCCATGAGGGCACCGAACTGTTCAATACGGTCGCGCCGCGCGGCGTCGTCGTACCGCCCGAATCGCTCGAACCGCTGATTGCCGCGATCGACGCCCTCGCGGCCGATCCGGCACGACGCGAACGCCTGGGCCGCGCGGGCCGTGAGTATGCCCTCGCGGCGCTGTCGCGCGAGAGCGTGCTCGGTGAATTCGAATCGACCCTGCGCGCACGCTGCGCCGACGCGGAACCGGCGGCCACCGCCCTCGACCTGCAACAGCGCGACCTCTGATTCACGGATTTACAGCTTCCACTCAAGGGATCCCATGAAGATCACGATCGTTGGCACAGGCTATGTCGGACTCGTCACCGGCGCATGTCTCGCGGAAATCGGCAATGATGTGTTTTGCCTCGATGTCGATCCGCGCAAGATCGATGTGCTCAACAGCGGCGGCGTGCCGATCCACGAGCCGGGTCTCAAGGAAATCATCGATCGCAGCCGTGCCGCGGGGCGCCTGACCTTCTCGACCGACGTCGTGGCGAGCATCGCGCACGGCGATGTCCAGTTCATCGCCGTGGGCACGCCGCCGAGCGAAGACGGTTCGGCCGATCTCAACTACGTGCTCGCCGCCGCGCGTGATATCGGCCGGCATATGAACGGCTTCAAGATCATCGTCGACAAGTCGACCGTGCCGGTCGGAACCGCGCAGCACGTACGCGATACGATCAGCCAGGAACTCGGCAGGCGCGGTATGCGTCAGGAGTTCTCGGTGGTCTCGAACCCCGAGTTTCTCAAGGAAGGCGCGGCCGTCGACGACTTCATGCGGCCCGACCGGATCGTGATCGGCAGCGATTCCGACGAAGCGGGCCAGCGCGCGCGCGACATGATGAAGCGCCTCTACGCGCCGTTCAACCGCAATCACGACCGCACGCTGCATATGGATGTACGCTCGGCCGAGTTCACCAAGTACGCGGCCAACGCGATGCTTGCGACGCGGATCTCGTTCATGAACGAACTGGCGAACCTCGCCGACAGCGTCGGTGCCGATATCGAAGCCGTGCGTCGCGGCATCGGCTCGGACCCGCGCATCGGCTACGACTTCCTCTATGCGGGTGCCGGCTACGGTGGCTCGTGTTTCCCGAAAGACGTGCGCGCCCTGATTCAGACCGGTGCCGAATACGGCCGCACACTGCGCATTCTCGATGCGGTCGAAGCGGTCAACGACGCGCAGAAACAGGTGCTGATCGAGAAGATCACCCACCGCTTCGGCGAAGACCTCACGGGACGCTCGTTCGCGGTCTGGGGTCTTGCGTTCAAGCCGAACACCGACGATATGCGCGAAGCGCCGAGCCGCACGCTGATCGCTGCGCTGCTTCAGCGCGGCGCCTCGGTCAAGGCCTATGACCCCGTCGCGATCGATGCGGCGCGCGGCGCGTTCGCCCTCGATCTCAAGGACGACCCGGCCGCGCATTCGCGGCTCGCCTTCGTCAAGAACCAGCACGATGCGTTGCCGGGTGCCGATGCCCTGCTGATCGTCACGGAGTGGAAGGCCTTCAAGAGCCCGGACTTCACGGCGCTCAAGGTTGCGCTCAACGCGCCGATCGTGTTCGACGGCCGCAACCTGTACGAGCCTGCCGTGATGGCGGACCTCGGCTTCGAATATCACACGATCGGCCGCTCGCTTCAGCACGCGAACCGGCGTGCGCAGCTGCGCATCGCACAGGCCTGAGCGCGTCGATCCTGGGCCGCCGCGCTCACGTGAGGCGGCGGGTCCGGACACCCGATATCCCGATGGACACCATGATACTCAACACGCGGGGCATCGCACCGGCAGCACACCGGCGCACTCTGCCCAATACACTGATGACCCTGTTCGCAGGGCCGACCGTGCTGGCCGCATTGCTCATCTCACTGCTTCTGATGGCATTCAATCTGTGGCCGACCTTCAACAGCATGAGCGAATGGGACGACTGAAATGAACATCCGGCATTCGATTTTCGAAGTGGGCAGCGACGCGATCAATATCAATCTGCAGGTCCATGCCGTGATCCCCGCGGGGGGCTCGGGCACGCGTCTGTGGCCGCTGTCGCGTAAGGAATTCCCGAAGCAGTTGATCGGGCTGCTTGGCGACGATTCGCTGCTCCAGCTGACGGGCAAGCGTCTGAACGGCCTGGCCGCGAGTCATCCGCTCGCGGCCGAGAGCATCGTGATCTGCGGTGAAGCGCATCGCTTCATGATCGCCGAACAGATGCGCCAGGCGGGTATCCGCGCGCGCATCCTGCTCGAGCCCGATGCACGTAACACCGCGCCGGCGCTGACCCTGGCCGCCTTGTCGCTGACCGAGAAGGGTGAGGACGCGATCATGGTCGTGATGCCCGCCGACCATGCGATCACCGATCAGTCGGCGTTCCAGGCAAGCGTGTCGACGGCGATCCGTTATGCGGGCGACGGCCGCATCGTCGCGCTCGGGATCGTCCCGACGCGCGCCGAGACCGGCTACGGCTACATCAAGGTCGGCACCGAACTCGACGAACACGGCGGCCATCGGCTCGACGGCTTTGTCGAAAAGCCCGAGCGCGAGCTCGCCGAGCAATATCTCGCTTCGGGCCAGTACTGGTGGAACAGCGGGCTGTTCGTGGTGCGCGCCTCCGTCTGGCTCAGCGCGATTGAAAAGTACGAACCCGCGATCCATGCCGCCTGCCTCGATGCGTTCGACGGCAAGACCGCCGATGCGGACTTCCAGCGTGTCGATGCCCGGCGCTTCGATGCCTGCCCGTCGCAGTCGATCGACTACGCCGTCATGGAGCGTGTCGTGCATGTGGATTCCGGCTTCCCGACGGCGGTCGTGCCGCTCGACGCGGGATGGTCCGATGTCGGCTCGTGGGATGCGGTCTGGGACGTCATGCCCAAGGATGAAAACGGCAACGTCTCGCACGGCCGTGTGATGCTCGAAGGGTCGAGCAACACCTTCGCTCACTCGGAATCCCGCCTGGTCGCCTGCGTGGGCACCGATGACCTGGTGGTCGTCGAGACGCCCGATGCGGTGCTGGTCGCGAAGAAGTCCGCGGTGCAGGACATCAAGACCGTCGTCGCGCGCATCCGCGGCGAGGCCGGCACCGAGGCGACCTACCATCGCAAGGTCTACCGTCCGTGGGGCTACTACGACTCGATCGACAGCGACACGAACTTCCAGGTCAAGCGGATCGTCGTCAAGCCGGGGGGCACGCTGTCGCTCCAGATGCACCATCACCGCGCCGAACACTGGATCGTCGTCAAGGGCACCGCACGCGTGACGCGCGGCACCGAGACGTTCCTGCTGTCGGAGAACCAGTCGACCTATATCCCGCTCGGTGAAGTTCACCGGCTCGAGAACCCGGGCAAGACTCCGCTCGCGATGATCGAGGTGCAGTCGGGGTCCTACCTCGGCGAAGACGATATCGTGCGCTTCGAGGACACCTACGGACGATCGTGACAAGACGGGGACGGGGCGGCCGACGCCCCTCCCCCACAAGGAGCCTCGATGGCAAAGCTCGGCAATACGGAATTCCTGACGGTCGTCTCCAACACGCCACTGATCGCGCTCGACCTGATCCTTCATGACGAGCAGGGCCACTACCTGCTCGGACGGCGCGTCAACCGGCCCGCCCAGGGATCGTGGTTCGTGCCGGGCGGCCGCGTGTGCAAAGACGAGCGTCTCGACGATGCGTTCGCGCGCCTCACACGCGAGGAATTGGGCCTGAACAGCGCGCAGCGTTCCGATGCAGAGCTGATCGGCGTCTATGAGCACTTCTACGGCGACAACTTCAGCGGCAAAGACGGCGTTTCGACGCACTATGTCGTGCTCGGTTATCGCTTCAGCTTGCCCCGGCGCCTCCCGCATCTGCCGCTCGACCAGCATTCGGACTATCGCTGGGCGAGCGCCGAGGACATCCTGCTCGACGAATCGGTCCACGAGAACAGCCGCGCGTACTTCGTGACGGAAGCGGTAGCGGCATAGCGCGGCAGGAGCACCGGAGTGCTCCCGCGCTTTGCCAGCTACGCACCGGTGAACACGAGCTTCGCATTGGTCAGCTCGCGTGCGCCGAGCGCGCCGAGTTCTCGTCCAAAGCCCGAGCCCTTGACGCCACCGAATGGGGCGCGCGGATCGGAACGCACGAAATCGTTAATGAACACGGCGCCCGCCTGGATTGCACCGGCCACGCGATTGGCCCGTTCGGGATCGCTGCTCCATACCGCCGCCCCCAGACCGAATTCCGTTGCATTCGCGAGATCGATCGCTTCCTGTTCGGTCTTGAACGTGAACAACAGCGCGACCGGCCCGAAGATCTCTTCACTCACGATCGGCGCATCGTGCGCGAGACCCGTGATCACCGTCGCCGGATAGAAATTCCCCGCACCACCGGGCATCGTGCCGCCCGCAAGCAAGATGCCGCCCTGCTCGAGCGCCGCCTGCACCTGCGCATGGACCGTGTCGCGCAGGTCCGCACGCGCGAGCGGCCCGAGCTGCGTGTCGGCCTGCAGGGGATCGCCGACGCGCAGTGCCGCCGTGCGCTCGACAAACGCCTTTTCGAACTTCGTTGCAATCGACTCGTCGACAAAGATCCGTTTCGCGGCGATACAGCTCTGCGCATTGTTCGAATAGCGCGACGTCACGGCACACTGGACCGCACGGTCGAAGTCCGCATCGTCGAACACCACGAACGGATCGGATCCGCCGAGTTCGAGCACCGCCTTCTTGCCGTGTTGTCCCGCCGCCTCGGCTACCGCGCGGCCCGCCTGGACACTGCCCGTCACTGTCACGCAGGCCACGCGCGGATCGGCGATGATCGCCGCCACGGCATCGCGCCTCACGGCGAGATTCAGATACAGGCCCTCGGGGCCGCCCGCGTCGAGCACCAGTTGCTCGAGTGCCTGCGCACAGCCCTGCACCGTTTCCGCATGCTTGACGAGCACCGTGTTGCCGGCCAGCGCGGTCGGGATGAAGAACCGCAGCACCTGCCAGAACGGCAGGTTCCACGGCATCACCGCGAACACGGGTCCGAGCGACTGATAGGCGACACGCGCATTGAGGCCCTCGATCGGCATCGGCGCCAGATATTCGGGACCCTTCTCGGCGAAATGCCGTGCACCGGCCGCAGCCTTCTTGACTTCAGCGATGGCTTCGGCGAGCGGCTTGCCCATCTCGAGCGTGATCAGGCGGCCGTATTGCTCCGCGCGCTGCTCGAGCAATCCGGCGAGCCGGACCAGAAAGGCCGAGCGCTGTTCGAGCGAGGTGCGCGACCAGCTCTGCCAGGTCGACCACGACCGGGCCAAGCGCGCCTCGATCGCAGCGACATCATGCCCCGCATAGGTCTCGAGCGCTTCGCCGGTAGCCGGATTGCGTGACTGAAAACTCATGACGTCTCCTTGTCTTATGTATCGATCAACAAACAGTATTGAAGCGTTCGACACATATCGACAGGACTTCGTCGCCCGGACGCTTCCACCAGTTCTGCGAAGAAAAAATCTCGACTTCCTGCGGCCCGCGATACCCTGCGGCTTCGATCGCCGCACGGATCCCGCGCAGGTCGATCACGCCGTCACCCATCATGCCGCGGTCGAACAACAGGTCGCGTGTGGGCACCAGCCAGTCGCAGATGTGATGGGCGAGAATGCGCCCCGCCGCACCCGCACGCGCGATCTGTTGTTCGAGCATCGGATCCCACCACGTGTGATAGACATCGACGGCCACTCCGATCCCGTCGCCGAGCAGTTCGCAGATGTCGAGTGCTTGCTCGAGCGTGTTCACGCAGGCGCGGTCAGCCGCATACATCGGGTGCAGCGGTTCGATCGCGAGCGGCACACCATTCGCTTTCGCATATGGCAACAACTTCGCGATACCTTCGGCGACCATTTCGCGCGCCGCGCGGATGTCGTGCGATCCTTCGGGCAAGCCGCCGACCACGAGCACCAGACAATCCGCATGCAGTGCCGCGGCCTCGTCGACTGCGCGCCGGTTGTCTTCGATCGCCGCTTCGCGGCGCGCCGGATCGCAGGCCGGAAACATACCGCCCCGGCACAGGCCCGTCACGCGCAGCGCATTCGACTCGACAATGCGCGCCGCTTCGGCCAGGCCGATATGCGCAACCTGGTCGCGCCACGGCGCGATCGCGTGAATACCTTGCGCCATGCAGGCATCGACGGCCTGCGCCAGATCGAACTGTTCGCGCACGGTAGCGAGATTAATGGAAAGACCTTCGATAGGCATGGAGTCTTGAAGTCCGGTTTCAGAACGCTATTGGGCCACGCCGCCGACCGTGAGCAGCGCGCGCATGCGTGTCGCGGCAAGCTCGGGGTCACGCAGCACGCGGGCGGTGTCGGCGAGCCGGAACAACTCGGCGAAGTGCGGAAGCGAGCGTGCACTCTGCTGGCCACCGACCATCTGGAAGTGATCCTGAAGTCCGTTCAGATAGGCGAGGAACACGACGCCGGTCTTGTAGAAGCGGGTCGGCGACTTGAAGATGTGGCGCGACAAAGGCACGGTCGGCGCGAGTATCCGGTGGAACGCCGCGACGTCGCCGTTTCCCAGATCCGCAAGCGCTGCCGCCGCCGCCGGTGCGATTGCATCGAAGATGCCGAGCAGCGCATGCGAATAACCTGCCTCGTCCCCGGCAATGAGTTCGGCGTAGTTGAAATCGTCGCCCGTGTACATCTTCACGCTCGCCGGCAGGCGCCGGCGCATCGCGATCTCCTTGTCGCTCGACAGCAGTGAAATTTTGATGCCGTCGATCTTGTCGGTGTGCGCCTCGATGATGTTGAGGCAGACATCCATTGCCCGGTCGTGATCGCCGCCCCCCCAGTACCCTTCAAGCGCGGGGTCGAACATCTCGCCGAGCCAGTGCAGGATCACCGGCTGCCGGACCTGGCCGAGGATATGGCCATAGACGCGCGCATAGTCCTCGGGACCCCGCGCGGCCTGGGCGAGCGCACGACTCGCCATCAGGATGATCTGGCCGCCGAGCGACTCGATCGCCTCGACCTGCTCTTCATAAGCGCGGATCACGTCATCGATCGTTACGTCAGGGCCCGGCTCCAGATGGTCCGTTCCCGCGCCGCAGGCGATCAGCGCCCCGGGGCGCCCTTGTGCCGCTTCGAGCGAATGCCGGATCAGCTCGCGCGCATGCGTCCATCGCAGCCCCATGCCACGCTGCGCGGTATCCATCGCCTCTGCTACGCCGAAACCGAGATCCCACAGGTAGTGACGAAACGCGAGCGTGCGTTCCCAGTCGATTGCGACGTCCAACGCGGGATCGATGTTCGCGAGCGGATCGGTCACGACGTGTGCCGCGGCATAGGCGACGCGGTTGAAGACGGGACCTGGTTTCCCCACCCCCGCCGTCTTGCCTGCGCCTGCCGAGTCCGTCGCGCCGATGCGCGTCGCAGGAATCTCCAGCGGCGCGTTGCGTACCGTATAACGCTCGATCCGGCCATCGTCGAACGGCAGCATCAGCGACTGCGTACTCATGCGGCACTCCGCACCGCAGTCTCGGCTTCGAGGCTCGGCACATCGAGCCAGCGACGTTCGGCCCAGCTCTTGAGACCGAGTTCGGCAAGCTGCACGCCCTTCGCCCCTTCCATGAGATCGAAACGCCACGGCGTGCCTGCCACGACGTGGCGAATAAAGTCTTCCCACTGGATCTTGAAGCCGTTGTCATAGACCTGGTTGTCCGGTACGGGCTCCCACTGCGACGCGAAATCCATGGTCTGCGGCTGGTCGGGATTCCAGACCGGACGCGGCGTGTTCACACGATGCTGGGTATGGCAGCGCGTGAGTCCCGCGACAGCCGAACCGAGCGTGCCGTCGACGTGGAACGTCACGAGGTCCTCGCGCTTGACGCGAGTGGTCCACGACGAATTGATCTGCGCGATCGCACCGCCTTCGAGCTCAAAGGTCGCATAGGCGGCATCGTCGGCGTCGGCCGCATAGGTCTGGCCGTTCTCGTCGACTCGCTGCGCAATATGCGTCGCGCCCAGGCAACTGACCGCCTTGACCTTGCCGAACAGATTGTCGAGCACATAGCGCCAGTGGCACAACATATCGAGGATGATGCCGCCGCCGTCCTTCTTGCGATAGTTCCAGCTCGGCCGCTGCGCAGCCTGCCAGTCGCCTTCGAATACCCAGTATCCGAACTCGATGCGCACCGACAGGATGCGGCCGAAGAACCCCGAGTCGCGCAGCATCTCGATCTTGCGCAGGCCTGGCAAGGCGAGCTTGTCCTGCACGACACCGTTACGCACGCCACGCTCGCGCGCAAGGCGCGCGACCTTGAGTGCATCGTCGAGCGTTTCGGCAATCGGCTTTTCGCAATAGATGTGCTTGCCGGCTTCGATCGCCTGCGTGAGCAAGGCCGTGCGCATCTGCGTCGAGCCCGCATCGAAGAACAGCGTGTCTTCAGGATTCGCGAGCGCTGCCGCGAGCTCGGTCGTAGTGCGTTCGATGCCGTGCTGGCGCGCGATGCGCGCGATCCTCTCGCCGTCGCGGCCAACCAGAATCGGGTCGGGCATCACTCGGTCGCCATTGGGCAGCAAGACGCCGCCTTGCGCGCGAATCGCGCAGATCGAGCGCACCAGATGCTGGTTGTAGCCCATGCGTCCTGTCACGCCGTGCATGATCAGGCCCAGTCGTTGCGTTGCCATCTTGCCGTGTCTCCACTTATGAGTTGCTTGTTGTCTTGTCTGCTCGTGGCAAGCGAGGTCGCCACTGGATTAAGGCATCGTCTTATGTAACCAGACAGTTACTATGAAAGCATACGTGTCGGAGAGCGTCAAGCATGGGACTTTCCAGATCTAGGGTCTAGGACTTTCGTTTCACGCTTGATCCGGCGCCTCGCTGGGACCGCATTCCGGTCTGCTTTCAGGCCTTCAGATAGGCGAGGATCACTTCGGCCACGTGCTCGCCCCAGCGCGCGAGTTCTTCCTTGGCGCCGAGATCGCGGCGGAATGTCGTGGTGAGCGTATAGCGATTGGAGAGGTAGAAGAAATTCATGCCGGCCATGCTCAGATAGACGTCGAGCGCATCCTGGTCCGGCTTGAACTGTCCGGCGGCTTCCCCGCGCCGCAGCAGATCGGACAGCATCGAGAGCAGCGGCGAGTTGAGGTCGAAGATCCGTGCCGAACGCTTGAGGAACTTGGCCTTCAGCAGGTTCTCCGTGCCGAGCAGGCTCAGGAATTCGGGATGTTCCTGGTAGTAGCGCCAAGTGAACAGCACCAGTTGGCGCACCCCTTCGACCGGGTCGAGATCGGCAAGATGCAGCCGTGTCTCGGCCGTGCGGATCTGCATATAGGCGCCTTCGAGAACGGCCAGGTAGAGTGCGTCCTTGTCGCCGAAGTAGTGGTAGAGCATGCGCTTGTTGATGTTCGCGCGCTTGGCGATCGCATCGATGCGTGCACCGCCGTAGCCATGCTCCTTGAACTCCTTGACCGCCGCGGCCAGGATCGCCGCGCTGGTGCGCTCGGGGTCGCGCGTGGCCGCCGTGCGGGGCGCCGGGGTTTGAGTCTTGTCCGTGGTCTTGCCCGCAGTCTTATCCGCGGTCTTGCCCGAGGTCTTACCAACGGTCTTGCGCGGCGCACGCGCGGCGCGCGCTGCGGGGGGCGCGCCTGCCTCTGGAGTTGTCTCCGCATTTGCCTTCGCGCTCACCGCCGGGGTGGTCGTATCGGAGGCTGCGGGTGCGGCGGCGCGGGTCGTTCGCGAACGTGTTGCCATGGTTCCTGGGTCTGGGGAAAAGTATCGAACTGTAATCGGCTACGCCATTCCTGAGAACCAGCATAGCGCGCCGAACCGTTTGCACCGCCTTCTCGCATATCGGGATTTCCGAGCGCTTGACGTTCCGAAAAACGTACGTATAGTATGTAACCAAACGGTTATAAAAACCACAAGATGCGATTCATGACAATCGCAATGGAGACACCCTGATGTTGAGCCTGGAGCGCAGCACGGTCGAGAAGAGCCACCCTCCGCCGCCCCTGCTGGAGATGCGGGGCATCGGCAAGGCGTTTGGCCCGGTCGTCGTGCTCGATGATGTCGCACTGAGTTGCGGCGCGGGCGAAATCCATGCGATCTGCGGCGAGAATGGCGCGGGCAAATCGACCCTGATGAAAGTGCTCAGCGGCGTCTACACCCCCGAGCGCGGTGAAATCCTGATTGACGGCGAGGCCGTGCGTTTCGCGCATCCGGCCGAGGCGCGCGAAGCCGGTATCGGCATCATTCACCAGGAGTTGAGCCTGCTGCCTTACCGGAGCGTCGCCGAGAATATCTTCGTCGGTCGCGAGCCGAGCCGCGGCGGCGTGATCGATCGCGCCGCCCTGCGCGTGCGTACGCTTGACGTGCTGGCGCGCGTGGGCTCGTCGATCGATCCCGATGTCGAGTGCGGCCGCCTCTCGATCGCCGAACAGCAAGTCGTCGAAATCGCCAAGGCGCTCTCGCTGAATGCACGGATCCTCGTGCTCGATGAACCGACCGCGCCGCTCGACAGCGTCGAATCGGCCAAGCTGTTCAAGCTCATCGACGAACTTCGGCGCAAGGGCGTTGCGTTGCTCTATATCTCACACCGGATGGCCGAGGTCTTCGATATCGCCGACCGGATCACCGTGCTCAAGGATGGCCGCCGCATGGCTGTCCTTCCCGCGGCCGAGGCCGATGTCGACACCGTGGTACGGCTGATGGTCGGGCGTGATGTCAGCGACTTCTATCCCCCGCGCGCGCAGACCCCGCCGGGTGAACCCGTGATGGTGCTTGAACAGGCCGGCAACGACGAACTCGACGCGATCGATCTAGGCATTCACGCGGGTGAGATCGTCGGCGTTGCGGGGCTCGAGAGCTCGGGCAAGATCGCGCTCGCCCGCGCGATCTTCGGCGTCGAACCGTTTACACGCGGCACGGTCCGCTTCGTCGATGGCGGCGGCGCACCGCGCAGTGCGCGCGAAGCAACGCGCCGCGGCATTGGCTACCTGCCTGACGACCGCAAGCGCGACGGGCTCGGCCTGCGGCAGTCCTTGCGCGACAACGCCGCCCTGACCTTGCGGGCGATGGCAGGGGTGTTCGCAAGCCCGACCCGCCTCGCACGAAGCCACCGGGCAATCGATGCGATGCTGCAACGTGTCGACGTGCGCGCGGCCAGTTTCGGATTGCCGGTCGAAGCCTTGTCCGGCGGCAACCAGCAGAAGGTTGTGATCGCGCGCTGGCTCGCACGGCAGCCGAGGCTCTGGGTCGTCTGCGAACCCACGCGCGGCATCGACGTCGTCGCGAAGGCCACCGTCTACCGGATCCTGCGCGACTACGCCAACGCCGGCGGTGCCGTGCTCATGGTGTCGTCCGACGTCACCGAGGTCATCGGCCTGAGCGACCGGATCTGCGTCATGGCAGGCGGCCGGCTTGTCGCCCACTTGCCAGCGGGCGCCTCTGAAGAAACCGTGATCGCTCATGCGCTGCAAAGCCACCACAGCCTGGGCGAGCCGGAGGCCATGCAATGAGCTCGCTCGCCCAAAGCCGGCAAGAAAAATACGTCGCCCCTGCGCCACCGAGCTGCCACCGCATGAGCAGCACAACTGGAGGGCGGCAACAACACCCAAACCGCCTCCTCCCCGGCCTGAAGGCAGAGGTTTCTTAGAGACACTGATGAGCACCAACGGAACCCTGTAATGAGCACCCCTGCAAACAGCGCCCCGATGGCCCTCAAGCCCGCCCACGTTCGTCGCGTGCGCGGCTTCTGGATACCCGCCACGCTGATCGGCGTCTCTGCGCTGATCTACGCGGCCGCCGCGCTCTATACCGAACAGTACGCACAGCTATCGTTTGGCGGCGTGATGGGCCTGCTGCAACGCATGGTCGCACTAGGCCTCGTAGCGATCGGCCAGAACTTCGTGATCCTCGCGGGTTCGATCGACCTGTCGGTCGCGAACCTGATCAGCGTCTGCGCGGTGATCGCGTCATATTTGATGCAGGGAGATCCGAACGCGATGGTCTACGGCGTCATCGCGACGCTCGCACTCGCCGCCCTTGTCGGCGTCATCAACGGTCTGCTCGTCACGCGGCTGTCCGTCAGTCCGCTGATCGCAACACTCGGCGTGGGCATGGTGCTGCAGGGCATCTTGTCGGTTGCCTTCACCAAGCTGCGCGGTGCCGTGCCGAAATCGTTCCAGACCATCGCCTACGGCAATATCGCGCAGATCCCGTTTGCGGTGCTGCTGCTCGCGGTTGCGCTGAGCATCGCGGGTTTCGTGCTCACGCGCACCGTCTCGGGCGCGCGACTCTATACGGTCGGCGGCAATGCGAACAGCGCACGCCTCGCCGGCATCCGGACCGAACGTGTGATCGTCGGTGCCCATGTGGTCGCCAGCCTCATGGCCGGTATCGGCGGCCTCTATCTCGCCAGTTGGCTCGGTGCCGGTACGCCATGGGTCGGCCGCGACGGCGGTTACGGCCTCGATTCGATCGCCGTCGTCGTCATCGGCGGCACGCTGCTCGCCGGCGGCCGCGGCGGCGTCGCCGGCACCATCGCGGGCGTCTTCGTGTTCGCCACGCTCGATGCGGTCTTCAATATGCTGCAGATCGATGCTTTCCTCAGTCAGGTGCTGCGTGGCGCGATCGTGATCCTGGCGGTCGGCGCCTATACCTTCCGCAGCAAAGGACATGTCGCATGATCTCGCTTGCCCGCCCGACCCTCGACGGCCACAGGCGTGCCGCCCTGTTGCGGCATATCAGTCCTTCGGCCCTGGTCCTGCTCGCGCTGCTCGTCGCGATCTGCGTGATCAGTCCGCTCTATCGAACCCCCGCCGGCATGATGGCCTTCCTTCAGCGCGCGGCGCCGTTGATCGTGCTGACCTGCGGCCAGGCCTTCGTGCTGATCACGGGCGGTTTCGACCTCTCGATCGGCTCGCTGATCACGCTCGCCGTGATCGGCAGTGCGATGATCGCCAACGGCGACCCCGCGTTGACCTGGCAAGCCATCGCGCTGGTCTATGTCATCGGCATCGCCGTCGGTCTGCTCAACGGCCTTGTCGTCGCTCGGCTCAAGGTGCCCTCGATCATCGCGTCACTCGGCACCCTGCTCTCCGTCAAAGGCGCCGCGATGATGTGGTCGGGCGGTGCACCGTCGGGTTATCTTCCGCCGAACTTTCGTTATCTCGGCCGGGGCGTGCTGCGCGGTTTGCCTGGTATCCAGACGCTGCCCATCGCCGTGATCGTGCTGGCCGTGGTCGTCGCGCTCTGCGGCTGGCTGCTGCACCGGACCAATTTCGGACGCCTGGTCGTCATGATCGGTGACAACCCCAACGCGGCCGAACTTGCCGGTGCGCCGGTCCGCAGCGTGCGCGTCGCCGCCTTTGTGCTGTCCGCCTTGTCGGCGGTGACGGCCGGCATTCTGCTCGGCGGATTCTCGGGCGTGTCCGTCGATGCGGGCACGGGCTTCGAATTGCAGGCAATCGCCGCAGCCGTGGTCGGCGGGGTCGTGCTGCTCGGCGGCAGCGGCTCGATCGCGGGTGCGACGATCGGCGCGTTGACGCTCTATGCCTTGTTCACGCTGCTCAATCTCGTTGGTTTTCCGGAACCCCTGCGCGTCGCCGTGCAGGGCCTGATCCTGATCGGCGCCGCGGCAGTCAGCGCGCGGCGTCATGCACGCCGTATCTGATCATCGCGATCGTCCTTCGGACCGTCGCCGAACACACTGAAGTCAACAAGGAGGAGACTATGAAGTTCCCGACATGGCTCAAACTCGCGATGCAAGGCGGCATGGCCGTCGCCTTCGTCGTCACGCATTCGCTCGTGGCACAGGCTGCCGGTTTCGACGACCAGAAGGAATACGACGCCGAGGCGAAGATGATGACCGAGACCCCGCAGGGTCCGGCGAACCAGCCGTGGCTCCAGCAGATCGGCGGCGGCAAGGTCGACACGACCCACTACAAGAAAGCCGGCCCGGCCCACGTGTGCTTCTCGAACGCGAGCACCAACAATCCGTGGCGTGTGGTCGGCTGGACCACCATGCAAGCTGAACGCGACCTCCACAAGCAGGAGATCGCAAGCTTCGACTACGCCGATGCGCAGGGCAAGGACGACAAGCAGATCTCCGATATCCGCTCCTTCGTCAACAGCGGCAAATGCGACGTGCTGATCGTTTCGCCGAACACGACGGCCGCGCTGACGCCGGTCGTCGAGGAAGCCTGCAAAAAGCTCCCCGTCGTGACCTTCGACCGCTTCGTCGACACGAACTGCCCGGTCACTGCCGTGCGTACCATCGGCGGTTACGCATGGGGCATGGTCGGGGCGAAGTTCGTCGCAGCGAACGTGCCGAAGGACGGCAAGGTGCTCGTATTGCGTACCGCGCCGGGTATCGACGTCTTTGAAACCCGCTGGTCGGCGGCCAAGCGCGTCTTCAACGAGGCCGGCATCACGCCGATCGGCGTCGAATTCACGGGGGCTGATCGCGCCAAGAGCAAAGCCGTGGTCGCCGACTATCTGAGCCGGGTGGGCAAGATCGATGCGGTCTGGGTCGACTTCGGCGCGATGTCCGTTGCCGTCGCCGAGGCCTTCGAGGATGCGGGCCTGCCCTATCCCGTGATCACCGGCGAGGACCAGGAGGACTATCTGCAGGCGTGGAAGAAAGAAGGATTCAAAGGCATCGCGCCGACCTATCCGGCTTACCAGTGGCGTACCGCGTTGATCGCCGCGCTGTCGATCGTCAAGGGCGAACCGGTGCCGGGCCCCGTCTGGACGCTGCCGCAGCCCGCGATCACTGAGAAGAACCTCTCGCAATACGTGAACGACAAGATGCCGCCACTGCACTACGCGACCTGCGGTTGCGAGACGATGCCGGGTTATCCGCAACGCTGGGGCGGTAAGTAATGGGCAGATCCGGCAAACCCGGCACACGCGAATCATCGAGGCCAGCATGCGGCACACGAACACGATGACTGACTATCTGATCCTCGGCGGCGGCACGGCGGGCTGCGCGCTCGCGGCCCGCCTCTCGGAAGACCCGGGCAAGACCGTGGTGCTCGTCGAAGCGGGGCGCGACCTGCGCTCCGACGCGATGGCCGACACGATCCGCACGCGCTATCCGGGTCTTGCTTATCTCGATGCGCAGAATCTCTGGACCGATCTGAGCGTCACCGTCAGCGGCGCACCCACCCGCGAGCCCAACCGGACCCCGCGCCGCTATGAACAGGCGCGTGTACTCGGCGGCGGTTCGGCCATCAATGCGATGGTCGCGAACCGCGGCGCACCCGGCGACTATGACGAATGGGGCACGCTCGGTGCTGAAGGCTGGAACGGGGAAGTCGCGCTCAAGTATTTCCGGAAACTCGAGCGCGACTGCGACTTTGATGATGGCTATCACGGCCGCAGTGGGCCGATTCCCGTGCGGCGCCACCATCCCGAGCGGACCTCGCCGTTCATCGCGGCAGTCTGCAAGTCGCTCGTCACGCGCGGATATCACTTGCACGCCGACCAGAATGGCGAATGGACCGACGGCGTCTTCCCCGCCGCGATCGCGACAACCGACGATGGCGAGCGGATTCCCGCTTCGATCGCCTATCTGACGCCGGAGGTGCGGCGGCGGCCTAACCTGAGGATCATCACCGATACGCAGGCGGGTGTGCTGCTGTTCGAGGGTGCACGCGTAGTCGGGGCTTCGCTGGTGCCGACTGCCGAAAGCATTGCCGATGCGGGAAGCCATGCGGGCGATGGTGTCAATGGAGCAGGCACGCGCCCCGACCGCCAGCTCGCCGCTCAGACCATCGTCTGCTGCGGCGGCATTCATTCGTCGACATTGCTGATGCGCAGCGGCATCGGTCCCGCAGCCGCTCTCGCGAAGCTCGACATCCCGGTTCACGTGAATCTACGTGGTGTCGGGCAGAACCTCATGGAACATCCGCTGACCGCGGTCTCGACCTACCTGCCGCCCGCCTCGCGGATTCGCGATCTGCGCGAGCATCACGACCAGGCATTGCTGCGCTATTCATCGAAGCTCGGAGACGCGCCAGCAGGCGATATGCATATCGCCATGATCGGGCGCACCGCATGGCATGCGGTAGGTCAACGGATGGGGACCTTGTTGATCTGGGTCAACAAGTCGTACTCGCGCGGCAGCGTGTCGCTGCGTTCGTCCGACTATCGCGCGGAGCCGGCAGTCGACTTTCGGCTGCTCTCCGATCCGCGCGATTTCGAGCGGCTGAAGCAGGGTTTCCGCTTGGCGGCCGGCATTCTGCGCGATCCCCTGCTCGACGGCGTTCGCGGGTCGGTATTTCCGACCAGCTATTCGGAGCGCGTACGCAAGGTTTCCGCGCCAGGTGCGTTCAACGCGCTGCAGATGAACCTGTTCGGCAAGATGCTCGACCACGCGGGCGGCTTGCGCGACTCGCTGGTGCATCAGGTGATCACACTCGGACTGCGCGTCGACGAGCTGCTCGCCGATGATGCGAAGCTGCACGAATTCATCGGCAATTCGGTCGCCGGCGTCTGGCATGCGTCCGGCACTTGCAAGATGGGCGCGGCAGGCGATCCGATGGCCGTCACCGACGGCGCCGGTCGCGTGCATGGCGTAGCCGGGCTGCGCGTCTGCGACTCGTCGATCATGCCGAGCATCCCGCGCGCGAACACCAATATGCCCACGCTCATGCTGACCGAACGGATCGCAGATCTGATCAAGGAGGAAGCGGCTCATTGAATGTGTGTGGGGCCGCCTCGGCATATTTTGTCGAAGCGGTCACCGGATCTTGGCAACGTTTTAGCTAGTTCACTCAAACTCGGCGGCCTCGCCGCGTATCAACAATAGTTTGTGTTCCTGGAAGGCTGACCTTTAATGGTCTAAGGTGAGTATCCCGGCGCTTCCTTCCCATCCGAATCTTCCTGTCCATTCGGTATCCTCTGTAGTGTCGATCGATCTTGGCGATGTGGGACAGGCCAACGCATCGATACGAGTCCTGCCGTCCGCCGGATCGTGTCGATACACCATCCCTAGCAATGATGAGGTGTCCCATGGGCAGCGTGACAAACGAGGCAACCGACGCTCTGAAAGCCAAAGCCAGCGTGACAAACGAGGCAATCGACGCTCTGAAGGCGAAAATAAGAGGTGCGGTCTTGAAGCCGAAAGATCCCGGCTTCGACGAGGCGCGCCGCGTATGGAATGCGACGATCGACCGGCGGCCTGCCGTTATCGTGCGCTGCGCGGGTACCGCGGACGTCATCGCAGCAGTCGCATTCGCCCGTGACAACGGTTTGTTGCTGGCAGTGCGCGGTGGCGGTCACAACATCGCGGGCAGCGGGGTATGCAATGACGGCCTGGTGGTCGATCTCTCGCAGATGAAATCCGTGAGGATCAATCCCGCAACGAAGCGCGCCTTTGTCGAGCCCGGTGCGACGCTCGCCGACTTCGATCATGAAGCACAAGCCTTCGGTCTCGCCACGCCGCTCGGCATCAACTCCACGACCGGTGTCGCGGGACTGACCCTCGGCGGCGGCTTCGGGTGGATCAGCCGCAAATTCGGCACGACAGTCGATAATCTCGTTAGCGCGGAAATCATTACAGCAGATGGCAATTGGCTGCGAGTGAGTGCCGCCGGCGAGCACGCGGATCTGTTCTGGGCAATCCGTGGCGGCGGCGGGAATTTCGGCGTCGTCACGCTGTTCGAATTTCAACTTCACTCGGTCGGGCCGGAAATCGTCGGTGGGCTCGTTGTCTACCCGCTCGAGCAGGCCAAGGACGTGCTCGGCAAATATCGCGAACTTACGGCGAATATGTCCGATGACATGACCGTCTGGGTCGTGATGCGTCCCGCGCCGCCACTGCCCTTCCTTCCCGCTGAGGTGCACGGCAAACCTGTCATCGTCCTCGCGGCCTGTTACGTTGGACCCGCAGAAGGTGCTACGCGAGCAATCGAACCGTTGCGCCACTGTGGCACCCCGTATGGCGAGCATCTCGGTCCGATGCCTTTTGTGGCGTGGCAAAAGGCCTTCGATCCGCTGCTCACACCTGGCCAGCGAAACTACTGGAAGTCACACAACTTCATCGATCTGAAGGATGGGCTGTTCGATGTCCTGATCCGCTTTGCCGGCATGCTGCCTTCGCCTCAGACGGAGATTTTCATCGGCCAGATGGGCGGACAGACCAATCGGGTCGCAGCGGATGCGACCGCCTATTCCAATCGCGACTCGAACTTCATCATGAACCTTCATGGGCGCTGGACCGACGCTTCGGATGACGACAAGTGCACGGCGTGGGCCCGCCAACTGTTCGATGCAGCAACACCTTTTGCGCAAGGCAGTGTGTATGTAAATTTTCTTACGCAGGACGAAGGCGATCGCGTCAAGGCCGCATATGGTCCGAACTATGAGCGGCTGGCCCGCGTGAAGACGCAGTACGATCCGCAGAACCTGTTTCGGCACAATCAGAACATCAGGCCGTCGGCTTAGACGAAGAGGGGTTCGGGCGCGGTGGCGTGCCGAACCCCGACAAGAATTCATCGCCCTTCGCCTCACGACATCGAATTACGCGAGTTTCGCCTGTGACGAATAGATCAGCCACACGCCGGCCACCAGCAGCGCCGCGCCGGACGCCGTCTTGAGCGACATTGCGTCGCCGCTCCAGAGGCTGAATAGGAAGAGTTCAAGCACCGTGACGGCCACCATCACGGGATAGGCGACGCTGAGTTCGACCCGCTTCAGCGCAATCGCATAGAGCAGGAAGCCCACGCCATACGCGCCGAGCGCGGCGATGCGCAATAGGGTCGGCGGCATCGCCGCCAGCATGACCGGATTGCCGCCGGCCCGACCCGCGATTCTCAACAGGACGCTCGCAATCGCGCTGCACGAGCCGCTGATCAGCAGAAGAAGTATCGACATGAGGCTAGCCCTTCATATGGCCAGCATGACCGATATGACACACAGGCAGATAACGATCAGGCTCGTGCGGTCCTTGATCGCGAAAACAATCGGGTCGTCATTCATCTGGCCTCGGAACGCAAACATCCAGACGCGGCTGACCCAATAGAGTATCAACCCGAACAACACCCAGAGCGGTTGCTGGTGTTGATAGAGCATTTTGATCTCGGGCGAATTCATGTAGAGCGCCAGCACGAGCACAGCGGCATAGGCCGAGGCCGTGCCGAATGCGCAGAGGATCATCACGTCCTGCGTGAGATAGCCGCGGCCGGCCACCTCGGTCTTGCCGTTGCGCACGAGTCCATCGAGTTCGGTATAGCGTTTGACCATCGCAAGACTCAGGAACAGCAGCCCGGAGAACAGGATGAGCCAGTACGACAGAGGAATAACGTTCGCGGCGCCGCCGGCAACGATCCGCGTGGTGTAGAGCGCGGCCAGCGTGAACACGTCGATCAGGATCTGGCGTTTCAAAGCGAACGAATAAGCAAGGGTCACCACGAAGTAGCCGGCGAGCACGAGCGCGAACTTCGCCGGTAGCAATATCGCTAGGCCTGCGCTTGCGAGAAGGAGAGCCGCCGCCAGACCGAGCCCGAGCGACGCGGGCAGCTGGCCCGATGCAAAAGGTCGATTGCGCTTGCGGGCGTGACGCCGGTCCGCATCGAGATCCAGCAGATCGTTGAGCACATAGACAGCCGAAGCACAGAGGCTGAACGATGCGAACCCGATCACCGCCGCAAGAATCGAACTCACATCGGTAAAGCGATGGGACGTCAGCAGCGGGACGAAAATCAGTAGATTCTTGACCCACTGATAGACGCGCATTTCCTTGACGATCAAGCGCAGCAGCGCGCCTTCCCTCTCGAAAAATTCGACGCTGTCGTTCACCTTGGCCGCCGCCGAGGCCATGCGTTTGTTGCCGACCACGATCGCGCGCCGCGCATGCGTCCAGACCGGCAGATCCGCCTTCGCGTCGCCGCAATAGTCGAATCCGGTCGCGCCGAATTTCTCGATCAGGGCTGCGACCTTGTTGGCCCCCGACAGATTGATCTTGTCGCTACTTGCAAGTACCCCCTTGAACAATCCGCTATGGTCAGCGACTTTTTGGGCGAGAATCCCGTTTGCTGCCGTGCAAAGGTAAAGGTCGCGACCTAGCGATTTCTCCCTGCGCAGATAGTCGAGCAAGGCCTGGTTGTACGGGAGCGTCGAGACATCCATCGAGACGCGGCTGGCGATCTGTGATTTGAGGTACGCCTTTCCTTTCAAGAGCCAGTAGAAGCAGAAAAACACATAAAGCGGGTTTTTCTTGACCAGCATCAGGAACGATTCGACCAGCAGATCCGTGTGCGTGAACGTGCGATCCAGGTCGACACAAAGCGGGACGTGCTCACCCGCCCGCATAGCGGGAGCAACGTCCGCCGTGGCCGGCTCGCCGGCTCCCCAGCGGTAGTACGGTTGCGCCACATCGAGTGACATCGGGCTCTTCGCCATTTCTCCACCCTGGACTGATAGGCAGAGAATAGAGAGGATGGCTAGCGAAATCTGTGCGTTACCCGACGCTTGAGAACGGCGGCCGGACCTTGGGCGCCGAGTTTCCGACCCGCAGGCACGCGAAATGGGGATTTGTCCGCCCAATCACGTCCGCGCGGACGGGGCAATGCGCTCGGGGCGGTGTCTGCGGAATCGGGAGCAACTCGAACCAGTCCGAGTTGGTGGCAACCAATCGGTCGATATCGATAGCTCAATGGTTAACAAGCGTCTGGTGGAGATTTATGTGGAGGCGCGACTTTAGAATGTGCGTTGTGCTAGTGAGCTGGTGAACATAAAGACATCGGTTGTGCGATGTCCTAAGCAAGACGTTCACCAATTGGGGTAACGTCTGGAGGAGACAAAACGGCATGTCGAGAAATAAAAAGAGTTCTCGTTCACGGTGTTGCTCGGTTGGGCTCAATCCGTTGGGCAAGGCCTTGCAACAGGGGCCGGCAATCATTGCCAGTGCGCTGGTGCTGGCGGTAACCTCAGCCCATACCATGGAGGGCGCCAAGCCAGCCAACGCCGCAGCGACGGTGAGAACCAGCGATGGCGAGCTACGAGGCGTCGAGCGTGGGGTCGTAGAGGTGTATCAGGGCATCCCATACGCCGCCCCTCCCGTGGGCGATCTGCGCTGGCGGGCGCCGCGACCGGGGGCTGCATGGACCGGCGTTCGCGATGCAACGAAACCCAGAAGCGCGTGCGTGCAGCCTGCCGCCTTCTGGCGGCCCGGGGAAGCCGCGAGCTGGGACGAAGATTGTCTCTATCTGAATGTCTGGAAGCCGCGACACGTCGATGCGCATTTGCCCGTGATCGTCTGGTTCCATGGCGGCGGATGGCTCAACGGTGCAGGTACCGACATGCAGCCGATACAAATTGTCTCGCAAGGCAACATCGTCGTGACGGTCAACTATCGGCTTGGCGCACTCGGCTACCTGTCCTTGCCCGCGCTTGACTCAGAGTCGGCCGACGGCCAGTCGAGCGGCAACTACGGCGATCTCGACAAAGTGCGCGCCCTGCAATGGGTCAAGCAGAACATCGGCGCTTTCGGTGGGGACGCGGACAACGTAACCATCGCCGGTCAATCGGCGGGTGCGGGTTCGGTTTGTTGGATGCTCGGATCGCCCGCTGCTGCCAGCCTTTTCCACCAGGCCATTATCCAAAGCATCGGCGGCTGCCAAATGATCAGTCATGACACCGCCGCGACGCGAGGCAAGTCATTTGCCGAAACGATCGGCTGCACGGACCCGGCAACGGCGATGGCCTGCCTGCGGAAGAAGAGTCCCGCGGAGATTATCGACGCGCAGGCGCAGACCAAACTGATCTGGCGTCCAGTCGTCGGGGGCGCGACGCAGCCCGTGCCGGTGCTCGACGCATTCCGCTCAGGCAAGTTCAATCGTGTGCCCGTGCTGGTTGGCAATGTGCGTCATGAGACTCGCGTCCTCGTCTACGAGGATAATGACCTGACTCGCCAGCCTCTGACCGCCGATCGTTATCAGTCGGCGGTGAGGACACAGCACGGCGACAAGGCGGACCGCGTGCTCGCCGAGTATCCTGTCGACGCCTATCCCACGCCGGGTGTCGCCCTGGCGGCTATGCAGACCGATTCCATGCTTTCGTGCGGTTCGGTTCCCCTCGACGAAGCATTGTCGCAGTGGGTGCCGACCTATACGTATGAGTTCCGCGACGAGACGGCACCGCATACGCCCTATATGGTCGTGCCGCCTTCGTTCGACCTCGGGGCTACGCATTCATTCGAGTTGCAATACATCTGGCGGGGCGACGCAAACACGCCGATCTCCAGTGGTCAGTCGGGCGGCGCGATTCCGCTTACCCCCCCGCAGGCGAAGCTGTCACAGATGATGATGCGTTACTGGGGAAGTTTCGCTCGTGCAGGCGATCCGAATACCCCGTCGCAACCTGTGTGGCCACGATACGACGCGGCGACGACGCAATGGCTCGGACTGCTGGCGGGAGGGGCTACTGAGATCGTGACCGGGGATGCATACGACCAGGAGCATCACTGCAGGTTCTGGGCTTCGATGCAGTAGAAGGTCTTGCGCGGGACGAGACGGCATCGTCCGGCGTCCCGTGCGAACTGCGTCATGTTGCACCCTGCTCGCCCGCAAAGTCCCGAGATGCCAAATCCACCACCGGGGCTATGCTCGCCCCGTCGTCAAGAATAATCTCCAAGGGTGATTTGCCATCGAGCTCGTCGCGCTCGCGCCGCATGAACGAATGGATAACCCAAGAGTTTGCCTTCGCATCGACGAACGGGTGCAGGACACAGACCAGCCTTGCGGGCGTGGCATCAAACTGCCACTTTGGATATCTGAACCCTCTCGTTTTCCCGGGAGGAAGTAGTGCATACAGTTCACCCTTCAGGCGCTGATCGTTGATCGTCCGGTCGTTGCGGCCAGCATAGTCGCGGGCATCCAGAAGCGCGAGATTGTCGGGACTTTCATATTCTTCAAACGCAAACCGCCTTCCTCGGGCACGGGCCGCCGCCAGCGGAACGGCGGTAACTGGGCCACTGTTTTGCGCAGTGACGGAGCCATTTGCGGAAGCCAGAGCAAGGACGTTTCCCGTCGAGACGGTCCGGAAAACTGCCGTCAAGTAGTCGACGGCCTCTTTCACTGGGTCTGCCCCAAGCATCCGAACGGTCTTGATAGCCAGTTCGTGCACTTCACTCGTTGTGCGCACGATCGGTTCGGGCTTGCACGTTGCCCTTTTGTCCACCAGATCGACCACCAGAAAGTTTTTTATCGTGTGGTGCCGGACCCTAGGCAGCTTCATTTTCCGGTTGCGAATCGTCCGAAGACGGCCAGTCTCTTCGATTCCACTGATCAGGGCTACGTCCCCCAAAAACCCTAGCTTTTTCAAACGTTCGGCCAGTGATTCGCAATCGCCCTTGCCCGACGTGAGCACGTCGACGCGCCCGTTGCAAACACTGGCCAGGTCGGTCGTGAGTATCACCGGCTGTATCTTGCCGCCGACGCGAACCCTTCCGTCTTTGTGCACGCTGCTCCAATGACCCGTTGTCGCGCCATGTACCGGAGCAGAGACCGCGGACGAGTGCCGACCGCCCTTACTGATTGGCGCGAAGGAGGTATTTGCCGAGACGGGGCGGCCAAGGGCCGGCAGGGAGGTTCGCTTTTTCATAGGGTTGATGATAGTTCATGAAATTCATGAACTATCATCAACCCACTTCGAAAGATACTCGGACGCCCGCCGCCGGCCTTCGAGACATTTGGTCTGCGCCAATCGGCTGCTCCCCCATAAACCGCGCCCCGACGGAGTTCGCTGCGACAATGCGCCGGGACGTCCTTAGGCGACTCAATGGATGCCAGCGAACACTTTCGGAGCGGATACACTCTTCATCACAGCCGCAAGGGCTCACGATTGCGCGAACCCCTCAAAACCGCGTAGAATCGCGGCCTACGCGGGCGTCGTATAACGGCATTACCCTAGCTTCCCAAGCCGCAACGGCTTGAGGAAACCCGCAGTCTATGTAGGGTTTCGGGGGTGGTTTTACACCGAGCAACACGCTAAACCACTGATCATAGGGTTCGACGGCGACGCCAGTTTCCGCCCCCGCACTTTACTCTAGAAGCTGCTGATCTGGACGCGGCACCGAATCAAGCCAAACTCTTGAGATGCGGACAGGGAGCCATTGCTGGGGCTGACCGTCCGCTAGCGTGCGAACAGCACAATCCGCAATCGTCGCAACCGTGAAAAAGACAGCCAAGCGCTCTTGGGCCGATATTAAGGGACAGCTTTCAACATTCGATCGTGCCGGTTTGCTGGGCCTCGTCCAAGACCTGTACGCTGCGAGCAAGGACAGCCAAGCGTTCCTGCACGCGCGCTTTGGCATTGGTGATGATGTCCTGAAGCCATATAAGAGCATCATAGATAGATGCGTGTGGCCAGATGTTTTCAAAAACCAAGCCATCTCAGTCTCGAAGGCAAAGAAAGCGATCTCGGATTACCGGAAGGCGATCGGGCGGCCAGAGGGTCTGGCGGAACTCATGGTGTTCTATTGCGAGCGGGCCACCGGGTTTTGCAATGACGTCGGGATGGAAAACGACGTCTTTTTTGCGGCGCTGGTGCGCATGTACGAACAGGCGCTCCAGTCGGCGGTTGCCCTGTCCAATGATGCAGGCCATAGTCTTGTCGCGCGGCTCGACGAGGTACGCCGCGCCAGCAGCAACTTCGGTTACGGAGTCAGTGATGACATGAACATCCTGTTTGCAGAGTACGTCCCCGATGACCGTTAATCGCGAACTGAAACTACTTCGCGCGGATAACGCCCGCCTCGTTGCACTGCTCAAGTCTCACGGGATTAACGTGACGCCCCCGGACGCCGGCTCGACCCCGCTTGAGCCGTCTCGATTGACGACGGACGAGAAGATCGCACTTTTCAGACGCCTCTTCCAGGGGCGAACCGATGTATACCCGATACGATGGGAAAGTAAGGTCGGCAAGTCGGGTTATTCGCCTGCGTGCGCGAACGAATGGCGCGCCGGGGTCTGTGAGAAACCGCGCATCAAGTGTTCGGACTGCGGCAACCGCCTGCTAATTCCGCTATCCGACCACGTCATATATGACCATCTCGCGGGCCGACACACCGTCGGTGTCTACCCGTTGATGGCCGATGACACCTGCCACTTTCTCGCCGTGGATTTCGATGACGCAGACTGGCGAGAAGATGCGCGCGCGTTCCTGTCGTCCTGTCAAGAGCTGGACGTGCCGGCTGCGTTGGAAATCTCGCGCTCGGGAAACGGTGCGCATGTGTGGATCTTCTTTCAATCGAGTGTCCCGGCCAGGGATGCGCGCCGCCTCGGCACGGCAATTATCAGTCATACCTGTACGCGGACGCGTCAGCTGAAGCTGACTTCCTACGATCGGCTATTTCCCAACCAGGACTCCATGCCCAAGGGCGGCTTCGGAAATTTGATTGCGTTGCCTCTACAAAAAAAGCCGCGCGAGCAAGGCAATAGCCTCTTCGTGGATGAAGCGCTGCAGCCACACGCGGATCAATGGGCATTCCTTGCAACGATTAAAACTCTCCCTCCTGCGGAGATCGAATCAGCCATTCTCCGTTGTACCGGAGGTACTCACCCTCTCGACGTGTCATTCGTTACCGACGACGACGATCAGGCGCAGCCGTGGCGGACACCGCCCTGATCCGAAACAAGCTACCTGGTCTCATGCCGAAGTCGCTGTCGGTAACCTTGGCGAATCTTGTGTATTTGGAGAAGGAGCGGATCCCGCAGCCGCTGCTCAACCGACTGATTCGATTGGCCGCATTCCCAAATCCGGAGTTCTTCAAGGCGCAGGCGATGCGTTTTCCGGTATGGGACAAGCCGCGCGTAATCGGATGCGCGGAGAACTACCCTAGGCATGTAGGATTGCCACGAGGCTGTCTGGATGCTGTGAAGGACCTGCTTCGCGAAAACGACATAGCCTGCGAGGTTCAAGATGGACGTGCCCCAGGCCAACCACTCGATGTGTCGTTTGCCGGCACGCTTCGGGTCGATCAGGAAACCGCCGTGTCGGCCATGTTGCGCTATGACACCGGCGTGCTATGTGCGCCTACCGCGTTTGGAAAAACGGTTACTGCGGCGGCATTGATTGCTCGACGTGGTGTTAATACGCTAGTTCTAGTCCACCGTACCGAACTGATGAAACAGTGGCAGGAGAGGCTGCAGGCGTTCTTGAACGTTGGAAAGGAGATAGTCGGCACAGTGGGTGGTGGGAAGCCCAGACCGACCGGGAAGATCGACATCGCAGTCATGCAGTCCCTGTCACGCCTGGGCGAGACTAGCGAGCTGGTCGAGAACTATGGGCACGTCATCGTAGACGAGTGTCATCATCTCTCTGCCGTGTCATTCGAAGCGCTCCTGAAACGGGTCAAGGCGAGATACGTGCTCGGACTGACGGCTACACCGATGCGACGAGATGGCCAACATGCGATCATATTCATGCAGTGCGGACCGATTCGACACACCGCAGCCAGACCCGACACAGCGCCTCAAGATCTTGAAGTTATCCCGCAGATTCGAACGGCACAAATAGAACTACCCGACGACGCTGCTATTCAGGATGTCTTCCGGCATATCGCCTGCGATACCCAACGGACAGAGGCGATTGGAAGAGAAGTCGAGGTTGCTTTCGCGGACGGTCGAAAGATTCTCGTGTTGACCGAGCGCACCGACCACCTTGAGGCCGTTGCACAGGCGTTGGCCGGGAAAGTCGATAGAATTTTCGTTCTGCATGGCCGCATGTCGAAAAAGCAGCGTGCGCTGAAGTTTGACGAGCTGAATGCGCTGCCAAGCGATGGTCCGCGAGTGCTTTTGGCGACCGGGAAACTCGTCGGCGAGGGATTTGATCACCCGGCGCTCGACACCCTTATCCTTGCAATGCCAATCTCCTGGAGGGGCACCCTTCAGCAGTATGCGGGGCGTCTACATAGACAGCACTTGACCAAGACGAATGTTCGGATTGTCGACATCGTTGATGTCGGACATCCTGCCTTGCAAAGAATGTGGGAAAAGCGGCAGCGCGGTTACCGCGCCATGGGCTATCGAATCAATAACCAAGGCTAAACTGCCGATCTCTTCCTTTCCATCCTTGCTACAAGGAAATTGAGCCCACTCAGGGGCTAGAAAACAAAACGAAAGGCTCCCACTAGAGCCTTTCATGGAACAAAGTAGCAGCAAGTCACTTCTTGCCCATCGGCTCGTGCTTATCCTTGATCATCTGGTAGTAAGTGCTCGCGCCGGCCTTCGTCAGCTTCACCTCGGCAATGAACTTCTCGATGATGTCCTTCCTCGTCACGTCCTCCACCGCGCGCATGCGCTTATAGATCTCCGTCGCCAGCTCCATCTTCGTCGGCGTAGCTGGTTCAGCCTTCGCTACGGTATTGTTCGTTGTCACGCTCGCGGCCGGAGCAACAGCACTTGCCTTCGGGTCAACAGCAACCGACTTGCCCGATTTCTCGTCCTTGCTCGCCACACCTTGGACGCCGGGCGCCGGAAGGGGCTACTGCGATGCCAGCGAGCACTACTTGAGTGGATACACTTTTCACGCCAGCCTCCAGGATCCCCGATTGCGCGAACCCCTCAAAACCGCGTAGAATCGCGGCCTACGCGGGCGTCGTATAACGGCATTACCCTAGCTTCCCAAGCTAGAGACGTGGGTTCGACTCCCATCGCCCGCTCCACGCATCATTCCGTGGAGCGCGACAAAGGTCTACAAGCCATTGGGCAAAGACTTAGTGCTCACTAACTGCCGGCTCCGTGGACGTCGCCTTAGGCAAATTGCCTCCCGCCCGTTCATCCTCGCGGCTTTATTTTTGAAGTTCGACGAAAGCCTCTCGGACGTATCGATCGAGCCAGATTTCCAGTGGCGAGGCGCCAGCGGCGGCATGCTGCAGCGGTACGATCCACCAGTGGTCAGAACCACGGGATAGCTGAATCAGCCTCCCCCGCTGGTCGACGCAGCGCCTGGCACAAGGCCTCCGCGCTGATGTCGGGTAGCGCGGCGCGAGAATCTTCCGTACGCAGATTCAACTTGCGAGAACGCTCGGCGGCGTCAAGTACGGTCCACAGAGGACGGGGTGCGGTCATGGGTTTGAACCATTCATTTCGCGCAATGTGTCATTAAACGTCACATAACGCGAAGTGAGTGTCGTCGCTGGGGACCGAGTTCAGTTCTCTCCCCTGCACGTCTGCGGCACGAGGGCACCGTCTGTAGTCCGCTCCCTCCGATAGCAGGTCGGACAAACCTTGCAAACGCCGCCGCATAGTCCCAACGAACCTGGTCCCCACACGTCGCGGGAAAACAGGCCCCAGGAACGTCCTTGCCTCCAAAACGCCTCACCTCGTTCGCCCGAGCAACCGTGTCAAGCGCGTCTGAACACTGCGCTCATCTATGGAGCGTGCGCGCGGCGAGTCAGGCGAATGTCTCCAGCCCTTGTTGCCGATTGACCTGTCAATGCCTGCCGATTCTCTCCGCGCCCAGCCCCCTCGAATTCTGCGTGACGCTCTCCCTTGATTAGAATTTGTGCTGTTTTTAAAGCATGGAGCGAAATTCTCACCTTCAAGTAATCAAACGGCTGGACGGAGAGCTGCCCGGGGGTGCCGTTCGATCCCCCTACCTGGCCCGGTTCGGCATGCCCGCCAGCTAGCCTCCCAATATGTCGCAAGGTTGGCTCGTGCCACGCGGCGAGGTGCCGAAGAAGGCGTTCACCTTCGACCTCAATTTCCACAACGTGGGAAGACGCACAGAGCCGAGCTTCTTGTTCAGATAGCCTCTCTATCGTGTGTGAAAGGCGTAGCCTGTCGATCGACCTTGATGAGAATGGCTCTCGCTCGTCCGTTCAAGGTGCTCCGTCCCGCCGTCTCCAATAAGCTTTGGTGACGAGCGTCCAGCTGGGAGCGCGAGCTGCGACTCATTGAGAGCCGCCACGGAGACGCCATGATCGAACCACACAATGCGCTTATTTCCATTTGCATTCCGACATACGACCGGACAGCCCTTCTAAAGGAAGCGGTTCAGTCGTGTTTCGCACAATCCTATCGCCCATTGCAAATCGTCATCGGCGACGATTCAAGCAACGATGATTCATCTAATTTAATAGCTGCACTCGTTGCGCCAGCCGGTATGGAGATTTGTTATAAACGCCATCGGCCTGGACTTGGCCAAGCTGGAAATGTGAACGACTTATTCGAACGCGCGAAAGGCGATCGCCTTGTGCTCTTACATGACGATGATTTGTTGAGTCCAAATGCAGTCAGCGACTTGGCGGCCTGCTGGAACGATCATCCTGACTTGACGGCTGCGTTCGGCAATCAATACGTCATAGAAAACGACGGCACGGTTTTAAAAGACGCATCGCTCAACGTTAACCGCGACTTCCACCGCATCGAAGAGAACGCGGGCCTTATGCCCGTGCCAGCGACCGCGGGAATCATGCGAATGTTTCCCAACGATGCCTATATGGTGCGAACCGCAGATGCACGCGCAACCGCCTTCCGATCTCAAGACCTCGTGGGGGATGCGTGTGATTTTGATTTTGGACTCCGGCTATGCTTGCGAGCCTCGGGCATTTACTTCCTGAATCAGTACGTATCTTCCTATCGACTTACAGCGGTCTCCATTTCAAAAAATTCCCATCCTTCGTCGTGGGCTTACTCTCTTTTGAAAGACTCACCGGTGCCTTCTGAAGCTGAAGTTTTTCGCGAGAAGGCTTTGGGGCTGATTGCGCCCCTTGCCGCGTCAGCGTTCGCACGCGCAGGCAACGCAGATGCGGCCGCTCGCGTGCTGTGTTCGAGACACTACCGCATGCGTGATCGAATGAAACCTCGGTTCGTGCTTCATGTTGGCTTGACCCTTCTGGCAGCCATCCGCCATCGGATAGGGTGGAACAGTCGCGCAGGTTCCCATATTTTTAGGCGGCCTGACTCGCTCTAAGGGCGCACGTGTGCATCTCTCGGCACGCCTTCCCATATGTCGCAGAGGGCTCGTGCACCTGGCAGGGAGTCTGTGCCGTTCAGGGCGATAATGACTGGAATTGAAGTCGGCTCATAACGCGTGAAGTCGAAGCGCGTGCAGCGCTGCGCCAAGCCCACGCCATTCCACCCCGGTATAATGCGGCCCGTCTGATCCCTGGCCTCAACCGATGTCTGCGCACACCCCTCAAAACCCCGGCAGCAAACCACACGACGTGAACGACGACGGTATGCACTCGCCGTCCGACGCCGCTGAAGCACGCGGTACACCGGATAGGCCCGAAAGCGACTATGAGGCCGGCGATGCGCCTGCGCTCCACCTCCGTCGCATCCGCAGCTTCGTCACGCGCGCCGGACGTGTTTCCACCGGACAGCGCCGTGCGCTCGACGAACTAAGTCCGCATTTCGTCTTGCCATTCGCAGCCGCGCCCCTCGACTGGACAGCGACGTTCGGCCGTGCCGCCCCGCGTGTACTGGAGATCGGTTTTGGGATGGGCGCAACCACCGCCGAGATCGCCGCACGTCGTCCAGACGATGATTTTCTCGGCATCGAAGTCCATGAGCCCGGCGTCGGCGCTTTGCTCAAGCTGATCGGCGAGCAGGAGCTTCACAATATCCGGATCATCCAGCACGATGCAGTCGAAGTCGTCGAACAGATGCTGCCCGAGGGTAGCCTCGATGGTGTCCACATCTATTTCCCGGATCCGTGGCACAAGGCGCGCCATCACAAGCGCCGCCTGATCCAGCCGCCGTTCGTCGCGACACTCGCCGCACGTCTCAAGCCGGGTGGCTATCTCCATCTCGCGACAGACTGGGAAAACTACGCGGAGCAGATGCTCGAAGTCTTGTCAGCCGAGCTGACTCTCCAAAACACCGCGACAGGCTACGCCCCCCGCCCCGACTATCGCCCAATCACCAAGTTCGAGCGCCGCGGCCTGCGCCTCGGACACGGTGTCTGGGACATATTGTTCAAGCGGATCTGAGGTCACTCCAGGACCTCTCGCTGATAGACTCATTGGCTGAACGCCGTGACACCTGCCTATAGGCTCGGTGGACACGGCTGCGGCATGCCACCTCACTTCACTTCACCTCGCCTCACCTCACCTCACCTCGCCTCGCCTCGTCTCGTCTCACATCGTCCTAAGGACCCCATCACTCCGCACCCCACCTACCACTCCACCACCCCCGTATAAGCAGTCAACAGGATCACGCCACCAAACGCGATCCGATACCACGCAAACGCGCGGAAATCGTGCGACGACACAAAGCGCATCAACCAGCGCACACAGATCAGACCGCTGACGAACGCCGCCACGAGCCCAATGATCAGCATCACCGCCGAATCACTAGTCAACGCAGCGCGTGCCTTGAGCAGTTCATACAAGGTCGCCGCAAACAGCAACGGAATCGCCACATAGAAAGAAAACTCCGTCGCCACCTTGCGATCGAGCCCGAACATCATCCCGCCGATAATCGTCGCCCCTGAGCGTGATGTGCCCGGAATCAACGCGAAGCATTGCGCGAACCCGACCTTTACCGCATCCAGCCCGCTCATCTGGTTGATCGACGTGACACGCGCCCCCGTCCCGCGCAGATCTTCGCTTTGCCGTGCAAGAACAAGGTTCCTGTTATGCCGCTCGACGATCAGGATCACGATCCCGCCCACAAACAGCGCGATCGCCACCGGCATTGGCGCGAACAGCACCTGCTGGATCGACTTGCCCAGCAGCAAGCCAAGTATCCCCGCGGGCACGCAAGCGATGATGACGTTCAGCGCGAAACGCCGGGCCTCGCCGCTGCTCGGCAGGCCGACCACGGTGCTGATCAGCTTGCGCCGGAATTCCCAGCAGACGGCGAGGATCGCGCCGAGCTGGATCACGATGTCGAACATATTGGCAAGGTCGCCATGCATGCCGAGCAGACTTCCGACGACGATCAGATGGCCGGTGCTCGAAACCGGGATGAATTCTGTCAGCCCCTCGACGATACCGAGGATCAGTGCGTTCGCTGGTTCCGGCAAGAGCATGCGGAGTTTTTCCGTTAAAAGGAGTGAATGGGCTAACCCGAGCGCTGCACGATCTCCACTTTGATACCGTCACGTTGCACGGTGATCGTACCGGGCTCGAACTGCGCGCCGGCGAAAGTCAGCTGCTCGGGCTTAAAGGTATAGATCGGATAATTGTCGAGCAACTGGGTCGCCGCGACCGCTAACGCGGCATTGATCTGCTGCTGGTACTCGGCGGCCGACGCGCCGAACGCCGTGCGTTCGACCTGCGGGCTCTTGAGCCGCACGGAACGCGAGGGCGCGTCGTAGATCAACTCGGTGTTCAACGTCATCGAACCGTTGACGGGCTGCTGCAGAAAAGGACTCACTAGCGCGACATCAGCCGACACGGCAATCCGGTTCACGTCGGGTTCGAAGCCGACCGCCGGGTTGGTCAGCGACAGTTCGAACACCTGCGCCAGGGTGCGCCGGTAAGGAAATTTCCGCGCCACTGCCTCGAACACCTGGGCGTGGGTGAAGGTGTAGTGGTTGGGAATGAACGGAAACAGTGGCGACGCTTCGGCCCGTGGCGGCACGGCCAGGGACGGTGCAAGCCCCGCTGCGGCAAGTCCCGCGAGGCTGAGCAACAGACGACGGCGAGCGCCCGAGGGGCGCCCTTCAAGACGAAAAACTGCGGATTGACGCGCCAAACTCCACTCCTGTCGAAATTCGTGTACAAGATAGCAGGCCCTGATACGACTGGGCGGGGCACGCAAAAGTTGCGCCCGCCCGCCGACCGGTCCCACGTGATTTGCTACAATTACTGTCGGTCTTCCACCGCGAAATCCTCTACAGCCATCATCATGAACACCGAACAAGCGCGCTTCAACATGATCGAGCAGCAAATCCGTCCTTGGGATGTGCTGGACCAGGATGTGTTGAATCTGCTATCGATCGTCAAGCGCGAGAACTTCGTGCCGGCGGCCTATCGGAATATCGCGTTCGCGGACCTGGAAATTCCCTTGCCCGCCAACCAGAAGATGCTGCAGCCACGCATCGAGGCCCGTACGCTTCAGGAACTCGCGGTCAAGAAACATGAAAGCGTACTCGAGATCGGCGCCGGTTCCGGCTATGTGGCAGCGCTGCTCGCGCATCGCGCCCGCCATGTGCTGACGGTCGACATCAAGCCCGAACTCGTGACCCTCGCGCGCGAAAACCTTGTTGCAAACGGCGTGACGAACGCCGAGGTCGTCGAAGGCGACGGGTCGCGCGGCTGGTCCGACGGTGCGCCGTTCGACGTGATCTGCATATCGGGCGGCCTGCCCGTGCTGCCGCAGGAACTGCTTGGCCTGCTCAAGATCGGTGGCCGTCTCGCGGCATATGTCGGCGTGCTGCCGGTGCAGAAGGCGCAGATCATCACACGCATCGGCGAGGCCGAATACCGGGTCGAAGATGTTTTCGAAACGTATATCGAGCCGCTGATCAACGCGGTCGAACCATCGCACTTCAAGTTCTGAGCATGCAGCAAATCACACCGTCGGCACTGGCCGAATGGCTTGCCGAAGCCGAAAGCAGTGCCGCACGCGGCACCCCTGTCCTGCTCGATGTGCGCGAACCGTGGGAATTTGAACTCGCGAAGATTCCGGGCTCGGTGACGATCCCCCTGCGCGAGGTCCCCGGCCGCAGCGCCGAACTCGATGAAGACGCGCCAATTGTCTGCATCTGCCATCATGGCGGCCGCAGTGCCCAGGCCGCCATGTTTCTCGAATCGCGTGGCTTCAAGAACGTCTTCAATCTGCAAACAGGTGTCGATGGCTGGGCACGACAGATTGATCCGGAGATGAAAACGTACTGATCGCTTGAGGCAGACCGGCCCGAGACGCTCTGTCACGCTACCTTGGTGACGATAAGGCGCTCGATGTGCCTGAACGCCTTCACGCGTGCCACAGCCCCGCCGGATGTTGTGGCGCGAAAGCTCGCAGCATGTCGAGCGCACCCAAAGCGGCGGCGCGGAGGTGGCGGGATGTCTCCACTTCGGTCAGGTTCGGATACGCATCGACAACACGCGGACTGAGTTCGATTGCCCGCTGCGCAGCGGTCGCCGCCTCGTCGTAGCGACCCTGGGATGAGAGCAGGGATGCCAAATTCTTGTGCGCCTCGGCGTATGAAGGATTCAGAGCCAGCGCCTGACGGTAGTGCCGTTCGGCGCGATCCATGCGGCCCAGGCGTCTGAACGTATTAGCCAGGTTGTTGTGCGCCTCTGCCCAACCAGGCTGGAGCCCAACCACGCGTTCGAGGCAGGCGAGACTTTCCTTAAGCTTGCCGGTTTCCTGTTGAATGATGCCGAGGTTGTTCCAGCCGGACACGAGCGTCGGGTCCATCGACACGGCCCGCCGCGCCGCCTCCTCGCCTTCAGCGAGCAGCCCTTTCTGGCGATACATTTCGGCAAGATTGCTGGAATAGACGGCCGGCGCGTGCGGTGTCGTGCAGGCCTGGCGCAAGTGTGCGATGGCGACATCGAGATCGCCGTACGCGTGCGCTATCAGTCCAAGCAGATGCAGCGCATCGGCCTGACCAGGCCAGGCGGCTAGCACGTGCTGGCAGAGTCGTTCAGCTTGGTCGGCCCGGCCGGTATTCCAGTGGGCATGGGCGTGACCGAGCGTGTCGGGAATGCTCAGGATTTCCTGGCTGGATAGGAACGACATAAGATCGGCAATCGAAAGTAAGTGCAGAAGCGCAGGTGCCACTGCGTCCATAGGGTGCCCGGCGGGCGGCACACGCTATTGCAAAGACAGACGCGTATCGCCGGCCCGGCGTTTAGATCCGCCGTGGTCGTCTCACAGAATATCCAGATCTTGATCGACATGCTTTACCGTGCGTATCAGTTTTCGAAGAAATCACACGTTTTTTTTGAAAATGGTTCGCCGCCATGCCGATATTCTGGTTTCATGTCACTCAAGTTGAGCCCGCTGACTTTGGGCATATGCCGACACAGGATCTCTCGCATGAGCCGCAGCAGCACAGTTAATTTCGGCGCGCCAGTACAGTCCGGAATTGTTCATAGCCATTTCAACGTGCAGGCAAAAGCACCGCAGCAGCCCTTGCTGGCTTGGCGAGATCGAGTCGGCCATGTGATCGACGTTCTGCCTTCACTCTCTGATCTCGAGAAGCCGTTCCGGGCATCAATTGATCGCTATGGCGTCGGCCAACTTGCTTTTACCGATTGCCGGTCTGACTCGATGTTGCTGGAGCGCTCGCTGACCCGGATCTCGAGGGATAGCATTCGCGACTACGCTTTCCACGTGTTTTTGGAAGGCGATGTCGACGATGTCGCGGTCCGCGCATCGCCACGCAATCGCGCGTCGGGCGCGGCAAGCATCCTCGTGCTCGATATGGGGCAGCCTGTGCGCATGCGGCGCAACACCTGCCGGGTACTCACGTTCTTCGTGCCGGGCATTTTGGCGCAAGAGATGTTTCCCGACCCGGAGGCCCTCCATGGCCGCACCATGCAAAACGAGACACCCCTCACGGGACTGATCGTCGAGCATGTCACGGCGCTCAGCCAGAACATCGCGGGCATGGGTGCCAGCGTTGCGGATAGCGCCATCCGCACGAGCGCCCAACTCCTTCTCGCGGCCTTCGGCAAGCAGGCCGGCCTGAGCGGCAATGCCCGCGCGGCAGCGCGGGCAGCCATGTTCGGCCGGGTGCGACGCTATATTCAGGCGAATCTGAGCAACGAGAGTCTCTCCCCCGAAAGTGTGCTGAATGCGCTGCAACTGCCTCGCCCGACCTTGTATCGGCTGTTTCAGCATGAAGGTGGGCTTGGCGCTTACATCCGGCACCTCCGGTTGCGGCAGGCGGCAGATGAACTCGCCCGTTATCCGCACGTGACGGTGACGGAAATCGCCTACGGACTTGGCTTTAAGAGTTCATCCGATTTCACGCGAGCGTTTCGTCGGGCCTACGACATGGCGCCGCAGGATTTCCGGGCGCTTTCCATGGAGGGGGGTCAGGTGCTGCCACGTGTCCGGCACAACGAGCCAGCTGAAATCAGCGGATGACGCGTTGGTCTCATCGCCCCACCTACCCGACCGCCCCGGCAATGTGACGATGCCGTACGAGGCAGTCCAGGACGACAAACAAAGAGGGGCGCTTCCGCAAGGAGCGCCCCTCTTGTTCATTCATCGTCTAGACCTTCCAATTCTTCTCCTTCGCGTCGGATGATCCAGACACTCGACAAGGCGGTGTTTAGTCATACAGGCATCGCCTCCGCGAGCACGCGAGCGCGGAACTTCACGGGAAGATCGCCAGGTGTCAGGAGATCCACCCGAACACCAAGCAATTCTTCGAGCGCAACCAGCAAGCCTCCGAGATCGAACAAGGTGGTCCCAGGCAGTGGGTCTACCAGGCGATCGAGGTCACTCTCATCACTGTCGTCGCCGCGAACAACCGACCCGAACACACGCGGATTGGCTGTCTTGAAACGTAACACCATTTCACGAACGGCATCGCGGTGAGAAGCTAAAGCAAGCGATGGCCTCACAACGCACCCTCAAGCCGTTTCCTTCAACGCCTCGGCCACGGTTCCGAACAGGTGATCGATCTGCTGTTCGTTGACGATCAACGGTGGCGAGAAGGCGAGGATGTCACCCGTGCAGCGCACGAGCACGCCTTTCTCGAAGCACTTGAGGAACACCTCGTAGCCTCGTGCACCCGGCTTGCCCTCACGCGGCTTCAGTTCAAGGCCGCCGACCAGACCGAGATTGCGGATGTCGAGCACGTTCGGCGCATCGTGCAAGCGATGGATGGCCTGCTCGAAGTACGGCGAGATCTTCGCGGCGCGCTCGAACAGATTGTCCTTCTCGTAGACGTCGATCGTCGCGACTGCCGCTGCCGCGGCGAGCGGATGCCCCGAATAGGTGTAGCCATGGAAGAACTCGATGCCGGCAGCCGCACCGTTCACAATCGTGTCGTGCACGTCGTTGCGCACGGCCACGGCGCCCATCGGCACAGTCGCGTTGTTGGTGCCCTTGGCCATCGTCAGCAAGTCCGGCGTCACGCCAAAATACTGCGATGCGAACGGCGCCCCAAGACGACCCCAGCCCGTGATCACTTCGTCGAAAATCAGCAGGATGCCGTGCTTGTCGCAAATCTCACGCAGTCGCTGCAAATAACCTTGAGGCGGTACCAGCACACCCGCCGAACCAGCAAGCGGCTCGACGATGACCGCGGCGATCGTCGACGCATCGTGCAACGTCACGAGCCTCTCGAGTTGGTCGGCCAGATGCGCACCCCAGGTCGGCTGGCCCTTGCTGAACGCCTGTTCCTTGAGGTTGTAGGTCTGCGGCAGATGATCGACCGAAGGCAGCAGTTGACCCGAATACGCCTTGCGGTTCGGTCCCAGCCCACCGACGGAAATCCCGCCAAAGCCCACGCCGTGATAACCGCGTTCACGACCGATCAGCCGCGTGCGCTGGCCTTCGCCGCGCGCGCGATGATAGGCAAGTGCGATCTTGAGCGCAGAGTCGACTGCTTCGGAACCTGAGTTCGCGAAGAAGATCTTCTTGAGATCGCCCGGCGTATGCGCGGCGATCCGCGTCGCCGCTTCGAACGCCTTCGGATGGCCCATCTGGAAGGTCGGCGCAAATTCCATCTGCTCGACCTGAGCCTTGACCGCCTCGACGATCTCCGTGCGGCAATGTCCGGCATTCACGCACCAGAGCCCCGCCGTGCCGTCGAGGATCTCGCGATCGTCGTCGGTCCGGTAGTACATGCCCTTCGCGGATATCAACAGACGCGGAGCCTCTTTGAACTGGCGGTTGTTTGTAAACGGCATCCAGAAGGCAGAGAGGTCGACTGTGCTGCCCGTTTCACGCATGTTCATGGCGTCTCCTTGTTGATTAGCTAGCCAGAGTCTAGTGATGCAGAGTCAATACAGACAGGGGCATTCGCACGCTTCGACACAAACTGTAGTGGTAGCTGTCGCACAACTGTGCAGAGAGCCATCTTACATCCATGGCGCATCGGTTCGGCAGGCCATCTCTGAAGAGTGATGGAAAAAATTCGGCCGTCAGCCCGCTAGTACCGCAATGGATATCGCGCACAAGGTCGGGCCGGGCAACCTTGCTCAAGGGGGATCTCGATGGGCTCTTCCGGCCTTTGATGGTGCGCACCAAGGAAGCGCACGCGTCGAGACCTCGCCCTCGACGCGCAGCACCAGCAGCGTGCGTCGCCCGCACCAAGTCCGGCCCCTCCGCCAAGTGCCGCTCAGGGCGATCATGAACAATCTCCGCAAACCCCCGCCCGCCTTGGGATCCGGCCAAATGGCATGGCCCTTGCTATTGCATCCCAGACCTCCCTCAAGGACACGGCGCTGATGACCATCGCGCAGATCAACGCCTCAGGCGGCGTGCTGGGTCGCCAGCTCGAGCCAGTGGTGGTCGATCCAACATCGAACTGGCCGCTGTTCGCCGAAAAAGCTCGCCAGCTGATCTCGCAGGACAAAGTCGCGGTCACCCTCGGCTGCTGGACTTCAGTCTCGCGCAAGTCTTCAGTCTCGCGCAAGTCGATGCTGCCGGTGTTCGAGGAGATCAATGGCCTGCTGTTCTATCCCGTCCAGTACGAAGGCGAGGAAATGTCCCGCAACGTGTTCTACGCGGGCGCCGCACCCAACCAGCAAGCGATCCCCCCCACTGGATACCTGATGAGCGCGGAAGGCGGCGGCGCCACGCGCTTTTTCCTGCTCGGCACTGACTACGTGTATCCGCGTACGACGAACAAGATCCGGCGCGCGTTCCTGATGTCGAAGGGCGTCAAGGACGCCGACATCCAGGAGGTCTACACCCCGTTCGGCCATAGCGACTATCAGACCATCGTCGCGAACATCAAAACGTTCTCCCAGGGCGGCAAGACCTGTGTGATCGACGGTGAATGGCGACTCAAACGTACCGTTCTACAAGGAACTCGGCAACGCGAGTCTCAAGGCGACGAATGTACCGGTCGTTGCGTTCTCGGTCGGCGAGGAAGAGCTGCGCGGCATCGATACCAAGCCGCTGGTCGGCAACCTCGCGGCATGGAACTACTTCATGTCGCTGAAGAACCCGGAGAACACGAAGTTCAAGGCGATGTTCGCCGACTGGGTCAAGAAGAACAATCTGCCGGGCGGCGAAAAGCGCGTGACCAACGACCCGATGGAAGCGACTTTCGTCGGCATGCATATGCGGAAACAGGCTGTCGAGAAAGCCAAGAGCACCGACGTCGACAAGGTCCACATCGCGATGATGGGCCAGAAGTTCTCGGCACCCAGCGGCTTCACGCTCGAGATGGACGGCAATCACCATTTGCACAAGCCGGTGATGATCGGCGAAGTCTGCGCGGATGGTCAGTTCAACGTCGTCTGGCGTACCAAGACGACGGTCCGTGCGCAGCCGTGGAGCCCGTATATCCCCGGCGACGACAAGAAGCCGGACACGGTCAGCTCGACGAGCACGCCGCTCGGCAGTCTGCCCGCCGCCTGATCTGCTCGACCGAAGTATGACGCAAGAAGTGTAAAGCGCAGGGTCGTCCCACTGCGCGCCTGCACTGTGCCGAACACCGGTACAGATGCAGGGCGTCCATGTTTTTCTGCCGTGGTCGGAGCACCCCGCCGGTTCCATCGCCGGGCCCTCCGACCATGCCTTACCCGAGCGATGAAACAATTCGCGTGGGTGTTCGGCTACTTCGCTTTCCGTTCGCGCGTCAAAGGCGTCTATCTGTCGATCATCACGCAGGCGATGACGTTTGCCGCGATGCTGCTGTTCTTCCGCAACGAAACGGGCTTTGGCGGTAACAACGGCTTTACCGATTTCAAGCGGATTCTCGGCGCGCCGATCACCCATCCAGGCACGCGCACGATCCTATTCCTGCTGACCTTCGCGCTGCTCGTGCTGACCTACCTCGCGGCGGGCGATCGTCTCGTCGAAGCTCGGCCGCGTCCGTCACGGCGATCGGCGACGGCGAATCGCGCCTGATGTTCCTGGGCTACAGCCCGCTTGCCTACAAGCTTGCGATCTGGACGTTCTCGGCCGTGCTGTGCGGCATCGCGGGCGCGCTCTATGTGCCGCAGGTCGGCATCATCAACCCGTCGGAGATGTCGCCCGGCAACTCGATCGAAATGGCGATCTGGGTCGCCGTCGGCGGCCGCGGCACCTTGATCGGTCCGATCATCGGCGCGTTTGCTGAGAACGGCGCGAAGAGCTACTTCACGGCCAATTTCCCCGAGTACTGGCTGTTCTTCCTCGGCCTGATTTTCGTGCTCGTTCCTCTCCTGCTGCCCAGAGGCATCATGGGCATTTCGGCGCTGCTGAGCCGCAAGCGGGGTGGACGATGACGCTCAAACCCAAGCTCGAAGAATCGTTCGACACGACGCTCGACGATGCGCTGCAAGGTCGTACGAGCGCGACCACAACGGGCCTCGGCCATGTCGTGTCGACTGATTCGATCGATACCTCGCACGGCCCGATCCTTTATCTCGAGGACGTGACGGTCAGCTTCGACGGTTTCCGTGCGCTCAACAAGCTCACCTTGTCGATCGACACAGGCGAGCTGCGCTGCGTAATCGGCCCGAACGGCGCGGGCAAGACCACCATGATGGACGTGATCACCGGCAAGACGCGGCTCGACTCGGGCAGCGTCTTTCTCGGTCAGTCGATCGACCTGACGCGGTTCAACGAGCCGCAGATCGCGATGAGCGGGGTCGGCCGCAATTCCAGAAGCCGACGGTCTTCGAACAGCACCCGGTCTGGGAAAACCTCGAACTCGCCATGCGCTTGCCGAACGAGGACAGCCGCGGCTGGCTCGCCTCGCCGCGCGCGCGTCTCACCACCGATGCGCGCGAACACATCGAGAGCACGCTGGCGCTGCTGCATCTCGAAGCTGAAGCCTATCGCCAGACGGGCGAGTTCTCGCATGGCCAGAAGCAGCGGCTCGAAATCGGCATGCTGCTGATGCAGCGTCCGCAGCTGTTGTTGCTCGACGAGCCTGCCGCCGGCATGACCGACAACGAGACGATGCAGCTTGCGGAACTGCTCGACCGCCTGCGCGGCACGTGTTCGATGATGGTGTCGAACACGATATGGAATTCGTCGCCGCGCTGTCCGGCGAACATGGCCGCGTGACAGTGATGGCCGAAGGCAGCGTGCTCGCCGAAGGCACGCTCGATGCGGTCAAGCGCAACGAGACAGTGATCGAGTCCTATCTGGGCCGATAACCAAGCCGGGTGTCTGGCACCCGCTACCCAGCAAGGACGAAGACGATGTTAGAAATCGACGCATTGAATCAGTACTACGGCGGCAGCCACATCCTGCGCAACGTGACGATGACGGCGCCCGCCGGCAAGCTCACCGTGCTGCTCGGCCGCAACGGCGTAGGGCGAGACCACCTTGTTGCGCTGCCTGATGGGTGTCGTGCAGGCGAAGAATGGCCACGTCAAATGGCGCGACCAGGTGCTGAGCGGCCTGCCTCCGTATGGCCGTGTCGAACGCGGGCTCGCCTACGTGCCGCAAGGGCGCCACATCTTTCCGCGTCTCACGGTCGAGGAGAACCTGCTGGTCGGCGCGGCCAGTCTGCCTAAGCGCGCCAAGACGATTCCGGAGCGGATCTATGAACTCTTTCCTGTGCTCAAGGACACGCGCGCGCGCCGCGGCGGCGATCTGTCGGGCGGCCAGCAGCAGCTCGCGATCGGCCGCGCGCTCATGAGCGAACCGCAGTTGCCCGCGACATCGGGAGGACTTTGCGCCGGCTTGTCAACGAGGACGGCATGACGATCCTGCTGGTCGAGCAGTACTACGATTTTGCACGCGAGCTCGCCGATCACTACTGGGTCATGAGCCGCGGCGAGATCGTCGCGGGTGGCGCGGGCAGCGACATGGATCAGGCGGGGATACGGTAGATGATCGCAGTCTGAAGCCTCGCTGCACCCTCAATTGCCTGATAATGTTCATCCCTCTCCTTTGCCGCGCGCCTGTTGTCCGATGAACGTTCCTGCCGAGTCCGCTGTTTCCCTCACGTCGTCCGGGCGGGACGACCGATTGCGCAACCCTGGTTTTTTTGGAGCACCGGCCGATGCCGATGGCCTCGCAAATACTGGCGGTGCGGGTGCGGGTGCGGGTGCAGGTATGGACCCACGCTGGCACGGCCACCTCTCGCTTGGCTTCGAGCGGCACGGTACACGCACTGTGCTGGCGCACCGCAAGCACGAGGGGCCGCTGCGCGTGCAGAAGCCGCTCTATCCCGAAGGCGAATCGATCTGTCATGCGGTGCTGGTTCACCCGCCCGGCGGCGTTGCGGGAGGCGATGCGCTGGCGATCGACGTGACACTGGGCGCGCACAGCCACGCCCTGCTGACCACCCCGGGTGCGACGAAGTGGTACAAGGCCAATCAGCGTCGTGCCAGCCAGGCAATCGCGCTCAGGCTCGAATCCGGAGCGAAGCTCGACTGGCTGCCACAGAACAATCTGATCTTCGATTCGGCTGATGTTTCGCTCGACTTCACGCTGACCCTCGCCGAAGGCGCGACAGCGCTCGGCTGGGACGTCACCCAACTCGGGCGTCACGCGGCGGGCGAACAATGGACGAATGCCGCACTGCGTGCCGAAAGCCGGATCGTCGGCGCGCAAGGAGAACTGCTCTGGTTTGAACGCGCGGTGCTCGACTCCGCCTCGCCGCTGCGCACGGCCGCGCAGGCGCTCGGCGGGTATCCCGCGTTCGGTACGCTTTGGGCCGTGGGGCCGGCCTGCACGCCCGAGCTCGCCGAAACACTCGGTGCGAGCCTGCCTTACGAAGATGCGCTGCGCGCAGGTGTGAGCTGCCTGCCCGGCAACGTGCTGCTCGTACGGGTCGTCGCCGCGTCGATGCAATCGCTCCAGGCTTTGCTGGTCGATTGCTGGCTTCGGCTGCGCCCGCTGGTTCATGGCGTTCCCGCGCAGCCGCTGCGACTCTGGACCACGTGAACGACAGTCATCACTGATGCCGGCACGACGCGTCATGCTGCTGCGCAACACAAAATGCTAGCGCCATACCCTGAACATATGCGGCCGAATAACTTCCAATCGTGTCCAAATGATACGATCGCCCTTCTCTCACTCTTGCGTTGCGGTCCCCTCCGATGAACCTGACGCCTCGCGAAAAAGACAAGCTGCTGATCTTCACCGCGGCGCTGCTCGCCGAACGGCGTCGCGCGCGCGGGCTTAAGCTCAACCACCCGGAAGCCGTCGCGCTGATCAGCGCGGCACTGATGGAAGCCGCCCGTGACGGAATGACCGTCGCCGAAGTCATGCACTACGGCACGACCCTGCTCACGCGTGACGACGTCATGGACGGCATTCCGGAAATGATCCCGGACGTCCAGGTCGAAGCGACCTTCCCTGACGGCACCAAGCTCGTGACCGTGCATCACCCGATTTCCTGACACTGCCGTGCCCGCGCGACCGCCCGCCACAGGCGCAAGGCGGCCCCCGGCGGCGCCACCGACTGGAGCTTTCACATGATTCCCGGCGAACTGCTCACCGACGACGGCGAGCACGAACTCAACGCAGGCAGGCCGACCACGAGCGTGACGGTTGCCAATACCGGCGACCGCCCCGTTCAGGTGGGCTCGCATTTCCATTTCTATGAAGTGAATCCCGCGCTCACATTCGATCGCGAGCAGGCGCGCGGTTTCCGGCTCAATATCGCGTCGGGCACCGCGGTGCGGTTCGAGCCGGGACAGGAACGCACGGTCGAGCTGGTTGCGCTGTCCGGCGACCGGATCGTCTACGGATTCAATGCCAAGGTGATGGGCAAGCTCTGAGGAATATTTGACCATGGCTCTCAAGATCGGCCGCCGCGCCTATGCGGAAATGTTCGGTCCGACCACCGGCGACCGCCTGCGCCTCGCCGACACCGAGTTGTTCATCGAGATCGAGCGCGACTACACGATCTACGGCGAGGAAGTGAAGTTCGGCGGAGGCAAGGTGATCCGCGACGGCATGGGCCAGTCGCAGCGCGCCTCCGGCGAAGTCGTCGACACGGTCATCACCAATGCGGTGATCATCGATCACTGGGGTATCGTCAAGGCAGATATCGGCCTCAAGAACGGCCGGATCGCCGCGATCGGCAAGGCGGGCAACCCCGACATCCAGCCCGGCGTGACGATTGCGATCGGCGCGGCGACCGAAGTGATCGCCGGCGAGGGCAAGATCGTCACCGCGGGCGGCATCGATTCGCATATCCACTTCATCAGCCCGCAGCAAATCGACGAAGCGCTTGCCTCCGGCATCACGACGATGCTCGGCGGCGGCACGGGTCCCGCGACGGGCACCAATGCGACGACCGTTACGCCGGGTCCGTGGCATCTCGAACGCATGCTTCAGGCGGTCGATGGTTGGCCGATCAATATCGGCCTGCTCGGCAAGGGCAATGTGAGCCGGCCGGAGCCGCTCGTCGAGCAGATCGCCGCGGGTGCAATCGGGCTCAAGCTTCACGAGGACTGGGGCACGACGCCGGCCGCGATCGACTGCTGCCTGTCGGTCGCCGATGAAACGGACACGCAGGTTGCGATCCACACCGACACGCTCAACGAAGCGGGTTTTGTCGAAGCGACGGTCGCCGCGTTCAAGGGACGCACGATCCACACCTATCACACCGAAGGTGCGGGTGGCGGCCATGCGCCCGACATCATCAAGGTCTGCGGCGAATCGAACGTGCTGCCGTCGTCGACCAATCCGACCCGGCCCTACACGGTCAACACGCTCGACGAACACCTCGACATGTTGATGGTCTGCCATCACCTCGACCCGTCGATCGCCGAGGACATTGCATTCGCCGAGTCGCGGATTCGCCGCGAGACGATCGCCGCGGAAGACATCCTTCACGATCTCGGCGCGCTCTCGATGATCTCGTCGGACTCGCAGGCCATGGGCCGCGTCGGCGAAGTCGTGATGCGCACGTGGCAGACCGCGCACAAGATGAAAGTGCAGCGCGGCAGCCTCAGCGGCGATACCGCGCGGCATGACAATGCTCGCGTGAAACGCTACGTGTCGAAGTATACGATCAACCCCGCCATCACGCACGGCATCTCACATGAAGTCGGCTCGATCGAGCCGGGCAAGTGGGCCGACCTCGTGCTCTGGGACCCGGCGTTCTTCGGCGTGAAGCCGACCATGATCCTCAAGGGCGGCATGATCGCGGTCGCGCTGATGGGCGATCCGAATGCGTCGATCCCGACACCGCAGCCGGTTCACTATCGCGACATGTTCGCGACGCGCGGCGGCGCACTCGGGCGCACCTCGCTGACCTTCGTCTCGCAGATGGCGTTCGATGCGCGTATCGCCGATCGCTATGGCCTCGCCAAGCGGACGGTCGCGGTCAAGAATTGCCGCGATGTCACCAAGTCGCAAATGATTCACAATAGCTGGCAGCCGAAGATCACGGTCGACCCGGAGACGTATCAGGTAGTCGCCGACGGTGAGTTGCTGACCTGCGAGCCGGCAAAATCGCTGCCGCTCGCGCAGCGGTATTTCCTGTTTTAAGCGGGGCGCGCAGGCTGGCGTGTGGTGTTGAAATGCAGGTCGGGCGCAAGGACGGTTCCGCTTCATGGCGGTAACGTCGCGGTGGCGCCCGGACAGATCGATTAAGTGCCGCGAGGCAAGGCAGTGACGATGCGAACGCTGAACAGACTCATTCCACCCGGCACGCGGCTCGCGAAGCCGCTGCTTGCACGTGCGGCGGTGCTGACGCTTGCGTTCGACGAACGGCGCAAGAGCCGGCTGGCGACCACGCTCGACACCGGCGAGGAAATCGGCGTGATGCTGCCGCGCGGCACCGTGCTCGCTGACGGCGACATCCTGATCGCGGACGATGGCGGTCTGGTGCGTGTCGTTGCGGCACCGCAGCCCGTGTTGCGCGTGAGCGGCACTACCGCACTCGCGCTGACGCGCGCGGCGTATCACCTCGGCAACCGGCACACGCCCGTCGAGATCGGCGACGGTTATCTCCAGATCGAAGATGATCCCGTGCTCGCCGACATGCTGCTCCGCCTCGGCATGAAGGTCGAACAGGCGAACCGTCCGTTTACGCCGGAGACCGGTGCGTATGGCGGTGGTCACAAGCATGGGCACGACGAGACGTTCGCGGAGGACTATGCGATCGCGCAGCAGGTGTTCGGCGAGCATCATGGGCATGAGCAGGGCCATGAGCATGAGCACGGAGATGCGCATGGGCATGCTCATCAACATGCCGGCGAACATTCGCACGATCATGGGCACGGTCACAAGCATGCCGGTGATCACGCACATGGTCATGGCCACGGCCATCATGCCTGCGACCACTCACATGGTCATGACCACAGCCACTCGCATGATCAAGAGCACAGCCACTCGCATGATCAAGAGCACAAGCATGGGCATGACCACAAGCATGCCGGCGAGCACACGCACAAGCACTCGCACGACTGATTTGCCATCATGCAGACGGGCGAACTGATTGGACTATTGCATCTCGCGTCGCCGGCCCTACCGATCGGTGCATTCAGCTATTCACAAGGGCTGGAGGCCGCCGTCGAAACCGGACAGGTCGTCGACGGCCCGAGCGCGGGCGCGTGGATCGCGAACGGCATCGAGCATATTCTCGCCCATGGCGAGCTGCCTTTCCTCGCTCATCAGTTCCGACGATGGGAACACTTCGACACGCACGCGCGCGAAACACTCGTACAGGCAAACCGTGAGTTTCTAGCGAGCCGTGAATCAGCCGAGCTGCGTCAGGAAACCGAACAGATGGGCTGGTCTCTTGGACAGTTGTGCCAGTCGCTCGAATGGGGCGATCCTGCGCGCCGCGCCGCGCTTGCCGCCATCAAGCCGCTCGCCTTGCCAACCGTGTTTGCATTCGCGGCCTATGCCCATCAAGCGACGATCGAGGGCACGCTGACTGCCTATGCGTTCAGCGTGGCCGAGAACCAGGTTTCCGCCGCGCTCAAGGCCGTGCCGCTCGGCCAGCTCGCCGGCCAGCGCGCGCTGGTCGCCCAGCGCGAGCCGATCGCGCGCGCGGTCGCGATAGCGCTCGCAACGCGCGAGGAAGACATCGTGACGTTCGCACCGCTGCTCGGCATCCTGTCCGCTCGGCACGAGTCGCAGTACTCGCGCTTGTTCCGCTCCTAGCGGTGCATCGCTCGTCTATACGAATACAAGGACGTTTAATGAAGACATCGGCTACCTGCTTATCGGAACATCCCCACATCAACACCCCGGTCACGCCAAGACATCAATAAATCGACACACCGTACGCGCACACTGTACCCCGACGAGAAACCGAGTCCGACATGAACGCACCCTCTCCCACCCGCACCAAGAAACTTCCGCCCCTGCGCGTCGGCATCGGAGGGCCGGTCGGTTCCGGCAAGACCACGCTCGTCGAAATGCTATGCAAGGCGATGCGCGAGCGCTATGACCTCGTCGTCATCACGAACGATATTTACACCAAGGAAGACCAGCGCCTGCTGACCGTCGCGGGCGCCTTGCCCGCTGAACGGATCATGGGTGTCGAGACCGGCGGTTGCCCGCATACCGCGATCCGTGAAGACGCATCGATCAATCTCGAAGCGGTCGACCGGATGCTCACGCGCTTTCCGGACGCCGACATCGTCTTTATCGAATCGGGCGGCGACAATCTGGCGGCGACCTTCAGCCCCGAACTGTCCGACCTGACGATCTATGTGATCGACGTCGCCGGCGGCGAAAAAATTCCGCGCAAGGGCGGCCCCGGCATCACGAAGTCCGATCTGCTCCTTATCAACAAGACCGACCTTGCGCCGATGGTCGGCGCGTCGCTCGAGATCATGGCATCCGATGCGAAGAAGATGCGCGGCGAGCGCCCGTTCGCCATGTCGAACCTCAAGTCGCAGGCCGGACTGCAGGAAGTCATCTCATTTATTGAGACTAAGGGTTTGCTTAAATAATGATAGGATGCTCGCAAATTAAATGAGCTAGTAAAACAAAAAAGACTGTTTGCTTTTGTTCTGCAGTCCAGGCTTTTGAATATTTGAAGACCAAGAATCGGGGTAGCTAGATGGCTGGTGGGGTTTCGTATGTCTGCATTTCGCTGACTCGCGCGCACGAACGCCGGGCCTTGATGGAACGGCAATTCGAGAAGCACAAGATCAAGGTTCGGTTCTTCGATGCAATCGAACCGGCCGGCCCTCTAGATAAAATCGAAAACTACGATCTCGAGCGACGAGTACAGCAATACGGCGTACCCCTCACGCGTGGCGAGGTGGGTTGCTTTCTGAGTCATCGAGAAGTCTGGCGTGAGCTGGTTGCGTCCGGCGATGAAGCCTGTTGCGTGATGGAAGACGACATCGTGCTTCGCGATGGCTTCAGCTCCGCTGTAGACGAAGTGTTCGCCGCGCGATCGCATTGGGATATGGTCCGGCTGATGGGCCTCGTCCATGCACGGCCCAAGATCCCGACTGCCGTGCTGGCAAGCGGCATGAAATTGATGTGGATGAAGCGCCATCCTGACGGCACCCAGTGCTATGTGATCACTCGCGAAGCGGCGATCAGGATGCTGGAGAATACCGATCGATTCTTCAATGCCGTCGACAATGCCATCGACCGGCAATGGGATCATCGGCTTCGCCTGTACATCACCTCGCCTGAGTTCGTCGAACTGGCGGAGACCGAGTCCATGATCGGCGACCGTCCGAGCATCCCGAATATCGCCGTCCGGCTCAGGGTCAAGTTTCACCGACGGATCGATAAGCTGAAGATGACCATTTACCATATGCGCAATCGTCCAAGGCAGCCCTCCATCCACCAGCCTCCCACGTCGCAGCCTGCTTCCGACAAGCGGATCGGTAAGGGCTTGAAACTGACCAGCTAAGCAGGAGGCATTGACGGAACCGGGCTGCGAGGCTTCGGTTTCGCCAATGCCACGTCGAGCATGGCAGCGTTGCCAATGTAGCCTCGCCGCCGACTGCGCCTCAAAAAAACGGGCGTTGTCCGCCGACAAACGCCCGCTGAAGCTACCGCCCTACCGTCAACCCTTGAGTCCCGTGGCTGCCAGCTTCGCCAACCAGCGCTCGTTGTAGCCGAGCGGATTGGCCTTGAAATCCCGCCGCGCCGCGGCCACTGCGCCGAGCGTCGCGCGCGCGAGGCCGACAAGATCGGCTTTCGCTTCGCGGGTGTCAGTCAACAGACCATTTTTTTCAAGGAAGGTGTCGGTGAGCTGCGTATAGCAGAAGCCCGATAGCGCCGACGAGCGATGCAGCGCATCGAGCAATGCGGTATAGCGCTCGAGCAGTTGCTCGCCTGAAGTCGCGACCGAGTAGCCCCACCCCTCGCCTTCCGTGATGCAGGCGATGCCGCCGAACTCCGTGAGCAGCACCGGACGTCCCGCAGCGCTATAGCCGTCGAGCATCAGGCGCCGGCGCGAGGGCCGCACCGAGGCAAGCGTCGCGTCGATCGCCTCGCGGCTACCGTAGCGCGCAAACAGTACCTCGGGCTCGTGGTGATAGTCGTGAATATTCACGAGATCGCCGCAGGGCATTTCCCAGCCGTCGTTGCCAACCACGGGGCGCGTATCGTCCATCGCGTGCGTGATCTCGTAGAGCGCCTTCACGAGTGCAACCTGGCGCTGTGAATGGGGCAGGTCCGGAACACCCCACGATTCATTGATCGGCACCCACGCGACGATGCACGGATGCGAGAAGTCGCGTTCGACGACCTGCTGCCATTCATCGATGAGCGTCGACACCGTACGGTCCGAGAAACCGTAGGCCGAGGGCATCTCGCCCCAGACGGCAAGGCCGAGTACGTCACACCAGTAGAGCCAGCGCGGGTCCTCGACCTTCTGGTGCTTGCGCGCGCCGTTGAAACCGAGAGACTTGATCAGTTCCACATCGCGTTTGAGACGGGCCGAGTCGGCCGTCATCAGTCCGTCGGGCCAATAGCCTTGATCGAGCACCATGCGTAGCGCGTAAGGGCGGCTGTTCAATGTGAAGCGATCGCCATCGACCCAGACGCTGCGTAGCGCGGTATAGCTTTCGACGGTATCGAGCAGGTGGCCGTCCGCATCGCGCAACTCGATATGTGCGTCGATCAGTTGCGGATGCTCAGGGCTCCACAGCCAGTCTTCACGGCCGTTGTCGATCCCATGATCCGATGGTAGCGAGAACACGCGGCCGAACTCGCCGCCCTGGACAAGCGACGTGTCGTCGACCAGCGTGCGGCCATTGATCGAGAGCCGCACGCGCACGCTGCCGCCGAGCGGCGCGGCGAGCAGCCGCAAGTCCGCGCGGATTTCCCAACGGGCCACATCCGCCTGCCACTTGATCCGGTCGATCCGGCTCGCCGCGACGCGCTCGAGCCAGACCGTGCGCCAGATGCCCGTGGTACGCGGATACCAGATCACATGCGGATCGCGCTTCCAGTCCTGCTTGCCGCGCGGCTTGTTCATATCAAAGGGGTCGTCGTCGGCGCGGACCACCACCGTAAAGCGCGACCCCTTTACGAAGCGCGTGACGTCGAACGAGAACGGTACGTGGCCGCCACGATGCGCGCCCACAAGGACGTCGTCGATATAGACCTGCGCCTCGAAATCGACTGCGCCGAAATGAAGCAGCAGGCGTTCATCGCCGCCCCCTTGCGCACCCCCGGCCGGCGACTCGCCCAGGACAACTTCTCGCCGGTACCAGACGCGACGATGGAAATCCGTGACGTGGACACCGGATAGCCTCGCTTCAGGCGGATAGGGCACGAGGATCTCGCGATCGAAATCGACCACCTCGGGCGCGTCGATCAGTGCGTCATTGTCGAATGCGAACTGCCAGGCCCCGTCGAGGTTGGTCCAGGCGGCGCGCCGAAGCTGTGGACGTGGGTGGTCCATTTCTTTTGTCTCCGTATCTTCTTGTTGTGGTCGTCAAAGCCTGACGCCTAAGTCGATACTAGCAAGAAATTCATGACCCCACCCTAACGCAACAGCGCACTCAACACCGCCACCGTCCGGGCCGTCGCTCCACGATGCCGTGCCGCGAACGCGCTTGCCGCGCCGCTCATCGTGATCTGGCGTGACGGGTCGTCGAACAGACCCTTCAGTGCGCTTGCGAGGCCTTCCGTGTCCTGCACCTGTATCGCTGCACCGGCGGCGAGTGCGTCCGTGCTTGCCTGTGTGAAATTGAACATATGCGGACCGAACAGCACCGGCGTCCCCACCACGCACGCTTCGATGAGGTTCTGTCCGCCGAGCGGCAGCAGGCTTCCACCGATGAAGGCGGCATCCGCTGCCGCATAGTAGGCGGCCAACTCGCCCATCGAATCGCCGAGCACGACCTGGACAGGGCCTTCGCCCGAGTGGGGCCGGCCGATCGACTCGATCTCGTTCCACGTCGAGCGCCGTGAATAGCGCCAGCCCTCGCGTTCGAGCAGTGCCGCGACTTCATCGAAGCGCTGCGGATGACGCGGCACGAGAATCAGCAGGACCTCGTCGCCCGCCATGCCACGTGCCGCATCGAGTACGAGCGCTTCCTCCCCTTCCCGCGTGCTCGCGGCCACCCACACATGCTGCCGCTTCAACGCGGTGCGCCACGTGCGGCCGCGCTCGATCAGCGACTCGGGGGCGCTCATATCGAACTTCAGGTTGCCGAGCACAGCGACTTCACGCGCGCCAAGCGCATTGAGCCGAGTGGCATCGGCAGGGCTTTGTGCCAACACACGCGTAAAGCCGCCGAACACCTCGCGCGCGGCGGCGCCGAAGCGATCCGCGCGCCGATAGGAACGCTGCGACATCCGCGCGTTAACCAGCGTGAGCGGCATCGCCATACGCCGACATTCGTCGATCAGCGTCGGCCAGACTTCGGTCTCCATGACGATACCGAGCACGGGTCGGTAGGCGCGCAAAAAACGCCGCACGGCCCACGGCATATCGTAGGGAAGATAGCAACGCAACACGCGCTCGCCGAACAGCGTCTCGCCGGTCGCGCGGCCGCCGGGCGTCATATGGGTCAGGAGAATGCGGGCTTGCGGATGCTCGGCCAGCAGGGCCTCGATCAGCGGCTGCGCGGCACGTGTCTCGCCGACTGAAACCGCATGCAGCCAGATCAGTTTGCTGCGGTCGTCCGCGGGTCGGCCAGCCACGGCGCCGAAGCGCTCACAGATATGTTCGCGATAACCGCGTTCGCGGCGCGAACGCACATAAAGGCGTATCACCGCAACCGGGGCAATCAGCCACCACAACGCGCGATAGATCTGTCTCAGCATGCCGTCAGGCCTGGAATTGCAAAGCGGGGATCATCTCATACGCTCGGCTCATCCAAGCCAGATCCGGCCCGAACTCGACCCTGGCCCGACTCGAACCCAAACCCGACTCCAATTCCGCTCAAACCAGCGCATGCCCCTTCAACCGCTCGAGCACCGCGAGCGGAGAGCACTCGGGTTCGACCATATCGGCGGCGGCGAGAAAGAACGTCTGCTCCATCATGAACTGCCCCGCCATCACCGCATGCGAGGTCTGATCCGAGAAACAGACCCAGCCGCTGCCCGCCGGAAACTGCATGGTCTGCTGGTCCGCATCGCGCTGATAAGCGAGATCGGCCTTCATAGCATCGTGCAGGCTCAGCATCAGGTGATCGTATTCGCTGCGGCGCGACTTGGTGATGTGCAAGGTCTCAAGCCACCATGCCGACCCCGGAAACGCCGGTTTGATCTGCGGGACAAAACGCTGGGCGACCGTCTCGAACGGCTCGCCGACCCGCCAGACCCGTGCCGCGCCCTGAGGATTGACATTGACGAAGACGCGCAGGATCCGTTCGCCGTGGTTCGGCCGTGACGGAAACGCATCGATATGCAGCCGGCTGTCGTCCTTGCGCCATGAAGTATCGCGCGTCTCGACCCGATGGAGCCGCAGGCTCGTGGGCGCGCTGCGCAGCTTGCCGATGTACTCGGGCATCAAGCCTTCGATCAGGGAATGAGCCTGATCCTGGAAGCGCGTGACCATCGCGCGGACCGCGGCCTGCGTACCCGCATCGCCGGCCACGCCGAGTAGCGCCGCAGTTCCCGCGCCACGCGGCGCGAGGGAGATGTTCTTGCGCTTGGGATCGGCAATCGCCGGATCGAAAAGCCGGCGCTCGTCCTCCGACACCTTGAACTTCAGCGTTGGGAAATACAAAACCTTGCCGCGCTCGAGTTCGGCGCGCAACACGTCGCGCGGCACGTGGAGGTTGTGCCCTTGCCAATCGCCGTCGGGGACTTCGATGATCTGTGAATCGCTCATGGGACGTCGTCCAGTAAAACGCGGCGCCGCGAAGCGCCTTACAACAACCCGAACACCGTCAGCGCCTGCCTGACCTGGTCGAGCGAAGGCGCGACCCGACCGCCAAGATTGACAACCTGGGGAGACCAATAGCCGCCGGTGCGCCACGAAGTATTGAAATTGTACAACTCGACCGTGGGCCGCTTCAGCGCTGCGGCGATATGGATCACGCCGGTATCGACGCCGACCACGGCCGCCGCGCCGCCGAGCAGCCCCGTGACCGCGGACACCGAAAGCCGGGGCGGCACCAGCGCAGCCCCGCCGAATTCGCGTGCGAGCCTTTCGCTCGTCACGCGTTCGGCCTCGCTGCCCCACGGAAGCACGAGCGAGGCGCCCCGCCGTACGAGGGCCTGACCCAGCGCGCTCCAGTTCGCCTCGGGCCACTGCTTGTCGGCACGAGAGGTCGCATGCGCGAACACGACGTAAGGCACGGGAAGATTGAGCTCATAGCCCGCCAGCGCCGCCGCGGCGGCACCCTCGTCGAAGCCGAAGTCGATATCGGGCGAAAGCGGCACGGGAGGCGCATAACCGAGTGCCGCCGCGGCAAGCTGGCGCGATCGGTCGACTACGTGGGTGCGCGGCTCGATCGGCACGCGCTGATCGTAGAAAAATCGCACGGGCCACTCGAAACCCGCCCCGTCGGTCCGGTTCGCCAGGCCCGTGAGCGGACCGTGGGCCCAGCTCGCGGTCCATGCGGTCTTGATCAAGCCCTGGAAGTCGATCACGGTGTCGTACTGCTCCGCGACGAGCTCGCGCCGGAAGCGGCGGATGTCGGCCCAGGTCGCCGCTTTGAGCAGCCCTTTGCGCCAGCGCCGCAGCGAATATGGGATCGCCCGCCGCACGCCCTTGACCATGCGCACGAGATCGACGAACCCTTCTTCAACCAGCCAGTCGATCTGGGCGCCCGGCGCATGGGCCAGGATGTCCGCGACGACTGGCGTCGTATGCACGACATCGCCGAGCGACGAGACCTTGACGATCAGGATCTTGCGCGGCGGTGCGGTCGTCGTGGCGGTCGCGGGAGTGGGCATGGTGGGGTAATCCGGGACAAACCAGAAAGCAAAGCGAAAAAAATTCGCGCCCGCAGCCAGAACGGCTGCGGGCGCGTCAATCTAGCGAAACTCGCCTAGAACGGCAACTGGGCGTCGGCCTTTTCGGCGAGAAACACGCGCCGGAAGTCGTTCTGGATACGTTCGAGCGCGGCATCGCTATCGGCCTCGAAACGGAAGACGACGACCGGTGTCGTATTCGACGAACGCGCAAGACCGAAGCCGTCCGGATATTCGACGCGCAGGCCATCGATCGTGACGACGTCGTCCGCGCCTTCGAATCGGGCGGACGCTTGCAGGCGACCGATCAGCTCGAAATTCTCGCCTTCGTTGAGCTTGAGCTGAAGCTCGGGTGTCGATACCGAATTGGGCAGGTCGTTGAGCAGCTTGCTCGGATCGGCAACGCGCGAGAGGATCTCGAGCAGCCGTGCGCCCGTATACAGGCCATCATCGAAGCCGTACCAGCGGTCCTTGAAAAACACGTGGCCGCTCATCTCGCCGGCAAGCGGCGCACCGGTTTCGCGGAGCTTGGCCTTCACAAGCGAATGGCCGGTCTTCCACATGACCGGTTCGCCGCCCTTCGCGCGGACCCAGCTCGCGAGATTGCGCGTGCACTTGACGTCGTAGATGATCTGCGCGCCTGCATTGCGCGACAACACTTCCTCGGCGAACAGCATCAGTTGCCGGTCCGGATAGATGATCTGGCCATCCTTCGTTACGACGCCCAGCCGGTCACCGTCACCGTCGAACGCGAAGCCGATCTCGGCGTCGGTCTCCCGCAGCGCGCGGATCACGTCCTGGAGGTTCTCGGGGTGCGCGGGATCCGGATGGTGGTTCGGGAAATTGCCGTCGATCTCGCAGAAGAGCTCGGTGACTTCACAGCCGAGCGCCTTGAAAAGCTTGGGCGCCAGTTCGCCAGCCACACCGTTGCCGCAGTCGACGACGATCTTGAGCGGACGCGCGGGCTTGATGTCGGATACGATCCGTTCGAGATACGCATCGGCAATGTCATAGGTCTGGTACGAGCCATCGCCGCTCGTGAAGTCTTTTGCGACGATGCGCTTGTAGAGCGCCTGAATCTGCTCGCCATAGATCGCCGCGCCACGCAGCACCATCTTGAAACCGTTGTAATCGGGCGGGTTGTGACTGCCCGTGATCACGATGCACGAGTCGACGCGCCGACCGCCGAGGCCCTCGAGCGGCACGCTGGCCGCAAAGTATCCGACCGGCGTCGGTACCATCCCGATATCGACCACATCGACGCCCGAGGCGCGCAGGCCCTCGGCAAGCGCCTTCGACAATTCCGGCCCCGACAGCCGGCCATCGCGCGCGATCACGACCGCATCGCCGCCCTGGGAACGAACCTCGCTGCCGAATGCCTGGCCGAGCTGCCTGGCGACTTCGGCGTCGAGCGTCTTGCCGATCACACCACGTATGTCGTAAGCCTTGAAAATCGATTGAGAAATCATGTGTCGAGATGCCTTTGAGAGGAAGAAGCCTGTCTTTGCAAATTCGCGGGGCGCGCTCACTTGCAATTTATAATCGCAGCTTTTGTGCCTGCACGGGATGCATGCTCCCCATGCAGACCAGCCGATCCCGGGCCACCCACTGATGCGGGCTATTGTAATGCCTAAGGTATTGCCGATTGTATTGCCCAAGGTAAGCGACGATGTGGCGCGCGCACTCGGCAACCTCGTCTGGCTCGGTTGCGAGCGGCTCACGCAAATCGTCGTCGCGATCGTGATCAGCGGCGTGCTGGCCCGTTATTTCGGGCCGGACGTATTCGGCAAGTGGCAGTACGCCAATACGCTGCTGCTCGTGCTCGCGCCGATCACCTGGGTCTGCGGCGCGGAAATCCTCGTGCCGACCATCGTTCATGAACCGCCGAGCCGGCTCGGCACCATTCTCGGCAGTGCGTTCGTGCTGCGCTTCGGCGTCTCGCTGGCGGCCTTGCTGCTGACCTGGATCGTGCTCGCGGCGGGTAGCGGATACGGCCGTGTCGACCCGATGGTCGCGGCGATGCTCGCGGGGCTCGCGACCACGATGATCTTTCGCGAGCCGTTCGCCGTCGTGAGCACCTGGCTGCAAAGCCGCACCTACAGCAAGCCCGCCTTGCTCGCGGCGATCGTTAGCGCAATCGGCAAGGCCCTGCTCGTCTGGCTCTTCGTCAGGCTCGCGATCGATCCCGCGCGTTTCGGCTGGCTCTGGGCGCTCGAGGCCGCGGCCATCGCGGCGATGCTGATCGCCTACTACGCTGCGCAGCATGGCCAGGCGCAAGATGAAGGACAGGAAGGAAAGGAAGAACGCGACCGACTTGATGCACTCGACGGACGGCCGGGACAAGCCGCACGGAGTGGACAAGCCGCACGAAGCGGGCGAAGCGACCCAAGCGCACGCCGCTGGAGACTCGACTGGCAACTCGAAGTCGCGTTGTTTCGCCGATTTGTCTCGGCGGGCTCGGTGTTCTGGATCGGACTGGTCTGCATGTACTTGTTCCTGAAACTCGACCGTCTGATGCTCGAGCGCGTAGTCGACTACGCGGACCTCGGCCGCTACTCGGCGGCCCAGCAACTCAATGAAAACTGGATCACGCTTGCCCTGATGCTCGCGCAGACACTCGCGCCCGCCTTCGTCTACCGCGTGCACGAGCGCGCCCGGCTGCTGCGCAATATGCTCCGTCTGCTCGCCATGACGGCCGTGCTGATGATCTGCGGCGCCCTGGTGCTCGATGCGCTCGGCGGCACGATCATCCGGCTCGTGTTCGGCCCCGGCTTCGAAGGCGCGGTCGATATCTTCCGCTGGGCCGTCTGGCTATCGGTACCGGCTGGCATCGAAGCCATCGCCAATCTCATTGTGCTCAAATACCAGGCGAAGTTCGTGCTGCTCGCCAAATGGCTGCTTGCGCTCGCGGTCGCCTTCGCGGTCAATCTCGTCGCCATTCCGCGCTTTGGCGGCCACGGCGCGCTGATGGGACTCGCGGCGGGCTATCTGGCCGCGATCGCAGTCGACCTCTATTACCTCCGCCTGCGCCTCGCCCAATGACGAACGATAACTTCAGCAAAGAGAACGGCCCGGCGAGCAACGTTGCATCGAGCGGACTCTGCGCAAACACGACACCCGATTCTTCCGGTGCGGGCGCTGCGTCCAATAGGCTGCCGAGCGGCGCGCACGATGCCATGACCCACAATGCACTCTCCGACGTAGCCGTCCTGCTGCCCGCCTACAACTGCCAGGAAGACCTTGAGCGCACCCTCGCCTCGTTCGCCGAACAGGCCTCGGTGTCGGTCCTGATCGTCGATGACGGCAGCACCCCGCCCGTCGCCGCGCCCGAACTGCCCGGCATGCGAATCGACGTGCTGAGGTTAACGCCGAATGGCGGGATCGAACGCGCCTTGGCGGCTGGCGTCGAGGTTTTGGCGGCGCGAGGCGTGCGCTATATCGCGCGCATCGATGCGGGCGACCTGACCGTGCCGGCGCGCCTCGAGACCCAGCGTGCCTGGCTCGAGGCTCACCCCCGCGTCGGTGCGCTGGGCATGCGCGCGCAAGTCGTGACGCGCCAAGGAGAGCCGGTCTTCCTGCTCAGCGTGCCGACTGAACCGGCACAGATCCGGCGGCTGCGCTTCGCCCGCAATTGCTTCGTGCATCCAGCCATGATGTTGCGCACGGAAGCGGTCGTCGCGGCGGGCAACTATCGCGCGCGCTACCGCGCCGCCGAGGACCTCGACCTGTTCCTGCGCATCATGAAGACATACGACTGTGCGAACCTGCCGCAGACCGGCCTCTACTACGAGCTCAACGAAGGCGGCATCAGCGCGACACGGCGCCGCACACAGATTCTCTCGACGCTGCGGCTCCAGCTCGACTACTTTGAACCGGGCAATCCCTACTACTGGGCCGGGCTCGCCAAGAACCTGCTGCATTTCGTCATGCCTGCCGGGCTGCAGCGGGGAATCAAGAAGCGCTTCTATCACAGTGCCGATCGCGACAGTGAGAACCACGGCGATCGCCGCGGTGATCACCATCAGCCGCGGCCCTAGCCATGACGGCACGACTGACTTCACCGATGAATCCGAAACCTCCGCTGCATGTCTGTATGGTGTCGAATACAGCGTGGTCAATCTACAACTACCGTCACGGCGTGCTCAAGGCATTTCGTGCGCGTGGCATCGACATCACCGTAATCGCGCCGCGCGACCGGACCTTCGAGCCCCTTGCTGCACTCGGCGTACGTTGCATCGAATTGCCGGTCGCGTCGAAGGGCACCAATCCGGTCCAGGACTTGCGCACGCTTGTCGCGCTGTACCGCCTCTATCGTGAACTTCGGCCCGACCTCGTCTTCCACTACACCATCAAGCCGAACATCTACGGATCGATTGCGGCCGCGCTCGCGCGCGTCAAGTCGATCGCCGTCACGACCGGGCTCGGTTATGTCTTTATCCAGCAGAGCACCGCCGCGCGTGTCGCCAAACGGCTCTACCGGTTCGCGTTTCGATTTCCGCGCGAGGTCTGGTTCCTGAACCGCGACGATCTCGAGGCATTCCGGACCGAAGCGCTGCTCGTCCATCCCGAACGCGCCCGGCTGCTAAACGGCGAGGGCATCGATCTCACGATGTATGCTCCGCACGAGTCCGCACCCGGCAAGGCCACGGTCGATTTCATCCTGATCGGCCGGCTGCTTTGGGACAAGGGCGTCGGCGAGTATGTCGAGGCCGCGGCGGCGCTGCGAACACGGTATCCTCACGGGAGGTTCAAACTGCTCGGGCCGGTCGGCGTGGCCAATCCGAGCGCGATTACACAAACCGACATAGAGGCATGGCAAGCTGACGGCCGGGTCGAGTATCTCGGCGAAGCGCACGATGTGCGGCCTTATATCGCGGCGGCCGACTGCGTGGTGCTGCCCTCGTACCGGGAAGGTGTGCCGCGCACCCTGCTCGAAGCCTCGTCGATGGCGCGGCCGATCGTCGCAACCGATGTGCCGGGCTGTCGCGAGGTGGTCGACGACGGCGCAAGCGGCCTGCTGTGCCGCGTGCGTGACGCAGGCGATCTCGCCGCTAAGATGGCGGAGATCCTTGAGATGGACGCGGCGACGCGCCACGCGATGGGTCAGTCCGGCCGGCGCAAGATGATGGTGGAGTTCGACGAACGTCATGTCGTCGAGCGGTATTTCCGGACACTGAGTACGCTGACCGGTACATCGGACGGCGATGAAACCGGCACGAAGCGGTAGGCGGGGCAGACGCTATCGCGGCGGCGGAGTCAGTAATGGAATCGCCTGCGGATCTCCAGATGGACGGGCATCCATCAGGACGACAGGTCAGTCAGGCAGTCAGCCAGTCAACGAATCAACACATCAAACAGGGGCTACAGATGAGCGAAAAAAAGAAAACGATCCTGGTCACGGGCGGTGCCGGCTATATCGGCTCGCATACCTGTGTTGAACTGCTCGGCGCAGGCTATGACGTCGTCATCGTCGACAACTTCGTGAACAGCAAGCCCGAGTCCGTGCGCCGCATCGAAAAGATCGCGAACCGCAAGGTCGCACTGCACGGGGTCGATGCCTGCGATCCGATCGCGATGGCCAAGGTGTTCGATGCGCATTCGATCGATGCCGCGATCCATTTCGCGGCGCTCAAGTCCGTCGGCGAATCCGTGAGCAAGCCGCTCGAGTACTACCGCAACAACGTCGACAGCCTGCTCGTCGTGCTCGAGACCATGCGCGCGCGCGGCGTGCGCCACTTTGTGTTCAGCTCGTCGGCCACCGTCTATGGCAATCCGCATTCGGTGCCGATCGACGAAAGCTTTCCGCTCTCGGCGACCAATCCCTACGGCCAGTCGAAGCTGATCGCCGAACAGGTCTTGCGCGACGTGCTGCTCGCCGAACCCGACTGGAAAATCGCGACCCTGCGATATTTCAACCCGGTCGGCGCCCACGAAAGCGGCCTGATCGGCGAAGACCCGAACGGCATCCCGAACAACCTGATGCCTTACGTCGCCCAGGTCGCGGTCGGCAAGCTGCCCAAGCTGCGCGTGTTCGGTGGCGACTACGCGACCCCCGACGGCACCGGCGTACGCGACTTCATCCACGTAGTCGATCTCGCACGCGGACATCTCGCGGCACTCGACACCCTGTTCAAGCAGGGCCGCAGCGTCACCGTCAATCTCGGCACGGGCAACGGCTACAGCGTGCTCGATGCGATTCGTGCCTTCGAGGCGGCGAGCGGCCGCCCGATCGCCTACGAGATCGTCGCGCGCCGGCCGGGCGATATCGGCTCGTGCTATGCGAATCCGGCTGCCGCCGAACGCGAGCTCGGCTGGCGTGCCGAGTTCGGCATCGAACGCATGTGCGCGGACCAGTGGCGCTGGCAATCGGGAAATCCCGACGGATATCCCGCCGACGCGGCATAAGATGGGAGGGGGCGCCGTATAATCCGCCATCCTTCGCCCGCCCCCTGTCATGCTCAGCTTTGCGATCGCCTTTATTGTCTCGTTGCTGGTTACGTTGTTGATCGTTCGCTACGACCATCTGCACGAGCACATCTCGTCGGACACCGACCTCGGCGGTGTCCAGAAATTCCATGTCAAGCCGGTGCCTCGCATCGGCGGCGTCGGCATCCTGATCGGACTCGCCGTTTCGACCACACAGCTGATGAGCAGCTATCCGAAGGTGTCGGCCGGGATCTTCCTGGTTGCCGCCTGTGGCATGCCGGCCTTCCTGGCGGGCATGCTCGAGGACCTGACCAAACGCGTTTCTCCGCTTGCGCGGCTTGTCTGCACGATGGCCGCGGCGCTTGCGACCTACGCGATCGTCGGCGTCGCCGTCACGCGCATCAGCGTGCCGTGGTTCGACAACGCACTCGCGATTCCCGTTGTTTCGTGTGTGGTCACCGTGCTCGCGGTCGCGGCGCTCGCGAACGCCATTAATATCATCGACGGCTTCAACGGGCTCGCGTCGATGGTCGCGATGATGATGTTCACCTCGCTCGCGTATGTGGCCTTCCAAGTGGGCGACCCGATCGTGCTCTCGGGTTCGCTGATTATGATCGGCGCGATCGCCGGCTTCTTCCTGTGGAATTTTCCGGCCGGCCTGATTTTTCTCGGCGATGGGGGGGCCTATTTCGTCGGCTTCATGCTCGGCGAGCTCGCGATCATGCTCGTGATGCGCAATCCGGGCGTGTCGGCCTGGTATCCGGTGCTGCTGTTCATGTACCCCATCTTCGAGACCTGTTTCTCGATCTATAGGAAAAAATTCGTCCGCGGCATTTCGCCGGGCGTGCCCGACGGAGTGCATCTGCATATGCTCGTCTACAAGCGCCTGATGCGCTGGGTCGTCGGCTCGCGCGCGGCACGGGAACTCACGCGCCGCAATTCGCTGACCTCTCCCTATCTCTGGCTGCTCTGTCTCGTCGCGGTGGTACCCGCCACGTTGTTCTGGCGCCACACACTGCATCTATTCATTTTCGTGGTGGTGTTCATCGTCGCCTATGTCTGGCTCTACATGAGCATCGTGCGCTTTCGCGTGCCGCGCTGGATGGTGATAAGACGGCGCCGGAAAACACGCTGAAAGCGCGAGTTGAAGCCAGATCAAAGCATCAACTTCAGCAGGTTTATTTCGGATGGGCGTTCCAGGACGTGCTGTGAGGTCACGTGGCACGCCGGATGCGCAGTAGAGGCTCCAGTCACCCGTAATCGGGAGAGCCCATCATGGCAAAAAAGGCCACACGCGCGTCATCACGACGCCATCGTGCAGCGCCGAAACACATCGGCAGACAGCGCCACGAGCGCGCCCAGGCCAGCAGGAAGAGTGCTCCGAAAGCCGCGGGGAGTCCGCGCCGCTGGTCGCACGAGGTCATGGAGCATAGCGATGCGCTCGATCTCGAAGGAGGCATCTTCAAGACAGGATCGCCACACGAGATTGCCGAATCGTTGAAGAGATCGGCACTCGCCAGTCACCGGCGCAAGGGCTCGCCATTTCAGTCGGCCATGTCGATGTTGAACTTCTACTCGAACCGCGCGGGGCGCAACTTGCCCAAAGCGCGCCGGGATGCCTTGCAAAAAGCGAAGCAGGAACTGCGCAAGGCCTTCGGCCGCGACCCGCAACCCCGGCATTGAGGCGAGCGCCCTGATCTAAGTCCGTCACCGCGGCCAATATCGTCTCGACATCGCGAGCCGTCGCGGGCTCGGCGGCTTTGCCTTGTAATTGGCGGCATAAACGAAGTACTCGATGCAAGAACTGCACGGCACAGACCTCATACAGCCTTCCTGTAGATCTTGCTTGGGGTTCATTTACTTGCCTTCGCTGGCATTGCTCAATACACCGCTCGCGGGACTGCTCTGAAGGCCGCTCGCCGGACTGCCCAATAGTCCGCTCGCTTCCGACGGCGCCGCGCTGCCTGAGGTTGCGCCACTGTCTCCAGGCTTCTGGCACGCCGTCATGCAAAGCGCGAATGTCAAACCCATCACCATTGCGATGGCATCTCGTGAACTGACTCGCATCGCATGCACTCCTTCGACAAAGAGGGCTCAGTGCCCATCAGGCGTGAACGCAATCCGCATGCCCACGTCGCGCGCCGATGACCGTCCGTCTTGCGAGAGCCCATACCGGCAAAGACGAACGCCGGTGACATGAGGCGCGGGATGGTTTTATCGCTCGCGCGAGCGATGGCGTGCTCGAACATATTCTGGAGAACTGACGACATTCGGCCATCAACACCGGAGCGATCAAGCAGATGCGTGGACAGGCATGGGAACAGCAGTTGCTCCAAGCCTCATATGGTTAACTTTTCAAGGGAGAGGACCATGCAGACGAACAGCAAAATGACCTGTGCACTCGGCTCAGGACTAATGGTTAGCGTGCTTGCCACCGCCCCGCTCATCGCGTCCGCGCAGACCACGAGCGGCGCGCAGAACAATGGCACGGGCATGGCCAACCCGTCAGGCACGATGTCTTCGGATAGTGGGGGCACCGGGGCGGCGTATAGGAAGCCGTTTTCGCCTGCGACGGGCAACAAAACGGCCAATCCCAATGATCCGAAAACCGGTAACATCGGCAACGCTGGCGGTAGTACCCAGGGCGCCAACAGCGGTGGCGTTGGCAGCGGCGGAACGGGTGGCGGTACGAGCGGCAAGTAAGGCTGCCCACATCTGGGTCGTGGTCGGAACCTGCTTGAGATCGGGTGCCCCACATGAGCACCCCAAGCCCGCCTTGACGGCGGACTGTCAGAGGCCCGGGTGCGCGCGCAAATCGGCAACGATCGCGCCGAGCACGTTGAGATCGAACGGTTTTGACAGCACGTCGAAGCGTCCGTTGACGCGGTCGAGTTCCTGCGCATACCCAGTCATCAACACGATGCGCAGGTTCGGCGTATCACGACGCACGCGCTCCGCGAGATCGATGCCGTTCATGCTGCCGGGCATATGTATGTCCGACAGTATCAGATCGAAGAGCTCGCCTTCGGCCAGCAGCCGCAGCGCCTCGTCCGCATCGACGGCATGCGTGACATCGCAATCCATGAGATCGAGGACCGCCCCCATGCCCGCGGCCACCTCGACGTTGTCTTCGACGAGCAGGACCCGGCGCCGATCGCCAGGCGCGGCAGCCGGGACTTCCTCGCCCGCCAGCAGTTCGACGACAGTCGCGACGGCACCGGTCGAGCCCGGCAGGTAGAGTCGAACCGCGGTCCCGACGCCTTCCGAGCTTTCAATCCGCGCGGTGCCGCCCGCCTGCTTGCAAAACGCGAGCACGTGCGCAAGGCCGAGGCCCGCGCCCGTACCCACCGGCTTCGTCGAGAACATCGGTTCGAGCGCACGGTTGAGCACGGCCGGCGACATGCCTCGACCATTGTCCGAGAGCGACAGAACGACATAGCGGCCCGGCGTCAGTTCGCTCTGTCCATCGGGCAAGCGCAGGTTGCGCGTCGCGATGCGCAACTGCCCGCCGACGGGCATCGCCTCGCTGGCATTGAGCACGACGTTGACAATGGCCAGCTCGAGTTCGCGCGGATCGACGAAGACCGGCCAAGTGTTGTCACGCACATCGTAGAGCACCTGTGTGGCCGGCCCCGCGGCCTCTTGGACGATCGCTTTCGAATTGCATATCCACACCGGTAGCACGATATTCTCGCGGTTCAGCGGCTGCTTGCCCGCGATGCCGAGCAGGCGCCGCGTAATCGACTGCCCCGCATCGATCGCGCGTGCGATCGATGCGGTCTCGGTATGGATACCGGTATATCGCTTGGTCCGCGCGACATCGAGATTCGACGACAACACCATCAGCATATTGTTGAAATCATGCGCGATGCTTGCCGCCAGATTACCGAACCCTTCCATGCGACTCGCCTGCGCGACTGCCTGCTCGGACGCCACGCGCATCGAGAATCCGGCTCGCCAGTTGTCCCAGGCTGCCTCCTCCGCGGCGAGCCGGCGCAGCACGAACAGCACGAGCCCGCAGATCACCCCGCTCGGCACGACCATCATCGCGATCACGACGAGCATATGCGAGAGCCACGCATCGGTGATCGACTGCGCATCGACCGAAGCCGACACATAGAGCGGGTAGTCGTCGACGCGGCGGAAAGCGAGAATCCGGTCGGGCTGGTCGACACCACTGCCCGTGACAATCTGGCCGACCAGCGTGTTGTCGCGCAGCGCCTGGGCAAAATACGGGTCGACAGGCGCTTGCTCGGTACCCAGCGCGACGCGCGGATAGCGCACGAGCAGCGCGCCGTCGCGCCGGTAGAGACTCAGGTTGATCGACTTGTTCGAGCCAGTCAGCTCGCGATAGAAATCCACGAAGTAGTCGCGCTTGAGCGCGACCGAGACGACCCCGAGAAAAGCCTGCTGCGCATCGAGCCGTGCAATGCTGGTCGTGAAGATGTCGAGACCGCTCACGCTGCCGCGCATCGGCACCGAGAAATAGTCCACCGGCCACACTTCGCGCGCGCCCTGGAAATCTTCCCGCTTGCCGATCGATACCGCGGGCGCGGGGTAGACGCGGCTCGTCGCGAGCAGCATGCCACTGTTGTCGAACACCGACAGCGACGAAACCTGCGGATACGTGCCCGCAAGCCGCGAGAGCCAGCGGTAGACACGGCGCTGGTCGCGCGCGATGTCCGGCCCCGACCGGCTGTCGAGCGCCTCGACGATGCGCGCCTGCAGTTCGGCGTTCATGTCGATGATCTTGAGCGCATGCTCCTGCGCCACCCGTGCGAGCCGGTCGACGCCCTCACTCGCCTGGACTTCTCGGCGGTGCAGATCGGTCACGCCATAGAAGGTGAGATAACCGAACGGCAGCACGATCGCGAGCACGAGCACCGCCCGGAGCGCACGCCGGATCGTGTCCAGATCGCGGGGAGGTGCGGCAAAGTCTGTTTCGATATTCCGCGTGGTACCCGTCATGTCCTGAGTGAGTTGCCGCCTGTCCCAAGTCTACCTTGCGGAGACTGCCTGATCTCCACCTATTGCTGCATTCGGCAACGCCGTCAGCACGAGCTTGCGATACTGTAAGACCACTGGCCTGCTCAGACATAGACAGCCGCGGGCTTGCCCCTCGCGCTCCGGGCAACGAAATTCTGATCTAAAAGAATAAAACAGTCTCGATCAGTGTGCCAGTTCGCGCGCATGTTCGACAGGCGAACGATCTCATCTGTCGATGAGATATGCGGCAGAGCCGCGATTCAACCTCCTTTGCAGGGCGGGTTTTCCCCGCCTTCGCGCGAGCGGTATAAGCTAGATCACGCTCGCCGTTTTGAGGACTCGCCATGGCCGAAGATATCCAGCACGATACGATCGCCCCGCCCGAGCGCCACGCAGGCGGCCAGACGGCCTCCGCCGCCCGCTCCCCCCAATCCGGATCGCCTCCTGCTGCCCGTGCTGCCGCCGCTGCCGTGGCGCCGCAAGCGTTTTCGCTCGAAGTCATGCTCGAGAAATATGCAAAAGGCGACGAAACGCACGTGGATGAAATCTACCGCCGGGTCGCACGCGGCGTGGCCCTCGCCGAACCCGAGGCGCGCCGTGCCGAAGTCGAAGCTGAGTTCGCGCGCAATTTCCAACGCGGTGCGCTCGGTGCCGGCCGGATCATGAGCGCCGCCGGCGCGGGCATCGACGCGACGCTGATCAACTGCTTCGTTCAGCCCGTCGGCGATTCGATCCAGGGCGTCGATGAGAACGGACTGCCGGGCATCTATGTCGCACTGCTCCAGGCCGCCGAGACCATGCGACGCGGCGGCGGTGTCGGCTACAACTTCTCCGCGATCCGGCCCAAGGGCGCGCGTGTCCATTCGACCGGCTCGGCCGCATCGGGTCCTTGCAGCTATCTCGACGTCTTCGATGCCTCGTGCCGGACCGTCGAGAGTGCGGGCTCTCGGCGCGGCGCGCAGATGGGCATCCTCGACTGCGATCACCCCGACCTGCTCGAATTCATCGCCGCCAAACATACGAAGGGACGCTGGAATAATTTCAACGTATCGGTCGCCGTCACCGATGAGTTCATGCAGGCCGTCGCCGACGATGCGAACTGGCAGCTCATTCATCGTGCCGAGCCCTCGCCCTCACTGCGCGCCTCAGCCGACCTGCAGCGCCGTGAGGACGGGAGATGGGTCTATGGCGAGCTTCGCGCGCGCGAAATCTGGGACCTCATCATGCGTTCGACCTACGATATCGCCGAACCCGGCGTCGTGTTCGTCTCGCGGATGAACGAGGACAACAACCTTCGCGCCGTCGAGACCATCCGCGCCACCAATCCGTGCGGAGAACAGCCGCTGCCCGCCTATGGTTGCTGCAATCTCGGACCGCTAAACCTCACGCGATTCGTGGTCGATCCGTTCGCACAGATGCACGGCGGTGTCGCGTCGTTCGACTGGGATGGGCTCGCGCAGAGCACGCGCACCCAGGTCCGCTTTCTCGACGATGTGCTCGACGTCACCCTCTGGCCCCTGCCCGAGCAGCGGACCGAAGCCCACGCGAAGCGCCGCATAGGCGTCGGCTTCACAGGCCTCGGCGACACGCTCGTGATGCTCGGCCTGCGCTATGACACCGAACAAGGGCGTACCTTCGCCCAGCGTGTCGCCCGGCATATGCGAGACGAAGCGTATGCCGCATCGGTCGAACTCGCACGCGAGCGTGGACCCTTCCCCCTGTTCAATGCGCAGCAGTACCTCGCCGAAGGCACCTTCGCCTCGCGCCTGCCCGATGAGCTCAAGGAAGCGATCCGGCGCGACGGCATTCGCAACAGCCATCTGCTGTCGATCGCACCGACCGGCACCGTGAGCCTCGCGTTTGCCGACAATGCCTCGAACGGCATCGAGCCCGCGTTCTCGTGGGTCTATCAGCGCACCAAGCGCATGGCCGACGGCAGCCGCCAGTCCTTCCCCGTCGAGGACCATGCGTACCGTCTCTATCGCGAACTCGGCGGCAATGTGAATACGCTGCCCGACTACTTCGTCAACGCACTTGAGATGTCCGCGCACGACCATCTCGAGATGATGGCCGCCGTACAGCCTTTCGTCGACACCTCGATCTCGAAGACCGTCAATGTGCCGGCCGACTATCCGTTCGACGCGTTCAAGGATCTCTACTTCAATGCGTGGGGACGCGGACTCAAGGGTCTCGCGACCTATCGTCCGAACGAGACGCTCGGCGCGGTGCTGTCGGTCACCCCTGCTGACACGCCAAGCGACGCACCGGATGTGCGGGACCTGCCCGATACCGAACTCGACCCCTTGCGGATCGCCATCGAACATCGGCCGCGCGGCGAGTTACCCGCGATCATCGAGAAAGTCGAGTATCTGACCCAGCTCGGCAAGAAATCGCTTTACGTGTCCGTTTCGTTTATTGAAATCACGGGCCGGCTCGGCGGCGAAGACGTCACCATCGAGCGGCCGATCGAATTCTTCGTGCCGGCCGGACAACGCGATGAATCCCAGCAATGGATTACCGCGACCATGCGATCGCTGTCGCTTGCGGCACGTGGGGGGTTTGTCGCGCGCAATCTGCAGGATCTCCGCAAAGTATCGTGGGATCGGGGGCAGGTGCGGCTCGGCGACGTCAAGCGGCTCGACGGGCATCGTGTGCCGCGCTGGCACGATTCCGAAGTTGCCGCGCTCGCGTATGCGATCCAGCAGATTCTCTTCCGACGTGGCTTCCTCGACGAGGAAGGCGGCCAGGTGCCCTCGCGCACGCTCGCCAATCTCCGGTACCTGCGCGCGGCGCCCGGGGGCGTCCCTGTATCGGCGCCGGCTTCATCCGATGATGATCGGATCGGACCGGGCACCGACGATATGCTCACCGTCCTCGTCGAAAAGAGCGCAGCCGGCAGCGGCCCGCACACTTTGCTTCCGATACATGGCCGGCCTTGCCCGACATGTGGCGCGAACGCGGTCATCCGCAAGGATGGGTGTGACTTCTGCACGGCCTGCGGGGAAGTGGGCGCGTGCGGGTAGGCAGCGTCGACGCTATTCTGCATGCCCTTTGCGCCATGCCCTTTGCGCGCGCCGCCCGCCGCCCGCTGCCGGGCGGCATGTGAGGAGTGACACAGCCGGCTGTCCTGCGCGATCCCGAGACGACTACGGGATCACGCGCGTCACACCGCGGCCACGCGGATCGGCGACCGGCTCCGGCGTATTGCCGTTGACCTTGATCACCTGGATATCGCCGTTGAAATCCTGCCCCTTCAGCACGTAACCCTTCGCTTCGATCTGCTCCGCGAGTCGGCCTTCGATCGGCTTGTACGGCTCCCAGAAGATCGTGTTCGGCGGCAGCAACTGGTGATGAAAGCGCATCGCGGCGACCGCATCGGGCAACGGCATCTTGAAGTCGTACACGTTGGTGATCACCTGGAAGATCGACGTAAAGATACGCGAGCCGCCCGGCGTACCGATCACGAGCGATACCTTGCCATCTTTGGTCAGAATGGTTGGGCTCATCGAGGACAGCGGCCGCTTCTTCGGTTCGATCGCATTCGCATCGCTGCCCACCACGCCAAACACGTTCGCCACACCCGGCTTGGCGGAGAAGTCGTCCATCTCGTCGTTCAGCAAGATGCCGGTACCCTCCACCACCACACCCGAACCGAAGTATCCGTTGATCGTATAAGTGTTCGAAACCGCGTTACCCCACTTGTCGATCACCGAGAAGTGCGTGGTCTCGGCCTTCTCCGGCATCGACGTGCCGAGTCCCGGCTGCACGCTCTTCGTATCTGACGGCCCGGCCGGATTGACCTCTGCCGCACGCTTGGCGAGATACGCGTCGTCGGTCAACTGCGCAACCGGCACCTTGTAGAAGTCCGGGTCGCCCAGATACTGCGCGCGGTCCGCGAACACACGCTTTTCGATTTCCGCAACCAGGTGCACGTACTGCGGCGAATTAAGCGTTATGTAGTTGAAGTCAGGTGCGAGATCCGCTTTGATCTTCAGCAACTGGACGAGGCCAATGCCGCCTGAACTCGGCGGCGGCGCGGTAATCACCTCATAGCCATTCCACTTCGCCTCGATCGGCTGACGCCATATGGCCTTGTATTCCTGCAGATCGCGCTTCGTGATCAGGCCGTGACCGCGCATCGCCGCGGCGATCAGGTCGGCCGTCTTGCCGTCGTAGAAGTCTTTCGCGCCATCGTTAGCGATACGCGTCAGCACAGCGGCCAGATCGGGTTGCCTGAAGGTGAGACCCGCTTTGAGGTTGCTGAAATAAGTTTCGAAATTGGTCTTGCCAACGAACTCTTGCTCCTCAAATTCACGGCGGCGCTGCTCCAACTGGTTGCTGACGAAGAAGCCGTCACGCGCGTACTCGATGGACGGCGCCAACACCTGTTTCCATTTCAGCTTGCCGAAGCGTCGGTGCGCTTCCCACATGCCATCGACAGTGCCCGGCACGCCGACCGCGCGGTAACCGAAAAGGCTCATGCCCTTGATGACATTGCCCTGATCGTCGAGATACATATTCTTCGTCGCAGCGAGCGGCGCACGTTCGCGGTAGTCGAGGAAATACGGTTTGCCGTCCATATACAGCGTCATGAAGCCGCCACCGCCGATGTTGCCGGCTTCCGGATACGTCACCGCAAGCGTGAAGGCGATGGCCACAGCGGCATCGACGGCATTGCCGCCTTCCTTGAAGATCTGCTCGGCAGCTTCAGCGCTGAACTGGTCGGCAACAGCGATGGCCGAGGCGTTGAGTACGGCCGGCTGCGGGGGTGCCTTCGCGTGGGCGGGTGCGGTTTCGAGAAAACTGCCTGAAACCGCGACGAATGCGACGAGGGCAAAGCCGGTCGCGGAGATTCTTGCCTTGTTGATCAACTTCATCGGACGTCTCCCATGACAGTTCCTCTGTCGGCGATGAAATCATACTTCGGGTTCGTAAGCACGCAGGAATCGAGACGGTACCGATAGTTTGCGATTCGCATGACGAAACCTCAGTACCGCGCGCGGTGATGCCACGGCGGCGCCAGGAAGATCAGTTTCCGGATTTTCTGCAGCGGCGATACCATCTGCCTGAAAGCCTCGCCAGCCGGAACGTTGAGCCGACTGCCAACACCATGAGGGCGCTAAGCAAGCTGTTGTCGACGTTGCACATCAGATTGGTCAGATAGAACGATGGCAGCGCGACGAGCGGGTGGTAAATCGCGCGACTAATCAGGTCTTCCATGGGTTTCTCACAGGAGCTTGGCTAAACAAGCTGGCAAGTCGCTGCAAACGAGCCCGTTGGCAAGAGCGGATCGCAGTATCAGACTTGCCGCATCGGGTTGGTCGCTCGCCATGCGGAGATTGAATGCTTGATGGATGTCGCTGGGGCCACTCGGTGGCTCCAGCGACCCGAGGTCGCATCAGCCGCCGAAGTACAGCGAGCAAAAGCTGACCGGTCCGACGCAGGCAGGCGTGGCCGGATGACTTTGACCGATGCCTGGTTTGCCTACCACTCCGCGCTGGCCGGTGGTGCTCGAACCCGACGCGCTGGCAACCGTGCCGCTTTCGCTTTGCTGCTTGAGCTGGGCTGGCTGTTGCGCAGAGATCGGGTTGACCTCGGAGTACGACTTCTCCTGGGCAGACGCGTTAGAAACGATGCCTGCCGAAGCGAGCAGGATCACGGAAAGGCCCAATACATATCGCGTGTTCATTTCGAGTTCCTAAATTGAGGATAAGGAAATTGATGCGGACTACCTCATGGGGACCACAGAGACCCTGGCTTTATTCCCAGCAGGGACTGCCAGGGTGATGCGGGTCGGTCGCGTTCGTGGCGCAAATCTGCAGGAGCCTGGGACTGGTACTGGGACTGGATGTGCAGATTCTGTTTAACGCCTCCATGTCCACATCGTATTCACCCGTAAGACGGAAATAAAATATATTGTTGGGATACGATCCATATCTTCAACGTATGCCACTGGTGAACGTGGGCTCATACGCGCAAACGCGATGCAGGGTGACACCACCTGCGTGTGCAGACCTGACTGCATCGCATTGCGACCTGTGTCGAGCGGGAAAGCTTCACGACGAGTGCAACCGTTGTTGCGTGGTCCCGCTCATGTGCTGTTTCCGGGAATAGCGGTTCCAATGAACTTTACTCACCTACTGGCATTTTTCGAGGTTGCGCGCGCGGGCAGCGTCAGCGCGGGGGCGGCGCATCTGCGCGTCAGCCAGCCGGCGGTCACGCGCGAAATCAGGGATCTGGAGGAGCGGCTTGGACTTGTGTTGTTCGACCGACTGCCGCGAGGCGTCGCGCTGACCGACGCGGGGTCGATGCTGTTCCGCTATGCCGAGCAGATCTTCTCGCTCGCCGACGCGGCGCAATGGGAACTGCGGGAACTGGCTGGTCTCAGCGCCGGACATGTGAAGATCGGCGCCAGCGCGACGGTCGGTGTGTATCTCGTGCCGGAGATGATCGCGCAATTCAACGCGAGCCATCCTCAGGTCGCCATCGACCTGACCGTGACCAATACCGAGCAGGTCGAAACCGGTTTGCGCGACCATGCATTTTCGCTCGGCTTCATCGAGGGGCCATTCGACAACACGATCCTGCATTCCCGCCCGATCGGGGCCGACGAAATCGCCGCGGTCGCCGCGGCCGGGCATCCGCACGCCGGGCAGAAGCTACTGGCGCCCGATCTGACTACGAATACCGTCATTCTGCGCGAACCCGGTTCGGGCACGCGTGCGGTTGTCGAGGAGGCTTATGGGCATATCGGGCTGCAGATCAACCCACTGATGTCCGTCAGCGACACTGAAGCCATCAAGCGGATGCTGCTCGCGCAGCACGCCATCGCTTACGTTTCCCTGCTCAGCGTGAAGGATGAGTTGCGCCGCGGCGAGCTGACGGTGATCGAAGTGGACGGTCTTCGCATCGAACGCCCACTGCACATGGTGTGGCTCAAAAGGCGGTCGCTGTCACCGAGTACACAGGCTTTTTTCGACCTGGTGCTGGCACGGGTCGCAGCGGACGCCGCAGCGGGGTGACGTTGTTCGCCGCGAGATCTGTCACGTTGGCAGCAGTGTTCCGCATGGCCTGCTCGACGTGTTCCAGCGAAGACGTCGGCGACAGCAGTTCTACTAGCGTGTGCACGCAACTTCGCACGAAAGCATCGCGCCTGAACGCGACATAGGCGGTGCGTGAGTCGCTCACATGATCGAAGGGCAGCACGCACAGACCGCGATCGCGTTCCGTGTCGAAAGCCATCTCCTCGACGATACCTATGCCCAGCCCCAGTGCGACGTAGGTCTTTACCATTTCCGCATCGGCAGCACGCAACGCGACGTTGTGCATACGGTTGCCCTGCCTGAACATCTCCTGCTGCCCGAAAGTGTCGTCATCGACGATCAATGGGAAACGTGCGAGATCGTCAGATTCCAGCCGCGCCCGTCCCGCAAGAGGGTGATCGACAGGCACGACAGCGACCGGACGCGAGTTCGCGCAAGGGAGTGTCAACAGCGTGTCGTCGCCGGACAGATCCCCAGGTGTGAGCACGAGATCGGCTTCGCCGCTGCTGATCATCGCGGATACCTGGCTGGACGAGCCTTGCAGGATCGAAACCAGGACCTTTGGAAAGCGTGGTCTAAACCGAGCGATTGCGCTGGGGAGCAGATAGCGGGCGTACGTAGGCGTGGCAGCGATGATCAGTTCCCCCTGATCCTGAGTCACATAGTCCGCTCCGACGCGTTTCAGGGCTTCGACCTCGCGAAGAATGCGCTCGGCTGCCGCAACGACCACTTTGCCCTGCTCGGTGATGTCTTTCAGCCGCTTGCCGTGGCGCGTAAAGATGAGGATGCCGAGTTCCTCCTCGAGTTCGATGATCGACTTCGAGATGCCGGGCTGTGAGGTGTAGAGGGCTTTGGCGGCGGCAGTCAGATTGAGGTTCTGGCGAACCGCCTCGCGTACGAAACGGAATTGATGCAGGTTCATTGAAGCGCTTCCCCACTGGAAGATGGGCGGATGCCGGGTTGCCAAAGGCAACCCAGCACGAGATGCAAGCGGGTGGCCGGCGGATTTAGCCGGCCTTTGCCTGGTAGGGCTTGAACCCGTACCGTTCGAAAATCGCGAGCCCCGCGGGCGAGCGGATGAAGCCCAACCAACGTCGGGCCGCCTCGGCATGAGGCGCATGCGCTGTCACGGCGCCCGCATAGATCGCCGTCGTATTGTCGGCCGCCGGAATGTCGACATGGCTGATGGGATGGCCGGCCTGCTCCTGGAACATCGCCTCGGACTGCCAGGTGACGCCCGCCTGCGCCTTGCCTTGCATGATCCACAGAGGCGTTTGCCGGTGATGAATGTGCGTCAGCACGGTCGACCCATCGGCCACCTTGGTGCCGTACACGTCGTTGAACAGCGCATCGCCCCCCGCATGTTCGAGCGACGCCTTGATCTGCCGCGCGATCCCTTCGAATTCGGGATTGGGCATCGCCAGCCGGACCTCGGGTCGGCCGAGATCGGCAAGCCCGGTGATATGGGCAGGGTTGCCCGCCCGCACCATGATGGTCAGCGTGTTCGTCACATACGGCTGCGCTGGCGCCTGCAGAAGTCCGGTGTCGATCTGCTTCTGCACGGCCTTCAGCCCAGCGAGGTACACGTCAGCTGGGACAGTCCAGGTCATGTTGCCGACCGTGACGGTGCCACCGTTTTCGATCTGCTTCACCAGCAGGCCCGGGGGAATCGTCTCCCAGTAGACATGTCCCTTGTACTGCGGGTAGCGCGCCTCGAACGCCTGCACGAGTGGCGCCATCGCAAAGAAGTAGTTGCCGCCGACATAGAGCACGAGCGAAGGGTGAATCGGGTCACCATGGAAATCGGCGAGATTGTCCGCATCGGGCTCGGTAAACGACAGGCCGCGTGCCGGGCTGTCATTGTTCGCGCCATGTTGCCACGGTGGATAGACGCCCTGCCCCTGCGCGTGAGCGGCAGCGCTGGCAGCCGGCGCGCCCTCGTCGGCATGGGCGGCCCCGATGATGAAGGCACCGATGGCGCTCATCATGCATGCGGCCAGGGCTTTGCGGTGAATCGAAAACATGCTGCAGACTCCGAATGATAAAAAATGGCGCGTACACCGCGTGACAGTTCGCACTGCCCGCGCAGGTGTTGAACGGATGTTTACAGCGGCATCAGTGCATAGCCCTGCTGCTCGAGGGTTGTGACAGTGGTCAGGCCGGACAGCGAGAGCGTGACATCCGAATCGATCCAGTCATACTGGAAATGATGCTCGGCCACCGCCTGCCCGCATATCGCGATCGTCACGCCGGCCTTCTTGAGTTCGGCGATCAGCGGGAGATTGGGGTTGGGCACGCCGAACGCTGCCCGGTAGTGCGCATCGTCGAGAGCGAGCGGCGTTGCCGCGCCATAGGCAACCGCAACGAACTTGAGTTTGTCCAAGGGCACGCCTGAAGCGACATAGAGATTGACCGTGCGCGCCACATGATCGAGTGCCGGGTTGACCTTGTCAGGCTGTGCGGCGGCCTGAGTCAACGCAAAGACCACCTTGTAGGTATGACCAGGCTGCGGTTTGAACGCACTGTCGGGCAGGTAGTGCATGTTCCCGTAGCCCTGAATCGTAGGTGTCGTCCAGAAGCCGGCGGGATCCGTCGGCGTCGCGTGAACTGATGCAGAGGCAAACGCAACTAGCGCGGTAGCGACAAGAGTTTTGATTTTATTCATAGTGGATTCGTTTAGTGCAGATGTATCAAAGGTGAATGACCCGACCCGACCCGGCCTGGTCAAGAAACGAAGGCCCGCTCGACCACGTAGTGTCCTGGGGCCGACTGATTACCCTCCTCGAATCCCCGTGCATCGAGCAAGGCGCGCGTGTCGCGCAGCATCGCGGAGCTGCCGCAAAGCATGATGCGGTCGCGTTCGGGCGAGAATGGTGGCAGCCCGGTGTCGGCAAACAGCGTTCCGGTTTCGATCAGATCGGTAATCCGACCGCGGTTCGGAAATGGCTCGCGAGTGATCGTCGGATAGTAAATCAGTTGCTCGCGTACCTGCTCACCAAGGAATTCGTGTTGAGGCAACTCCGTCATGATGTAGTCGCGATAGGCGAGTTCACGGACGTACCGGCATGTATGGGTGAGCACGATGCGATCGTAACGCTCGTAGACCGCCGGATCGCGAATCACACTCATGAATGGGGCGAGGCCTGTGCCGGTGGACAGCAGCCACAACACACGACCGGGCAGCAGGTTGTCGACGATCAGTGTGCCGGTCGGCTTGCGGCCAATCAGCAGCGGGTCCCCACGCTTCAAGTGCTGTAGCCGTGAGGTGAGCGGGCCATCCGGAACCTTGATGCTGAAGAATTCCAGCTCTTCGTGGTAGTTCGCGCTTGCAATGCTGTAAGCGCGCATCAACGGCCTGCCGTCGACTTCAAGACCCACCATGATGAACTGGCCATTCTCGAAGCGGAACGACGAATCGCGTGTGCAGGTAAAGCTGAAAAGCGTGTCCGTCCAGTGATGAACAGACAGTATGGTTTGCGGATTCAGGTTGCTCATGACTGCAAGATGAAGTGAAGGAAGGTGGTGATTGCACAAGGTGGACCTGTCCGATGGCCTTGTTGCGTCCAGTTCCCGCGCTGCGGGGTTTGTCTGTTGTCTGTTGTCTGTTGCGGGACAGCTATAGCTGATGCACCGTTCGATCTCAGCAAGGATGCGCATCGATGCATGCGCGAGTGCGCCCGTATGATCACGATCCCTTGTACAGGGTCGCGTCGAGGCGTGCCAGCGAGCCGTCCTTCTCTGCGCGAACCAGGTCGTCGTAGACCTGCTTGCGTGTGAGTCCGTGCGCTTGTTGGGCAGCGGGGTCGGTGGGCGCCTGTTGAATCTGGGAAGCCTGCAACTGCGATGCACCGGCGTCTTGTTGATCAGCATGGGCTGCCGAACAGAACAGCGATGCCGCGAGTGTCAACGCGACAGGGACGGCGGAAGAGAAATGCTTGCTCATTTTCCAATCCTTACAGTTGAGTGAACATGCGGTCCGTTGCGATCGACTAATCGTTTGGAGTGCATGGGACCCAGTGTAGGGACGCCGATCCCTCAGGAAAAATACAATAGTGATATCGCCGCCATGCGTTGCGTATATAGGTGCCTTTTGATAGGCAAATGTAAGAAGGCGATGCACCCGCTTAGATACCAAAAAATTATGGCGCCAATGCCATAAAGGTATTTTTGCGCGAACGCTTCCTTCGATACGCTGCACATCGATGATTGGTCAATCCAGTCAGATGACGACCATCCACTTTCGAGATCCTTACATGAGTTCAATTGCCTACCCTGCGGCCCGTCACGAACGCGCTGTGAGCGAACAGGACCAGCGTGCATGGCGTATTGCCGCCATTTCCCTGATGTCGGTCCGGATCATTCAGGGCTTCATCTATTGGGGCGGTGGTTCGCGGCGATTCATCTATGCGCCCGACAAGCTCAATCCGCATGCCACACACTGGATGGCCAACAAGTTCCAGACCGCGATGCCGGGAGCCCTGCTCGGTATGGACCACGTGATCAGCTTCATGCTTCATCACTTCTATCTGCTGTATGGCGGCGTGATTCTCTTCAGTGCCGCCGAATTGATCGTCGGATTCATGCTGATGGCGGGCCTCTTTACGCGCGCCGCGGCGCTCGCTTCAATGGGTTTTTCTGTGTTGCTGATGCTGATGTTCGGCTGGCAAGGGGCGACGTGCATCGACGAATGGACGATGGCGGCCTGCAATCTCGCGATGGGTGCGACATTGATGCTGGGCGGCAGCGGGGCCTGGTCGCTGGACAATGTCCTGTTGCGCAACAAGCCGCAACGGGCAAGCAGCGGCTGGTTCCAATGGGCATCGGGAAGCAAGGCACTGCCGCTTTCGGATTCGGGCTTTCGCAACCTCGCACTTGCGGTATTGGCCTTTGTGCTCGTGTTCAACGTGGGGACCTACAGCTACTATCGCGGCTCCGTCGTGACGCCATTTCATGGCGGCCCGATCAGCCCGACCGCCCATCACCTGACGTTGGCAAGCGCGGCTCTCCTGGATGATGGAAGCGTGCGCTTTCACGTCACCCTCGATGCCGGGACCCCTGAAGCGCCGGTGCACGTCGTCGCGGCCGCCTTGCTCGATGCGAACAAAACGCCCGTCGCGCAATGGAACGCCGAGGCACTCTCGAAGATGCCGAAGACCGCGTTCAACAACGACTACGCCTACAATAAATTCGGGCCGGGTCCATTCGGTCTGCGCGCTGCGATGGGCGCTGCATCGACCATTACATTGGCGGCACCAGCCGTTCATACGGACGCAATCGCCAGCGCACGGACACTGCAACTGACGGATGTCGATGGACGTGTCTTTTCGACCTCTCTGCAGGATGTATCGCCGGCCGCGCATTGATGCAGCTCAGCGTCGAGAGTGCGACCCATCGGATCATGGCGTGCATGGAAGGCAGCCCAGCGAGCGATCGCGATAGTGTGACCAGTACAGGTACTGCTTTGCCGTCTGGTGTACGGCGACCCGCTAAGTGATTGATTTTACTAGGCGTCTTACTTCAACTCCCGTGCTCACGCACGGGCTTTCGATTAATCAGTTATTGTTCAGGCTGTGTTGCGACGCACTAAATTGAAGTGCACCGGCCTGACACCGATAATTGTCCTCGTTTCAATTCCTATCGTGCGCGGGTTGTTTCGGTCGCTTACGCGCCGGCACGTAGCACGACGCCTCTAGTCTCACGACGCCTTTAACGATCCACCCGAAAGTTCAATGAAAGCAAAAGCTTACGCTGCCCAATCCCCGTCCTCCCAGCTCGCTCCGTTCGCATTCGAGCGCCGCGAAGCCCGCCCTGACGATGTCGTCATCGACATTCTTTATTGCGGCGTCTGCCATTCAGATCTGCATACCGCCCGCGGCGAATGGCCCGGCATTCTCTACCCGTGCGTGCCGGGTCACGAGATCGTCGGTCGCGTGGCTGCCGTCGGCTCGCAAGTTAGCGATCTCGCGATCGGCGCGCTCGTCGGCGTCGGCTGCATGGTCGACAGCTGCCGCCATTGCGCCGCCTGCAACACCAATCTCGAGCAGTATTGCGAAAGCGGTTTTGTCGGGACCTACAACGGCCCGGCATTCGGCGGCGGTGAGAATACCTATGGCGGTTACTCGACCGCGATCGTCGTCGACCGTCACTTCGTGCTCAAGATCAAGCATGATGAAAGCCAGCTCGCCGCAGTCGCGCCGCTGCTCTGCGCCGGTATCACGACGTGGTCTCCGCTGCGTCATTGGAAGGTCGGCCCGGGTCAGAAGGTTGGCGTAGTCGGCATCGGCGGTCTCGGTCATATGGGCATCAAGCTGGCCCACGCACTCGGTGCGCACGTCGTCGCGTTCACCACTTCCGAATCGAAGCGCGAAGCCGCGCTGAAGCTCGGCGCCGATGAAGTCGTCGTGTCCAAGGATGCGGCAGCAATGGCCGCCCATGCGGCGAGTTTCGATTTCATCCTGAACACCGTCGCCGCCCCGCACGACCTCGATGCGTTCATGGTCCTGCTGAAGCTTGACGGCACCATGACGCTGGTCGGCGTGCCCGAGAATTCGCACCCGTCGCCGGCTGTGTTCAACTTGATCTTCAAGCGCCGCAGTCTGGCGGGCTCGCTCATCGGCGGTATTGCTGAGACGCAGGAAATGCTCGATTTCTGTGCGGAGCACAATATCGTCAGCGACATCGAGATGATCGCGATGCAGGACATCGAGACGGCCTATGCGCGGATGCTCAAGAGCGATGTGAAGTATCGGTTTGTGATCGATATGGAAACGCTCAAGGCCGAAGCGACGGCCTGAGGTTTCGTTTGAGAAACGGCGGGGAGGCTCCTCCTCGCCGTTAATGGGGGCCGCGTTCCTCGCGGCGCCCTCGTAGTCCCTCCTCTGCCCCCTCCGCTGCCCCCTCCTCTTCTCCGCCACTTTGAGCTATCTTGTTCGTACCAGAGACTCAATTTGGTTTTTTCGGAGAAAAACGCCCATGAATGCCAAGATCACCCGCCAGGCCCTCGTTGCCGTTGCCCTAGCAGGCCTCGCCACCGCCGGTATGAGCGCCGCTCAGGCGGAAGACACCAACGTCAAGTGCTTCGGCGTCGCCAAGGCCGGCCAGAACGATTGCGCAAGCAAGACTTCGCACAGCTGCGCAGGCCAATCGAAGGTCGACAACGACAAGCAGGACTTCAAGACCATCCCCAAGGGCACGTGCGAAAAAATGGGCGGCACCGTCGGCACCTGATTGAGCGCGCCACATAGCTCAGCACCGGCCCGAACCGAGATCCGGATGCAAGCGACCTTCTCCCATGCATGCGCGCCGCCCGGCGTCGGTATCGGGTTGCGCCATGCGCACTATCGTGACTTTCTTGCAGCCGTGCCTCCGATCGACTGGGTCGAGGTGCATAGTGAAAACTACTTCGGCGACGGCGGGTACGATCTTCATGTGCTTGAATCCGTGCGGCGCGATCTGCCTGTCAGCTTGCATGGTGTCGGTCTGGGACTCGGCTCGGCAACGCCGCTTGATCGCGAACATCTTCGCAAGCTCGGGCGGCTCGTTTCACGTATCGATCCGGCGGTCGTGTCGGAACACCTTTGTTGGGGTGCGGTGCCCAACGGGCATCTGAATGATCTGATGCCGATGCCGCTGAACGATTTGGCGCTCGATGTGCTTTGCGCGCATGTGGGCGAAGTGCAGGACATGCTCCGCCGCACGATCCTTGTTGAAAATGTATCGACGTATGTGCGGTTTCGCGACGATCAGTATGGCGAGACGGCTTTTCTCGCTGAGCTTGCGCGGCGTACCGGGTGCGGTGTGCTGCTCGACGTTAACAACCTTTTTGTGAATCAGTGCAATCATCGTGAGGACGCGGTGGCTGCGATGGATGCATTGCCGCGGGAACTGGTCGGTGAGATTCATCTGGCGGGGCATCGTGTGACGGATATCGCTGTGGTCGACGATCATGGCTCGCGTGTGGCGCCTGAGGTCTGGGCTCTATACGACTATGCATTGCAGCGGTTTGGCGACGTGCCTACATTGATTGAATGGGATACGGATGTGCCGCCGCTTGATGTGCTGCTTGATGAGGCGGGATCGGCACGGGCAAGGTACGCGGCGTTTCATGGCGCTGCGTTTGATGAGGCTGCCCGGAGTGCGTCCCTTGGACAAGCGCTTGGACCAGAAGCCGGCCAGACACCCCATGTCCACACGGATTGAGTTACTTCAGGCGGCCTTTGCCAGTGCACTCGCCGACTCCAGACATGAGCCGGCGTTGCTCGATGTCTTGGTGCCAACGGATACCGAGAGTGAACGGCTCGGGCTTTATCGCGGCAATCTACAAGCTAACTGGCGCGGCGCGCTTGCGAATGCTTATCCGGTCTTGTGCGCGCTCGTCGGGGATGGGTATTTCAATGCGCTTGCGCGTGCCTATGCGCGGGCGCATCCGTCCGGGAGCGGCGATCTGAACCGGTTCGGCGATGCGTTGCCGGACTATATCGAGCGCTATGAAACCGATTCACGCTTTCGATATTTCGGTGACATCGCGCGTCTCGAATGGGCATTGCATTGCGCGTATTTTGCGAGTGATGTTGAGCCGTTTTCCGCTGAGCAGTGGGCTGAGTTTGGGGGAGAACGCTTGCTCGAGGCACGACTGTGCCTGCATCCGGCTTGTACCGCGATTGCCTCGCCTTATGCGGTTGCGGATGTGTGGCTCGCGCATCAGCCCGGGGAGGTCTTTCCCGCGGAGATCGATGCGCCTTCTTGGGTGCTTGTCGTGCGCCCGCAGTGGCGGCCGATTGTGGTTAAACAATCGGCGGCGGCACATGCGGCGTTTGTAGCGCTGCAACGTGGTGATTCGTTGAATGATGCGCTGGATGCGGCGTTTGGGGTTGATGCGGAGTTTGATTTTGCGCGGCAATGGCGGGAGTGGGTCGAAATGAGGGCAGTTATGGGTGTTTTTTCGGAGTAACAACAAAGAAATAACTTAGTAATATCTGGTACACAGACAATCTGACATAAAAATCGATGACGAACGCCCCTGCTCCTCGCGTACCGACTTTTCCCGATCTGCAGGAGGTCGCAGTGAATTCCAATGCCTCCAGTCCCTTGGCGAGTCAAGCCGTCGCGCCCGTATTCTGGCTAACCGGGCTGTCCGGCGCGGGCAAATCAACCCTCGCTGAGGGGGCGAGCCAGCATTTATTCGCCTCGGGCATCAAGTGCATCCTGATTGACGGCGATGTACTCCGGGCCGGCCTGAGTTCGGATCTAGGTTTCACAGCGGAAGACCGGGCTGAGAACGTGCGTCGGGCCGCTGAGATTGCAAGCTTGTGTGCGAATGCCAGCATCGTGACGTTCGTTTCGCTCGTATCGCCGTTTGAAGTCGATCGGAAGCGAGCGCGGCAAATTGTCGGTGACAAGTTTCACGAGATCTTTGTCGACGCCAGCTTTCCGGTTTGCAGTGAACGGGACGTCAAAGGCCTCTACAAGCGGGCGGCGGAAGGAAAGATTCCACACTTCACCGGGCTGGATTCACCGTATGAACGTCCGCGTAGCGCGGAACTGGTCATCGATACGATGGCGAATGATTTGAAGACGTGCGTCGACATGCTGGTGAATTACGCATATCAGAACGGCGTGGGGGATCGCATTCACCCGTGAGCAACGGTTTGGATCTACCTGGTCAACACGTGGCGTCCGCATCCATGATGCAAATCACCTCGCCAACCCTGCCCTGAAGGTCCACAGTCCGTGACGACAACTGTCCTGATCTGCGTTCCCACCGAGCTTTAGGTATTTCGCTGAAAACTCATTCGTATAGATTCGAGCTCCGGCGGCAATTTGGGCGAACGCTTCCGGATGCGAGTTGATTCAGTGAAGTTCAATCGTCGATAGAGTTCGAACGCTCGGGTATTACTGGTCAGGACATCGAGCACGAGTTCGCGACCGGGCTCCGTACCCAACATGCCGGCATTCAATGCGTCCTTGAAAAGCGCGCTAAAGATGCCTGTCCCACGTGCGCTCTCATATGTCGCGCAATGCGCAAGCAGCTTTTGCGAGCGCCGTGGCGCAGGCAACTCGCTTTCCAGTATTAGGCCGCGACGCAAGATACCAAGCGTGAGCCAGAACCCGAAGAATCGCAGCAACATGAATGCGACATGTGGATCGTCCAAGAGTGTCACACGACCATCATGAACGGCCAGTACCGCGACCACCTCGCCGTCCTGCGCTACCGCGACGCGATGACGTCGAAAGGAAAAGCGACCATTATTCGCCGCAAATGCAAAGCGTAAGAACGCAATGCACGCTTCAGCTGGCACTCCAAGGAAGAACTGGAACTCGCGGACCCCCGAAGCAAAAACAAGGGGTGCGACAGACTCGGCTTCATCAGCCCTGGCGGGTCGAAAACTCGGCCGCGCTATGTCGAAGCCGTCGACGGCTGAATCACGCATTGTCTGTCCCACTTGCTCCATGGGAGCGCTCAAGCGGCCAGCCGTACAAGCGCGGCGACGGTGCGGCTGATCTGCTCAGGCTCATGCGTCGAGCAAATGAAGAATCGCAGGCGAGCGGCTTTCTCTTCCACGGCAGGGTAGAAGATCGGTTGCACGTTGATCCCCTCATCGAATAGCGCGTTCGCCCATTGCGCGGCCTTCAGCGAGCTGCCGGTAATCACTGGCACGACGGCGTAACCTGCGCTTGTGCCGGTATTGAGTCCAGCGCGGCGCGCTTCGCTGAGAAACTGATGGCCACGTTCCTTGAGCAGGGCGACGCGCCAAGGTTCGGCGATCAGACGCTCCAGCGCCGCGAGCGACCCGGCAGCAAGCGCAGGAGCCAGCCCGACGCTGTACAGGAAGCCTGGGGCAAGATGCCGCAGGATATCGGTCAATGCCTGGGAACCTGCGACGAATCCACCGCAGCCCGCGAGCGTTTTGCTCAGTGTGCCCATCCAGATGTCGACATCGTCACTCAGTACGCCGCAATGCTCACGAATACCCTTGCCCTGCTCACCGAGCACGCCGAGCGAATGCGCTTCATCGACCATCAGGAAGGCTGCATGACGCCGCTTGATCTCGACAAACCGGGCAAGCTCCGGCATATCGCCATCCATGCTGTACAAGCCTTCGATGGCGATCAATACACGCCGGTACTCGCGCCGCACGCGGGTAAGCAGCTCATCGAGCGCATTCCAGTCGTTATGTGGAAAGCTTAGGCGCTTCGCGCCGCTGAGTTGCGCCCCTTGGACAATACTATTGTGCGCAAGCGAGTCATGCAGGATCAAGTCGCCTGGGCCAAACAGCGAGCCGATCACGGTCACGTTGGTCGCGTGACCACTCACGAATACTACGCAGTCGTCTACTTCGTAGAAGAAAGCCAGACTCCGTTCAAGGTCGCGCTGCACGGCACGTTCACCGGCCACCATTCGGCTGGCCGATGCCGATGTTCCGTAGTGGTCGATCGCTTCCTTCGCTCGCGCGGAGACCATCGCGTCGCCGGAGAACCCCAAATAGTTGTAGTTCGCGTAGTTGAGGTACTCCGCTCCGGCGATCCGGGTGGTCGCACCCGCGATTCCTTCATGCACTCGAAAGAATGGCGAGGCAACGTCCAACTTTTCGCTCATCTGGCGAAGAATCTGGACTTGCTGATAGCCGGGCATCGCATCGAAACGACACAAGGCATCGAGTTCGGCCCGGCGGGCATCGTCTCCCGCGCTCGCCGCCAAAGGAATAAAAGGCTTCTCAGCCTCGTCGGACACACGTTCGAGTTGTCGCTGCAATGCCTTTGCAGCAAGCTGCTGGCGGATATGATCGCCCAATCCCATACTGGTTCTTCACTCTTCGATTAACTGATCTTCTGCCTGAAACTCGGCCCATTCCCACGCATCGGGCGTGGCAAGCAACTTGGAGACAAGGCGAAAATTCATTTCATGACTGGGCCGCAGCGCCGTGACGCGCCCAAGCAATGGCGCCCCCGCCATTGCCATGTCGCCGACCAGATCGAGTACCCGGTGACGCACGAACTCATCCGGCGTGCGCAAACCGCCCCATACACCCTTGCCTACTATCGTGGCCGTACACGACGGCCGCGCACCGCGCAGAATCGGCGTGCCGCGTAGATACCCGGCAACGATAGCGGGCACCGCCCATTTCAAGCGTCCATACGAACGTGACGAGGCGATCTGAAGGGCAAACGTATCGGGCGTGATGGCTCCCTCCCAATGCAGATCGCCAAAGCCCTTCAGATTGTTGCTGACGCTCACTTCGTAGTGCCCTGCCGGCTCTATGGTCAACTGGTGCAGTTGGCTCCCCTCGCCCGTTGTCACCGTGACCTCCCTCAGCACGCGGATGAAGCGCTTTGCGCGGGGTAGCGCGACACGGCCGCAAGCGCGGATCGCATCGATCCAGGGCATCGCGCTACCGTCGAGGATCGGCACCTCTTCGGCGTCGAGTTCGACCACTGCATGATCGATCTCACACGTAAGCAGCGAGGCAAGGAGATGCTCGACAGTCCGCACGCCCATTCCATTCGGAGCCTGCAACATCGTGCAGAGCGGCTGCCCCCGGCGCAGCCAAGGATCGACCGGTATTTCCGCGAGGACTTTCCCTGCACGCACACGACGGAACACGATTCCCGACGACGTCGTGCGAGGGTCTGCCGGCAGGATGCGGACCCGCACCTTTCGACCGGTGTGCAGCCCGTGTCCCTCCAATTGAAGTTCGCGGGCCAAAGTCCCTTCGTGGGTACGCCAGCCGGCAGGCCCGCGCATCAAAGTGCCTCCGTCCCGGCCAGCCCTATCCCGGATTTCCGGCCAAGCGCTTCCTCGATGTTGATCACGGCACTTGAATCCATATCGAGCCCATGTTGTGCCGCGAGCGTCGACACCGATGTTTCGACGCCGACCTGCGTTGGTCTTTCCGTTCCGTCCTGCGCAAGAATGGATTCGACGATCGTCTCCGCGAGTGAATGGACCGTTGCCCCTTCTGCGAGGGTCATGACGGACAACTTGACTTCGAAGCTCTCCTCAACCGCCATTCCGAGTTCCATTCCCATCAGGGAATCCATCCCCATCTCGAGGACGGAGCGATCGGTTTCGATTTTCTCCGGCGACATGTGCAGGATGCGAGCGATCTGACCCAGCAGGGTTTCCTCGACAAGACTCAGCGCTTCCGCGCGCGGCAACATCTTGAGCTCGCTCCGCAGTTGTATGCCGCCGTCCCGCGAGGATTCACCTGCGCCTCGCTCGTGCAGTTCCTCATACCGGCGCGCCCGGGCAGAGGGCATGCCTCGCGCGATCGCGTTCCAGTCGAGCCTCACGACCGCCTCGCCTGTTCGCCCCTCCAGGAGTGCACCTTCAAGTGCGGCGAGCGCTTCCGCCGACGAGATCGACAGGCCGCCGATCCGAGCCTGGAGTGCCTCGCGCGTTTCCGCGTGGCGGGCAAGGAAGCCCACGTCATCGAGCGGCCCCCAGGCCATGCATGTCCCCGGCAGCCCAGCCGCGCGGCGTTGCTCAATCAGCGCCTCGAGGTAACTGTTGGCCGCCACGTAGCTGGCTTGCCCCGGATTGCCGAGGAAGGTCGTTGCCGACGAATAGACCACGAAGAAATCCAGCGCGCAACGCGAGGTCACACGATGCAGGTTCCACGCCCCCGCAAGCTTCGGCGCAAGCACCGCGGCAAAGCGTTCATCGTCGAGATTGCGCACGAGGCCATCATCGATCACCATGGCCGAGTGCACTACACCCTTGAGCGGTGCCCCGCGCGCATCGATTGCCTCGATGAGCTGGTTGACCGCAGTTGCGTCAGTAACATCACATGCCGCCACGTGTACTTGCACACCATGCTCATTACGCCAGCGTGCCACCTCCTCGGCCAGGTGCTCAGTCAAAGTACCGCTGCGGCTGGCAAGCGTCAGATGCCGCGCGCCGCGCGATACCAGCCATTGCACCGTCGCAAATCCGAGGCCGCTCGTGCCACCGACAATCAGGTATGCGGCGGCGGGATCGAGCTCCAAGCGGCTTACTGGTGCAGAGTCGCGCGTGGGAGCGGGCACGCCGGCGGGATAGGTCACCAAGACCTTGCCGATATGGCGAGCCTGTTGCATGTGACGGAACGCCTCCTCGACGCGCGCGGCAGGAAACGCCCGGTACGGCAGCGGGTGCAGCGTGCCGTTGTCGAATAACTGCATCACCTCGCCAAAAAGCCGAGTCGTCAGATCCGGGCGCACCTTCATCAACTGATCCGCATCGATCCCGAAGTAGCTGACGTTGTTGCGGAACGGGCGCAATCCGATACGCGTGTTCTCATAGAAGTCCCGCTTGCCGAGTTCAAGGAAACGACCGAACGGACGCAGCGTATCGATGCCGCGCACCATCGCTTCGCCCGCGAGGGAATTCAGCACGACATCGACACCTATCCCGTCTGTCAGCGCATGAATCTCGTCAGCGAACGACAGGCTGCGTGAATCGAGCACATGGTCCGCGCCGAGCAGGCGAATGAACTCGCGCTTCTCGCGGCTGCCGGCAGTCGCAAACACTTCGGCACCCAGGTGCCGCGCCAATTGGATTGCCGCGATGCCGACGCCACCCGCCCCCCCATGCACGAGCACGCGCTCGCCGCGGCGCAGCCGGGCAAGCTCGCAAAGCGCGTAGTAAGCGGTGAAGAACGTGGTCGGGATGGTCGCCGCCTCTTCGAATGTGAGGCGAGAGGGTTTATGCGCGATCGCCGTGACCTGCGTGCGCACACGGTTGGCGAAGGACGCCGGCGCAAAACCGAGGACGCCGTCCCCCACGGCGAAACCACTGACGTCGCGACCGACGCGAACGACGCGGCCGGACAGTTCCATGCCGATCGTCGCACCCGCGAACCCGCTCTCCACTGCCTCATCCGACAGCAGTCCCATTGCATACATGACATCGCGGAAATTGAGGCCTGTCGCGGCCGGCTCGACCTCGACTTCATCGGGAGCCAGGTCACGCTCGGGCGACGGGAACCATTCAAGGTTGCGCAATGAACCGGGAGCGTCGAAGCCGAGTACCGCGGGGCGCACGGCAATAGACGGCGCACTGCGAAGCGCCGCGCCTGCAGCCAACAGCATGCGCGGCACATAACGACCCTGCGGCGTGAGCAGCACCTCCTCTTCGGGATCGCCTGAGAGAAGTTCCTGCACGAGCTCGGCAGCGGGATTGTCACAGGCAGGATGCAGATCGATGAGCCGGCATGCGAGTTCCGGATGTTCGTTGGCCAGCACGCGTCCCAGCCCCCAGAGCGTCGCCTGCTCCGGACGACATGCGGACGTTTCGGCAAACGGCATCGCAAACGGAGCGCCGCCCCGCGTGACGATCCATAGCTGCGGCCGGCGTGCATCGGAGACTGTGCTGAGTACATCAAGAGCGCGGACCAGTTGCGCAAGAGCGAGCGATGTCTCCTTTTGCGCATGCATCACATCGATGCCATTCGCGTCGACAGGCAACGCGTGATCCGGAGCCATGAAGACGAGGTGATGCGGCAAATCTGCGGTCTTGCCTGCGCTCACATGCTCATTGAGCTCTTCCGGCAACTGCCGCAAAGTAATGCTCGATGCCTGATGACCTGCTGTACGCAATGTGGCAATCAGCGCATCGTGCGGGACCGCATCGCCCTCGGGACGCAATAGCAGCCAGTTCGCAGCAGGAATTGCCGCTGCCGACGGTGTGGCATGTTCGGCTTCTGCTTGCGACGCGCCTGGCGTTGATTCAACTGGCTGGCGCGCCACGACCAGAATCGGTGCGCCTTCGAGGTCAACTTTCCGTTCTATATGACGTGTGACGTCTTCGAAACCGACCTCTTCCAGTAGGCGAACCAGTCCGGCAGGAGATGTCCACGCTCGGGTTTGCACCGTCGCGTCGCTATCGTCGAGGTTGAATACAATGTCGGAGAAACGACTGCGGCGCGCTTCGGCAATGACGATCAGCGCGCCCGGTGCGAGCCAGTTCCGCATCGCGGCGAGCAGTGCTTGGGGGTTTGCTTGTGCGCCCAGCACATGACTGACGATCACCATGTCATACGGTGCAGCATCCCGCTCGCCCGACAGTTTGGGCTGGTCGCCAAATTCGATGGTCACCGTATGCACGGTGGGATGTTCGGCGGAATCAAATCCGCTGAGTTGCTCTGGGGTACCTGCAATCGTGTAGTCGCAGCGGGACGCCGGCACATCGACATCCAGCGGCTGCAGCACATCACCGAGTGGTGAATCGAGTTCAAGGACGCGCAGTCGGCGCGGCTGCTCCCATGCATCGACCGCCAATGTCAGGCATGCGCCCATCAACGCATCGACATGTGCCCAGGTTGGCGAGGCTTCGAAAAAGTGCTCGACGAGACTGCTGCGGGCAGGCTGCAACACCTGTTGACCCGTCATCTTGCCGGCGAGAATTGCAGGCAGCGCTGCCCCGCAATGAGCGAGCAAAGTCAGCTCCGCGACATGTTCGGGTGACTGAGCAAGAAGATCGCCCCATAGATCGTCGATCGATGGAAAGTTCGCACACGCGGCGGCATCACGTACCAGGCGCCTGCCTTCCCAGGATGCGAGACCATCTTCCACCAACATTGATGCAAGTCGTTCGAGCAGCGCGGGACGTGGGCTCTCCGGTAGAACCGGTTGATCGAATGCGCCAAAGGCATCAACGGCCTTCAATGCATAGGCGCTCGCCAGCACATCGAGAAGCGGCAGCATTTCAGTCAAATGTGCGTCGCGGCGCTGTGAATTCTCGTTCTTGGCGAGCAAGCCGACCGCAGCCTTGATGAGTTCGCCCGGCAAAGGCAAGGTGTCCGCGTCGAACTCGCCAGCACGCGGCTTGGCGTCGACGGCATACGCATAACGTGCGGGCATGCTCTGGCGCCTGCCGACCAGATCGACTCGACGGAAGCGGCATTCACTCAAGCGGGCGACGATGCCACCCAGGGCATCGATAAATTCGAATGTTGCGACAATCGAGTGCGGACTGCGCCGGTCGATCGTGGCGAGGACATGGCGAATCGTGTCGCCACGCATAAAGTCCACGCGTCCCAGATGCACCGGGACATACGCGGCATGATCCGCATGTACCTCAGTGCCCTCCCGGGCAAGCAGCGCAAAGAGCGGGTGAAAACCGCTGTCCATCAATGCCGGATGCAAGACGTACGTCGGCTCATGTGCAATCTGTACGTCCAACGATTGCGGCAGCGCGGAAGGCATCTCCATCTCGGCAAGCGCAGCATCGCCTGCTTCTGCGATATGCACCGACCGTACCCACCGGAACGTCGGGCCATAGGTCAGCCCAATCGCGACAGTGCCCGCGTAAAGCGTCTCGCCGCTCAACGCCGGCTGTTCGAGGAGACGATCGAGCGTCGTCCCGGGTACGATCGAAGCGGAGCTCAAGACAGACCCGCTGGCAAGCAGGCGACCCGTGACATTGAGCGACCAAGGCTCGTCGCTCATGCGACTACGCGTCTCGATCGTGAAGCCGGCTGTGCGCGGATCGACGGTAAAGCGGAACATCTTCGCGTGTTGGGGCTGGAACACCACCGGCAGGCGGATCTCCAGGTTTTCGAGCGCACATGTTTCCGTGCCGAAATGGATGCGCGCGGCGGCGAGTGCCATCTCGACGTAGCCCGCACCTGGAAATGCCACGCCGCCATCGACCATGTGATCGGCCAGCATGGGGAGCTTTGCCGGATCGAGTTCGTTTTCCCAGGCGAGCGCGTGATCGCGTAAGCGGTAGCCGAGCAGCGGATGCTCGCGGCGACGATTGACGAGATCGTAGGTCTCGGTGCTCGGCAGCAACCAGTAGTGTTCGTGCTGCCACGGATAGGCCGGCAGCGGAACACGAGCGTCTGGGGCAGCAAAACGATCTGAATCAACGCGTGCGCCATTCGCAACCGCCGCGAGGATTGCACGTTGCATCGTCACGGCGCTATCAACGTTGCGTTTGCCCGTCGGCAGGACATGGCCGGTGGCCTCGGCATCCTCAAGCGTTTGCTTCACATAGGTACCAAGGATCGAATGCGGACCCACTTCGAGAAAGAGCCGAACGCCGTCTTCGACCAGACGGCCGACTGCCTCTCCAAACCGTACCGGTTCCCGAATATTGCGCCACCAATACTCGGCGTCGAGCGCCGCGCCGTCGAAATCCGCACCTGTGACCGTGGAAACAAAGCGTCGCGCAGCCGGCTGCGGTGACAGTCCCGCAAGGCCCTCGAGCACAGCGGTGCGAATTCTGTCCATGTGGGCGCTGTGAAACGCGTAGTCGAGTGCGAGAATCTGGAAGAACCGCCCACTCTCGCGCAGCGATGCGCCAATGGCCTCCAGCGCGACAAGTGTTCCTGCGAGCGTAACGGACTGTGGGCTGTTCACGCCGGCGATTTCCACCGCGTCATCGCCAATACCGAGCTCCGTGATCAATGCTCGCATGGCCGCTTCGCCAAGCCCGGCCGCCGCCATTCTCCCCGCACCCCGCGTCAGCGCCTGCGCACCACTGCGAATCCGGATGACGCGTACGGCCTGTTCGAGCGTCAATGCCCCAGCGCACCAAGCGGCCGCGGCTTCACCGACACTATGGCCGAGGCATACATCGAAACGCACGCCGCGCGCGTCGATCATGCGCGTGATGCCGACCTGGATCGCAAACAGCAGCGGCTGCGCGTGTTCAGTCGCTTCGAGCCATTCGGCGCTGGCACCTTCACGCATCACCTTCACGAGCGATTCGCTGCCGTCGGCGCACCACAAGGCGTCGACCTCTTCGAGCGCGGCACGGAACACGGGTTCTTCAGCAAGCAATTGCTGCCCCATGCCGGCCCATTGCGAGCCATTGCCGGAAAACACCAGCGCCAGTCGAGCATCAGTACCCGATGCTTCGCCCTGTACGATCGGCAACGACACGAGATCGCTCGATTCGGCGGCAAGCGCGCGAAGCGCGGAACGCCCTTCACTGTCGTTTGAGGGTGCAACGATGGCGCGATGTTCGAGCCATTGACGGCGATGCGTGGCGCCTGCTGCCAATGTCTTCCAAGGAGTACCGGCATCGAGCATCCGCAAATACCGCGCGGCGAGCATCGGAATCGCTTGGGGGGCGCGGGCCGACAACAGAAGCGGGGGCAGCGATTCGTTGTATTGGGACGCTGTGTCTCGATCACCCGGCGACACGCCATTCTCTTCTGAAGCCTTGGGGGCTTCTCTGAGAACCACGTGTGCGTTAGTACCGCCGAACCCGAATGAATTGACCCCCATCACGAGCGGTTCAGCGCTGGATGCGAGCGATGTGTACCGATCGACGACACGTAACCTGCCCGCTTCAAAGTCGATATTCGGATTGGGGGTCGTGAAGTGAAGCGACCTCGGCACGGCTCGATGTTTGAGACATAAGATCGCCTTCAGCAGGCCGGCCATTCCCGATGCTGTTTCAAGGTGACCCACATTGGTTTTTACAGAGCCGATCAGAAGCGGCTTTTCGATTGGACGCCCCGCTGCCGCGACTTCCATCAGCGCGCGCGCCTCGATCGGGTCGCCGACCGACGTACCCGTGCCGTGCGCTTCGAGATAGGCGAGCGAACGCGGGTCGACGCCGGCGCGCTCATAGACGCTCTTCAATAGTGCGGCCTGCGTTGCGGCACCAGGCACGCTGATACCGCCTTGCGAATAACCGTCCGAATTCACGCCAGAACCGGCAATCACCGCATGAATCGTGTCGCCATCTGCCAGCGCGCATTCCAGCGATTTCAACAGCACCATGCCGCCGCCCTCGGAGCGCACATAGCCGTCGCCGGATCCATCGAACGCACGGCAGCGTCCGTTCGGCGACAACATGGACGCCTTCGAGAAGGTAACGAAGCCCAAGGGGTGCACCAGCAGATTGACACCGCCGGCCAGTGCCATCTCTGCATCGCCCGATTGCAGAGCCTGACAGGCCTGATGCAAGGCCACCAGTGACGACGAGCATGCAGTGTCGATAGACATGCTAGGGCCGCGCAGGTCGAATACATATGACACGCGATTTGAGGCGATGCTCAGCGTATTGCCTGTGGCGGAATACGGGTCGATCGTACTTAGATCGTCGACAGTTCGGTTGCCGTAGTCGGAGCTTGCGACACCGACGTACACCGCGCAGTTGCGGCCTTCCATTTCGCGAGGCCGCAGTCCCGCGTCCTCGAAGGTCTCCCATGCGAGTTCCAGCAGTATTCGTTGCTGCGGGTCCATCTGCTTGGCTTCACGCGGGGAGATGCCGAAGAAGTCGGCATCGAAGCCCGCGACGTCGTCGAGGACGCCGGCGGCGAAGGTGTAGCTTTTGCCCGGTTCGCGCTTGGAGGGATGTTGAAAGAAATCGGTGCCGAAGCGTTCGGCGGGCACTTGTGTTACCGCGTCGCGTTCGTCGCGCAGCAAGCTCCAGAATTCGTCCGGCCCGGTCACCCCGCCGGGAAAGCGGCACGCCATCCCTACAATTGCAATTTGTTTGATCATTGTTCTGCCATTTTTCTCAACGTGCCTACCGTCGCGTCGCTCATATCGCCGCGATCGATAGCACGAATCAGCGCTGCGCCGAGTTCTTCAGCGCTCAAGTGTCGCTCTGTGGCGCACACTTCCCCGAAGTTGCGCCAAATGAAATAGTCGCTGCGCGCGGGCTCAATGTCGAGCTTGCCAAATATATGCGGCAAAGCGGGTACATGATCGCCATAAAAACACAGCACGGTCTTGCGCCGCCGTGTACGCAGGTACTCGAGCAGCGCGGCGATCATTGCATCGGCATTTGCCAGATGACGCAAATACGCAGTCAAGTCGTGCCAGTGGGCGCCGTCGCCAAGCGTGTGGTATTTCGTGGCCTCGCCTGGCTCTACCGTCTCGAGGTTCAACGGGCCGTGGTTTTCCATGGTCATCGCGAAGATAAACGCGGGCTCGTCGCCCCCGGTTTCGAGCGAGTGAATAATGGCGTCTGCAACAGCGGCATCCCCGACATACGGGCCCGCGTGCCGCGCGTTGGCAAACGAGGCAATGTCGAGAAATTTGTCAATGTGCAGCAGACGGAACACACGATCACGCCCAAAAAAGTTTGCGTAGTACGGATGAATCGCGAGCGTCCGGTAGCCTGCCCGCTTGAACCATGAGGCAAGCGACGCGCAAGCGTGTCGGACAAATGCATAGGGGTAGAAACGCGCGTAGCCGAGGAGCGATTCCGGCAGGCCGGACAACATCGCGAACTCGGTACGCATCGTGTTGGCTCCCCACGCTGGCACCGTGAGCTCACCGTATTCGACCGATTCGCTGCGCGCCACGTCGTGATGCGAAAGGATCGCCTGGCGGACAAAGGATCCAAGCCGACGAGCATCGAAAAACGACTCGCTTTGGATCACGACTACGTCGGGACAGGCAGCAGGTGCGCCCAGCGTAAAGGGACCTGATTCCATCGCGCGTCGAAATGTGCGCCACGTCGCAGGCCGCAAGCCGTTGAGCAGATAGGCGACAAACACTGCGAAAAAACCGTGGCGTCGCTGGTCGTCGGACGGAATGAGCGAGAGTGGAAGACGTGCGGCAAGCAGGCTGCCCACAACTAGACACGCACACGCTGCCAGAAAGACGAAGATCGCTGGCTGCAGTGCATGCCGTTTTTCAAGGAGGAAGCCTGCTATCAGCAATCCAGTACCGAGAGCGATCGCCAAAACCTTGCTTGCGCTCAGGAAAGGTAGATATAGGCGCGGATGCGCAAACAGCTGGCTGAAAAGGCTGAGATCTGTGAACACAAATGGCTCGCGCAGCGACGCATATTTCGCGTTGCTCACAGCAGCCAATAGGCCGACCACCGCGGCCGATACGAAGCTGGAGAACTGTGCGCGCCCGCTCACCAGCACCATGCAAAGAAAGACGAACACCACTCCCAGCACGTGGATAGAAAGCGCAACCATCGACCGGCGTGCCGGCGCGCGTGGCGCGGCAATGGCGTCGAACGCAAACGACAACGCCATCGTGCCCGCCAAAGTGAGTGCGAGCCGACTGTCCACCTAGCATTCCCTCTGCGGCAGGTATGACATTCTGCCGAGAATCGCATCGGCCATAGCAGGGGGCAATAGTGGCAACAGTCGCATGCCTAGCGCCAATAGGCTGGGAAAGGCGATTTCCGTGCGTCCAAGCGCGAGCTTGCGTTGAATATGTTGAGCCGCTTTCTCAGCGGACCACAGGAACGGTTTGTTGCCTGGAAACACATCGCTCATTGACGTCTTAACGAAACCGGGCAGTACGACCGACAGACGTACACCGTCGCGTGCGAGGAGCGGGCGCACCGAATCACCGTAGGCTTTAATAGCCGCCTTGCTCGCGCAATAGGCTGGAGAAATCGCCATGCCGCGCAGTGCAGCAAGCGAACTAACCAAGGCGATTTGCCCGCGACGGCGTGAGCGCATGCGCGCGACAACCGGCAGCACCGCGTGCGTCGTGCCGTAGAAGTTGGTGTCGACGATGGCCGCCGTACGTTCCAGTTCTTCCCAGTCGTGGACGGAAGCGAGCGTGCTAGCTACGCCGGCGTTGGCGACCAGCAGGTCGATTGGGTGAACGTCGTCGAATTGGTGCAGCCAGGATTGCATGGCTGAGGAGTCGCGTACATCGATCTGGACTGCGTCTACTAATGCGCCCTTTGCCCGGCACGCCAGTGCTGAATTCCCGAGGCGTTCAGTATCGCGGCCAATCAGACCGAGCACCACGCCTGGCGCCGCATAGGAGAGCGCGAGCGCACGGCCAAGCCCCGCACTCGCGCCAGTGATGACGATGCGGCGCGGAGCGGTGCTAGACATTAGCAGCCGCCTCGAGACGCTGCACCGCTCCGGCTATTGCCATCGCAATGCCCGTACGGCTGTAGAAGTCACCGTTGATCTGAGTATGGTCGACGACATAGTCGAGGAAGGCTTGATATAGATGCATGTCCGGCTGCTCGCCGTACGACCAGAAGTCGTCGAGCGAGCCTTGCCACGTTAGTCCCGGCATGCTGTAGATCGCCGTGCCGAGCGCGATCACCGGACGGCGGTGATGCAACGCCGACAAGCCAACCGTGCTGTTGACGACCACCGTACCGCGGGCGTTGTCTAGTAGGGTCGGCAAGTGACCGGCGTCGATAAAACGCAGGCGGTCGGCCACACCCAGTTCGCGAGCCACCTGCTCGGCATGGCGACGATAGTCGATGAGGCCAGTGTCAAGCGGATGGTTCTTGATCACGAGCTGGGTGTCGGCCGGCGCATGGCGCGCGAAGGAGTTCAGCACCTTTCTGATCGCTTGCCGCACGCCGTCGAAGGGCGAGTGCACGACGATCTGTGCATCGGAATTCAGTTGTAGCGGGAAAATGTAGTAGGCAAGGCGTTCGTCGAGCAGGTCGCGGGTGACGCGTTCCGCGTCGCGATAGTGCTGGCCCTGGCGCAACGCGCGAGCTGCCAGGCCCGAGTATTCGAAGAAGCCGTTTCTAGGGCGATGACTGCGGTAATGCGGGAAACGCGATGCGTAAAGCATGTTTGCGCTGCGATAGCGGATATCGTGAAACGCGCGTTCGTAAAGGTTATAGCCGGTGTGCTGCCCGGCCGGACTCGGCGGTATGAACGAGCGTTGTTCCAGATACCAGCCGGGATCGCGCGGCAACTGGGAACGGCCGTTCACGCCGTGCTTTTCCAGGGTAAGCCAGTTGGGGCGAACGTAACCTTCCTCGAAGACATGGACCATTAAGCCATTAGCCTGCGAAATGGCATGCATGGGGCGGTGGATCTCGCGGCAATCCCCAAACATGACTACGTCCGTAAAGATGCCTTCTCTTATGCGATCAGCGTACCAATCAGATAGCTCGCTTGACTGGCCATAGAAATTCCAGCCGCAGCCGTCACCGGCGTAAACAATATCGCCGCCGCAGAAATTGACTCTACGAACCAAATGGCCCCGCTTACGCAGCGCAGCCGCCAATCGGCCAAAAAACGGAGAAGCCGTGCCTTGCAGGGCCAAAAAGGAGCGTTGCATCTGCGAACGTCAAAGTGCGGCACCAGGCTTGTCCTTGGGACGCGACAAGCTTTCCCCTAAACAACCCCGAGTGATTTAAGTTGATGGCGGGTGGTCTTTAGCAGGCACAAAGGGTACATCATTGCTACTGAAATTAATAGGAGCCTAAGCGAAAATCTTGGATCATGTCGCCAGAACTTCGCGATAGCGTGACTCCTTTCGTGTCGCTATATCGATCGCCCTTGTTGTGTTCCGAGGCGTGCGCTTAGATTTATGTGCAACCGCCTGCTAGACCTCAAGGCTTGGTCAAGGCGCATCCATTGAGCGAGCGCTCGCGTCGGCCCGCTATAGATACTTGCGCAGTCATTGGCTGCAAGTGTTGCTGGCATGTCCCGTTCTCTCTGCTGATTCGCGAATGCTTCAGAAGGGAATCTGTAAGAGCCATCTAATTGGGATAAGACTTTGGAAACAGTAGCTAACAATAAAACGGCAGTACCACCGGCGGGCAAGAAGCGAGGCTTGATCGAGCGCCTCGAGGGAGTCAATCGGCTCTTTGTCCTGACGGTCGTTTTGTCGACCACGATCGCCATTGATTATTTTGGCTTGATTGCCTCGGGGTGTATGTGTCAGAGTCACACTTCGTCGTGCGCAGCCCCGTGATCAGGGCATAGCTTAACACCCCACCGCGCCTCCACCACCCTCCCTCTCGCGAACTCAATCTTACGCGACAGCGCTACATTCCTGGATCAAAATTGGAAAACGTATCGAGCAGCATGGCGACTCATTTGTCCGCCAAGCCCCCTAAGACCGTCAGGGAACGCATCAAAGGCATCAACCGTCTCTTTGCCTGTACCGTCCTCGTCCCCACCACGCTCGCCATCCTCTATTACGGGTTCGTTGCTTCCGATGTTTATGTCTCGGAATCGCGCTTTGTGGTGCGCAGTGTGCGGCAGCAGCAACAGACGAGCATGGTCAACGCGCTTCTGGAGGGAACGGGTTTTTCCAAAGCCGACGACGATACCTACCCGCTGATCGACTACATCGAGTCGCGAGATGCGTTGAGGGAACTCAATCAGAATGATTACATTCTGAACTCCTACTCCAAGCAAGGAGACTTCATCAGCCGCTTCCATACGATGCTCGGCGGCAGTTTCGAAAACCTGTGGCGGTACTATGGCAAACACATCGCGTCTGCCACGCTGGATCCCACGTCGTCGATCACGACCCTACAAGTACGGTCCTACACGGCAAAGGATGCGGAGCAGATCAACGCGACGCTCATTCAGATCAGCGAACGTCTGATCAATCGCCTCAACGACCGCGCCGCCAGCGATACTGTCCAGTTCGCGCAACGTCAGCTGGAGCTTGCTGCCCAGAAGGCGAAGGATGCCGCAATGGCACTGGCGGCCTATCGCCAATCGCATACCGTTTTCGATCCCGAAAGGCAGTCCGCCCTCCAGCTTCAACAGGTAGCCAGCCTGCAAACGCAGCTGTTGGCGGCCCAGTCCCAGCTCGGCCAATTGCAGGCCATCTCGCCGCAGAACCCGCAGATTCCTGTTCTGCGCAAATATATCGACACGCTGAACAGCCAGATTCAGTCCGCGACCGGCACAGTGGCGGGCGGCCAGAACTCGCTGTCCGAGAAAGCAACCACCTATACGCGTCTGGAACTCGATGCCGAGTTCGCCGACAAGGAACTCGCCGCGGCTATGGCCGCACTCGATAGCGCGCGCGCCGAGGCGCAAAAGCAGCAACTCTATCTCGAAGTTCTCGTCAATCCGAATACGCCGGATATTGCGGTTGAACCGAAGCGGATTCGTGGCATCATCGCCGCGTTTGCGGTGGGCGTCATCTGCTGGGCCGTACTGACGCTGCTGATCGCCAGCATTCGAGAGCATCAGGACTAAGCGATGAACGCACCCTCCACCATACCGCTGATACGGTCCTTACGCATACAGGCACGCATCATCCACGCATTGATCATGCGTGAGATCATTACACGCTACGGGCGACACAACATCGGTTTTGCATGGCTGTTTGCCGAACCCATGCTGTTCACGATAGGTGTCATGGCGTTATGGAGCGTCGCGCACGATGCCAATCCGAACCATCACATCAACATCGTTTCGTTCGCGCTGACGAGTTATTCGACGCTTCTCGTGTGGCGGAACGGTATAGGGCGATGCGCGCTTGCCATCGAACCTAATGCGTCCCTACTCTTTCACCGCAATGTCCGAGTGATCGATCTGTTTTTTGCCCGACTCGCTCTTGAAATCGGCGGTGTCACGCTATCGACTGTGACCCTGATGTTCGGTCTCGTGGCCGCCGGCATCATCGATCCCCCTGTCGACATCGTGAATATGGTGATCGGTTGGGGACTGTTGGCTTGGTATACCTGCGCGATGGGTCTGATCATTGGTGGCCTCACCGAATACAGCGAGGTAGTCGATCGCATATGGCATCCACTCGCATATTTCCAGATTCCGGTATCCGGGGCGTTCGTCATGACGAGCTATCTGCCTCCTAAGGCGCGCGACATCGTGATGCTCTTCCCGGTTTCGCACTGCACCGAATTGTTCCGGTACGGGTATTTCGGAAGCCAGGTTACCCCCTACTACAGCATTCCATATGTCTGCACATGGTGTCTGGTCCTGACTTGGTTAGGCTTTCTGGTTGTTCGCGGCGCATCTAAACGAGTAGAAATGCAATGATTGAGCTGATCGACGTTTGCAAGAAATATGAAGTGCGCGACGGTAAACGTCTGGTTTTGGATAATGTGAACTGCCAGATCAAACGCGGCGAGCACATCGGCATCCTTGGCAAGAATGGCGCAGGAAAATCAACGCTGATTCGCCTGATCAGCGGTTCCGAGTTGCCGACGGCCGGTCAGATCAAACGCGGGATGAGCGTCTCGTGGCCTCTCGCGTTTTCTGGCGGCTTCCAGGGTAGCCTGACCGGGCTGGATAATCTGCGTTTCGTTTGCCGCGTATACAGCGCTTCCTACGAAAAGGCTCTGCCTTTCGTTGAGGAATTCACCGGTCTCGGCAATTATCTGCGCGAACCCGTAAAACGGTATTCAAGTGGGATGAGAGCGAAATTGGCGTTTGCCATTTCGATGGCAATCGATTTCGATTGTTTCCTCATCGACGAAGTCATCGCCGTAGGCGATTCCGAATTTCAGCGCAAATGCCATATCGAGCTATTCGAGAAACGCTCGGATCGAGCCATGATCATGGTTTCACACGACCCGCGCATGATACGCGAGCACTGCACGCGCTCCTACGTTATCGAATCCGGCATATTAAGATATTTTTCCGACGTGGAAACCGCATACGAATACTACGAAAGACCATTGGGAAATTGAACCCGCCCGACGGATCAGATCGCTTAGTCTTGCCGCAATACACCCAAGTTAAGAGTAAGACTGGCGTCTAGAAAGACGCCGGTAGCGGCAGACCCGCTTAACTTGGGTGGATTCGGTCTTGCCGCTTCACGAATACTTTCTCGACTCGCCCCCGAATCCAGTTTTCCGCATGGAGCCGGATTTCCACGTTCTTCGCGGGCTTCGACAACAAAAAGGGGAGTGTAAGTACGGACGGAACCGGATTCATTCCCGCCAGGTAATCCCGGATGGCAATCGCGTTGCCGAAATCGCGAGCGACATCGATCGACACGTTTCCGCTGGATTCAAAATCCTCTTCCAGAACAATACAGGCGATGTACGATCCTGCGTTCAGGTCGATGTATGGTCCCGACATCAAGTAACCCTGACGCCGCGGCAAATGTCCCGTGGGCAGATCACAGTCCGGGAATTTCATGACCGGCACCAGATTCTCGATATCCGGTCCATATGAAAACGAGGCATCCCCGGCATCGCCCCTCGAGACCGACGGAGAAATACCGATATTGGACAGTGAGCGCCCCCTGCAGCACACTTCGGTACGCAAGATGTTGACGCCGTCGGCTTGACCTCTGAGCGGAATCCTGACTGGTATATAGGCAATATCCTTGTCAAACGACACGATATCCGCGCTGCGATAGAAATAGTTCGTGCGGAAGCACGGAGACGAAAAACCCAGCACCGTCGTTTTGAAGATCAGATCCCCCCGTTCCAGCCGCTCCTTCATCCCGAAACTCAGATCGACATCCATGTTCTCGCAGTGGACGTCGCCCTGCACCAGCCGCTGGGCGTTCGGGGCCGCCAAAATCCTGGCAAATCTCTCCCGCTCCCCCTCCAGAAAGGCAATCGCATCGAAACTGTCGCGATCGAGCAAAAAATTCCTGATCAGCGCCCTCAGTACACCATATCGCTTGAATTCTTCCGCCATCCAGTGATCGAAATAATCAATATACTGGACATGGACATTCTCAATCTTTTCTATATTCCTTGCATTCTCAACGTCGTCGCTGTCGTTTTTCGATACGTACACATCCAACGATCTGACGGGATAGCTCCGGATAATATTTCGGACGTCGGACAGTTCTTCAGGTACGCCACATAGCTGATCGAAATGCGCGATGAAACGGGTATCCCCCATCATACGGCACGTGCGGGCCGACACCGTCGTCTGCGGAGAAATGGCGACGATCTTGTCTGCCTTGAGGTGGGCACCATAGAGGATGGCGCCATATGCACCCATGCTGTCCCCGATGCACAAAACCCGCTTGTATCGGGCGCAAATCGTACCCAAATGGTCAATCACCTCGTGAAATGTCTCGCCCGCCCCGGCGATCCCGCCGGTATACCATGAGTTATCGAGATCCTTGATCAGGATCGCCGAAAACTGATCACTGTGAGACAAGGAAGAAAAATCGAAGTCGTTTGCCTTCGACCCATTGGAATTGTAAGCGGTAAACGCAATTATTATGGAGTCCGTGTCGCTCAGATTAGATCTAACCCACATATCCGCTCCAAATCAAACCAAAGTATACAAATCGGACGACAGGCATGATGCAGTCTGCATGGCCGTTTCATACTCGTCACGAAGAGAGATGACCGTGTCCATCCGGCGCCGGATTTCTGCTGTCCCCGTGTGAGGCCAAAGCGAGCCCGACCCGGATCTCGCCAAAACAATCCCCAATTTGACGATCCACTGACGCGCAAACAGGTCGGTTGCATCCCGCTCAGGGAAAAATCAATTCGGCTCGCCGGAAACATGGACACAATCCTGTTCCATACCACCGGTCTGGATGACGTTGTTTTTTCCTCTCTTAATGCAACGCACTCCAGCCCGGCAGACATCTACGCCCGCCGGTCAGGCGTCCAAGAGTTCCCTCAATTCCCGAAACACCTCGTCCACGGAAATATTGTTGATGCACGGCACGCCCTGCGCGCACTCCTCTGGATCGAAATAAAGCTGGCACCCGGCGCAAGGAACCTGACGGCCTATGATCACCCCGGTGAACTCCTGACCCCACTCGCGCCAGTCCGCACGCGCAGGGTGCAGGCTAACGGCCTTCACGCCACGCAGACTTGCCAGATGCTTGGGCCCCGAATCGTTGCCGACAAAAGCGGCGCTATACGAAAGCAGCGCATCGAAATGCTCGAACGGCAGTTTCTGCGCCAAATAGACCAGTTGGCCGCTCTCCAGCGCATCCTGCGGCAGCAACTCCCGGTGCGACTGGTCTTCCGCCATGTAGAGGACCTTCTTGCCAAGCGACAGGACCCTACAAGCGAGTTCCGGGTAATGCGGCCACCGGATGAATGCCAGACGAGAACCGCTGTGGAGGAACACATATTCATCGTCCTCAGCAAGACCATAAGGCGTGATCATGCTCTTGCTGAGATCCGTACGACGGACAGGCTTCGCGCCGCTATCCAGCCAAAGTGCCAGTGCTTCAACGATAAGTTGCACCCACGACGAGTGACGGATGATGACCTCCCCTCCCTTGGGGCCGCGAGCTTCGGCAACCAGATCCATGGACTTATCGCCACCGCGGCGGAAACCAAGCGTCATCGGCGCGCCAGTCATCGGCAAAAGCTTATGGCTGGGACCCGCAACCGAAAAATCGATGGCAAGATCAAATTTGTACGGTTTCAGTTGCGCAATCAACGCCTCTTGTCCGGCCCGCTCCACGATGCGGTCCCGCTGCTCAACATTGTCCGGGAAGTCGAGCAGGATGAGTTCATCGAAGACATTCAGGGTCCGCGCGAGAGCCGCATTGGCGGGACTCACTAACCCGACGATCCTGGATGTCGGCAGAATCTCACGCAGCCGGCGCAATGCGGGAACGGAAACGACCATGTCACCGAGCTGATCGGCTCGGAGAACCGCGACGTTCTTTAACTGGCCCGGATACGAGCGCGGGGACGGCTTGAAAACTAGACTGGGCAACGCATTGACCTGTTCGACAACGGACAGCGTGGGATTCGGTTCGAGCGGAGGCACACTGGCCGGACTGCTCTTGCAATGCTCCGTGCCGATCGGCTCCGCCACGATAATGCGCTCCCGGCGCCACTCAATGCCTTCGCGAGCATCCCCTCTGATATTGGATGCCCGATAAACGAGCTCATATTCTCCATATGGGAATTTCGAGAAATCAATCCACGCGTTGTACACGTATTTCCTGAGCTGCGAATTTTCCCTTTCGCGACGCAGGGGGGCGACGCGCAGTTCGCCCTTGTGTACCAATTCGCCATCGAGGAAGATCTCTAGAACGAGCAGCGGCGTGGCGGAAATGATGAAACCCCGCAGCGAGTCCACTCCACGTACCGTCGCGCCGATTCCCCAGCGAGTCCGCTGGTGGTTACCACCCCTCGTGATCACAAACTCTTCACGGTGAGCGTTATACAGCTGCTCCCGGGTTTTCGGGAGCATATCCTCGCTGATCAGGCCATTCACCTGCGCATCGATGTCATTCCCCGGCATGATGCGCTCACGCTCGAGCTTGAGCTCGGTACTGTTACGGAGACGATCCAGTTCCATTCTCGCCTCGTCCCAATCCGGCAGAATGGCTCTGACCTGCTCGTAGTACTTCTCGGCTTCGATGTATCGCCCAGTAATCTTGTAGAAATGTCCGAGCTGCAAGAGGACTTCCGCGTTATCGGACGCCTGGCGCAGAGCGTCCAGATAATGCCGCTCCGCCTTGGCGAAATCCCGGCCTTCCTTGTACATGTGGCCGGATATAAGGGAAAGACCCAAATTCCCGCCCCCCAGGGAAATCACCTGTTCAAACAGTTCAGCCGCAGCAAGAAAACTCCCCTGATCCTTGGCAATTAGAGCTCGACGCGTCAAATCCTCGCGCCACAAATTGGTATTCAGACTCAATTTTTGTCCCGTCAATCAAATGAGCACAAATAGCATCCCGCACCGGCAGCATGCCACCCAGCTACCTACGCAAGGTAGGCAATGTTGCTCGCAATAGGTGCATGTTTTTGCTTCGGCATGAACCTGACGACCTGCCCGAACACCTCGTCCACCTTAATATGCGCCATGCAGGCAACGCCCTGGGCGCAATCGTCCGGCTCGTGATGCAACCCGCAACCCGCACATGGCACCTTCCGGCTGATCACGACACCCGTCTGCTCTTGTCCCCATTCTCCCCAACCAATTCGCGCGGAATGCAGGCTGATGACCTGGGTACCCCGCAGGGCGGCGAGATGCTTCGGCCCCGAATCGTTGCCGACAAACACCGAACTGAACGAAATCAATGCGTCGAAATGATCGAACGGGATCTTTCCGGACATGTAAACAATCTTGTTGTTCTCGAGTGCCTCGTTTGACAGCAGCTTCTTGAACTCGTCGTGCTCGGCCATGAAAACGACTTTCGCACCCAAATCCTTGACAATCCGGTTTGCCAGCTCCACATATCCGTTCCACTGGGTAAATTTGATGCGCGATCCGGAATGCAGAAGCACATACGACTCGTCCTTCTCAATACCGTATTGGGCAAGGATTGATCGATCCAGATCATCCCGCCGCACGACCTTCGCGCCGCTGTCGAGCCACAGTTCGAGCGCCTTGACGACCAAACCCATCCGCACGGAATGATGCGTGACATCGTTGTTCGATTTAGGGTCATACGTCTCGAAATCGAGCTTCAATGTTTTGCAATCCTCATAACCATACCCAATGGTTACGGGGGCGCCCGTCAATCCGATCAACCGTCGCGACACCCCGTTCATGACGAAATCGACCGCGAGGTCAAACTTGTAGCCAGCGAGCTGATGGATGAGCGCGGTCTGCTTCTGCTCATCCATGATGCGATGCCGATGAAATGCATCCTCTGCAAAATCCAGCTCGATGACTTCGTTGAATACCCCGAGCGTTCGGCAAACCTCCGCGTTGGCCGGCGTCACCAACGCCACCAAATTCGCGTCAGGTAGCAATTCGCGCAGGCGCAAGAACGCGGGAACCGACACCACGACGTCGCCCAGTTGGTCGGTCCGGAGCACCGCAACATTCTGGATTTTTCCGGGATAGGAATGCGTCGATGCCTCATGGATTATGCTCGGGCGCTCGTTGATCTGTTTAACGATAGACAGCGCCGAATTCGGGTCCACGGGGGGAATCAAGGAGTCGTTCTCCTGAAAATAACCTTCCGGCAGCGGCGGCGCAATGATGATGCGCTCACGCCGCCAATCGATTCCCTCTAGCGACTGGCCTTTCAGGCCGATCGCGCTGAACACGAGTTCATGCCACCCATAGGCGAATTTCGAAAAATCCACCCAGGCGTTATATACATATTTCCTTATATTCGGATTGGACTTCTCGAATGACTGGGGCGCCCCGACGAGTTCGCCCTCATGCAGCAACACGCCGTCGAGATAAATCTGCAGTTTCTTGTAGGGAACGTCGGAGACCAGATAGCCGCGCAGCGCATCTACGCCACGTACGGTCGGCCCCGTCCCCCATCGGGTTTTCTGTTCCGTACCATTTTTGGTAAACACGAACGCCGGCCCATGATCGCGGTATAGCTCCTCATAGGTCTTGGCAAACAAGGAGGGATCGACTCGCCTGTCGCCGTCCGGCGAACTCTTCATCATTTCGAGCACTGCAACTTTCTTTGCATGCTCGCGCTCGCGTTCCTGCTGAAGCACCGCGCTCTGTGCGGCAAGACTGCGAACTTCGTCGAGTTTGGCGGCGGCAGATTCCCACTGAGGCTTGAATTTCAGCGCTCGAGAATAAAACGCTTCGGCATCGCCATAACGACGTTCCAGTTTGCGCAAATCACCCTGACGAATGCAGATGTATGCGTTTTCCGGATCAAGATTCTGAGCTTCCCGCAAGTTGAGGCTCGCATCGTTATAGTTCCGCAACTGGATATACATGTCGGCGATTTCGCAGAAAATGCCGACATCCCCGCCGCCGTAATCGATGGCCTGATCATAAAAGGCAATTGCGACGATATACTTCTCTCTAGCTTGGGCGTCTTTTGCCTTGCGAAGGATTTCCCCGTAAATCGGATTTTCTCGCTGACTGATCAACTTTGCCACATTCTCCTTCGAAGCCGAATCAGTCTTTCGGCCACCCTTGCTCCAGCCCGTCTTGGCAATCATTTTTCCGATCATTTTGAAAATCCTTCAGCACTAATCGCATTTCTGTCGATCGAAATGCAGAAAATAAAGTCACCCGCCGTTCGCGAGTCGTGTCAATTCGACCCCGGCAAACGAATACGGCCCCTCATCCGCATAGGTTCTGAACTCCAATGCCACCGAGGGATCCGTCACCTCGAACTCCATTCTGTCACCGCAGCCTGCAGCCGCGATTTGCGCCCCATTCTCGGCCACATCCACCCGACAGTTCCCTTGAATCCGGAACCTTACGGACCATCGTCCTCTCGGCAGATTGATATATGGCCCATATATTACGATCGAATTCCGATCGCCCGGTGTTACATAGCAGATATCGCCCGATAGCTGGCCCTGTTGGCCGTACGGGAAACACTCGGCAGGAATAACGCTGCATACCCGTTCATATCCATATCGATCATATGCATGACCGATCACCGACTCGATCTGGTGGATCTGTCCCAGAGTCAATACCTCGCGATATCGACCGGATCGCGAATCGATGATATGACGCGCAAAAAATCCCGTCCCACGATGCGCGACATGCTCTCCCACATCGAGCTCCTGGATCGGAAGATCGGAAAGCTGGGACAACAGGCCACGAACCGCCGCGGCACTATAACGCTCGAAAATTTCGCCGATCTGCTCGCCGCTCGCCGCCGTCCCCAGATACTCGGCTATCAATCCTACCGTTTCGATTTTTTCAAAAAACCTGTCCTCGTAGCGAAGCAGGAGCACATTTTTGAAGTCAACGTCGTCGAGATAAGAAAGACTCCTGGCGACGTCTCTCAAGCAATTTTCAAACGGTCGGTCGAAACGCTGCATCAGGGAAACGACGGAATCGCGCGGGTCCCGGATCGTCAAAATGGATTTTGCGGCGCCGACATCCATCATGAAAAGAAAGTCGTTTTTCGGTTGATGCGATTTGAGTATCGCATTTTCAACTCGTCGCTGATGGTTCTGAGCCGCCGTCTTCATTTCACTGACATAGCCCGCCGTCACCTCTTCCGAGCCATTTAGTTTCAAAAGAGATTTGACGACATTATCCACCCACGTCGACGCAGACCCTTCCACTCCCACATTCAGCACCAACATAGCTTTACGTCACCCCTTATGATCGCTTACTATTTCTCGGCAAACGACGGTTTCGAAAATGTCAATTTCCGGTTAGGACTTCGTCGTATAGCGATTGAAGCTTCTTCCGGTACGATTCCGCTCCAAAGATCCTTGCCCGCACGATGCCCTCTACCGAAAATCTGCTCCGCAACGATTCGTCAGCGTCCAGCATTTCCAGGCCTCGCCTGATGTCACCGATATCGTACGGATCGACACAGATACTCGCGCTACCGGCAATTTCCGGAAGCGAGCCGCCATTGGAACAAAGCGTGGGCGTACCCAATTGCATGGCCTCCAACACCGGCAGACCAAACCCCTCATACAAGGACGGAAAGACGACGGCCTTGGCGGCCCGAATTAGGCTGATCAGGAACGGCCGGGGAGCATAGTCGAAAATATGGATCTTGTCCCCTTCACCGGAATTTTTCTTTTCAATGCTGTCGTACAATCGCATTTCGTCGTCCGACTTCCAGGCTCGCGAGCCCACGATCACGAGCTTGGTGTTCAGGCGCGCGGCAAGAAAGGCCTCTATCAGACGGGAAACATTTTTCTTTGGCTCAATCGCGCCGAAAAACAGGAAATAGCTCTTTGGCTTGAGACCATAAATCCCCTCGACCTCCTGCTCCGCCTCTTCCAGAGTTTTCTGTCTCGCGGATAAATTCGTCTCGACCGATTGGTAGGTATTCACAATCCGCCTTTCCGGAACGTCGAACATCAACCTAATGTCGTCCTTCGAGCGCTCGGAAACCGTGCAAATCCGTTCACCATTTTGGATACACCCCTTGATCAAACGATAATAAAACCGCTTGTTGTCAAGCGTCGTATAGGGGAGACGCAAAGGTACGAGATCGTGAATCGTATAGATATTCGGCACACCCACCACCCGGACAGGCAATGGATACGTCCAGTGCATCACATCTGGCGGATTATCGAAACGGACCGGCAGGAACTTCTTGTGCCGGGCGAAATAGCGCCGGGCAACATTAAAAAGATTCTGTACGTTATATATAGCCGCCTCTTGGGGCAACCGCGATTCGAAGCGCCGACTCTCTACCATGCCGGACAGAGGTACTTTGAATGCCTCGTAACCAAATGGGGCACGAAAGAACTCCTTGGTAAAGTCGTAGGCATCAGCGATCGTGCCCCGTTTTTTTGCGGTACCCCCCAAATAATCGAAAAACGAAATTTCCCGGACCAGATTGTTATATTTCGGCGAAATGGGTGCGCCGTACAAAGTCCATGCATCCCAACCCAACTCGACAATATTGTCCGCCAAGTTCTTCGCATATGTCGCGACGCCTGTACCGCGTTGCAATGCAAGATTATGTCCGTCAATCGCTACAACGCGTTTCATTTCGTATCGTTCATTTGAAAAGCCATGCCTCGATATGGCATTGCCTGTAGCTCTTAGTATGTCAAATCCGGGACAACCGCCCCCCTGCTCCCGATCAGGCGATTGCTCGCTCCAGTTCTTCCAGCAGAATCGGAGCGGTACCGACCTTGCCGACGACAACGCCGGCGGCACGGTTCGCCAGGAACGCCGCATCTTCAAGCGTGTAACCACTGGCCAGCGCAACCGCCAGCGTGCCGATCACCGTGTCGCCCGCACCGGAAACGTCGTAGACCTCACGTGCTTCGGCGTGAATCCGGACATGGCGCCCCTCGACGAACAGGCTCATTCCCTCTTCGGAGCGCGTCACCAACAGCGCCTTCAGTTCGAGATGCTCGCACAACGAAAAGGCCTTGCGTTCAAGCTCTTCCTCGTTCGACCAGCTTCCGGTGACCTGCGCGAATTCGTCGCGATTCGGCGTCAGCAGCGTAGCGCCACGGTAAGCCGAGTAATCCGACCCCTTCGGATCCACGAGCACGACCTTGTTCTGGCGGCGCGCATGCTCCATCATGCTCACGAGATGCGTCAGCCCGCCCTTGCCATAATCCGAAAACACTATAACGGCATGCCCGGCCGACTGCTTTGTGAACAGATCCGAGAGCGGAAGCAGCATCTCGCGCTCCGGACGCTTTTCGAAGTCCGCGCGCACCACCTGCTGACCGCGGGCAAGCAAACGCAATTTGATGATCGTCTGGAAATCGTCGGCACGCAAAAAATGGCAATTCACTCGAGCCGTCTCGAGGATCTCGGTCAAATCCTCTCCGGCTGCATCCCGACCGATCGCGGATATCAGGCTCGTTCGGGCGCCCAGATTCGCAATATTTACCGCGACGTTCGCCGCGCCGCCAGCCGTGGTCCTCACCTTGGCGACATGCACGACAGGGACAGGAGCCTCCGGCGATATGCGCGCCGTATCTCCGAACCAATATCGGTCGAGCATGACGTCGCCGGCAACCAGCACGGTAGCTTGAGAAAAATTCAGGCTCATTTCGCGGCTCTATATAGCTGGGGGAAAAATTAAACTCGGTGATTCTATTTGCGACGCATTTGAAGTTTTGCCGGGAATTCACGGCAAGACGGAAAAAGCTGTTGCAAGATGATAAGGCGTCGTCGACGGCATATCCGCTCGCGTCACCGAGCCATCCGGCGCCAGACATTCGTACCAACCGCGCTCGTGCAGGAATCGGCTGCGGAAACGGTCCGCCTCGCCATCAAGAGAGGATCGCACCGCGCCGTCCACGTGAGTCGCAAGCGCACGCAGATATTCGGTTTGAGCCCAGATCCTCTGCGTCGCGTCGATAATCGTGCCTTGCTCGTCAACCGTAGCGCAAACACCGCCCGTCTCCGGATTGACGCCATGCCGGCGCGCAAACTCGAAAGCGCTAGACAGAGACGCGCACAATCCGGCTGCCTCGAATGCCGGGTGTTGACCGCCAAAAATCAGGAAATACCATTCGAACTGGTGTCCGGGCTCCAGCCAGTTACCCGGCCGACCGACAGGTAGTTCGGCAATGCAACCGGTCGGCGCATGCACGAAGGTACCGGCGATCGCCTGAGCCAGCGAAGTCAGACGGGCATCGTAAACAGTGTCGCCGGAAGCGCTTCGCGCGGCGAGCCACGCTTCCGCCAGATGCATCATGGGATTTTGCAGCGGCCCCTCTCTCGCAGCAGAAAATTTTTCGGACATCACCGCGTTCATCAGCCCCGGAGCCTGCTCACCGACACCGAACTGCTCCTCTATCAGAGCGGCTGTTCGGTTCATCACTTCGAGCGCTTCAACCGAACCCGAGGCACGCGCATATTCCGCCGCGGCGAAAACGATGAATGCGTGCGTATAAAGGTCCTTCTGACGTTCCTTCGGCATCCCGGCGGCATCGACGGAAAAATACCAGCCGCCATGCTGCCGATCGAGGAAATAACGCTGAAGCGAGGCGAACAACACCGCGGCATGGTCGAGCTGCCCCGCCAGCGAAAAGACGAACAGTTGACGTGCGCACGCCATGGCCCGATAGCGCGACGGCGGCAGCGGCTTACACGTGTCGGACGATACGGCCTCGAACGCCAGCCCCAGCTTCTGATTGAAACCCGGGCCGCGCCAGATCGGGAAAATCCGTTCGGCGTAATGCCTTTTCAGTAATACAGATACCGCCAGAGACGCATCGGATATGTCTCTCATGTGTGTTTCGAACATCCCATATAAGAAAAAGCGAACTCTCCGGATTCCGGTTCATTTGTCGGAATCCGACTGAACTCGCCACAAGCCGGCGACTTACTTAAACGTTTGAACGCCATTGACGATCGGATATGCAACAGAGAACACAACGTTCAGGAATTTCTGTAGTTCGGCAACTGGAGCATTCGACACGTACAGCACGTCTTTATTGTGCATCATAAAACTTTGCGCAACGAAAAATGAATTCGGGTCACGAAGGTTCACACGGTACACCACGGGAACCTTGCCATCCGCAGTAGTCCGGATCGGCTGATTCGGCCAGTCAAGCGCGTGTGCGTCTTCCAATCGGAAGATAAATACGCCCCGGGCATCTGAGCGCGAATCTTCAAGCCCACCCGCTCGCGCCAGCGCCTGAGCGAGCGAAATGCCCTGCGCCTCAAAATTGATTTCCTCATTTTTGCCAGTTGCCCCTAGCGAAGTAAAGCTGTACGGCTGATAGATCGCCGTCACCACGTCTCCCGCCTTGAGCGGAACGTTTTGATGAGGATCGCGAATCACACTTGACAACGGCATGGACGCGACTTTTTCGCCCCGGGTGATCTGCACAGTGATCTTGTCGATCGGCTGACGTACGCCGCTAGCAGTCGCCAGCGCGTCCAACACCCGCTCGCCGCGAGCGCTCAGCGGCATCCGGTTGTTATTGACAACATCACCGACCACCGTTACGTAGGACGTGGCGTTCTGTGAAAGCGTCACCAGCACCTGTGGATCATGCGCCAGATTCTTGAGCCGGAGGGCGATATTGCCTTGAAGTTCGGTCGGCGTCAGTCCCGCGGCCTTAACCGAGCCAACAAAAGGCACGTTGACGTCACCGCTGCCATCTATCGTCTGCGCGGGCAGCGTCGTCACGCGTGCGCCGCTTGAAACATCTTTCACATCGGCCAGCCCGCCACCGAACAACGTGGCCGGCGGCGCTTCCCAAATCGAAATTTCGATCGTATCGCCAACGCCAAGCTGATTGCGGAATGTTATCCCGCCGCCCAGCACGGACGAAAACTCGTCGCTCTGGCGTTCCGCCATCAACTTGCGCGCGATAGCGTCGGTCATATCGACGATCTGGATGCCTGAGGCGTTTGCCGCGGTGCTTGCCGCTTGCTCAATCCGGGAACGTGTCGGCCCGGAATCCGGAATCGACGAGCATGCGCCGAGCAGAACCACGCTGCCAGCCAACACAATATTCAACACTCTGCAAGATAAATGGGACATTTTGAAAGCTAGGGAAACGCTGATCAATAGGCTCGTCGCTGGCGTTGCAGATGAGTCAGCTTGTGAATTTCAGAATGACGAAAGAATTCAGCCGCGACCGAAGCGGGTTTTGAGTCTAGGGGTCCCACTTATCGAATACGCATGACGGACTTTCGCTATGGTCCGAGCGCAGCAGGTTCCTCGCGATCACCCGGTTCGCCAAAGCGAACCGGCTGAACAATCGCGCCGTGTTTTTTTGGCGCCCCCCCTTGTAGCGGACCTTGCGATGGTGAAACAGATTCTATTGGTCACGCATTTGCCGCCAGCACTTTCCACTTCTGCAAAGCCAATCTGCCGCTTCATGGTCGCGGGTCCTTTCCGTGGGCTTCCTTCTACAACGTCCTCGGCCTCGTCAGCGATGACCGCCGAGCCTGATAAATCAGTATTTCCGTGACGGAATGTGCCTGACACGCTCTAAATTTCTAACGATTCCAGTCTGAAAGACGATACGGGGATCTGCCTCCCCCGCACCCTGGACATGCCCTCGCATTTCCTATCCGATAGTTTTCCGGCAGAACCGAAACCGACAAGTACCTTGAAGGGAGGGGAAAAATGAAAGGAATCGCGGGAGGGGGAGGGCAATACCGTAGCAGTACCGACATTACCCTTGCGTACGCACCTTCTTGAGCAGGGCAGTGGTTGAACAATCGAATTCGAATGGAATGGACAGCGCCTGGCCGCCCCAACTTCTCACGAGCGCTGCCTCGGCCAGCACCCCCATATCGTAGTCCCCGCCTTTCACGAAAATGTCGGGGCGTATCGCTTCCATCAGCTCGACCGGAGTCTTTTCCTCGAATCCGACCACAAAGTCGACCGACTCGAGCGCGGCAAGAAGGGCCATCCGATCCGCCTGAGTATTGACCGGCCGATCATCGCCTTTGCCCAACATGCGGACCGAAGAATCGCTGTTCACTCCGACGATCAGGCAAGCACCCAGCGCCTTGGCCTCGGCCAAATAGGTCACGTGTCCACGATGAAGAATATCGAACACGCCATTCGTAAATACCACGGAACCACACAACGAAGGAAGCAGACTAACGATCGCTTCGCGACTGATCAATTTATGTTCAAATGAAACCAGCATAGCTTTGTTCAATCAAATAAAATACCTGTGCTGATTTCCAAAAAACACTCACAGGCACCGGCGAAAGACGCGACTGTCCGTCGCGAGCATCCTGCCGCCGGCCAGCCGGGAATTCCCACAAACGATTCACGGCGATCGGACGACCTTACCGACTCCGCGTCGCGGCCAGCATACACTCACTCCTTTTGTTCTGCAATCTTCCATAACCGGGGGACGCCGACTTCGAAAAACCGGCAACTTGTAAAATGCCTGAAATCCGATCGTCCGACACTGCTCGCGCGTCCGTGCATTGACGGCTATGCACTGCATCGGATACAACAAGTTGTTGGTCTAAGTTTGCTTCGGATTCTCTCACGTTATCGGCTAAAATTGCGTGCTGCAAAAAAGAGTACCGAACGTCAAAGAACTCTGCGCCGAAGCCAACAAGAAAGACGTATTACACTTGTGTCGAAAATTCTCCTTGACGTCACGCGTTTGCTAAACCGCCTTTATGATCGCCTGCTGCCCACCGGGGTAGACCGCGTCGGGCTCGCCTACATTGAACGATACGGTGGCCAAGCGCGCGCCGTCCTAGGTGAACGCGGCTTTTCCACGGTCTTAACAGAGCGCGACTCACAGCAAACATTCGATTGGTTATTGTCATCAAGCTGTAATCGACGTTCGATTCTCAAGCTTGTGGTGCGCGCTTCCATCAACAGCTTTCATAAATCAAGTTTCAAAGACGGAATTCTGCTGCACACAAGTCATAACGGAATGGAATTTCCACGCTACTACCACGCGATGACGCGGCGGAACGCTCGTTCGGTCTTCATGGTGCACGACCTGATCCCGCTGACACACGCTGAATACTGCCGGCCAGGCGTCGATGAAGCTCACCGGCGACGCATTCACACCGCGCTCAAGTACGCCAACGGCCTGATCACGAATTCGCAGGCGACGCTCGAGTCGCTCGCCGCAGAAGCCTGCACTGCAAACTTGCCAATGCCGCCAAGCGTCGTCGCTCGCCTTGCCTCGGGCGTGACACTGCGCGCACGGGGGCCACGCCCGCTCGACGCCCCCTATTTCGTCATGCTCGGCACCATCGAACCGCGCAAAAACCACTGGTTCATTCTTCACGTCTGGCGGCGCCTCGTTGAACAACTGGGAGAGACTGCTCCGAAGCTCGTCGTGATAGGGCGGCGAGGCTGGGAGTGCGAGAACGTCGTCGACATGCTGGAGCGCTGCGCGCAGTTACCCGGTGTAGTGATCGAGGAAGGGAGTTGCTCCGACGAGCAGCTCCACGCCTACCTGCAGCACACACAGGCGCTGCTGTTTCCTTCGTTCGTCGAAGGCTACGGGATGCCGCTCATCGAAGCGCTCGCCCTGCGCGTGCCGGTGCTGGCCAGCGATCTCGACGTATTCCACGAAATCGCTGACGACATCCCAGACTATCTCGATCCGCTCGATGGCCCCGGTTGGCTCGCTCGCATTCGGGCCTACGCACGCGCGGACTGCCCCGCACGTGCTGCCCAGCTCGCGCGCATCGACCGCTTTCGCGAGCCCACTTGGAATGAGCATTTCGAGCACGTCGACCACTTCCTCGACACGCTGAACTAAATGAGCCAACCGAGCCCGGCTGCGTCGACCTCGACGCTCAACCTCCACAGCATCACGCGTGGCTATCGCTTCGCGAGTTGGCTCACTGGACGCTCGGATTACGTGTGGGTCGACCGCTGGACCGGTCGCCCCGCGCTTCGTCTCTCTCGGGCACTCGGTGCACCCGCGACCGCGGCGTGGCCCGGTCCGATCTGGTCGAACGCGGCATTCGGGACGCCCCTTCTCTCGTGGTTCGTCGTACCCATGTCCGGCATCAACTCGGACGCCTTCGTCACCGCGCTCAAAGACGCACTCGAGTGCGATCGCTCGCTTGGTGCTTCTTCCGATGTGGCGCGCCTGATGCAACGCGTCCTCGCCGCCCATGCAACAAGTGCGCGACATCGGCTGCCGCGATGCCCCGTCGAACTGCTCGAAGCGCGCCATGCAACGCGCGTGCTGTTGATCGACGAACGTGAGTCCTCTCCGGGCATAGGGGCGACCGCCGCGCGCAACCGACGCGACGCATTCAGCCGGACCCTCAACGCCGCCCTCGCCGCACACCCCGTTGCGGAGTTCTGGCTCGCGCGCTCGTCCGACGCCGGGTCCGGCCGCTGGCTATCGTCGACCGTACGCACGTTGCCACCTTGCACGCGATTCATTGACGAACAGTATTCGATCAGCGCGACCCTGCAACAAGTGGACCACGTTTACACGGTCGGCGCCTCCGAAGGTATGCACGCACTGCTTGCACGCATTCCGGTCCACGTTTTCGGTGCCCCCTACTATGCGGGGTGGGGTCTCACCCACGACGATCCGCCGCTCCCCAACCGCAACGCGCGTCCGACGCTTGCCGCGCTGTTCGATGCTGTCTTCCTGCGTTTCGCGCGCTATCTCGACCCGTCCACCCACGCGCCCGGCACGCTCGACGCGCTGCTCGACAGCATTGAGTTGCAAGACGCGGTACAGCGCCGCTTCGAGGACTTGCGCCGGGTGGTAGGCGTGCGCTTCCAATGGTGGAAGCGGCCGTTCGCGACGCCTTTCCTTGCCGTCGGCGGCGGCTCGCTGCGTTGGACCCGCGCTTCAGCGACGCTCGCCTCTGATGAATGCGCAGCGCTGTGGGGCGCTCGCGGCACGCGAGGTCTGCCGAAGCACGTGCCGCATGTGCGCATCGAGGACGGCTTCTTTCACTCCACCGGTCTCGGTTCAGACATGATCGCGCCGCGCAGCCAGGTGATCGATCGCCGAGGCCTCTATTTTGATGCAAGCCGGCCCAGTGACCTTACGGTGCTGCTGAACGAAACGGACTTCAGCGACACCGAACTTGCCCGCGCCGCCGCGCTGCGCAAACAGGTCGTCCTGCTGGGCGTCACCAAATATAACCTCGGCCGACGCCAGCCGGAGTGGAGGGCTCCCGCAGGCAAACAGGTCGTCCTCGTCCCCGGACAGGTCGCTGATGATGCGTCGATTCGCCTCGGTACCCGCGCAATCGCGACCGCCGATGCGCTACTACGCGAAGTGCGCGTGCGCCGCCCCGATGCGTTCATCGTCTACAAGCCTCACCCCGACGTGCTGTCCGGCAATCGCACCGGTCTCATCCACGCTCAACAGCTGGCGGACGTGGTCGACACGGATGCAGATCTCCTCTCGCTCGTCGACGCTGCGGACGAAGTCCACACGCTGTCGTCTCTCGCGGGCTTCGACGCGCTTCTACGTGGCAGGACGGTGTTCACCTATGGGCTGCCCTTCTACGCCGGCTGGGGCCTGACGCATGACGCGTTGGCGCCGGTCCCGTGGCGCGATCGTAGCCTGTCTCTCGACATGCTGACCGCGGGTGTGCTGCTGCGCTATCCGATCTATTGGGACTGGTGCACGCGCCTCTACACCACGCCGGAAGCCGTCGTTGAGCAACTCGCGCCGCTGGCCGCACGCCCTTTGGGCAAAGTTCGCGGCAACTGCTCTCGACCTTTTCTGAAGGCGGCGCGCTGGACCCGCAACGCGTTACGTCACGCGATATGGCGCTATGAGCAATGGAAGAACGGGAGCACGGAGACGCGTGACGGCTAAACAAACAGGAAGTGAGATCGGAAGCACACTTCCGAGAATGTGAGTCTGTAGTCGAAGCTACTTTAAGTTAGAGGGATTGCAGCATGAATATCTATCCAGTCATTCTGTGTGGAGGTAGCGGCACCCGTTTGTGGCCGATGTCGCGCGGGGGGTATCCCAAGCAGTACCTCAAACTGACAGGCGACAATACGCTGGTCCAGCAAACCGCTCTGCGTCTGCGCGGCATTGACGACATCGCCGCCCCAATCATCGTCACGAACAACGAACAACGTTTTCTCGTTGCCGAACAGATGCGCCAGGTGGGCGTGACTCCGTCATCTATCGTGCTCGAGCCCGTCGGACGTGACACGGCCCCGGCTATCGCCATCGCCGCTCTGCTCGCCATGCAGGCGTCGCCTGATGCGCTATTGCTGATTCTCCCGTCCGACCACGTGATTCTCCATGAAGCGACCTTCATCAAGATTGTCGAAGCAGCCGCTCGGATCGCCAAAGACAACCACCTCGTCACGTTCGGCATTGACCCAACAGAACCTCACACCGGCTACGGTTATATCCGCAGCGGCGCTCCATTGACCGACGGTTCGCAAGCCTTTGCAGTCGACGCATTTGTTGAAAAGCCGAATGCTCAGACGGCCCAGCGCTTCCTGGACGATGGTGGCTACTACTGGAACAGCGGCATGTTCATGCTGAAGGCCTCGGTCTACATGGACGAGCTGCGCCGTTACGAACCGGAGATCGCGCGCCAGGCCGCGCTCTCATTGCAAGATGAGGCACGCGACCACGACTTCCTTCGGCTCGGCGCAGACGCGTTCTCCGCCTGTCCGAAAGTGTCGGTCGATTACGCGGTGATGGAGCGGACGGAACACGCCGCAGTTATCGCGGCGGCCGACCTTGGTTGGAACGACATCGGGTCATGGACTGCACTCGCTGACCTCGCCGAACTCGACGCGGAAAGCAATGCCCTGCTCGGAGACGTCCTAGCCGAGGAGACGACGAATTCGTACGTTCGCGCCGAACACCGGATGGTGGCAGCAATCGGACTCGACAACATCGTGATCGTCGAAACTGCTGACGCGGTGCTCGTCGCGCGCCGCGACAAATCGCAAGAGGTCAAGAGAATCGTCGAACGACTCAACGCCTCCGGACGCCAGGAATCCATCACGCATCGTCGTGTCGTACGACCCTGGGGATCGTACGAAGGCATCGACCAGGGCGCGCTTTCAGGTCAAACGAATCATTGTCAATCCGGCGGCCCAGCTTAGCCTGCAGATGCATCACCACCGTGCGGAACACTGGATCGTTGTGAAAGGCACCGCGCTCGTCACAAATGGAGACCAGGAAATCATGCTGACTGAAAGCCAGTCAACCTATATTCCAGGCAAGATTCCGCTCGAATTGATCGAAGTTCAATCCGGTGCTTATCTAGGCGAGGACGATATTGTGCGGTTCGAAGATACGTATGGACGCGCCGTCAAGTAGTCTAAGGATCGGAGTCGGTAGAGTTCACGTAAGAATGGCCGGCTTCGAGAAGGATACAAAAAACCACGCGAGAATCGACGACGTCGACTGCCGGCGCATTGAGCAATTTGCCCGCGGACCCTGGCGCCGCCATGCTCTATGGCCAGCGCAAAGACCGGCGTCAACACCGAGCACATCCCGGTTCAAGTTTCGAAACGCCGCTCCTTAAACAGCATCAGCGCACAAAAAATCACCGCGCATGCCGGCGCCACATACCAGGCTGCAGACATGGGATCGCCGGTCCATTTGATCAATCCCGTCACGATGAATTGAGCGGTGCCGCCAAACAAAGCAGCTTGCAGCGCGTACGAAATCGCGAGGCCACTGGCGCGCACTCGCATTGGAAGCGCTTCAAGCACGAGCAGGGCGATGATGCCGGCGCCCATCGCCACCGCTACGCTAACGAGTGCGACGCCACACAGGATAGGCAACGCCGTGTTCGCACGGGTAATCATCAGAAAGACCGGATAAACCAGAAGCGCCGTGCATCCCGATGCGAGAAGGGCCAGTGGCTTGCGGCGAGGCAAACTGTCTGCAAGACGCCCGGACAGCGGTGGAATGACGACAAGCAGCAGCGCAGACAACGCGGATGCCAGGAATCCGGTGATGGCGGGCATATGCATCACTCGAGTCACGTAGCTAGGCATGTAATAGACGATGGAGTAAACCGGTATGGATTGCCCCATCATCATCAGTATCGCCAGGAGAACCGTCGTGCCATGTTCGCGACACAACTCGGCGAGCGGCATGCCCGCATTTCGTGCGGCTGTGGCGGTCGTTGCCGGAACAGGATGCTCACGAAGCCGACGGCGAACGTACAACCCGACTGGCGCGATAAAAAGACCAATGAGGAATGGAATACCCCAGCCCCACGAAGCAAGCGCAAGTGGTGACATCGTGCTAGTGAGAAGCATACCGAGAGATGCGCCCAGCAACGCGGCCGCGCCCTGGCTACTTAACTGCCAACTGACCCGATAGCCGCGACGCGATACCGGCTCTGCCTCCAACGCCAAGGTCGCTGCAACGCCTATGTCGCCGCCCACCGCAAAACCTTGCAGCGATCGACCAGCGATGACAATGAGTGGCGCGGCCACGCCAATCGAGGCATATGACGGACACATGCCAACCGCGGCCGTCCCCAGTGCCATCATCCAACTGGTTTTCGTCATTGCTGCACGGCGCCCCACGCGGTCAGCGTAAGCACCCATCATCATCGCGCCAAGAGGCCGCATGAAAAAGCCGACGCCGAATGTGCCGACCGCCAGTAGCAGCGACGTCATCGGATCTGTCCGTGGGAAGAACTGGCCGCCAATCATCACCGCGAAGAAGCCAAAAACGGTGAAATCGAACACTTCGAGTCCAGTGACCAGCGATGTTGCGACAACGATCTTGAGGAGCTCCCGGCGATTCTCTTGATTTCCAGAGGGCTGGGCGGATATCGCGACCTGGGGCGTGCACATTCTTATATGTTACCGCGCTCGTAACGAATGGGAGCCAGGAAATCACGCTGACGAAAAATTAATCGACCTCTATTCCGCTCGGCTGCATGCACCGACTGGCGAACCCGAGCAAGATCACCGCAGGCGCTTCAATGCAATAAACTCTCCGACATGAGATGCCGGCATTCCTCCCAAATCAACATCCGGGCTAACTTCCCCAAAGGACTCTTCGGGTTCTGAGGATCCGGCAATCCAGGCTGTTTCCCCGGCCACGCAACCATCTCTTGCGCTGGCATCGGACGGGCTATCCCATAACCCTGAGCGGCGTCGGCGCCGAGAATCGCGATGGCTTCAAGTAGCTCCGCGCCCTCGATCCCTTCCACGAACACCGATTTGCCAAGCGAGTGACCAAGCCGGGTCAAATGGTAAATAAAATGCAGCACATTCGAAGCGTCCTCGCCGACGTGCCTCGCGATCCCCCGGTCAATCTTGACCCAGTCGAATGGCAGTTCTCGCAATCGGTTCAGACTACTGTGCCCAGAGCCTAAGAAGGTGTTGCGAAATTGAGTTGAGGGGCTGTTAACTTTTCTGACTTGGTGTTAACTTCTTGTCTTGTTTTGCCTGACAGGAAGCGATGGCTAAAGAACTCATAGACGACGGTGGTCACTCATCAAACCACTTCTGCCCGCGCGAGCACCGCGCAATCGCCAGTACGCAGGACGCAAACCGACACCAGACCGGGCGGTGCTGACTGGCATCGTGTTCGTGCTGCGCTCGGGCATTGCGTGGAACCTGCTGCCGCAGGAAATGGGTTGCGGCTCAGGCACCGCCTGCTGGCGACGGCTCGTCGCATGGCAAAAGGCCGGTGTCTGGCAACGTATCCACGAAACGCTGCTGGCGGAGTTGCGCCGCCGTGGCGAAATCGATTTGACGCGTGCCATCGTCGACAGCTCGTCAGTTCGCGCCATGCTGGCGGGAAAAAAACCGGCCCCAATCCCACGGACCGGCGCAAGCTCGGCAGCAAGCACCACCTCATCGTCGACGCGCAAGGCATCCCGCTCGCGGTCATCCTGACCGGCGCAAACCGCCACGACATTACCCAGCTCGATGCACTGGTCCAGGCCATTCCACACATTCGGGGCAAGCGCGGTCATCCCTTGCACAAGCCGCAAATCCAGGGCGACCGGGGCTATAGTCGACTTTGGTCACCTTCCCTGTCCTGAGATCCAGTAGCGGCTGGTAGTGCATTCAGTGCATCCGATCTGAGCAGTGCAGCCCAGTGTTGCCGGATCGCGTACGGCACCGTATCGGTATGTCCTTCCCGATTCTCGATACGAGCAATGGCGAACCCCAGGAGGGTTTGTAACTGCGCGACAAAGGTCATCTGATCTGCCGCCGCATACCCTCCGGGAAATGCGCTGTACAAAGACAGAATGGCTCGGTCTGTGGCCCGGCGCGCTCAGAGGAATTGCCGCGCTGGAGCGAAATCCATAGCGCGGGGCGAGGTCCTTCCAGGGCACCGCCTGAGGATCCGTCTGAAAATTGACGATCCGCTCCACCTTTCCGCTGCGCAGGCCCGGCCAGCCGGTCCCCGACCCTGAGGACGATCGCCATCCGAGGTAGGCCGTGCCGCGGAGCTCTCCTGTTCAGCGCGATACTTCTCAATGGTCACGCCCGAGACGGACTCGGAGCGGAACCCCCCTCACTGTCCGGCCGGCCCACCGAGCATCCCGCAACCTCATCATGCGTGCCGAGTATTTCACCGACCCGGACAATCAGATCGGTGTAGCTGTCCGCGTCCCACGCCAATCGGGTAATGCCCAGCAACACGTCCTGACGTGAGGTCTGCAACTGCTGGTAAGCCTCTGTCTGCCAGGCCAGGTCACGGGTAAGGCGCCGGCCCAACACCCTGCTCGATGCTGTTTCCTCGAGCGAGGCGGCCTGCTCTTCGGTGCGCTGCGACAGGTCCTGGTTGCCCGCGGCGATCTGGTGCGTGGCGGTAACCCAGTTGACGAGCCGTTCGGTTCGGTGCCAATGAGCCGCATGCGACAGGTGGCACGCACGAGCCGGATGAAAAGTACGAGCCATTCGAAAGCCGACGTTCCGACTCCCCCGCGGAATCATCCAACTCCAGCCGCCCTGCCCGAGATGCCAGTCCAGGCATATCGAAATGCGAAACCACGCAAGGAAAGCTGCCAGCGCCCTGGGCACCGTTGCAGGCGCAACCAGCAGTATCGCCGTTGCCCTGTCCGGAGCAGAAATCGGTGCGACAGCTGGCGTTATTGCCGGTCCTATCCGGTCGGTCTGCGGTGGCTTCGCTGGCGCCATCATTGCGGGGCTCGTCGGCGGCGCGGTGGGCTGGGCGGCCGGCGCTGCTCTCAGTGGTCGACGAGAAAGTGCTCAAAAACTATCTCTGTTACGCCTGCGGCCACACTTTCAGTTGGAAGCGGCCCTGACGCACCGGACGCCGCGCCGTCATTCCCCCCTTTCTCTTTTCCTCTGTTCGGCTTTTCCTATCACATTGCCTGACTCCGGCCGGGCTTTATGCACTTCTTTCAGGAGTTTCACAATGCATCTCGTTCACTCGATGGTCTACACTGGCCAGACGCCATGGCATGGTCTCGGTAACCAGCTTGCCGCCGACCAGCCGCTCGAAGTCTGGGCACAGCAGGCCCGCATGAACTGGAAGATCGAAGAATCCGAAGTGCGCTTCGCGGCGGGCGCGGCTGATATAGCCACGCGACAGTCAACCGGAGACCCGCGAGGGCTCGGCTTGCGTGGATCCGTGAGCTGACCGATCAAGCCACGAAAACCTTCCTTGCGCGTCAGCGTTCGATGTCGGGGTCCGGCTCCGCGGAATTTGATCGATCGTCTGACACCGGCCGCTCCAGTGCCTCGTGCAATCCAGTGTGTGGACGTTTCGCGTACGGTCTGTCTTGCTGAACGGACATCGCCTGCACGAAGTCCACGATTTGCATGGCCATCTTCCGATCGTCCAGCGAGTGGGACATCGCCATCGCGTGCGCGAGCTCGCGCCACGCCACAAAGACGCCGCAGTGGGCTTGCCATCTGGCATGCCGTGGTGTGTCGTCTGCCACAGCACGCCAGTAACGCGTTGACTCTCCTTTCGCGAGCATGTGCACAACGGCCTGATTCCGGTACCGCCGAATCACCCCCCGAGTGCGCCGTGCCGTCGCGTTTGCCTCCACGCCATGCGCGCGCAACTCTTCGGCGAAGTGTTCTCGCAAGCGTTGCAGATCGGGCTTTTGCAGAGTCAGGCGCCGGCCGTCCGACCCTCTCGCCTGGACACTCAGGTGCACGTGAGGGTGCGGCTCGTCGTCATGCGCGGCAAACACGTACGCGCGGCCATCGCCAAATTCCTGAGAGGCAAAATCCCTCGCCGCATCAAACACGGCTCGGCGATCCGTACCCGCCGGCATGGAGAGCACTAGATTGAAGACCTCGCGCCGTGAGCTTTTCTCCGGGATACCCCATCCTCCCAGTTGCCACGCGTCGGTAAGGTCACGCAACGCATCCAGTCCGACCACGCGCCGACCGTCCTGATCCTCCAGCGCAACCGCTCCGTTGCGTGAGATATAGCGAAAATGTTGACGCACTGCACCCATCCCCTGCCCGTCCGACACAATATTTGTTATCCTGATCATCACCTCCGGTGTGTGCCTGAGTGTGCGTGCAAGCTGCGCGCGCATGCGCGCTGCCTCATCACCCAGTCGCGCATGGGACAGCTGCGGCGCCCGGACGTGCCGTAACGCTTCATGAAAGAGCCGATCCCCCCAGTTCAGGAGCATCGCATCAATGTAGATTTTCGGATACGCCATGCTATAGCCTCCAGCGATCCAGATTGGCGCGCATGAGTGCGGCTACCGCGCGCAGATGGGTATCAAGCGTTTTCTTCACTTCCTCGAACTGCTGGCTGTTGACCGTGCCCTCGCGCGGCGACGTATTCTCAGTGTCCGACACCTGCTCAAGATCGCGCGCGAGGCCACCCAGCAGCCGGACAATCCCTGCAAGCTGCTGATTCGATGTCGCAAGGAGCCTCAATTCCCGTTCGTCAAACTGTGGCTCGCCCGCCAGATGCGCCCGAACCAGTGCAACGATCCAGTGATTACCAGTGAATCCCGATGCAGCGGCGCGCTGTTTGACCGCCGTCCATGCGCTCGGAGTCAACTGGATAAAAACGGGATGATGGCGTTCTTCCGAGTCCGCCCAGCGCGCCACGGGAACCAGCACCGGATCGCGCAAACTGGCGTCTTCCTGGAGGACGTCGAGAATCAGTTGCCGCGCAGCCGCCTGAGGCGTGAGACCGCGCTGCGCACACCACTGGTCCCAGCGCAGCCTGGCCTCTCCCAGTTCGATGCTTAGCCGCGCGCGCGCTTTCACGGCTCGAGCTCAGCGAGACAAGACGGAAGGCCCGGAGGCACGCGCTCGATCTCACGGTTTGCCGTGCGATCCAGTGTGCTCGGACGACCAGGGCGAGTGCGCGCGGACGGAGCCGTCGGATCAAAGACCTTCGGTGTGGGTACCCGAATGCCCTGTGCCTGGAACAGGTCGTACATGCGTGCTGCGTGCTGCCGCGCGAGAAAAATCGATTGCTCGCTGAACCCTTGCGCGCGCATCGCCGAGGCGATCACCGCCAGATGCATTGTGCGTTGCACCTGCACCGACTCGTCCCTATGGCGGTGCGAGCTGTGCCTCACAACGCGAGACGTCCCAGATACGGGCTGACCCTGCTGCCTGTCTACTGACGCATCGCGGCGCATCGCGTGTGCCGGGTGCGTCGATCTCGCGCGCTCCGGTCGTTCAGCATTGACCTGCCAGGTGTGGTCGTCGACCTCCTTTTCCTCCCGAGCAATCTCCTCTTGAGCGATCACCGCACCCGTCGAGCCCAACCCGGGGGCCTCGATCGCCACCTGGCGTTTGCCGCGGTTCGCCAGCGTGATCATGAATTCGCTCCTCGTTTCGGTACCCCGCTTGTGCTCTCGCACGGGTCAATCGCGCACGAAGCCCGCGCATTCATTGCGGCGCGTGTTTTGCCGCCCGCTGACGTATCCACCTCAGACTTATCCACCCCTGCCGTACTCCTTGCTGGCTTGCGCTTCACCGGACGGCTTCGTGACTCCGCGGCTGGGGTGAAGTCGGCCGCGTCCTGATCCGCCGCCGACAGCGCTCGCCCTGCCTGACCGACTTGGTCAGGCGGAACGCCGAGCAGCATGAAGTGCCGCTCCACGTACGCACTCACCTCTTCTTCGTTGAGATCGGCGAGCCGCGAAGGCAGATCGCGCGGATCCCGTGCCTGTAAAACCTCGAGATTTTCGACCGGGACGTTGAGCTGCCCCGAGCCATCCAGATCTATTTCGTCTGTGCGAAGTTCGCGTACGCGCTGCTCCACCTGCGCACTGAAGCGGGCAAGGTCCATCGCCGGCACTTGAGGCGCTGCCGCAAGCCGTGAGGTGAAGGCGGGGTCGCGCCAGTAGCAGATCTTGTCGGCAAGGATCGGCTTGGTGTTCTCGAGCACGATGATTTCCTTGTTCCGCCCGAGCTCCTTGAGTTCCTGTGGCAGCAACAGCGGGCGGCGCTGCTCGGAGACGCTCTCGCTCGGTCCGCCGCGACCACCCAGGATGGCGCTCGATCGGCTCACGCTGCGCGCCTTGTCGGTGAAGGTGCCCAGCATCTCCGAATACTCGTTGGCGTCCTTCTGCTCACGCGGTGCATACAGGATCTGCATCGCGTGATTCGTGATGAACGTGCGTGCATCAGCGCGACCGTAGACCGACTCAAGCTGCGCGACGGATTGCACGATCGAGAGCATGCGCAGGTTGTAGCTGGCCATATACGCAACCGCGCGCGCGACGATATGAATCTTGCCGATCGCGGTGAATTCGTCCATGACCAGCAGACACTGAAACTTCAGATCAGGGTTGTCCTCCGGCAACTGCTTCGTGTTGAGGTTGACGAGCTGCGAGAACACCAGGTTGACGAGCAGCGCCGCCTGCGCGAGATGATTTGGCGTGACGCCGATGTAGAGCGTCATCCGCCGCCTGCGAACGTCACGCAGATCAAAGTCGTTCGCGCTCGTTGCCGCATCGACGATCGGGTTGGCCCAGATCGTGAGCGGCGCGTTAAACGTCGCGAGGATGCTCGCCAACACCTTGTCATCGTTCGCGAGAAACCGGTTCAGGGCATCGACGCACGGCCTGCTCAGGAGCGCGCGATACCGTAGCAGCGCCTGTTGCAGGTACGCCCTCACGGGCATGCCGTTGCCGGAGGACTGCCGCAGGATCTCGCCCATCGTCACGGGATGGGCCGGGCTATCGGCCGTACCGGCGCGTCGCGCGTCGCGCCATTCGCACAACAGCAGCACGATACCCAGAAAGAGATTGCGCGCGTGGTCCTTCCAGAAATCGTCGTGGCCGCCCATCGGATAGAGCGCATAGCCAATCGCCAGGATGTCTCCGACGCGAAATACCCCGTCTGAAATGGCCGACAGCGGGTTGTATCGATGGGTGCGCCCGTCTTCGGCAAACGGATTGAACAAATAGACCTCGTGTCCGTGGGCACGTCTGAAGCCCGCTGTGAGGGTGTAGTTTTCCTGCTTGATGTCGAGCACCACGGCCGAATCCGGATAGCTCAAGAGGTTCGGGATGACGACCCCGACGCCCTTGCCAGAGCGCGCGGGGGCCGCGAGCAGCACGAACTGCTGGCCCGCAAAACGCAGGTACTGCCCGCGCCAGCTCCCCACGACGAGGGAGGGTCCGGTGTGGGCTGTGGGCACGGCAGTGACGGCGATCACAGCAACCCCGCCGCGCGGATTTCCGCATCGCTCGCGAAGCGCGCGCTGCCGTAGAGACGGCGATGACCCGAGCGCTCCCAGAGGGCGTACCATCCGAGACCCGGACCACCGAAGGCGACCAGTAACCCGAAAACGCCCGAGCCGATCAGCCGCCGCGCTCCCTTCGGGACCATGCCGTCATGCCCAGCACGGGCCGCGCGGGCCGCATCCAGCCAGGCCCACCACCCCGCGTGCAGCGGATTCATGCGCAGGCTTGCGTAGAGGAAGAACGACGCAAACCAGAGTGCGGCCAGTAACGCCGCGCCAATGACAATGAGAATCGCCAATGTCTTCGCCGCCACAAAGGCGTGATACCACCCTGGGGGTCTCATGGCCAGTTCCCTTTTTCCATGTCCGTTCATAGGCACTCACTCGAATGCGGCACGACACTTTCGCAGTGGATCGAACCAGACTTCCGTCATCGACCAGTGTTTGCCGGTCTGGTTGCCCGCATCGTCGAACATCGGCTGCGCCTGCATGTGTGCGACCACGTCGATACTCAGAAAAAGCAGACGCTTGAGCGCCGCGTCGTCATACGCGGCTGCCTCCGGATGCTCCTTGGCCATCAGCGCAAAGCGCTCGATGGCGACGGCCGCACTCGATGCGTGATAGCTGGTGATCGAACCGGCGTGCCCTGTGCTCAACAACTTCAGGAAGTCGTACGCTTCGGCGCCGCGCAGTTCGGCGAGCAGCACGCGGTCAGGGCGCATGCGCATCGTGCTGGCGATCAGATCGGCCGGTGTCACGCGAGCCTGTCCGTGGCCGCCCTTGCTGTAGAGGAGATGCACACAGTTCTCGATATGGCGGATGAACAATTCGCGCACGTCCTCAATCGTGACGACCCGCTCGTTTGACGGGATGTGCTGGCAGAGCGTCTTCATGAAGCTCGTCTTGCCCGAACCGGTGTTACCGACGATCACGATATTGAGTCGCGCAAGCACCGCGCGCTCAAAGAAGCCTGCGAAGTCCCGCTCGTCGAGCCGCTGCACGAGATGTTGGTCCGATGCGCGCAATTGCGTTGTCGCTTCGTCGAGGGCCGCCGGCCGATGCCACGACGTCTGCGTAAAGTGTCCCTCGGCGCGATACAGGTCGAGCGTCTTCTCCCGCGACGAAGGACGACGGATCGTGACCGACACCGTGCGGGGCGGCACGACCGGTGGCACCACAATCTGGATGCGCGCGTCACCCGGCAGCAAAGCCGAGAGCACGGGATGTTCGGCTGAGATGGCCTGGTTCGTGAGCGTCGCGATGGCCACGGCAAACGACATCAGGCGCTCGTAGTCGAGATCCGGGTACTCGTGGCCCTGCCAGCCCAGATGTGTCTCGGTGAGAACACGCTGCGGCCGGTTGATCACGAGCTCAGTGACGTTCGCGTCCTCGAGCAGCGGCGCAAATGGGCGCATCAGCTCACGCACGGACGCGTCGTCGGGCAACCTCGCGAGCAAAGGCTCCTCAGTCCGATTGGCTTTCAGCCCCAGCGTTTTCATTGGGCACCCTCCACTTGCAGCGCATAGACAAAGCTGAAATCGAGGTCGCGCGCGACGACGATCGTGAACTCAGCACCCTGGTTCTGCGTGAGCGTCGGGGCAATGTTGATCGTGCTGTCGAGCACGCGAGTGGCCATGTCACTACCGCTCTGTTGCGTGTTCTCGAAGACGATCGAGCTGTTGCCGTTGCCGCCACGTGTTGCCAGATAGCCGATCGCGTCCTGCGTGAAGCCGAGCAGCATGGCCGCGCCGATGCGCTCACCCCAGTGATTGTCCACATCGCCACCGACACCCATGCGCCCCAGCGCATCCGCGGCAGGCGAATCGATCTCCACGGTCACCCCGTTCGGCGTCTCGATCCGTGCCGCCAGGATGAACACGCGCTTTTGCCCGGGCGAGAGCGTCGAGCGGTACTCGCTATTGATCTGCGAGCCGCGTTCGATCAGCACCACCCGTCCATCGTCGGAATAGACATTTTTCGTGACCGTGCAGCTGGACAGCCCCGCTTCGCTCGAGTCAAACGCGGTGTCGCCCGCGCAGTCGATCTTGGCCCCCTGCGCGAGAATGAGGCTGCGATTGCCCAGGCTGCCCGCGCTCACACGGGGGGGCAGCGTAGGCGTCAACGCTTGTCCAAGCGCGCTGTCGGCCTGGCCTCGTGTCGCTGACAGCGGGCCCGCGCCTGCGCCCGGCGTTAGGGCGGCTGATGCGCCAGGCGAGCCCGCCGGCCCGTTATCCAGGACACCCACAGGTCTAGCTCCGCTACCCGACATGACAAGCGGTGCATCGTAATAACTGCGTTGCGGTGCGGCCCGCGGGCCGCCCACGGGGGACCGGGCTGCAACCACCGCCGGCACTGATGCCGACCGCGCGTCGGCGGTGCCCACCCCATTCACCGCACCCGCCCCATTCGCCGCGCCCGCCCCCCTTACGGCAAGCGTCCCCGACGCCGGGACAGCCGCGGCAGAAGCCGGCTCGTCGCCGAAGTTGCGCCCCTGAGTGGGCTCCTCAAGCGCTGCATCCCGACGCGCCTTAGCCGTCGCGTCATGACGCGCGAGAAATCCGTGCACGGTCCAGATGGCACCGACAACGACGACGACCACAACCGCGAGCGGTGTGAGCCACCAGGCCTTTGGCCGCCCGCTCCGTTGCCCCAGATCTGGCATACCCCGATCTGGCACACCCCGATCGGTCGGCGAAGTCGCCGTGCGTCCATCCGACGCGCTGGGACTGCCGGCGCTGCGTCCATTCTCCGGCACCTCATCGGGTTCGATGACGTGGCGGGGCGTGTCGTCACTCATGGCCGCTGCTCCGTAGAACGCGCTTCACGCCGCTCACCGTCGTGCCATCGTTCGGCGGCACGCCGTCCATGTCATAGGCGTCGTTCCACAACCCGACCACTTCATCGCCCAGGCGCAAGACGAAGCGCTGCGCGACCTCATGGACCACCACCAGGTCGCCGTCCATATGCCGGTCGACCACGCTTTCGGTATCGTCCTCCGCGACCCGGAAGATCGCGGGAATGCGCCGGTTGTTCGGAATGCGGATATAGGTGAAGCGGCCGTCGTCCCACGCGGCCGTCGGTGCGATGTCGTCCGAGCGCAGCATCACCTGCATCGAATACTGGGCATTGCGCACGACCGGCGGCTGCGCCAGGCGTTCCTGCACCACCGCCTGCTGGGCATCGACGCGAGTCTTCGTCTGCACGTCGTCGGGATACGCGAACGTGACGCGATACATCTCCTGCCCGTTGCCCAATCGTGCCTTCAACGGCAGCACGATCAGATCGAAACTGTAGCTGCGGCGGTCGGTGCGGATCTCAAGGTTCGTGTCATGCGCGGCAAGCTGTGGCTTCAGATAGACGTCGTGATCGCCTTTGCTCGCAACGACCTGCCAGCCGTCTCTATCACCGGGTGCCACGACGAGAATCTGTTCGTGCGGATCGAGCGCGATGTGCGTGGCGAAGCCACGCTGCGCATCGATGCGCACAACTTCGTCCTGCCGGTACGGCACCTGCCGCACGCGCGAGTCGCTCGACCCGACAGGGAGATCATAGCCGTGGGCAAGCCGGCAACCTAGCGTGAGCGCCAGACCGATCGTCACGAGAACCGGTCTCATCGGGCCCCTCCCGTCTCAGGGGGCAATGCAATCGACGCCGGCAGCGCAGGTGACCCAGGTGACGTAGCTGGCGTGTACTCGGGATCCCGGCTGTAGGCTGTCACCTTGAAGCCGAACGGGTTTTCGACCGCCACGCTCTCCCGTGTAAAAACCGGCGGCCGGTAGGTATAAGCCAGCGTGAGCACGAAGCGCTGCGGCGGCTGCGCGTTGTCCACGCCGCTCTTGCGCGTGGTGCGCTCGATATGCACCACTGCGCGCCCCGGTTCGTCCGGTGGCAGCGTGGTCGACAGAATCCGCACACCCCGCTCGGTGCCCCGTTCGAGCTGCCTGTCGAGCGCATCCGGGCCGCTATAGATCTGCCGGTAGTCACGCGCGACCGCGTCGTCGCTCATGTTGAGCACCCGATCGTAATCCATCTGCAGCAGGCCCCAGTCGTAGCGTTCGCGTGAACGTACGTAGTTCTCCACCCAATGCTTGTCCTGGATTTCGCTTGCATGAACGTGCTTGGCGTCGAGCACGTCAATCACCTGCGACTCCCCGGTGAGCCGGTCCACTTCGATGGGCAGCGGCACGATGCGGTAGAAGGGAACCATCACCGCAAGCGCAGCCGAGCTGAGCACGGCGACGCCCACCGCCGCGTACGCGATATACCACGCGCGTCGCTCTGAGCGTTGCTGCATGTCAGTGACAGAGGCCTCGATATCGAGCACGCGCCGATAGTCACGACCGACCTTCATGATCGGGCTCCGTGCATTGACGACGCAGGTGATGTAGGAAAGGCCGGCGACGCGAATGGCGCCGGCGACGCCACGGACCCAGCCGGCACAGCCGACACAGGCGTGACGCGATTCACGGGGACCCGATGCAACCCGTCTGGCTGCACGGGCTTCGCTGGGTTGTCACCGCATGCGCCAACCACCAACGCCAGGAGCATCGCGATCGCAGAAGATTTGCTCATGGCTGCTCCCCTGGGTCCCCAAACATGACTGGCGTCATCTGATCCTGTAGCCGCGTCGTGTTTGCCGCGCGGCTGAGCACCAGCTCGCTCTGTTGCTCAGCAATCAGCTTGTCCTCGGTGTCCGCCAGCATCCGGAAGAGCTGCAACTTCGTCATTTCGTTGCCCACCACCGTGCTCTCGGACTGGATACGCGCCTGCAGCTCAGCGACGCCCTTTGGGTCCTGCGTCACGTCAATCTGCTGCATGAGACTCTGAATCTGATTCAGTTCCTGCAGCTCGCTCTGGTACGCCTGCATCGCGAACGCCTTATCCTGAAAGGGCTTATTGAGCGCACGCTGGCAGACTTGCTGGTCGACGCCGCCCTGGTCCTGGCAGTTGTAGAGCTCGCTGGCCGAGCGCAAGGCCTGCGCGTTACCTGTCAGTCCCGCGTAACCGCCGCCTTGGACCGAGGTGTAGACGCCCATCCAGTTCAATGGCAGCGAGTTGGCAAGCACAGGGTTGCCAAGCAGTTGTCCGAACCCACGTGTGCCGTTCATCGACTGGTAGAGCTGGATTTCCTGCTGCACCTCCTGTTCGAGCTGCGTCACCATCGCGATGGCCTGTACGACGTTCTGCGCGTCGAACACGGGGATGCCCTGCGCGCGTGCGGTGGGCACGACGAGCGTGCTCATCTGCGTGAGCAGCGCCACGAGCAGCGTTACATTGCCGCCAAGCCTGTCGAGCTTCGTCATGGTGATCCCCTGTAATTCAGTCGCCCCGCTGCCCCAGGTGTTCCCGGGCAGCCCGCAGATAGGCCGGCACCGCACCGTCCCCCGACGGGCTCCTGCCGGAACCCGAAGGGTTGTGGACCGTTCCGCCGGGCCGCTGTCCGTTATTCCCACCACCCCCACCGCGCCCGCCGCTCCCGCCGGTAAGCGCACGGCCAAGCGCACTGGCGAGCCTGTGGGAGGTCACACCGGCTGCGAACGCGCCGAAACCGGACAGGGTTGCGCCTCCGGCGAGCCCGGACGCCACGGCGGGCAGTTGCCAACCCACCATCGCCAGAAAGACACCCGTTACGAAAAGGCCAATTGCTGCCACGTCCGCCGCAGAGCCTTCCAGCGCGGCGGTGATGCCGGCGACGAGCGACGCAGCATTTGATGTGGGCGATGCACCTGTGACGTGTAGCGGCGCGAGATAGGCGGAAAACGCGCTCAGCGCCATGCCGAGAAAGGCGGCGACCAGCACCTGAAGCAGCGCGTAGTTGGCGACCTTGGCGGTCCACGCTTCGAAAAACCGTGCGGTCGGACCAAACGCCGCACAGGTGATGAAAATCGGACCGAGTCCGAGGACCAGGTCGAGCAGCATTCTCGCCATCACCACCTCGAAGGCGAGGACGATCAGAAAGATCGCCCCGCCCAGCGCCGCAATGAGGCCGCAGGCAAAGTCAGCAATGGCCGCCGCAACCATGCTTAAACCGAGGCCCTCATGCGCGGCCTTGTCGAAATAGGCCTCCATCACGAGATCGATCTGCTGGTCGTAACAGTCGAGCGTCTGATAGATGCTGGTCGCGCTCGAAGCTGTCACGCTGGTGCCGTTGACTGCGCCACATCCCGGGTTGCCAGCGCCGCTCACGGCCGCCGCGTTCTGGATCGTCTGCGCAAGGCCCGCTGTCGCGCCGTTGACCGCAGTGACCACCTGAGCCTGATACACGCCGGTGCTCAATGCGAACGCAAGCGTGATGGCGAGCTTCAGTGCGCGCCACGCAAACGCGGGGACGGCTTCGTGCGCCTCGCCCCTCACCACGGCCAGTCCGTAGACCATGATCCAGGTCGTGACCGCGGTCGTCACGACGGGGACCAGCGCGCTCGCGAGCGCCGCCGACACGTTCGTCACGTAGGTCGCCGTTCCGTTTTCCAGCGTCCCGCCGATCGCCGTGAAGAGGCCGCTCATCGCGTGTTACCCCGTATCTGTTGCCCCATCAGCGGCTGCGCCATCGCTCGCGGCGTCTCTCGCTGCGCCGCACGCATGCCGGCCTCCATGGCCCGGCGTTGTGCAAGCGCTTCGTGAAACACCGGCAACCAGTCCTCGGGCGCATCGCCCACCTGCGAGCGGATCGTGTCTAGCAGTTCGACATTGTCCGTTGTGCCCGACAGCACATCGAGCACATCACCGAGACCCGCCAGATCCAGCCGGCCAATTGCCGAGCGGTGGCCCTGCTTGACGAGAAAGAGCCGGCTGTTCTCGCCCAGATTGCGCACAATGTTGAATTCAGCCTCCGTGAGCTTGAAGCCATGCACGTAGTCGTCGTAGTCCGCGCGTGGGTTCGGCAGGAAGAAGAAGGTCGCGGTCTGCTCGATGAGCGCACGTGCAATGTCGCTCCTGAGCACATCGGCCGGTGACTGTGTGTCGAAGATGCCCAGTCCGTTCTGCTTGCGAATTGTCTTTTGCTTGTTGTTCGCGAAATCCATGAAGACCGGATCGCTCAGACGCTTCCAGAATTCCGTCATCACGTAGACGAAGCGCCGCCCGGTAATCAGGCTTTCCGTCAGGTGCAGCAAATACATCGTGACCGGCGTGGACACCTCCGCATCGTCCAGCAGCTCGGTGTCATCGAATCCGAAGAGACGCGCACGGGTGAAGTCGAGCCCATCGGTGGGGTTGTCAAGCACCCAGCCCAGGCGCGCGCCGGCGCACCATTTTGCGAGTCGCGCGTGCAGGCTATTTTCGCCCACGTTTGGCAGCAATTGCCGCACCATCGACAGGCGGCGTAACGGTCTTGCCATGCGAGCCACTTCCCGCACCGCACGCGAGATGTCCAACTCGTCTTTGGCGTCAAGAGGCGCACCGCTGTCGACCAGCTTGCGAACCAGCCGCTCCCAGAAGTCGAGCACCGTTTCGTCCGGCTCGAGCTGAAACGGATTGAGGCCTGTGGGCTCGCCGCGCCGGAACACCGTATAGTTCCCGCCCATCGCGCGAATCGCGATCTCGGTGCCGCGGTCCTTGTCGAAGAGCACGGCCGCAACACCGTACTTCATCGCCATCGCCAGTAGGAAGAGTTCGAGGACCGTTTTGCCCGCACCTGCCTGGCCGATGATCTGCGTATTGGCCAGGGCCTTCTCGTCGGCGGAATCCTTCTTCTCAGGTGTCGCGTGGAAGTTCAGGTAGAGCGGCTGCCCGCTTGGCGTCTTGACGATCGTGATCGCCTCACCCCATGGATTGCCGTCACGCTTGCCCGTCGCGAAGTTGTGCAGGCTCGCGAGCCCGCAAAAGTTGCGCGACGTCAGCTTCGCTTCACGAGTCCGGTAACGCCAATTGCCGGGCAGTTGCGCAAACCACGCCGCGTCAGACACGAGGTCGATCAGCGCGCTCTGAAACCCCACATCGGCCAGCTGCGTGCGGGCCTTCGCGACGTGCCTGGCCACCTCCTCGGCCGTATCGCCCAGCACGGCGAGCGAATAGTGGTATTCGCCGAGTACGAAATCGCCGTTGATCAGGTCATTGAGCGCCTGATCCATTGACGCCACCTGCGACACCGCCGCGTCCTCGGCGGCGACGAGCTGGTTGCGCTGTCGCTCGAGCGCCTCCCGGGCACTGGGCCGATCAAGAATCGTGAAGCTCTGCGTCTCGATGTACTCGAAGTCACCATAGAGCAATCCGTTGAGCATTCCGGGCTCAGTGTCCTCTGGGTAGTCCTTCAGATCGAGCAGCGCGGCGTAACGCGTGGCGCTCGGCATCCGGATCTCGATCGTCTCCGCGGCGAAGAAAAGGCGTGACGTCGGCAACGCCTCCCGAATCCCGCCCGTGGGAGCGGGCACCGGCTCCCATACGGCGTTGACGAGATAGCTGAGGAACTCGAGCGCCGACGAATAGGCGCGGGGACGCCGTGTATGCCGGATCGGCTGCGTATAGACGCCGAGCGCCACAGGCTCGTAGGGCCTCAAGCTCGATTCGAGCTGGGTGGCGAGCTCGGCCATCACCTTCAGCGCGTCGCGCTGGTCGCGGCGAATGTCGTCCAATGAGCGCCGCCCCGCCCGGCTGAAAATCCGCCCGAGTCTCGTCCGGTTGGGTCGATAGACGAGCGTCAGATACAGTTCGTTGGCCATCATCCGGTAGCCGGCGAAGCTCGCGTAGTACCGGCTCGCCAGTTCCTCGCAGAACCGGTTCTCATAACGTGTCGTGAAGCGATCCGACACGCGCCGGCGCAGCCGGTGCGACCACAGCGCCACGTGACCGCCGACTAGTCCCCGCACGAGTTGGTTGAACCCCTCGTGCCGCACCAGGATATCGGTGGGGTCCGCCGCCTCGAACGCGATGCCCGCCATGCGCCAGATGCGCAGATAGTCGCCTTCGCGCGTCTTGATGACGTGATCGCTCACGTGCGTCGAATAGGGGATGAAGTCCGCAAGCGGAACTTCCCGGTATGCCAGTGCTGCGAGTTTCGACTCGGCGTGCATGTCAGGCCCTCCGTTTCAGGCGCACCGGCGCGTAGGCGTGCATGCCCCAGAACCCGCGATTGCGCTGCCGCAGCGTCATGCGCACACGCAGTGCGCGCTGCGCGAGGCGCTGATCGTCGTGACGCGTCATCGCACGCATCGTGACGAACACCGGAACGATCAAAAAGAGCATGGTCGCTCCCACCGGCGCACTCGCCAGGAGCGCCCAGATGGCCGGAATCAGCATGCTGCCGCCCACCATCAGAAAGGGCACAAGCGGCACGCCCCACAACATCGCGGGTCGCGTACAGCCCTTGAACACTGGATCCTTTAACGCGTTCATGGTTCGCTTGCCTTTCGTTGGATTACGTTGTTGGGATCAGCATCGCGGCGATGACCGTCGCACAGCCCACGAAAAGCCCGCCGATGAACACGTTCGCGATGTCGCCGAAACGTGCGTGCTGGAACATCATCTTGAAACCGGCCCAGATGATCGAGATCGAACAGACCACGCCGCCGACACCGAGCAGCGTCGTCTGGATGGTCGTCAGCAGCGTGTTGACCTGCGAGAGCTGAGCATAGGCGGGGGAAGCCAAAAAAAGCGCCGCAACGCTGCCAAGCGAGATTCTCGCCACCGGCGCAGTCAGAAGAGGCCGCTTGCGCAGCATTGCTTGAGTCATATAAATAAGGAATGCTGTTTTCATGAATAGATCCTATGCGCCGATTGACCCACCCGCTGACCCACCCGCTATCGACTCGACCTCACGCTAGAACACGACCGCGCTGTTATCCGGCCTCTCGTCGCGCTCGCCGCGCTGTGGATCGAACAGGTTGGTGCCGGGTTGACCGTGCTCCACCGTCTGTCGAAACGGCTGAGCTGGAAGACCATCCGAATCCGTCGGTACCACGGGAATGGGCGAGACGCTCGGCGCAATCGCGGGTACGGTGGGCAGGGGTCGTACCGCGACGTTTGCCGTGGCGTTGTTCACGACCCGCTGCACATAACCCGTGCGGTATCCCGTTACCAGACTGCCACTCGCGTAGCAGGACAGGCCTTGCCTCAACGCGCGCTGCACGTCAGTCTGACTAGCGCGCGCCAACTGGAAGCAGTTCTGCAGGATGGCACCGCCCGCCGCCAGGTTGCGACAGGGGTCGAACGCGTCCTGCACGTTCAGTCCAAGCCGTGGCCAGTTCGACCGGTTCACCTGCGCGAGTCCCACGCTGTAGTTCCAGTGCCCGGCGTCGAGTGCTCGAACCGTTGCGATTGCCTCCTCGATACTGGACGGCTGATGCAGAAGCCTGCCTCGCACCACACCGATCGCATACGGGTTAAACGCGGACTCGGTACGAACAATCGCCGTCATCGTTGCGGGAGAGACATCTGGCGCACATTGCTGCGCGAGGGTCATCAGGTCGGGCACAATCATCAGTCACCTCCATCCGTATCCACCCTGCGTGCGCGGTCCCTGCGCTCAAGGAAGCACCGCGGCCTGGGTCGGGTCGTCGGGCACCCGGGCGTTGGGCACCTGAATTACCCTGGGCGTGTGGCGCGCCGTAGAACTTCGTCATGGTCCGGTCCTCGGCATCGGGCATTCCCCGCGTGTAGAGCTCGCCGTTGATTTCGACGCATCGATTGATGCTCCCAAAGAGCAGTCATTGGCGTGCTGGCCTGAGAGTGCGCGCTTGCCTGTGCCATCTTTTCCTGCTGCGATCAGAAGCGTCTTCATGGTCGGTTGTTCCATCGGTTTGCGCACCGGGGTACCGTCACGAGACTGCGGCTCGAAAAAAAGAACCCGCAGCGCCGGGGAGGCTAACTGGGGGCTCAACGGGGGTCGTTCCAGCGCGCCAGAAACAGAAAAGCCTGCAGGGGCAGGCTTTGGATTGCGTTGCGGCACGCCACGTCGTCGCAGTGGGTTCGGTACGTCGGGGGCCGCTAACGCGTACTCGGTCGTGCACGTTGACCGGATCAGATTGTTGAATTCAATGTAGAGCCACTCAAGGTGATTAGCAAGGGGTGCGGCTCCAGCGAACGGCCTCTCACGATCTGCGGTGTTCCGCTGGGGTCCACCGTATTCCAGAATTTTTCAACGCCGCCCCAGATTGCCGCCTCGGCCTTGCTCGGCATGCCCCCTCAGGCACGCGGAGCGCTCTCGGTACAGATGTCGCTTTGCATCGCCTGGGCCTGGCCTTAGATTCGTTAGTTGCAACGCTGCTGCGTCCCATCCTGCGAAAGCCGCAAATGTGTCCCTCGGCACCACGGGTCATAACCTCACCAATAGTCACGCCCCGAGTCACACTCGCCGATGAGCGCTGCCCTACTATCTGGATGGTTGCAGGTTTGCCAGTGAGCGATCAAGCGCTGAGCGCGCCGCCTCAAGTTCAAGCGCGAACAGATGAGGCGGGCGTCGGGGTATCTTGAGACGGCGACACACCACTTCACGATTCGCATGCCATAGATACACCATGCGCAGCATTTCCCGGTGACGCGAAGCGAGCGTGCGCCAAGCCAGCGTGACCCGCGCCGCATCCGTCGCGTCAAACACGCCGCGACTTGAGCGGCCCCAGTTGAGTAAGCGCTCGTCGACGGTGCGCGCGTGGTCAACATTCGTCATGGTGCGCACCCGCGATCCGCCTGAGCCGACACACGGGGCGCGCGATAGCGCGAGGGGTTCGACAAAAAACGCTCGATGTCCCCCACCCGCCAGCCAACCATCCGCCCGCCCAACGGTACTGCGGGCGGAAACGTACCATTTCTCATGCGCTTGTAGATGGTGGAACGGCACAGTCCCGTCCACTGCTCGACCTGTTTTCGCCGCAGCATGTGCTGCGCGCTGCTCTCATGATCCACCACGGCGTGCCCCCGAGTTTTGCCCGGCCGCAAGATCGCCGGTTCGCAGGAGCATTCAAGCAACAAGCGCCACCGTCAGTCAAACCCGTCTTATCGACCGAACAACCCGTCGGTCGCAAACCGTGTTTCTCCGGACTCTTCCAGAACGCCGGATTCGTGCGGCAGCGGCAGTTAATCCGCCTTCACGCGAGCCATCGGTCGCCCCCGATCGGCTAACGCGATCGCAATAAGAATCTCCTGCGAAGCGGGTGCGTCTGCCACCGAGAGCGAGACCGTGTCGAAGTGGTCGAAGCTCCACATATCCGACACCCCGTGCAACGGAATGTCGACACAGGCGCCAGGTGCGCCGCGTCGGGTGACCGATGGCATGATGGTCTCCGCTGCAGGCAAACACGCCCGCACGGCCTTGCCCAGGCGAGGATGAAGGAGCGCGGCAGCGTACTCGAGCGGAACGCCCGTTCCAAGCAGCGCCGCCTTACCGTAGCTCTGGATGTCCGCGGGCGCGCTGCCCAGTGCTGCTATCGCGCGGCGGGTGAGCAGCGAGCCCAGTTCTGCACCCAGTTCATATAGCGGTTCAAGGACCGCGTCAACGTCCATGCCCCCGACGTCAAGAACCACCGCGGCGATCACCTGCCGGTGCGGCGGCGTGACGGCGACGCCGAGCTCCGCGCATCGCTCAACCACGTAGGTCACCCACCTGGATACGGGTACCATCGTCGGTATCATGACGGGCAGCCCACCGGCGCTGTGTGCTCTACCGCGTCTGCCATGGGCGGCGGTGCGGGAAACGGACCGCGTGCGGATTCGTAGGCGCGTGCCACGCGCAGCACCACTGCATCCGCGCCCCTCGCGCTAATGATCTGCAGGCCCGCAGGCAGGCCCTCGTCGGTCAGTCCGCACGGCACGCTCACGGCGGGCTGACCGGTCTGGTTACACCAGGACGTCAGCGGTGGCGCCATGCGCAGCGCCTCTGGCAACCCGGGCACGTGCGGCGGCCCCATGTGAAAAACCGGCGTCACCAGCAGGTCATATTCCTCGAAAAAGCCCGCCATCTCCTGAACGAGCGTATGCCGCGCGGCCAGCGCATCGACGAACGCCGCGGTGCTCACTTGCTCACCGAACTGCGCCAGCTCGCGCACGTCCGGGTCCAACCGGGTGCGTTGCACGGCGCTCATCTCCCGTACACGCCGAGCAAACGACACAGCCCACTGGATCGAATGCATCTTGCTCTCCCTATAACCGGCGAGCGGACGTACCTCAACCTCCTCGACACGCGCACCTAGCGCTTCGAGCAACAAGACCGCTCGCCGCACGCATGCTGCAATGGAAGGATCGACCGTCACACCCGTCGGCTGCGGGCTGAAGGCGATGCGCAGCCCCGCGATGCTGTCGGCAAGACCTGTGCGGTAATCTCGCCCGCGCTCCACTCCCGCGAACGGGTCAGCGCTTGCCGGACCCGCCATCACACCCAGCATCAGCGCCGCGTCCTCGACGCATCGCGCGATGGGCCCGAGGCTCGACAATGCGACAAACGAACTGGCCGATCCCGCAGGAACCAGGCCGAAAGACGGCTTGAATCCGACCACGCCGCTCCAGCACGCGGGAATGCGAATCGAGCCGCCACCGTCGGTGGCCAGCGACAGCGGCCCCATGCCGAGCGCGACGGCCACTGCCGAGCCGCCGCTACTTCCGCCTGAGGACCGGCGGGTATCCCAGGGGTTTCGCGTCACGCCGGTCAGCGGGCTGTCCGTCACGATCTTGTTGCCGAACTCGGAAGTGGTGGTCTTGCCAAACAGGATGGCGCCAGCTTGTCGCAGGCGTGCGACCGCCGGCGCGTCGGTGTGCTCCAAATCGGCACGCGCGGTGAGCGACCCATAGCGGGTCGGCATGCCGCGCACGGCAACGAGATCCTTGACCGAGACGGGCACCCCATCGAGGGGCCCGCACGGCGAGCGTTTCGCCCAGCGCTCTTCGGCTTCGCAGGCCGCCGTCAAGGCGCCCTCTTCATCGATGCCGCACAGGCCGTTCACGCGGGGATCCAGACGCGTTGCCCGGTCGAGCACCGCACACATGACTTCAACCGGTGACAAGGTATGACGACGAAAACTCGCGACCAGTTGGGCGGCATTTAGCATTGCACACTCGCTCATATTGTCCCCATTTTTTCAATCAAATTGCACGTGACCCGGGGGTCGTTTCCAGCAAGCTCCACTAGCCGTGGCACACCGGCACGCTCTGCTCGGTCGAATCGAGAAGTGCAAACCGGTTGTCCGCCTGGGCCCGTGCGATGCGCGTCTCGCAGAGCACGTGCGCGCCATCGCGGCTCACGCCGGTCGTCCCCCGCGGCAGCGCCATCGAGACGGCGGGAAGGGCTGCCTTGACACGGCCGGACTCAACACTGCCCGACGCGCGCACCGCCTGCGCGAATAGCAGAACGCCCACATAGGTGTTTTCGCCGTGCGGCAAGACCACCGCGTACGGCCCCAGACGCGGGACATGTGCATCCGCGTAGTGAGCGGTGTAGCGCTTGAGAAAATCGCGATTGACTGCGTTGTCGATGCTCATAAAGTAGGAAGACACACCGATCGTGCCCGTCGATGCACCTTCGGTCGCGATGCACAGCGATTCGTGCGCGATGTCGCTCACGAGTTGAGGCTTCATCGCAAACGAGCGGTACTGCTTGACGAAGGTCACCGGATCGTCGCCAATGCTGTGCCAGACAATCTGCGGACCGAGGCTAGCAATGCGCTGCAGCACCGCGCCGTAGTCGCGCGTGCCGAACGGAAACCAGTTCACGTCAAGCACCTTGCCGCCGCGGCGCGCGATCGACGCCTGAAGTTCCGGCACCAGGACACGACGGTTGCTGCCGATGTCCGACGCCACCACGCACACCGTTTGGCCACCATCGCGCATGAGCCACTCGATCGTGGGCTCGATGCGCTGGTCGACCGCGAGACCGGTGGTCAGCAGGTTCGCGTGGCAGCGCCCCTCATCAAAGTTCGGGTAGACCACGAGCCGCTGCGCGGCGCTTGCCGCCTGCAGGGCCGCCTCGCGCTCCGAGGGCAACACCATGCCGGTGATCATCGCCACTTCGTCGCGCATAAAAAGCTGTCGCGCCTTGTCAAGCGCTACGGCCGTCGACATCTGCGTGTCCTCGACGCGCAGCTCGAGTGGGCAACCGAGCAGGCCCCCCGCGGCATTGATTTCGTCGACCGCGAGCGCGGCGCAACTGCGGTTGGCTTCTCCCACACGCGCGAGCGGTCCACTGAGCGGGGCAAGCAGTCCGATCCTGAGCGGCGTCGCGGCCCGCACAGGGTAGACAAGCCCTGGCATGCCAGCAGAAGCCGCTGCGGCCAGCGCAAGTTTGTGTACAAAGGTACGACGGTTCATCCCGGGGTTCATAGCAAGTTATCCAGATGGTCATAAGGTTCCCCACCACCTGCTGGCGACAGGTACCGGGTCAATGGATGCGCGTCGAGTCCCCTGTGGCTCGGATCAACAGGGCCGGCATGGACGACCCGCCCGTTCTCGAGCACAACGCACCGGCGCGCGCTGCGCAGGACGAGATCGAGATTTTGTTCAACGAGCAGCACGGCGAGTGGCGACTCGCGACACAGCGCCGGGAGGACATCGCCGATCAGGTCGACAAGACTCGGCTGCACGCCATCAGACGGCTCGTCGAGCAGTAGCAACTTCGGACGCCCGCACAAGGCCCGCGCGATCGCGAGCACCTGCTGCTCACCGCCCGATAGGGTTCCGCCCTCCTGTTTGAGGCGTGCCTTGAGCACGGGGAAATAGTCGAACACGCTCTGCGGAATCTCACCGATATCGCCGCCGCGCGCTGCCCGTGTGCCCATCATCAGGTTTTCGCGCACCGTGAGCTTCGGGAAAATCCAGCGCCCCTGGGGCACGAGACCGATGCCGCGACGGGCGATCTCGTGCGTGCGTAGACCGATGAGCGGCTCTCCCCGAAGGCGGATCTCCCCTATTACCTGCGGCAGCAGTCCCATGATCGCCTTGACCAGCGTCGACTTGCCGGCACCGTTGCAGCCGAGCACGCCCACGATCTCGTTGGGCGCGATATCCAGCGCGAGCTCGTGCAGCACCGGCGCGTTGCCGTACCCGGCCGACAGATTCTCAATGTGAAGCATGGTCAGCTCCCCGGCCGAGATAGATGCGCCGGATTTCCTCATCGCGCGCGATGTCGTCATAGGTGCCGCGCTTGACAATCTGACCTCGATGCATGACCCACGTCTCGCATTCGAGCGCACGCACGAAACCCAGGTCGTGCTCGATAGCCAATACCGCGCAGTCCTCGCGCAATCGGTGGATGAGGCGCACCAGGCGCCGCGCGTCGCTCGCCGACAGGCCGGCTGCCGGCTCGTCAAGCAGCAGCAGCGCTGGCTGGCACATCATGGCCATGCCGATCTCGAGCCACTGACGCTGCCCGTGCGGCAGCCGGGCCGCCACTTCATTGGCCTGCTCTCGCAGGCCAATCTCATCCAGTACCGCTTCGGGGTCCGGCATCGGCGAGCTCCGATGCGTCGCGACACCGAGCCCCGCCACGATGAGGTTGTCTCTCACGCTCATCGTCAAAAACGTGTTGGTACCCTGGAACTTGCGAGCCACGCCGCGCCTGCAGAACTGATGCAGCGGCCTGCCCGCCATGGGCTCTCCTGCGAAGTAGAGCGCGCCCGAACTTGGTGCGATCGCCCCGGAGAGCAATGCCACCAGCGTGCTCTTGCCTGCACCATTTGGACCGATGACACACAGAAGCTCGCGCGGCCGGATGATCAGATCGACGCCCGCTACCGCATCGATGCCGCCATATGTCCTGCGCAGCTGGGAGGCTTTCATAAGTGGCGCATCCTTGAGGGGCGCGCCCTTGATGGGCTCGTCCATTACTGGCCTCCTTGCGCGCGGCGCACACCGGCCAGCGGACGCCTCACGACAAGCGCGCGCCGGACCCGCCGCAGACTGATTGCGGCCTGGCGGAACCTCAGGCCGTCTGGCAGAAACAGCACACAGCCGAGAAACACTGCACCCAGCAAGAGTGGCCACAACTCCGTGCTGTAGCTGCTGATCCTCTGTTTCAGAAGCGTAAAGGCCACGGCGGCGATCACGGCACCGCCCAGCGAACCTCGGCCACCCACCGCGACCCACAGGATGACTTCGGTCGCCAGCAAGGGCGAAAAGACGTCCGGCGCCACGACGCCCGAACACGCTGCCATCAGACTGCCGGCGAGTGCCGCGAGCACCGCGGAGATGACGAACAGCAGCAGCAGCTGAAACGACGTGTGATAGCCGCAGGCGCTTGCCCGCCACTCGTTCGTGGCGATCGCCGCAAGGACTTTGCCATAGCGGCTCCGGCAGGCCAGCCACGTGATGCAGGTGGTAACGAGCACGACGGTCGCCACGGTGTACCAGGCGCCAAGGGGGCCACTGAGGTCGAGCGTGTGCCCGGCGAACGTCGCGGACAGCCCCGGAATACCGAGGACGCCGGTGTCGCCTCCCGTGACCGATTGCCAGCTCGTGGCGAGTTGCTGGGCAATGATCAATACGGCCATACTGATGATGGCAAAGAAATGCAGCCGTACGCCTGCGCAAAGCAGGAAATAGCCCAGAAGAGCAGCGACGGTCCCCGCGCACAGCAGCCCGATGAGGAGTGCGTTCAGGGGTTGGAGGCCGAAATGCACCGTAGCGGTGGCAAACCCGTACGCCCCCAGCCCGAAGAAGGTGGTGTGGCCGAGCGTCAACACCCCTGCCTTGCCCCACAGCAGATCATAGCTGAGTGCAAGAAGCCCCATTACCAGCGCGTCACGCACAGTGGAAAGCGCATATGGCGCCAGGCAATGCGGGAGGACCAGGATCAGCAGCGCCCCCAAGGCACATCCACCGGCAAACGGTACATCACTGGAGCCCGGCTTGGGTTGCGCCAGCCACAGGCCGGCATGCCTCTTGATTCGACGGAACATGATTTACCTCTTCCCCAGAAGCTGATGGGCGGCACTGAATCCAGGTAGGAGACCCTGCGGTCTGAACCGGATCAGGACGACGGACAGGATCAGCACGAGCGCGGACGCGAACGATGGATCGACCTGATAGCTGAATAACGTCTCGGCGGTACCGATCATGGCGCTGCCAAGAAGACTGCCGGCGATCGAGCCGATACCGCCCAGGACGATCACGAAGAATGCCTTGCCGAGGTAGTACACGCCGAGATGAGATTCCACCGAGACCATGGGGGCCACCAGCACACCGGCAAGCGAGGCCAGTGCTGCCCCGCCCGCAAACGCGATCCGGTTCAAATGACGGGTATTAATGCCGGAGGCCTCCGCCATAGCGGGGTGCTGGATGACCGCGCGCAGTTGGGTGCCGAAACCCGTGCGCGAAAACACCAGCCAGCAGCCCGCCGTCACCGCAAAGGCCACGCCGATCATAAAAACACGGTAGGCGGGGTAGGCGTCGCCGAACAACGACACGGCACCGTCAAACGGCGCGTACACGAGCATGGGCTGAGTACCGAAGACGAGTTCCAGTGTCTTCTGCAAAATAAGGCTCACCGCGTATGTGGCGAGCAACGTGTCGAGCGGGCGCTTATACAGCAGACGGATCACCGAGCATTCCAGTAACCATCCGAACGCGGCGCCCACTGCCGGGGCAACGATGAGCGCGATCCAGAATGCATCCCGCCCACCTATCGACTGGGCCACCGAAAGTGCGTAGGCGCCGATCGTGACCCACTCGGCATGAGCGAGGTTCACGATGTCCATCATGCCGAACACGATGGCAAGGCCCACGGCCACAAGGGCAAGAATGCTGACGTAACTCAGAATATTTAAGATAGCTATCACGATGGCAATGTGTAGATATGGGTAAATCCATAGGCGTCAGAACATGGCAACTGCAAGTCGACTCCGCGCCGCCAACTCACGCAGGCCAGCATTCGTCGCGTCGTCACCGGCATCAACTGCCCACCTCCGACGCAGACACCTCACGCATGCAACTCCAAACTAAATTCACAATATTTTGTTAAAACGTAAATGTCAACGTGGAAATTCACAATTAATTGTGAATTTCTGGTCGCGCGTTATCTGATACTCGATGCGCCCAGCCACGTTGAGCCCGCATGACCAAGGAAGCACTAATCGAGGCGCTCGGAAAAGAGATCCGAGCGCGCCGCAAGCTAAAAAAACTGACTCAAGCCGGACTTGCGCTCCGGGCGGGCATTCATTCCAACACCGTATCGCTTATCGAGCGCGCCGAAACGGAAGCTGGCATTGACGCGCTTTTCGAAATAGCAAACGCACTTGGAATCAGCGTCTCCCAGTTACTTAAGTCTGCCGAGGATCGCTTAAACGCGCGGTGAGCTCTTCGCCACTGGGCATGGGCGCGCGCAACCTCGCCTCCGCAAGTTCGCCAATTCAAGTTTTCGTTCCCGTATCTATGGTCAGCTTCAGCGCATCTTCCGCTGAGTGAGCACAGGACGGAAGCTCCTCCCACCTCCCGTTACTTTCAACTGTTAGACAAACGCCTGCACGACGAGGACAGAGATTCTCGCCATGAACGATCCACTGCGTCGTTCCGACCAACCCAACTCAGGTCAATTGTTATTATTAATTTACGACAGTTCGAATGGTTCGGTCAATGGCGAAGAGTCGGTGTTTACCCCGAAATTTTCCCGGATACTTTCACTTTACCTTCCACGCTTGACAAGCCCACATGGCACACCTATCGTTATTAATTACAATTAATAGGAGGCACGATGAGCAACGATCTGTGCGATCTCAGCGTTCGGGAACTGACCGCGCTATACCCATCTCGTTATACACATCTTGACTGGCGAGTCTCGGTCGCGAAAAAGCGTGTTTACTTTCAATGACATAGAGCGGCGCTTGTAAACTGGCGGCGGATCGCGTTTACTCTCTGCTTTTGAGTGGACGCCTTGGTTACCGAATCGACGCCTTGGACGCAAACGGAATTCGAACAACTGGACCTGGGCGATGCGCGCCTGAACAAGCGAGCGAGGCTTTTGATGGAAAGAATGGCGGCCGACCCGATGGCCAGCGTGCCTCAGGCATGCCACGGTTGGGGCGAAACGATAGCGGCGTACCGCTTCTTCGACAACGACAAGGTCGAGTGGCATGCGCTTCTGGAGCCGCATTGGCAGCAAACGCAAAAGCGGATGCAAGCCCATCCTGTCATTCTTTGCCTGCAAGACACTACCGAGCTCGATTTCAACGGTCAGGATGCGCTCGGACTGGGGCCGCTGACTTACGAGGCGCAGCGGGGCATGTATCTGCATCCGACCTATGCGGTCACGCCTGAGCGCGAGCCGTTGGGCATTCTGGACGCGTGGATGTGGGCCCGCGAGAAGAAGGACGAATCCGGCAAGCGTGGCGGCCCCAAGGAAAGTTTGCGTTGGATCGAAGGTTATGAGCGCATCGCCGAGATGGCGCCGAGTCTGCCATCCGCGCGCTTGGTGTATGTGGCCGACCGCGAAGCGGATCTGATGGCGCTGATGGAGCGCGCAC
>NZ_CADIKM010000005.1 GCF_902859895.1 Pararobbsia alpina
GCCGGTTACTCAAATCGAGGTTCAGGTCGGCTTGTTTCATGCCCTCATTCTGCCAAGCATTCCAGCCTTTGAAAATCTGGGCGCTCAACCGTTTTGAACACCATCCCTAGAACCGGGTGCTGACATGCGCATCTGACCGTTGGCGAGCTCTGAACCGTCATTCCGCGCCGCAGTCACAGGAGAAGCGATGCAATTTTCGAGTATTGCAGTGCTTTGCGCACTGACGTGCCTGTGCCGGTCATCATATGCCGTAGACATACTCACCCGAGTGCCTGACGTTTGCAAACTGCGATGCGGTAACGGTGATGGGGATGGTCTTTACCCGAGTGGTACGATAAATCAATCGTGTGTACGCGCGTGTCACGGCGAACTTTCCAACGCCCCGCCGAGCCCGGGCGTCAGGCCTTCAGGAAACAATCGAGCATTCATATTGCTCGAACCGATGATCTATGAAGTCGGGTCGACAGGAGTAAAGATCACGGTCCCGGCGGGATTCGTCACAGACTATGCGAGCATCCCTCGGCCGCTCTGGAGCTTATACAGCCCTCATGACCAATACAGTCGAGCATCGGTAATCCATGACTACCTCTACTGGTCACAACTTTGTACGCGCCAGCAGGCGGACAATCTGTTCATGATCGCCATGAAAGAAAGCGAGGTCCCGAAAGCGACTAGAGAAACCGTTTATCGGGGGGTCACAGCTTTCGGCCAATCTGCATGGGATGAGAACGCACGGCAGAGGCGAGCAGGCAAACCGCGCGTCGTGCCAGTACAACTCAAGAACTTCCCCCCCAACTGGTCGTGGGAAATGTACCGCGAAAAGTTGGTGCGGAATCGAGTCAAAGACCCAAAGTTTTCGGGGGGTGAATACTGTGCTTTGGGCGACACCGCCGATGTGCCTGTCTCGCCGAAGGGGCACGCAGGGAGTAAAAGCGCGGTCGCGCCACCGAGGGGAGTTGATGTGCGGCAACGGGCACGGATTACTCGCTGCTGTTTAGAATCGATTGACTGGCGCGCAATTCCAGCCAATTCCTCGCCTTCGGAGTCCAGCTAACCGACTGGCGGGTTCACATTCGTTGGACTGCGCTTCCATATTGCTCAATGGCTGTCTAACCTTTTCGGTCAAACCCCGCACCCGACCCCGACTGAAATAGTTGGACCGGCCGGATTTGTGACCCAATTCGTTAGATTGGCTTGTCGCCGTCGCCGCATCCACGCGGGTTCCAACATCGCTCTTGTGACGAGCCGGTTCAACCTGCGCAGACGGAAGGGAGTTAACCAATTGGCCAACTCCGGACGCTCGCACGAGACAGACGCGGACGTCGGCGTCCGCTCAAAAACGGACCTTTGTACAGGGCACGTCATTCGCGGCCTCGGACGAAGCGGAAAAATCTGACTGCAGGGACATTGGTGCTAATCTACGGAAAACGGGGACCAATGACATGAGTAAAACTGCTTTCTTCGCTTATACGGCAACGCCGGGTGCTTTAGGCGAAACCATTGAGAGAGCTCTCAATCAAGCGCGAACACTCAACGGATTCGCTCAAATTTTCTCGTGGAAGGCTCTTGATATAGCGGGCCATTTCATATCTTTGGAAATTGAAAAGCAACTCGAAGAGGCCAGCTACTTAGTCGCCGACATTACGTTCCTCAATTTCAATGTCACTTATGAGATCGGATTCGCAATAGGCAAGGGGAAGCGGATCTTTCTTGTTCGGAATCGAAGCTTTCAGGAGATGCCTCCTAGCATAAGGGAGGTCGGTATATTCGATACGCTCGGCTATAGCGAATATGCAAATGCTGAAGAACTGAGGCAGTTGTTTTCAAGTTTTTCTGCGGACGTTCCAATCGAGCTCTCAGCAACGTTGAATAAAAAAGCGCCTGTCTACGTTCTCGAAGCGAAACACAAGACGGATTGGATGTCCAGAGTGATTTCTCGGGTAAAGAAGGCGCGCTACATCTTTCGAAATTTCGATCCAAACGAATCGCCGAGACTGTCAGCGTACGACGCGATAAATCATGTAGGTCAATCGTATGGCGTTTTGGTTCCGCTCATCTCTACCGCGCAGGACGGATCGATTGTTCACAACTTGCGCGGCGCATTTATTGCTGGTTTGGCGGCCGGCATGGGAAAAGCTCGCTGTATATTGCAGCAAGGCGACGGACCGGTGCCGGTGGATCTCCGTGACGTTGCTGAAACGGCGCAACGAGTCGAAGATGTAAATGAGATCGTGGCGGAATTCGCGTCGCGCGTTGCCGAGGCGTTTCAAGAGGACCACGTTCCCCTACATACCCCTAAGGCGACATTCCTGCAAACGATGGATCTTGGATCATCGTCCGCTGAAAACGAAATGCGCACGCTCGGGAAATATTACCTGATAACAGACGCATTTCTAAAATCGATTCGGGGGGAAGCACACCTGGTAGTCGGACGAAAAGGTTCGGGAAAATCAGCAGTGTTCCTTCAGTTGAGAGATCGGGAGAGGTCAAGAAATCCAAGTCAAAATATAGTTTTGGACCTCAAACCCGAAGGTTACAAGCTTGTTAAGTTCAAGGAGATGATGCTCAGGTTTATGAGGGAAGGCACTTTACAGCATACTATAACCGCGTTCTGGAACTACGTATTACTTCTCGAAATTTGCTACAAAGTGCTGGAAAAGGATGAGAAACGTCACCTCAACGATCATGATCTCTTTGATTCGTACAAGAAACTGGAGGATCTCTATCATGTGCGAATGTATTTTTCCGAAGGGGATTTTTCAGAGCGAATTGGTGCTTTAATAGAAAAGATACAGGCAAAGTTTCACGAAAAATATGATGGTGAACATGACGTCGAACTCGATTCGGCGCAGGTAACCGAGCTTTTATATCAACACGACGTAAAGCGCCTTGAAGTAGAACTCACGAAGTACATGAAGTATAAGGGCGCTTTGTGGCTTTTATTTGATAACGTAGATAAAGGCTGGCCGACGACAGGGCTTGAACACGCGGACCTGATGATAATAAGAGGGTTGATCGACGCCTGTCGAAAAATCGAACGAGAGTTCTCTAGGCAAGATGTCGCGGTAAGTACCGTTGTTTTCCTTCGCAATGACGTTTTCGAGTTACTTGTTCAGGAGACATCGGATCGGGGCAAGGAAGGGAACGTGATGCTTGACTGGACAGATCAGGATTTATTGCGAGAATTAGTTCGCCTGCGCATCGTGGCCAACGGGATGAATGATTTTTTGTCTATTGAAGCCGTCTGGCCGATGATTTGCGTGTCGCACTATAAAGGGGAGGACAGCCTGCAATATCTCATCGACAGATCGCTTATGAGGCCGAGATTTTTGCTTAACCTGATTAACCAGTGTAAGGCATCAGCTGTAAACCATCGCCACGCAAAAATAGACGAAAGCGATATCGAAAAGGGTCTGAAAACATTCTCGGTCGATATCCTCGCTGACGTTGAATACGAGATAAATGACGTTTCTCCTGGCTCCGGTGAGGTGCTTTATGCATTTATTGACTCTCCAAGCATCATGGACAGTAAGTGCGTAGTGGAGTTGCTGGAAAGATTTGGTATTTCGTCATCGAATATCGCCGGCGTTATCGATCTTTTGTTGTGGTACGGCTTTCTGGGAGTTCAGGTCGACACCGAAGAGGTGAGGTACATATACGACTTTAGTTATAGCACGCGCATGTTGACGGGATTCTTGAAAGCTAAACCGAGTGCTGCTTATGTCGTCAATCCGGCGTTCTATCAAGCCCTGACGATAACGAGGAAGCCCTAGACGCCACTCTGTGGTCGCTTGATGCGATTCTCGGAAAAAACGATTTTAACAATCACGCGGCTTCAGCAACGGCCGTTCGCTGGGGCCGAATACCTGCCGATAGGCAAAACCGCGCGACGATGAGGCATTGTTCAGAGAGGCGATAGGCGCAACCGTCTTCTGCCGCCGTTTTCGAGAGCCAATTGAGCCGGCCGCAGTTCCTACCTCGGCCCGCCGCACAGTGAGACCGACCTATCACGGTTAATTCCGGGCAGTCCAGTCAATTCCGTACTTTCGAGTCCAGCTAACTGCACGCCAGTCCAACGAATTCCGTTTCCCGACAGTCTGAACAAGCGAACGAAGAAATCATGGAAATAGTAACGTCGTACGTTATTAACGTCAAACGTTAGTGTGAAATGGGGAAGAAGAGGTCGCTGCACGTCCGACGTGGCGGCTGTCGTTTCGCCGTGTCGTGTGTCTTGAGGCGCGTCGTTCTATAGAAGAATGAGCGCTGGTTTGTCTGGTGAAAAGCCCGCCACTTCCGATCTTCTAGTAGGAACCAGCGGCTGTGCGATCCCACGGCGTGGCCCGCTCATGTGCCGCTGTCCGAAATATATCGCGCAAATTTAATTTGATTAGTATATTAGTGGCCGTTGAGCGTCGGATGGGACCGGAGAGTCTCCGCCGAGCTCGCACGCTGTCGTGGCGAAGCCGGCACGATCGCCCCGCGGACTGCCACCGGTTCGGGCCTGCAATGGGCCCAGACGGTTCCGCGAGGTCCCGATGCCCGGCCGCGATGACGGCATTCGGGCGAACGCTGGCCGATCCGGCCTGCCGTTCGCTTCGCTTCACATCACATGAGGAGACAATACGTGCGTTCATTCCTGGCTTCAGCAGTCATTGGGTTATGCGCGGCCGCCGCGGCCGGCCCCGTTTTCGCGCAGGCCGCCACCGGCAACACTGCGTCGATGAAAATCGCCCTGTCCAACAACTACGCCGGCAATAGCTGGCGTCAGACCATGCTCAAGAGCTGGACGGATATCACCGACCCCGCCGTCAAGCAAGGCCTCGTCGCCGCAGCACCGACGTTCACGACGGCCGAGAACCAGGCGACCGAACAGGTTCAGCAGATCCAGAACCTGATCCTGCAGGGCTTCAAGGCGATCGTCGTCGATGCCGCCTCACCGACCGCATTGAACGGTGTGATCAAGCAGGCCTGTGCGGCCGGCGTGACGGTCGTCTCCTTCGACGGGATCGCCACCGAGCCGTGCGCATACCGGATCGCGGTGGATTTCCAGAAGGTCGGCGCGATGCAGGTCGACTATCTGGCCAAGCGCCTGAACAACAAGGGCAATCTGCTTGAAATCCGCGGCCTTGCGGGTGTCTCGGTCGACGATGAAATCCACAAGGGCATGGTCGACGAGCTCAAGAAGTATCCAGGCCTGAAGGTCGTCGGTTCGGTCCATGGGGACTGGACGCAGACGGTCGCGCAGAAGCAGGTCGCAGGCATTCTGCCGACACTGCCGAAGCTCGACGGCGTGCTCACGCAAGGCGGCGACGGTTTCGGTACGGCAAATGCAATTAAGGACGCGGGCCGTCCGACGCCGATCATCATCCTCGGCAATCGCCAGGAAGAACTCGCCTGGTGGGCTGATCAGCGCAAGTCCGGATATGAAACCATGTCCGTGACGATTCCGCCGGGTTGCTCGACATTCGCGTTCTGGGTCACGCAACAACTGCTGGCGGGCAAGAAGCTGCCGCATGAAATCCAGATGCCTTTGCTCGAGGTCCAGGCCGGCGAGCTCGATGCCGTGCTCGCGAAGACGCCGCAGGGCGCGCTCGCGAACAAGGAATATACCCGCGACGAAGTGCTGCAGATCGTCGACGCGAAGTGACCGCGAAATAGAGTTCAACAAGCAGGCAACCCGCGCTTCGCCAGCATGAGAGCTGGCGAAGCGATCGCAGTCGCGGCCCGTGCGGTGGGGTGCCGTGACTGCGATATCGATCTCGACATCGATCGGATGCTCTACATGTGCGCGACCTGCATCGCGCCAGACACTCATCGCTTTCGGGTAGCAGGAGATTCAGCTTGAACGTTTCCACTTCGGCGTCGCCCCCGCAACCCATGCATGCTGCGCACTCGCCCGTGCTGGTCAAGCTTGCGGGTATCAGCAAGACATTCGGGCAGGTCAAGGCGCTGTCCGACATCCATTTCGAATTCCGGTCCGGCGAATGCGTGGGCATCGCGGGACATAACGGCGCGGGCAAGTCGACCCTGATGGCCATCCTCGCGGGGGTGTTCCAGCCGGATCAGGGCGCGCTGTCGATCGACGGCCAGCAGGCCACCGGATATGACGCGAATGCCGCGCGTGCCGCCGGTGTTCGCTGCGTGTTCCAGGAACTGTCCCTGTGCGCGAATCTCAGCGTTGCCGAGAACATGTGCATCGTGCATCCCGAACTACAGGGCAGGGGCTGGCGCCGCCGTGCAACGGCACTCATGATCGAGCAGCTCGATGCGATTTTTCCCGGTCACGGGCTCAAGGGCCATGAACTCGTCGCGGACCTCACACTCACGCAACGGCAGATGGTCGAGATCGCGCGTGGTTTTACCGTGGTCGGGGCGCCTGTCAAGCTGGTGATTCTCGACGAGCCGACCTCGAGTCTCGATGCCCATACGGCCGACCAGTTGCTCGTGTTCATTCGCGAGGCTGCGCGGCGCGGCATCGCGTCGATTCTGATCAGTCATATGCTTCGTGAAATCGAACGCGTTGCCGACCGCGTGCTGGTGATGCGCGACGGCACGGTTGCCGGCGTGCTGCCACGCGAGGGACTCACGCAGGACGCGATCGTCCGCGCGATGGGCCAGCACGTTGAAGTCGAGAACGCCTCCGCCGAAGCGCGCACACGCCTTGAAGGCGATCAGAAAAAGACGGCCCGGCGCTTCGAATGGGCCCTGGGCCCTGGCGGCCATCTCAAGATCGATGCGATGCGCGGCGAAGTCATCGGATTCGCGGGGCTCGCGGGCCAGGGACAGACGGAAGCCTTGCTTGCGATCTTCCAGGCCGCGACAAAGCGTCGCGCCCACGAACGCGTTGCATTCGTGGCCGGCGACCGGGCTCGCGACGGCGTATTCCCCCTGTGGTCGATCGCCCAGAATCTCGATATCCGCTGGCTGTTCGGCGGTCTGGACGAGGCCGCGCGCGATGCCGGTGCCGCGAGCGGCGGCAAGGCCGGCCGCGCACGCATGATGCTCGACCTGCGCGCGATGCGCGAGCTCGTGCAGACCTGGCGTGAACGCATCGGTATCCGCGGCGCAGGGATGAACGCGGGCATTCTGTCGCTGAGCGGCGGCAATCAGCAGAAGGTGCTGTTCGCCCGCGCGCTCGCCTCCGACGCCGATCTGATTCTGATGGACGACCCGACACGCGGCGTCGATATCGGCACCAAGCGCGACATCTATCAACTGGTGCGCAGCGAGGCCGCGAAAGGCCGCACTTTTATCTGGTACACGACCGAGAACGACGAACTCGCGTACTGCGACCGGACTTTTGTCTTCCGTCTGGGCCGCGTCACCCGCGTGCTCGACGCCGAGCAGTGCACGGAAGAGTCGCTGCTCGCCGCAAGTTTCGAGGAGCAACCCGCATGACCTTTACGCTCGACCAGGCTCGCCTGCGCGCCATGTTGCCGGCGTTCTCGCTGGTGGCCGTGCTGGTGCCGATTTTCTTTCTGCAGCCCGCGACCTTCAGCTACTTCGGCATCGGCCTGTTGCTCAACCTCGCCGTGCCGATCGTCCTCGCGACACTCGCGCAGCTCGCGATCATCACGGTCAACGACCTCGATCTCTCGATCGGCTCTTTCGTGAGCCTGGTCGCGTGTATCGGCGCGACTTTGCTCGTCGAGCATCCCTTGCTCGGCGTCGCCGCGCTGGTTGGCTGCGTGCTGCTCTATGCGGCGGTCGGCGCGCTCGTCGAGTACCGGCAAATTCCTTCGATCGTCGTCACGCTCGGGCTCTCGTTCGTGTGGAGCGGTCTTGCCGTGCTGCTGTTGCCCTCACCCGGGGGGACGAGCCCAGGCTGGCTGTTGGGGCTGATGACGTTTCAGACTCCGGTGGTCGCGGCGCCGATCGCCTGGTCGATCCTGATCGCCGTGATCGGCCATGCCTTGCTGATGCGCTCTTCGGCCGGAGTGAGAGTGCGCGGGGCGGGTGGCAACCCGCGCGCGGTCCGGCGTTTCGGCTGGTCGCTCGTGCGCAGCAAGGCCACCCTGTACGGTGTCGCGGGGATCTTCGGCGTGCTCTCAGGTCTGTGCCTGCTCGGGCTGACCACCTCGGCCGACGCGAATCTCGCGCTGCGTTATACCCTGCTTTCGATTGCCGCGGTGATCCTCGGTGGCGGGGAATTCGTCGGCGGGCGTGTCTCGGTCTGGGGCGCGGTTCTCGGCGCGATCACGCTGACACTCGCCGCGTCGTTTCTCGCTTTCCTCAATATCTCGCCGGACTGGCAGGTCGGCATGCAAGGGGCGATCCTGATCATCGTACTGTCGTTGCGCGTGCTGCTTCAGCGCGGCGGAGAGCAAAAATGAATCGTCTCACTGAAACCCGCCAAGCCGCGCCCGGCGCCGCGGTGCAGCCGCCGTCCGCGGCCTCTGACCATGCGGCCGTGCCGCCTCCCACCCTTGCCGAACGCTTCAAGGCGGTTCGCGCGCCGTGGGCATGGTCGTTCGCGGGCGCGATTGCGGTCTGGATCGTCACAATCTTCGTCTTCGGGTTTTCGATCGCGGGCAATGTCGTCGCAACAGCCTTCGTCTTCGGCATCTTCATGGTCCTCGTCGGTCTGGGCCAGATGCTCGTGATCACCGCGGGACCGGGCAATATCGATCTGTCCGTCCCCTCGGCCATCGCGCTGTGCGGCGTGCTTGCGGTGCAGGTGATGGGCGGGAACAACGGCCATATCGTGACGGGCATCGCCGTGGCATTCGGCGTCGGTGCATTGATCGGGGTGGCGAACTACCTGTTGATTCGCGCGCTGCGGATTCCGCCGATCATCGCGACGCTGTCGTCGAGTTTCATCATCCAGTCGATTGCAATTACCCAGAGCCGCGGCATGCCGCCGCCACCGCCCGCGCTCGGCAGTTTTGCAACCGGACGCCTGCTTGGCGTTCCGAATATCGCCTTGCTTGCCTTCGCGCTGTCGATCGTGCTGGCCGTGCTCCTGCACCGGATGGTATTCGGCCGCAGCCTTTCGGCGCTCGGCCAGAACCCGCGTGCCGCGCGGCTCGCTGGCGTCAGGGTCGAGCGCACGCGCTGCCTGACCTATGTGATGTCGTCGATGATCGCCGCCTTGACCGGCTTGCTGCTCTCGGGAGTCTCGGGAGGCGCATCGCTCGACATGGGTGTCGAGTACATGCTGATCTCGGTTGCGGTCGTCGTGATCGGCGGCACACAGGTGACGGGCGGCAAGGCAACCGTCGCAGGCGTCTGGGGCGCCGCGATGTTCCTCTTTCTGACCAATGCGATTCTCAATGCCGTCGGTGCGGGAGCCGGGATTCGTTCGGTCGTGTATGGCGTGCTGATTATCGCGGTGGTCGTCGCCGCCGGTGGGCGGACCGCCCGTTAGGGTCCGCAGTTATTGAAGACAAGGACAGGATCCGAAACACGATGAACCCAAAAGACTACGAAGTACACGACCGACGCTTCCGGACGCTGATCCAGCCGAATGCCTTCCTCGAGAAGCTCGACGGGGGCAGCATGTGGGCCGAAGGGGTGGTTTATTTTCCGGCTGGCGACTTTCTCGTCTGGAGCGATATCCCGAGGAACCGGATGATGCGCTGGGCACCCGGCATGGGCGTCGGCGTGTTTCGCGCGAACTCGAATTTCAGCAATGGCAATACGCGTGACCGGCAGGGGCGCATGGTCAGCTGCGAACACGGCACGCGCCGCGTCACGCGGACCGAGCACGACGGCAGCATTGTCGTGGTCGCCTCGCATTACGAGGGGCGTTCGCTGAATTCGCCGAACGATGTGATCGTCCATTCCGATGGCTCGGTCTGGTTTTCCGATCCCGACTACGGGATTCTCAGCGACTACGAAGGCTACCGTGCCGACAGTGAAATCGGCGCGTGCAATGTGTACCGGGTCTCGCCGGACACAGGCAAGGTCGAGCTGGCCGCGAACGGTTTCGTCAAGCCCAATGGTCTCGCGTTCTCGCCCGACGAGAGCAAGCTCTATATCGCCGACTCTGGCGCTTCGCACGTCGAGGACGGTCCGCACCATATCCGCGTGTTCGACGTCGGCACGAATGGCCGGCTCAGCAACGATCGCGTGTTCGTCGACATCGAGCCGGGCATTCCCGACGGCTTGCGGCTCGACGAGTTCGGCAATGTCTGGACCAGCGCGGAAGACGGCGTACATTGCTATTCACCCAAAGGTGAACTGCTTGGCAAGATCCTGATTTCGGAACCGGTGGCGAATCTGACTTTTGGCGGACTGCATCGCAACCGGCTGTTTATCGCGGCAAGCACCTCGCTCTATTCGCTGTATGTCGGCGTGCGGGGCGCCGCAACCTAGGAAGCACCATGTCGAACGTCACATCACAACCGGGCGACGTCACGGCGCGCCCAGCGATCGAAGGGCTGGCTTCGTCGCTGATCCTGCTCAACGCGCGCGACGATGTCGCGATTGCACGCCAGCAACTGCTTCCTGGGGGCCCTCTGAGCGCCGATGCGCGCGTCACGGGCATGATTCCCGCAGGTCACAAGGTCGCCGTGCATGCCGTAGCCGAGGGGCAGCCGGTACGTCGCTATGGTCAGATCATCGGTTTCGCGAAGCGCGCCATTACGGTGGGCGAGCACGTCCACACGCACAATATGGCGATGGGCAATTTCGAACGCGACTACGCGTATGGCGTGGATTCGCATCCGACGCACATGGTCGAGAAGCCCGCCACGTTTCTCGGTATCCGGCGCGCCGACGGACGTATCGCAACGCGGAATTACATCGGTATTCTGACGTCGGTCAATTGCTCGGCCACGGTCGCGCGGGCGATCGCCGACTACTTCCGTCGCGACATCCATCCTGAGGCGCTTGCGGATTTTCCCAATGTCGACGGTGTGGTCGCGCTCACGCATGGGCAGGGCTGTGCGATCGATTCCGAAGGCGAGGCGCTCACGCTGATCCGTCGCACGCTCGCAGGCTATGCGCGTCATCCGAATTTCGCCGCCGTGCTGATGATCGGCCTCGGCTGCGAGACAAACCAGATCGACGGGCTGGTCGAATCACAGGGGCTCAAGCGTGGCGCAGCGCTGCGCACCATGACGATCCAGCAGACCGGCGGGACTTCACGCACCATCGCATCGGGTATCGAACAGATCAAGTCCCTGCTGGCCGAGGCGAACCAGGTCAAGCGTGAACCCGTCGACGCGAAGTACCTGACCGTCGGTCTTCAATGTGGTGGTTCCGATGGCTATTCAGGGATCACGGCGAACCCGGCACTCGGCGCGGCCGTCGACAGGCTCGTCGCACACGGGGGGACCGCGATCCTCTCGGAGACACCCGAGGTCTACGGTGCCGAACACTTGCTCACGCGCCGTGCGGTTTCGCGTGAAGTCGGCGAGAAGCTCGTTGCGCGAATTCACTGGTGGGAAGCGTACTGTGCGCGGATGAACGCCGACCTCAACAACAATCCGTCGGCCGGCAACAAGGCGGGCGGCCTGACGACGATCCTCGAGAAATCGCTGGGTGCGGTCGCGAAAGGCGGCACGACGAACCTCGTCGAGACCTATGAATACGCACAGCCGGTGAGTGCGCATGGACTCGTCTTCATGGATACGCCGGGCTACGATCCTGTGTCCGCCACCGGGCAGGTCGCGGGCGGCGCCAACCTCATCTGCTTCACGACAGGCCGGGGATCTGCCTACGGCTGCGCACCGTCGCCGTCGTTGAAGTTCGGCACGAACACGCCATTGTGGGTTCGCCAGGAGGAGGACATCGACTTGAATTGCGGCCGCATTCTCGATGGCGAGCAAAGTGTCGACGAAGTCGGTGAAGCCATCTTCCAGATGATGCTCGCGACGGCTTCCGGCCAGCGCTCGAAGAGTGAAGTCCATGGTTATGGACAGAACGAATTCGTGCCTTGGCAAATCGGGGCGATTACCTGAGCATGTTTTCGCTGGAGGTGGCGTCACGCGTCTTGCGCGATGCGCCGTTTGTGGTGGGTCTCATCGGCGTCTCCCGTTGCGGGCCGACGCCGCTTCGCTTTCAAGAGGAGTGGGAATGCAAGATTTGAAAGGCAAGGTTGTGTTGATCACGGGTGCCAGCACGGGTATCGGTGCGGCGGCGGCGCGCGCGTTCGCAGCGGCTGGAGCACGCGTGGCGGTCAACTACCGGAGCCGCAAGGACGAAGCGGATCAGGTGGTGGCTTCGATTGCCGCCGCTGGTGGCGAGGCGAAGCCGTTCCCGGCGGACCTGACCGACACGGCCGACGCCGACCGGATGGTGCGGGATGTGCATGCGCACTTCGGCCGGATCGATGTGCTGATCAACAATGCGGGCGGCATGGTGCGGCGTTCGAATGTCGTCGATATCGACGACGAGCTGATCGACGAAGTGTTCAAGTTGAACGCACGCTCGGTGATCGCCGTGAGCCGCCGCGTGATTCCGTTGATGGCGCCGCATGGCGGCAGCATCATCAACGTGACCTCGCAGGCGGCGCGCACCGGCGGTGGCCCGGGTGCGAGTCTCTATGCGGGATGCAAGGGCTTTGTCTCGACCGTCACGCGGACCATGGCAAAGGAACTCGTGCCCCAGAAAATCCGGGTGAACGCGCTCGCGCCGGGCGTGATCGAGACGCCATTTCATGAAGGCATTTCTTCGCCCGATATCCTGCAGACCTTCGCGAAGAGCATTCCGATGGGCCGGCTCGGCACCGCCGACGAATGCGTGGGCGCGCTGCTGTTTCTCGCAAGCGAGGCCGCGAGCGGGTATGTGACCGGGCAGGTGATCGAGGTGAACGGCGGACAGATCATGCCGTAGTGGAAGGCGCCGCGCGAATCGAATCGCGCGGCGAATCTTGCAGTAGCTCGATCGGGCGTGACGATGAGATGAGCCGGTATCAACGGCCTAGAGCCGTGAGCGGCAACTACCGCGTCGCCCCCGCGCCACCACCCACGGCATGCCCTGCGTCGCGTGCCATGCGCAGAAAGCCGGGCAGGGACAGCAGCGTCACGATGCCGCAGGCGAAAAAGGCCCAGCGGAATTCGACCAGCGTATGCGGATGGCCCGGGCCTCCGCCACCATGATTGAACAGGGTGGCGCCGCGCAAGCTCAGCGCGCCGAACGCAATGCCCATGCCGATGGTCATCTGCTGGGCCGTGCTCCATATCGTGCTCGCCGCACCCATGCGCGGTTTGTCCATGTCGACGTAGGCGAGTGTCGCGAGCGTCGAAAATGTCAGCGAACGCATCGCGCCGTACATGAACACGACCACCAGCGTGATCCATATCAACGTGTCGGGCCTCAGCAAGCCGCATGCAATCGTGAACACGGCACTGCCCCCCACGCCGAGCAGGCAGGTCAAGCGGAAGCCCAGGTGCTTCATCGACGGTGTGGTCAGCGCCTTCATGCCGAAATTGCCGAGCGCGCTGACGAGCAGGATCAAGCCGGACCGGAATGCCGACATGCCGAAGACGATCTGAAACAGTAACGGCATCAGATAGGGCACCGCGTTGATGCCTACTCGGCTCAGCGAGCCGCTTACAACGGTTACCGAGAAAGTCGGGACCTTGAGCAGCGCATAGTCGACCAGCGGATGCGGATGACGAGCCGCATGCCAGTACGAGCCCACGCCGACGATCACAGCGGCGGCCATCAGGCTGAGCGGCACCACGGTGCCGCCCGACTCCCGGCTCGCCAGTTCGGTGCCGCACATCAGGCAGACGAGCGCGCCGCCGCTGAGCAGGAAGCCCACGAGGTCGAGACCGCGCTGGGCCTCGTCGCGTTCGTTCCTGACCATCGCGAACACGCAAGCGATCGCAATCAGCCCGAGCGGGACATTGATCAGGAAGATCCAGCGCCACGAGGCGGCGTCAGTGATGAACCCCCCAAGCGGCGGTGCGATCACGGGCGCCATGATGGCCGGCCACGTGATGGTCGAAATTGCCTGGATCAGGCGGCTCTTGTCGGTATTGCGGACCACGATCATGCGTCCGACCGGCACCATCATCGCGCCGCCGAGTCCCTGCAGAAGACGTGCGGCGGTGAACTCCCCGGTGCTGTTCGACAGGCCGCACAGCACCGACGCAATCGTGAACAAGGCGATCGCCCCGGCGAACACGGTGCGCGTGCCGAAACGGTCGGCGATCCAGCCGCTGACCGGAATGAACACGGCCAGCGCGAGCATATAGGCGGACATCCCCATGCTCAGGTCGTTCGGCCCGACGTGAAACGACTGGGCCATCTGCGGCAGGGCGGTTGCCACGACGGTGGTGTCGAGGTACTCCATGAAGAACGTCGCGGCGACAAGCAGTGCCAGACGGTGCGAGCGGCGATCGAGAGCGGTCAGGTCTGTCATGAATGAGTCGTAAATCTGCGCGACGGGCGTCGCGCGGGTAGAGCCTCGGGCAGGACGGCGCACGCGATGATCGCCGATTTCATAAATCCTTGCTTAAGACTCGCTCACTGGGTTCAATCGCTCACGCTCACAGATCAAGCCGAATGGTCAGAGCCCATGGCGCTATCTGGCGAGCTTGCTGAATGCCGCACGGGGCGGGAGGCCCAGACGCCGGCGAGCACCGACCCCGACAGGTTGTGCCAGACCGAGAACAGCGCACCCGGCAAAGCGGCAAGCGGTGAGAAATAGAGTTTGCCGAGCGTTGCCGCGAGGCCGGAGTTCTGCATGCCAACCTCGATCGCGAGCGTCCGGCAGACTGTTTCGTCGAAGCCCAGCAGGCGTCCGCCCCAATACCCGCCAAGCAGGCCGATGCTGTTGTGGAGAATCACGCCGACCATCACGAGCAGGCCGACCGAGGCAATGCTGTTCGCCGTGCCCGCGACGACCGACGCGATGATCAGCACGATGGCGACCATCGAAAGCATGGGCAGATAGCGCTCGATGCGGCGGATCACACCGCCGAACACATGATGGATCACGAGGCCCGCGACGATCGGCAAGCCGACGATCTGAACGATGCTCATCAGCATGCCGCGCACGTCGACGGCGATCGAGGCGTCGATGTAGAGCCGCGTGAGCAAGGGAGTCGCGAACACGCCGACCACGGTCGACAGCGCGCTGATCGTGACCGACAGCGCGACATCGCCACGCGCGAGATAGATCATCACGTTCGATGCAGTGCCGCTCGCGACACTGCCCACGAGCACCATGCCCGCGACGAGATCGGGCGGCATATGCAGCGCATGCGCGATCGCCCAGGCGGCGAGCGGCATGACGAGGTAGTGCAGGCCGATGCCGGCGATCACCGGCGCAGGCCGTGTGAAGACGCGCTTGAAATCGTCGAACGACAGGGTCACGCCCATGGTCAGCATGACGAGGGCGAGCAGCACGGTGACGTGCGGGGCAATGCCGCTGAACGATGCGGGCCTCAGGTAGGCGACGACCGAAAGCAGCACGGCCCAGAGCGGGAACAAGCGGGTGAGGCGATCGAGCATGAACTGTCCTCTTAGTGGCGCGGCGCGCAGGAGCGCGTGACGCAGGTCGTGCGATGGGTGGCTTAGGGCGGCAGACTACTAAAGCCGTTTGAAAGGCTGCGTCGGGTTGGGTCCCCACATCGTCAGCCAGCGTTACTCATAATTTTACGCATGTCGCATCGGTGATTCACGAATGTCCGCGACGCGACACCTTCGTAATTGAATCAAAAAGATATCGCCAAAAAAAAACCGCTCGAACCAGTTTGACGCCGCTGACAATGCCTGATGTCCATGAATTGCGTTCATGTTGGGGATGACAACTTCGCATGCGTTCTGCATTTCACCTGTGTCAAACTACCGGCCTTGAACGCTAACCAAACATACGAATAACCTAAGGGTCAAGCGATGGTCGTAGGCAAACGCCATGTGGTCTATCTCGCGATGTTCATCATGAATATGGTGAATTACGCGGACCGGATCAACCTGTCGATGGGGGCTGCATCCATTGCAGATACATTTAGGCTGACGCCTGTCCAGATGGGATATATGTTCTCGTCGTTTCTCTGGACCTATCTTCTTTGTGTATTGCCCGCGGGCGTAGTGGCCGATCGCTTTGGCGCTCGCAATGTGACCGCGGCCGCGCTGACGATCTGGTCGGTGGGTAGCCTGCTCAGTGGAGGGGCTTCGACCTTCGTTCAGCTGCTCGGCTCGCGCCTGATCCTGGGCATCGGGGAAGCCGCCAGTTATCCGGTCGGTGGACGAATCATCCGGGACTGGGCGCCTCGCGCCGAGCGCGGGCTGGCAGCAGCCATTCTCAACGCGGGTGCCTACGCAGGCCCGGCGCTTGGCGGGATTATGGTCGGCTGGCTGATCACGACCATGGGCTGGCGTGGGTCGTTCGTGGTGACCGGCGGTTTTGGCGTGGTGCTGGGTATTCTCTGGTGGCTGCTATATCGAACGCCCGAGCAAGCGCGTTGGATATCGAAGGAAGAACGCGCGCTGCTCAGGCCGAATGACGCCGTGGCGCCGCGAAAGACCGTCGACCGCGTCGACGCCAAGCAGGGCCTTCAGACGTTCAAGGCATTGCTTGTGAGCAAGACCATGTGGGGGCTCGCTCTCGCCCAGGGGTGTGCAGGCTATACCTTGTACCTCTTTCTCACCTGGCTTCCCGCGTATCTCGAGCGCGACCGGGGAGTGAGCATCCTGAAAAGCGGCATTTTCATGGCCGGCCCCTATATTTGTGCCTGTGTATTCGGCATCGTTCTGGGTTGGCTCAGCGATGCGCTCCTGACGGAGGAGAGCCGCAAGCGCGGTGCGCGCCGTAACCTGATCAGCGTCATGCTGCTGGTCGCCGCAGTGGTGCTCTTCATACCGATGGTTAAATCCACGGTTGTCATCATTGCCATTGTGGCCGTCGCGTTGACCTGTGTCTCGACTGCAATGTCGATGAACATCGCGCTGACGACTGACCTGCTGCGCGGTTCATCAAGCGAAGGGCTTGCGGTCGCGACACTGATATTCGGCGGCAACGTGTTCGGGCTGGCGGCGCCGATCGCCACCGGCTATGCCGTGTCCTTCTCCGGCAACTTCTCTGTCGCCTTCATGATTGCCGGTGTGCTGCTCCTCGTGGGCGCCCTCATCTGCATACTGCTGACCCGTTCGCCGATCTCGACCAGCGGCGCGGCCTTCCAGTCAAACGTCGCCGGGCACTTGCCCGCGAACGCAGAGTAGATCACCACGTCCGACGGACTGCTCGACCCAGCCCGGACGTGGACTTGCATTTTTTAAGGAATACGTAATGAAGCACATTAAAGTTGGCGCCGTCTCGCGAAACTACTTCAATATGCCGCTCTGGATTGCCAAGGACCAGGGCTTTTTCGAAGAAGCCGGCCTGGACGTGTCGATCGAACTTTACGAGCCCATTGACGAAGTAACAAATCGTTTGAAGGACGGGCGGCTCCAGTTGTCGCTCGGCGTCACCGAGCATGTCATTCTCGAGAGCGAGAGCGGGGGAGGTCTGGAGATCCTCGCGGGCAACGTGAACCGGCTGCCTTTCTCGTTCATTTCGCGTCCTCACATCACCAAGCCGGAACACCTTCGCGGAGGGATCGTCGGCGTGTCGTCGCTCGAGGCAGGAAGCTCCTCCCTCGTCATGAAAATCCTCTCCGCTCATGGGCTGGAGCACCCACGCGACTACAAGATCGTCGCGGTCGGTCCCATTCTGTCGCGCTGGAACAAGCTGCAAAGCGGGGAGATTGACGCTGGACTGCAGGGTATTCCGTTGAACTACGTCGCGCTCGATCAAGGCTATGTGTCGCTTTGCGAGCCGCTGGACGACTTTCCCTGGTTCCAGTTCACCTCGCTCAACGTCGCCGGCGCATGGGCCGAAGCCAATGAAGAGACGACGGTGGCTTTCCTTCGGGCATTCGTTCGCGCGCACGATTGGTTCTATGCAAACAAGGCGGGCTGCCGTTCGATCGCCATGGAACACAGTGGCATCTCCGCGGACTACGCCGATCGCGCCTGGGACGACTATACGCAACGTGAGATTTTCCCGCGCGACGCTGCCGCCAACGTCCAATCGATCCAGGCGCTCATTGACGTGAGCTCCCTGATCCGTGCACTTCCGGGCCGCGCCAAGACAAGTGCCGCGGAGTACATCAACCCAAAATATCTGGAGCAGGCTCGCCGCACTCTAGGTTCGCAGCAGTCGGTGTAAGGGAGCGGGGCATGTCGGTACCCGAAAGCATTGACTACGGATCGAGGGGAAGGATCGGTGTGATCGTTCCCTCAGGCAATAGCGTCGCTGAACCGCAAATCAGAGCGATGCTGCCGCCGGGTGTTCAAGCCTATGTCACGCGCCTGCCCCTGCTGGGGAGTTCTTCGGAAGAACTCATCAACATGGCGTCGCAAGCACGTCAAGCCGCTAACCTGCTAACCGATGCAGGTGTGGAGTGTCTTGCTTTTCACTGTACCGCGGCATCAACCTATAGCGTTGAGCTCAATGACTTGATCAATCGCCAGGTACAGGTGTCCGAGAAAGCGCATAGCTTCGCCACAGCCGACGCCATCGTTCACGCGCTACGCTGCGTCGATGCCAGGCGTGTGGTGTTGCTAACGCCGTACATCGAGCCGGTAAACGAGCGTGAGGTGGCGTTCCTCACGCATCACGGGTTCGAGGTGATCGCCTGCGAGGGTCTCCAGATCAATACCAACAAGGAGATGGCAGAGCTGCCGCCGTCCACATTCATCGAAATGGCGCTGAGAAACCAGCGCGATGACGCCGACGCCTATCTGATCAGTTGCACGGCGGTGCGGTCCGCTGAATGTATCGAGGCGCTCGAGGCATCGTTGAAACGGCCCGTGATTACCAGTAACCAGGCAATGGTCTGGTACGCCCTTCGAGGCTGCGGTGTGCAAGACCCCGTCGCGGGATTCGGCACGCTTCTCGATCGCGACCGGGCGCCACTTTCGGCAGGGTAGTAGTTGCAGTAACGAGTTGAGTGCCCGACATGAATTTGCGCAGTATTGATCTGAATTTGCTTGTCGTTCTCGAAGCCCTTGTGACTGAGCGCAGCGTGACGCGTGCGGCCGAGAAAGTCGGTCTTTCCCAGTCGGCGGTCAGCCATGCCTTGAGACGCCTGAGGACCACGTTCAGAGACGAACTGTTCGTGCGCACGCCAGAGGGAATGGTTCCGACCAGCTATGCAATCTCGATTGCCAGCGTGATCAGCGGTTCGCTGCGGCAGATCGAACGGGCTGTCGAGGGCGGGCGGACGTTCGATCCTGCCAGCGCCATCCGGGGCTTCAACTTGCGACTGACCGACTACGCGGGCGTGGTCCTGCTGCCGCGGTTGATCAGTCGATTGCGCGAGGTTGCACCCGGCGTGCAGCTGAACGTCCAGCACTTCGATCCACGCAGCGGGGAAGACTCGGTCGCGCAGGGTGAGGTGCATGTTCGCGCCGCGTTCAATTCCTTCCGGATACCCGCCGCCTATTGCGCACCTTTGCTCGAGGACAGCTTCTCCGTGATGATGAATCGCGAGCACCCTTACGCGCGGGCGCCGCTGACGCTGGAAGACTATCTGAGCCTTCATCACCTCAAGGTCGCGAACACGGCTGTTGGAACCAATGCCATCGACGACGCCCTTGCCGCCATGGGGCTGGTACGCAAGGTTGCGGTGACGGTGCCCAGCTGGCTTCAGATGCAACATGTCATTGAGACCACCGACCTGATTACGGCGGTGCCGCACCACTGGACCGGACTGGAAGACTTCAGGCGTTTCGCGACATGTCCGCTGCCGATTGAAGGATTGTCTTTGGCGATCGATTTGCTCTGGCACCCAAAGGATGACGACGACATCGCCCAGGGGTGGTTCCGGTTGGTCATCCGCAATCTTTTCCACGACTGGCAGGAGTCGTTTGGGTTTTAGGCCACGCAAGCAGATCCGCAGTGGACTCCAAATACAAGAAATTGGCGCTGTCCTGACACAAAGCGCTTTCTCTGTCCATACCAGCGACCTCGGGGGAAGTACGGTCGCCGGTTGGCATTTCCCTTCGGGGTAACCACCTTCCTACGACAAGGTAGAAGGAGACTAATAGTTGTGAAGCAGAAAAAAACGAAGCTTTATAAGGCGCTTTGCGCCGCTGCTGTCATTGCATCGGTATCGTCGAGCGCCCATGCCCAAAGCAGCGTAACGCTGTATGGACTCATTGCGGAAGGCATTGGCTGGGTGAATAACGAGGGTGGCTCTCACAACTTCATGATGATGAGCGGCACAAATCTGAACAACCGCTTCGGCGTCAACATTGTTGAGGACCTGGGTGGCGGAGACCGTGCGGTTGCGGTGCTCGAAAACGGATTTGACATCACCAGCGGCAAATTGGAACAAGGCAGTCGCATGTTCGGGCGCCAGGCTTATGTCGGTTTGGGCAGCGACACGGCCGGTACGCTGACCTTGGGCCGGCAGTACGACATGTTCTGGGACTACCTCACGCCGCTGATGTCGGCTGTGGTGGCCAATGGCTTGGCCGACCACCCGGGAGATGCCGACAACCTGATGGGCAGCTGGCGCTACAGCAACTCGGTGAAGTATGTGTCGCCAACCTGGAACGGCCTGAATGCCGAGGCGTTCTACGCGTTCAGCAATCAGGCTGGCGACTTTGCGATGAATCGGGCCTTTGGCGCTGGCGCAGGCTACCACGGTGGTCCGCTGAAGCTCGCGCTGGCTTTCACCGAGCTCGATGAGCCGGGGACCTTGAATCTGAACGGTGCGGTCAGTAACGACTACAGCGGCGTTCCGTTCTATTTCTTCCGTACAAGCCCTGTGGACGCCAATGCGGGCGTATCAAGGCAGCGCAATCTTGGCGTCGGGGGGCAGTATGACTTTGGACACGGTTTGCGCTGGAACGCGATCGTTGACGTGGTGCACTTCGAGTACCAGGACGGTACGAGCTTCACCCAGACCAACTACGACACGTCGTTCAGCTACTTCCTGACGCATGCGCTGTCCTTCTCGGCGGCCTACGTTTACTCGGCTGGTAAGTATGGTGGCGTCAACGCGAATCCGCACTGGAACACGGCATCGGTGAGTGTGGATTACCAATTGTCCAAGCGCACCGACGTCTACCTCACCGATTCCTTGCAGACGGCCTCGGGACCTTATGCGGTCGCTGCAATCTATGCGGTATCTCCGTCAACGAGTTCGAACCAGAACCTGGTGGTAGCAGGGATGCGAACCCGGTTTTAAGTTGATGCGACCGGTATAGGTCGTCGTAGTCCCGATCCGGGTTCACGCATGATGAGCGGAACAAAGGCCGATCGCGAAACCAGGCTGATGGCCAAGTGTTGGCGAGCGAGTTCAAGGCCGGTGACACCGGATCGGGACGAACGGGCGAATCGTGGCATCGGGGAAGGCTTGAACTACACGAATGCGTGCGTGCTGGTTGCCGATAAGACACGCACCTTCAACAACCCTGCATATCAAGACTATGCCTGACTACTCTCACTCGACTCCTTGCACGCTATTGGACAAGTTGTGGCAGCGTCACGCTGTGAACACGACGCCGGATGGACACACGCTGCTCTACATTGATCAACATCTCGTCAATGAGGTGACGAGCCCTCAGGCTTTCGACGGACTTCGCATGAACGGCTTGCGGCCGTGGCGTAGTGAATCGGTGCTGGCCACCGCTGATCACAACGTGCCGACCGCGAATCGGATAATTGGAATCAAAGACTTGATGGCGCGGCGCCAAGTCGAGGCACTCAGCCGCAATTGCGCTGAATTCGGGTTGACCGAATTTCCGATGCACGACGCGCGCCAAGGTATTCTGCACGTGGTGGGGCCTGAGCAAGGTGCGACCCTGCCCGGCATGAGCATCGTCTGTGGTGATTCGCATACCACCACGCACGGAGCGTTCGCCGCTCTTGCGTTCGGCATCGGCACCTCGGAAATCGAGCATGTGCTCGCCACGCAATGCCTGATCGTGAAAAAGCCCGCGACGATGCAGGTACGCATTGAAGGCGAGACCCGGCGCGGTGTCACGCCAAAGGATCTGGCGCTCGCCCTGATCGCTCAAATCGGCACATCGGGCGCGACGGGGCACGCGCTGGAATTCGCCGGCTCGGCAATCGAGCGCATGAGCATGGAAGCGCGCATGACGCTCTGCAATATGGCGCTCGAGACCGGCGCGCGCTGCGCGATGATTGCAGTCGACGAGACGACGATCACCTATCTGCATGACCGGCCATACGCTCCCCGCGACCTTCGCCGGGATCAAGCCGTGCAGTACTGGCGGACCCTGCACAGCGATCCGGGCGCACGCTTCGACCGGATTGTGGAACTTGATGCGGCGACCGTTCGCCCGCAAGTCAGCTGGGGCACATCGCCGGAAATGGTCGCCTCGATCGACGGCCTGGTGCCGGATCCCGCCGCCGAGCAAGACTCGGTCAAGCGGCAAGCAATGGAACGCGCACTCGCTTACATGGATCTCACGCCCGGCATCCGCATAGCGGATATCGCGCTGGACAAGATTTTCATCGGTTCCTGTACCAACGCTCGATTGGAAGACTTGCGGGCCGCCGCCGCGGTCGTCCGGGGAAAGCGTGTGGCCGCCGGTATTGCGCAGGCACTGGTCGTGCCGGGTTCCGGCCTGGTCAAGCGCGAGGCCGAAGCCGAAGGACTCGACAAGATTTTTCTCGCGGCAGGTTTTGAATGGCGTGATCCCGGATGCTCAATGTGCCTTGGCATGAACGAGGATCGATTGTCGCCCGGTGAACGCTGCGCCTCGACCTCCAACCGTAACTTCGAGGGCCGTCAGGGGTCAGGCGGGCGCACGCACCTGGTCAGCCCCGTGATGGCGGCCGCCGCCGCTATCGCGGGTCACTTCGTCGATGTCAGCCAGCTTTGAAGGAAGATTCGAATGCAGCCCTTTTTGCCTGTTGACTCGCTTGTCCTACCGCTCGATCGCGCCAACGTCGATACCGATGCCATTTTGCCCAAGCAATTCATGAAGTCGATCGAACGGACCGGTTTTGGTCCGTTTCTGTTCGATGAGTGGCGTTATCTCGACAGAGGTGAGTTCGGCCAGGACTGCTCAATGCGCCCGCTCAATCCAGATTTTCCACTGAATCAGCCTCGCTACAACGGCGCGCAAATTTTGCTGGCGCGCGAGAATTTTGGCTGTGGATCGAGTCGCGAACATGCCCCATGGGCGCTTCGTGACTGGGGAATCCGGGTCCTCATTGCATCGAGTTTCGCGGAGATCTTTCATGGTAACTGCTTCAAGAATGGGCTCCTGCCGATACGGCTCGATGCTGAGCTCGTGGACGCCCTGTTTACCGCCGTGCAAACCACGCCTGGCTATCGACTGCGGATCGACCTGGAAGCACAGTACATCACGCGGCCGGACGGCTCTGCCACGGCCTTCGAGATCGATCCGTTTCGCAAGGACTGCTTGCTGCGCGGACTCGACGAAGTCGGGCTTACTCTGCAGGACGCCGCGGCCATCCGCGCCTTCGAGCAGGAACGTCGATGCATCGAACCTTGGCTGTTCGAGCGCGTGGTTTGACGTGAGATATGTGGCGCAGTCCGTCGCAGGCGCTCGACCCGCAGTTGGGCCGAGCCTCTAGGGGAATCAGCGTCGGCCGTCCATGCGACGCACCACCACGATCTACGCGTGGGCGACATCGTTTTCGATAGAGCAGTGCTAGAGAAAACAAGCGTGTGCTTTGCTTGTTCCTGTCAAACATAAAATGTTCGAAGATATATGAAGCTAACTTTTGCCCAGAAGCTCTGGTTGCCGCTGATCCTGAGCCTGGTTTGCCTGGCCGGCGCGTCGATTTACAACGCCTACCAGACGAGGGGAATGCGGATGGACGAACGTAAAGCCGACCTCGTACACGCGGCGGAACTCGCGGTGAATGTCGCCAAAACCATGGACGCTCAGGTGGCTTCCGGCGCCTTGACCAAAGCGGAAGCCCAGAAGCGGGCCATGGCCATCATCGGGGACATGCGGTTCGGCCAAGACGGTTACTTCGCGCTCTTCGATCCGCAGTTCACCGTCTTGATGAACCCGACGCAACGGCAGATGGTGGGCAGGAACATCCTCGACTACAAGGATTCGGACGGGGGGCACCCTTTCAGGGCGACGCTCGACGTTATCAAGCGTGACGGCCAAGGCTTTACCGTGTACCCGTTTCCGAAACCGGGACAAACCGCTCCTTCCACGAAGGTTGCCTACAACGTCATCTATCAGCCGTGGAACTGGATTTTCAACACGGGGGTCTACGTTGACGATATCGATGCGGCGTTCCGCGCAACGCTGTACCAGAGCCTCGGGATTCTGGCGGTACTGGCCTTTGCCTTGTGCGCGGTCGTTGTGGTGCTCAACCGCGGCATCGTCCGCTCGCTGGGCGGTGAGCCGTCCTATGCGGCCGAGATTGCCAACCAGATTGCCAGTAACGATCTGACCGCGGTGGTGAAGACGGCACCGGGCGACCACTCGAGCCTGCTGTTTTCGATGAAGCGCATGCAGGAGCAGCTCGCACAAACGATTGGCACGATCAAACTATCCGCCGACTCGATCGCTACCGCCACGCACCAGATAGCCGCAGGCAACCTTGACCTGTCACAGCGCACCGAAGAGCAGGCCGCCTCGCTCGAGGAAACAGCGTCGAGCATGGAGCAACTGACCTCGACGGTCAGCCAGAACGCCGACAACGCCAGTCAGGCGAACCAGCTCGCTGCGCAGGCTGCCCACGTGGCGGAGGAAGGTGGCACCGTGGTGTCGCGCGTGGTCGAAACGATGGAGGGCATCAACGCCAGCTCGGACAAGATCACCAACATCGTCGGCATCATCGAGGGCATCGCCTTCCAGACCAACATCCTCGCATTGAACGCGGCCGTCGAAGCGGCGCGGGCGGGTGAGCAGGGACGAGGTTTTGCAGTGGTGGCCTCGGAAGTGCGTTCGCTGGCCCAGCGCTCCTCGGCGGCGGCGAAGGAAATCAAGGAGTTGATCCATGATTCCGTGCAGCGCGTGCAGGCAGGTGCCGGCCATGTGCGGGAGGCGGGTGAGAAGATGCGCGAGATCACGCACGAGATCAGGCGCGTAACCGACATCATGGGTGAGATCACCGCCGCCTCGCGGGAACAGAGCAAGGGCATCGGCCAGGTCAACCAGGCCGTCACGCAGATGGATGTCGTCACGCAGCAGAACGCGGCGTTGGTCGAGCAGGCGGCGGCGGCTGCCAGCTCGCTCGAGTCGCAGGCAGGCGATCTGAAAGCCTCCGTGTCGATGTTCAGACTGGGCGCCTCGCACGAGGCCGGTGCCACGCGTGCTGTCGCACAAACGCACGCGGCGGCTCCGGCGCGCCTTCGGGCACCCGCCACGGCGGCCCTGAAGGGACCCGCATCCCATCCGTTCGTGTGACACGAGCCGCCGAAGCCGGCTAAAGCTGAGGCGGTCAATTTTCTGGAAAGCTGGCGGCACATCATCAGCACGGGGTTTTCGATTGCGTCGATACCTGTGCTGGTGTCGCTATGGCTGGTAGGCGGGATCGACAATCGTCCAGTAAGCCGCCTTCGGCCGCAGGTCGGCATCGAACAGTAGCGGCAGATTGGTCCGCGACACTGGCGTCGAACTCAGCCAGGTATGCTTGTCCGAATAGCCCCAAAACGTCACGGCCTTGATGCTGGGCTCGTGCTCGAATACGTCAAACACGGCTCGATAGCGAAGCGCCTGGGCACGCATCACGTCGTTCGGCACTGAACGACCGAGGTCGGGAAGGCATGCATGCGGATTGCGCCAGCATTCGCCCGAATCGGCATAGAGACTCACGTCGAGTTCCGTCACCTGGTTCTCGAGTCCGAGTGCGGCGACGTCGTCGAGTGCCTGCTTGATGTTCGCCAGCGGCGGCCTGTTGACACTAATATGCATTTGATGCCCGACGCCGTCGATCGACACTCCTTCGGCGCGTAATTCGCGAATCACGGTCAGCAGTTTCTCGCGCTTGTTCGGATCATCTGTATTGTATTCGTTGATATAGAGCTTGACGTCCGGGTCGGCCGCACGCGCCGCTCGGAAGGCGATCGCTATGTAGTCTTTCCCAAAAGCGCGATACCATGGACTATCTTCGCGGTAGACCTGATTCGAATTGTCGCTGATGACTTCATTGACGACATCCCATGCATAGACCTTGCCGCGGAAGTGTGTGACGACATCGGTCACATACTTCCGCAGGCGCGCGGCCACGATATCGCGATACTGCGGTTCGTCGCGTGCTCCGGCAAAGAACCAGTCCGGAGCCTCTTTCCAATTCCCGCTCTGGAAGTGCCAGACGAGTGTGTGGCCCCGCACTGCCATGCCGTGTGCGTGGGCGAAGGCGATAATCTTGTCGGCCGGTTCGAAGTCATATCTGCCTTCGGCAACGCCAATCGTGCCCGGCTTCATCTTGTTCTCGGCGGTCAGGCTTGAGAACTGCGCTGCCAACAGGGCGGCGTCAGCCGGACTGTCTATCGAGTCCGGCTCGATCGCCGTGCCAACCAGGAAATGCTTGGCCATGACGCTTCTGAGCGGGGGTGGCTCCGCGCCGGGTGTCGCTGCCAGCGGCGGACCGTCATGTGCGGGCGACGTCTGGCCGTTCGCGAAGTCAGCGGCCCAGGCAACCGAACTCAGGGTCAGGGCGATGTAGAACAGGCGTAGCGAGGTCCCCCGAGCGCGCATCATTTTTTCCTTGTAATGTGACCAGGCCGCTACGTCGAATCGATTCTTGACGTTGCATGCCTAGGGGCAACGTTCGATACTAAGAAGTGGCTGTTGCCGTCGCCATGCGTGGTTTACCTGACTGGCCGGACATGAAGACGATGCTGCACGAGAGAATTACATGACAAGCCGTGTTCCGTGATGGACGGGCAAGGATCGAGTGCGCTGCGGTAAGCTATCCAATCATCAGGGGTGGCCCCGCAGAGCTGCTTAAGGCAACCGCTGCCAATCCGGACTAACCTCAAAAGAAGGCATCCAATCCATGGCGTATCAATTGTTCGACCGTCCGCGAACCGCGCTCGTCACGGGTGCCGGGGCGCGTGACGGTATCGGCTTTGCCATCGCACGCGCTCTAGCCCAGGCGGGCCTGACCGTCAACATCACGGGCGCGAGCGAGCGGGTCCATGAGCGTGCCGCCGAGCTTGCTGGAGAGGGATTCTCCGTGTCATCGAGCGTCTTCGATCTGACATCGGCACATCAGGTCGCGCAACTTCGCGAAATGACCGGCGCGGTCGATATCCTGGTCAACAACGCCGGAATGGGCACGATCAAGCAACCTGCCGTCGATGGGATTCTGATCGATCTCGACGAGGCCGACTGGGACTATGGAATATCCGTGACACTGAAGACGGCATTTCTGGTGACGCGTGCTTTCCTTGCCGACATGATTGGGGCGGGGCATGGCCGCGTTGTCAATATCGCTTCGGTTACCGGGCCCCTGGCCGCGAACGTCGGGGAATCGGCGTATGCGGCGGCCAAGGCCGGTATGGTGGGGCTCACACATACCTTGGCCCTTGAAGCAGGACAGGCGGGCGTTACCGTCAACGCAGTGGCGCCCGGCTGGATCGATACTGGGGCCTCGACGCCCGAAGAGCGTCTCGCTGGGAAGAAGACGCCGCTCGCACGTGCCGGCCGTCCCGATGAAGTTGCGTCGGCCGTGGTGTTCCTTGCTTCTGACGGAGCGAGCTATGTCAATGGCGCGGTGCTTGTCGTCGACGGTGGAAATCTATTGCAGGAACGCAAGGGTTGAGGCCACGGCCGCAGTCGAACGACGAGCAGAGCGCCTTACTGCGACAGAACCGGTTTCACTACTTGGCACGCACCCTCCGTTGGCGCGTTTGGGCAATCACCGGGTTGACGCGGACGATCGTTCATTGCGTGTCGTAACCAAGGGAGAGCACCACAGTGATTACGCTCGGAGGCTGCGATTCGGCTCGCTTACTCAGGTTTTTCCAGGGCACCTGGTCGAAGCACAGGCGTTTCACTCGCAACATCACTTTGATAGAACGCCGGAAACCGCTCGAATTGACGCTGTGCGTCAGCTGGATCGACGCCGTCTTTCAACACGGCGCTGGAGAACCCAGTGCGCTTCATCTGGATGAGTTGGTCGATCAGCACATCACCGGTCGCTCTCAAATCGCCCTTGAAGCCGAGCCTGCGGCGCAGCAGGTACGCCTGACTGTAGGCACGGCCATCCGTGAAATGAGGGAAGTGCAGTTCAATGCGTTCGATGCGGTCAACGCGGTCTTTCAGCGTCAGCGGATCTTCGTCATTGGTGAGCGACACCACCTGTTGGCCTGAGTCCAGCGAGTGCTCAAGCGTTGTAAGAAGCCTTATGTGTGCAGCATTCGTCATGCGACTCGTTCCTCATTCTTGCGCACTTCATTCGCCGCCGCCTTGAAGGGGTCCAGCCCGACGCGCCTTACCGTCTCGATGAAGAGTTCCTGCCGTGTACCGATGGCTTGCCGGATGGCCAGGTACGTCGAGAGGACGGCCTCGATGACCTCGGGCACTTCAGGTGCCGAAAAAGACGGCCCGACCACTTTGCCCGGTTGTGCGGCCCCGCTCGTGACCGAGCCATCCGATCCGCCCAGCGTAACCTGGTACCACTCCTTACCGTCCTTGTCGACGCCGAGAATGCCAATATGGCCACTATGGTGATGACCGCACGAGTTGATGCAGCCGCTGATATGGAGGTCTATTTCACCGATATCATTGAGCTCGTCGAGATCCTGGTAGCGCTCGGTGATCGCTTCGGCTACCGGGATTGAGCGTGCATTCGCCAAAGCGCAGAAGTCGCCGCCAGGACAAGCGATCATGTCAGTAAGCAGATGCACATTCGCGCTTGCAAGGCCCGCCTCGCGCGCGGCTTCCCAAAGCGCGAACAGGTCGTCGACATGCACCCACGGGAGCACGAGATTCTGCGTGTGTGTCACGCGCGCTTCGCCTGCCGAAAAGCGCTCGGCGAGTCCTGCCACAATCTCGAGCTGATCGGCTGACGCATCGCCTGGCGCCTGAAGGAGCCGCTTGAACGAGAGTGTAACGATGCGCATCGACGGATGCTTGTGCAGAGCGACGTTGCGCTGCAGCCAGCGTTCAAAAAGCGGGTACTGCTCGGCCCTGGCGTTCAACGTATGGAGAGAATCAGTGGCAGTTGGTTTTGAGCGCCCCGGCAAGTGAGGCGGAAGGAAAGATGCGCTCACGCGGTCCAGTTCTGCTTGTGGGAGTGTATGCGGCCCACCATCGTGCTCGACGATCTGGCGAAATTCCTCTCCCACCTCATCGATGTATCGCTGGCCCTCGGCTTTCACCAGGATCTTGATGCGCGCCTTGTACTTGTTGTCGCGGCGGCCGTACCGGTTGTAGACGCGTACGACCGCTTCAATGTAATTCATGATGTGGTTCCAGGGAAGGAACTCACGCAGTACGGTTCCAATGACCGGCGTGCGGCCCATGCCACCCCCGACAGACACGCGAAAGCCCAGGTCGCCAGAATCATTGCGCAGCAAATGGAGGCCCACGTCGTGCCAGTCCGTGGCAGCACGGTCTTCGGTCGCGCCAGTAATGGCAATCTTGAACTTGCGGGGCAGGAATGCGAATTCAGGATGTAGCGTCGTCCACTGGCGCATGATTTCCGCAAAGGGCCGAGGATCGGCGACCTCGTCGGGTGCAACACCGGCACGTTCATCGCAGGAGATGTTGCGAATACAATTGCCGCTCGTCTGGATGCCGTGCATGTCGACGCTCGCCAGGAGATCCATCACGTCGGCCGCCTTTGACAACGGAATCCAGTTGAACTGGACGTTCGTGCGCGTGGTGAAGTGGGCGTAGTGGGTCGGCAGACGCTCGGTGCCGAGCTTCCGTTGGGCCTCAGACGCGAGGCGATACACCTCCGCTTCGGGTTCATCGTACTCCCGGGCCACACGGGCTAGAGTACGAAGTTGTGCGCTCGACAACTCGCCGTATGGCACGGCCACGCGCAGCATCGGCGCATGGCGTTGAACGTACCAGCCGTTCTGCAGGCGAAGCGGACGGAAATCGTCTTCGCTCAATTTTCCGCTCTGCCACCGTTCGACCTGGTCGCGGAATTGAGCAGCTCGGCTGCGCACGAAGGCTTTGTCGAATTCGGTGTATTGGTACATTGTCGACGCGATCCTGCGGCCCTATCGGGCACATGTTGTTGTCAGTGGGCAGTGCCCTAAGGTAAGGGAAGCATGCGCCCGATACAAGAAGCAGATGGCACCGAATGTCGAGAAGCAGATGGCACCGAATGGCGTCGCATCAGTTCAATCCCCGACGATAGGACGTGACCTCGCGTCGGGAACCACCGAGCAGGCTGGTGATCTGGTTGGTAGTCGACGTATCAGCGCGGGCTTCGTTTCAAGCCTGATTGGCAACTGCGGCCTCGAAGCAAGCGACAAACAAATTCGCGTTTTCGCTAACGCGGCTTGCGTTATAGCCGGGGCGGTACAGAGCCGCGCCCAATCCAAACCCTCCGGCACCTGCCGTGACGAACGACTCAAGGTTGGCGGGCGTCACACCGCCGACAGGCATGAGCCGCATTTCCTGCGGCAACACGGTTCGCCATGCGCGCAACGTTGCCACGGACAGTTGCTCGGCGGGAAACAGCTTTAGCGCATCGGCGCCATTGAAGAGCGCCGCAAATGCTTCGGTAGCTGTAGCCACGCCGGGCGTACAGGCGAGGCCCGCCGCCTTAGCGGCGAGGATCACTTCCGGATCGCTGTGAGGCATGACTATGAGCGAACCGCCGGCATCGGCAACTTCCCTTACCTGCGAGGGGTAAATTACCGTGCCCGCGCCGACCAGAACCTCTCGCGGCAGCGCGGCGCGCAGCCGCCGGATGCTCTCCAGAGGCGCAGGGGAGTTTAGTGGGACTTCGATCGCGCGGAAACCTGCCTCAAAAAGCGCTTGGCCGATAGGCGCGGCTTCGTCTGGGGTCAACCCGCGCAGTATTGCGATCAGGGGACACGTATGCATCGCGGAAGCAAACCCGAGATGGAGGTCGTGCGGATGCGTAGGGGTTGGAAGTGTGATCACTGTTGAGTTCTCGTTGTTGTGACGGAGTTCAATGGGCGGCGTGTTGCATTTGTAATGGGTAAGGAGGACCTAGCCATTGAGCAAGAGCACGTGAAAAACCAATGCCACTGCTCCGACAACAGCGACACCTGCGCACCAGAGGCCGACGAACCAGAGTGCGCGCCGGATAGCCGGTCGCTCCCTAGTGATAATGCAGTTCAGCATGATTGGTTTTACCTCGGAAGACCCGGTAGCCGAGCAGCGTGTATGCCAAGATGATCGGCAGAATAATGACGGCGCCGACTAGCGTGAAAGTCTGGCTGGAGCGCGGGGCCGCCGCTTGCCAGATAGTGATGCCGGGCAGAATCGCGTCCGGCCAGACGCTGACCAGCAAGCCGATATAGCCCAGCAGCACAAACCCTAGTGCGAGTAAGAACGGAGTGATTCCGTGCCGTGCATGCACCGCCTTGCGCATCCCCCATGTGCATGCCGCCACAAGGATCGGCACTGGGAGCAGCCAGCGTAGGAGCGCGGAATCGAACCATCTGGCCGCAACCATTGGGGAGAGAAGCGGCGTCCAGAGCGTGACGATCGCGATCGTGAGAAGTTGTAGGACCGTGAGAGGAAGGACGACACGATAGAGCCGGCGTTGCAAGTCGCCTTCGGTTTTCGAGATCAACCAGCAGCAGCCGAGCAACGCGTACGTGATGACTAGCGCCAGGCCGGTGAAAAGACTAAATGAGCTTGCCCCCGAAAAACGAATCCCTTGCTGAGTGTGTAAACTCAAGCAAGGAGAAGAAACGATGACAGGCAAGGCAAAGCGGGCGCAGTACACGCTCGAATTCAAACTGGAAGCAGTACGACTGGTGAAGAGCGGTCAAAGCTTGGCGGCAGTGTCGGCGACGCTGGGCGTGGTGCAACAGACCCTTCACAACTGGGTCAAGGCGGACCGGGAAGGCAAACTGGTCGGGGCCGGTGCGAAGCCAGTCAGTCCAGAGCAGATGGAATTGGCGAGGTTACGTGCGGAGGTGGCTCGCTTGAAAATGGAGCGAGATATTTTAAAAAAAGCGGCAGCGTACTTCGCGAAGGAGTCGATGTGAAGTGCGCGTTCATAGACCGGAATCGACACCACTGGCCAGTCTCAGTCCTGTGTGAAGCGCTGGAAATCAGCCCCAGCGGATATCATCAGCGCCAGCAGCGCACCGGCGGCGACAAGCCGCACAGAGGCTGTATCAGCAACGATGCCCTGCTCGCGCACATCAAGGCAATTCACGCGCAGGTCAAGGGCGAATATGGCTGGCCGCGCATGTGGAAAGAACTGGTTGCGCGCAGCGTGCGTGTGGGCAAGGAGCGTGTTCGCAAGCTAATGGCGCAGCATGGTATCCGCGCGAAACACAAGCGCAAGTACATCGCGACAACGAACTCGAATCACAACCTGCCGGTGGCTCCTAATCTGTTGGAGCGTAACTTCACGGCGACAGCACCGAACCAGGTCTGGACGAGCGACATCACGTACTGTGCGACAGCCGAGGGTTGGGTCTATCTGGCGGTCATTATCGACCTGTTCAGCCGACAGTTAGTGGGCTGGTCGATGCAGCCACACATGAGAGCGGAGCTCGTCACAGATGCGCTGCGTATGGCATGGTTCCGGCGCCGTCCACGGGCTGGCGTCATTGTGCATAGCGACCGCGGTAGCCAGTATTGCAGCGGGCTGTTCCAGCGCACGTTGAAGGCCTACGGCATGCGCTCGTCGATGAGCCGGCGCGGTGATTGTTGGGACAATGCCCCGACGGAAAGTCTGTGGGGTTCGCTGAAGGTTGCACGTCTACATGGACAGCACTTTGCGACCCGGCGGGCGGCAATGGATGAAATCGTCGACTGGCTCGGCTTTTATAATTCACGTCGTCTACATTCGACGTTGAACTACGTCAGCCCGATGACGTTCGAGAAAAACTGGTTCGCAGCTCAGCAGGGACGAGCCGCATAAATTCTTCAGCTATGGGATTCGCGAAACAGGGGCAAGGTCAGTCCGCGACGATTCGCATACCGTTTGAGCATTGCAGCGGGCCATGCTCGAGCCCCACGATTTCCAGTCGGTAGGACGCTTGAGGCGACAGGAACCGGTTAGCTTCCGCGAAGACATCGAGGGGTCCACTGACATCCAGCGATTGGACTCCGGAAAAGGCGACCAGTGCAATGGTTCTCATGGGGGGAGATCGGTGTGAAGAGTAAACGGAGTGAATCAGTAGGTTACTGAAACATGATGGGAAGAGCGGTCTAGTCAGTACCGGTGACCGCATTTAGCATCACTTTGGCAGAGAACGTACACACACAGTTGTTGCTACTTACGCTCTCTCCTCGCGTCATGCATGGTTGGCCTGATACGCCCTCAATGTGGCGCTCTTATGCCCCTCGAAGCGGTTCTGCTTTACCAGTAGTCCTTTCATACTCCAGGGTATTGGCGCGGCATCCCGCCTGCGCCGTATAACGGAGATCTACAACATGGCTATTTCTGCTGAAGTTGCGGCCGAACGAGTTGGACCTGCGTTTTCCGTCGATGGCATGTTGCTGGCACGTCAGAAAACCCGCCAGGCAATCCAGGACGTCTCGGCACTCATTGAACCGGGGATGGTGGAAGAAGATGCGGTCGAGCTTACAAAGAAAACGCTAATCGATTCAGGCATGGAATTGACCTGGCACCCGACCCGTGTGCGCTTCGGCATCAACACCATCAAGCCCATGAAGCAGGCGTCGGTGCCGGGCGTGATCCTGCAGGAAAACGATATCTTCTTCCTGGATATCGCTCCACGCGTACAAGCTTGGGAGGGGGATGGTGGTGCCTCTTTCACCGTGGGGAAGAACAGCGAATATGAGCGTTGCGCGCGGGATGCCGAGACGCTGTTTCATGAGGTACGTCACGTCTGGACCAAGGATAAGCTGACGGGGCAGGCACTGTACGCCTTCGCCGACAGCAAGGCACGTTCGATGGGGTGGGAATTGAACTTCGATCTACCGGGTCACCGCGTATCAGATTTTCCTCACGCGGCCATTTATACTGGTTCGCTCGCAGAATTTGACGCCAGTCCATCGGCCATGCGGTGGATTCTCGAAATACACGTACGCGATCCGGAGGGCCGCTTCGGCGCATTCTTCGAAGACCTCCTGCTTTCCGACGAGTACTTTGCCTGACCTTTAAGCGTCGCTCGATCCTGACTAACTGACATAAGATTGCGGGGACGCTGGTTCTTCACGCGAATCAGGCGTGGAAAGCAAGAAGATCATCAAATGCGCGACGGGGAGGGTGTTGCTATTTGGCGCGCACCGACGGGCGGCCGAGTAGGTCGCCCAGTACCCGGATCGCGTCGTCGATCTTGGAACTCCACGGATGACCGAAGTTGAGTCGCACATAGTGTTCGAATGCATGCGTGGCGGAAAAGATCGGGCCCGGAGCAGGGCTGATGCCTTGCTCGATTGCAAGACGGTGCAACTCCATCGCGTCGATCGCCTCGGGAAATTCCAGCCAGAGAAAATAGCCGCCGCTCGGATGCGTGCGGCGAGTCCCGTGAGGTAGCCAACGTCCGATGGCGCTGTCCATTTCGCTCAGTTGCTGGTTCAAGGCTGCACGCAATTTGCGCAGGTGCCTGTCGTAGCCGCCATGCTGGAGATAGTCGGCAAGACCCGCTTGTACCGGAATGCTGGCCGACAGCGTGGTCATCAGTTTTAGCCGCTGAACCTTGTCCGTGAACCGGCCGGCAGACGTCCACCCGATTCTGTAGCCTGGCGCGAGGGTCTTCGAAAACGAACTGCAGTGCATGACGAGCCCTTGTTTGTCGAATGCCAATGCAGGCACTGGATACTCGGGCTGGAAATGCAGTTCGCCGTAGACGTCATCTTCGATCAGCGGCACCTCATGCTGCGCGAGCAATTCGACGAGGGCCTTCTTCTTCTCAAGCGAGAGTGTCACCCCGGTCGGGTTCTGAAAGTTCGTCATAAACCAGCAGGCCCGAATCGGATGCTTCTTCAAGGCGTCGGCGAGCGCGTCGAGATCGAGGCCAGTCACGGGATCAACCGGGATTTCGACGGCCCGCAAGTCCAGCCGCTCGATGGCCTGAAGCGCAGCGTAGAAGCCCGGCGATTCTACGGCGACCACGTCGCCAGGACGGGTGACCGCCATCAGGCAAAGGTTCAGTGCCTCCAGCGCGCCGTTGGTAATGACGATTTCCTCCATGGGCTGCGACAGGCCCATGCCCATGTAACGCATAGCGATCTGACGGCGCAGGTGTTCATTGCCCGGCGGCAGATCGACCACGGTGCTCCACGGACTGATCAGTCGCGAGGCCTGTGCGAGCGACTTCGCAAGACGCGGTAGTGGGAAGAGATGAGGGGAAGGAAAGGCCGAGCCCAGCGGCACGATGCCCGGCGTCTTTGCTGCGTCGAGCACGGAAAACACCAGGTCACTGATGTCGACTTTGCTTGATTCGGCGAGCGCAGCCACATGAGGCGCTCGCGCGGCGGTGACATTCGCGCCGGGCGCTACGTAATAGCCGGAGCGTTCCTGTGCACGTACCAGGCCCCACTCCTCAAGCAGGCAGTACGCACGAAACACCGTGGATTGACTCACACCGTGTTGCGCGATGATCTGGCGCAGAGAGGGCATGCGCGAGCCGACGGCGATACTGCCCGAGCGAATTTCCGCGGCCATTGCATTGGCCAGCACTTCGTATCTGTTCATCGAACCTACCATCATCCGCGCACAGGAAACTGCTGCCGTAAAAGAATCGCTATCTGCTGCTATGACTAGATCCGTCATTTTCCTATGCTTCGTGTCAGAAGAAAAGCGTCGTCGTGCGGGCCACTGTGAAGGATTGCCGTCCTTCCTGATCATTTGGATGCGGCTATTGGAAGCCAGCCTGAATTGACTATCGAAACATTACCGTATGCGAGTGCGTCACGTCGCGTTATCGACTTGATCACACGCGTGCTGGTCATCTGGGTGACGGCGTTGCGGTCGAGGCACCGACCTATCTGGGCGCGCTGCAAGCCTTCCAGTTTCAGGGCGCTGACGTACTGCCGGTACCGACGGATCACGAAGGTGTGAGAGTTGAGGAGTTCGAAGAACGGGTCGCGCGGCATCGAGCGAAGCTGTTGTATCTGATTCTGAATTTTTTCAACCCGATCGGATACGTCATGTCTCTACGGCGTCGCAAGCGATGGGAGCGCATGAAGGCATCGAGTCACATTAAAACTTTGGCACAGGAATAAAAATGAGTGAAGTGACCTCCGGCACCGTTGCTGAACACCATGATTCGCATGACGTTCCTGTCGGTTGGCGCCGATGGCTATTGGCGACGAATCACAAGGACATCGGCACGCTCTATCTCTTGTTCTCGATCACCAACCTGATGATCGGTGGGGTGATGGCGCTGCTGATTCGAGCCGAATTGTTCGAGCCTGGGCTGCAGATCATGAGGCCGGAGTTTTTCAACCAGCTTGTGACTGAGCATGGGCTGATCATGATCTTTGGGGCCATCATGCCGGCCTTCGTCGGCCTTGCAAACTGGATGATTCCACTGCAGATCGGGGCATCCGACATGGCGTTTGCCCGGATGAACAATCTGAGTTTCTGGTTGCTGCCGGCATCCAGCGTGCTGCTGATCAGTTCGTTCTGGGTGTCAGGTGGGGCGCCTGCAGCAGGGTGGACGATGTATGCGCCGCTGTCCACTCAGATGGGCTCGGGCATGGATTTGTCGATTTTTGCGATCCATATCGCCGGTGCATCGTCGATCATGGGAGCGATCAACATTGTCGTAACGATCTTGAACATGCGCGCGCCTGGGATGACCCTGATGAAGATGCCGATGTTCGCGTGGACCTGGCTAGTCACCGGGTTCTTGCTGATTGCAATCATGCCAGTGCTCGCGGGGGCGGTCACGATGGTGCTGTTCGACCGCCATTTCGGGACCTCGTTCTTCAACGCGGCCGGCGGCGGTGACCCGGTGCTCTACCAGCACATCTTCTGGTTCTTCGGGCATCCCGAGGTCTACGTGATGATCCTCCCGGGCTTCGGGATGATTTCGCAGGTCGTGCCCGCCTTTTCGCGTAAGCGTTTGTTCGGATATGGGTCGATGGTTTACGCGACGGCTTCGATCGGCATTCTGTCGTTCATGGTCTGGGCTCACCATATGTTCGTGACCGGCATGCCGGTCACGGGCCAGTTGTTCTTCATGTACGCGACAATGACGATCGCGGTTCCCACCGGCGTCAAGGTTTTCAATTGGGTTGCAACGATGTGGCGCGGCTCGCTGACCTTCGAAACGCCCATGCTGTTCGCGATCGGCTTCATCTTTGTGTTCCTCGTGGGCGGCTTGACCGGCGTGACGCTGGCGATGGCGCCGTTGAACGTCGCCTTGCACGGCACGTACTACATCGTCGCGCACTTCCACTATGTGATGGTTGCGGCCTCCCTGTTCAGCATCTTCGCCGGCTGGTACTACTGGGTGCCGAAGTGGACCGGCTATATGTACAACGAGGTGCGAGGCAAGATTCACTTTTGGGGCTCGATGATCTTCTTCAACATCGCCTTTTTCCCGATGCACTTCCTCGGTCTGGCGGGCATGCCCCGCCGCTATGCGGACTATCCCGCGCAATTCACCGACTTCAACCAGATTGCCACGATTGGCGCTTTCGGTTTCGGTCTTTTGCAGGTCTATTTCCTGTTCTGGGTGGCGTTGCCTACCTATCGCGGAACGGGGCACGCAATGGCTCAGGCTAAGCCGTGGGACGGTGCGGAGGGTCTGGAGTGGACCTTGCCAAGTCCGGTGCCATTTCATTCATTTGAAACACCTCCTCACGTCGAATAGCGTTAGTGAGGAGGCGCAGGCGCGGAAGAGAAATACGTTTTCCGGACTGACAAGCTCGAATGTTGAAACTGCGCAGGGCGCTTAGCCCCCGGAAATCGAATTGCAATCAAAGAAAGCACGCATTAACCTTCATTCAGCATCAGTTGACGGGCAAACGAAAGGCGGACGATCTACTATCCTGCCTGGCGCCGATCTTTGCCTCGGATCGGCGCTGCTGCGCTCGTTTTGGTGTCAACTGGTACTTCCGCGTGAATGACTGTCGCCCTAACATGGCCGTCATGACTCAGTCGACGTGGGAGGACAGGTACCCCCGTTTGGCTAGAGCCAGCATTGGAATGCGGTTTCCCTACAAGCAGCTTATGAGATTCTTTCGATGACAGTCCCTAGCCGCGGTGCAGATCCCGTGGACGAAGCCATCACCGCGCATATCGCCATCCCCGGCGCCTTGCTGCCGATTCTGCACGACGTTCAGGATGCCCTCGGATATATTCCGGGCGACGCGATCTCCAGGATCGCGCAGGCACTGAACCTGTCCCGGGCAGAAGTCTATGGTGTCGTAACCTACTACCACTATTTTCGCGCAGAGCCACCCGCGAGCCATATCGTTCAGGTTTGCAGAGCTGAAGCGTGTCAGGCGATGGGCTCCGACGCACTGGTGAGCCACATCCGGGCGCGGCTCGGATGTTCTGGGTCCGACAGCGATCCGTCGAACAAATTCTGTGTCGAGCCCGTGTATTGCCTGGGTCTATGCGGCGCGGCGCCCGCGCTGACGCTGGACGGACGTCCTTACGCGCGGGTGACACCGGATAGCTTCGACAACCTCGTTTCGGAACTGGAGGTCGGGTCATGAGCATCGTCAAAGTCTATATCCCTCGAGACTCGGCATCGCTCGCCTGCGGCGCCGATGAGGTGGCCGCAAAGCTGCTGGCTGAATGTACTGCCCGCGACCTGCCGGTATCCGTGGTACGTAATGGGTCTCGCGGTCTGTTCTGGCTCGAGCCGCTCGTGGAAGTTGCCACGCCGCTTGGGCGGATCGCCTACGGACCGGTAACGGCCGCGGATGTGCCTGGGTTGCTCGAGGCAGGCATGCTCTCGGGCGCTGAGCACCCGTTGCGACTGGGTCTCACGGAGCGCATTCCTTACCTTGCGATGCAGGAGCGGCTGACTTTTGCACGCATGGGAGTGACCGATCCGTTGGCCATTGCGGACTACGAGGAACTGGACGGTTTCGCGGGACTGCGGCGCGCTGCGACCCTCACACCTGAGGCGATCGTCGAAGAGGTGACGCGATCCGGACTGCGAGGTCGCGGTGGAGCGGCGTTTCCGGCGGGCATCAAGTGGAAGACGGTCCAGAACGCTGCCGGGTCACAAAAATATATCGTTTGTAACGCCGACGAGGGAGATTCGGGCACCTTCTCCGATCGCATGACGATGGAAGGTGATCCGTTCATGTTGATCGAGGGCATGGCGATCGCCGCACTCGCTGTTGGCGCGACTCAAGGTTACGTCTACATTCGCTCGGAATACCCTCACGCGATCTCAACGATGCGAGAAGCCATCCGGCTGGCAGAGGCGGCGGGATTCCTGGGTGATGACGTGGCAGGATCGGGCCGGTCGTTCCGGCTCTTCGTACGCAAGGCGGCAGGTGCCTATGTGTGCGGGGAGGAGACGGCTCTGCTCGAAAGCATCGAGGGCAGGCGGGGTGTCGTGCGGGCCAAGCCTCCGCTGCCCGCCTTGCACGGCCTCTTCGGGCAACCCACGGTGATCAACAATGTGATTACCTTCGCCAGTGTCCCGCTCGTGCTGGCGCGCGGCGCGGATTTCTATCGCGACTACGGCGTGGGCCGTTCGCGAGGCACGTTGCCGATCCAGTTGGGGGGCAACATCAAATACGGCGGGCTGGTCGAGAAGGCGTTCGGCGTCACGCTACGTGAGCTGATCTATCAGTTCGGTGGTGGCACGCGTTCCGGCCGGCCTGTCAAGGCCGTGCAGGTCGGTGGCCCCCTGGGCGCCTACGTGCCGGAGAGTCAATGGGACGTGCCGCTTGACTACGAGGCCTACGCTGCCGTCGGCGCGGTCGTCGGGCACGGCGGCATCGTCGTGCATGACGACACCGCTGATATGTCGCAGCTGGCCCGCTATGCGATGGAGTTCTGCGCATTGGAGTCGTGCGGAAAATGCACGCCCTGCCGAATCGGATCGACGCGCGGCGTTGAAGTGATCGACCGCATCGCCGCTGCTGGCGAGTCCGGAGCTGTAGAGCAACAGGTCACGCTGTTGCGCAGCCTGTGCGACACGATGCTGAACGGCTCGCTTTGCGCAATGGGTGGGATGACACCTTACCCCGTGCTGTCCGCCTTGAATCACTACCCCTCGGATTTCGGCATTGTCGAGACTGCCGTGTCGTCCGACGTCTGAGCAATCGCCTGAGAAGAGGAAACAACATGCTCGATCATCTTAAACACACCGACTACGGCACACCCCGACGCGAAGCGGAGAGGGAAGTGACGTTGGAAATCGACGGTGTCAGCGTTAGCGTTCCCGAAGGTACGTCCCTGATGCGGGCAGCCGTGGACGCCGGGGTCCAGGTTCCGAAGCTTTGTGCGACGGATAGTCTGGAGCCATTCGGTTCATGTCGCCTGTGCCTTGTCGAGATCGATGGCCGCAAGGGCTTCCCCGCCTCGTGTACGACGCCGGCCGAAGCCGGCATGAAGGTGCGCACACAGACACCGAAGCTGCAGGAGTTGCGAAAGGGCGTGATGGAGCTTTATATCTCCGATCACCCCCTGGACTGCCTGACCTGTGCCGCGAACGGTGACTGCGAACTCCAGGACATGGCGGGCGTGACGGGCCTGCGCGCCGTCCGGTATGGTGTGGGAGACCAGCATGGCGGCGCACACCACCTGAACAGCAAAAAGGATGAATCCAATCCTTACTTTACCTACGATCCGAGTAAGTGCATCGTTTGCAACCGGTGCGTGCGAGCCTGCGAGGAAACGCAGGGGACGTTTGCCCTGACGATCAGCGGGCGCGGTTTCGATTCGCGTGTCTCGGCGGGGATGGGAGAGTCTTTTCTCGACTCCGAGTGCGTCAGTTGTGGTGCCTGCGTTCAGGCATGTCCGACGGCTACGCTGCAGGAAAAGTCGATCATCCAGTTCGGCCAGTCCGAACACAGCGTCATTACCACATGCGCGTACTGCGGCGTGGGCTGCGGCTTCAAGGCCGAAATGAAGGGCAGCCAGGTCGTCCGCATGGTGCCCTGGAAGGACGGCAAGGCGAACGAGGGGCATTCGTGCGTCAAGGGCCGGTTCGCATGGGGCTATGCGACACATAAGGATCGCATTACCAAGCCGATGATCCGCGCGAAGATCACGGACCCCTGGCGGGAGGTCAGCTGGGACGAGGCGATTGGCTACGCGGCGAGCGAGTTCAAAAGGATCCAGGCGAAGCACGGTCGCGAATCGGTTGGCGGCATAACGTCATCGCGCTGTACGAACGAAGAGACCTATCTCGTGCAGAAGCTCGTGCGCGCTGCGTTCGGCAACAACAACGTCGACACGTGCGCACGGGTTTGCCATTCACCGACCGGTTACGGGTTGGGGCAGGCGTATGGCACGTCGGCGGGAACGCAGACGTTCAAGTCGATCGAAAAGTCGGACGTGGTGCTCGTCATTGGTGCCAACCCGACGGATGCCCACCCGGTATTCGGTTCGCGCATGAAAAAGCGGCTGCGCCAAGGGGCCAGCTTGATCGTCATCGATCCACGGGTGATCGATCTCGTGAAGTCGCCGCATATTCGTGCCGAACATCATCTGCAGTTGCGGCCCGGGACCAACGTCGCTGTGTTGACAGCGATGGCGCACACCATCGTGACCGAGGGTCTGTGGGACGAAGCCTACGTTGCCGCGCGTTGCGACGCGCAGAGTTTTTCCGAATGGCTCGAGTTCGTTCGTCAGCCGGAGAGTTCGCCGGAAGCGATGGAGTCGGTCTGTGGCGTGCCAGCGGCAACGATTCGTGCCGCGGCGAGACTCTACTCGACAGGAAAAAGCGAAGGTACGGCGGCTGATGTCGCCACGCATCGACCGAATTCGGCCATCTATTATGGCCTCGGCGTGACCGAGCATGCCCAGGGTGCGACCTCAGTCATGGCAATCGCGAACCTGGCCATGCTGACCGGCAATATTGGACGGGAAGGGGTGGGGGTGAACCCGCTCAGAGGCCAGAACAATGTGCAAGGATCCTGTGACATGGGATCGTTTCCGCATGAACTGCCGGGTTATCGCCATATTTCGGACAGCACGGCTCGAGCCGAATTCGAAGCGGCTTGGGGTGTGACGCTCGATCCGGAGCCGGGTCTGCGATTGCCCAACATGTTCGACGCCGCGGTGTCGGGCAGCTTCCTCGGACTCTATTGCGAAGGGGAGGACATTGTGCAGTCCGATCCCGATACGCAGCATGTCGCCGAGGCATTGATGGCAATGGAGTGCATCGTCGTGCAGGACATCTTCTTGAACGAGACCGCAAAGTACGCGCATGTATTCCTGCCTGGCTCGTCCTTTCTCGAGAAGGATGGCACGTTCACTAACGCGGAACGCCGCATTTCGCGCGTAACCCGGGTGATGCCGCCGCTGGCGGGCTATGCCGATTGGGAGGTGACAGTCAAACTTGCCAACGCACTCGGCCTGCCGATGAATTACGCGCATCCCAGCGAGATCATGGACGAGATAGCCGCGCTGACACCCACGTTCCGTGGGGTATCGTTCGAGAGGATTGAACGCCTGGGTAGTGTCCAGTGGCCCTGTAACGACGACACGCCGGAAGCAGGCGTGGACACGATGCACGTCGATCGCTTCGTGCGGGGCAAAGGCCGTTTCCTGATCACGAAGTACGTACCCACGGACGAGAAAGTCACGCGCAAGTACCCGCTGCTCTTTACCACCGGCCGGATCCTGTCGCAATACAACGTTGGAGCCCAGACGCGTCGCACCGAGAATAACGCGTGGCACGCCGAGGACCGGTTGGAGATTCATCCGGTCGATGCGGAGGATCGTGGGATTGTCGATGGTGACTGGGTCGGTATCGAAAGCCGTGCCGGCTCGACCGTATTGCGAGCGCTCGTGACTGAGCGCATGCAACCCGGCGTCGTGTACACCACGTTCCATTTCCCCGAGTCGGGGGCCAATGTCATTACGACGGACAGTTCCGATTGGGCGACCAACTGTCCCGAGTACAAGGTCACGGCGGTGCAGGTCATGCCGGTGACGCAGCCCTCGGAGTGGCAACGCGAGTACTCGCGTTTCACGCAGATCCAGGAGGAATTGCTGGAGCGCGCGCGCGTACCGACCGCAGCAGGGGAGTGATCCGCTTGCGAGAAGTCGCGAGGCGGGTGGAGCCGGCGCATGCCGGCATACGACTGAAAAGGGTAATGAGGGGAAGAAGATGGATAGCCAGAGCCTGGTCCGTATGGCCAATCGCATTGGCGACTTTTTTGAGGCAATGCCAAACCGGGATCGCGCGATGGCGGATATCGTCGATCACATGCGAAAATTCTGGGAACCACGCATGCGGCAAGCGATGGTGGATCATCTGGACCGGGGCGCAGGGGAAGGCCTCAGCGAGATTGTCTTGACCAGCTTGACGCGGCATCGCGTAGTACTTGAAGAAGCGCTCCCGGCGCGTGCGTCGGAAAAATAGACACCGTCCGACACCGGCTCGTTATCGCGAGTGAAGCGAGCCGGTCCGCTACGGAAGAAGACTTGCCTTCCTGGGCGGCCCACCTCATTTGAGGCGGACCGCGACCTTCAGAACAAGTACAAGCCCGCCACAAAAATCACGCCTGAAAACAGAAGCGCTGTCACGCAGTAGCCCATGATGTCTCGAACGCCCAAACCGGCGATCGCAAGCGCAGGCAGTGCCCAGAACGGCTGCGCCATATTCGTCCACGCTTCGCCATAAGCAATTGCCATCGCGGACTTGCCGAGGTCCGCGCCGAGCGCTTGCGCCGCCGGCATGACGAATGGTCCCTGCACGACCCAATGACCGCCCCCTGATGGCACGGCGAAATTGATGAGTGCCGAGCTCAGGAACGCCAGAAGCGGAAAGGTGTGGACGTTCGCGATGTCGACAAACCACTTCGTGATGACGCCGGCCAGCCCCGAATGGTCCATGAGGGCCTGAATACCCGCGTAGAAGGGGAACTGGATCATGATGGCGGACGCGCCCTTCGCTGCACCGGCTACAGCGCGCGCGTATGCCATCGGCGTCTTGTGAAGCACGATACCTGCCGCGAGAAACGCGAGGTTGACGGTATCGATATCGAGTACAAAGCCCTTCTTGACGAATCGGATCACCAGAAACGCGGCGCACAGTGCGGCCACGAGGAACGCTAGTACACGGCTTTCCTCCATCCGCTCGGCCGTCGTTGCGTTAGGAGAAAGTTTGCGCTCAACGCTCGGTGGGTCCTGCAAAAGGGCTGGGTCAACTGTGACGACATCCTCAGGTTTCGGCATCATGAGTCTCGCCAGAATCGGCAAAAGAATGATGAGGCCAATGGTAATAAACGCGTTGTAACCCGTGAAAATTGTGTGGGAGACCGGAATCAGCCCGACTGTCTTCTCCATGGGATTGCCTTTGGTCGCTGCCACGAGCGGGACCGACCCGGACAAGCCACCGTGCCACGTCAGGAACCCCATGTAGGCGCTTGCGACGAGGAGGCGGTAGTCCGTTCCCGGAACGCGTCTAGCGACTTCACGAGCAAGCATCGCACCAAGGACCAGACCGAATCCCCAGTTGATGGCGCAGGCAACCCCGCCTACGAACGCCACCAGCATCACGCCTTGGCCCGGTGTACGCGCGGAGCTCGCCAAAGCAAACAGCATTCGCTTGACCGGGCCCGAACTCGCCAAAGCGTGACCGGTCACAAGAATCATCGCCATCTGCATCGAGAATGCGAGCAGATTCCAGAAGCCGGAGCCCCATAGCATCACGAGATCGGCTGGAGCCTTAGGCGTCAAACCAAGCGCGAGCGCGAAGGTCACGACGGTCAGAAGGATGGCAAATATCAGGGGGTCGGGCAAAATCCTGTGCACCACCTGAGTAAAAAAAGCGGAAATTCGCTGAATCAACTGTCTACTCCTCGTCACCAAAAATGAACTCGACCTACTGTCGTTGTTATGGGCGGTAAGCCGCGCGCGGCACATGGTTTTACGGCAACGACGACTGAATCCTTTAGTGATTCCGGTAAACAAACAGCATGGTGAGATAGGCTGCTCGAAAACGACACGCTCATGAAGCATTCGCAAACTCGCAGGACCGGAAGGATGCGCATGCTTCATGCAATCATGGATGCGATGGCGTACCGATAACAAGACACTAATGGCATCTCTCCCACATGCGTTTGAGTTCAACTATTGCTTGGCGATACTTGCCCGTGCCATCACTGCATACCCAATGCGAATGAAGAGACTCTTAGCTGTTCTCCTGGTTGCAGTGGCAACCTATGCTTCTGCCGCCCCGGAATGTCGACAGTTCAGCCCTAGTGGGCAACCCCCCGTACTCGCGAACGCCAAATTGGCGGCAAAAACGCGGATGCTTTGTTACTCCGACTTCGCGGTGCTTCATTCCGGCGTGACGCACGGGCCGCTGTGGTCGGCCGAGTATCTGACGCGAGCTCACCTGATGGCGGCCAAAGGCGAACTCCGTACAAACAGGTTTCATGCGGAGACGACCTTACCGGAAGGCGAGGGTGCGACACTCGCCGACTACCGAAAGAGCGGCTATGACCGGGGTCACATGAGTCCCGCCGGCGACCAGTGGAATGACGAAGCCATGGCGGAATCGTTCACGCTCGCAAACATGGTCCCACAGAATCCGACGAATAACCGTCGCTTGTGGGCTCACATTGAAGAAGCGGTTCGCCGTATGGCCATCGATGGAGGCGATACCTATGTTGTCACCGGCCCCATGTTCACGGGTCGTCAACTGAAGACTATCGGTGCAACAGGCGTCTTCGTACCCACTCAGCTGTTCAAAGTCGTATACGTCCAGTCGCAGCAGCTCGCGTTTGCCATTGTGGTGAATAATGAAGCCACGAATCGGTACGACGTGGAGAGCGTTCACGAACTCGAAGCGGCGAGCGGTCTGCGTTTCCCCGGCATTCCGGAGTCCCTGAAGGACAAGCGAATCGGAGGGCTGAATGGTGTTTGAGGCATTTGGGAATGACACGGACGTCCTGAACATTCACGGTGACGCGTTGACCGTCACCAACGACCCGGTACGCATTGTCATAACGGGCACACTGGAACTCACTCGCGACAGGGTTGGACTGAAGGCCGCACTCGCGCTGCAGCAGGCCATCGGAAGCGTCGTCGATGTGCTGCAGGCAGACCCGTCGTTGCCGGAACACATCGTCGACGAGCCGCCGGCTCCGACCGGTACGGTTGATAACCCGTTCGTTTAGCCTCGTGAATAGTCGGACAATCAGATTCACGTTGCCGGTTTCGTCTTTAACTTCGCCCCTCGACGCGGCGACATGCGGCCGTCGTCCCTTCGCGTTAGCCGACGGACGGTGTTTCGCAGATCGACTCCGCTCGGAAATCAACGTTCCGGTTATACGCCCGTATAGGCAAGCTACACCAACGCGGCATCGACATATCCTACCGTAGAGTAGATTCGCCCTTCGTCCAAACTTACTCTTCTCTCATCGAGGCAGCACTCGCCGTTATGACAGCGCAAAGAGGGATGATCCGACCTCGGGTCGCGTGCTGTGAATCCCTGTTGTGCAGGTTGTTGGCATTTTTATGGCTCCTGACACGGACTCAACGCGCAGGCGCACGCTACCGAAAGATTTTGGGAAGCCCACAATGGCCGCAAAGCGCAAGTCTGCATTGAGGAGCATCAACCAACCGGGAACGCCTCCTCCGCTTGACGACCTCAAAACACAGCTCGCGCCCATTTCCACCGCACTGACGGAAGAACTCGCGGCGCTGTTGGCAGGCGTTCTCGACGACAGAAGGAAGCCTATGCTCGACCGTCTGTCGCAGGCGCTAAGCGACGCGGTCCCCGAGTTTCTGCAACGAGCGTTCGAACAGGAATTGCTCGCAGGCGGAAAGTCAGCGTCGGAACGTCGGGCATCGCTTGTCGCGGTATTGCGCGCGACCCACCGGCAAACACGCGCGTCTGATGACGACGAGAGCACAGACGGTGCTATCGGCAGTGTCAGCTGCCGCGAGAACGCTCCCGTCCAACGGACTGCTATCAACTCGGGCGAGCAGCGCAATAGCGGTTACCGGCAAACAGACGAAGTGAAAAATCACCGCATTGGGGATGGATCATGGTGATGGTGTTACTGGTCGACGACGACACAAACCAGCTTCAAGCGCTTGAGACGTTGGTTTGCGGGGAAGGTTACGAGGTCATGACTGCGTCGAACGGGGACGAGGCACTGCATGCAGCGCGCCGAAAGCGACCAGACATCGTTGTCTCGGATTTCATGATGCCGGTCATGGACGGTCCCGCCCTCATCAGCGCGCTCGCAGCCGAGCCAGAGTTTGCAACGATTCCTGTTCTTCTGAACTCTTCGGTGGCGACACCGCCGCCTCATCTTCGGGTGGCGGCGTTTCTCAGAAAGCCAGTCGCGGCCCCGCGCCTGCTGGAACTGCTTGAGCTGCACAGTTCACAGTTCGCAGTTCGCAGTAGGGTCGTCGCCGCGACGGGTCACATCGATACGCCAGCAAGGGAAAGCCACTCTGGGCTCCATCGAGGCGTACCGCACTTTCGAAGAAAGCGCAGTCGCTGGTAAGTCGACACACCACAACACGGTTGGTGATCCCCGGAATCTTGATGGCGGAAGGCAGCAGGAGTCGAACCTACCTGGGAGTGTCTGACACCCCCCACTGAGTTTGAAGCCCAGCCGCACCACCGGATGCGGATGCCTTCCTTCGCCAACGCTGAAACTGTTACCGGACCGGATGCGCGGGGTCCAGTTGTTCGAGCGGATGGGTTCCGCGCGGTCCGCGCAACCAATGGGCGTCGCGGTGGAAACGAGTATAGCCAAGCCGATCGAAGAACTCCAAAACCTGAATCGCGCGTTTGCGCCCTAGACCGGTTGCATCGCGGAAGGCGGCCGCATTGATGGGCCGTGAGGGGCGGCCGGCGATTGAATGGGCGGCTAAGGAGCCGACTGAATCGCCAACTGAATCGCCAATCGAGTCACTATCCGATTGGGTGACTGCACCGGTGACTGAGCCGCCAACCGGGCCTGCGATGGAACCCGCGATTGAGCCGGCAATCGCCGCAAGTTTGCCGATCGATGCCGGATGGTAGAACAGGTCGCGCACCACCTGATAAAGCGCCCCCTCCCGGGCGAGACGCCGCAAGGCCTCACGCACCGGCTCCTCGTCCGCGCCGGCCGCTGAGGCGAGATCGCGGACCCACGGTGGATCGAAGCCGCCGGCGAGCACCAGGGGCAGCAGGCGCTGAGCGAGTCGCCGCTGATCCTCGCCGACGTCCTGTGTATGTCCGGGAAGGTGAAGCCAGGGGCCCGAGCGCTGGATCACGCCGGTCCGGATCAAGGTGTCGAGCACGGCATTCCAGAGCGGATCAGGCCAGACCTGTGCGACGATGCGCCGCAGCCGGGTGCTGTCAGGGCCGGCTTCGTCCGGGCTGCGCTCGTGGAAGCTGCGCAGTGCGGCGAGCACGCGTTGCGCGAGCCGGTCCCGATGTTCGTCGAGGATCAGGACGGCATCGTCAGCGGTGCTGCCGGGAAGAATCTGTGCGTTCGGCATTTCGCCGATCGCCGTGCCGGCGAGATGAACGGCGCGCGCATGTGGCAAGCCGAGCGGTGCGGCTTCGAGCAACACCTCGAAACGACCCTCGTCGAGCCAGGCCGTCATCGCATCGAGCCAGGCATGCCGCTCGGACGAGCGTCGCTTGCGCTCCGGCCCGAACGGGTCGAGCACGCGGCCACCGCCGAGGGTCCGCGTGGCCTGCGCATTGCGAACGACAAAGCGCATCCCAGGTACCGCGCAGACCGGCTGTTCGAAGACGAGCTGCACGCGCGCGGTCGCCCCCGGTGCGAGTGTTTCGCCTTCGAGCAAAGCTGCGTGCGCAACTTGATGCGAGGTGCCGATGTGCACGTGCAGCGGTGCCCAGTGCGCAAGCGGCGAGGGCGCATCCGCGAGCAGCGTCAGTTCGGTATCGAGGCGTTCGGATGACTGAGCAAGGCGCGGATCGACGATCCAGTCGCCGCGATGGATCCGGTCCTTGTCGATCGACGCGAGGTTCAGCGCGCAGCGCTGGCCCGCATGCCCGCTGTCGGCCGGCTGGTTTTGCGCATGAATACCGCGGATGCGAACCGGTTCGTCCGAAGGGGCGAGCCGCAGCGTGTCGCCGCTGGCGACGCGGCCTGCGAAGACTGTGCCGGTGACGACGGTGCCATGACCCGCGAGCGTGAAGACGCGGTCGACCGAGAGCCGGAACAGACCGTCGTCGCGCCGCGCCTGCCAATGGACAGCCGCTTCGCGCAGCGCGGCATCGAGCGCGGCGACACCGGGGTCGCCGGCCATGTTCGCGTTGGTTTCAAAGATGCGAGCGCCGGCTAGCGGCGTAGGTTCGAGCAGATGCCCGATCTCCGCGCGCACCTCGGCGCGCCTCGCCTCATCTACCCGGTCGACCTTCGTCATGGCGACCACGCCGGACGTGATGCCTAACAATTGCAGGATCGCCAGGTGTTCACGCGTCTGCGGCATCACGCCATCGTCGGCCGCGACGACGAGCAGTGCAAAGTCGATTCCGCAGGCGCCGGCCGCCATCGCATGGATAAAGCGTTCATGCCCGGGTACGTCGATGATGCCGAGTACCTCCCCATTGGCGAGCGGCGTGTAGGCATAACCGAGTTCGATAGAGATGCCGCGCGCCTTCTCTTCCTTGAGGCGATCGGTGTCGACACCGGTCAGCGCGCGCACCAGCGTAGTCTTGCCGTGATCGATATGGCCCGCGGTTCCGATGATCATCGAAGGACGTTCGTACGAGACTGTCTAGAGCCGCAGCGACGCGAGCTGGGCAGCGAACACCGCCTCGTCGGCCGTTTCGAGACAACGCAGATCGAGCCGCAGCGCATGGTCCGCGATGCGGCCGATCACGGGGCGCGGCAGGGCACGCAGCGCATCCTCGAGTCGGAGCAATACGCGTTCTCCCGCTTTGCCGTCCGCGCGCCGCGCGACCAGTCCGGCGCTCGGCAGCAGGTCGACCGGCAACGCGCCACTGCCTATCTGGCTGAGCATCGGTTCGACCCGTACGGTGTAGGTCGGTCCGATCGCCCGCTCGAACACCGGCAGCAGACGCTCGGCCGCGGCCTGCATTTCTGTTGTGGGACGTGTCAACAGACGCAGTGTGGTCAGGCGCTCGCGCAGGAATTCGGGCGCTCGGTACAGTTGCAGCACGGGTTCGAGAGCGGCAAGCGTGAGCTTGCCCACGCGCAGCGCGCGCTTGAGCGGATGCTTCTTGATCTTTGCGATCAGGTCCTTGCGCCCCACGATGAGGCCGGCCTGTGGACCGCCGAGCAGCTTGTCCGCGCTGAACGCGACAAGGTCGGCGCCGGCCTCGAGTGTCTGGCGGACCGTGGCCTCCTTCGGCAAGCCGTAATGCGCGAGATCCACGAGGGAGCCACTGCCAAGATCGACTGCGACGGGCAGACTGTGTTCGCGTCCGAATCTCGCAAGGGCACCGAGTTCGACTTCATGCGTGAAGCCTTCGATCGCGTAGTTGCTCGCATGGACTTTCATGAGCAGGGCGGTACGTGGACCGATCGCCTCGGCGTAGTCACGCAGATGGGTGCGATTGGTCGTACCGACTTCGCGGAGCCTGGCGCCGGCACGCGACATGATGTCGGGAATGCGGAATGCGCCGCCGATTTCGACCAGTTCGCCGCGCGAGACGACGACTTCCTTTCCCGGTGCCAGCGCTGCGAGCATCAGCAGGACGGCAGCCGCATTGTTGTTGACGACCGTGGCCGCCTGCGCGCCCGTGAGTTCCCGCAGCACCGGCACCACCAGATCGTCACGGTCGCCGCGTGCCCCCGTGTCGAGATCGAATTCGAGATTGACGGGCCGCGACAGTGCGTCGACGACGGCCTGCACCGCGCTATCGGGAAGCAACGCACGGCCGAGGTTCGTGTGGAGGACGGTGCCCGTGAGATTGAAAACGGGACGCAGACGCAAGCGGGCGTCGGCGTCGAGCAAGGCAGACGTTTGGGCCGCGAAGAATTCGTAGCTCGTTTGCGCGAGGGAGGTGGGCGTGCTTTGCGCGGCCTCACGGCACTGATCGAGCACGCGCCTGAGCGTGGCGATCGTCTGAATTCGTCCATGCACGGCGATCAAGGACTCGAACGGCGCAGAAGACATCAGCCGCTCGACCGACGGAATTCGCGCGAGGCCGTCCAGGGTCTTGCCTCCGTCCTCACTCACGCGTGCTCCCCCTCGTCCCGGGCGGGCCAGAGAAACGGATGAGGGTTAGGGCGGTGATAACCGGCCTCGTTCATCATGAGGTCGAGGGACAGGCTTGCGAGGTCATCAACAAACGGCTCTGCGTCGAAGAGCTTGTTCTGGGCGAAGATCTTCCGATAGCAGTGACATTCTTCGCACGATTCCGCCCGCGTTCCCTCGAAACTGCCTTCGATACTCTGGTAGGCGATCCCCTTGGTCGACGCGCAATGCGAACATTTGACGCGCACGAAATGGGTTTGTGTCGCGCAGAGCGTGCACTCTAGATAGCGATAGCCGTCATAGGCGCCGCCGACCCGCACGATGCTCGCAATCGGCGGTGATCCGCAGACTGGGCACAAGCCCGGCGCATCGAGGTAGGGCATGTCTTCGTTCGCGAGCGCGCAGGCGCGCTGCGTCCAGACGATCTGCAGGGCGGCGTAGATGAGCGGGGCGGTGCCCGCGTCGATTTCATCGAGTTGCCGTTCCAGCAGGGCCGATGCCTGTGCATCGAGTTCGGCCGTGGACGTGTCTCGAAGCCGCGCTAGCAAGGCGATGAACGAAGGGGGTGTGGCGGCTGCCGCGGCTGTTTTTGTCGGGGCCGATGAGGTCCCTGCCGGGGTCCCCGTTGCGATCTCCGCGCTTGCCGCGAGCTTGTCCGCCGCCGCGACTTGTGTCGCAACACGTTCGACGAGTTCGCCGAGTACGGTGCGCCATTCAGGCCTGAGCGATGGGGCCACGGCCGGTACGATCGGCATGCCGTGCCGCTGCGCGAGCAGGGTCGATGCGACGTCGAACACGGGTTCGTCGAGTCCGGAGAGGACCTGCTGCTGCGCGTCGACCAGGATTGCCATGAGGCGCAGATAACCACCGATCGCATTGCCGCCGGCCAGCTCTCGCAGACGCCGCGCACGCGCGGCGAATACGTCCGCGCGCTGGGGCAGCCGCACGCGTGGCAGGGCGGTCGCATCGAGCGATTGGATCTCGCCCGGTTCAAGGATACGTTGCATGAGGTCCCTTCAGGAACGACAACGTCAGGTTCGTACGCGCGAAACCCGCACGGATCCCGCTCACCTGTGCACCGCTTCCTGAGTCCAGGAAGCTCACTCACCCATGCTCGCGAGCAGGCGTTGGCCTGTATGGAATCCTACGTGAAGTGCACGCGGACCGCTAGCCGGGTCCACCCCCCTGGGTCTACCCTCGGGGTCAACCCGGAGGCACCCCCGAAGTCATGCCGGAAGCACCCCGGGGGCCAACGCTCGATTCAGCGCCGTTCCGACTTGACCACCTCGCGGAACCAGCGCGGATGATGCTTGCGCGCCCAGCCGGGCGTGACGGTGCCACGCACCATCGCGCCGATGGAGCCCTTGACCCAGATCGCCGCATAGATATGGATGATGATTCCCACGATCAGCACAAACGCGGTCGCCGCATGAACCACCGCGGCAAACCGGATCACTTCGATCGGGAAATAGAACGAGAAATAGCGGCGCCAGATCACGATGCCGCTGAGCAAAAGCAGCAACAGACACACGATCATCGTGAAGAACAACAATTTTTGCCCGGCGTTGTAGCGCCCGACTTCGGGCAGCCTGTCCTCGCGGTTCACGATCACATCGTCCATCCGTTTGAGCCACTGGATGTCGTCGCGGTCGAGCAGGTTGTGGTGAAAGAAGCGCATCGCGAGCAGCGCGAACGATACGAACATGACGACGCCGATGAACGGATGGAGGATCCGGTTCCACTGGCCGCCGCCGAACAGCGACGACAGCCAGAACATCGCCGGATGAAACATCGCGAGACCCGAGAGCGCGAGCAGGATGAACGAAATCGCGGTGATCCAGTGGTTGCTGCGGTCGTTCGGCGTATAGCGGACGATGAGATCGCGTCCGTCGAGCGATGCATCGCGCACGATCGAATCCTCGACCACGCGGGGGCGGTCGCGATAGCGGCGGTGGCCGGCGCGAGGCGGGGCTTCCGGGTCGTGCAAGGGGTCAGACATCGTAGCGCTCCTCATCGCGGCGCACACCGCCATTGTCGTCTTCGCGGGCACGGCGCAGGTCGTCCTGCGCGTCGAGCTCGTCGTTGATTCCCACTTCGTTGGGCCCGACCCGCGTGTAGTGGAAGAACCCGGCCAAGGCCGCGAACGCGATGCCGGCCAGCGCGAGCGGCTTGGCGATACCTTTCCAGATCCATACCATCGGGCTGATGTGCGGATCTTTCGGCAGGCCGCTATACAGCCCCGGCTGGTCCGCGTGATGGAGCACGTACATCACGTGCGTGCCGCCGACGCCCGCGGGATCGTAGAGTCCCGCATGCTCGAAGCCGCGGTCCTTGAGATCGACGATGCGTTCCTCGGCGTGCACCTTCATGTCGACCTTGGTGCCGAACATGATCGCGCCGGTCGGGCAGGTTTTGACGCATGCGGGTTCCTGGCCGACCGCGACCCGGTCCGAACACAGTGTGCACTTATAGACACGGTGATCCTTCTTCGACAGCCGCGGCACGTCGAACGGGCAGCCCGCGATGCAGTAGCCGCAGCCGATGCAGTTTTCCTCGTGAAAGTCGACGATGCCATTCGTGTACTGGACGATGGCGCCCGGCGACGGACAGGCCTTCAGGCAGCCCGGGTCCTCGCAGTGCATGCAGCCGTCCTTGCGGATCAGCCATTCGAGGTTGCCATTCGAGTTCTCGTATTCCGCGAAGCGCATCACCGTCCACGAGTGCTCGCTCAAGTCACGCGGATTGTCGTAGATGCCGGTGGTCGTGCCGATGTCGTCGCGCAGGTCATTCCACTCCATGCACGCGGTCTGGCAGGCCTTGCAGCCGATGCACTTGGTCACGTCGATGAGCTTCGCGACCGCGCCGGTGGCCGGCTCGCGGATCGACGTCTCCGGGACGGTCGTGGCCGACATGCGTTTGATATCGAGCGATTGCAATGCCATATCGGGCTCCCTTGGGTGTCAGGCCTTTTCGACTTTGACCAGAAAAGACTTGAACTCAGGCGTCTGGGTATTCGCGTCGCCGACTGCGGGCGTCAGGGTATTGACCAGGTAACCGGGCTTGGTCAAACCCTTGAATCCCCAATGCAGCGGGATGCCGACGGTCTGCACCTTCTTGCCGTCAATCATGAGCGGCTTGATCCGCTTGGTCACGACCGCGACCGCGATGATATGGCCGCGCTTGGACGAGACCTTGATGCGATCGCCCGCGACGACGCCGACTTCCTTCGCGAGATCCTCGCCGATCTCCACGAATTGCTCCGGCTGGATGATCGCATTGAGCCGCGCATGCTTGGTCCAGTAGTGGAAATGCTCGGTGAGCCGGTAGGTCGTCGCGGTGTGTGGATAGTCCGCGGCCTTGCCCAGCGACGCCTTGTCGTCCGGGAAAATCCGCGCGGCCGGATTGTTGGTGACTTCGGCATGGTCCGGATGCAGCGGGTTGTAGCCGAGCGGCGTCTCGAACGGCTCATAGTGCTCGGGGAACGGACCCTCGGCCATGCCGTCGCGCGCGAAGAAGCGTGCGACGCCCTCGGCGTTCATGATGAACGGACCCATGCCATTCTCGGGCGGTTCGTCGGCCTTGTAGTCGGGCGTGTCGGAGCCGGTCCAGGCCTTGCCGTTCCAGGCGATCAGCTTGCGGGTCGGATCGAAGGGCTTGCCGCTCGTATCGCACGACGCCCGGTTGTACAGGATGCGCCGGTTCGCGGGCCATGCCCAGGCCCAGTTCAGCGTCTGGCCGTTACCGGTCGGGTCATTGTTGTCGCGGCGGCCCATCTGGTTGCCGGCCGGGGTCCAGGCGCCGCAGAAGATCCAGCAGCCGCTCGCCGTCGAACCATCGTCCTTCAACTGTCCGAAGCCCGATAACTGTTCGCCGGCCTTGACCAGCACTTTCGCGGGATCCTTCGGATCGGTCAGCTCGGTGAGCGCCTTGCCGTTGAACTCTCTCGCGAGCTCTTCAGGCGTCGGGCTGTTCGGGTTGGCGTAGGGCCAACTCAAGTTGACGATCGGGTCGGGGAACTTGCCGCCGTCCTTCTGGTACATCGCACGGATCCGCATGAACAGCTCACCCATGATCGCGAGATCGCTGCGCGATTCGCCCGGGCCGTCCGCTCCTTGCCAGTGCCACTGAAGGACCCGGCTCGAACTGACGAGCGAACCGAATTCCTCGGCGAAACAGGTGGTCGGCAGGCGGAATACCTCGGTCTGGATATCGGCGGATTTCACATCGTTGAACTCGCCATAGTTCTTCCAGAACTCAGAGGTCTCAGTCGCAAGCGGGTCCATGATGACGAGCCATTTGAGTTTGGACAGCGCCTCGATGTTCTTCTGCTTGTTCGATACCGCGGCGAGCGGGTTGAAGCCCTGCGCGATATAGCCGTTGATCTTGCCCTTGTGCATCTCCTCCATCGTGTTGAGCAGGTCGTAGAGGCGGTCGTACTTCGGCAGGTAATCGTAGGCCCAGTTGTTGTCGGCGTTGGCGTGCTCGCCCCACCAGCTCTTCATGAAGCTCACGAAGAAAGCCTTGTAGTTCTTCCAGAAGCTGAGCTGGTTCGGCCGCAGCGGTTGCGGCGCACGCGTCTTGATGTAGTCGTCGAAGTTCTGTTCCCGGTCGAGCCCGAGCGTCATATAGCCGGGCAGCGCATTCGACAGCAGGCCGAGATCGGTCAACCCCTGGATGTTCGAATGGCCGCGCAACGCGTTCATGCCGCCGCCCGAGATGCCGATATTGCCGAGCAGCAACTGGACCATCGCGCCGGTGCGCAGCATCTCCGAGCCGACCGAATGCTGGGTCCAGCCGAGCGCATAGAGGATCGTCGCGGCACGACTCGGCACCGAGCAGCTCGCCAGCATCTCGCAGACGGTCAGGAATTTCTCCTTCGGCGTGCCGCAGGCTTTCTCGACCATCTCCGGCGTGTAGCGCGAGTAATGCGTCTTCATCAACTGGTAGACGCAGCGCGGATCCTGAAGTGTCGGATCGACTTTGGCGAAGCCATCCTCGCCGATGTCGTAGTCCCACGACGACTTGTCCACGTACATGTGCTTGTCTTTGTCGTACCCGGAGTACAAGCCATCGTTGAACGCGAAGTCCTCGCGCACGATAAAACTCATGTCCGTGTAGCTGCGGACATACTCGTGCTGGATCTTGTCCTGGGTCAGCAGGTAGTTGATCACGCCGCCGAGGAACACGATGTCGCTGCCGGTCCGGATCGGTGCGTAGAAATCGGCGACCGACGCGGTACGCGTGAAACGCGGATCGACCACGATCAGCCGCGCGCCGCGATGCGCCTTCGCTTCAGTGACCCACTTGAACCCGCACGGGTGCGCTTCCGCGGCATTGCCGCCCATCACGAGGATCACATCCGCATTGCGGATGTCGACCCAGTGATTCGTCATCGCACCACGGCCAAACGTCGGGGCAAGACCTGCCACCGTCGGACCGTGTCAGACACGCGCCTGGTTGTCGAATGCCAGCATCCCGAGACTGCGGACGGTCTTGTGAGTCAGGTAACCCACTTCATTGCTGCTAGCCGACGCGGCAAGCATGCCCGTCGTGAGCCAGCGGTTGACCGTCTCACCCGCTTCGTTCTTTTCGATGAAGTTCGCATCGCGGTCCTCTTTCATCTTCTTCGCGATGCGCCCGAGAGCGTCGTTCCAGCTGATGGGCTCCCACTTGTCGGAGCCTGGCGCGCGGTATTCGGGGTATTCGAGCCGGCTCGGGCTGTGAATGAAGTCGAGCAGGCTCGCGCCCTTCGGGCACAGGGTGCCGCGGTTGACCGGGTGGTCGGGGTCGCCTTCGATATGGATAATGCTCGACTTGGCGTTCTTGGCGTTGTCGCCGAGGCTGTACATCAGGATGCCGCAGCCGACCGAACAGTAGGGACAGGTGTTGCGCGTTTCCGTCGTGCGCGTCAGTTTGTAGGCCCTGACCTCCGCGACCGCAGGTTCCGGCGAGAAGCCCATCAGGGCGAGACTCGAGCCGGCCAAGGTGGTCGCCGATACTTTCAGGAACTGGCGTCGGGTCATGGTAGACATGGTGACGAGCCTCGCTGAATGCATACTTGTAGGAACTCAATTGAGTATAGGCGTAGTGTGCGGGATTTGCCTATGGGGGCGTATCAAGACCTCGCCCGCGTCGCGAGGCGGAGCTGTCGGGGCAATTCATGACCCGGCTTTGTCAGCCATCTTTTTCAGCCATCGGGGTAGCGGGCCATGTTGTTTCTGAACGCGTTGCTGATCGGGTTCTGTATCGCCGCGCCCGTGGGGCCGATCGGCATGCTTTGCATCCAGCGCAGCCTCAGCGGCGGCTTCAGGCCGGGCATCGCGACAGGGCTCGGCGCGGCCTGCGCGGACGCCGTCTATGGCCTGCTGGGCGCGGTCGGCGTCGCGGGTATCGTCATGCGGTTCCCGGTCTTGACGGACTTCCTTCAGATCGGCGGCGGCGCGTTCCTGGTCTGGCTCGGATGGACGATTTTTCGGAGCCGGGCGCGGCGGGACGCCCCTGTACCGGTTGTGGCGAGCGGCCGGCGCGCTTTCGCGTCGACCTTTGTGCTGACCTTGTCGAATCCGATGACGATTCTGTCCTTCGTCGCGATGTTCGCCGCGCTCGGGGCGAGTGTGTCGTCCAGCTCGGCGGGGGCGTGGCTCGCACCCGCGATCATGGTGACCGGGGTTTTTGCCGGGTCCGCCGCATGGTGGCTCTGCCTGAGCGGGGCGAGCGCCTTGCTGCGCACGCGCATTCCCGCGCACTGGATCGCGGCAATCGCGGTGCTTTCCGCGTTTGGAGTCGGGCTGATGGGATTCGTGCAAGTGATCGCTGGTTTCAGGCGTCTTTTTGCGTAGAGAAGGCCGTTCGCGGATGGCAAGCCACCGAACTCCATGCTGAGTATTCTTCGTGATCCTTATTTGTACGATTGTTAAATACATATCGATCGAATGGATCGATGAATTGGCCCGTTATGGTCCAGATCGGTGCCAGCTATGACGTGGGCGGCGACGTCAACGCGACAGCGACCCTCACGTTCAGTGCGCGCTACTACCAGACCCTGACCACCGTCAAGCCCGGTGCCCTGACCGCCGTGACCTCACTGACCGTCACGTATCAGTAGTGCGAACATGAGGGCCGACCGTGTTCACGTGTCGCATGTCCGCGCCACGACTTCCCTAGGGGAAATACCGAGGAAACGGCGGGGCGTGTCCGGTCGATCGCACCCCGAAACGCGGCACGATTTCCGCCGACGCCCGTCGGGCGGAGCACTCTCTGAAATTCGTGTCCAGAATGTCGTCAACGAGCAGCCTCGAATCTGATGCGCCGCAAAACATCCCCCGATTGACTTTCTCCATATTCCGCACGATCATCCCATTCGCAAACGTTTGCGGAAATTTTGTCATTGCGTACGTCGCGTATTCCGCGCGCGGACGCCACAATATGTGACTGCGGCCAACGGCAAAGCCGGACCGCACTCACTCAAACAGGAGACGCTTCATGAACCACCTCATCCGCCGTCGTATTCTGGCCGCCGGCGTCGCGCTGGCCGCCGCCTCGATGCTGCCGCTCGGCGCGCAGGCGCAGGACCATAAGCCCAAGGTCGCCCTGGTCATGAAGTCGCTGGCCAACGAGTTCTTCCTCACCATGGAAGACGGCGCGAAGGACTATCAGAAACAGCACACCGCCGATTTCGACCTGATCACCAACGGGATCAAGAACGAGACCGACACGAGTGCGCAAATCCGCATCGTCGAACAGATGATCGTCTCCAAAGTCGATGCCATCGTGATCGCTCCCGCGGACTCGAAGGCAATGGTGCCCGTCATCAAGAAGGCGGTCGACGCGGGCATCATCGTCGTGAACATCGACAACCGGCTCGACCCCGAGGTCGTCCAGTCGAAGGGCATCAAGGTGCCGTTCGTCGGCCCGGACAACCGCAAGGGCGCGCGCCTGGTCGGCGACTATCTGGCCAAGACGCTGAAGGCGGGCGATGAAGTCGGCATCGTCGAGGGCGTCTCGACCACGACCAATGCGCAGCAGCGTTCGGCCGGCTTCAAGGATGCGATGGCCACGGTCAACGCGAAGGTCGTCTCACTGCAATCGGGCGACTGGGAAATCGACAAGGGCAATGCCGTCGCGTCGGCGATGCTCAACGAATATCCGAACATGAAGGCGCTTCTCTGCGGCAACGACAATATGGCGATCGGCGCGGTCTCCGCCGTGCGCGCGGCGGGGCGTGCGGGCAAGGTCGCCGTCGTCGGCTACGACAACATCGCGGCGATCAAGCCGATGCTCGCCGACGGCCGCGTGCTCGCGACCGCCGACCAGTTCGCCGCGAAGCAGGCCGTTTTTGGTATCGACACGGCGCTCAAGGCGATTCACGATCACAAGAAGCAGAACGATCTCTCGGACATCGTCGAGACGCCGGTCGAACTCGTTACCAAGAAGTAAGCTGTATCTAGCAAGCAAATGCGTTTGATCTGACGTGAAACCGGGGCGGCATGCCGAAGTCGGCGCTGCTCCGGGCTGAAGGAGACGGCATGAGTGCAGTGGCATCTTCCCGCCTGGCCGGTACGCAAGCGCGCGATACCGGACCACGCGAACCGCAGCCCGGCGAGCCGGTGCTCACGGTTGCCGGAGTCGGCAAGACCTATGTCGAACCGGTCCTGTCGGACATCGACCTGACACTGATTTCCGGCGAAGTGCTCGCACTGACCGGCGAGAATGGCGCGGGCAAGAGCACCTTGTCGAAGATCATCGGCGGCCTTGTTTCGCCGACGCACGGCTCGATGAACTATCAGGGCGCGCCGTTCGCGCCGGTGAGCCGCAGCGACGCCGAGGCACAAGGTGTGCGCATGGTGATGCAGGAACTCAACCTGCTGCCTACGCTGACGATCGCCGAGAACCTGTTCCTCAATCAGTTGCCGAGGATCAAAGGTCTCGGCTGGATCTCGCGCGGCAAGCTGCGTGAAGACGCGCGAGCCGCGATGGCGCGTGTGGGTCTTGATTCGCTCGATCCCGATACGCCGGTGAGCGCATTGGGCATCGGCCACCAGCAGATGGTGGAGATCGCCCGCAACCTGATCGGCGACTGCCGCGTGCTGATTCTCGATGAGCCGACCGCGATGCTGACGGGTCGTGAGGTCGACCTGCTGTTCGAACAGGTCGAACGGCTCAAGCGCGAGGGCGTCGCGATCATCTATATTTCGCACCGGCTCGAAGAGCTCGCGCGGATCGCGAATCGCATTGCCGTGTTGCGCGACGGCAAGCTCGTGAGCGTGGGCGCGATTGCCGACTACGCGACCGACCGCCTCGTGACGCTGATGGTCGGGCGCGAAATCGGCGAGAAGATCGATCTCGGCGAGCGTCGCATCGGCGCGCCGGTATTGCGCGTCGACGGGCTCACGCGCGGCACGGTCGTGCGCGACGTGTCGTTCGAAGTCCGGCGCGGCGAGATCTTCGGGATCAGCGGTCTGATCGGCGCGGGCCGCACCGAGCTGCTGCGGATGATCTTCGGCGCGGACCCGACCGACAGCGGCACGGTCTCGCTCGGCGAGCCGCCCGTACCCGCGAAGATCAAGTCGCCGTCCGATGCGGTCCGGCACGGCATCGCGATGATCACCGAAGACCGCAAAGGTGAAGGCCTCCTGCTCACGCAGTCGATCGGTGCCAACCTTGCGCTCGGCAATTTCGACGCCGTGTCGCGATACGGCGTCGTCGACGGCGAGCGCGAGGCCGCGCTCTCGCATCGCCAGATCGATGCGATGCATATCCGCTCCTCGAGCTGGCAGCAGCCGGTGGGCGAGCTCTCGGGCGGCAACCAGCAGAAAGTCGTGATTGGCCGCTGGCTCGAACGCGACTGCGAGGTGCTGCTGTTCGACGAGCCGACGCGCGGCATCGATGTCGGCGCGAAGTTCGACATCTATGGCCTGCTCGGTGCCCAGGCCCGCAGCGGCAAGGCCCTGGTCGTCGTGTCGAGCGATCTGCGCGAGCTCATGCTGATCTGCGACCGGATCGGCGTGATGTCGGCCGGCCGGATGGTCGAGACCTTCGGCCGCGACGAATGGACGCAGGACAGTCTGCTGGCCGCGGCCTTTTCCGGCTACGCGAAGCGTGAAGAACTACTGACAAGAGAAACATCATGACGACCTCCTCCAACAAGCCGGCCGAAGCGGTGGTTCCTCCGCCGGCGCGTACTGTCAACGCCGGTACCCGCATGGGGCTCACGAGCTATCTCGGCCTCGCGGGCGCGCTGCTCGCGATGATCGCGCTGTTCTCGACGCTGAGCTCGCACTTCCTGACCTACGACACCTTCATCACGATCGCGAATCAGATTCCCGATCTCGTCGTGATGTCTGTCGGCATGACCTTCGTGCTGATCATCGCGGGCATCGACTTGTCGGTCGGCTCGGTGCTCGCGCTCGCCGCGTCGGCGGTCAGCGTCGCGTCGCTGCAATGGCACTGGAGTCCGATCCCGGCCGCCCTCGCGGGCCTGCTGATCGCCGCGCTCGCGGGCAGCCTGACGGGCGCCGTGACGGTCGCCTGGAGGATCCCCTCGTTCATCGTGTCGCTCGGGGTGCTCGAGATGGCCCGCGGCCTGGCCTATCAGCTGACGAACTCGCGGACCTCGTATATCGGCGATGCCTTCGACTGGCTCGCGAATCCGATCGCAGTGGGGATCTCGCCCGCCTTCATCATCGCCGTGCTCGTCATGATCGTCGCCCAGCTCGTGCTGACGCGCACCGTATTCGGCCGCTACCTGATCGGCATCGGCACGAACGAGGAAGCGGTGCGTCTCGCGGGCATCGACCCGCGGCCGTACAAGATCATCGTGTTCGCACTGATGGGTGCACTCGCGGGACTGGCGGCGCTGTTTCAGATCTCGCGGCTCGAGGCCGCCGACCCGAATGCGGGCTCGGGCGTCGAACTGCAGGTCATCGCGGCGGTCGTGATCGGCGGCACGAGCCTGATGGGCGGCCGCGGTTCGGTGATCAGCACCTTCTTCGGCGTGTTGATCATCTCGGTGCTGGCGGCAGGACTTGCGCAGATCGGCGCGAACGAACCGACCAAGCGGATCATTACGGGCGCGGTGATCGTGGTCGCGGTGGTGCTCGACACCTACCGCAGCCATCGCGCCAAACGCAGCGCCTGAACGGCGCGGCGGAGCAGGGGATTTATGTCGACCATCAAGGACGTTGCGGTGCGTGCGGGCGTGTCGTATACGACCGTGTCGCACGTCGTGAACAACTCGCGGCCTGTCAGCGACGACAAGCGCGTGCGCGTCCTGGCGGCGATCGCCGAGCTCAACTACGTGCCCTCGGCGGTCGCGCGATCGCTCAAGGCCCAGGCGACCGCGACGATCGGCCTGCTCGTGCCGAACAACACGAATCCCTACTTTGCCGAAATCGCACGGGGCATCGAGGGGTATTTCCGGCGCCATGGCTATTGCGTGTTTCTCTGCAACTCGGACAACGACGTCGCCACCCAGCGCGAATACTTGCGCGTGCTCCACGAGAAGCGCATCGACGGCCTGATCGTCGCATCGGCGGGCGACGATGAACACGCCTCGTATGCGTTGAGCCATGCGGGCGTGCCCGTCGTGATCGTCGACCGTCCCATCGCGGGCTTGCCGGCGGATCTAGTGCAGATCGACCACGAGGCGGGGGCCGCGCTGGCCACGCGTTATCTCGTTGATCTGGGCCATACGCGGATCGGCTGTATCGCGGGGCCCGCGACGACGGCAGTCAGCGCGATGCGTGTCGCGGGCTTCCGGCTCGCGATGGCCGAGCGCGGTCTCGAGGTGCCCCCCGGCGCGGTCGTCGAAGGCGACTTCTCGAGCCCGGGCGGCTATGCGGCCGCGTCGATCCTGTTCGACGGGATCGCGCCGAGTGCGATTTTCGCGGGCAACGACCTGATGGGCATTGGTGCGCTGCGCGCCGCGGCCGAGCGCGGCATACGCGTGCCGGCCGATTGCTCGATCGTCGGATTCGACGACGTCGAGCTGAGCCGTTATGTCTACCCTTCACTGTCGACTGTCGGGCAGGCGATCCTGCGGCTTGGCGAGATGGCCGCAAGGACGCTGCTCGACCGCATCGATGGTACCGTCACGGGACCCGTGCGCAAGCATATGATCGAGCCGCGCCTGGTGGTGCGCGAGTCGAGCGCCCCGCCGGGCATTCCTTTTTTCACAACGCATGATTCGAAGCAATGAACAAGAACAACAACACATCAACCCATAGCGGCCACGGCCGGGTCGTCGTGATCGGCAGCCTCAATATGGACCTCGTCGTGCGCGCTGCACGCATGCCCCATCCGGGTGAAACCCTGGTCGGTGAATCGTTTGCGCAAGTGCCTGGCGGCAAGGGCGGCAATCAGGCCGTCGCCGCCGCGCGGCTCGGCGCGCAGGTATCGATGATCGGACGCGTCGGTAACGACGCGAATGGCAATCAACTCAAGCAGGGGCTCGAGAAAGAAGGGATCGACTGTACCGGTGTGTCGGGCGATCCGCATCTGCCCACCGGCGTGGCGGTGATCACCGTCGATGATGCAAGCCAGAACGCAATTGTGATCGTCGCGGGCAGCAATGGCGCGCTGACATCGGAGGCGGTCGCGGAACATGAGCAGACCATTGCACAGGCTGCCGTGGTGGTCTGTCAGCTCGAATCGCCGGGTGAGACCGTGTTCGAGGCGATGCAGATCGCGCGCCGCAACGGCTGTGTCGTCGTGCTCAATCCCGCCCCGGTGACCGGCCCGCTCACGCGAGCCTGGCTCGAGACGGTGGACTTCCTGATTCCGAACGAGATCGAAGCGGCTGAACTCTCGGGCGTCAAGGTCGTCTCCCCGGAGACCGCGCGCGCCGCTGCCTGGGCCTTGCGCGAACAGGGTGCTCGTCATGTGATCGTCACGCTTGGCGCGCAGGGCGTATTCGTGCTCGGCGCCGACGAGGGCCGGGAGGGCGGGCGACACTATCCCGCGCGCCGCGTCGAGGCGATCGATACGACCGCGGCCGGCGATACCTTCGTGGGTGGCTTCTGCGCCGCGCTCGCAGCCGGACGCGCGAGTGACGATGCGGTGCGTTTCGGTCTTGCCGCGGCGGCCCTGTCGGTCACGCGTGCGGGTGCGCAGCCCTCGATTCCTTATCTGCATGAAATCGAGAGCTCCCCGGGCGTGCCCGTGCCATGAAGAAAACCCAATTGTTGAATGCCGCGCTCTCGCGCCTGATCGCGAGCCTGGGTCATGGCGACATGGTGCTCGTGAGCGATGCGGGCATGCCCACGCCACATGGCACCCCGGTCGAGATCATCGATCTCGCGCTGGCGCCCGGCATGCCGGGTCTCGTCGTGACGACCGAGGTGCTGTTGACGGAGATGCAGGTCGAGTCGCATATCGTTGCGCACGAAACATTCGCACGCAACGACGGCTGGCTCGAACGGCTGCCGGCTGCTCAACTCGGCACGCGGCAGATCGTTTCACATGAGGAGATCAAGAAGCTTGCCTACCATGCGCGCGCCGTGATCCGCACGGGCGAGTGCACTCCCTATGCGAACCTGGTGCTGATCGCGGGCGTTACATTCTAGGCACGCACGGATACGGGTGGTTGTTATACTCGCGAGAGGAGACGACTCCCCGATCTGTCCGCGAGCCATTTCATGTCGACGACGCACAAGCTATCGCCTGCCGAAGTCAAACAGCATCTGGTCCGGATCGGTAAGTCTCGCCGTACGCATCGCTGGTTGCTCGGAGTTCTCATCGCGATCGCGGTCTTCGGACTGCTCGGCTTCTTCGCCGCACCGCCGCTGATTCGGCATGTCGCGGAACAGCAGCTCGGCAAGATGCTCGAGCGTCCCGTATCGATCGGGCGCATCGCACTGAACCCCTATACGCTGAATTTCGAGGCCGACCGGGTCGCGATCGCGGAGCGCGGCAACACAGGACCGTTCATCTCGCTCGACAAGCTGATCATGCGGCCTTCATGGGGCTCGCTGTTCAGGCTTGCGCCGGTCGTCAACGAATTGACGATCCAGGCACCGCACTTCCATATCGTGCGGACCGCGCCGCAACGCTTCAACTTTTCCGATCTCGTCGACAAGTTCTCGAAGCCATCGCCGCAGCCCGCCGTCAAGCCGCTTGGATTCTCCGTCTCGAACATCAAGCTGGTCGACGGCCGGATCGATTTCGACGACCGCGTGCTCGATGCACAGCATGTGATCGATGACTGGCAGCTCGGCGTGCCGTTTATCGCGACGTTGCAGTCGAAGACCGATATCTACGTCCAGCCGCTGCTGAAGATGCGCATCGACGGCAGTCCTCTATCGATCACCGGCAAGACCAAGCCTTTCGCGAGCTCGCGCGAATCGGATATCGCCTTGCAGTTCCAGGGGCTCGATGTGCCGAAGCTGCTCTCCTATTCGCCGGCGCCGCTGCCCGTGGCGGTCACGAAGGGGGCGCTGTCGTCGGATCTGGACATCCGTTTCCTCATCGACAAAAACGGGCCGATCCTGACCGTGACGGGCACCGTCGATCTCACAGGTCTCGCGGTGACGGACCATGCCGGCACCGCGCTTGCGAACGCGGAGGCAATCCACGTGGCCGCCGCATCGGTCGAACCGTTGCGGCGGGTGTTTCATTTCGACGAGGTCCGGCTCGACAAGGCAGTCGTCAATCTGTCACGCGACGCGCAAGGCAAGCTCAACGTGTTGTCCCTGCCTGCGCCGCCGCCCGTGGCCGCGAGAGCGGCCGCGCCCGCATCGGACTCCACTGCGGCTGCGGCGCCGGTCCCGGCTCCTGCTTCACAGTCACCGTCACAGTCACCGGCGCAGTCAGCTTCGCAGGCGGCCGCGCCCGTTTCCTCCGCCTCGGTCGTTGCTGCGGCGTCGGCTTCTGCTTCCGCTTCCGCTTCGGCATCCTCCGCTTCCGCGAGCAAGGACGCCGCCACACCACCACCGGTCGATTTTGCTGTCGCGAAGCTGTCGATCAACGATGCCGTGATTCACGTCGTCGACAAGCTGCCCACGAACGGCCCGATGCGCTTCGAGGTGACGAACCTCGATGTCGGCGTCACCCGCTTCGCCACGCTGTCGAAGGACCCCGCCCACTACACGCTCACGAGCGGCTTCAACGATGGTGCCTCGATCAAGGCGGCGGGCGATCTCTGGCTCGGCGCCGGCCGCACGCGCCTCCAGTTCGATGCGAAGCGAATCGCGCTCGCTCCCCAGCAGCCGTATCTGAGCCCCTTTCTCGCGGGCACGGTTACCAAAGGCACGCTCGATCTCAGCGCACCGCTCGATGTCGACTGGTCGAAGGCGCCGCTCGCGCTGCATGTCGGCAACGCCTCGGTCGGTCTCGACGATCTGCAGCTCGTCGCGGAAGAGAGCAGGCAGCCCGTGCTCGGAATCGGCCATGCGCTCGCGCACATCGATCATGTCGATCTCGGCGCGCGGGAGGCTGTCGTGACCTCCGTCGAGCTCGATGGTCTCGCAGTGAAGGGCCAGCGCCTGAGCGATGGAACGATCGACCTGATGAAGCTCCAGCGCTCCGGCGCTTCGGCGCCCGGACCCGCACAGGCGCCGGCCCTGCAAGCGGCAGCGAAGGCGGTCAAGGGCGCACCCGAGCAACAGCCCTGGCACTACCGGATCGACTCGCTGGCGCTGCGGAAATCCAGTGTCGAATTCACCGACCGGACCACGGCGAAGCCCGTGGTTGTCATGATCGAGCCGCTCGATTTCACGCTCAAGGGACTCAGCGATGACTTCAGCAAGCCGTGGCAGATCTCGACGGCGGGCACGCTGAATCGCAGTGGAACCTTCGATGCAGACGGCCGCGTCTCGCTCGAGCCGCTCGATGTCGCCCTCCGTCTGAACGGCAAGCGGCTCGATGTGGCGGCCGTCGAGCCCTATTTTGGGCGGTACCTCAACGTGACCGTCGCGAGCGCGCGTGTCAACGCGAGCGGCGAGCTCACGCTGTCGGGCAGCGGTCCGACCATGAAGACGGGCTACAAGGGCGATGCCGCGATGATCGATGTGCGCATGCTCGACAAGCTCACCTCGCAGCCGTTCGGCGGCTGGGGCACGCTGTCGTTTTCGAAACTCGCGGTGAGCCATGACGAAAAGCACACCAGCGTGTCGGCGGGGCTCGTGACCTTTGCGAGCTTCTACGGAAGCGTAGTGCTCGACAAACAAGGGCGTTTGAATCTGAAGGACGTGCTTGCCGAACCGGGTGCGCCGAAGAAGTCGATGGCGACCGACGTGGCCGCTTCGGCTTCGTCGACCCGGGCCGACTCGAAGCCTTCGCGCGAGACGGAATCGAAGGTGGTGTCCTCCGCGGGGGCTGCGTCGCGCGTCGAGGCAAGTCCGGCGACAAGCTCAGTGGAGGCCCCGGTGGCCGCCGCGCCCCTTGCCTCGAGCGCTACTGCAACGGGTACTGCAACTGGTACCGCGGCGGCTACCCCCGGCACGCCGGTGCAGGTAGCGAATGTCGCCAAACCCGACCTCGACCTCCGCTTCAACCAGCTCGTGCTGCAGAAGGGCCGGGCCGTCTACGCGGACAATTTCATCCAGCCCAACTTCACCGCGCGCTTGGTCGATATCAACGGCACCATCGGTGCATTCGGCACGCGCTCGACCACGCCCGCGCCGGTCGACATCGAGGCCAAGCTCGCCGCCAACGGACCGGTGACGATCAAAGGCTCGATCAATCCGCTCACGCGGATTCCCGCACTCGACGTGACCGCGGCGGCCCACGACGTCGAGCTGACCCATCTCACGCCATACTCGACGAAATATGCGGGCTACCCGATCACCAAGGGCAAGCTCAATGTCGATCTCCACTACGTGCTCGACAACGATCACCTGTCAGCCGACAACCATCTGTTCATCGATCAGCTGACCTTCGGCGACCACGTCGACAACGACACGGCGACCAAGCTGCCGGTCAAGCTCGCGGTCGCGCTGCTGTCGAATTCGCGTGGCGAGATCGACGTCAATATTCCGGTGTCGGGCTCCTTGTCGAACCCGGAGTTCAGCGTCGGTGCGCTGATCTGGCAGGCCGTGCTGAACCTGCTCCAGAAGGCGATCACGGCGCCGTTCTCATTGATCGCGAACGCATTCGGCGGCAGCGGCGGCGGCGGCCACGGCGAGGACCTCGGCTACGTCGAATTCCCGCCTGGTCGCGCGAAACTGTCCGATGAGCAGAAGACGAAACTCGACACCGTCGCGAAGGTGCTCAACGACAAGACCAGCATCAAGCTCGACCTGATCGGCCGGGTCGATCCGAAGGTCGACGAGCCGGCGTTGCGGCAGGTGTCGGTCGATCGGCAGATCAAGGCGCAGAAGATCAAGGATGTCGTCGGCAAGGGCGAGAGCATCGATACCGACGAAATCACGATCGCCCCCGACGAATACGACAAGTACCTGACGCGCGCCTGGAAGGAGGCGGATTTCAAGAAAGAAACCAACCTCGTCGGACTGACGAAATCCCAACCCGCTGACACTATGAAGCAGATGCTGCTCGACCATACGACGGTCGACGCCGAGCAACTGCGCCAGCTTGCCCAGCGCCGGGCATCGGTGGTGCTTCAATACTTCCAGGGCAAGACTGACCTTGGGCGCGTCTACATCGTCTCGCCGAAGCTCGATGCGGACGGCATCACGGACCAGGGCCCGACGACACGGGTCGACTTCAGTCTCAATTGAGAGCGCCCGGCACGCCCGGACATTCGAGGCGGGCCGGGGGGCGGCGCCCGCACACTGGCATCAGGACGCGCGGCCGGTTGTGGGGCGTGTCGGGGGTATTTCAGGATGCCCCTCAGGGCGCGTAAAACACGCTTTCCATCGATGCCCACCATTCGCCTTCGTTGCGATCGGCAAGCGGGCGCTGGATCGGCTTGCAAATGCTCCACCACTGCTGGACCCGTTGGTCTTGCGCAAGCATCTCCATATCCGCATCGAGATCTTTCCCGACATACTCAAAATAGCTGAACAGGTAGGGCCTACCGTCCGGCATCTGGCGAAGGAAGATCGAATAGTTGCGGATATTGGCGCGTTCGTTGGCCGCGAGCACATCGGGCCAGACAGTCGCATGCAGGCGTTTGTATTCTTCGATCTGGTGCGGATCGATGCCGATCACCGCGCCGATGCGTTGGATTGCCATCGTGTCTCCTTGTTTGTCCTACGGGGGTAACCGGCAGCCAGCTCACATTGCCATCGTGCCGAAGCCCCGGGGGTGCGCCGTTATTCGCCAAGGTGGTAGCTCGAACTGGAAGCCGGATGAAAGATGCGTCGTACCATTGTGTCCGATTCGGTCGCCCTGCGCACGTTCAGGCACCGGATCGGCCCGGGAAGCCATGGGATTTGCGGGACGATCCCTTAAGGATCTTCGGCAAGACGCATCAGGCACATACCTTGCGCATACTGTAGCCAGTTTTACCGGACGTATCCAAATGCTTCGGTGATTGCTCGGCAAAGGGGCGTCCGTATAATCGAATCCATGCTGTCCCCGGCACGCAACGATCCCCAAGACGATATGAACGAACTTGAAACCGAACTGGCCGCGCTGATCATCGGCGAACTGAACTTGCAGGACGTGACGCTTGCCGACGTCAATTCACGGACACCCTTATATGGAGAAGGCTTCGGCCTCGATTCAATCGATATTCTTGAAATCGCATTGCTGATTTCGAAGAAGTACGGATTCGAACTGCGTTCCGACAACCCGGACAACAAGGTGATCTTCAGCTCCCTCGGCCGACTTGCGGCGCATGTTGCCGCGCACCGGGCCACATAGGACAGGCATGGACGACGTCGAGCGCGCATCGGGCGCGCAGCCAGCTTCGCCGGGCGAACGGCTCCCCACAGGGGCGCAGGGGGGGGCGCGGACCGAAACGCAGGGGACACCCTCCTTGCAGCCGCCCTGCGACGTGCTCGTGATCGGCGGTGGCCCCGCAGGTGCGACCTCCGCGATCCGACTCGCGCAGCGCGGCCATCGGGTCGTGGTGCTCGACAAGGCGCGCCATCCGCGTTTTCATATTGGCGAGTCGCTGCTGCCCGCGAACCTGCCGCTGTTCGACCAGCTCGGCGTGGGCGACGAGATCCGGGCGATCGGCATGGACAAGCGGGGTGCCGAATTTGTCTCGCCATGGCATGAACACAAACAGACGTTCTATTTCGCCGAGGCCTGGGACAAATCGATGCCGGCGGCCTATCAGGTTCGCCGCGCGGACTTCGACGAGATCCTGTTCCGGCGCGCACGCACGGTCGGTGCGACCGCGCTCGACGGCTGCCGCGTGACCGATGTACGCTTTCTCGAGGACGAGAGCGGCGCGGTGGTGAAGGCCTGCCGCGAAGATGGCGAATTGCTCGAATTCCACACCCGTTATGTCATCGACGCCTCGGGTCGCGATACCTTCCTCGGCAGCCGTTTCAAGGCGAAGGTCCGTAATCCGCGCCACAACAGTTCCGCGCTCTACGGCCATTTCGTGAATGCCGAGCTGAACGCGGGCAGCGACGCCGGCAACATTACCGTCTTCTGGTTCGAACACGGCTGGTTCTGGTTCATTCCGCTCTCGGACGGCACCACGAGCGTTGGCGCGGTGGTCTGGCCGTACTATCTTCAATCGCGGAAAACCTCGCTCGAGACATTCTTCCGCGCGACGATCGCGATGTGTCCGCCGCTCGCCGCGCGCCTGTCCGAGGCGACGCTCGTCAGCGGTCCCGAGGCGACCGGCAATTTCGCCTACAAATGCGATCGCCTGCGCGGCCCGAACTACCTGCTCGTCGGCGACGCGTTCACCTTTATCGACCCGGTGTTCTCGTCGGGCGTGATGCTGGCGATGAACGGTGCGTTCGCGGCCGCCGATGCGGTCGATGCATGGCTTACCTCACCCGCGTCCGCGCCGGCAGCGTTCCGACGTTTCGACCGTATGCTCGAGCACGGTCCGAAAGCGTTCTCGTGGTTTATCTATCGGGTCACGAATCCGACCATGCGCGAGCTGTTCATGGACCCGAGGAACAGTCTGCGCATGAAAGAGGCGCTGCTGTCCGTGCTGGCCGGCGATATTTTTGGCAAGACGCCGATCTGGCCTTCGATCTTCGCGTTCAAGACTGTGTACTACCTGGCGTCGGCGTTTCATCCGAAGCGCACCTGGACCGCGTACCGGCGGCGCCGCAACAATATCCGCGAGGTCGCGGAGCCGCTGGGCAGGAGTGTGTGATGGAGGTTTTGCGGGACCCGCGCTGGGTCGCACATGGCGTGCTGGACCGATTCGCGACGGGCTTGCCCGAGCGGCTCGATGCGACTGTCGAAGGCCGCCGGGGCTGCGTGCGTTTTGTGCGCAATGACACTGTGCTGTTCGGCGTGATCGAACTCGATGAGGCGCCACTGACCGCGGGGTTCGTCCGCGCGGCCGCCGAACCGGGAGCGCCTGCTCGCGTGCTGCCGGTTGAGGCGGTCACCCGGCAGGCTTACGATGCACTGTTCGCCTGCGTGGCGGCGGAAGGCTTTCCCTATCTCGCGCGCATCTGGAACTTCATTCCCGACATCATCGGCGAGCAGGGCGGCCAGGAGCGCTATCGCCTGTTCAATGTCGCGCGGCAGGCGGCCTTCGCCGCCGCGGGCCGCACGGTGACGGGGGATGTGCCGGCCGCGACGGGGATCGGTCTGGACGCGGATCGCGGCGGGAGCGGAAGGGCGGAGGCTCATGCGGATTCCGACGAGGGTTCCTGCGTGAACCCCGGCGTGGACTCCGACGCCGAACCCGTCGCCGGTTTTGTCCCGCATCGGCTCCAGATCTACTTCATCGCATCGCGCATCCGAGCCCTGCCGATCGAGAACCCACGTCAGGTCAGCGCATTTCACTACCCGCCGCAGTACGGGCCGAAAAGCCCGACTTTTGCACGAGCGGTCGTGCTGCCGATCGAGCCGGCGCCCTTGCTGCTGATCTCGGGCACCGCGAGCATCGTCGGTCACCAGACCGTGCATCCCGGCGATGTCGCCGCCCAGACCCGCGAGACCATCGCCAACCTGTCGGCGCTCGTGGCCGCAGCGAACGAGCGCGTCGGCAAGGCGTCGTTCTCGCTCGATCGTCTCGCCTACCGGATCTACATTCGCCGGGCATCCGATTTCGCGGCGGTGCGCGCGGTCGTCGAGACGCAGCTTGGCGCCATCCAGCATCACGAGGTGCGGGGGGATATTTGCCGGCCCGATCTGCTGGTCGAAATCGAGGCAAGTGGAGCAGGGCGCGCCGCGCCCGGCGATTCATCATGAATGACATGACCGAACCGTTCGCAGCCATGGCGAGCACGATCCGCTCGAGCACACATCTGGTGTTGATCCCCAGCTACAACCCGGGCCGCAAGGTGTTCGACACCGTGCGGGCGGCGCGCCGGCAGTGGAACCCGGTCTGGGTCATCGTGGACGGCAGCACGGACGGCACCGCCGAACAACTGGCCGCGCTTGCCGAAGTCGACGACGGGCTCGAGATCGTGGTGCTGGCCGAGAATTCGGGCAAGGGCGCAGCCGTGCTGCACGGGCTCGAGCGTGCCGCCCACGCAGGCTATACGCATGCGCTCACGATGGACTCCGATGGTCAGCACCCGGCCGATCTGATTCCCCAGTTCATGCAGGCTTCGGCCAAGGCACCCGATGCCATGGTGCTGGGCCGGCCGGTCTTCGATTCGAGCGCGCCGTTCGAACGCGTGTTGTGCCGCAAGATTTCGAACGGTCTGACCGATCTCGAAACACTCTGGGCCGGTATCGGCGACTCGCTTTACGGCTTTCGCGTCTATCCCGTCGAGCCTTTGCGTCGCGTGATGCAGGGCCAGCGCGGCATGCGGCGCTTCGACTTCGATCCCGAGGCCGCCGTGCGGCTCTGCTGGAGTGGCGTGCGGCCGATCAGCCTCAGCGCGCCGGTGCGCTACTTCCGGGCAGACGAGGGTGGCGTCTCGCATTTCAACTACATACGCGACAATCTGTTACTGATGCGCATGCACTTGCGCTTGTTCGCGGGTTTTATCGTGCGCCTGCCGCAGTTGCTGAATAGACGCAACCGGAGCCGCGGCACACACGCGAACGGACAAACGTAGTCCACGGGCTCATCGCGTGTGCAATGCCTGCTTCGCATCGCGCACGCCTCGTGCGAGGGCACGGCGGATCAAGGGCATCGGGATTACCGTGCTGAAGAGCGCCATGATCACGAGCATCGTGAAGACGTTCTGCGAGATCACCCCGAGGTCGTAGCCGACATTGATGACGATGAGTTCCATGAGCGCGCGGGTGTTCATCAGCACGCCGAGAATATGGGACTCGCGGGCATCATGCCCGCAGGCGCGCGCCGCAAGCCAGGCGCCGCCGTATTTTCCCACCGTGGCCAGCAGGACCGTCAGCGCGCACCAGCCCCAGAGCGCCAGCGAGTCGAGTCCGCCGATATTGGTCCGCAACCCCGTGTAGGTAAAGAAGATCGGCAGGAAGAACACCAGCACGAAGCGGCCGACCGTCTCGCGCCACGCGTCGACAAAGGCCTGCTCGTCATGGAGCAGCACACCCATCAGAAAGCCGCCGAAGATTGCAAAGATGCCGAGCCGATAGGTCGCCATGCCCGACAGGAAGATTGCTGCGAGTACGCCGCCCATCAGCGTGGGGTCGAGCTGTCCGGTGCGCTCGAGCGATGCGTGGAATTGCCGTACGAAGCGTTTCATCAGCGGCCGCACGACCACCAGGCTCACAGTGGCGAATGCGATGACCAGGGCCACGCGCAGTGCGAAGCTTTTCCACTCGAGCCCGGTCGATACGAGCGCGGTGATCAGCGCGAGCAGCAGCCAGCCGATTACGTCGTTGATCGCCGCCGCGCTGATCGCGATCACGCCAAGCGGCGCGCGCGTCATATCGAGTTCCATCAATATTCGGCCCAATATCGGCAGCGCGGTGATCGACAGCGCGACCGCGACGAACAGCGCTGCGGCGAGCGGCGGGGCGGCCGGCGACAGGATCGGTGCGCTGTAATAGCCGAGCACGAGGCCGAGGGCGAAGGGCAGCGCGATGCAGGCCATCGCGACGGCGAGGGTCGTGGTCCGGTTGCGCGATGCGCGCAGGTGCATGAAATCGAATTCGAGCCCGATCTGGAACATCAGCAGGAGCAGCCCGATCTGCGAGAGCATCTGCATCGGCCCTGGCGGCGCGGTGCGGAACACATACCCGAAGGTCTCAGGTGCGAGCGCGCCGAACAGCGACGGTCCGAGCATCAGGCCGACGATGATTTCACCGACCGCCGCGGACTGGCCGAAACGTCGCGCGAGCACGCCGCCCAAGCGGCCCGCGAGGACGATGATGGTCAGTTGCAGCAGGATCAGGAACAGCATCGCTTCGGCCTGATGGACCGTGCTCGACGGGGTATGCACAGCGGCCTGGGCGAGCGGATGCATGATGTCAGTTCCTTGAAGGGTTGGGGCGGCCGCCCGAAGCGGGGCCCGCGTCGAGCATGACGGTTGCCCGGCCGCTCGCTATGAAGTGCGTGCCTGCGCTGACTTCGAAGGCGTAGAGAATATTGCGGGCATCGCCCGACAGGCGCGTCGCTTCGCAGCGCAGGGCCGCGTCGAGCGGGTCGAGCCGATCGACGCCATAGTGGACGCTGCGTACCGCCGTCAGAAAGCCCGCGCCCGGCGCCGCATTGCGATGCGCGAGCACGGCGCCATGCGTGGCCATCGCCTGTGCCGCATATTCGATGGCGACGACGGCCGACAGCCGGCCGCGCGAACGCAAGGGATGATCGGCGCGGCGATGGCTGCTTGCCAGGCAGACGATATGCTGCGCGTCCCACTCGATCACCGAGTCGAGCAGGCACATCGCACCCTGATGCGGAATATGCGCGGCGATCCAGTCATGATCATGGAGGATCGCGACGGGCGACGCGGCATCCGGATCGTCAGGACTGATTTCCGGAAGTGAGGTGCGGAACTTCAGCATGGCCTCACCGTAACATGCAGGGCGCCGTCCGGCTGATATTCGATGACGCGTTCGACGGGCCCACGGGTATCGCCTGCGGCAAGTGCCGCGAGGGCGGCCAGCAAGGGCAGGCTGCGCGCCGACGGCACGCCGCGCCGCAGTGACTCGAGCCCCGGGTCGGCCAGGGTGTCGGGACGCGCGTCGGTCAGCGTCACGTCGAGGCGCGCGAGCGTCTGCGCCGAGCGCTCGGCGGCCAGCACGAGCGCCACCCCGAACGTGGCGGAAAGCGGCCGCACGGAATGAAGGGGTTCGGGGTAGTCCGACTCGTAGGCGACGAGCATCACGCGGGTGCCCTCGCAGACGATCTGCGCGAGCGCGTCGAGCAGGCCCGCGCCGAAACTGGCGTCGTGCGCGCAGAGCACGTTCGAGCTCGCCATGTCGCGTGTCGCGATGCTCCAGTAGCCGGACGGCGCGTTGTGGACCGAGTTGTGAAACCGTGTGGGCGAGATTTTCTTGTCGTCGGACGCGAGCGTCTCGCAGATCTGGTGATAGTTGAGGCCGTCGCCGCCCGACGAGGCGAACACCGTCGGCAAGGGACCTTCGTCGGCCAGTCCGTCTCGCGGCGTATTGCGCGATTCGCGGTGCGGATCGCTTTGCAATTCGGCTGGCGATCCAGCTTGTGATTCGGCTCTTGATTCTGCTTCCGACGCGTCTTGCCGCGCAAGCTCCGGCCTCGCCCTTAGCATGCGCATGGCCTCTTCCGCTGCCGCAAACGCGATGCGCACGACCGGTACCGCGCGCCGCCGTTCGGCCGGGGGCAATTGCCCGGGCGGCGGCAACTCGGTGGGTACGTTGTCGTAGGACGCGGCGCCACGCAGGATGTCGGCCGTCGACGGCCAGTCGGCGAGCCCGGGACCGCGCACGCCGATCGCTTCGACATAAGCGCTGAGCACGGTCATGGCGCCTCCTGGTCGCGTTCGCGCAGCAAGTCGGAAACGCCCGCGACATTGGCGAACACGAGACTGCAATTGGTCCCGCCGAAGCCGAAGGAATTGCTTAGCACATAGCGCATTTCGGCGAGTCGGTTCTCGAGCAGATAGTTGACATTGAGCGTCGGATCCACACGCCGCGAATTGATTCCGGCTGGCATCATGCCTTCGCGCAGCGCGAGGATCGACACCACGGCTTCGAGGGCCCCGGCCGCGCCGAGCGTATGGCCGGTCGCACCCTTGGTCGAACTGCAGGGCGTCATGCCGAACACCTTCGAGACCGCGAGCCCTTCGGCGATGTCGTTGCTGGGCGTGGCCGTGCCGTGCAGATTGATGTAGTCGATATCGGAGGCGTCGAGGTTTGCGCTTACGAGCGCGCCGCGCATCGCAATCTGCGCGCCGAGCCCTTCGGGGTGCGGCGTCGACATGTGATGCGCATCGCTCGACTCACCATAGCCCACGAGCGCCATTCCGCCGGCGTCGGGGCGCCCGGGCCAGCGTTCGAGCAGCACGAAAGCGGCCGCCTCGCCGATCGAAATGCCGTTGCGATCGGGATCGTAGGGGCGGCAGGCCTGCGCAGAGAGCAGTTCGAGTGAATTGAAACCGTAGATCGTCGTCTGGCACAGCGAATCGACTCCGCCGACGATCGCCGCGTCGATGAGTCCGGCCGCGATCATGCGTGCCGCGGACGCAAACACTTTGGCGCTCGACGAGCATGCCGACGAGATCGCCGTGCTCGGGCCGCGCGCGCCGGTGAGCCTGCGCACGAAGTCGACGGCCGAATAGGGGCTGTGCGTCGCGCCATAGTCGAAGCCCGATGGCAGCGCGCCGGTCTGCGGGACACGATGCCGGTAAGCGAGTTCGGTCTCGAGTACGCCGCCGGTGCTGGTTCCGATGATCACGCCGACGCGTTGTGCGCCATAACGCGCGACCGCGAGGCGCGCCTGGTCGAGAAAGCCGTCGGCGAGCAGGCCCAACTGGGCAAGCCGGTTGTTGCGGCAGTTGAACGGCGCGAGCGGCGCATCGAGCACGATGTCGTCGACACCCGCGACCGGACCGAGGAAGGTGTCGAGATCGGTTTCCGCAAAGGCGTCGCGGACCAGGCCGCCACGCCTTTGTCTGAGCGACTCGGCGAGCGCTTCGTTGCCGATGCCCGCGCAACTCGTCGCCGTGTAGTGCGATACCAGCAAGGGCAGTTGGGCGGGGCGATAGATGCCGCTCATAATAGTTCGCGCAGAAGAAGAGGTTCGAGTTGCGCGCGCCGCACGGCGTCGAGCAGGCCCGGCAGGACGTCGAGCACGACCGGCTGGCCGCTCTGCGTACGCGCCGCATGGCCGTCGTGCAAGAGCAGGATGTCGCGTGCCGCGAGGCCGTCGAGCAGGCGCGCCGCGACACGCGCCGGATCGCGCTCGCGCGTGTCGAAGCCGCGCCGTGTCCAGCTCACGAGCTGCAGATCGAGTTGCTGGAGCAAGGGATCGAGAAAAGGATTGCGCAGGCCGGCCGGCGCGCGGAAGCAGCGCGGCTCGGTGCCCGTGACGTCCGAGATGATCTGCTGCCCGCCCACGATCTCGCGGCGCATCGCACGCGGCCCCGAGAGGGAGAAGGTGTGCACGTGCCGGTGCGAGTGGTTTTCGAGCGCATGGCCGCGCTGGACGATCTCGCGCGCGAGCGCGGCGTGTTCGAGCACCCGCGTGCCGATGCAGAAGAAGGTCGCCTTGACGCCCGCCTGGTCGAGCATGTCGAGCACGCGCGGGGTGACCGCCGGGTCGGGGCCGTCGTCGAACGTCAGCGAGATCGCCCGTCGTGCAGCCGCCTCGGCGGGCAGCCGCACCCAGTTGCTGCCATACCATCGCGAGCGCGGCCAGAGGCCGCCGAACGCAAGCAGCCCATGGTTGACGGCGATTGCGCCGAGCGTCCACGGCCAGAGTTGCGGCACGGCCATCGTCACGATGCCGGCGCCGATATGAAAGCCGACCGAACCCCTGACGAGCGGCGTCTGCCGGACGCGCCGGTGCGGTGTCTGCGGTGTCTGCGGAGTTGAGTGAGCGGCAGTCATCGGAATGTTCACACCTCGCGGGCGGCATTGGGTTGATCGGAGCGCGCCGATGGAACAGAGCGGGCAGGCGGGTCGTCCGCAGGCAGCGTGCCTGCCTCTCGCGCGGCCGGCTGCTCGACAGTATGTCGCGGCGCAAGCAGTGCCGACATCCAGAGTGCGAGGATCGCGCCCGGGCCGACGGTTTCACCGAACGCACGCAGCAAGGGCAGCGATGACAGTGCGAGCACGCCGAACCCGGCGACGGTCGTCAGGTTTGCGACGGCGAGCGATGCGAACGTGATGGCCTCGGGCATATCGCGATCGAAGTTCCGGTTGAAGAACAAGGCGTAGTTCGACCCGACCGCGACGATCAGCAGCAAGCCGATCACGTGCAGCAGGGTCAGCGAAATCCCCGCGAGCGCGAGCCCGGCGATTACCGCGATGACTGCCGCGGCAAGCGGCCCGATCACGCGCAGCAGTCCCGCGACCGAGCGCAGCATCAGTGCGAGCAGCGCGAGGATCAGCACCAGCCCCGCGAGCGAAAGCTTGACCGCCTCATGCATGTAGCTATCGTACATCGAGTCGCTCGCGCCCTTGAGGTCGACGAATGTGATGCGAGCGGGCGTGTCGTTCAGACCGGCAAGCGCGGCGCGGACCGCCGGGGCATCGATTTCGCGAGCGCCCGGCCCATTGGGCAGCCGCAGCGGCAGCAGGGCGTCGCAGCGACCCGGCGAGCAATTGACGAGGGCGTTGACGCCGACGCCGAGCGAGGTGCCGCGCAGCCATCCGGCATCGAGCAGGGGCTCGTTGCGTGCCGTGTCGACATCGCTGATGAATGCCTCGAGCGATTTTGGATCGAAGGGCGTGCCCTGGACTGCCCGTGCGACCCGTGCCCGCAAATCGGGCGCAGCCGGCAGGGCATCCTGCCGGCTGCGCTGGGCGGCTTCACTCGGCAGATAACGGGCAGGGGTCTCGTAGCCGCCGATCGCATGGGAGGCGACCAGCCGGTCGAGCATGGGCGCGGCGGCTTCGGCGCCCTCGAGCGCGGCATCGAGTGTGGGCGCGGAGACGACGGCCATATAGCGTGCATCGGGCGCGTTGATCTGCGCACGCAGTGCGGCATCGCGTGCCTGCGCCTCGGGCGTCACGGGGCTCAGTGCGTTGAGCTGGTCGTTGAGCCAGGGTTTCGGATGAAACAGCACCGCCGCGAGTACCCAGGCGAACAGCGCCGCGATCGCGATCCAACGAAAGCGCCGTGCGGCGTTCGCGATACGTGCGAGCCGGTCGCCAATGCCGCTCATGTCGCGCATGGTCAGCGAAAGCGGCATGAGCGCCGGCAGCACCCAGCGCGTGACCGCAGCTGCGACGACAAGGCCCGCGATCGAATACACGCCGAGCTGTGCAAGCCCCGGGAAGCTCGAGAAGGTCAACGCCGAGAAACCGCAGATCGACGTGAGCATACCGAGCCGGACCGTCGGCCATGCACGTGCGACCCAGCGGCGCAGCCGCGCATCGCGATTGGCCCGGCGCGCGGCGGGATGAGGCTCGCCGCGTCGCGTGGCATCACCCGACTGGATGAACAGGTAGATCGAATAGTCGACGGCTTCGCCGATCAGCGTGGTTCCGAAGCCTAGCGTGATGCCATGGACGCTGCCGAAGCCGAGACTGACCGCGGCAACACCCGCGAGCGCGCCGCTCAGGACCGGCAACAGGCTCAGGCCGAGCATCGTCACCGAGCGGTAGGCGAACAGGAGGATCGTGACGATCAGCACCGCGCTGACGATCGAGAGGCGTGCGACCTCGTGCTTGATCATCGCGCGACTGTCGACCGCAAAGGTCGGCGCACCCGTGATCTCGAGCGTCAGTCCGGAATGCAGCGCGTCGAAGGTGGTGCGCAAGGTCTGGATCGCGTGCTCCTGCGCATCGGTGTCCGAACCGCTCGCGACCGTGGTCAGCAGCATCATCGCGCGCTGGCCGTCACGCGATGACCAGGCCCCATAGGCGACAGGCGGGTGGCCGCCCGCATCGAGCACATCGGCGAGGCGCAGCATCTCGCCGGTCGGATCGCGATTGACGAGCGGCTTGAGCGCCAGGCCCGCGGGCGACGCTAGCAGATCGAGTGTATCGGCGAACGACGCTTTAAGTCCGTCGACGGTGAAGTGCGCGGGAGTCACCGCCGGACTCAGGAGGTAGCGATAGCGAAACAGCAGCGCGCCGTCACGATCGCGCTGTGCGGGATCGAGCGCGCCGTTGACGACCGACTCGAACTGCGCATCGGTGCGCAGTCGCGTGCCGAGGGCAAGCGATGCATTCGCACGTTGCTGCGGGGTGCCGCCCGAGACGGCAGCGAGCAGGGTTCGCGACAGCACGCCGTCCTTGAGCTGTTCGACGAGCACCCGTTGCTCGGCGTTCGGGTTGCGCGGAAGGAAGGCCGACAAGTCGGTCGTGAACGTCGTGCGGGCCACGACGAGCAGGCAGGCCGCGAGGAAGATGACCCAAAGCGTCAGTGCCACCCCGACGCGGCGGCCGGGCAGGCGCGGCGCGGGTGCACTCATGGCGTGTCGGTCTCGATCGTCATGACGGAGCGGTCGCCGTCGGCCTGGAAGGTTTCGATCGTATGAATCTGCGCGACATGATCGGTGCCTTCCCCCCCGCTGACGACGATACGGTCGACGCTCTTCGTGAGCGATGGATCGGACGGTTTGAGCGTCAGCTGCCAGGCGCGGGGGGCGCCGGCCAGCGTGAGCGTGTAGACGCGCTCGAGGCTGCTCCGGTCGCCAGTCAGCGTGCCACGGATACTGTCCACGAGCATCGCGATCTCGGGGTACTGCGAAAGCGATACGACGCGCTGGTTGCCGCCGCGCGACATCGTCACGGTATCGCCGTCGACGACCAGGGACTGTGCGCGCGGTGTGAGCGTCTGCTGTTCGAAATGATCGGGCGCGCGGAACATGAGGGTGCCCGACGATTCGACCGGACCCTTCAGGTTCGACAGGTACTTGAGTTCGGTAAAGTGCGCCTCGCCCGACTTGCGTTGAGCGAAGGCATGCATCAGCGTATCGACGCTGAACGATGCGGTGTCGGCCGTCGCATTGTCCGCTGCATTGGCGCCTGCCCCGGCGGCAGGTGTTGCCGCCCATGCGGGTCCGCTCGCGGCACAGAGCCCCACCCCGGTTCCCACACAAACGCCCATGGCCAGCATCAACGTGGCCATCGCCCGCGTTGCCAGGGGACGCGACACAGCTTCATGCGACGCAAGGTGCATCAGAGGTTCTCGCAAAAAAGATCGTTGTCCGACTGCTCCGACCAGAACGGGAAGAAATTGAACCAGTTGTAGGGAGAGGCCCGGCAGTGCTTTTCGAGCAATGCCACGTATCGTTTCATCGCGGCCTCGATCGCGGCATCGCGGTCGGCGCGCGAGACCGCCGAAAAATCGGCGAGCGTTTCGAAGTGGACATCGTAGCGGTTCCCGCCCGAATAGATGCCGGTCATGAAGATCACCGGCCGGCGCATCAGCGCGGCCAGCCGGAAGGGCCCGACCGGGAACGGTGCGGGTGCGCCGAGAAACGGCAGTTCGACCGTCGTCTCGTCGGCCGGCGTGCGATCGGCCAGCAGGCCGACCATCTCGCCGTCGTCGAGCCGCTGGCGCACCTTGAGCATCGAGTCGACACGCCCCATCGGGATGATGTCGAGCAGGGCCTTCGGATTGATCGCCTCGATCGTCGCATTGATCTTGCGGGCATTCTCCTCATACATGAGCATCGATGCCCGCATGCCCGCCATCTGCCGACCAACGGCCGACAGGACTTCGAAGCTGCCGAGATGCGCGCCGATCAGGAAGGCGCCGCGCCGCTGCGCGAGCTGGGCCTGCATGACTGCGCCGCCATGGATGCGGATATCGAACAGATGAAAGCGATCGTTGATCAGGAAGATTCGGTCGTGAACCGTTCCCGCGAACGTGGAGACCTGGCGGAACCCATCGAGCGGCGAAGCCCCGTGACCGAGCACGCGCCGCAGATAATCGAGCGAGGCACGGCGTGCGCTGGGCGCGAAGCACATGAAGTAGGCAGTGATCGGATAGATCGCGAGCCGCGAGAGCGGCCGGCCGATCAGGAGCGACAGTCTTGCCATCGTCCGCAACGCCCATAAGGTGCTGCGCTCCGGGCTGCGCGCCCAGATCGAGGCACGTGGGGCACGGGAAGGCGAATCGGCGTGCAGGCCGTCGCTTGGCGTCGCGCGGGGCGCCTGCGGGGCCTGGGCAGGGGCGGCGGGATCCTCGCGTGAGGGCCGGCCGGCCTGCGGCTGGGGGTGGATATCGGGGGTCGAACTCATGTCCTCAACATACCCTGCCGATCGGCGCATGGGTGTAACAAGTTCTTGCCGAATGTGCCAACAGATTCAAACAGCCACATAAGACTTGACGTCGGCCACGCTGAAGTGTGCGACCTGCGAGCGGCTTCATGGCACGACCGTGCCGCGCGCGACGAGGCGCTCGACGGCACGGATCTCGAATTCGATCGAGCCTGAAGGCAGCGTGCGCTGTTCGAGCGTAAGCGGCTCGCCGGGTGTCACCGGGCTCAGGAATTTGGCCGAGGCGAGCTCGCAAGCCGACAGCGGCAAACCGGTCGAAGCACTGATCACACTCAACGCTTCGTCGAGCAGCACGACGCCGGGCAAGACCGGCCGCCCGGGAAAGTGACCCGCATAGGCGGGATGATCGACCGGGACGGACAGCGTATTGACGCTATGCCGCCGCGACGCGACGTGCTGATCGTAAAGGAACTTCAAGGTGGCGCGCACGAGCTTGCCGGTGTCGTTGCGAGGCAGCGCATCGACGAGTACGAGCGGACGCGGGAGGAATGCCGGTTCGATGCGTTCCCGCAAGCTCGCGAGCAGCGTCGACACAGTCATCCCGGGTGCGACGGCGAAGGCCGCGAGCCGCGTGACGACGCCGGGTCGTTCGTCGTCGGGCATGAAGAAGCCCGCGTCGAGCACGCCCTCGATGGCGGTGATCTGGTGATTCAGATAGCCGATCGAGGTTCGCTTGCCCGCAATGTTGACGAGGTCCGCGGTGCGGCCGGTCAAGGCAAACTGAGTCGCATGGCCTTGCGCATCGAGCGTGCCGCGCGGTTCGAGCAGGTCGCCGAGCGCAGTGGGCGTTTCGATATGACCTTGCGAAGCCCAGGTTTGGCCCTCGCGCCATTCGAGATGAATGCCCGGCATCAGTTGCCACGTATCGCCCTGCGTGGTGCGGCGAGTCGCGATCTGGCCCGTCTCGGTGCTGCCATAGATCTCCATGAGCGGGGCGTGGAAGGCCTGCTCGGCCCGCACGGCAAGTTCCTGGGAGAGTGGGGCGGTCGCGGAGAGGATGAGGTCGAGTTCGGGCAGACGCGCGTCCTGCCCATCGAGACTCAACAGCAGCGAGCGCAGATGGACCGGTGTCGAGATCAGCGCACGGGGCCGCGGGGCGGCCTCGAGCACGGCGGTGACGTCGGCCGGATAGAAGGGCCGCGACGCATCGAAAGCCTGGGCGCCGATCAGCGCGAGCAGCACGGTCGACTCGAAGCCGAACATATGCTGCGCAGGGACGGTGCCGACAAGGGTACATGGACGCTCCGCGTCGAGGCCGAGCGCCGTCATCGCGACATGGACGCAGTGAACCAGGCGCCCCCACGTCTTCGGATGCGGAACGGGCACCCCGGTCGAGCCGGAGGTGAACACGTACGCGACCACGCGGTCAGCTTCGATCCGTGGCACCTCGAACGGTTGGCTGCGGTGGCCAGCAAGGGTTCGCCCGAGCGTTTCGGACGGGGAGGCTATGGCAGGCGCGCCGGGGACATCGAGTGCGTTGGGACCACCACGCGAGTCAATCGTATCGGGCACGTCGGACGTGCCAGGCGAATCGGGCGTATCAAGCGTAGCCAGCGGATAGCGAATCGTCGGCAAGGGAATGCCGTCGTTGTCCGAATCGGCCACGCAGAACGCGGTGGGTGCGAACTCGGTGAGCTTGCGCACGGCCTCGGCCGTGTAGGTCGACGGCAGCAAGGTGATGCGGCGCCCGATCATGGCGGCAGCGAGCGTCACCGCGAACGCGTAGCGATCGCTGCAGGCGTTGAGCAGATGGAGGCCCGGCGGCAATGCAGCGGCAACCGTCCGGACGTCCGCGATGAAGCGGGCGGCGCGAATCGGCTCGCCGTGGCGCCAGGCGACGACTGCCTCGCCATGGGTATGGGAAATCAGCGGGAAATCTCGCATCCGCCACCTCAACGTGAGCCGGCGCGCGATGGATCTGGCGTACCTGGCGGCGGCATCATCGCCAGCGCTCGGAAGGTATCGATGGCGGCCGACCGTTCGCTTGCCGGAATGACCATGCAGCGGATTGCATATTCGATGACAAAGAAGGCGGCCGTCAGAGGCGCAGTCGAGAACCAGACGAAGTGCGTCCAGGCCTGAAACGGTTCCGCGATATACAGGATCACCGATGCCATCGCGACGGCGGCGAACATGGCGGTCCATGTCGCGGTCACGCCGCGCGTGTAGCGCTCGACGCGGGGCGTCAGATTGCGGTGCACGCGCCGGGCAACCTCGGTACACAGCGGTTCGACGCCCGGGCGCAGCGTGCGGGCGAACCAGTGAGCGAACGTGAGGTTCGCGACCACATGGTCGGCAAGATAGGCGAGCCGGATATAGCGCAAGGTGCCGTCGGCATGCGCGATCCAGACGGCGGCGATGGCCGCCGCCAGCACGCTGAGCATGCCGGCATAGCGCCAGCGCGCCGTGAGCCCGCGCATCGCGATCAGCAGGAAGGCGACCGGCGGCGCGACGGCGACGAGTGTCTGCCAGAGGCCGGCGGCGATGGGGGTCCCCTGCTGGGACCCGTGCGACAGCAGGCCGCGGGTCAATGAATAGAGCGCACAGCCGGCGAGCACGACAGCCAGTGCCACGAGGGCGGGCGGCATCCGGTTTGAATGCCGCGGTCTGGCGGATCGGCTCTCCAGTGCGGGACGCTTAGGCATGGCGTTCAATAGGGCACCGAAAATCGAGGACTGCGCAGCGCGGGACGCGCTGCCATGTCGGTTATACATTGGCTCATGGGCAGGGCTATCGCTGGGTCAGGCGTCAGGTCCTTCGTTTCAAACACCGGGTGGACGTCCAGCCCTGTCCACCCCGCAATTTCGTGTTCGCCGCGGCCCGCGACCCCCGGCACCTGCCCGACCGCGGGGTCCGGCCGCAGGTCAGCGCGCATCTTACAAGTCGGTTCGGAGACGGGCAAGACTGACAAATCGCCTGTTCGGGCCCCATGTGCCACGTTGCCGTCGAGGCTGATTGTCTGCTGGCCGCCTTACAAAATGCCTTACAAAAGCGCTGACAAAAGCGCTGACAAAAGCTCTGACAAAAGCTCTTACAAAAGCTCTGACAAAAGGGAGCGCAAAAAATATGCCTGGAAGGGCGGGCGGTCTGCCAAATTGCGCCGGGCCTGCGACACGCGCCGGCGGGCAATCCCCCGCAGGCTCTATTCCGCCTGCGCGGTGCCGAGCAGCCCCGCCTCACGGAGTTTGGCATCGCACTCGTTGAGCACGTCGATCGCGATCGCCGACTGATAGGAGGGGTCGAGCGCCTGCATGAGTTCATGCGAAATGAACAGTCCCGCCTCGCGCGAGACCGTCGCCGCGAGTTCGTGTGCAAACGCGGCGCTGAGTTCGGCGATCGATCGCTTCTCCTTGACCGTCAGCGCGATGCGTGTGCTCGTCTGCCAGACGCTCGCCAGTTGCACCGTCTGGACATCGGAGATCCAGACGCCATGTTCGTAGTAGGCCGAAAGCCGTTCTGCTGTCAGTGCGAACAGCAGGCGTGTACGGGGATGGTGTTCATCGGGTGGTAAGTGCGACATCGACGGCAGGCGGTGATCTGAGTGGTGGCGAGAGTATCACGCTGCAGGTCGTCGTCGCGTTCGGACACGAGTTACGCAGCCTGTCGCGCGCGCGGCAGGCTGCATTCAGTCTGTCGGGGTCTGCGTTCAGACTACGAACGCAGCCACTGCCTGCTTGAGGTCCTTCGCCTGTTCGCTGAGCGAATGGGCGTTGGCAGCCGCCTGCTCGACGAGTGCGGCGTTTTGCTGGGTGGCTTCGTCCATCTGGGTGACCGCGCGGTTGACCTGCTCGATGCCGTTCGATTGTTCGCTCGATGCGGCGGCGATCTCGGCGAGCAGGTTATCGACACGCTTGACCGAGGCGAGCACATCGGCCATGGTCTTGCCTGCTGACTGGGCCTGGTCGACGCCTGCCGTCACGCGGGTGACCGAACCGGTGATCAGGTCCTTGATCTCCTTGGCCGCGACCGACGAGCGCTGCGCGAGCGTGCGCACTTCGCCGGCGACGACCGCGAAGCCGCGGCCCTGTTCGCCCGCGCGCGCGGCCTCGACCGCGGCGTTCAAGGCCAGGATATTGGTCTGGAATGCGATGCCTTCGATCACGCCGATGATCTCGGAGATCTTGCCTGACGAAGACGCGATCTCGTTCATCGTGCCGACCATCGCTGTGACCGAATCGCTGCTGCGTTGCGCGACGCTCGAGGTCCCCATCGCGAGCTGGCTTGCCTGTCGTGCATTGTCCGCATTCTGGCGCACGGTGCTTGCGAGTTCTTCCATCGAAGACGCGGTTTCCTCGAGCGACGCCGCCTGTTGTTCGGTGCGTTGCGAGAGATCAGTATTGCCCGCGGCGATCTCGCCCGATGCGCCGTCGATCGTCGTCGAGGCGTTCTGAATCCGCGAGACGAGCGATGACAGGTTACCGATCGCGATGGCCAGCGCGCTCATGAGCTTGCCGACTTCATCATCCGAGTGCGCGCTCATGCGCGTGGTCAATTCGCCGCGCGCGAGCGCGCTTACCGCCTGCTCGGCCTCGAGAAGCGGCCGTGTGATCGAGCGCGAGATCCCTATCCCCAAGAACAGGCCGATGAGCACGGCGAGTGCGCTCACCCCCGAGATGATGCTGATCCCCATCGTATAGGCCGCCTTGGCGCTCGCGGCCGATTTGTTGTTGAGCGTGATCTGGAACGCGATCATGTCGTCGATCGCCTTGAAATAGCGGCGCTGGATCGGCAGGATGTCCTCCGTCAGCGCTGGCTTCGCCTGGTAGAGGCGGCCTTGTTCGATCAGCGGCGTGACCGCGTCGATCTTGGTGTCGTACTGGCGGCCGAGCGCAGCCATCTGGTCGAACAGACGGATACCTTCCGGTGACATGAGCGTTGCGCGGATCTGCTTGAGCCGGTTCGCGATCGCCGTGCGGGCCTTGCCGACAGCCGCCACGTCGATGTCGCCCGTGATCAGCGCATTGCGCATGTCAATCGCGACCGCGTTGATCTGATCTTGCGTTTGCTGGAGTTCGACGACCTTGACCACGCGGTCGTCGGTGATGATCGTGACGTCGTCGCGCAGGCGCGTCATCATGACGAACGCCGAGACTGACACGACGGCGAGCAGGGCGAGGCAAATGCCGAATCCGGCACCGAGACGGGTACCGACCTTGAGGTTCTTGAGGGATTTCATTTTAATATTTGGGCTCACGACACGGTAAAGGTCATGCCATGACTAACGGCCGCTGTAAGGGAAAATTTAGGGGCGACGCAAATGCCGAGTCGTTACTTTTCATATTCAGTATTTCCAAGAATTGTTCGATAGGGTCTCGCTCCGTCCGGACACCGCGTCAAGCTGAGCCACGTCCGGCAGTTCTTGTGCATCCATTGGGAATAGATCGCCGCATCCGGTGGCAATCCGCTCTTTTTTGGGAACACGCCCGGCCCTCAAGCCGTGCTCGAGATTAGAAGCAAGAGCAAGACTCGGACCAGAGCGGGGGAAGAGGTCGAAGAGGGGTGGCACACCGGCGAATGCCGTACATGGCGAATCGGCGCGTGAATGCCGAAGCGGTGCGCGACAGGATTGGGGACGCGGAAATATCGCTTATCGTTTCAAGCCTGAAACGATAAAACTCGCGCGTTTTCGGAGTTTATTCATATCCGGTGCGCGCTGATTTGGTCTATCGAAAATATTCAGGGCAGCAGCCAGGAGAATCTTCATCGGTCGCGCATGCGGGGCGATTTAATAACGCCCTACGACCTAGCTTGAAAGGCGAGCAAAACCGATCTGGCCGCGGGGCTATTGCGCCGCGCCGGCCGGCTGCGTGACGAAGCCGAGTTTCGACAGGCCGTTGGCCTGGGCTGCCGACATCACGTCGGCCACCGCTTCGTAGCGGACTGCGCGGTCCGCATAGAGATGAATCTCGGGCTGCGGCGTCTGCGTCGCGGCTGCCGCCATCGCGGCCTTGAGTTCGGCGGGGTTCATCTCCTTCTTGTTCCACCAGACACTGCCGTCCGCCTGCACACTCAGGTCGACGTGCTCGGGCTTGAGATCCTGAGGCTGGCTGACCGCCTGCGGTAGATTGACCTTGACCGCGTGGTTGAGCACGGGAATCGTCACGAGGAACACGATCAACAGCACCAGCATGACGTCGACGAGCGGCGTCATATTGATCTCGGTCATCAGTGCGTCGTCGTCGTCCGACGAAAAGCTTGAGGCTGCCATGATTGTCTGTCTCGTTTGCCGGAGCCTAATGAGTCGCGGATGTTGCGGATGTCGCCGACGTTCCAGACGTTCCGCTCGTGGCCTGCTTCGCCGCGGACACACCGCGCTTCGCGCCGTGCGCGCCCATGCCGCCTGCGCCGGCCGGCTTGCCGATGCCCAAGTTCAGCCCGAGATTCCCGCTGACGCCGAAGTTCTCGCTGCCGACATGGCCGCCCGTGACGAGCAGCGCGTGCAGGGCATGCGCAAAGCGATTGAGTCGCGTGACAAAACTCTTGTTGCCGCGCGTCAGCATGTTGTAGCCGAGCACGGCGGGGATCGCGACGAACAGGCCGAAAGCCGTCATGATCAGCGCCTCGCCGACCGGACCGGCAACCTTGTCGAGCGACGCTTGTCCGCTCGCGCCGATCGACAGCAGCGCGTGGTAGATGCCCCAGACCGTGCCGAACAGCCCGACGAACGGCGCGACGCTGCCGATCGAGCCGACCACCGCGAGGCCGCCTTGTAGTCGCGCGATCGTGTCGTCGATCGAATTCTTGAGCGCCCGCGTGACCCATTCGCTGATATCGTGGCGGTCGCGCAACTGCGGTGCGCTGGCCGCGTGATGTACCGCCGCGTCGTGGCCGCTCGAGGCCAGCGCTGCATACGGATTGTTCGGCACGCTGTCCAGCGCCTGCAGGCCGCTCGTGTAGTCGCTCGCATTCCAGAACTGCGCTTCGGTGCGCTGCGTGATCCGCTGCACGCGCCAGAGCTGGACCAGCTTCAGCACGATGACCGTCCACGAGATGATCGACATCGCGGCCAGCAGGATGCCAATGGCGTGCGTCACGATGTCACCCTCAGCCCAGACATGGGCGATTCCATACGATTGCATCGGTGCTCCAGATAGAAAATCAGTTGAATCGAAACAGGTTCAGTTTCAGTCCTGCAGATGGAAGGCGAACGGAAGCAGCGCGGTCGCGACGACCGGGGTGCCGTTCTCGACGTAAGGCTGGCAACTGCGCGCGCGCGCGGCCTGCAGCGCGGCGTCGTCGAGGCGCGGGAAGCCGCTGCTCGTGCGCAAGCTCGCGGAACGGACCACGCCCTGCGTGTCGACGGTGATCGCGATGACCGCCGTGCCGGTTTCGCCACGCCGTTTCGAAAGCATCGGATAGGCGGGTGCTTCGCCGTCGCAGGTGAGATGCGCCACGCTGAGCGGCGCGCCAGTACTTGCGTGACTCGGCGCCGTGCTTGGCGCGGCCGCGGCGTCGGGCTTGGCCTCGGCCGGCGCGGGCGCAGCCGGTGCAGCGGGTGGTGCGGCGACCGTCGTCGGCGCGGGAGCCTGAGTGGCGAGCACGGGGCTTGGCGGCACGACGGGCTGCGGGCGCGGCGTCACATGCTTGACGACGGGTTTGGGCGTGAACTTCGGTACGGGTTTCGGATCGGGGGGCGCCACCGGGACCCGGGCAGGCGGGGCGGGCGGCGCGATCAGCGCGATGGTCAGTTCGGGCACAGCCACCGGCGGTTGCGGCGGCCGGTCGACCAGCCTGAGCACGGCGATGCCGGCAACGATATGCAGCCCGACGACGAGCGCCGCCGGCACCGACCAGCGCTTCGCGAACTGCGCGCGCGTTTCGCGCGTGGCAATGTGCCTCAACACGGCGACGGCGGCCGGCGATGCAGTCCAGAGTGCGGTGGGCTGCGTTGCACCGGTTAATTCGAAACTCGGATGGCGAAACGTCAGATGCACGACATCGGTCCAGGCAGGCGTCCACCCACGCAGGGCACGCCGGACTGCGCGCTTCCTTTGTAAGGGACGATTAAGGAATGGACGAGAGCATGCCTCAACTCGGTATTGAATGCAAACAATTCTCATTTGATGATCAGGGTTTTCTACGTTCCGATCTCGGGTTGACCCTGTTGCGAAAATCACGTTGAGGCGCTGCGATTTTTCGCAGGCATCGATGCCCCGCGCGCGCGGCGGTAAGATTAGCCGCGGCGCGTGCAGGGCTTCGATGCTTGGCTGGCGGCGTCTCGACGGCCGGCGGGAGAGGATAGTTCTGAGCTCGGCGCTGCGTGTTTCTCAGGAAGCCCAGCATGTCGTTGCGCACCCACACTAATTGGAGACAGGCCCCGCCACCGGCGGGATCGTGTCGGAGGAGACGAAGTGGCATTGAAAACGATCAAGGGTCCGGCCATTTTCCTGGCTCAGTTCGCCGGCGACGAAGCACCGTTCAATTCGCTCGACGAGATCGGCAAATGGGCCGCGAGACTCGGCTACAAGGGCGTCCAGCTGCCGAGCTGGGACGGCCGGCTGTTCGACCTCAAGCAGGCGGCCGAGAGCCAGACCTACGCGGACGAAGTCAAGGGCAAGCTGGCCTCGCACGGTCTGGAGATCACGGAGCTGTCGACCCATCTGCAGGGCCAGCTTGTCGCGGTGCACCCCGCCTATGACGATGCCTTCGACGGGTTCGCGCCCGAGTCGGTCCGCAGGAATCCCGCGGCACGCCAGCAGTGGGCGGTCCAGCAGCTCAAGTATGCGGCGCAGGCCAGCCGGCGTCTCGGCCTGAGCGCGCACGCGAGCTTCTCGGGCGCGCTGGCCTGGCCGTACGTCTATCCGTGGCCGCAGCGTCCGGCGGGCCTGGTCGAGGCCGCGTTCGACGAACTCGCCAAACGCTGGAAGCCGATTCTCGATGTGTTCGATGAAGCGGGCGTCGACATCTGCTATGAGATCCACCCGGGCGAAGACCTCCACGACGGCGTGAGCTACGAGATGTTCCTCGAGCGCGTGGGCGACCATCCGCGCGCGCGGCTGCTCTACGATCCGAGCCATTTCGTGCTTCAGCAGCTCGACTATCTCGACTACGTCGATATCTATCACGAGCGCATCGGCATTTTTCACGTCAAGGATGCCGAGTTCCGGCCGACCGGCCGGCAGGGCGTCTACGGCGGTTATCAGGGCTGGGTCGATCGGGCCGGCCGGTTCCGCTCGCTCGGTGACGGCCAGGTCGATTTCCCCGCGCTGTTCTCGAAGTTCGCGCAATACGGCTTCGAGGGCTGGGCCGTGCTCGAGTGGGAGTGCGCACTCAAGCATCCGGAAGACGGCGCAGCCGAAGGCGCGCGCTTCATCGCCGACCATATCATCCGGGTAGCGGAACGCGCGTTTGACGATTTCGCGGCTTCGGGCGTCGACGACGCGGCGAACCGGCGCATGCTCGGAATCTGACTAAGCGGGGCGAATCCCGCATCGCGAGTGCGCGAAGCATGAGCGCGCGGATTTGTGTAACGGATTCGCGTACGCTTGCTCCTTGCGGCTCGCTGCGCGCTTACCCCTATTGGCGGCCGAGCGCGCGGGACGCTACAACATCAAACATCCCATCAGGGAAGGAGTGTTCATGGCAATTGAAGCAAGCGGCGCCGGTACGCGCGGCCGCAGGATCCGGCTTGGTATGGTCGGCGGCGGGGAGGGAGCATTCATTGGGGCGGTGCACCGGATCGCGGCCCGCCTCGACGACGAGTATGAACTGGTGGCCGGCGCGCTCTCGTCGACACCTGAGAAGGCCAAGGCTTCGGGGCTCGCGCTCGGGCTCGATCCCGAGCGCACCTATGCCGACTTCGCGGCCATGGCCAAGGCAGAGAGCCAGCGTGAGGACGGCATCGAGGCGGTCGCGATCGTGACCCCGAACCACGTGCACGCGGCGGCTGCCGAAGCATTCCTGAAAGCGGGTATCCATGTGATCTGCGACAAGCCGCTGACCACGACACTCGCGGATGCGAAGAAGCTCAAGAAGCTCGTGGAATCGAGCGGGCTCGTGTTCGGTGTCACGCACAACTACACGGGCTATCCGATGGTGCGCCATGCGCGCGAGCTGATCCGGCGCGGCCAGCTCGGCGATATCCGTGTCGTGCAGGTTCAGTACGCGCAGGACTGGCTCACCGAATCGCTCGAGGCTTCGGGCCAGAAGCAGGCTGAGTGGCGTGTCGATCCGAAACGCTCGGGTGCCGGCGGCTGCATCGGCGACATCGGTACGCATGCATTCAATCTTGCCGATTTCATCACCGGCCTCGAGGTCGAGTCGCTGCTCGCGGACCTCAGCGCCTTCGTGCCGGGCCGCAAGCTCGACGACAACACGCAGATCCTGCTGCGCTACAAGAGCGGCGCGCGCGGCATGCTCTGGGCGAGCCAGGTTGCGCCGGGCAATGAGAACAATCTGTCGATTCGCGTGTACGGCAGCAAGGCCGGCATCGAGTGGCGCCAGGAAGAGCCGAACCACCTGTTGTATACGCCGTTCGGCCAGCCGCCCCAGATCATCGGGCGGGGCGCCGGCGCGGCGCTGCCGCCGGCCGCGCGCGTTTCGCGGGTACCGGCGGGTCATCCGGAAGGGTATCTCGAAGGATTCGCGAATATCTACACCGAGATCGCCCGCGCGATTCGTGCGCACCGCGGTGACGATTCGGGTGGGAAGCGTGGCAAGGGCAAGAAGGCGCCCCGGCTCGACCCCGCCGTGACCTTCCCGACGGTCGACGACGGCCTGAAGGGTGTCGCGTTTATCGAGGCGGCGGTCAAGTCGTCCGGCAAGGGTGGCACCTGGGTGAAGCTGTAGCAGCTTGAAAGCTGCCCGCGCGGCCGGCTCGCGCGCGGGCAGAGGTTTGGTTGTGTTTGCGCAAGCCGGCCCAATGGCACGGAGTAGCCGTAGGAGTAGCGAAACCCACCGCACTGAGTAGCACAACTGAAAGCGACGTCAAGGACGGTTCCCAACCGTCGACGAGCCTCGCACGCGAGCGGAGACACGATGGGCGACCTTGATTCCCCGGTGGCGATTTCCCCGGCCGCGACGGCCGAGGCGCTGTTTCGCGCCGAGGGCATTGCCAAGTCGTTCGGACCCGTGACGGTGCTGCGGGATATCGACCTCGCAGTCCGCGCTGGCGAAGTCCATGCGGTGCTCGGCGAAAACGGCGCCGGCAAGTCGACGCTGATGCGCATCCTCTCGGGCCATTACCAACCCGATGCCGGCGCGATCTGGCTCGACGGCAAGCCGATCGTGTTTCGCACGCCCGTCGAGGCCGAGCAGCATGGCGTCGTGCTGATTCATCAGGAAATCCTGCTCGCCGAAAGCCTGACCGTTGCGCAAAGCTTGTTTCTGGGCCGCGAGATGCGGCGCGGTCCTTTTGTCGACGATCGCCGGATGCGCGGTATCACCGCCGCGCAGCTCGATGAACTTGGCTGCCGCGCGTCGCCGGATGCACGCGTGCGCGACCTGCCGATTGCCGACCGCGCACTGGTCCAGATCGCGCGCGCCTTGCTCGAGCCGCACCGCGTCGTGATCTTCGACGAACCGACGGCGGTGTTCACGCCGCACGAGGCACAGGCTCTGTTCGCGATCATCGCGAAGCTCAAGCGCGCGGGCACGGCCGTGCTCTATATCTCGCACCGTCTCAACGAAATCGAACAGATCGCGGATGTCGTCACGGTGCTGCGCGACGGCCGCCACGTCGCGACGCGACCGGCTGCGGGCCTCAGCCAGCTCGACATGGCGAGGCTCATGGTCGGCCGCGACATGTCGACACTCTATCCGCCCAAGCCACCACTGCCGGCGGCGCAGGCGCCCCATGTGCTCGAGGTCTCCGACATCGTCGTGCCGGGGCATGTCGAGCAGGCCTCGTTCACGCTGCGCCAGGGCGAGGTGCTCGGTTTCGCCGGCCTGATCGGAGCCGGCCGCACCGAATTGTTCGAAGGGCTGCTTGCGCTGCGCCCCTCGCGGGTCGGCGAACTCAAGATCGCTGGCAAACGCTGCCACTTCTCCGACGCGCGCGATGCATTCGATGCGGGTCTCGCCTATCTGACCGAAGACCGCAAGGGCAAGGGCCTGATGCTGAACCAGCAGCTCGTGCCGAACTTGACCCTGGCGGCGCTCGACGACTTTTGCAGCGGGCCGCTGATCGATCGCGCCAAGGAACAGCAGGGCTTTACCGAGTCACAAGGCCGCTTCGATATCCGCGCGGGACGGCGCGACTTGCTTGCGCGCCAGCTGTCGGGTGGCAACCAGCAAAAACTGATGCTCGCGAAGATGTTGCTGCTCTCGCCGTCGATCGTCGTGATCGACGAGCCGACGCGCGGCATCGACATCGGCACCAAGAGCCAGATCTACGCCTTTATTGCCGGGATCGCCGCGAGCGGCAAGGCGTGCATCGTCATTTCATCGGAAATGCAGGAACTGATCGGGCTGTGCCACCGGATCCTCGTGATGCGGGCCGGCCGGATCGTGGGCGAAGTCTCGGGAGACGACATGACAGAGGATCGAATCGTGGTGTATGCAACGGGAGCCGCGCAGGACGAGGCGGTGCAATGATGGGCGCGCCCGCAACGGCTACGACGACCGTACGGCGGCGCTGGCGTCCCGATCTCGCGTCACTGGCACCGCTGATCGCGCTGCTGCTGCTGCTGGTGGTCGGCACGCTCGTGAATCCGAATTTCATGAGCGTCGACAACCTGCTCAATGTCGTCACACGATGCGCATTCATTGCGCTGGTCGCGATCGGCGCGACCTTCGTGATCGGCGCGGGCGGGCTCGACCTGTCGGTTGGCTCGATGACGGCGTTCGTCGCTGGCGTGATGATCATGACGATGAACGCGGGCAGCGGCGAGCCGGCTATCGGCACGCTCGCACTGCCGATGCTGGTGGCAGTTGCGCTCGCAGCGGGGTGCGGCCTCGCCAACGGGCTGATCACGACCTTCGGCCGCATCGAGCCGTTTATCGTCACGCTCGGTACGATGGGCGTGTTTCGCGCGCTGATCACCTATCTCGGCGACGGCGGGACGATCTCGATCAACACGCAGGCGCTCCGCGACTTCTATCGGCCCGTGTATTTCGGCAATGTGCTCGGTGTGCCGGTTCCGGTGCTCGTGTTCGTGATCGTTGCGCTGATCGCCTCCTTGCTGATGTACCGCACACCTTTCGGCCGCCATGTGACCGCGATCGGTTCGAGCGAGGACGTCGCGCGGTATTCGGGCGTCTCGATCTGGCGCGTGCGGACCCTGACCTATGTGATCCAGGGGCTGTGCGTCGGCATCGCGACCATCATCTACGTGCCGCGGCTGGGCTCCGCGACGCCGACCACGGGCCTGCTCTGGGAACTCCAGGCGATCACTGCCGTGGTGATCGGCGGCACGGCGCTGCGCGGTGGTTCGGCGCGGATCTGGGGCACCGTGCTCGGCGCGATCATCCTCGAGGTGATCGGCAACATCATGGTGCTCTCGACCCATATCAGCGAGTACCTGATCGGCGCGGTGCAGGGGATCATCATCATCGTCGCGATGCTCGCGCAGCGCGCGCTGCACCGCAGGCAGACATGAACACGAATCTGGCCGCCGGGGGTCCGCGGTTGCGGGACTGGAGGGGACCCCATACACAACTCATTGCGAGGGGACTATGAAGAATCGATACAGCAAGGCGATCGCAGGTGCAGCACTGAGCGTGGGCGTCGGGCTCGCACTCGGCTTCGGTCCGGCCGCGGCGGCCAACGCGCAGACGATGGCCGTCTCAATCCCGGCGGCCGACCACGGCTGGACCGGCGGCGTCGTCTACTTTACCAACCGCGAGGCTGACGCCCTGCGCAAGGCCTATCCGAACCTCAAGATCATCGTCAAGACCTCGCCGTCGGGCGCGGACCAGGCGAGCGCGATCGAGGACATGACCTCGACCCAGAAGATCGACGCACTGGTCGTGCTGCCGCAGAATTCCGACGAACTGACTTCGACACTCGCGAACGTCAAGAAGAAGGGCGTCTTCATCACGGTGGTCGACCGGGGCCTGAAGGACACGTCGATCCAGGATCTCTACGTGGCCGGCAACAACCCCGAACTCGGCCGCGTGGCGGGCGAGTACTTCAAGAAGAACTTGCCGTCGGGCGACATCGTCGTGCTGCGCGGCATCGCGACGGTGATCGACGACCAGCGCGTGAAAGCGTTCCAGGAGGCGATCAAGGGTACGAAGATCAAAATCATCGACATGCAGTACGCGAACTGGAACCGCGACGACGGCTTCAAGGTGATGCAGGATTTCTTGTCCAAGCACAAGAAGATCGACGCGGTCTGGTGCCAGGACGACGACATCGCGGTCGGCGTGCTCGAGGCGATCAAGCAGGCGAATCGCACCGACATCAAGTTCGTGGTTGGCGGCGCGGGCATGAAGGACATGATCAAGCGCGTCGCCGACGGCGACAAGATGATCCCGGTCGACGTGCTCTATCCGCCCGGCATGGTCGCCACGGCGATGAACATCACCGCGTCGAATCTCACCGGCAAACTGCCGGTGCGCGGTACCTACATTCTCAGTGCACCGCTCGTGACGAAGGACAACGCGAAAGAGTATTACTTCCCGGATTCGCCATTCTGACGGTGTGCCGGCTGGAGCTTGGCTGACCCTGGAGGGCGCCCTCGCGTGAACAGCACCCCAAAAGTTGGACATATATCCAACGTTTGGGGTGTTTTGCATGGCGGGCGCGTTTTTTTGGGGGGGGGCGAAGGATTTCGTTTGAGCCGCTTTGTGCATGCGCGATCGGCCCCGTACGCCTAGAGTTAGCTGCACGTTGCCGTCCACACCGGCAAATGCCGACGGGCATTCGCATGGGGTCGCAGGTGGCGCCACCGGGAACAATCATGCTAATCGACAGAATCCATCTGTTCTTCAGAACGCGCCTCGATGCGAATGACTTGGCGCGCCGAGCATCGCTCGAATCTCCTGTCACACTGCTGGGTGTCAGGAACGTGTCGGAGCACGAGGCGTTTGGCGTTGGCCGAGCATCATCGACGACAATACGCAGGAGTTGCTGGCCGGTTCCTACAAACTTCCGCGAACCGCTCGGTGAGGCCGCGGGTGTGCAGCAATTGAGGCACGCCTCGAGCGAGAGCGCACTGTCTCCCGCCTCACCCGACGACCGGTACGAACCCGTCTATGAGGCCATGGGTGAGCCGGGGGGGAATATCGCCCCGAATGTGAATGGGGCGGACGCCGCGGCACCGACCCTGCAGCGCATGCTTGTTCTGTCCGCGGTCGATATGGCGCTGCCCACGCCGCTTGATATGAATCTCAGGCGGCTGAATCTGATCCGCGATCATTACCGCGCGGTCGTCACCGGCGAGCTCAGGTTGGCGGACGCCTCGTTCACGAATACGGTCATGCGGCCGTTCGTGACGTGGATGCAGGCCCTCACAAGTCTCGACGAAGAACAGTATGGCCGTTGCGGGCAATGCGCAAAGAACCTGCTGTTGGCTGTCGTGTCGACTGAATTCGACGGGAGCGTCACCGTCACGCGCCTCGGTTCGATTGACCACGTTGTCTCACTTCTCGACGAACGCGCGACAGCGGCCTATTTTCTCGATGAGATCGAGCCGCTGCTCCGGGACTTCCATCGGGTAGTCGCAAACACGGGAGGCGGCTCCGTGGCACTGGAGTCGACGACCGAGCCCCTGAGCGCTCCCGCAAGGTGAACCGTGAGGTTGCGGTTCGTGCGCCTCAGGGGACTTCGTGGCCGAGGCAGGCCTCATAGATCGCGAACCATTGTTGTGTGGTCAGCTTCAGGCCGGTCGCCGCGATCGCCTCGTCGAGCACGCCAAGTCGCTGCGAGCCCGTGAGCACGACGGGCTTGCTCGGCAATCTGAAGATCCACGCATACACCACCGTCGCGGCGCTGACGCCGAGCGTGCCGGCAAGCGTGTCGACGGCTGCGCGTACGCGCGTGGCCGTCTCACAGTCGGGCCCGAACAGGCGGCCGCCGCCAAGCGCCGACCAGATCATCGGCGAGGTGCCGAGCGACTGCAATTGATCGAAGGTGCCGTCGGTCAGCGGGTCTAGCCGCAGCGGCGAGAACTCGACCTGGTTGGTTACGAGCCGCACGCTGGTCGAGAGTGCCTGATATTGCCAGGGGGTGAAGTTCGATACGCCGAAATGCAGCACCTTGCCTTCGCGTCGCAGCCGCTGGAAGGCTTCGGCGACCTCGTCCAGATCGAGCAGGGGATCGGGCCGGTGAATCAGCAGCATGTCGAGCCGGTCAGTGCGCAATGATTGCAGCGACTGTTCGACCGAGGCGACGATGTGCTGGGTACTCGTGTCGTAGTGCTTGAGTGTGTGCGAGGGACGGTTTGGGCCTGGCAGTGCGATGCCGCATTTGCCGACCAGTTCGATCTGCTGGCGCACCGAAGGCTTGAGCGCGATGGCCTCGCCGAACAGAGCCTCGACGGTGTAGCCACCATAGATGTCCGCATGATCGAAGCTTGTCACGCCGCGTTCGATCGAACGTTCGATGTAATCGAGACGCTGCGCGGGGTTCATCTGCCATTCACCGAGCCGCCACATGCCGGCAGTGACGCAGGACAGGATCGGGCCCTGCGGGGCGATTTCAATGCGGGGGCAATGCATCAAGGGGGCTCCAGTGTGGGTGAGGCAGCCCAAGCTCGCGCGACGCCGTGCGCGGGGAGGGTAATGGATTCTACGAGATTCGGCTGCTTCAGTGTCATCATGAGTGGAAATTGAAAGCGGGATTGGCGTACAGCGGCGATAGTTGGCGTCGCCGCCTCGCCTGTGATGAGCCGAAGGCGTTCAATTGAACAGGAGCCACTTGAATGTCTCGCCTCGATCTCCTAAGAATGACGGATTTGTACCGTTCCAACAATGTCGTGCTGCTCAACAAGTACAACGTGCTGCGCGGGGTCGGCGCGTTCGCGGCGTTGCTGCATCCTCAGCAGGCCGACCGGGCGCTCCGCAAATTGGTCCAGGTCTCGCAAGCGGTCAGTCGCGCCGCGCCGCTGCGAGCGACGAGCGTGCCGGGATCGTCGATCTGGGGCGGTCGTGTGGCCGTCGGCAAATGGGACGCGACGATCAGTCGGCTGAAGACGGTGCTCAAGGAGGACTCTTACGCGCGACATTTTTTCCGCGAGTATCTCAAGCAGGACAATGTGCAATTTCCGTACGTGGAAGCCAGACTGGCAAGGGGGTCCGCTTTCTATCTGCTACCCTCGCCTGGGAGGACCGGCCGCGAGTCTGGCCGTGCCGACTGCGAGGCTAGCCGTGCCGACTGCGAAGCTAGCCGTGCCGACCGCGATGCCAGCTGTGCCGACTGCAATGCCAGCCGTGCCGACTGCGAGGCTGCCCTTGAGACTTCTCCCCTGGAGTCTTCACTCGACTCGCACAGGATGATGGCGAGTCGCGAAGAACTGATGGCACTGGTGCGGAAATGCGTGACTTGGGAACTCGAAAAGCATTTCGCAAGCCTGACTGTCAGAGAGTCGCGGGTGTCTCTCGCCAGCTCGACGCCCTCGATTGAGGACATCGACCGACGCGCTACAAGGGACGTGTCGATGCAAATTCTTCCCCGCCTTGCATCGACACCGCTCCCGACCAGGAGGCACGCTTTAGTCGCACCGCCGGAGATTTCCGACGACGGGCCGCTATTACCCCCTCCGGAGGATTTTGCCGACGCGTCCTCGATGCAATCTGCGCGCACTTCAATCGCGTCCGGCGACATACCGTCCCCGATCGAGGCCCTAGGTATATTCCGCATTCCCAGGCCAGTGTTCACCTATTGCCTTCCCGTCTTCTGGGCCCCCCCCACCGACAGCGCTTTAGCCACACCTCCGGAGATTTCCGACGACGGGCCGCTATTACCAACCCCGGAGGATTTTGCCGACGCGCCCTCGATTCAACATGTGCGCACTTCACTCGCGCCCCGCGACATACGGCGGGCGGCTTCAGAGCCTGCGATCAACTTCGCCGGGCAAGTCGTGGAAGCACCGAAACTCGTTCAGCCTCGACCCCTGATAACCCTGCAACCGACGCAAGCCGCTCCATTGATGATCGCCGAACTCAAGGCCGTACTGGCAAGACGGGGCAGGGTGGAATAAGGCGCGGCTTCGTAGCTGGCGCCCTTCAAGATCCCCGACTGCGAGGGGAGGGCTTTGAAGGGCGGAGCGGCGAGTGTTGCCGCCGGACCTGCCGGCCGCGTGTCAGGTGCGCCGCAGGTTGCGGCTCTCGCGCCGCCGCGCGGCCCAGCTGCGTGCGCGGTCGAGATACAGATAGACGACCGGCGTCGTGTAGAGCGTGAGCGCCTGGCTCACGATCAGGCCGCCGACGATCGAGATCCCGAGCGGCTCGCGCAACTCGGATCCCGCACCGTGGCCGAAGGCGAGCGGCAAGGCGCCCAGCAACGCGGCACACGTCGTCATCATGATCGGCCTGAAGCGCAGCATGCACGCCTCGAAGATTGCGTCGCGCGAGTTCATGCCGCGGCGCGAGGCGTCGATGGCGAAGTCGATCATCATGATCGCGTTCTTCTTGACGATCCCGATCAGCAGGAATACGCCGATCAACGCGATGATGCTGAACTCGATCTTGAACACGAGCAGCGCGAGCAGGGCGCCGACGCCTGCCGACGGCAGCGTCGAGAGAATCGTGATCGGATGGATGTAGCTTTCGTACAGCATGCCGAGCACGATATAGATGGCCGCGAGCGCAGCGAGGATCAGCACCGGTTGGTCCTGCAGGGATTGTTGGAACGCCTGTGCGGCGCCGCTGAAGCGGCCGTTGATCGTCGCCGGTACGCCGATCTCGTTCATCGTGTCGTCGATGGCCTGAGTCGCGTCGGACAAGGATTTTCCCGGCGGCAGGTTGAACGAGATCGTCGTCGCGACAAACTGGCCCTGGTGGCTCACCGATAACGGGGTATTGCCGGGCCCATAGCTCGCGAATGCGGAGAGCGGCACCATCGTTTCCCGCGCCGTGCTGACCGGCGAACCGCTCGAGCTGCTCGACTTGCCGCTCGTTGCGATGGAGTTGATTGCCGCATTGCGCGCGGAATCGGCCGCGATCGAGGCCGCCGAGTTTGCCGAATTCGCTGCGGAGCCTGCCGCCCCGGCCGTCACGGAACCGGTGCCGCCCGACGACGAGGGCGGTCGCGTGACCGTACCCGCCGGGGCATTGGTGGTCTGGCTGCCCGTCGCATTGCCGCCCGACGTGCTCACATAGATGTCCTTGAGCGTTTCGGGACTCTGCCAGTACTGGGGCGCGACTTCCATCACGACGTGGTACTGGTTGAGCGGATTGTAGATGGTCGACACCTGCCGCTGACCAAATGCGTCGTAGAGCGTATTGTCGATCTGGCTCGGCGTGATGTTGTAGCGCGCGGCGGTCGCGCGATCAATATTCAGCTGGATGTCGAGGCCTTTCTGCTGCTGGTCGGAGTTGACGTCGACCAGCACGGGATTCTTCTGCAGGGCAAGCACCAGCTTGTTCGACCACTCATAGAGTTCGGTGCTCGAGTCGCCGAGCAGCGTGAACTGGTACTGTGCACTGCTCTGGCGGCCGCCGATCCGGATGTCCTGGACGGGGACCAGGAAGGTCTGGCCGCCGGCGACACGCGCGAGCTTCGGCCGCAGGCGCGCGTTGATCTGGTCCGCCGAGAGCTTGCGCTCGCTGAGCGGCTTGAGCGTGATGAACATGAAGCCCGCGTTGGTCGCGCGCCCGCCGGTGAAGCCGACCACGCTCTCGACCGCAGGGTCCGACGTGACGATCTTGGTCAGCTCGCTGAACTTGACCTTCATCGCCTGGAACGAAATGCTCTGGTCCGCCTGGATGCCGCCGACCATGTTGCCGGTATCCTGCTGTGGGAAAAAGCCCTTTGGCACGATGATATAGAGGTAGACATTGAGCACGATGGTCGCGAGCAGGATCAGCATGACCAGCAGCGGAACGCGCAGTGCGAGCTCGAGCGTGCGCCGGTAGCCGTTCTGGAGCCGGTCGAAGCCCGCCTCGAAGGCGCGCGACAGCCGGCCCGGCGGTTTTTCGTTGAAGTGCCCGTCGTGATTGTCCGCATCGGGCTCGACGCCCTTCTTGAGCGGCACGCGCAAGAGCAGCGCGCACATCATCGGCGTGGTCGTCAGAGAGACCAGCAGCGATACCCCGATCGCGAGCGACAGCGTCATCGCGAACTCACGGAACAAGCGCCCGACGATGCCGCCCATCAGCAGGATCGGCAGGAACACGGCCACCAGCGACAGCGACATCGAGACGACCGTGAACCCGACTTCCTTCGCGCCGAGCAAGGCGGCCTTCATGCGCGACATGCCGTTTTCCATATGGCGCGAGATGTTCTCGAGCACGACGATGGCATCGTCGACGACAAAGCCGGTCGCGATCGTCAGTGCCATCAGCGAGAGGTTGTCGATGCTGTAGTCGAGCAGGTACATCGCGCCGAAGGTGCCGACGATCGAGATCGGCACGGCGACGCTCGGAATCAGCGTCGCGCGCACGCTGCGCAGGAAGGCGAACACCGTCAGGATCACGAGTGCGATCGCGACGATCAGCGTGATCCCGGTGTCGCGCAGCGACGCGCGAATCGTGATCGACCGGTCGGCCGTGGGCGTGATGTCGACGTCGGCCGGCATCGATTGCTTGAGCTGCGGCAGCATGCCCTTGACCCGGTCGATCGTCTCGATGATGTTGGCACCCGGCTGCCGGTACAGAATCACGAGCACGGCCGGCTCGCTGTTGAACAGGCCGAGGTTGCGCAGGTCTTCGACGGAGTCGACGACTTCGCCGACGTCGGTCAGGTGGACGGCCGCATTGTTGCGGTAGCCGACCACGAGATCGCGATACTGGCTCGCCTGACGTGCCTGGTCGTTCGTGTAGATTTGAAAATGACTGGTGCCATCTTCGAACGAACCCTTCGGCGCGTTCGCATTGGCCGAGGCAAGCGCCGCTCGCACGTCCTCGAGGCCGATCCCGTAGTGGAACAGCGCATGGGGCAGCAGCTCGACGCGCACCGCGGGGTTCGCCGAGCCGCTCACGTCGACTTCGCCGACGCCGGCGACCTGCGACAGCGATTGTTGCAGGACCGTCGCGGCCGAATCGTAGAGCTGGCCGCGGGTCCGCGTCTTTGAAGTCAGCGCGAGCACCATGATCGGCGCATCCGCGGGGTTGACCTTGTGGTACGTCGGGTTCGAACGAAGCGCGGTCGGCAGGTCGGCGCGCGCCGCATTGATCGCGGCCTGTACATCGCGCGCCGCGCCGTCGATATCGCGGTCGAGCCCGAACTGCAACGTGATCCGCGACGTGCCGAGCGAGCTTATCGAGGTCATCTCGGCGACGTCCGCAATCGAGCCGAGGTGGCGTTCGAGAGGGCTCGCCACACTGGTCGCAACCGTCTCCGGACTCGCGCCCGGCAGGCTCGCCTGGACCGAGATGGTCGGGAAGTCGACCTGGGGCAGCGGCGAGACCGGCAGCTTGACGAAGGCAAAGGCGCCAGCCAGCGCGATACCGATCGACAGCAGGGTGGTCGCGACCGGGCGGCTGATGAACAGCTTCGAGATATTCATCGGCGTGGCCTTGCCAGGCCGGCCGGCACGCGTGCCGGTTCCCTCTTGCGCATCGCCTCCGGCATCGCGTTCATGGCCATCGCGCGCGCCTCAAGCATCGGCGTCCGCCGAGCGCGGGCCGCCGCCAAAGCGGGCCCGCAGGCGGCGGCCCAGGCTGTCGAAGCCCAGATAGATCACCGGTGTCGTGAACAGCGTCAGCAGCTGGCTCACGATCAGGCCGCCCGCGATCGCGATCCCGAGCGGATGCCGGAGCTCCGAACCCGCGCCCCAGCCGAGCATCAGCGGCAGCGCGCCGAGCAGCGCCGCGAGCGTCGTCATCAGGATCGGCCGGAAGCGCAGCAGACTGGCCTGGTAGATCGCCTCGCGCGGCGACTTGCCCTGGTCGCGCTCGGCCTCGAGCGCGAAGTCGATCATCATGATCGCGTTCTTCTTGACGATGCCGATCAGCAGCACGATCCCGATGATCGCGATCACGTCGAGATCCTTGCCGGCGATCATCAGCGCGAGCAGGGCACCGACACCCGCCGAAGGCAGCGTCGAGAGAATCGTGATCGGATGGATGAAGCTCTCGTACAGCACGCCGAGCACGATATACATCGTGACGATGGCCGCGAGGATCAGGAACAGTTCATTGGACAGTGACGACTGGAACGCGAGCGCGGCCCCCTGGAAGCGCGTCGCGAACGAGGCCGGCAGGCCGATCTCGCGCTCCGCCTGCTGGATCGCCTCGACCGCCGCGCCAAGCGAAGCGCCCGGTGCAAGGTTGAACGAGATGGTCGAGGCGGGGAACTGGCCGAGGTGGCTCACGACGAGCGGCGCGGTCTGCTCGGTGAAGGTCGCCATCGCCGACAGCGGCACTTGGCCCGTGGTCGAGAGTGACGAAGGCAGGTAGAGGTCGCCGAGCGAGGCGATCGTGTGCTGGAGCTTGGGGTCGGCTTCCATGATCACGCGGTACTGGTTCGTCTGCGTGAAGATCGTCGAGATGATCCGCTGACCGAACGCGTCGTAGAGCGCGCTGTCGACGGTCGCTGGCGTGATGCCGAAACGCGCGGCTGTTTGCCGATCGATGTTGACGAACACCGAGCGGCCGCTCTGCTGGAGATCGCTCGCGACGTCGGCGAGCTCGGGCACCCGCTTGAGCCGGTCAACGAGTTTCGGCACCCAGGTGTTGAAGTCGGCCGCGTTCGCATCCTCGAGGATGAACTGATACTGCGTCGCGCTGACCGTCGAGTCGATCGTCAGGTCCTGCACCGGCTGCATGTAGAGCGTGATGCCGGGGACCTGGCTCGTGCGCTGCTGGATGCGCCGGATGATGTCGCTCGCGTTGGCCTCGCGTTCATCGAACGGTTTCAGGTTGATCAGGAAGCGGCCGCTGTTGAGCGTGACGTTCGCACCGTCGACGCCGATGAACGACGAGAGGCTTTCGACGTCGGGGTCCTTGAGAATCTCGGCGGCGAGGGCCTGCTGGCGGTCGGCCATGGCCTTGTACGAAGTCGACTGCGTGGCCTGCGAGATGCCCTGGATCACACCCGTGTCCTGTACCGGGAAAAAGCCCTTCGGAATCAGTACGTAGAGCAGGGCGGTCACGACCACGGTGAGCAGCGCGACGAACAGGGTCAGCCGCTGGTGATCGAGCACGACCGTGAGCGCGCGGCCATACATCGCGATCACGTTCTCGAAGAAGGCGCGCGTGCGCGACTCGAAGCTGCGTTGGTCGCGATGCGGGTTGCGGCGCAACAGCAGCGCGCACATCATGGGCACGAGCGTCAGCGACACCACCGCGGAGATCACGATCGTCACCGCCAGTGTGATCGCAAACTCATGGAACAGCCGGCCGACCACATCGCCCATGAAGAGCAGCGGAATCAGCACCGCGATCAGCGAGACCGTGAGCGAGATGATGGTGAAGCCGATCTGCTTGGAGCCCTTGAGCGCCGCTTCGAGCGGGGGATCCCCTGCCTCGACGTAGCGCTCGATGTTCTCGATCATCACGATCGCATCGTCGACGACGAAGCCGGTCGAGATGGTCAGCGCCATCAGTGAGAGATTGTCGAGCGAGAAGCCGCACAGATACATGACACCGAGCGTGCCGACCAGCGAGAGCGGGACCGACAGGCTCGGAATGATCGTTGCGTAGGCGTTCGACAGGAACACGAAGATCACGAGCACGACGAGCGCGATCGACATGCAGAGCTCGAACGCGACGTCGCGCACCGAGGCGCGGATCGTCGTCGTCCGGTCGGTCAGCACCGTGACCTCGAGTGCCGCGGGCAGTGTCTGGCGCAGCTGCGGCAGGAGCTTCTGGATCGAGTCGACCGTCGCGATCACGTTCGCGCCCGGCTGCCGCTGCACATTCAGGATCACGGCGGGCGTACCGTTCATCCAGGCGCCAAGACGTTCGTTTTCGGCCCCGGCGGCGATCGTCGCGACATCCGTGAGCATCACCGGCCGGCCGTTCCTGTAGGCGATCACCGCGCTCTGGTACTCGGCCGCGCTCATGAGCTGGTCGTTCGCGTTGATCGCATAGGCCCGGCTCGGGCCATCGAAATTGCCCTTCGGCGTATTGACGTTGAGGTTGGCGATCGAGGTGCGCAAATCGTCGAGATTCAGGCCGTAGGCGGCGAGCGCGCGCGGATTGGCCTGGATCCGCACGGCCGGTCGCTGGCCGCCGCTGATGCTGACGAGACCCACACCCGACACCTGCGAGATCTTCTGTGCGAGGCGCGTCTCGGCCAGGTCCTCGACCTGCGTGAGCGGCATGGTCCGCGAGGTCAGCGCGAGCGTGAGCACGGGTGCATCAGCCGGATTGACCTTCGCGTAGATCGGCGGCGCCGGCAGGTCGGCCGGCAGCAGATTGCCCGCCGCGTTGATCGCGGCCTGCACTTCCTGCTCGGCGATGTCCAGCGGCAGGTCGAGCGCGAACTGGAGCGTGATCACCGATGCGCCGGCCGAACTCGTCGACGACATCTGGTTCAGGCTCGGCATTTCGCCGAACTGGCGCTCGAGCGGCGCGGTCACCGACGAGGTCATGACGTCGGGGCTCGCGCCCGGATAGAACGTCTGCACCTGGATGGTCGGATAGTCGACTTCGGGCAGGGCGGAGAGCGGCAGAAAGCGCAGCGCGACAAGGCCGACGAGCATGATCGCGGCCATCAGCAGCGCCGTGCCGACCGGGCGCAGGATGAACAGGCGAGAGGGGTTCATGCGCGACTCGTCACTGAGCGTCGCTCGCGTGGTGGTGCCGGTGCGCGTGCGCAGCGGAAGCACCGCTGGCCCCGCCGACGTCGTTTGCCGCGTGCGCCGCCGGGATGACGACCTTGGCGTTCTCGCGCAGGCGGTCCGCGCCGTCGATCACGACGGTCTCGCCGGCCTGCAGGCCCGAGGTGATGCTGGTGCGTTCGCCGTCGATCGGTCCGACCTTGACCACGCGCACCGTGACGGTGTCATCCGGCTTGACGATATAGACGAACTGGCCGACTGAGCCGGTCTGTACCGAGGCACTCGGCACGATCAGGGCGTTTTCGATCGTATTAACGAGCAGCTTGGTGTTGACGAACTGGTTCGGAAACAGCAAGCCTTCCTTGTTATCGAACAGCGCGCGCAGCTTGACCGTGCCGGTCGTCGTATCGATCTGGTTGTCGAGCGTGTCGAGATGGCCGCTCTCGAGCACGGTCGAACCGCTGCGGTCGTATGCGGTTACCGAGAGCCGCGCGCCGCTGTTCACGCGCTTGAGCACCGCGGGCAGGTTGTCCTCGGCGAGCGTGAACAGCACGCTCATCGGCTCCATCTGCGTGATGACGACAATGCCGTTCGTGTCGCTCGTCTGCGCATAGTTGCCTGGATCGACCTGGCGCAGCCCGATGCGACCCGACACCGGCGCGGTGATATGCGCGTAGACGAGGTCGAGCTTCTCGGTGTCGATCGTGGCCTGGTCCGTGCGGACCGTGCCTTCGTACTGCTTGACGAGGGAAACCTGGTCGTCCACCTGCTGCTGGGAGATCGAGTCCTGCTTGATCAGCACCTGGTAGCGCGCGAGATCGTTGCGGGCCTGTTCGAGCAGGGCCTGGTCACGCGCGAGCGCGCCCTGCGCGTTCTGCAACTGGATCTGGTACGGACGCGGATCGATCTGGGCAAGGAAATCGCCTTTCTTGACCATCTGGCCCTCGCGGAACGCGACGTCGACCAGGGTGCCGGCGATCTGCGTGCGGACCGTGACGGTCGCAAGCGGTGTCACCGTGCCGAGCGCGTTGAGCGTCACCGGCATTTCACCGGTCACGACCTTGGCGACCGCGACGGCCTGTGGCTGGTCGGACGCGAAACGGCCGCCCCCGCGGCTTCGGCCGGCATGGGCCCCGGCCGATGCGGCGGACTCCGATGATGCCGATGACGCTCCCCTTGCCCCAGCCCCGCTCTCGGCTGCCGCGGCCTGCGCCGTATGGCGCCAGTGCAGCCAGAGCGCGACGGCGATGACGACCAGGATGACCAATACAATCCAGACCCCGCGGCGCCGGGGCCGCGGCGACGTCGCTGCGGGAGGTTGGGGGGGTACGGCGGGCTTGCGGTCTTTGTCGTCCATCGGGGAAAAGGCGTCGTAAGGGGCGTCGAAAGGGCGCCTTTATCAGGCGCCGGTACGTCGGACTCGCGCGGTACGGCAAGATACGCCGAACCGGTACACGTGCCAGCCTATTGCGTCAACGGTCCTCCCGCATGGCAGGAAGGGTCAAATCACGAGATGCTACGTCCGTAAGGGGGCATCGTCCAGCAATGCATTCTTTCGAGAAATTACGATTCGTAAGCTTGACAATTCGTGTCTTGCGCGCACGAGATCCTGGGTGGCAGTCGCCGGTGCGACGCCAAGGCGTGGTGGGCCTATGATGAGTACCTAGGCTTTTCAGACAGGCTTTATGCGCCAATTGGCGGGCGCTTTTGCAAATCAGGCAAAGCACGGGATAATATGCGGCACCGCACACAGGCGCGTGGCCGGGTGGTGCGTCACCCGCGGGCGGCTTCGACGGCGCCGTCCCGCGGCGTCCTTGCCGGACGGGCAGCACACGCGGATTCGATTGCGGTCATTCATGAGCCACGCATAGGGAAGTCGTCCAACGCATGAGACTGTTCACGAAAGGCCTGCTGCTGATCGCTATTCCAAGCGTGGTCGAAATCGGCCTGCTGGGCCTCGTATACAGCACCCACCGGGAGAGCGAGGTCGCGGGCGACTGGGCGGCTTACAGCAAGCTGGTGATCAGCCAGACCAACGAGGTGCTCGAGCCGATGCTCATGCAGGCCGTGCACGTGCGCGAGGCGGTGCTGGCCAATGATCCCGCCGCGATCGACGAGTCGGCGCTGTGGACCGAGCTCGACCGGCGCATTGACCGTCTCTCCGAACTCGTTGCCGACAATCCGCTGCAGGTCGAACGCGCGGCCAGGATCCGCCACACTATCCAGCAGTTCCGCCAGTGGTCGACGCACGTGTGTGAACTGATGGAGAGCGGCCAGCGCGACGAGCTGATTGCGCAGTTCCGCGATCCCGGCGCCATGTGGCTCGTCGACCAGTTCAGAACCGAACTCCACGCCTTCCAGCGCGAGGAATGGCGCCTCGACGATGCCCGCGCGAACACCGTGCGAGAGGCGCGCGAACGCCAGCGCAGCCTCCTGTTCAGCGCGGTACTGGGTTCGATCCTGGTCGCGGGCATCGCTTTGTATCTGTTCGTCCGGGGTTTCCGCGGCCGGCTGCTGGCGCTCGGCGAAAACGCCCGGCGTCTCGCCGACAACAGCCCGCTGCCGCCGGTACTCGAGGGCGATGACGAAGTCGCCGAGCTCGATGAGGTGTTGCACACGACGAGCCGCCGCCTCACGGCGGCCGACCGCGCGCGCGACCTCGCCAAACGCGATCTCGAAAGCCGCGCCCTGCAGCTCGACCGCGCCAATGAGCATCTGCGCCAGCAGACCGCTGACAACGAGATGTTCATCTACAGTGTCTCGCACGATCTGCGCTCGCCGCTGGTCAATCTGCAAGGCTTCTCTCGCGAGCTCGCGCAGGCCTGCGACATCCTGCGCGACCGGATGGAACGCTTCGAGCTGCCGCAGGCCGAGCGCGAACACATCCGGCAGCTCGTCGACGACGAGATCGCGGAGTCGCTGCATTTCCTGCAGACGGCCGTGATGCGCTCAGCCGATATCATCGACGCCCTGCTGACCCTGTCGCGCGCGGGCCGCGCGGAATACCGCTCCGAATGGGTCGATCTCAGTATGCTCGTGCAGCGAACCGCGGCGAGTTACCAGGCGCGGCTCGAGGCGCTCGACGGGCGGCTCGTGGTGCATCCGTTGCCGACCGTCGAGGCCGATCCGGTCGCGCTCGACAAGGTGCTGACCGGGCTCATCGATCACGCGCTCGAAAACGTCGAGCATGGCCGTGCCCCGCGCATCGAGATCGGCGTGAGAGATGGCGGCGACTACCGCGAACGTCTCGACCCGCGGGACAGGGAACCTGCCGCGCTGACGCTGTATGTGGCCGACAATGGCCGCGGCATTCCGGCCGCGCAATTGCCGAGGGTCTTCGCGACCTTCTATCGGGCGCAAGGCGGAGGCGAGGGTGTGGCGCTCGCGCTCGCGCGGCGTCTCATCGAAAAACATGGGGGCCGGCTCTGGGTCGAATCGACGGAGGGCAAAGGCTCGACTTTCTATATGACACTACCGGCGGTGTCCGCTGCTGCTTCTCCGGCCGCGGCCGCGGAGGCCGCGGCATGACGCTGTCCGAACAGGTGCGGGTGGTCCGCCTTGCGCATGATTGACGTTCATACCGCTGTCCACGAAGCCGTTCATGTCCTGCTCATCGACGACGACGAGGGTTTGCTGAAACTCGCGGGTCGTGCGCTTCAGCGCTGCGGCCACTATGTGACGGCCGCGGCGACGATCGCGCAGGCGCGCGCTGCTATCGCCGAAGCCGCGCCCGATGTCATGGTGGTCGACTACCAGTTGGACGGCCATGAGACCGGACTCGAATTCCTGCGCTCGCTGCGTTCTCAGGGCATCAATGTGCCCGCCGTGCTTGCCACTGGCTTTGCCGACGAGGCGCGCGTGATCGAGGCGCTGCGCGCGGGGGTCGGCGATGTCGTGCCGAAGACGCCCGACTATTTCGACTTCCTGCCTGAAGCGATCGATCGCGTGCTGGCCCAGGTGCGGTTGCAGCGCGAACTCGCCGAGGCCGAACGCGTGCGCGAGCGCGAACAGCACTATCGCCTGCTGGCCGAGGCGATTCCGCAACTCGTCTGGACCACCGAGCCCGATGGCACCATCGACTACGTGTCGAAGCAGTTCGTGGACTACACGGGCCGCCCGGAGATCGAAGCGCTTGGCCACGGTTGGGGGCGCTGGCTGCTCCATCCCGACGACTTCGACGGCACCATGCGGAACTGGCTCAATGCCGTGGCGACCCGCGACGAGTATGAATGTCAGCATCGCCTGCGCGGCGCGGACGGAGAATTCCGCTGGTTCCATTCGCGCGCGCGCGCATTGCGCGATCAGGCAGGCCGCATCAGGAAGTGGTTCGGCACGAGCACGGACATCGACGCACAGCGCCGTGTCGCCGAGCAACGCGAGGGGCTGCTGAACGCCGAACGTGCGGCCCGCTCGGAAGCCGAGCGCGCGGCGCGCGTCAAGGACGAATTCGTGGCGACGCTCTCGCATGAACTGCGCACGCCGCTCAATGCGATCGTCGGCTGGGCGCAGTTCCTGTTACGCGATGCAAGCGACCCCGAGCGCGTGCGCAAGGGCCTCGAGGTCATCGATCGCAATGCGCGCCTGCAGGCCCAGATGGTCGACGATCTGCTCGACCTGAGCCGGATCATTTCGGGCAAGCTGCGACTCGACATCCAGCAGGTCAATCTGCACCAGGTCATCGACGATGTAATCAGCTCGCTGCAGCCGGCCGCCGACGCGAAGGAAATCGTCGTGACGACCGAACTCGGCGAGACCGGCATGATCCAGGGCGATCCGTCGCGACTTCAGCAGGTGATGTGGAACCTGTTGTCGAACGCAATCAAGTTCACGGACCGGCAGGGCAGCGTGACGGTCAAGCTGTTCGAACACCAAGGCTCGGTCGAGATCGCCGTGAAGGATACGGGGCTCGGTATCTCGCCCGAGTTCATGCCTCATGTGTTCGAGCGTTTCCGGCAGGCAGACGCAAGCACGACGCGCCAGTTCGGCGGACTCGGGCTCGGGCTGTCGATCGCCAAGCAACTGACCGAGCTTCATGGCGGCCTGATCAGCGTCGACAGCGAAGGCCAGGGCCGCGGCGCGACCTTTCACGTCGTGTTGCCGGTCGCGCGCTCGGCGCGTGCGGTGGTGCCCGCGGCCGATCCCGAGCCCGATGATCCTTCGAAGCTCGCAGGCCTGCGCATCCTGGTCATCGAGGACGAGGACGATGCGCGCGATCTCACCCGCCAGATTCTCGAAGCGTCCGGCGCGCAGGTATGGGTGGCCTCGAACACGTTCGAGGCGCTCACCGCGTTCGATCGCGAGCGCCCCGATGTGATCGTGAGCGACCTCGACATGCCGGGGCAGGACGGCTATGAGCTGATTCGCCAGGTGCGGATTCGCGATGCGGTGCTCGGCGGCCTGACGCCGGCCGCCGCCTTGTCCGCGCAGGCTCGAAGCGAGGATCGCAAGCGCGCGCTGATGGCGGGCTTCCAGTCGCATCTGGCCAAGCCCGTCGATCCGCTCGAACTGCTGAGCGTGGTCGCCGGGTTGGCCGGCCGCTAGAACCGGTAGTCGGGGTTCTTCGGGTCGAAGGCGAAGTCGCCGAAGCGGCGCGCGACGACCTTGTCGTAGAAGATCTTTTCGAACGGCTCGCCATCGTTGTCGAACGACTCGACCAGGCGAATCCACGGATGCCGAAGGTCGATGCCGACACGTTCGCGTTTCGCATAGAACGCGGGGCGGCCGGTGGGCGACTCCCAAGTGAAGACGACGAGGCGTGTGCCGCGCTGCTCCTCGATATCGATCTGCGACGGAGCATGAATGCCCGCTGCCTGGAACTTCGCGAGTTCGGCCCCGAAGCTGTCGGCGACATACTGAAGGCCGATGTCGCGCAGACTATGGTTCGACTGGGTCTGCGCCATGGCGCCGTCTAACGAGATCCAGAAGGACAGCGCGCGCAGCAGGCCGCCGAGATGGCCATACATCTGGTCGGGCCTCTGGGTTTCGTCGTAGATGACTTCCTGCCCCTTGTGCGGGCCGTCGGGCAGCCACTTCGCATAGATCTGCATCGGCGAGCGGCGGTAGCGTACCTCCAGATGTTCGGGCCGGGCCGCCCAGCGCTGGTTGATCCGTTCCTGGCGCCACATCTCGAACTCGTATTCGTCGAGATTGCTGACCCCTTGCTTGACGTAGGCCGCGAGTCCGTCGGCGGAGACGGACCTGAACAGGCTCACGAGCTGGGTATCGTCGAGCGCCTCGAGCCGGCCGTCGCGAGCGGCCTGGGTAAGCCAGTCGGCCTGGGCCTGGGCGTCCATCGCCGACAGTCCCGGGGGGATGTCCTGCGCGTGTGCCGGCAGAGTCGTGCAGAGTGCCAGCAGGGCCAGCGCGGCCAGAGCGGCCAGAGCGGCCAGAGCGGCCCACGCACGAGCCCACGAGCAGACCCACGCGTGGGCGTACGCACGAGCCCATGCGGGCGCTCCGCTGGCCGTGATACCCACGGCCCGTCCAGCAAACCACGCCATATCCGCTCCCGATGCCTGTTCATGCCGTCAGTGTGCGTCCGCGCGCGCCTCTTCACAAGGCGCCGCGGGCCGCGGGCAGGACAGGAGTCGAACGCGATGTGCGCACGCGCCGGCCGCAGTACGCTCAGAACACCCGATAACGGAAGCCGCCCGCCGTCGTACCGCCGGGCCAACTGAGTGCCGACCGTGAGCCGCCGCCGGGCTCCCGCGGCGTGTTGCCATGGGATGAGGCGCCCGCGTCCACACGATCGGCACGGTCCGGTTTGCGCGACTCCGCACTGCCCGGGTGATTGACGGCGCCAGGCGGCGTGGAGTTCAAACCCTGCGCATTACGTTCGGTTTCAAGCTCGCTTTCCCGAGCTGCAGCGGCCTCGATAGCCGCCTCGGCCTCGATGGCGTTCGCGTCGTCGAGCACGGCGGATAGCGTGGCGAACGCGGTCTCGTCGGGCAGCGGCGCCTTGAGCGCGGGCACCATCAGCGAAGCGAGCCGGGAAATCAGATGGAGGTCGTTCATCGGTTCGCCGCGCGCAAACGGTGCAAGCAGTTTGGTGGGGTCGCTGCCCGCGAGTACGCCCGAGAGCGCGCCGATCGAGAAATTCAGGCGCCAGCCGAGTTCCTCCTTTGGCAAATGCGGCAAGGCGCGTGCGAAAGCCTCGAAAATCCGGTCGGAGACCGATGCATAGTGCGCCGCGAGAAACGCCCGCACGAACGACGACGGATCGGTGTAGGCGCGCCCGAGCAGCCGCAGGAAGGCGCGCCCGCCGTTCTGCGGATCGCGTGAGAGGCGCAGTGCCGGGATGAACAAGGCGCCGAGCACGTGCTCGCAACTCAGGCCATTGCCTTTGCCGTTGTCGGCAAAACGTCGTTCGAACTGGTCGAGCAGCAGCCGCCGCTCCTCGTTGAGCTTGTCGAGTCGGCGCGCGAGCATCGAGTGAATCAACGATTCCTTGCTGCCGAAGTGGTAGTTGACTGCGGCGAGATTGACGTCGGCATGAGACGTGATTTGCCGCAACGACATGGCCTCGAAACCATGCTCGATAAAAAGATCTTCCGCGGCGTCCAGAATGCGGCCTTTCGTGTCGCCGGAGGGTCGGGTGCCCGCTGTTCGGAGCGTCATGTTGTTCTCCCTGTCGTCATTGAGTCGTAAGTCCAGGGGTTACTGCAAGAAGCACTCCAGCGTCGGGGTGGGGGGGTGATATACCGGCTCCATCGTAGGATTTTCGCGGCTTGACGGGCCTTGCTCGTGTTTTTCGGAGCGCTTTTGCCGGACACAACAAGGGTTTCCCGCTGGAAAGCTGGCACTTGTTACGTAACGTTCTTCCCATGTTTCGAAACGTCTGCTTGAATGCGCACGAAAAAAAGGCCATCCCGGATCGGGATGGCCTCTTCATGAGTCCAGCGGGGCAGGGCGGAGTCGCGGTGGGCCGCCCGGCCTGGGTCAGGCCGGACTGCCCCTGCCTTCGGTCACCGTCCGCGCGGACTGCGTCATGTCAATGCCGCGCCGCTCGGGTCCGAACAGGATGATGGCCGCGATGACGACCCCGACGGTACCGGCCACGATGACAAGCGCCATCGAATAGTTGCCGCCATTCGCCACGGCGATCTTCGCCTGCCAGACCGCGTTCACCGAGGCCAACAGATTGCCGAGCTGATAGACGAGACCCGGGAACGTCGCGCGAACTTCATCCGGCGAGATTTCGTTCAGATAGACCGGGATCACGCCCCATGCGCCCTGCACCGAGATCTGCATCAGGAAGGCGCCCAGCGCGAGCATGGCGACGGTGGTCGAGAAAGCCCACAGATACAGGAACGGCAGCGCGAGCAGAGCCGCGACGAAGATCGCGCGGCGCCGGCCGATTATTTCCGAGATCCGGCCGAAGGTCAGGCCGCCGACGATCGCACCGACATTCAGGACGATCGTGATGAACGCGACGGTATGCGGATCGAAATGATGCTGTTCACGCAGGAAAGTCGGATACAAGTCCTGCGAGCCGTGGCTGAAGAAATTGAAGCAGGTCATCAGCACGATCGAAAAGACCGACAGCTTCCAGTTTTTCGCGAGCGTGGCGAGCAGACTCGGCCGTTCGCGTTTCTCCATGATCTTCCAGGCGGGCGACTCCGGCACGTGTGAGCGCACGTAGAGCACGAGCAGAGCCGGAATCACGCCGACAAAGAACATGCCGCGCCAGCCGATATGGGTATAGAACTGGCCGAACACGATCGAGGCGAGCAGATACCCGCTCGGATAACCGGCTTGCAGGATCCCCGAGACGAGGCCGCGCGATTTCGGCGGAATGCTCTCCATCGTCAGCGCCGAGCCCACGCCCCATTCCCCGCCCATTGCCAGGCCGAATAGCGCACGCAATACGAGCAGCGTCGCAAGATTCGGCGAAAAGCCCGAGAGCAGCTCGAGAACCGAATACGCGACGATATTGACCATCAGCGTCGGACGCCGCCCGAACCGGTCCGCCAGCCGCCCGAAAATCAGCGCGCCGAGTGGCCGCATGATGAGCGTCAGCGTGATCGCGAACGCGACTGCGGGAATGCCCACACTGAATTCGCTCGCGATGTCCTTCAGAATGAACACCATCAGGAAGAAGTCGAAGGCGTCCAGTGTCCATCCAAGATACGCCGCGATCGTCACGTGTATCTGCTCGCGAGTCCAATTCATCAACATCTCCTCGTTTATCTAGATTGCCTGTGACCAGAGGGTGCACCCATGTCTGGATACATGGTCGGCACGTCCGGTCGTCCACCCCAGTTGCCGGGAGTGTAGCGCAGCACCCGCGCATGCGTCGCTCACAACGGCGCGCTCAGGGTTTGTACTTACTCGTGAATGTTATTGAAGGTTCCCTCGCGCGATCCTCGCTCACCTGCGCAGATGGCTTCTTTGTCCGCGCAATGCAAATCTTTCATCGCTGAAATTAATTGCTCTCGTGCGAGGTTTTTAACCGTAAGTGAATTTGTCGAAGGGCGGAACCTGAGTCGATAATCCTTTCGTTTCGCTCGAAATAAACCTTCGAACGCTAAAGCTATGCTTATTACGTCCGTTAATCCGGGTGTCGACACGTTTGAGCGAAGGCGCATGGCATCCCGATTCCTCGAAGCTTGTGGGAAAGGGAGGCAAGAAAAAAATTGGGCGATTACCAGAAGTTGTCGCGGGAACCGATTGTCTTTAACTAAACAATGGCGCCGAGCGTGAATTTCGCCGGGCGAAACCGCCCAGTTATGCCGGGATTTTATTGGTGCGGGCAGGTGGAATCGATGTTTCGAAACATTCAGTGTCGTATCGCATTGTCGACTCGACGGTAACAGACCTTTCATTTCGGGAGCGATGATGGAAACAGCGGATCTGGGTGGGCAACGCAGCAGCGAGGAGTTGAACGCGATCTACGCGGCCCTCCAGCGTGTGCAGGCGGTGATCGAATTCGATATGAACGGGATCATCCTCGACGCCAATGAGAATTTCCTGAACGTCCTCGGCTACCAGCTCGGCGAGGTGGTCGGCCAGCATCACGGGATTTTTTGCGATCCCGCCTATGTGGCCAGCTCGGCTTATCCGGCTTTCTGGGCGAAGCTCAAGCGCGGCGAGTTCGACCGCGGTGAGTATCCCCGGATCGGCAAGAACGGCCGTGAAGTCTGGATCCAGGCCTCGTACAACCCCGTGTTCGATGCCGCCGGGCAGCCCAGCAGGATCATCAAGTTCGCCACCGACGTCACCGAGCTCAAGCGCCGCAGTGCCGAGTACGAGGGCAAGGTCAGCGCGATCGACAAGGCCCAGGCCGTGATCGAATTCAATCTCGACGGGACGGTGCTGACCGCGAACCGGAACTTCCTCGATGTGATCGGCTATGAACTCGACGAGATCGCGGGCGAGCACCATCGCATGTTCTGCACGCCGGAATACGCGCAGAGTCTCGAATACCGGCGTTTCTGGCAGAAGCTCAATCGCGGCGAGTTCGATGCCAACCGCTATATGCGCGTCGGCAAGGACGGCAAGACCCTCTGGATCCAGGCGACGTACAACCCGATTTTCGATGCGAAAGGCCAGCCGCAGAAGGTCGTGAAGTTCGCGACCGACGTGACCGCCCAGGTCGAGCTCGAAGCCGAGATCAAGCGCAGGGCGGAAAGCGACGGCGCCAAGGTGGCGCATCTGCTCGATGCGGTCCAGCGCGCCGCGCAGGGCGATCTGAGCGCGCAGATCGAAGTCCAGGGTCAGGAACCGGTCGACCTGCTTGCCGAAGGCATCCGCGCGATGATCGGCGACCTGCGCGGCGTGATCGGCAAGGTCGTGCAGGCGGCCAGTTCGTTCTCGGGTTCGTCGCAGCACATCGCGGATATGTCGAGCAGCGTGGCCGTGGGCGCGCAGAGCCTCGGTGCCACGGTCGAGCAGATGAATGCCTCGATCGAGGAACTGACCGCATCGATCAATGCGATCGCCGAGAACGGCCGCGGTGCCGACGGCGTGGCCAAGTCGACCCAGCAGGAAGCCCTGCTGGGTGCGAAGGCCGTGGCGAAGTCCATCGAGGCGATGGAACTCATCAACAAGTCGTCCGAGGACATCAGCGAGATCATCAAAGTGATCGGCGAGATCGCGAGCCAGACCAACCTGCTCGCGTTCAATGCGGCGATCGAGGCGGCGCGTGCCGGCGAACACGGACTCGGTTTTTCGGTCGTCGCGGACGAAGTGCGCAAGCTCGCCGAACGCTCGTCGCAGGCGACCAAGGAGATCTCCAAGCTGATCAACGAGTCGGTCAAGCGCGTCGCCGCGGGCAGCGATATTTCGCGGCAGGCCGCCGATGCGTTCGAGAAAATCGTCAACGGCGTCGAACGGACCACGCAGGCGATTTCCGAGATCGCCTACGCGGCTGACGAGCAACTGATCGCCGCACGAGAAGTGAGCGCCGCGATCCAGCACATTGCCGAAGAGACCGAGAAGTCCGCGACCTCGTGTGACAGCATTGCGCGCGAAACCGGCCAGCTCAGCGTCAGCGCGGGCGATCTCAATACGACCGTCGCACGCTTCGTGGTCTGACATGGAGATTGATACAGCACTCGCTCAGGGCGACGGCGATCTGAGCGGCCCGGAACTGCGCAAGCTGCTGGCCATGGTGCGCGAACACACCGGCATCGCGATGTCGGAGAGGAAGCGCAGCCTCCTCCAGGGGCGTCTGCGACGGCGCATGCGCGCATTGTCCTTGACGAGCTATGCGGACTACCTCTGCCGCGTCGAATCCCAGCCGGCGGAGGTCACGCATTTCATCGATCTCGTGACGACCAACGAGACTTCCTTCTTCCGTACGCCGCGCGTCTGGGCCTATTTCGCCGAGCACTTTCTACCCGAGTGGCAGCGGGCGCATCCGCGCGAGACGCTCGAGGTCTGGTCGGCCGCCTCGTCCTCGGGGGAGGAGGCGTATTCGATCGCAATGCTGGCCGATGCGATGCGCCTGTCGCAGCCGCCGTTCGACTACCGGGTGTTCGGCACCGACATCTGCTCGAGCGTGGTCGAGACCGCGCGCATGGGGCGCTATGAGGGCCGCTCGATGGACTCGTTGCGCACGAGCCGGCCCGATGTCGCGGCACGCTATTTCAGTGCTGAAGGCGAGGCCTGGCGTGCGGCACCGGAACTGCGCGCGCGCGTGCAGTTCGAGCGGCACAACCTGATGCGGCCGTTGTCCTCGCTGCGGCTGGCGAGCCGCGCGCGCCGGTTCGACATCGTGTTCCTGCGTAATGTACTGATCTATTTCGACGGGCCATCGCAGCAGCAGATCGTCTCGAACATCTGCGCGGCGATGAAACCCGGCGCGCTGCTGGTGCTCGGCGAGTCCGAGTCGCTGCAGCGATTCGATACGGGCCTGCGATTCGAGCAACCCCTGTTCTATCGGAAGGTGACTGGCGATGCGCATGTCTGAGCAAGCGAGGCGGTTCAGGTTGACGCGAGGTGCGCCGCAACCCGAGCCCAGGCCCGAGCCCGAGCCCGAGGCGATCGTACGGATCGGCGAAGCGAAGCGCGCCTCCAATGGCGTGCTCAAGGCCACCTTGGGATCCTGCGTCGGCATCGGCCTGCTATGGCGCTCGCGCGGGCGGTGCGCGCTCGCGCATTGCCTGTTGCCCGACGCACCACCGTCTGGCGGCCCGCTGTCGGCGTTCGGCGCACGCTATGTCGAACATGCTCTACCCGTGTTGTTCCGTCTGCTTGAAATCGAACGCGGCGCGCATGGCGAACTCGAAGCGGTGCTGGTCGGTGGCGCGAGCCTCGCGAAGCTCGGCCGCGGCGCAGCGGGGCAGATCGGCCAGCACAACGTCGAAGCCGCGCGTGCACGGCTGGCGGAGGCGGGAATCCGTATCGTGCTCGAACAAACCGGCGGTGTGCGCGGCTGGCAAATCATGCTCGATGCGGCGCAAATGCTCTACAGCGCCCGCGAGATCGCGGTTCCCCACGATCGTATGACTTCACCCGACGAGGCCTCGTATGGACATGGTCGAACTCGCTGACCCGCTGGCCGATTGCATCCAGGACGCGCCTGCCTCACCGTGCGCTCCACAGGCGGCCGTCGCGGCACCGGCCTCGAGCTTGTACGGCTCGTTTTTCCTTGCATCTACCGAATTCGCCCTGCCCGTCGGCGCGATCCAGGAAGTGGTGGTGTTCCCGGCGCGCGTGACTGCGATCCCGCTGGCGCCGCCGTTCCTGATCGGCGTGTTCAACCTGCGCGGCACGATCGTGCCGGTGATCGAGTTGAGAAGCCTGCTCAGCCTTCCCGATCAGACCGCCATCGAAAACCGCAAGATCGCGATCGTCGATTTCGACGGCACACGCGTCGGTCTCGTCTTCGACGAAACAGGTGAGATGCTGCGGGTGCAGGCAGCCGACATGCATGCGTTCCACTATGCCGACGACGATCCTCATCACGTCATCAAGGGCGCGCTGAAGCTCGCGGGTGGCGAGCGCATCGTGCAGGTGCTCGACCCGCGCGCGCTGCTGATGATCGAGCAGGTCCCGCAGATCCTCGACAAGCAGCGCAGCGATGGGCTTCATCGGCGCGGCGCACTGCAGCAACGGCGCCAGTGCGTATCGTTCCGGCTCGGCCGCACCGCGCTCGCCTTCGAGATCGAGGCGATCCACGAGATCATCCGCGTGCCGGAGATCCAGGAATCCGTGCTCCGGAGTGACTATTGCGCGGGCATGTTCACGCTGCGCGGCGACGTCATGCCCCTGGTCGACTTCGGCGTGCTGCTCGGCATGAGGCCGACAGGGGGCGAACTCGGCGCGACTGGCATGGCCGACGAAAGACGGGTGATCATCATGGAGCTGGGCGACCAGCCTGTGGGCCTGCTCGTCGATCGCGTCGATTCGATCGTCGGCTTCGTCCCGGATGAACTGTTACCCATCCCGGCCGTCGGTGCGCGGCGCACGGCGATGTTCGCCGGCTGGATCAGCCGCGAGGACAGCGACGACATCGTGCTGCTCAAGCACGCCGCGCTGCTCTCGCATACTGAACTGACTGATCTGACCCAGGGACACAGCCGCCTTTATGCGCAGGGGAAGGACGAGGGCAGAGGCGGGGATGGCCGGCGGCGTGAGCGTGGCGAGCGGCAGGTCTTCATCACGTTCAAACTCGACCACCTGATGGCGCTGCCGATCGGTGACATCCGCGAGATCATCCGCCCCAGCGGCGACATGCTCACGCCGCCGGGCCTGCCGCCGGCGATCTGCGGCATGCTCAACCTGCGGCGCCGTCTGGTGAGCATCGTCGACCTGCGCACTTTGTACCAGCTCGAGCCGCGCGGCGACTCGGCCGCCGAGGCGGCACTCACGAAGATCCTGATCGTCGAGCGAGGCGCCGATGCCTATGGGCTGATCGTCGATTCGGTCGAGAACATCGTGCATGTCTATGCGAGCGACAAGCTGCCGGTGCCTTCGATGTTGATCGATGCATCGCAAAAGAGCCTGCGCGGCGATCTCAAGGAAATCGTCGAGGTCCCGCAATCGGCCGCGACCGCTGGTGGCCCGACCATGGCGATGATGATCTTCGATATCGCGCAGCTGACCGGCCGGATCGCGCGGCTTCTCGACGATTGAGCGAGCCTGGGATCGAGCGAGACCCAAGGGCAATCACGTCTGGGGGGGCGTGATGTCCGGTGCAGCCAGGTCCCGGGCCACCGGGCCGCTTACTCAGGCGACGCCGGCACCGAGTTCACGTCGATTGCGATGCGAACTTTTTCGAGGCCGCAGTGCGGCGCTCGATAAGGTGGCGGCGGAGCCGCAGCGCGGGGGATTCGATCACGTGCCATGAGAAGGCCGCGCAGGCGAACACGATCGGCAGCGCGACCAGGAAGGCCCGCAGGTGAGCGAGCCCCGGCGCGATGCTCGCGATACATTGCTGAATCATGAAACCATAGACATAGATGCCATACGAATAGTCATGGCGTGGGGCGAAACGCTGCAAGGCGGGCAGCGTGCCGATCCAGAGCACGCCATAGCCGAATGCAAGGTAGAACGCGAGCGCGCCGGCCGCCGCATCGCGCAGTGCGAGATACGCGCCCGCGAACACGAAGGCGATGCCCCAGTGCAGCACGATCTGTTCGCGCCAGCCGTACAGCAGCATGCCGGCCAGGAAGAACGGCACCGGCCAGAACGAATACCCGGCCTGCAGCACGGTCAGGTCGCCGAGCAACACGTTCGAAGGCGGATGGCGCAGCAGCAGCCCGAAGCCGACGAACGCGAGTGTCACCGCGAGCGTCATGCGGCGTCGCGTGCCCGTCAGTCCCACCGCGCCGGCGGCGAGCACGACGAGATAGCATTTGAGTTCGAGCGGCAGTGTCCAGACCGCGGCATTGATCGCGCCGACGAAAGGGTTGTTCGCGAACACGCCGGGCAGGAGCCAGCCGAGTCCGTGCACGATCGTCAGCATATGGCCGAGGAAGTACCACGTGTCCGGCGATGCGAAATAATCGCGCGTCGCCCAGGTGCTGAACAGCGGCCCGACGATGAAGACGGCGAACAGCGAGCAGCCCGCGAGCGCCGGCCAGATCCGCGCGACACGCAATGCGAGAAAGCGCGGCACTGAGCGCTGCCGGTCGAAGCTCGCGCTGATCAGGATGCCGCTCATCAGGAAGAACGCAAAGACAGCGAGGCTGCCGCACGATTCGCGGCCGAACAGCTGCGCGACCGGGTCATGCTGCCCGCCCGGCAACTGAAGCACGTAGGAATGACCGAACATCACGGCGAGCGCCGCGAGCAGGCGAATCAGGTCGAAGTTGTTCTTGCCGCGCGCAAGGGCGCTGGAAAGAGAAAGCATGATTGCGTCGTCGAAAGCCGTGCAGCCGGGCAGGCCGTCACGAAGACGCATCATCGCCCGCACGGTCAGGTCTGACCGTGCGGTTTGCCACGTTAGCGCGAACACTTTTCAGGCGAACAGGGTAGTGCCGGCCGAGATTCTTCTGAAATCCGGCTTACGCCGCATGCTCGACGATCAGCTGCACGCGGGCGACGCCGTTGTAAACGTCGCGCGTGAGACGATAGGCCACCTCGGCGCGCGCGGGCAGCATATCGGTGCGATTGAACCAGATCGCATTGAAGCGGCTGCGGCCGCGCACGAGCTGCAGTTTGAGGTGCTTGTCCTTGACGAGCGACTGCGTCGCGATCTCGAACTGGCCCGAGAAGACCGGCGGGGGAAAGCCCTGGCCCCAGACTGCTGCGTCGAGCAGTTCGACGAACGCCGGATTGAAATAGGCGTCCTCGAGTTCGCCATCGGTTTCGATCACGCGCGCCAGTGTGTCGTCCGTCAACCATTCACGGCCGACTTGTTCGAAAGCGTCGGTGAACAGCGGCAGATCGCCGCTGCGCAGAGTCAGGCCGGCGGCCATCGCATGGCCGCCGAACTTCAGCAGCAGGCCCGGATGACGTTTCGAGACGAGGTCGAGCGCATCGCGCAGATGAAAACCGGGAATCGAGCGCCCGGATCCCTTGGCAAGCAGGCCTTCATCGTCGGCCGGTGCGAAGGTGAACGAAGGTCGGTAGAATTTCTCCTTGAGCCGCGACGCGACGATGCCGATGACGCCCTGGTGCCAGCCGGCATTGAACAAGGTCAGGGTCGCGCGGCCCGCTGCGTCGACACCCGACAGGTCGGCAAGCGCTTCCTGCTGCATGCCGGCCTCGATCTCGCGGCGTTCGCGGTTCATGCCATCGAGCTGCTGGGCGAGTGCCCACGCGCGGCCCGGGTCGTCCGTGAGCAGGCACTCGATGCCAAGCGACATGTCGGCGAGACGTCCGGCCGCGTTGAGCCGCGGCCCGAGCGCGAAGCCGAGGTCGAAGCCCGCGGCCGAGCGCGCATCGCGCGCGGCGACCCGGAACAGCGCGGCGATGCCCGGCTGCATGCGGCCGCTGCGAATGCGCGAGAGTCCTTGCGCGACAAGCACACGATTGTTCGCATCGAGCCGCACGACATCGGCGACTGTGCCGAGCGCGACAAGGTCGAGCAGGCCGTCGAGGCGCGGCTGGTTCTTTTCGTCGAACAGCCCCCGTCGGCGCAGTTCGGCGCGCACCGCGAGCAGTACATAGAACATCACCCCGACGCCGGCTAGGTGCTTGCTCGGGAATGTGCAACCGGGCTGGTTCGGATTGATGATCGCGCGAGCCTCGGGCAGCGTGTCGCCGGGCAGGTGGTGATCGGTCACGAGGACGTCGATACCGAGCGCACGGGCGGCCGCGACGCCGTCGACGCTCGCGATGCCGTTGTCGACGGTGATCAGCAAGTCCGGCTTGCCGGCTTTCCCCCGCGCGGCAAGGGCGACGATCTCGGGCGTCAGGCCATAGCCGTATTCGAAGCGGTTGGGCACCAGGTAGTCGACCTTGCCGCCGAGCATGCGCAAGCCGCGCACGGCGACGGCACAGGCCGTCGCGCCGTCGCAATCATAGTCGGCGACGACGAGCATCGAACGTTGCGCGACGATCGAATCGGCGAGCAGGATCGCGCCCTCGCCGATGCCTTTGAGTTCGGTGGGCGCGTGCAATTGCGCAAGCGCGGTCTCGATATCGCGCGGCGAGGTGACGCCGCGCGAGGCGAATAGCCGTGCGAGGACCGGATGGATGCCCGCGCGCGTGAGCATCTCGGCGTCGACGGGGGAGCAGGAACGAACGGCGATTTGAGTCATTCGGTGATGGCCCCGGCGAGGGGGCGGCGGCGCCAGAATTTGCGCAGTGCGCCTCGCGTGACGGCGTAGCTGACCATGCCGGTGTCGCCGGTGAGGGTCAGCGTCAGCTCGGGCAGGCTGCCGTCGCGCAAGGCCGCGAGCGCGGGTGCGAACCAGTCGCGTTCGAGGCGCGCGAGCGCATCGTGCCAGTCGTACCAGTTCTGCTGAATGAAGGGAACGTTCAAGGCATCGAGTTCGACGAGCGTGGCGGCGGACTGAGGGCCAGCGGATGGGGAGGCGGTGACGGCCGTTCGTACGGTCGTACCCGCCTCATCTGTCGTCCTGATGAGTTGGGCGAAGGATTCGACCGGCGCACCGACCGTCGCTCCGGATGCGAGACCGAGCCCGCGTGTCGCGACCGACTTCGACAGCACGCGTGCGAACGGCTGGTTCAGCGAAGCGGCCTTCGTGCCCTGCGAGTAGAGCCACAGTCCGTTGACGGCCGGCAGGCCTTGAGACTCGCGCCTGTCGTTGAGCGGATGTTCGAACCAGCACATCTGCACTTCATTCTGAAGCTTCATCCATGCACGCGAGCGCTCGCCCGTACCGATATCATGCGGGAGCCAGATCTCGATGCTGCGGCCCGCAGCGCGCAAGGGGGGCGCGGCGACCAGTTCGCCGAGCGCGTCTCCCGAGACATACCAGCGGCGTGGGGTCGGCGCCTCGACCCGGATGCCCATTGCGTCGAAGGAAGGGCGCGCGGCCTCGAGCAGGGTCGCGGCCTCGTCGTCGGTGAGCCCGAGGGTATCGGGATCGATCAGCACGAGATGGTCGCGGGCGATCTGGATATGGGCGGGCTCGACGCAGGCCCAGCGCGCGGTCCCCGGTTCGCCGCCGTCGGCGAGCAACATATAGGGTGCGAGCGGCGCATCGTCGGTCGCGCCCGCGCCCGTGCGATATTCGAGCAGCCCGAAGCGATCCGCGAGCCAGCGCTCATGCGGCAAGGTGCGCTGGAAGTCCTCGCCGGCCGCGCGTTCGAGCTGGGTCGCGCGCGCAAGCAGGGTGCCGAGCGCCGCGTACGGGACTTGCGAAGGGCGGGCGGGGTCCGGCAGCGCAAGCCGGGACAGCGCGATCTGCGCGTCGAGCGTCGGCACCAGCGCGAACGGGATGAGGAGATGCAAAGGTTCGGAGGGCATTTGCGCGCAATTGTATGGCAAACTTACCGGTCGAAGTCAGCCCCTGGACCAGCGATTTTGGGGGCAGCTCGATCGAATCGCGGGTCCGGCCCGGAAACTCAGTAAGGAAACGCTTGAAACTCCCATTCGAATGGCAGATAGGTTGGCGCTATACACGCGCTGGAAAGAAGAGCTCGGGTAATGGTTTTATTTCGTTTATCGCCTTGGTCTCGATGAGCGGCATTGCGCTCGGCGTCGCTGCACTGATCGTCGTGCTGTCCGTCATGAACGGCTTCCAGCGCGACGTGCGCGACCGGATGCTTTCCGTGCTCGCCCACGTCGAAATCTTCTCGCCCACCGGTTCGATGCCCGACTGGCAGAAGACCCTGAACGAGGCCATGCGCAATCCCCAGGTCGTCGCAGGGGCGCCCTATGTCGATGCGCAGGCCTTGCTGACGCGTCAGGACTCGGTCAACGGTGTCAGTCTGCGAGGTGTCGATCCGAGCCTCGAGGGCCACGTTTCCGATCTCGCGAAGGAGACCACGGTCGGCAGCCTTTCCGACCTGAAGCCGGGTGAGTTCGGCATCGTGCTTGGCAGCCAACTGGCCGCGAACCTTGCGGTCACGGTCGGCGACAAGGTCACGCTCGTCGCCCCGGAGGGAAGTGTGACGCCGGCCGGCATGCTGCCGCGGCTCAAGCAATTCACCGTCGTCGGGGTGTTCGAGTCAGGCCACTATGAATTCGACAGCTCGCTCGCGATGATCCACATCGCTGACGCGGAGGCGCTGTTCCGGCTGCCCGCGCCGACCGGCGTGCGGCTGCGGCTGCACGACATGCAGAAGGCGCCCGAGGTCTCGCACCAGCTCGCCCGTTCCTTGTCGGGCGACCTCTATATCCGCGACTGGACCAAGCAGAACGAGACCTGGTTCTCGGCTGTGCAGATCGAGAAGCGCATGATGTTCATCATCCTGACGCTGATCATCGCGGTCGCGGCATTCAACCTCGTGTCGTCCCTTGTGATGACCGTGACCGACAAGCAGCCCGATATCGCGATCCTGCGCACGCTCGGCGCGCAGCAGCGCTCGATCATGAAGATCTTCTTCGTGCAGGGCGTGACGATCGGCTTCATCGGCACCGCGATCGGCGTGGCGCTCGGCAGTGCGCTGGCCGCGAGCATTCCGACGGTCGTGCCGATCATCGAACATGCATTGGGTGTGCAGTTCCTGCCGCCGTCGATCTACTTCATCAATGAACTGCCTTCCGATCTCGAATTGGGCGACGTGACGCGCATCGGCCTGATGGCGTTCGTGTTGTCCGCGCTCGCGACGCTCTATCCGAGCTGGCGAGGTTCGCGCGTGCGCCCCGCGGAGGCATTGCGCTATGAATAACCCCTCGACCCAGGAGCCGCCGGTCGTCCTTGAAGCGCGCGGTGTCGCAAAGGCCTTCATGCAGGGCCGCATGCCTGTCGAGGTCCTGCGCAGCGCATCGATCACCGTGTATGCGGGCGAGAAGGTCGCGATCGTCGGGGCCTCGGGCTCGGGCAAGAGCACCTTGCTTCACGTGCTCGGCGGCCTTGACGATCCGTCGGCCGGCAGTGTCGCGTTGCTCGGCCGGCCGTTCACTTCCTTGTCCGATCGCGAGCGGACCCAACAGCGCAATCGTTCGCTCGGTTTCGTCTATCAGTTTCATCATCTGCTCGCCGAGTTTTCCGCGCTCGACAATGTCGCGATGCCGCTCTGGATCCGGCGGCAGGATCGCGAAGTCGCGCGGCGCATCGCGGCGGCGATGCTCGAGCGTGTCGGTCTCTCGCATCGCGCGCCGCACCGGCCTGGCGAACTGTCGGGCGGCGAACGACAGCGCGTCGCGCTCGCGCGTGCGCTGGTGACAGAGCCGGCCTGCGTGCTGGCCGATGAGCCGACCGGCAACCTCGATCACGGTACGGCCGAATCGGTGTTCAAGCTCATGCTCGAACTGTCCGCTACGCTCAAGACGAGTTTCATCATCGTGACCCATGACATCGAGCTTGCCGGGCGTTGCGACCGCATGCTGCGGCTGCGCGACGGCGTGCTGGTCGAGGAGCCGTCGGTGCCGGTCTAGGCGGCCTTGGCAGGCAAGCTCGGGTAAGCTTGGTCAGGAAAGCGCGCTCGGGGTGACTTCTCCGGCGCTTTCTTCGGGTGAACGCTGGGGTGATCCTTCCAGGCGATCCTCATTACGGAGCCGCGTTCCATGTGGATCGATTCGCACTGTCATCTCGATGCATCGGAATTCGACGCCGATCGCGAAGCGGTTGCGGCCGATGCGCGGGCCGCGAACGTTTCGCGCATCGTGATCCCGAGTATCGGACGGGTCAACTTCGATACGGTGTGCTCGCTTGCTCATCGTGTACCCGGCGGTGCCTATGCGCTCGGCATTCATCCGTTGTTCACGCCACAGGCGAGCGATGCGGATCTCGAGGCACTCAGGCAACAGATCGAGGCTTCGCTCGACGATCCCTTGTTCGTCGGAGTAGGGGAGATCGGCCTCGACTATTTCGTGCCTGGCCTCGACGATGCCCGTCAGCAATACTTCTATGACGAGCAGCTCAAGCTTGCGCATGCATTCGATCTGCCGGCGATCTGTCACGTCCGCAAGTCCCAGGACAAGGTGCTCAAGGGCCTGCGCCGCTTCGGCATCCGGCGTGGCATTGCGCATGCGTTCAACGGCAGCTTCCAGCAGGCCGATGCATTCATCGCACAGGGCTTCAAACTGGGCTTCGGCGGCAACCTCACATTCGATCGGGCCAGGCAGATACGGCGGCTCGCCATGCAACTGCCGCTCGAAACGATCGTGCTCGAAACCGATGCACCCGATATCGCACCCGCGTGGCGATACAAGGAACGCAACACGCCGGACCAGGTTGCGCGCATCGGCGCGATCCTGGCCGATCTGCGCGGCATCGACATGTTGCAATGCGCAGCGCAAACGTCGGCGAATACCATGGAAGCGTTGCCGCGCCTCGCCCATCCCGCCGCGAAGGTCCGGGTACAGGCGAGCAATGCACCGGGTGCGGCCTGACAGCCATGCGGGCACGGATGTCTTTTTTTGATAGCTCCATTCGGGCTTCACGCTCACGCTGACTCCAACAAGATTGATGGAGATGGCCGTGAGAATCACCACTTTGAACCAGGCAAGCGCAACGCCGCGCACGCGAACCCTTCATCCTGAACCCCTCGACCCCATGCGCCGCGGCCCGGCTTTTCGGCCGGGCCTGGGCGGGAACGAGGCGCCCGTGTCGGCTTGACATTGTCCGCCGAAACCTTGCCCACCGAAGTCTTGTCATGCCCGCCGCGAGGCGCGGTGATGGGCTTTTTTTGATAGACCGTTTCATGTCCCGGGCACAAGCTTCCTACACACCTACGTGGGAGATTGGACATGAAAATCAGTGTTCCTACCAGCTCGACGGGTACGTCGCATCGGCGTGCGACGTACCCCGATCCGTTTGATCCGATGCGCCGCGGGACGGCCTCCCGACCGGGGCAGCGCGGCCCGGTACTGACTCGCCGCCAGCGCCAGGCGCGCGATGAGCCTGCCGCTCTCGAACGCATGGCGGCCGTGCGTCGGGCACGCGAGGAGGCGGAATGGGTCGCGGAGGTCGCGCTGCAGGGACGCATTCGGGAATTCACGCCCGTGCGTCTCGATTTCCCCGAGCGCGCCTCGCGAGGTTGGCCGTCGTCGTTGAATCGTACCGGACAGGTGGCTGACGCGTTGGTGCGCTTTTTTGTGCGGTCTGAGCCTGGTCTGTCGAGCCCGGCACACGGCGCCCGTTTGCATCGGAGCGCGCACGAAGATGCCATGGAAGCGTTGATGCGGCACGTGGAGGGTCATGAGGCATCGCTGGCAGTGGACGGGATATGGCGAGTATCGCCGTCGGACGAGCCAGCCAGCATCGGTGAGCGCGTCATGTTCACATGGACCCGGCAACGCTGTCAGGCAATTGCACAGATCGGACATTTTGCGCGTGGCGCTGTCTGGTCGATCGGCCAGAAAATCGCATCGGTATTTCTGCTGCCGCCCTGCGAGGTGATTCTCGACCGCACCGGCAATGTCAGCAGCCGCGCATTCCTCAAGGCAGCTAACGAGACGGGTATCGAACTGCGGTTGATGGTGGCTCGGCAACTTGGGCGGCCACCTGTCGTGACGGCTTCTGTTCGCGATCCCCTGGCTGGGTTGGCCGGTCACACGCCTGCATCGCTGCCGCCGCCAATCAGGACGACGCGTTTCGTGAACGCGGGTGCGATGGACCTGGGGTCCATCAATCTGGGGGCGGGAAGACCGGGGGAAACGAGAGGTGCCTTTTTTAACCTGTGGTGCCAGCTCGACAAAATCCTGATGTCGCCATGTGGATCGGGGGTCCAGGCGGAAATCGGACAGACGAACTATTCGGCGAACCAGGAGAAGGGCTTGCGCGCAGCCGCAGCGGCCCGCGATCTCGCGTACAGTTTCGCACCGATAGGCTCGGCTCTCGCGGCGGCAGGCTATGCGATCCACGTGCTTCGCAAACTCGTGAGCGGGGAACTGCCCGAGCTTCCGTCGCACGAACAGCTGACGTGGCTCGCCCGGCATAAGCCGGGCCCGGATGGTGTTGTCCAGTTGGGTCGCAGTACGAGGATCTGGATGCAAGGCAAGCTTCAGTGTCTGGAGGCGTCGACGCCAGACCGTGGCCTGGTGTCTGACGATCGAGCTTCGGAAACCGGTGTGGTTCGCATGCCGGCTCTGCCAGTCGCACGTACACCGCTCGGGTGGGAACTCATTGAAACACCCGATGCGTATCGATCGAACATCGAGATCAGCGACGCGGACTTCGCGAACTCGCCGGATCAGCTCGTGCGTATCTCGTCACGCTTCGGCTATGTGCGAATCGATGGCAAGACGTATGAGGCACAGAGAGATCTCGCCACGACTCGCTGGCGCATTGTTCCGCCCGATGATGCACATGGCGTGCAGATCGCGATCAGGCCCGTGGTCGGCGAGCGGCGGTGGGAGACCGTCACCTTGCTGGGCGCGGGCGATCCGCCACCCTTGAACGAACGCGTCGAGACGCGCCATCAATCCCTGCTCGCAGGACCCGAGAGCGAGGTCTATCGCGATGCGCATATCGAGGAATACGACCCCGAGCAAAGTGCAGAGCTCTATGGCGATCGAGAGGTCCCGGAATTGATGCTCGAGTTCGCAGAGTCATCCGGCTCTCCAGGCGAGCTTGGCCAGTTGCATCAGTACATCCAGTCACGGCGCGACGTCGATCTGCTCGAGCTCGTACAAGAGGGTATCGCGCGAGCGTTCGCCATGCCGGACGCAGGGCTTGCCTATATGCGCGGGCTGGTGCTCCCCGCAAGCGTGCGGATTCCCGGTTTCGAGCAAGGTATGGATGTGCACCAGCTCATGGAGCTCGCGGCGGGCGGCAATCTCAGCCCGTTCGAACGCGGTGCGGCGCTGGGTCGTGTGATTGAGAGGCGCGTGGTCGATGAGATGCACAACGTCGCCGATTCGATCAGGCGGGCACCCGACCGGCTTTTCATGGGCGAGCTGCGTTCGGAGCAGATATCGATTCCCCGTATCAGCCGTGACGCGTCCCACGAGGCATTGCTATACCACTTCCTGCAAGGCGACTTGACCGACACTCAGCGTGGCGCGCTGCTACCGTTGATCAAGGCGCAGGCCGAACGGGTGGTGGCTCCGCTTGAGGCGTTGCGGCTTCGGGTCATGGCCGCCAGGGCTGACGAGACTCAGGGGAGCGGGTTGGAGTTTCGGCGCGGCTACGAGGACTTCGAGTCGATCGATGCCGGCGGGGTGGACAGCCGCACCGAACTTCTCCCGGCCATCGAGATCGCCATGCATCTGCCCACGACGGCTCAGCTCGGTGCTGCATGGCGGTACGTGCAGTTACAGGAGATCGAAACGCGCGACATGCTGGAAGATGTCCTTCAGACCATGACGCGCATGGAATCGGACCGCGACGAATTCGGCCGCGGGTTCAATGCGCCGGCAGACATCGAGTTGCCTTGGGGGGGGATGGGCACATCGATCGAAGTCGGTGTGGCCTTTCATGGAGAAAGCGTCACACCTGCGCAGCAGGGCGCGCTATACCGCCGCTTTCTTGACCAGTCGATGCTCGATCGCATCGAGCGTCGGGTAGCAGTCCGCTCCGCCGGGGCAGACGCGGCAAGCGTGCAACGGGGGCGGAGCCATCCGGAGCAAGTCGAAATCGCCGGATTGCCGCAGACGCCCTCCCTCGAGGATATCGCGGTACAGATGGAACTGCCGGCTACGACCCCGGAGCAGGTTGGCGCGCTGTATGCGCGTGCGCTCGAGGTGATGGGCACGCTTCGCACCGAACATGTCGGCGCGATCCGGCGCCGGATATTTCGCGAGCCGCGACTGGCCGACTATATCGACGGGTATCTGAATCCGGGAGAGGAGACTCCCCCCTTTCTCGCAGCGGCCAGGTCCATCGACGACACGCTCGATCTGTTTCGCAACGATATGTACAGCGCGCATGCGCGCGGTCAGATTGCGCGCCGCATTGCAAGGCTCGAAGAAGAGAACGACGCTGTCGTGACGGAACACCTCGTCATGACACAGATTTATCGCCATGCAGTGACCACGTCGCGGACCGTATTTTCGCAGTCGATCATTCCGTCGATGCTCAAAGGGCTGCTCGACGGACAGTGTTATGCGTTTGCCGCCACCATGAGCGTGGCAATGCATCGCGGGACGGGAGCGGTCCGGGCCTTCGTCGAACGCATTCGTGCGTTCGAGGTTCTGCGGGCACCCACGCCGCCGGGCGGAGAGCCCGTCGAACGTTTTGTGCTCAGCGTCGAGTCGCGCAATGTGCTCGCCGCGCTCGCGGAGCTCTCGCTGCGTCAGCCACGCGCGCCCGAAGCGATGACGGGTGGTGAGCTGACTCAGGTCGCCAACTGGATGAACTGGTCCGGCGTGGCTGATTTTCTCTATGAACAGGCGTTCTCCGGTCACGCCGATCATCTGATTGGAACGGCGGAGCATGCGCTGGCTGTGCATATTGAAATTCCGTCGGGTCCGGTGCGCCGACCGCGCATCCTGTTCTACGAGCCGGATTATGGCCTGCTCGAATTCGATAGCCTGCGCGATTTCCAACATACGCTTGAGCGAGCGGGCACGACCCCTTTCTATCGGGAGCGTGTGCAGGGTGGCGACCCCGGTGTCGACATCTTTCGCGTCGACCCCGAGCGGTTGAGCCGGGTCCGGGTATATGGCTCTCTGACGGTGCGCGACCTGGCGGATTCGTGGCCGTTCTTGCGCACGGCGCGGCGGCCCTCCGAGGAAGGTATGGAAGTCGCGCAACCGGTGCCGGGCGGCGAGGCGGGCATTGTCGAGGAGCAGGAGCCTGAAGCCTGGGGCATCGAATTTGTCGTGGTGGGGGGGGAGGAGCAGCAGGGCAGCTCGCAAGGGCATCCGGAGGGCGGCAGCGTGGCGAGCGAAGCAGGTCATGGGCGGGCAGCGGGAGCGGCGACGGGTGCAGCCGGAGGCGCAGGAGGACCGGGGATTGACGCAGGGCCTGGGATCGATGAAGGGTCGAGGATGGAAGAAGGGCCCAGGATCGACGAGGGGCCGGGGATCGAGGGCGAGGGTAGCGCGCGGGCAGGGGAGGACGCGCCGGGCGGAGTCGGCGGGCAGCCCGGCGGGGCGCAGAGAATGGGGCCACCGCCTGCGGGCGAACGTGGGACCGGCGGTGGGTCGGGTGCAGGGAGCGGTAGCGAGACCAGTCCGCGCGAAGACCTCCAGTCCTTGATCGGACGGCTCACGCGGCGGCGTCACGTGCAACTCGAGGAAGTTCACCAGGTCGCGGCAGATGGCGGAAATTGGGCCTGGGTGCGGGTCACGAATGCCACCGACGCTGGCTGATTTCGACGCCATCCGTGTGAGGTCTCGACCGGGCCGTTTGGATAACATCCGGCCAATCGGGTTCGCGCGGCGCTGAAAGTCGTCGATGATGGTCTCTGCGCTGCGATGAGCGCGAGAGAGGCCGGGGTGCGTCGAGTTTCATGCGGTTTTGCGGTGGGGGCCGGATGGTTGCAGCACTGTGCGACTTTGCCGGCCCGTGAGCATTGGTATGGGCTCGCATCCGGTGTACTGTTGACCGGCCTGGTGCTCGTGATAGCGATGCGAGCGGGGTGCGATGGGAGGGCGGCGTCGTGGATCGGATCAAACCTGACTCCGGTGCCGCGCGGAGCAGAGTCTCCGGCGAACATGTCCCGCGTAAAACCGGCGGACAGGATATCGCTGCGAGCATCGCGTGCACTCACATGGGTCCGTTGGCTGGCCGTTCTGTCATTGAGCGTCTGTGCAGGTTTTGCATGGGCTGCGTGGCGTGCCGAGCGCCGGCTGTCGATCGAATTGCCCCTTGCCTTCGAAGGCCGGGACTTGCGTATCGAGGGGTGCGTGGTAGGTCTGCCCGTGAGCACGGACGACGGCCTGCGCGTCGCGTTTGAAATTGCACGCGGGATGCCACAGAGCGGCCGGTTTCCGCGCCGGGTCCTGCTTCATCTCCATGCGCGCACGGGTGTCGCGTCCGTGCGGCCCGGCGAGTCGTGGCGCTTTGCGGTCCGTTTGCGGCGCGTGCATCGCGCGGTCAATTTCCATGCGCCGCTTGTCGAGGCCTCCATGCTCGAACGTGGCTTTCGCGCGACCGGCTACGTGCGCGAGCGGCCTGTACCCGCGCGGCTGGAGCCGTCGCGGCCCGCCCTGCGGTGCGCCGCGCGATACTGGGGCGTAGGGCTCGAGGCGCTGCGCTTCGCGGTACGGGAGCGAATCAACGCCGCACTGGCTGCCGCGCCGCACCTCGGCATCGTCGTCGCCCTCGCAATCGGCGACCAGAGTTTGATCAGCGATGCCGACCGGCAGCGTTTCGTCCGTACCGGCACGGGTCATCTGATTGCGGTTTCGGGCCTGCATGTCTCACTGGTCGCGGGCGCACTCGCAAGCCTGATGTCGCTTGCATGGCGGCGCTTGCCGGGACTGGCCGGGCGCGCACCGCTCTGGTGGGCGACCCCTCGTGCAAGCGCCGTTGCCGGTGCGGGAGCCGCACTTGCCTATGCCGGGTTGGCGGGCTTCGGCGTCCCGGCGCTGCGTGCATTTACGATGCTCGCCACCACGGCAGTGGCAACCGTCGCAGGTCGACAGCTCGCCGCATCGACTGTCCTCGCCTGGGCGCTTGCGGTGGTGGTGCTCGTTGATCCATGGGCCGTGCTTTCGGCAGGGTTCTGGTTGTCGTTCGGCGCGGTTGCGGCGATCCTGCTCGCGACGAGTGGGCGTTTCGACGCGCGAGATCGGAAAGAGGGCGTATCGGGGCGTGAGGCGAGTCCGCCAGGTTCGGGCGTCCTGCGCTGGCTGAGCGGCCTGCGCTCGACATGCCGAACCGCATCCCGCACACAATGGGCCGTGACGATCGCGCTCGTGCCCCTGACGCTGTTCTGGTTCGCGCAGATTCCCCTGGTCGGGCCGCTTGCGAATGCGATTGCGATCCCCTGGGCCAGCCTGATCGTCACGCCGTTGACGCTTGCCGGTGTGGTCATGCCCGCACCGCTCGATGCCTGGGCATGGTATGTCGCACATCAGGCGCTTGTCGTCCTGATGCAGGTGATCGGCTGGCTGAGCGCGCCGGCCTGGGCGGTATTGCCGCTGCGCGCACCGGATCTGTTGACGCTGATGCTTGCCACGGTCGGTGCGCTCTGGTGGCTGACGCCACCCGGCTGGCCTCTGCGTGCCATGGCGTGGATCCTTTGGCTGCCCCTGTTCGCACCCGATGACGCCCGGCCCGAGTCCGGCGAGTTCCGTCTGACGATGTTCGATGTCGGGCAGGGCACGGCGGTTCTGGTCGAGACGTATGCGCACCGGCTACTGTTTGACACCGGACCCCGTTATAGCGCCGATGCGGACGCAGGCCGAGCGATCGTATTGCCCGCGCTCGCGGCTGCTGCGATTGGCCGGCTCGACCGGCTGGTCGTCAGTCACGCCGACGCGGATCATGCGGGCGGTGCGGCTTCGCTCGCGAAAGCGATCCGCATCGATAGCCTGCGCGCTTCGCTGGCTGACGACGATCCCCTCTGGCACGGCAGCCCGGGCCCGGTGGGCATCGATGCCGCCGACGCCCGACGGTGCCGCGCAGGCGAGTCCTGGGAATGGGACGGCATACGCTTCGCGATGCTTTGGCCCGATGCGGCAACCGTCGGCCGGGGTGAGGCGCGCAATTCCGCAAGCTGCGTGCTGCATATCTCGAACGGCCGGGTCGCGGCGCTGCTGCCGGGTGATATCGAAGCCGCGCAGGAGCGTGCGCTTGTCGAGACAAGTCCCGTCGCACTGCGTGCCGACCTCCTGTTGGCACCGCACCACGGCAGCCGCACTTCGTCAACCGAACCGTTCCTCGACGCCGTCGCGCCGCGCGACGCAGTATTTCAGGTAGGCTATCGCAACCGTTTCGGACATCCGCACCCGGCGGTCGCCGCGCGTTACGCCGCACGCGGCACGCACCTGCACCGCAGCGACCGCGATGGGGCGATTCGCGCAAGCAGCCGGCACGATCGCTTTGTGATCGAGCGCTGTCGCGAATTGCACCGTCGCTACTGGATGGGGCGTTGACCGATTGATGCTTCGTTCAACCATTGAGAACAAGGGTACGGATAGATCATGGCACTTTCCGGTACTTCTGCCTCTTGTCGGCAGGGCGGTAACGGGCGCGGTACCCACGCACGGACCGAGGCGCGGCTGTGCACGACCGGCCATGGAGGGCGGTGAGCTTGAAGGAAATCATCCATTTCTCGCACGCGAATGGTTTTCCGGCCTCGGTCTACCGGACGATCTTCGCGGAACTCGAAGACCAGTACGAAGTGCGCGCGATCGAGACGATCGGCCACGATCCGCGTTTCGCCATCACGCGCGACTGGCCGCATCTGGTCGACGAACTGCTCGCCTCGGTCGATGCGGCCTCGCGCCCGGGTGAAACGCCGTCGCCGGTCTGGCTGATCGGTCATTCGCTCGGCGGCTATCTGAGCCTGCTCGCGAGTCTGCGGCGCCCCCATCGGGTCCGCGGCGTGATCATGCTCGATTCGCCGATCATCAGCGGCTGGCGCAGCAACGTCCTGCGCATCTCGCAATGGACGGGTTTCGACGAGCGACTTTCGCCGGCCGCCGCGACCAAGGCACGCCGCACCCGCTGGGCTAGCCGCGACGAAGCGTGGCGCCACTTCCACTCGAAGCCCGCCTTTGCGCTCTGGGACGAACGCATGCTTGCCGACTATATCGATTTCGGCACGGCGCGCGTCGACGTGACTGGCACACGCGAACTGGTGTTCGACCGCGGTACTGAATATCGTATCTATCGGACCATTCCGCATACGATCGGCGCGCGTGTCCTGCACGGTGCGTCGGTGCCTGTCGGTTTTCTTGCAGGTACGGTGTCGCGCGAAGTGCGCCATATCGGTGTCGATGCGACGCGCCGCCTTGTCGGCGACCACCTCGAATGGATCGAAGGTTCCCATCTGTTTCCCATGGAGCGGCCGATCGAAACGGCGCGCGCGATCCAGAGCATGCTCGCGCGTCTCGGCCGGCTCGATATGGCGGCTTGAGAAGGTCGCCTGAGGGGGCAGCTTGGGTAGGTGCGGTGAGGGGGCGGCTTAAGTGGGGTGAGTGAGTCAGTCGCCTGAATCGCCCCCTTGCCGGCGTTCCATCCGGATGTCCCGGGGCACACGGCATCGGGCAGGCGCCTAGGGATTACGCGAGGGAAATCCGATCGGAAAATCGCTCAGGCGGGGCAACATGGGTATAATTCCGCTTTCCCGCGAGCACTCCAGCGATGACCAAATATGTATTCGTCACCGGCGGCGTCGTTTCGTCCCTAGGTAAAGGGATTGCCGCCGCGTCACTTGCCGCGATTCTCGAATCGCGCGGCCTCAAAGTCACTCTTCTCAAGCTCGATCCCTATATTAACGTCGACCCCGGCACGATGAGTCCTTTCCAGCATGGAGAGGTCTTCGTCACCGAGGACGGCGCAGAAACCGACCTCGATCTCGGCCACTACGAGCGCTTCATCAGCACGAAGATGCGCAAGGCCAACAACTTCACGACCGGCCAGATCTACGAATCGGTGATCCGCAAGGAACGCCGCGGCGAATATCTGGGCAAGACCGTGCAGGTCATTCCCCATATCACAAACGAAATCCAGGCATTCGTCGAACGCGGCGCCAAGTCGGCGACCTCCGGCGAGCCGGATGTCGCGATCGTCGAGATCGGCGGAACGGTCGGCGACATCGAATCGCTGCCCTACCTCGAAGCCGCGCGCCAGATGAGTCTGCGCATGGGCCGCAATCACTGCTGCTTCGTCCATCTGACACTCGTGCCGTTCATCCATACGGCGGGCGAGCTCAAGACCAAGCCGACTCAGCATAGCGTGCAAAAGCTTCGCGAGATCGGGATCCTGCCGCATGCCTTGCTGTGCCGCGCCGATCGACCGATACCCGACGACGAGCGCGCGAAGATCTCGATGTTCTCGAACGTGCCCAACGATGCGGTCATCTCCGTATGGGACGTCGACAGCATCTACAAGATCCCTCAGATGCTGCACGACCAGGGGCTCGACACGATCATCGTCGACGAGCTCAAGCTCCAGGCGCAGCCGGCTGACCTGTCGATGTGGACCGACCTCGTCGAGCGGCTCGAAAATCCGAGCGAGGAAGTCACGATCGGCATGGTCGGCAAGTACGTCGACCTGACCGAGTCGTACAAGTCGCTGATCGAGGCGCTCAAGCACGCGTCGATTCATACGGGCACGAAGGTCAATATCGAATACATCGACTCCGAGGTCATCGAAGCCGATGGCCCCGCGGCGCTCGCGCATCTCGACGCGGTGCTCGTGCCCGGCGGTTTCGGGCGGCGCGGCACCGAGGGCAAGATTGCCGCGATCCGCCACGCGCGCGAATCGTTGATCCCGTATCTGGGCATCTGCCTCGGCATGCAGCTCGCCGTGATCGAATTCGCGCGCGATGTCGCGGGTCTCGCGGGAGCGAACAGCACCGAGTTCGACCCCGACACCCAGCATCCGGTCGTTGCGCTGATCACCGAATGGTTCGATCGCGACGGCAAGGTCGAGAAGCGCACCGAGAGCTCGGACCTCGGCGGCACGATGCGCCTGGGCGCGCAGCGCTGCCCGGTCAAGCCGGGCACGAAGGCGGCGACGATTTACGGTGCTGACGTCAACGAGCGCCATCGCCACCGCTATGAAGTCAACAACCGCTTCGTGCCTCAGCTCGAAGCGGGCGGCATGGCCATCAGCGCGCGTACGCCGACCGAAGACCTGCCAGAGATGATGGAGCTGCGCGAAGACATCCATCCATGGTTCGTCGGCGTCCAGTTCCACCCCGAGTTCACCTCGACGCCGCGCGACGGCCATCCGCTGTTCAAGGCTTATGTCGAGGCGGCACGCAAGTACAAGACGTCGCGCAAGCAGGAAGCGCTCAAGCAGACAACCGGAGCCTGACATGAAACTCTGCGGATTCAATGTCGGCCTCGACTATCCTCTGTTCCTGATCGCGGGCACCTGCGTGGTTGAGTCGGAACAGATGACCATCGACGTCGCGGGCAAGCTCAAGGAGCTCTGCGAGGGCATGAATATGCCGTTCATCTACAAGTCGTCCTATGACAAGGCCAATCGCAGCTCCGGCAAGTCGTTCCGCGGCCTGGGGATGGACAAGGGCCTGCGGATTCTCGAAGCGGTCAAGCAGCAGCTCCATGTGCCCGTGTTGACCGACGTGCATACGATCGAGGAAATACCGGAGGTCGCGGCCGTCGTCGACGTGCTGCAGACGCCGGCGTTCCTGTGCCGGCAGACCGATTTCATCCACGCGTGCGCACGCTCGGGCAAGCCGGTCAATATCAAGAAGGGCCAGTTCCTTGCGCCCCACGATATGCGCAATGTGATCGACAAGGCGCGTGAGGCGGCGCGTGAGGCGGGGCTGTCCGAAGACAGCTTCCTCGCCTGTGAACGCGGCGTCTCGTTTGGCTACAACAACCTCGTTTCGGATATGCGCTCGCTCGCGATCATGCGCGAGACCGGCGCGCCGGTCGTGTTCGATGCGACGCACTCGGTCCAGTTGCCCGGCGGGCAGGGCACGAGCTCGGGCGGCCAGCGCGAACACGTGCCGGTGCTCGCGCGTGCGGCGGTGGCATCCGGCGTGGCCGGTATCTTCATGGAAACCCATCCCGATCCGTCGAAGGCTTTGTCGGACGGTCCGAACGCCGTGCCGCTCAAGCGCATGGGTGAACTGCTGCTGACACTGACCTCGCTGGACGACGTGGTCAAGCGCGGTCGCTTCCTCGAAGAGGATTTCAACTGAGCGGCATTCAGTTGAGACCGTCTCGACGAATTCGTCTTTGGCGGAGTAAAGACGGCAGGCCGTCACAGGCCTGCGTTAGATTGCAGGGCGATCACTGCGCCGGTGAGTCCGGCGTGGCGAAATAACGAAAACTGAGCGATATCTTCTGAGGACGCTATGAGTGCAATTGTCGACATCATCGGCCGCGAGATTCTGGACTCGCGGGGCAACCCCACCGTCGAATGCGATGTGCTGCTGGAATCGGGCACGATGGGCCGCGCGGCCGTGCCGTCGGGCGCATCGACCGGTTCGCGCGAAGCCATTGAACTGCGCGACGGCGAAGTCGGCCGCTACGGCGGCAAGGGCGTGCTGAAGGCGGTCGAACATATCAACACTGAGATCTCGGAAGCGATCATGGGTCTCGATGCGTCGGAACAGGCGTTCCTCGACAAGACCCTGCTCGAGCTCGACGGCACCGAAAACAAGTCGCGCCTCGGCGCGAATGCGATGCTGGCCGTTTCGATGGCCGTCGCGAAGGCCGCGGCCGATGAAGCCGGCCTGCCGCTGTATCGCTACTTCGGTGGCTCGGGCGCGATGCAGATGCCCGTACCGATGATGAACATCGTCAATGGCGGTGCGCACGCGAACAACAGCCTGGACATTCAGGAATTCATGATCGTGCCGGTCGGTCAATCGAGCTTCCGCGAAGCGTTGCGCTGCGGTGCCGAGGTGTTCCACTCGCTCAAGAAGATTCTCGCGGACAAGGGCATGAGCACGGCGGTGGGTGACGAAGGCGGTTTTGCACCGAACTTCAGCAGCAACGACGAATGCCTGTCGACCGTGATCCAGGCAATCGAGAAGGCCGGCTACCGTGCCGGTGAGGACGTGCTGCTCGCGCTCGATTGCGCGGCTACCGAGTTCTACAAGGACGGCAAGTACGTGCTGTCGGGTGAAGGCCTGCAACTGTCTTCGAGCGAATTCACCGACTACCTCGCGACGCTGGCCGACAAGTTCCCGATCGTATCGATCGAGGACGGCATGGCCGAGAACGACTGGGAAGGCTGGAAGACGCTGACCGACAAGCTCGGCGACAAGCTCCAGCTCGTCGGCGACGATCTGTTCGTGACCAACACGAAGATCCTGAAGGAAGGCATCGAGAAGGGCATTGCGAACTCGATCCTGATCAAGATCAACCAGATCGGCACGCTGACCGAAACCTTCGCGGCGATCGAGATGGCCAAGCGCGCTGGCTATACTGCTGTCGTGTCGCACCGTTCGGGCGAGACCGAGGATTCGACGATTGCCGATATCGCCGTCGGCCTCAACGCCGGCCAGATCAAGACGGGTTCGCTCTCGCGCAGCGACCGGATTTCGAAGTACAACCAGTTGTTGCGGATCGAGGAAGATCTGGGTGATATCGCGTCGTACCCGGGTCGTTCGGCTTTCTACAATCTGCGATAACGGGCTGGCAAGAGGCAGGACAGCGCGGGCCCGCCTGAGCTGGCTTGCATGATTTGACTTGCGTTTATTCGCATAGGACGTGTGGCCCCGTGCCGCACATTCATCCCGATATGCCGCCGCGCGTTCGCGCCGGCGGCATTGACTTATCCAGTCTATGCGGCTTGTTACGGTTGTTTTGATTGCTCTGCTGGTGTCGATTCAATACCCGCTCTGGTATGGCCGCGGTGGTTGGTTGCGCGTGCATGAACTCGAGACACAAGTGGCCGACCAGGAAAAGAAGAACGCCGATCTCAAGCAGCGCAACGATCGCCTCGCCGGCGAAGTGCAGGATCTGCAGAACGGCACCGCCGCGCTCGAAGAGCGCGCGCGTTATGAACTCGGGATGATTCGGGACAACGAGGTGTTCGTCCAGTTCGTCTCGCCGAACGAGCCGATCGTGCTCACACCGAACGCGATCGCCGGGCCCGCGACATCGACGCGTGGCGTGATGGCCGCCGCGCCCGTGCGTGTCGTGCCCGATCCGCCGTCACGGCAGATGCTCAACGAGCGCAAGCGCGCGGAGAAGGCCGCCAAAGGCAAGACCGCGAGGCCGGCCAAGGCGTCGGCGGCGAAATAGGCCGGCGAACCCAACCGGCGATCGACGCGTCCGCTTGCGCCTGAACAGGCACTAACCGATGCCCCTCCCTCGCTACCAGCCCCATCCTGTGCTGTAGCCGATGCCGACGCTCCAGCGTGGTCCCCCTCCCCAGCAGCAGCCGGGATAGCCATATCGGCCGTAGCCGCCATAGTAGCCACCGTAGTACCCGCCGACCACGACCGGCGGTGCGTAGTAGAGGGGTTGAGGATAGTAGTAGGCGTAGCGGGCTGCCTCATAGGCCGCCATCGACTGGACCTGCTCGCGCTGCACCTGCTTGTCGATTTCGGCGTAACGCTGGCGTTCCTGTTCGGTGAGCGCTGGCGTCGGGGCCGGGGTTTGAATGACCGCTGGAGGCGGTGCAGCCTGTACGGGCACCGTGTACGCATAGTCGCTCGGCAGTCGACTGACGATGCTCGTCTGGTCCGCGCTCGGCGTCGGTGGCACGGCACAGCCGGCGAGCACCCATGCGCCGAAGCCCGCTAGGAACGCCGGACGGAAAGAGGAAATACGCATCATGCTGGGCAACTCGATCCAGGTACTGAAACAACGCACGCAATATCAAGCGCAGACGTAACGCACAAGACGTAACGCACAAGACACGGCGCGCAGGATGCCATGCGCTGGGCCGGGGCGCTCCCGTCTTGCAAGATACGGCGTGCTCAGTGCGTGCGGCCCGATCCGGGGTTCATTGTCTCTGAGAGTGGTCCTGCCAGGAAAAGTTGCGCGGCGTCGACCGGATCGAACTCGTATCGCTGATTGCAGAACTCGCAGTGTATCTCCACATGGCCGCGTTCCTCGAGGATGCCTTCGACTTCCTCATGGCCCAGCATGCGCAGCATCCGGCCGACTTTCTCGCGCGAGCAGCTGCAGCGGAATCGCGCGCGGGCCGGCTCGAAGCGGCGCAGGTTTTCCTGCCAGAACAGGCGTTTCATCAGCGTCTCGGCATCGGCATGGAGCAGTTCGTCCTGCGTGAGCGTCGAGCCGAGATGGCAGACACGGTCCCAGGTGTCCGCATCGTGTTCGCCTGGATGTGGGACGATGCCGCCGTCGCCGGGGAGCTTCTGGAGCAGCATGCCGGCCGCCTTCGCATCGTCGGCGGCAAGCCACATGCGCGTCTCGAGCTGTTCGGAGTCGCGCATGTATTGTTCGAGCACGTCGGCAATCGAGCTCAGGGGGTTGCCGTGGTCGTCGTTGAGCGGCACCACGCCCTGGTAGGGTTGCTGGCCCGGCTTTTTCTCATGCGGATCGAGCGTGATCGCACAGCGACCGCGCCCCTTGCCGTTGACGAGCGAGGCCAGTGTCGCATCGGCATCGATCGTGCCATCGAACTTCGCGGTCGCACGCAACGTGAGGTCCGAATTGCACTCGACGACCAGCATCCGCACGGGACCGTCGCCCATGATCTGCATGACCAGTGCGCCATCGAACTTCAGGTTCGCGGAAAGCAGGGCCGCGGCCGCCATCATTTCGCCGAGCACTGCACGAATCGGCGCCGGATATTTGCGACGCGTGAGCACCTCTTGCCACGTGTTCTGCAACAGGACGATCTCGCCGCGCACGGGCGCCGCGTTGAACATGAATTTCTGAAGCTGGTCGTTCACCACATTTACCTTTGTCTATCCAGTGTGCCGGTACGCCGGGCAGGGGAAGCGCCGCTTCACCCGATGCGCGTGAGTGCCGTCTTGAAGAGTTGGCGCCGTTCGACGTACGCGCTCGCATTGCGTCGCAGCCGTGCGACGTCATCTTCGCTCAGCGTGCGCACGACTTTGGCCGGGGCGCCGAGAATCAGCGAATTGTCCGGAAAAATCTTGTTTTCCGTGACGATCGCCCCCGCGCCGACCAGACAGTTGCGGCCGATTACCGCGCCATTCAGGACCACGGCCTGAATACCGATCAGCGCGCCCGCACGCACGGTACAGCCGTGCAGCATCGCCTGATGCCCGATCGTCACGTTCTCTTCTATGGCCAGGGGAAAGCCCGGGTCGGTATGCAGGACCGCGCCTTCCTGGACATTGCTGTTCTCGCCGACAGTGATCATCTCGTTGTCGCCGCGAATCACGGCACCGAACCAGACACTCGTGTTCTTCGCGAGCACTGCCTTGCCGATCACGGTCGCCGTATCCGCGACAAAGGCCGTCTCGTCGATGGTGGGCGCATGTTCGCCAAGCTTGTAAATTGCCACTTTTTCTCCCGTTTGCCGAGGGGCGCCGCGACATGCGCGAATCTGACCGTCAGGCCGGCTCGCGCTCGAAAGCCGTTATTGTATGCTCGACCCCATGAAATTCATTTTTACTACTGCATCCGATCCGGATTGCGCGCGTTCACTCGCGCTTGCCGCCTTGCTCGAGCGCGATCCCGAGCGCAAGGTCGCGGCGACGCTGGCACTTCGACAAGCGGTCGGGGAAGAGGGCGATCTTGCGCTCGAGAGATCCCGGACCGGCGGGCCGCACATCGATCCCTTGCGATCGATCGTGGAGCCGCCGGATTTGCCGGGGCGCCCCGACGCTCCCGTGCTGGTTGCACCGAAGCATCTGGTCAAGCGATCGGTTCATACCGTGATCGGCCGGGTCGTGCTCCTGCACGCGCTTGCGCATATCGAGTTCAATGCGATCAATCTCGCGCTCGACGCCGTCTGGCGCTTCGAGGGGATGCCTGCCGCCTACTATCACGAATGGCTGAGGGTCGCGGCGGAGGAGGCCTATCACTACAGCCTGCTGACAGCGCATCTGGCGACGCTCGGTCATCGGTATGGTGATTTTCCCGCGCACGACGGACTTTGGGAAATGGTCGAGAAAACGCGCGGCGATGTGCTCGCGAGAATGGCACTCGTGCCGCGTACGCTCGAAGCGCGCGGTCTGGACGCCGCACCCCCGATGCGTGCACGGCTCGCGCAGGCCGGCGACGAGGCGGCGGCGGCCATCCTCGATATCATCCTGCGCGACGAGATCGGCCACGTCGCGGTCGGCAATCGTTGGTACCGGTATTTGTGCGCACAGCGCCAGCTGGACCCCAATGCGATCTATCCCTCGCTGGTCGAGCGTTACCGCGCACCGAAGCTCAAGGGGCCGTTCAATTTCGAGGCACGACGGGCGGCAGGGTTCGACGAATCTGAACTCGCGGCACTCGGTTTATAATCGAACGGTCATTCTTTTTTGACGTGTCCGCCATGATTGCTTCTACCTCCGAATTCGTTTCGCTGCGCGGCCTGCGCGTTCACGTGCGCCGCTGGGGCCGGCCGGATGCTCCCAAGTTGTTCATGCTGCACGGTTGGATGGATGTCGGTGCTTCGTTCCAGTTCATCGCCGACGAACTCGCCGACGACTGGCAGATATTCGCGCCCGACGCGCGCGGCTTCGGCCTGACCGACTGGCCGGTCCAGGCAGCGGGCGGCGGCAACTACTGGTTCCCCGACTATCTCGTCGACCTCGAGGCCTTGCTCGACCACTATGCGCCCGGCGAACAGGTGAATCTGGTGGGCCACAGCATGGGGGCCAACATCGTGTGCATCTATGCGGGTGTGCGGCCGGGCCGGGTGCGCCGGGTCGTCGATCTCGAAGGGTTCGGCCTGCGGCATTCGGCTCCGGGCCGGGCGGCCGCACGCTATGCGCAGTGGCTCGACGACATTCAGACGCCGCCGACGTTGCGCGACTATGCGAGCCTGGAGGCGGTCGCGGCGCGGCTGGCCAAGACCAATCCGCGCCTGCGCGCGGATCGCGCTGCCTTTCTTGCCGCGAACTGGTCGCGCCCGACGGCGGCCGGCCGCCATGAACTGCTGGCCGATCCGGCTCACAAGCTGCGCGGCCCCTTGCCCTATCTGGTCGACGAAGTCATGGGCATCTGGTCGAAAGTGAGCGCACCGGTCCTCCACGTCGAGGCGAAAGATTCACCGACGCTTGCGTCGATTCGCGGCGATGTTCCGCTCGATGAGTTCCGGCACCGCTTCAGCGCCTTTCCGGACTGGCAGGAGGCGATCGTCGACGAGGCGGGGCATATGCTCCACCATGATCAGCCCGAGCGGGTCGCGGCGCTAATCGCGGCGTTTTGCGGGCAAAACGAGTTTGAAAGCAACGCAATGAACGCCGCGTCAAAAAGCATGCCCTCGCCGTAAAAGAAAACGTAAAAGGCAACGCGATCGGAAGCGCCGCGTTAAAATCGATCTATGATCAATGCAGACCTTCATTGCCATTCGAATTTCTCTGACGGCGTGCTGGCGCCGGCCGAAGTCGCTCTTCGTGCGAAGGCGGGCGGCGTCGCGCTGTGGGCGATGACCGACCACGATGAACTGGGCGGGCAGGGCGAGGCGCGCACCGCCGCCGAGGCGCTGGGGCTGCGTTACGTCGCGGGTGTCGAGATCTCGGTGACGTGGGCCAATCGCACGGTGCACATGGTCGGCCTGGCCATCGATCCCGAGAATGCCGCTCTGGCATCGGGGCTGGCGGCCACACGCGGCGGCCGCGACGGCCGCGGCAGGCTGATTGCCGAGCGTCTCGCCGAAATTGGCGTGCCGGGCGCCTATGAAGGCGCGCTCAAGTATGCAAGCAATCCGGCACTGCTTTCGCGGACGCACTTCGCACGCTATCTCGTCGAGAACGGCTATGCGGAATCGACCTCCGACGTGTTCGCCCGCTATCTCGCCGAAGGCCGGCCCGGTTATGTGCCCCACCGCTGGGCGGCGCTGGACCAGGCGGTATCGTGGATCCACGGCGCGGGAGGCGTCGCGGTCCTCGCCCATCCCGGACGGTACAAATACACTTCGCTCGAATTTGACGAACTGTTCAGCGCGTTTCGCGATCTGGGCGGCCGCGCGATCGAGGTCGTGACCGGTAGTCACACGCCCGATCAATATCGCGAATACGCCGACGTCGCGCGCCGCTATGGTTTTCGCGCCTCGCGGGGCTCCGATTTCCATGCGCCCGGCGAGGGTCGTACCGAGCTGGGCTCGCTGCCCATGCTGCCGGAAGACCTGACGCCTGTCTGGCAAGATTGGCAGTGAATGTCCCAGTACTTTCGCATCCATCCCGATAACCCGCAGTCACGCCTCATCAAGCAGGCCGCGCAGGTGCTGTCGGGCGGCGGTGTGATCGCGCTGCCGACGGACTCGAGCTATGCGCTCGCCTGCCATCTCGACGATCGCGATGCGGTCGACCGGCTGCGTCGGATTCGCGGAATCGACGAGCGTCAGCATCTGTCTCTGCTCGTGCGCGATCTGTCCGAGCTCGCGAATTTCGCGATTGTCGACAACCGACAGTTCCGCATGATCCGCTCGGTCACGCCCGGACCTTATGTATTCGTACTGGTCGCGACCAAGGAAGTGCCCCGACGACTTTCGCATCCCTCGCGCAAGACGATCGGCCTGCGTGTGCCCGACCACGAGATCGTGCGCACGTTACTTGCGGAACTCGGTCAGCCAGTGATCGCCTCGACGTTGATCCTGCCGCCCGACGTCGACCCGCTCAACGATCCCGAGGAAATACGCTCGCGTCTCGAAAAGCAGATCGATCTTGTGATCGACGGGGGCGCCTGTCCGCGCGAACCGTCGACCGTGATCGATCTGACGGGCACCGAACCCGAATTGATCCGCGCCGGTCGCGGCTCGCTCGAACCGTTCGGACTGGGTGCGACCGCTTGACTTCCCACCCTGTTCGACGACTGCCCGTGTCCCGCTGTTTTCGATCGGCCATCCGGCCGACTGGGCACGGCTTTCCTGCTTGTTACAATAGCGCGCCATGGATGACACTCTGATTCAAAATATTGCCGTCAACGCGCTTCCCGTGTTGTTCGCGATCACGTTGCACGAGGCTGCTCACGGCTATGTCGCGCGCCTGCGCGGCGACAACACCGCCTACATGCTGGGCCGGGTGTCGGTGAACCCCGCGCGTCACATCGATCCCGTGGGTACGATCGCGATGCCGCTCGTCCTGTATTTCCTGACGAACGGCGCGTTTCTGTTCGGCTATGCGAAGCCGGTGCCGGTCAACTTCGGCGCGCTGCGCAATCCGCGCTGGGACAGCCTGCTCGTCTCGATCGCGGGGCCAGGATGCAATTTCGTCCAGGCGCTGTTGTGGGGCGTGGTCGCGCTGACCCTGCAGATGATGCAGGTCACCGAGCCGTTCTTCGTGAAGATGGCCGCCGCCGGTATCTGGGTCAATCTCGTACTGTGCGCGCTGAACCTGTTTCCGCTGCCGCCGCTCGACGGGGGGCGCGTGCTGACCTCGCTGCTCCCCCCGAAGCAGGGCTATGCGCTGTCGCGCGTCGAGCCGTACGGATTTTTCATTGTCATGGCGTTGGTTGCGACGGGCCTGCTTTCGACGTTCTGGCTGCGTCCCCTCACTCATGTCGGTGTGAGCGTGATCCAAGCCCTCCTCAATCCCTTGTTCGCTCTCGTTACCTAATATTCATGTTCCCCGCTCGTATTTTTTCCGGCATGCGCCCGACCGGCTCGCTGCACCTGGGCCACTATCACGGTGTGCTGAAGAACTGGGTCCGGCTGCAATCCGAGTATCCATGCTTTTTCAGCGTGGTCGACTGGCACGCGCTGACGACGCACTACGAAACGCCGGAAGTGATTGAAAAGAACGTTTGGGAAGTGCTGATCGACTGGCTTGCCTCGGGCATCGACCCCGCGCAGGCGACCCTGTTTATCCAGAGCCGCGTTCCCGAGCATGCGGAACTCGCGCTGCTGCTGGGCATGAGCACGCCGCTCGGCTGGCTCGAGCGTGTGCCGACCTACAAGGAGCAGATCGAGAAGATCAAGGAGCGCGATCTGCATACCTATGGCTTTCTTGGCTATCCGGTGCTGATGGCGGCTGACATTCTGCTGTATCGCGGCTCGCTGGTGCCGGTCGGAGAAGACCAGGTGCCGCACGTCGAGATGACGCGTGAAATCGCGCGGCGTTTCAACTATCTGTATGGACGTGAGCTCGATTTCGAGGAGAAGGCGCTCGAGGCCGCGAAGAAACTCGGCGGCAAGCGTGCCAAGCTCTATCTCGAGTTGCGCAACACCTACCAGCAGGAAGGAATCGACGAAGCGCTCGAGCAGGCGAGGGCGCTGCTGCAGGAATCGCAAAGTCTGTCGCTCAGCGACCGCGAGCGGCTGTTCGGCTATCTCGAAGGTGCACGCAAGATCATCCTGGTCGAGCCGCAGGCGATGTTGACCGAGGCATCGAAAATGCCGGGTCTCGACGGCCAGAAAATGTCGAAATCGTATGGCAATACGATCGGCCTGCGCGAGGATCGCGAATCGATCACGAAGAAAGTCAGGACCATGCCGACCGACCCCGCGCGCGTGCGTCGGACCGATCCGGGCGACCCCGACAAATGCCCGGTCTGGGAACTGCATCAAGTGTATTCCGACGATGCGACGCGCGAATGGGCGGCCAATGGCTGCCGCACCGCGGGCATTGGTTGTCTTGAATGCAAGCAGCCCGTCATCGACGGCATTCTTCGCGAACAGCAGCCGATGCTCGAACGTGCACAGAAGTATATGGACGATCCTTCGCTGCTGCGGGCGATCGCCGCCGACGGCTGCGACAAGGCCCGCAAATACGCGCAGGAAACGATGCGTGATGTCCGAGAGGCAATGGGGCTGGCGTATAACTGAGGTAGCGGTTCGCTTATCCGCTACAATTCCTAATTACCGAATTTATTGGCGTTTTGCATGATTACCGCAACTGACTCGGCCGCGCGTGGCGCAACCATCCGTGGCAGCATTGTCGCGATTGTCACCCCGATGCGTGAGGATGGCTCGCTCGATCTGCCCGCCCTGCGCAAACTGATCGACTGGCATATTGCCGAAGGGACGGATTCCCTCGTGATCGTGGGCACGAGCGGTGAATCGGCAACCGTGACCGTGGACGAGCACCGTCTGCTGATCAAGGCAGCGGTCGATCACGTGGCGGGCCGCATTCCGGTGATCGCCGGTTCGGGTGGCAACTCGACGGCCGAGGCGATCGCGCTCACGCGGTATGCTCGCGAAGTCGGCGCCGATGCATCGTTACAGGTCGTACCGTACTACAACAAGCCGACGCAGGAAGGCATGTTCCGCCATTTTTCGGCAATTGCCGAAGAAGGCGGCCTACCGCTGATCCTGTACAACGTGCCGGGCCGCACGGTGGCGGACATGAGCAACGATACGATTCTGCGTCTGGCGGAAGTGCCCAACATCGTCGGTGTCAAGGACGCGACCGGAAACCTGGACCGTGGGATTCATCTGATCAAGGATGCGCCCGCGGGTTTTTCGATCTACAGCGGTGACGATCCGACGGCGATCGCACTGATGTTGATGGGAGGGCACGGCAATATCTCCGTCACGGCCAACGTCGCGCCGCGCGCGATGGCCGAGTTGTGCCGGGCCGCGCTTGCGGGCGATGCTCATACCGCACGCGATATCCATCTGCGACTGCTTGGACTGCATCGCCAATTGTTCGTCGAATCGAATCCTATCCCGACGAAATGGGTCCTGCAGCAGATGGGTAAGATCGAAGGCGGCATTCGCTTGCCGCTGACGCCGCTGGCCCCGCCGTTCCACGACGTGGTGCGAGTGGCCATGCGCGGGGCCGGCCTGTAAGAGCGGCGCAATGAACGCGCGCGCGCCCCTCGGCTTCTGTCGCGATGGCCGCGCTATTCGATATTCGAAGGACCTCATGACACAGTCTGCCAGTTCCACCATTGCCCTGCGCACGGTTGCCACCGTACTTGTGCTGGGTTCCCTCGCTGGTTGCGACACGCTCAGCGAGTGGCTCGCGCCCGACAAGGTCGACTACAAGAGCGCGACGAGCGCACCGACGCTGACGGTACCTTCGGATCTCTCCAAGGCCCACCTTGACGATCATTTCTCGGTGCCCGCGACCTCGATCGGACTCGGCGGCGCGCCGATGTTTACGCAGACGGCGAACGGTTCGGCGACGCTCGGCGTGCCGACCGCGCAGGATCCGCTCGGCATGCATATCGAACGGGATGGCGATATTCGCCGCCTGGTCGTCGATGGCCGTACGCCTGAAGAACTCTGGCCCGAACTCAAGGCGTTCTGGCAGGAAAATGGCTTCGTCCTGCAGACCGACCAGCCTGCCCAGGGTCTGATGGAAACCAACTGGGCCGAGAACCGTGCAAAGATTGGTAACGACTGGTTCCGCAGTTCAATCGGCAAGCTGTTCGACGGCATCTATTCGTCGGGCACGCTCGACAAGTTCCGGACCGTCGTCGAACATGGCTCGGACGGTTCGACCGAAATCACGATCTCGCATAGTGCGCTCGAGGAAGTGATGATCGGGCAGCAGAAGGAGACCTCGCGCTGGGTGTCGCGCCCGCGTGATCCGAACCTCGAGCAGGCGTTTCTGAATCGAATGATTCAGAAGTTCGGCTTGTCGAATACGCAGGCCATGATGCTCCAGGCCAATGCGCGTGTCGGCGATGCAAAGGTGGCGACGGTTGCCGACGGCGCGCCCGCGCTTGATCTTTCCGAGCCCTTCGATCGCGCTTGGCTGCGCATCGGCGTCGCACTCGACCGCAGCAGTTTCGCGGTAGACAACAGCGACAAGAGCAAGGGCCTTTACTACGTGCGGTATATCGACGACACGCAGGACGTCAAGAAGGAAGGTTTGTTCGGCAAGCTTCTGACGAGTTCGGCTCCGCCGAAGAAGCTCGTGGTCAATGTGCGTCCGAAGAGCGACAGTCAGACCCAGGTCAGCGTCGTCGATGCGAGCGGCAACATCGATACCTCCGCCGACGCCAAGCGCCTGGTTTCCACGTTGGGCGCGGCACTCAACTGAGCATGATTTGAGCACGGCGCGCGACATCCGATCGTGCGCCGTCGGACCGATCCGATGCGTTTTACGAGCCTGGGCAGCGGCAGTGAAGGCAACGCGCTTGTAGTCGAGGTATCCGAAGGCGCGAGTACGACACGTGTGCTGCTCGACTGCGGCTTCTCCGTGCGTGAACTGCAGCGCCGCCTGCTTCGGGTCGGGCTTGAATTCGCCGATCTCGACGCGCTGATCGTGACGCACGAACACACCGACCATGTCGGCAGTTCATTGGTGCTGGCAAAGAAGGCGAATCTGCCGGTCTTCATGAGCTGGGGCACCGCACTGGCGAGCGGCGCCGACGACGGCCGGGTCGATCTGCGCATCCTCTGGGGCGGTGAGGCGCTTGCGCTCGGAGATATCGAAGTCCATCCCTATACGGTTCCGCACGATGCGCGTGAGCCGCTCCAGTTTGTATTTTCCGATGGTGACCGCCGGCTCGGCGTATTGACCGACACGGGCTGCGCGACCCCTCACATCACGGCCGTGCTGGGCGGTTGCGACGCACTGATCCTCGAATGCAATCACGATCGCCAGATGCTTGCGGCAAGCCGTTATCCGGCATCCCTGAAGGCGCGCATTGCCGGTGACCTTGGCCACTTGGCCAATGACGCTGCAGCGGCCTTGCTAGGGCAAATCGAACGCTCGCACCTCAAGCATCTGATCGCCGCCCATCTCAGTCAGCAAAACAACACTGCCGTGCTTGCGCAGGCCGCGCTTGCGGCCGTGGCCGGTTGCGTGCCCGACGAGATCGGTGTCGCGACGCAGGCGGAGGGTTTCGGCTGGCGGGTGTTATAGGAGGGCGCCAGACAGCGCGGCAGGTCCAAATGCAGGGATGGGCGTGTAAGGATGATCGGCGCGTTGTAGAAGTCACGCGACTTATTTTGATAAAAGCAATGGTTATAAATTGCTAAGCAATGTAGGGCGTCGGCGAGCCGTCCCCGGGAATCACAGGTAAAGGGACAGCGAAAAGAACGCCTGCAAAGCCGAAAACCTGGAAACCCGACCGTGCAATGATGAGCGTATTAGACAAGCAATTCCATCAAGAATGCTGTCTGTAAAATACATACGGAAACGCAGACGAAAAAAAACCGGCCCGGAGGCCGGTTTTTTTTCAAGCTCGAGAGCTTAGTTGCTGGCAGCCGAAGCGGGAGCAGCAGCCGAAGCGGCATCGGAAGCAGCAGCGCCCGCATCCGAAGCAGCAGCCGGTGCCGAGCCTGCGTCAGCAGCAGCCGGTGCGGCATCCGAAGCAGCAGCAGCCGGAGCCGAAGCTGCGTCGGCAGCCGGTGCGGATGCAGCAGCCGCGTCGCTTGCCGGAGCGGCGCTCTGATCGCTCGACTTGCCGCAAGCAGCCAGAGCCAGTGCAGCCATCAGGGAAGCGAGGAGGAGGGATTTCTTCATGATCACGTCCTTTTATGGATAAAGGTAAGCAACAGCGCGAATGTTACCGGTAATGTTTATGTGCCCAACACTGACCTTGGCCGTCGGCATCGGGGCACGCCTATGTGCCCCACTTACCCACGGCTTGGCCCGAAATTATATGCATTTTCGTATCCAGAGTCGATAAATCTTGCCACTGGACAGCCTTCCTCTACGGCATCATTTGCTTTTTTAAGAAATGCCTGCGATTACCGTGAGATTCACCTGAAGCATCAGGCCTACTCTTAGCTCACCATGAGCCTACGCTCAGCCTACTCGGATCCAACCTGCACAATACCATTCGTAAAGCAGTAATGTCACCGATGAGGTCTCCGAGAGTGTTACAAAGTCTTTCCCTATCAAAATCCGCTGATCGGCAAGCCCCACAAGGGTTTCGCGCGTGTCGCGCGCGAGCTTGCCAGCCTCTCCGTTGATGTAAAAACAACGGCTGTCGTAAAGCAGCAAGGTGCGCGGGTCGACGGTCACGCCACTGCGCCGTGCACGGGCCAGGAAGGCGGCCTCATCGAGAAGCCGTGCCGGTCCGTCGAACACCACGGTCGGCTTGGGCTCGCTCAGATAGCGCCCTACGAATCGGGCGATGTCTTCGCGGTTCCAGCTGACCGAATTGAGCCAGTTTTCCGTTGTCTCGACCATGTCTTCCGGTAGACGTGCCGGATGGAGTGTCGGCTTACGACCGGGGTCCCGCAAACGGCGTGCCGCCCCCCGCATTTCGCCCGATCGTTCGGCGAGATCGTAGAAAAACTGCCCGATCATCTCGCCCGCGAGCGGCGCGCGAAAGCCGATCGAACAGGTCATGCATTCGCCGAGCGCGACGCCGTCGTGCGCGATATGCGGCGGCAGGTACAACATGTCGCCGGGCTCGAGCACCCATTCGTCGGTCGCCTCGAAGCGGTCTAGAATCTTGAGCGGCAGCCCGTCGCGCAGGCTCAGATCGCGCTGGGCGCTGACGCGCCAGCGGCGCCTGCCGTGCGTCTGCAACAGGAACACGTCATACGAGTCGAAATGCGGACCGACGCCTCCCCCGTCGCTCGCGTAGCTGAACATCGCGTCGTCGAGCCGAGCGTCGGGTATGAAGCGAAACCGGTTCATCAGCGCATGCGTGGCGTCATGATGGAGATTGACGCCTTGCACGAGCAGGGACCATTGCTTGCTGCGCAATGAAGGTAGGGCGTCGCGCTCGAACGGCCCGTGATCGAGCGACCATTTGCCGCGGCGCTGCATGATGAGCCGGCTGTCGACATCGTCGCGCGCGGCGATGTCGAACAGGGTGTCGCGGCCAATCAGCGCGCCCGCATCAGGTACGGCCTGACGGATCAGCAGGGGTTTGCGCTGCCAGTAGCGGCGCATGAATTCGGCGGCGTCGAGGCTGCCCAAAGGCGGCTGCACAGGAGGTATTGACGTGTCGGAGGGCCGCACTGGCATCGTATAATAGGAAAAGGTTTCCGGAGGAACGAATGAAGATCGTCAAGAACACCGTCGTATCAGTCTCTTACACGTTATCGGATGCACAGGGCAATCTGATCGAACAGAGCGACGAGCCGATGGTCTATTTGCACGGCGGTTATGATGGCACGTTCCCCAAGATCGAGGAAGTGCTGGACGGCCATGAGACCGGCTATGAAACGCAGATCCAGCTCGAGCCCGACGATGCATTCGGCGAGTACGATCCCGAGCTTGTGAAAATCGAGGAGCGCGGCCGCTTTCCCGAGCCACTCGAAATCGGCATGCAGTTTGAAGGCACGCCCGAGGAGAGCGACGACGAGCTCGATTCACTGATCTATACGGTCACCGAACTCGCCGAAGACAAGGTCGTGCTCGATGGCAATCATCCGCTCGCCGGCATGGCCTTGCGGTTCGCGCTCAAGGTCACCGAGGTGCGCGAAGCGACCGCCGATGAACTCGAGCACGAACATGCGCATGGCGTCGACGGCTTGCATGTGGTCGACGACGAGGATGACGAAGACGATGGCGACGAGCCGCCACGCATCCTGCATTGAGGGCAAGCGTGTGTAGAACGGCCTGATGACGCAGTACGGCTGAACGGCCCGGCGGGCGACCGCCGGGCCGTTCGTTCATCAGTGTCCGCGAGAAGCCTCGGCCTTCAGTCAGGGTAGGAGCTCAATCCGAAGGCGTGTGATCGACCGGGGGAAGGGGCAGCATCCTGGGCGCCTCGATGCCGGATGTACCCGGCGTGAGCGGCGGGCTCGATGCGGCCGGCATTCCGGGCATACCGGACTGGCCCTGCGAGTCGGGCATGACGGCGGGTGGCTGCGCGGAGGGTGCGGAAGGAGCGGGCCCGCTCGCACGCACTTTCTGTACGCTGATCCGAAACAGTTCCTTGCGTTCGGGTTCGACGCTTACGCGGATCCATTGCATCAGATGCGGTGATCCCGAGACTTCGAGTCGGGCGAAGTTCGCCACGCGTGCGCCGTGTTCGTCCCGCAGCGGCTCATCGATCCGGTAACCGGCCGCGAGCGGACTGATGCCGCCGTCGATCAGCAGCACCGGACCTTCGAAATGTTGCGTGAGCTTGAGCAGCGCCTGCTTGAGTTCCGCATATCCGTCGCGCGCGGCCTGCCGGTCGAAGCGCAACCATCCGAACAGCGGGTCGCGGCGCGGGCCGGCCTCGAATTGCGGATCGCCCTCGAACGCAATCACGATGGCACGCGCGTGCGTGCGGCGCGCATAGGCGCCCGCGCGCTCGATCCATTCGATATTCGCAACCGAGCGCTCTTCGAACTCGCCGTTACGCCCCCCCTGATTCAGGAAGTGATTGTTGTCCCCCGGCACGTTGAGCGTGATGAACACGACATCGGCCGACTGCCAGCGCATGTTTTCGCGGTACTGCCGAAAACGCGGGCTGGCGCTCTGCCGCGCGAGCGGCAGACGGTTCACGCCGAGCGACTGGTCGTCGCCGTAGAAGTGATCGCGGATGAAGTCGAGCCGCTCGCGCGGGTCATAGCCGCCGTTCGGGCCGAACTGGCAGGCCATCCATTCGTTTTCGCCGGGCACATAGAACAAGGGCAGCGGCGAGCTGTCGAGCAGCGCGAGCCGGCCCAGCAGCAGCGTGTCATCACACGCTTCGGCGGGGGCCTTGAGGTTGCCGGTGTTGATGATAAAGCGCGGCACGTCGCGGCTCTTGCCGATCGCATCGAGCAGCCGCCGCGCAGTCGGCTCTTCCGCGCTGCTGAAGGGGCCATTGCCGATGACCGCGAAACTGAAAGGCGGGCTCGCCGCGTGCGCGTGGGTTCCCGCGAGTCCGAGCGACAGCAGTGCAAGCTTGGCCAGCATCTGTCTCATCATCGCGCCTTTTCCGTTGTTTTCCGTCTAGGGGAGCTGTTCTTCAGTCCTGGTGCGGCCGGCCCAGCGCGAGCGAGCGCAATTCATAGAGCAGGTCCATCGCCTCGCGTGGCCGCAGGTCGTCGGGGTTGATATCGCGCAGCCTGGCAATCGCGGGATGTTCGGCGAGGGGCATTGCGGGTTCGGCAGCGAGCCTCTCCTCGACAATTTCGTGCGGCGGAGCGAACAGATCGAATTGCGGCGTCGCATGGGCGAGCGATTGCTGCTCGAGCACCGCGAGGTGCTTGCGTGCCGCCCGGATCACCGCGGCGGGCACGCCCGCAAGCTGGGCGACCTGGAGCCCGTAGCTTTGGCTCGCCGGTCCCTCGTCGACTGCGTGCAGGAAGACGATGCCCTTGCCATGTTCGACCGCCGACAGATGGACGTTTGCCGCATGCGCAAACTCTTCAGGCAACTGAGTCAGCTCGAAATAGTGGGTGGCGAACAAGGTGTAGCAGCGCGTATGCGTGAGCAGATGCCGTGCGATCGCCCAGGCCAGCGCAAGCCCGTCGAAGGTCGAGGTGCCGCGGCCGATCTCGTCCATCAGGACGAGACTGCGTTCGCTTGCGTCGTTGAGAATCGCGGCGGCCTCGGTCATCTCGACCATGAAGGTCGAGCGGCCGCCAGCAAGGTCGTCGGCCGCGCCGATGCGCGTGAAGATGCGATCGATCGGGCCGAAGTGCGCACGTTGCGCCGGCACGTAGCTGCCGATGTAGGCAAGCAGCGCGACGAGCGCGGTCTGGCGCATGAAGGTCGACTTGCCCCCCATGTTCGGGCCTGTGATCAGCAACAGCTTGCGCGCGTCGGAGAGGCGGCAGTCGTTCGGAATAAATCGCTCGACCTGGGCCTCGACGACCGGGTGACGCCCCTGTTCGATGTCGATGCATTCATCCGTGACGAACTCCGGCGCGACCCAACCGAGTGTGCGTGCACGTTCGGCCAGGGCCGCGAGCACATCGATCTGGGCAAGCGCGGAGGCAACTGCCTGGCAGACCGTGAGGTGTTCGAGCATGTGCTGGAGCAACGCGTCGTACAGTGACTTCTCGCGAGCGAGCGCGCGTTCCTGCGCCGAGAGGGCCTTGTCTTCGAAGGCCTTGAGTTCGGGCGTGATGTAGCGTTCGGCGTTCTTGAGCGTCTGACGGCGGCGATAGTCGTCGGGTACTTTGTCAGTCTGCCCGCGGGTGACTTCGATATAGAAGCCGTGAACCTTGTTGTATTCCACGCGGAGGTTGCCGATGCCCGTGCGTGTGCGCTCACGTGTCTCAAGATCGATCAGAAACTGTCCGCAGTTCTCGGAGATATCGCGGAGTTCATCGAGATCCGCATCGTAGCCGCGGGCGATCACGCCACCATCGCGGATCATGACAGCGGGCTCGGGAGCGATCGCGCGTGTGAGCAGGTCGGCGGCGTCGGGCGGCGGCTCGAGCATGCCGTCGAGGCTGGCGAGCAGGGGCGCCTGGGCCGACAGCGGGGCGAGGCGCTCGCGCAGGGCGGGGAGCGAGGCGAGCGTGTCGCGCAGGCTCGCGAGGTCGCGGGGGCGAGCGGAAAGCAGGGCGAGGCGGCCGGTGATCCGTTCGACGTCGGCGATCGCACCGAGTGCCTGGCGCAGGCCGTCGAGATCGCCGTCGAGCAGGGTGCCGATCGCCTGGTGCCGTGCCCGCGGAACGGCGGAGTCGCGCGGCGCATGGTGCAGCCAGTAGCGCAGCAGCCGCGTGCCCATGGTCGTGCGGCAAGTGTCGAGCAATGAACCGAGCGTGGGCGAGTCGGTGCCTCGCAGCGTTTCGGTCAGTTCGAGGTTGCGGCGTGTGGCGGGGTCGAGCCCGATATATTCCGATTCGTATTCGACCTTGAGACTACGAATATGGCGCAGCTGCTGACCCTGGGTAGCGGCCGCATACAACAGCAGCGCACCGGCCGCGCCGCAGGCGACCGACAGTGTTTGCGCCGAGAAGCCGTCGAGGCTCGCCACCTCCATCTGCTTGCACAGCCGCTCGCGTCCCGATGCCGTATCGAAATGCCAGAGCGGCACGCGAGTCACCGCGCCCGCGCTGGCGGGAAGGCTCAGCCCATCCTCGGTGCCCGCGTCGGCGAGCAGCGTTTCAGCCGGGCGGATCCGTTCGAGCAGCCCCGAGAGTTCCCCCGGCGACGCTTCGGTCAGGCGCAGGGCGCCGCTCGCCAGATTGACCCACGCGAGCCCGAGCTTCGGCGTCTGGCCGCGTTTCGCCGGGGTGCTTGCAGCCGTCCCGCAGACTGCGAGCAGATAGTTATCCGCCTTGTCTGAAAGCAGCGCGGCATCGGTCAGCGTCCCCGGCGTGACGACGCGCACGACCTTGCGCTCGACGGGTCCCTTCGAGGTGGCCGGATCGCCGATCTGTTCACAAATCGCGGCCGATTCGCCGAGCTTCACGAGCTTGGCGAGATATTGCTCGACCGCATGGTAGGGCACGCCCGCCATCTTGATCGGCACCCCGTTCGATGCGCCGCGCTGGGTCAGCGTCACGTCGAGCAGGCGTGCCGCCTTGACGGCGTCTTCGTAGAACAGCTCGTAGAAGTCGCCCATCCGGTAGAACAGCAGCGTGTTCGGGTGCTCGGCCTTGATGCGCAAATACTGTTGCATCATGGGAGTATGGGTGGTCTCGCTATCCCGTGCTGGGCTTGGGGTTGCTACCTGCAATGCCTTACTCCTATTGGTTCTGGCGGTTCTGCATTGGGTTTTGTTCGCGTCAGAAAGTGACACAGCGCGCCAGTACATTCCACTTCCCAGTATGGGAATTTCGACCGTGGTATCGTAAACCTATACCGGCTCGGCATGGGGCTTCGCCGGGAAAACCTATACCAAAATCATGAAAGGCTTCGACCCACGAACGGCAAAATTGTTGCCTGCCGGGCAGCACATTCTAATTGATGGATCGCCTGGCCTGCGGCTTATCGCGAGCGCCAGTCGCAAGACTTGGACGTATCGCTACCGCACCCCCGACGGGCGACTCGGCCAGACGAAGATCGGCGAGTGGCCTGCCATGAGCGTCGCTGCCGCGGTGGCCGCATGGGAGAAGCTGCGCGCGGCTCGGGACGGTGGCGCGGACCCAGCCGCCGAACGACGTACGGCACGCGTGGCGGCCTCGGATGACGCAGCCAAGCTCAAGGGCTCGCCGACGGTCGCCGACGTGCTGCGCGACTACGTGCATGGACATATCAATGTGAATCGCGCGGCGAAGGGCGCGGCTGAAGTGCGTCGCATGTTCGCGAAGATGATCCCCGGGAAGTTTTCGGCTAAGGATGCGGCATCGCTGACGCGCCGCGATGCTTTCGACCTGATAAGCAGCCACTCGGACATACCCGTGCAGGCGGCCAAGCTGAAGGCCGAAATCGGGGCGGCTTGGAGCATGGCACTCGACGCTGGCCGCCTGCCCGATACGACTCCAAATCACTGGAGAGATATCCTACGGGGCAAACTCAAAAGTCAGGGTAAGAAAATCGCAGGCGAGAAGATCGGGACCGCAAAGCGCGTTTTGAGCGGGAGCGAGTTGGGCGAATTGGTGACGTGGCTGCCGAACTTCAGTCGGCTAGTCGAAGACTCGTTGACCCTCTACCTGTGGACGGGATGCCGTGGTGCCGAGATCATGGCAATGACCGGCGCAGAGGTAGCAGACACACCCATAGGACTCGTGTGGACTATCCCGAAATCGAAGACGAAGAACGCCCGCCACGCGAACGCTATGGACCTGCGCGTGCCGCTCATTGGTCGCGCCGAGAAGATCGTCAGGAGGAGGATGGCCGCGCACGGCAAGGGGTTTCTTTTCCCGTCTGAGAAGGGTTCCGGCCATACGCAGCAAAAGATGGTGAGCGAGTCGGTTTTCTTCCGGCAACCGTACTGCAAGATACGGGACAACTGGACGCGCACCAGGCTGACGGTCACGCATTGGGGGCCTCACGATCTTAGGCGGTCGGCGCGCACGTTGCTCGCGCAACTAGGCTGTCCGCATGAAATTGGCGAGGCGATCATCGGGCATATGCTGCCCGGCGTGAGTGGGATTTACCAGCTATACAAGTTCGACGCCGAGCGAGTGGAGTGGCTCGGTAAGCTAGACGCTGAACTCGAACGGCTTGTCGAGGTGCACCTTAAAGGCTTGGCTGTGAATCCTGAGTAGGGCACCCCGGCTATCGCCAGCTATGCAGCGCGACGCTGGCCCGCGTTAGCCGGTGGCAGCATGTCTGCGACCTCACGCGATTCCGCCCACGCCTCGACATCCCGCACAAGCCATGCAATACGGCGCGTACTGAGCGCCCGGGGCTTCGGGAAGTTTCCCTCTTGAACTAGCCGCTGCACGCCGCGCGTCGAAAGTGACAGCGCATCGGCAACGTCATTAAGATCGTAAAACAGCGGTTGAACGCGCCGCCGCGCAGGACCATCGCCGTCGCCGTCCTCGTCTCCTGATTTTGCGGGCTTGCGTACCGGTGCGCGACGTGGTGCGCGCGGTGCCGCCTGAGTGCTGGCGCTGCCGCCGCCAACATCCTGCATTGCGGCCTCGTTGCGGGCTTCCAGCGCGCGATAGATGGTTAGGGCTGCACGCTCGCGCTGGCGGGCTGGCTTGAAGTCTTCAAAAAAGGCTGAAAAAATTGGGTTTTCGCTCATGTGTTCGATCCGAGTTAACGAAAAAGGGCAGATAACCGCACGCGCGGCCTCTGCCCTTCCGATCCTCAATTGTGCGATCAATCTGCCTATCGCGCAATACCAATCCTTATTCTGCGTAATGCGCAGAATTAATCGTGGTAATCACGATAGGTGTAAACCCTATTAATTATGTAAATTATAAATCTTACAGAAAATCATGCCCACCTAAAAGTCTCGTTCGATAAGGGAATCTGCTTGCGGATGCGCCAATTAATTCTGCCGGAAAGTCAGAGAAAGCCTTACTGGGCGGGGCTTTCAGCGATTTTGATATTGCATAGTAGGAGCCATCCACTGCATAATGGGGCCCAGAAATGAGAACGCCCCGAAACTCTTGCAGGAGCCCGGGGCGCATTAACCACTCGGTAGGGCCGGGTGGGGCAAAACAGGGACGATAATGGCTAGGGAGTCATGTATCTATCTCTGCACGGATGGTAGTTATTTTCTGCCTATGAGTCAATAGGAATACCATCGCGCGGCCCCTCTCGGCCTTCCGGAATCTATGGGAAGGCATCGTGACTAACACGAACCTCGCAGTATCCAACCACAAACGCAAACCCAGCGCGACACGCCCGAGCGCCAGCGGCTTCGTCGGCGTCTATCCTGCGGCTGACGGTCGCTGGCTCGCGCAGGTAATGCTCGCCATCGGCAAGCGCAAGCACGTCCCGGGTCTGTACAACACGCCTGCAGAGGCCCACGCAGCGCGCGTGGCTTTCATCGAGCTGCACGGAACCGCTGCCCCGCAGCCGAAGGCCGCGACCGTGACGACCGCCGAGGCTCTGTAATGAAGCGCCCCTCGTTTCAGTTTTATCCCGGCGACTGGCTTTCAAACGGCAATTTGCGCCGCTGCACGGACGCCGAACAGGGCGTGTGGGTCCGCGTGCTGTGCGTGCTCCACGATCAGGATGAATATGGCTTCGTTCGCTGGACGCTGAAGGAACTCGCGCAGGCTGCAAACACCACAGTCAAGATGCTGAAAAGCCTCGTTCAGAAGGGCGTTCTGAAGGGCGCTGACGCTAGCGAGAACGTCGAAGCGTTCGTGTACGTGCCGCGCTCGGGCCGCAAGGATGGCGACCCAGTGACGCTGATCGAAGAGCAGGATGGCCCGCTGTGGTACTCGTCCCGCCTCGTGCGTGACGAATATGTCCGCATCGTTCGCGGGTCTGCTGCGGGCATTGGTGACGGCGAAGGTGCAGCATCAAAGGGCGCATCAAAGGGCGCATCAAAGCCATCACCTAACCCCCCCTTTGGTGAAGACATTGGTGAGGGCTTTGGTCCCTGTGCGCGCGGACGTTCATCTTCTTCTTCTCCTTCGGGTATTAATTCCGTTACTGACGTAACGGACGCTGGCGCGTCGCAGGATCTGTTTGGCAAAGGTGATTCTCAGCCGACCGACGGACGCATGCCGACCACGAAGGAACAAATCTGGCACGGGGGTAGGTCGTTGCTGATGGCTGCTGGCACGGACAAGGCGCAAGCCGGGCCATTCATCGGCAAGTTGGTCGCCCAATACGATGAGGCTATCGTGCTGCAGGCTGTGCAGGCCGGTGTATCCGAGCAGCCCGCCGACCCGAAGGCGTACCTAAAGGCGACATGCCAGCGCTTGAAGGGTGAGCGCGTGCCGGTGACGACTGCCAAGCCGAGCCGCTACAACAACCTGGCCGAGCAGGACTACTCGATGGAATAGGAGCGCGAGTCTGACGGGCGCGGATAGTGTTGTCAGGCTGCGCCGCATGCGCGGAACGGCCTATAGCTGGTTAGCCAAGGGGGTAGTAGCCATGAGGGGTGTCGACGGCTTAAATCGCTGAGTTTGCATTCTTCCCCTCATTCAGATTTTTTTGCGATTGGAATTTCCGATTTGGCGTGTGGTTCGTCGCTCGCTACGATCCGCTCCACTTCATTAAATGGATAAACAGGAGTTCACATGGAAGGGGATTTGCAGCGTTTGCAGGTTGATGTGCCGAAGGAAACTGTGCGCCAGGTGCGCGTGCTCGGAGCGAACCTTGGTATGTCTGCCGCCAATGTTCTGCGCCAAGCCGTCGCTGAGTTTTTGGCGAAGCATGCCGCTGCTGTCGGTGAAGCGAAGGCATAGCAATGAAAGAGATTCCATTTCCGAGCGCGCCCGGCGTGTACGTGATCGAGAACACGGCAAACGGACGCATTTACGTCGGTAAGACTGTTTGCCTGGCAAACCGCTTCGCGGGTCACATGAATATGCTTAAGCGCGGCTCACACCATAACAAAAGGCTGCAAGCCGATTGGAATGAGTTCGAAGAATCGGCATTCGTGTTCCGCGTTCATGTCCTCGCAGGGGCGGATGAAATCGACTCGATCGAACGCGCGCTGATCGCGGAAAACATGGGTGATGGCTGTTTTAACTGGTCGCCTGTTGGCGGCAAGGCCATGGTAGGCGGCGCCTTCGTAAAGTCTCAAATCACGCTGCCGAAGAGCGCGGTCCGCGGCATCCGCGTCCGCGCCGCGATGGCTGACAAATCGATTTACGATTACGTGCGCGAGATTTTGACCGAGCACATGAAGAAGATCGACGCGGCCGGCGAAGTGAAGGCGTAGCAAGAAGCAGCGGACCACGGGATGGGTCCACATTGAATATAAAGGACTGCGTAATATGAGTCAAAAGAAGATCGCCGTGTGCATCAAGCACGGCGAGTTTGGGTCGGAAGGCATTGCGTTGTCGAGTTTCGTGCATTGGACGGGCTGCCCGACATGCGCCGAGGAGCGCGCACAGGAAGTATGGGCGCGGGAGGAGTCGGAGAGGGCTGAGGTGAGTGCTCGCATGGCGAAGCAGCGCCGCAGTTACGCGTGCATCCCGTCGCGCTTTGACGGCTGCACGTTCGACAACTACGTGACGGATACCGAAGGAAAGCGCGCTGCATTGACGGCGGTACGCAATTTCGTTGAGGCGCTCGATTCGCGCCTTGACCCGAGCAGTAAAGAGCCGTTCTGGCTGGCGATGCACGGCAAGGTAGGGACTGGCAAATCGCACCTGTGCGTGGCCGCCATCAACGCGGTGATCGAAAAGCACTCGCCGATGTACATGGAGGTTCCGAGGATCGTACAAAGGGTTAGCGCCACGTGGCGTCGCGATTCGAGTGAAAGCGAGTCAGACGTGGTCCGCAACCTGACGACGGTAGGGCTACTGGTGATTGACGAGATTGGAGTGCAGCGCGGGACCGAGTTCGAACAGACGATCATGACCGACATTCTGAACGCTCGCTACAGCAACCACATGCCGACCATTCTCGCGACCAACTACAACAAACCGAATCTGGATGCTGTGCTTGGTGATCGTATTGCAGACCGCTTGCGCGAGGTGGGTAAGCGCGTGATTTTTGATTGGGAGTCGTGCCGTGGCAAATACTGATATGAAAAACGATTCGAACAAGGTTCCACCGCACTCTGTAGAGGCCGAGCAATCGGTGCTTGGCGGCTTGCTCCTGGACAATTCAGCGTTCGATAAGATCGCGGGAACACTCGTTGAGGGTGATCTATACCGATATGACCATCGCATCATTTACGGGCACGTTACCAAGCTGATTGCAGCCAACAAGCCCGCTGACGTTATCACGGTCTATGAGTTCCTGACCGCATCCGGAAAGGCTGATGAGGTCGGCGGCCTTGCGTACCTGAATTCGATTGCTCAGAACATGCCGAGCGCAGCCAACATCGTTCGCTATGCGGAGATCGTGCGCGACCGTGCCGTGCTGCGCCGCATGGTGACGGCATGCGACGAAATCACAGAGCAGATTTTCAAAACGGGCGGCAAAGAGGTCTCGCAGATTCGCGATGAGGCAGAGGCGAAGTTCTTCGCGCTCGGCGAGGCTGGTGCGCGCGGCACGCAGGGTTTCGTTGAGGGTGTGGTGTATCTCGCGAATGTTCTTCAGCGCGTGGATGATCTTTACCACAACCCGAATCAGAGCGACATTACTGGTACGCCGACGGGCTTCGTTGACCTTGACCGCATGCTCACCGGCCTTCACGGCGGCGAGTTGATTATCGTTGCCGGTCGTCCTTCGATGGGTAAAACAGCCTTCTCCATGAACATCGGCGAGCATATCGCCGTAGACCAGGGATTGCCGGTCGCAGTGTTCTCCATGGAAATGCCCGGTGAACAACTGATGAGCCGCATGCTCGGATCGATTGGTCGCCTGGATCAGCAGCGCCTGCGTACGGGGCGCCTAATTGACGAGGACTGGGTGAAGGTTATGCACGCGACGCAAAAGCTGAATGAGGCGCAAATCTTCATTGACGAAACGGGCGGCTTGAACTCGATGGAACTGCGTTCGCGTGCGCGTCGCCTGCAACGCCAGCACGGCAAGTTGGGGGCCATCATTATCGACTACCTGCAATTGATGAGCGGTACGGGCGGCGAGAACCGTGCAACCGAAATCTCGGAAATCTCACGCTCGCTTAAGAGTCTGGCGAAGGAACTCGATGTTCCGGTGATCGCATTGTCGCAGTTGAATCGCGGCCTGGAGCAGCGCCCGAACAAGCGTCCCATCATGAGCGACTTGCGCGAGTCCGGGGCCATCGAACAGGATGCGGACGTGATCCTGGCTATCTATCGCGACGAGGTTTATGTGCAAGATTCCCCGGATAAGGGCACGGCGGAAATCATTTGCCTGAAGCAGCGTAACGGCCCGATTGACACGGTTCGCCTGACATGGCACGGAAAATTCAGCAAGTTCGAGAACCACGCAAGTTCGAACGGCTACCACGAATAAATTTCATCTACGGCGGCCCACGTGGCCGCCGACAACCAAACAGGAGAAAGAGTGTGAGCACGAACAAAGCGGCCCCGAAGCACGTACCTCAGTCGCCCGAGTATTACCGCCTCACTAACCTATTTGATCGCAAAGTCGCGTGCTAGGTTTCGGGTCGCTGGCTTCAGTTCCCCTATAGCGCAACCAAGTTCAGCGATGGCACTTACGTCCACGTCGATGTAATGACGCAAAACGTCGATGACGGCAAGCCGCCTAGCAAGCTGTGCGAATTGATCGTCACGAAGGAAGATATTCTCGAAATGTTGGCGCGTTTGCCAGTCCGCACCGCTGCACGCGGATTCGATTAACCGCCTACGCGCTCGTCACGCTGGTGGCTGTGCCGCTGGCGAGCATCGCCTAGTATCTCGGCATAGCCAGAAACAACCGGGTCGGCATAGGACCGCAAATCACGATTGGAGTAAAAGCACATGAGCAACACGAACGCACAGACATGCAGCCTGACCGACGCGCTGGCACTCCATGGCGTCGGCCTGACCGCTGCCGCCGCAAACAAGGTGCTGTCCGCCGCTGGCGTGATCGCCAAGCGCTGGCGCGAGAGCGGTAAGCCGGGACGCCCGCCTAAGTCCTACTGGGCACTGACCGACCTAGGTAAGCAGTTCGCCGTCGAAGAGGAAAATTCGATGTCGCCTGAGCCGACGATCCGGTATCGCGTGGACGCATTCTCCGCGTTGTGGGCACATCCGGACGTGCAGGAGACGCTCGCCGCGATGCTCAACGAAGGCGAGGTCCGCATCCGCGAGAAGGGCGCAGAGCAGTTCTAGCCGGCCGCTATCGTGGCGAGCGCACAGGATTGGTCGATGTCGCATCCGGCGCACGGCAATGGGTCAAACCAGTACGGAAAAAAGAGGAAGGTGTTCAGGTGAACAGCTTGCTCACTGCTACCGCAGATCGCGCTGCAATGGCTGGCGTAAGCGTCATGACGCAGCGCCGCGCCGATCTCTTTTCTGCGAGATTAGCAAAACTAAGATCAGTAGACAAAAAAGAAGCCCGGTTCACGGTGACGTGTTCCGGACTTTGAGCTTGCCAGGTACTGACGGGAGAAGAGTGCCAAAGATCGGTCGAAAAACACAACGACCCGAGTTTATTTTCAACTTTATTTAGTCTATCAAAAAGCACGGTTCGATATAGGAAAGTGGTTGGATAGAATCGCTGAGATCCCCGCCCGTCGTAGGTTTTCGGCGTTTTGGTGTTGTGTCTACCCAAAGACCGATATACAGTGTCGCTAACGCATCGCATTCCGCGGGCGACCACTTGAGGAAACTTCAAATACGGCTCGGCCAAAGATTTTTTGACTGACGTTTATGGAGTTTCGTATGTCTGTTGTACCTGGTAATGCCGTGGCGCGCGTCGGCGCGTCGAATGAATTGACCAAGCCGCTGATGATGACCAGCGCGCAAATCGTGGAGGTCGCCGAGTCGATTGGTGTGAGCAAGTCGCACCAGCACGTGATGCGCGATATCAAGGTGACCCTGATGGACCTGTATTTCGAACAGGAACTCAAGGGCATCCTTCCAGAGAAGTGCCCCGGTCGCTACAAGTCGGCAAACGCAGACAGGATTTTCGAAGAGCTGTTCTCGGAGCAAAACGTAAAAGCTAAACCAACGTTGGTTCAGCTTATCGGCTCTGCGTTTTCATGGTCGCGCGACACTCAGGGGCGCCTTGCCGGGTTCATGCTGGACAAGCACCACGCCGAAACGTTGGTGTACGGCTATAGCACGAAGCTGCGCCACGCCTGCATCGCACGCCTCCATGAGTTGGAAAAAGAGCTTGCCGCGCGCTCGCTGCCCGCTCCCGCGCCGACGCCCGAGCCTAAGTCAATCGAAGACAAGACGGTTGCCCGCGTGTCGAAGGCAATCATCGTGCTTGACATGCTCGCTGGCTCGAAGTCATACGGCCTGACGCAGGAGGAGCACCGCAACGGCATCCACAAGCTGCTGCGCGCGAACGACGTCCCGACTGACATGCTGCCCGCTCCGACCAATGACACGTACGTCGGTGAGGGCACGGCAACGCATTACCTAAAGTTGCGCGGTAGCTGCCTGCCGGTCACGAAGTTCTTCAAGCTGCTGCATGAGGAGGGCTTGATTACGCGCCACTCGCGCCCGTCTTCGAAGACGCGCAAGACGGACGGTGCCACGGTAATGAAACGCTGCTGGCGTCCGACCACTGAGGGCATGCGCTTCTGCTACGAGGAGCCGAACCCGAAAAGCTATAACCGCGATTTCACGATGCTGTTCTACGCATCGCGGTTCAATGCCCTCATGAAACTGATTGCGCCGCGCTACGAGGCTCTTATTGCGAGCGGCAAGTATGTTCCGGAGTGGTCGAAGTCGGAGAACGAGAAGCACGCCAAGGAATACCGCGACCACTTCACCGCCGACTAATCGGCGATGGCTCCCCAGTCGTAAGCAATGCGTATTCTGCCTATCATGCAGACTCAAAAGTGATTGTGAAATTCAATGGTGATGTCAGGATATACGCAAGCGAATCTTCGCTACTATTCGGGCCGTACACACATCAATACAAGGTAGGTAAGCATGAGTCACTCGATGAAAAGGACATTGATGGTTCGCTTGGACAAGGCGACACATACCAGGCTGCGCGTTGTCTCGGCGCAAATCGGAACGCCCGTTTCGATTCTGATTCGCGAGGCCGTGGCCGGCATTCTCGCGAAGCACGGCGTCAAGGTCGAAGCCGCTAAGCCTGAACAGGCACAGCAATAACCAGCGATCTACAGGGTCCGGTCGCAACACTAATAAGTTTCGCATAACTAAAGGTATAGGACGGTAAGCGTGAGCAAATACGAATCGAAAGACACATTCCACAAACTGTTTTCAAAGCGCGACAAAGAGGCGTTCTGGCATCACGACGATGTATACAACGCGGAGGGCGACCGCGTGCGCCTAAATACCATTGAGATCGCAGCCCTCACGGGACTTCCGCACCGCAAGATCAAGACGTTCGCGCGCAAGGTTCTGCTCAACTTAAGTTCGAGCGCCGAGGAGGATCGCGAAATCCTTTCTGAGCATGCCGAGCGCATGGGACGCGTCAATGCGCTCTCGCTTGCAAGCCATGAACTGAAATTCCGCAGCAGCAGCGCATTCAAGTCGATGGCCGACTACCTGACGCCGGAACAGACGGCGGCGGTGATGAACGCCTGGCGCAAGAAATCGGCCGAATCGCAAGCGCCTAGCCCGCGCCCGGTCGCCGTGTCGATCTTCCTCTCAATGGTGCGCATTGGTTATGTGGCGAGTTCTTCCGAGGCGGAAATGATGCGGCGCGCGATTGATGCCGTCGAAGAGACTACGGCAGTCCCCATGAGCGACGAAGAACTTGCGCTCGCCTTGCGCGCCAAGGCTGAAATTGAAGCGAAGCACGTCCCGCTGTGCTTTGATGCGTTGGCGCTGTTCATGCGCATGACGGACTCGTCACACGCCAAAAAATAGTCCGGTTCGCCCGGCTGGTTGTGGAATCTCTGCAGGCCCCTGACGAAGACTCGGATTCGATCCCGTTCTAAGCGTCGCCCCTTGTTTCGGGCTCCCCAGTCCTCACGAAAACAAGGAATTTGACATGCAGCAAAAATCCATCGTCCGCCGTCTTTTCGACGCCCGCCGCCAGATCGACACCGCGATCTCTGTGATTTCTGAGTGCGCCCGCGACGAGCGTGAAGTACGCAAGCAGGAACGCCACCCGCAGGAAGTGGCCGCCGCTGGATTCCCGGTCAACACGGCGTTTCTCGTTGAGGCTTTTCATTGCATCGTTGCGCGCCGTTACCGCGCCCGCGAATCGATTTTGGCTGCTGCTGAAGATTTTTTTAAGGTCTGCGCCGAAGTGGATGCGACCCTGACTACGAAGCAGAAGCTGGACATCCTTGGCTGGGGCCATCGCGCGGACGCCGGCCGCAACCTCTCATTTGAGCAGATGGTTGGCTTGGGGTATGAGCACCCTTTCGGTGGCGAGTACAACTTCGGACCATTGAAATTCGCCGGGCTCCTCGCAACGACGCCGATGTTTCTGACTAAGCATGAGGCAGAGCGAGAAATCTGCGAGGCGTATGAGGGCCTCCAGCGTCACGCGAACCGCGCCCGCAGCTTCGGCATCAAGGTGACGGAAGCAAGCCGTCTGGCGCACCGTGTCGCCGCTAATCATGGCTATGTGCATCCCGCGCCGGGGACCGTCCAATAGCACCTTCTAGAAATTCCATGAGACTATGCTGTCCGCGGCGCATGGGATCGAAAAATACAACTCTCCGATAACAACGGTAGACCATGAAAAAGATTATTCTCACAGCAGTAGCGGCAATCTCCGCAGCAGTTGCGCTTGCTGGCTGCAACCAGTCTTCAGGTTATGCGGGAGCGCAGGGCACTTCGCAGCCGCAAGCTGTTGCGCCAATCGTCGCAACCGGCAAGCTGGCCGAAACAGACTCGAAGAACTCCGGATGGTGGGCCGCCGAAAACGGCGCGAATGACTGTATCGATGAAAGCAGCCCTGCGCAAGTGATTAAGCTGGTCTCCTACAACAGAGACCAATACACCACGCAGGACTCCACTGACGAGCACGGCGACATCATGAGGACCGAAATGCAGGTTCCGGCTGAGAATATGCAGATCACCTTTTATCGCCAAAAGTCCGCCTGCATGGCTTCGGTACAAGCGCCGCAGGACACCGCAAGCGCCGACGAAGCAAAGTATGGTGGTGAGAGCGCTACTCCTGCGCAAGCTGCCCAATCCGCGCCGACGCAACCTGAGCCGCCAATTGTGCGCTCCACGCCATCGCCGAACAGCGAGCAAGATTCAGCAAGCTCGAACTACTCGGATAAGGTTCATCAACGCGTGCGCCCGTACATCGAATGGGACGGAGACTCACAGGGGCTCGAAACGGTGATCGTGGTCAACTGCGGACCTGACGGCACTTTGCTTTCCTCGAGGGTCCAGCGCAGCAGCGGCAATTCCCAATGGGACGCTTCCGCGCTCAAGGCCGTTCAGAGTGCGGACCCAATGCCGCGCGATACAGACGGCAAAACGCCGAGGAGCTTCACGATCACGTTGCGGCCGGCGGGCTGACCGCTCTTGCGGATGGGCGTGTGCATGCCGCCCGGAGTCGCGTTCAAGCCGCTCAACGACTTCGAAGCGGTGCGCGTCGATGCCATGACGGTTGAACGATTCCTGAAGGGCTGGATTGTGATGCCGTCCGTAGCGCCCCGTAGTCCTGTGCTGCACCCAGCGATTTCCAACGTTGGTTGAAGCCCCGACGTACACGCGGCCATCCTGCAGTGCAGTAACGGCAACATGCTCGGATCGCCGGGTAGATGAATTGCCAAAGAGAAAGGGCCGCCGATGTTACTGGCGGCCCTTCGTGTTTCTGCTCGGCGCATGGCGCGCCACTCTATTACTCTTCAATGCTGCTGCGCCGCTGTTGCTTGGCGCGATGCTGGCTCAAGAATTCGCGCAACCATTTTGCGCCGCCGAGCGACTTGAACGTATCCCAGTCCAAACGGGTAAGCCGTAGGGAGCTGGATACGAGAGCGGAGTCGGGATCGACCACGGGTCGCCCGCGTCCTCTCGGAGGGGGTGGTTTCGGTTTCGTCGTCATGGGGTGAAATTTTAGCACGATTAAATGGGGTGCAAAAAATAACTTGACTCCGTATTTAATGGGGTGCAAAAATTCATTCCATCGCAGCACCAAACCAACCCGGAGCAAGCAATGCACGCAGCGCAATCCCTCAATCAAGATTCAATCGTCACGCGCATCCTGCTCGGGAGCGACAGCTCGTTGCAGACTGCCATGGTCAGCGCAGACCTGTTATCGATTCATTTCTCTCGAATTGAAGCACTCGTGGATGCGGCCGACGACGTGGCGGACCTTGCGCGTTTGGGGTGCAGAACCCTCTGTGACGCGCTTGCCGAGTGCCGCGAGCATGCGCGTTCAGAAAACGTGATCGGCGTCCTTGATTGCCTCTCGCGTGCGGTTTCCGCGCACCGCACCGCGAAAAGTCTGCTTCTTGGGATCGTTGAGCTTGGCGATACCGATGTCGCCGAACTGGCTCAACTCGGGGTCAACCTCGCGATGTCGGTCTTGGACGATTTGGGCGCGTAAGCGCCGATCTCCCAAGACACCAATCTAATTCTTGCGTCTCGGGGCGAGGCTTCGATGCATCGCCGGGGACAAACACACCATGGGGTTTCTCATGTGGATTTGCCTTTCTGAATCGTTTTTGAGCATTGTTGATGCATCCGACGAACCTGGAACGCTTCTCGTGCGCGCACGCCGTCAGGGCGATATTGAAGCCGTTTTCCCGGACGCCAAGGTCGTGCAGTCGATTGGCAGGGACTACCTTTTTCGCAGCGGGATCAAGCGCGAGGAGGTCGCCGCCGCGCTCGCCGAGCAGGTTATGAAGCTGACGTATCCGAACTTCAAATCGTCGGTCGCCGATCCGCGCCTGCATGCGGCCTACAGCAGCACATGGTCGATCATGAGTCAGCTTCAGTCGTACGCGCCATACCACACGACGCCTCGCAAAGGTTTCAGCGCGCATCCGCTTCGCGTATCGAAGGGGGGCAAGTGATCGTGATCAACCTTCGCCGCCAGAAAGGATTGCTCCCATGAATACGATATTTCTGCTTATTGCCCAGTACAACGGGCTAGCCATCGTGCCGGCCGAGCGCGTGTGCGAGGACTACTTCGCCCCCTTGAAGCCGGTCAATTTCCTGCGGAAGATCGCGGCGGGTGAGATTCGCCTCCCGCTCGTTCGCATGGAAGAGTCGCAGAAGGGTGCGAGGGGCGTACACCTTCAGGACTTGGCTGAATATATCGACGCGCGCCGGGCCGCCGCGGTGAAGGAATGCGAACAGCTTTGCGGAATTCGGCCGCATGATCTTCGCTGAAGATGTGCTGCGCGGCTGCCCGCGTTGAAATCGTTCCTTTGGAGGGGTGCGACGCCATCCTGCTTCCTGTGCATCGCGCGCTGCAGTTCGACGCGGTAGGTATCGACTGCAGGTGTGGTGTTGGGGGCGCGATCCGTTCCCGGCTAGTACTACGAGACACCTCCATCGCCTTGGTAGCCACGCCCGTCTGCTCGACGCCGTCTGTCGGCGCACCCGCGCCAGTTCTTCGACTGGTTGCGGGTGCATCTATTTTCAGCCCCGCCAAGCCGATCCCGCTCGCCGCCCGTCCAGGGCATTCGCAATGGAGCGCCAGCCGATCACGCGCCCGATTTTCTGTGTTGCCAACGCGCGCAGGCTGAAGCTCGTCAGCCTGAAAATCAGTCGTCGCGCAACGCACTGCGCATGCTCGAACCGCAGCAAGCGACGGGCATGATCGTCGTCAATGTCAAGCGCGGGATGGTCGGCGGGGGCGCGTGCGAGGTCGTGGATGGCAGCGAACTTCAAGCGAAACTTGGGAACAAGGCGGGGTTCACGAACTGGATGAAGCAGCGCATCCGCCAACTTAATTTCGTTGAAAATCATGACTTTGGAATTAAAGACAAAGTTGTCTTAAATCCCGGGCCCGGTCGTCCACCGAAGGAATACACCTTGACGCTCAAGGCCGCGAAGAAGATCGCAATGGCGGAGCCTACGGACGCGGGCAATGCGGTGCGCGACTATCTCATTTAAAGGGAAGAAATGTCGTACGAACTTCAGGCGAAGCAGATTGCCCCCGTGTCGGATGATCGCTTCAACCAGGTACTCGGCGCGGTGGCGGATTTGACCAAGCTGGTGACCGCTATTGTTGGTTCCCTCGTTCCGAATCTTGTGAACACGCAAGCGACCGAAGCCCCTGCGAAAATCGCAGCGCCCGCTGAAGTGGCGAGTGCTACGCCGGTCGTTCCGCGCGTCGAAATAACGGACTCGAAGCCGTCGCACGAAAAGGCGTCGCGTAACACGTCTCCCGCCCCGGAATCGACGGCGGTCTCGCCGTTCAACTTCGAAGGAAAAGACGTGCGCGTGATTGAGCGCGATGGCGAGCCGTGGTTCGTGGGATCCGACGTTTGCGATGTGCTCGAAATTGCTAAGGTTGACAGTGCGCTGCGCGGATTGGATGCAGACGAGAAGGGTACTCATACTGTGAGCACCCTTGGAGGAGCCCAGCGGGTGGGCATTATCAGCGAACCGGGCCTCTATGCGCTCCTCGCAAAAAGTCGTAAGCCTGAAGCGAGGCGTTTCAAGCGCTGGGTAACCAGCAAGGTTCTCCCAGCTATCCGCAAGACGGGAAACTATGTAGCGCCGCGCCAGGAACAACCGAAACGCAACGCGCTCGCAACTGCTCCTGAAGGAATCGGCGGTGCACTGATCGAATTGAATTTCGGCCCGTTTTTCGTCGGTGTACGGGGTGGTGTACGGCCTGTGTACGCCTGTGTACGGCTCCCGGTCGGGATGGCCTAATGGGGTCATTGAACAGCAGACCGGAAGGGTTATGTCCGCGCAGAAAATTACCGACGAACAATGGGCCGAGGCCCGCAAGCGCTACGAATCCGAACCCGGCCTAGGTTTGGGGAAAATCGCGCAAACCCTTGATTGCTCTAAATCTTTGGTCGCCCGCAAGGCCCGAGAAGGGAAGTGGCAGAAGGATATCGGCGTGCCCACTCAGGTGCATCCGACTGCTCGCGAGCGTGAGGCTAAAGTTACAGAAAGTGCCGTGCCGAGCCCGACCCAAGCCGTACACGTGAACGGTGCCGAGGCGTCTACACCGTCCGCTCGCGTGGCCGCCGAGGTCTTTGTGCCGCCGACCGCCGCGCCGGGGGGTAGCCTAAACCTGACTCCCCCGGCGAAGGGGGCCCTATCGGATGTGCCGCCCCCGCAACCGAGCGCCTACGCCGACGAAATCCGCGTGCCTGATGGGCTGGACGACGTGGAGCGTGAGGCATTCGTCGCTGCTGCCATCGTGGCCCGTCAGCGCGCGATCAACGCCCGCCACCTGAAGGAAATGCAGGCGGCCCGCTCGAAGCTCTACGAGAGCCTGAAAAAGGCCGGGACGAAAGAGGGCCCGGGTGCGGCACTGGCTGCACAGCGGAACATTACCGCGCTGCTCGCCCTGCAGCAGGGGGAAATGGACGCCGAGCTTCAGCGTGTGAAGCTGGAGGTGCATGAATTCGTCGGCAAGCCCCTGAAGCCGACGCCCTGCCGGATCGTTGTCCACCTGAGTCCGGGCGTTAAAATGGTCGCCAGCGAGGTCTATGGGCCGCGTGCGACTGAAGTTATCGACGTGGAAGAGGTCAAAGATGCGTAAGTCACAAGCCGAAATCAACGAGTGGATTCGCAGCCAGCAGAGCCGCCTAGGGATTGCTTCACAAAGTAATGAAGCAAAGCGCTCGACGGTTACCGTAATGCTGCCGTCCGTGGCCGTAGTCACGCGCCTGGCTCACGCCGCGGCGGATGCGAAGATCGCCGTCGATCCGGTCTATGCCGCGACGTGCGCCCGGCTCGATGCGGAGCTTGCCGAGATTCTCTCGGGCGGCTCCGCGCGTGCTCCATCGCTACCGGATACTCTCACGATTGAGTGACCTGTCGATTCGTACGGAGGCGCATGACGACTGAAAGATTAGGGGAGGCCGCGGGCTGTACGAAAATGTCCTATGCGCAATGTACAGTTGCGGCCGGGCGAAATTGAACGGTAGTATCGAGTTCGTGTTCGGGCTGCTATGCGCGTAAGCGTGCGGCGAGGCAAGGCAAGGGCGGCGCAAAGCATCGCGACCGTGTGAGCGGAACGGAGGCGCGCCCCGAACATGCGCCACCGTCGCTCCTTTCTCAAACCATCGAAAAGGAGTTCATTTTATGCGCCCATTGCAATTGATTGATGATGCTGTCGATAAGGCGACTTCCCTTTATGGGCGGTATTGCAAGCGGAACAGCTATCTGTTCGATCAGCCGAGCCGCTACAGTTCCGATGTAGAGGAGGTAAGCTGCCAGCAGTACGTCGTTCTTCGGAGTGGCAGTGACCTGCTTGCCGCTTACCGCATCAACCGGGAGTCAGGTCGCCTGCGTATGGTCGCCACGGAGAAGGTTCCGAAGTCGATCCTGCGTACCACTGCTGCGCCGGCAAAGTGGTTTCCGGATGTGGTCGTTGGTACGGAGAAGTAAGAGGAACGGGCCTTTGTGGCCCGTTTTTCGTTTCGGTCATCCAAATCTGGATGAGCAATAAATTTAAGAGTTTAGGCTGCGGCCTGTGCTGCTTCTTCCTTCCTACGCGCCAACACGATGGTCTGCCGCGTGACGCCGTGCATCCAAGCGCCCACCGATTTCGGGGGCCGTCTCAGAGCAGTCATGGTGTCTTAACATAGGAGCCGTTGGAGACTAATCCGCGAACGTCGCGTTGCACCACTCAGCCGACACCGGCAACTGCGCGAATACCGTCCCCAGGGATGCGAAAAGTGGCTAGCCTTTCCTCATCGGTGCATGAGACTTACACTTGCACAGTCATCCGAATTAGGCAGGTGTACCGAACGTGCGAGCCGCAGGCGCTATCGGTTAATTTTCGAATGCACGCATGCAATCCTCACAGGGACAAATTATGATAAACGAAAACGTACGGAATCTACTTTTATATTTCGGCGTTGTACTTTCCCCAGCTATTCTGGTCGGCGTCATAATATTTTACATCACTCGCAAAGCAAGAGCTAATTCGGATTATTTTAAAACCTATGAATTTTCTTGGGGCCGCATTAGATTATTGGGGACAAAATTAGACATTCTTCAAGCTTGCGGCACGAGCGCGATCCTGTGTTGGCTATATTATTGGGATGTGTTCTGGGCGCCCATCTTAATACTCATTGCGCTAATTCTAGCAGCGAGGAAATGGCCGTACCGTTGGTCGGAAAGGTCGACGTCGAATGCGACTTCGGAGCTTCTTGATCAGCTAGCAATGATGACGACACAGATAAATAACGTGAGAAGTCACGTGCAGATGATTAACCGCGAGGTCGTAGTTGCTCAAAGCGAAATTGACTCAAAGGAGCAACTAAAAATAGCGCTCGAGGAAGCGATAACGGCGAAATCAAAGGAGGCGGAGAATTGGGCGAAGATGACCGACGGCCAACGCGATCAAATTCTTGATGCTGCGGCTTCGGTGATGTCAAAACAATCTCGGGGAACGTTTTGGTGGGGACTCATTCTTGGGCTTGTCTTTAATCTAATTGCCTCGGCAATCTGGGCTGTAATGGGAAACCCCGGGAAAGAAGATATTTATGCGCAGATTATGCACATCGAGCGGTTGGTCAGTCCCGACCATGCGTCCAATGCAAGCGGCAGCAAGCCAGGGGCGGAGCTTCGATGACTATTTTCGTCAATTGAGTTGCGTTTAGTAGCGACGAGTTCATTTGGTCTCACGTGCACATCCTATGAAGCGATGGACGTGCAGCAGGCGGCCCCAAGAGACTGGAAAGGGTCGACATGTGCCGGTAATGGGACCATACGCATGTGATCACTATCCGGTGCTGAGAAGCAGAACGCCACCGAGGTGCTGATCAGGCTGATGAAGGCTAGAGCTGCGGGCCGCTATTAAGAGGAGCTTCGCACGCCGATTGCGATGATCTCTAAGGCGCTTTCGAGTGCGTCCCCTTCAGTCGCGCCCACGGAGAAGAATGGCGCTAGGTCGATCCGAGTCGCATGCTGTTCTTCGCCGAGCTGGCCGCGCGCCCCACGATGCTCTTCGCATAAGGCGACACCCGGCCTTAGGCAGTCGGTTATGTTTGATCCCAAGCGGCCGTTCCACTTTCCAATTCGGTCGGACCCGAGACGCAAAAGGGGTTGTCTACCACGGCGTCACGCGTAAGTGGCTACCTCAAGAAACGCACGATTTCGCGAATCCGAACGCCAGGATGCGCAGAGAAGGGCTAAAAGGACTTTCGTTTGCATCTGCCACAAGCTCTCGGTCGGCAGTGCACACTAAGGCCCCAGCGTGCTTTATCGAATTCGCCCGCCTGCCGCCACTTCAATGCGGCACGAATGGACGCTCGGTACCGCACAGTCACCATTTCGTTCTCCATAGGTCCCGCCTGTGCCCGGGCGACAAGCAGGCTCCGACGTTCGGCCTGCAGCAAGCTTTGTTTAGCGATGTCAACGTCCCATAACTTCGGACGGGAGTGCCATCGAATCAACCGGCCATCAGGCAACTTATCCCCCTCCAATGCCGCAAGTGTAGGTAGTATAGGTTTCCCGTTTCCAAATTAGTAAGTAAAACTAAAATTTAAAAGAATAGAAAAGGGCGTCCCCACCAGCGTCGACATTTGATCGCCACGTCTGTAGCGCTGCGATCAGTCTTCAGATGCTTATTTCTTAGCTCGTGTATGCTACCAAGCGAACCTGGAGTAGTCTATGAGTCCAAAATCGATAATTAATGATCCGTTGATGAATAGTTCGCGTCCGTCCATCGTTGAGCATTTCTCCATCGAGGGATTGTACGGGTATAGATCTGTCAGCTTTTCTTCGAAATATGCCGCCACAGTCCTGATTGCTCGCAACGGGTCTGGAAAGACCACGCTTATTGCAGCCCTGGACGCGTTCCTTCGTGGTCAGTTTTCGCGTTTCGCGGGTTTGCAGTTCGATAGAATCGTTTGCCGGCTAAGGGGTTATAGCGGTAACTTGGTACTGACAACTGCTGATGTGCAGGAATACCTTGATTTCGCAGGCAATGAGGTGAGCCACGTGGCGAAGTCATGGGGGGTGGCGTCAAAAGCCTTGATTTCACTCCTGGAACAAGACATCAAATTGATGGATTACGAGGACTTAATAGCGGACTCTTCGTTTTCTACGATTTATAGCAAACTAGGGTATGAATATCACACCGTGCGGAGTCAATGCGAAAGCCTTTCAGCACATCTTCGAGAGAAGGACATAAAGGCTAATGCAATTCGACGGTTGCTTGATAGCATTCTTCACGATATCGAGATAGTTTATTTGCCGACGTATCGGCGGATTGAGTTATCGATCCCGGCTTCGACTTCGAGGGGCGAGAAACGCAAGACTGTATTGAGTAAGTTGGGAGTGGCACAGAGCGGTCTTTACACTGCGGACATTCAGTTTGGACTGGGCGATATTTCCGAAAGATTAAAAAAAATGTACCAGGACATGCTACAAATTTCCAACCAAGGTTACGGGAAAGTTAGCGCCAATGTCATTAATGATTTAATTTCTGACCGTTATCGTCAGAGTGGTCAAACGGCAAACGAGTTGCCGAAACGTAAGGAATTGGACGTATTTTTTTCACGAATTCAAGACGCTTCTCGCGGATTTAATCGGGTACCGTACGGCTATTTTGTTCCACCAAACTTAGATCAAGTGTACAGCGGAGACGTGCCAGCCGATGCCGCCCCTTTTCTAAATTATTTTCTCAATCAACTTAATTCAGTGGTGCTCGAGACGAAAGGGCTGGAGGATTTGGTTGATAGCTTTATAGGTAGCTGCAACAAATATTTATCTGGAAAAGAAGATCTTAGCGGTGAGCCAACATTTTTATCTGAAAATGTCGAAGATAAAAAAAGGCTCGACTTTAATCGTCAAAACTTTGAAGTTGCCGTAAAAAGCTCCGTCACAGACGACGATATACCACTTGAGTCGTTATCGTCGGGGGAAAAGCAAATGGTCTCGCTTTTTGCGCGCCTTTACCTGTACCCGGGGCCCAAAATCGTCTTAATCGATGAGCCGGAACTTTCACTCTCGCTGGGCTGGCAGCGCCAAATCTTACCAGACGTTCTGCGAGCGCCAAGCTGTCGCCAAGTAGTGGCAATAACACATTCACCGTTTATCTTTGACAACGAATTAGAGCCATACGCGGGATCTTTGCGACTTGATTTTACGGACAAACCTCGAAACGAAGGCCCGTGGAATTCACTGTTTGGGCCTGGACTCCCAGAGGACCCCAATGAATAACAAGGACGGGATCCCCGATAATAGAGACGCGTACTTTCACGCCATCAAGAACTCAACGGACAATCGGGTGGTCGAGAAAATGGAACTCGCCACCTTCGCGGCTTCGATCCCTGAAGGAACGATCATATTTGCATACGAAGGGCGAGATGATAAAGTGATATTTTACCACTGGATCAATCGCATAGATTCGACCCTCAGATACGAGCCTTTTATTTGTAAGAATAAGTGGATGACGCTCCGGTTATTTGATTCGCTAAACATCGACTTAACCGGTCTAAAAGATCGTGTGTATTTTTTCGTGGATCGAGATTTCGATGACACCGGGGGGCGCACTCCAAATTCGAAATTGTTCGTTACCGACAAATACTCCGTCGAGAATTATGTTGTTTGCTCGGAACTGCTGGACGACATATTGAAGATCGATTTTCATTGTGAGGGCATGAACGACCTACGCAAGGAAATAATTGCTGCGTTCGAGACTGTGTACGCACAGTTTTTGAACGTGACCCGAGCCATTAATTTTCGCATATTTTTATCGCGAAAATTGAATATTCGTCAATTAGATGACCTCCCTGAGCGAATTAATTTAATCGCAAGAGTAGAGTTGCATCGTGTTTGGGCTAACGACAGAGCGATAAGCGACATAGTGCCTCTTGATCGCGAGCCGACGCAAGACGAAATGGCGCGGTTTGCTGATGAGTTCGACCAGATAGTTCCTGCTTCAGGGTATCGCGGCAAGTTTGCTTTGAGATTTTTTGTGCGTTGGCTGGAGCATTTAAGGAAAGATCGAAACGCCGAAGCCTCGCATTTCTTTGCCGTGGCCCCGGCAACCGATTTTGCTATCGGCGGGAATTTCTCGCTCGATACATTGGCACCTAAAACACCGCCCCCAGCCCAACTTGTTGGATTTATCGGCGATGTTAGAGCAGCTTGAGCACCGCATCAACCGGGATTTCGGAGCAACGATCGCAGCGAACTAGCAGCAGCAGACGGTGTGATTCAGGCATTTCCGCCAAGTGTTCGCACTGGACGCGTGCCAAGGGTCGGCTACGGCAGCATTGCCGCAATCGCATACGCCTTTCCATGCGGCTTTCCCTCGCTCGTTGCTGCCCGTGCGTACGATAGCGGTTAAGCGTCCGGACGTGCGCCCGGTGAGGTCGTTGGCTGGCCTCACGCCCAAGCCTCCTCGCTCGCGCTGCTGCTATGCGCCAGACCGGCCAGTCCGATTGCGAAGCGCATAGCGTCCTCGCCTTACGTGTCGCGGCGATAGCGCAGGGCGGAACATGCCAGATTCTCGACTACGTTCGAATCGAAGATCGGCTCTTTCTTCATGCGCTCGATGCTCCTGCGTTCGCCGCGCTGGGTAGTTGTGTGGATGGCATTGCCCATGGGTGCCTCATTGGGTAGCGTGCGATCTATGCTGTAGTCACGTTGTTTTCGTATGCGCGCCAAACTGGCGACACAATCACTTCGCCTATCACGCGCTTGGGAAACGGCCAGTTGATAGCGGGCTTCGGCGGTGCCGGTGGTATCGGCGCGGCCCCGCATTTGCCGCATGTCGTGTGCTCGCCCTTACGCACGCGCCTTATGTGCAGGTTTATTTCGCGGCTACAGTCGCAGCGAAAGACCCACCGCGCGCCGGTTTTATTGCGCTGGGCCTTGCTGGCGTATTGAATAGCAACGAGTGAGCCCCAGCGCTGGCCGGTCCAGTCAAAATGAGCCTTCATTTGCCAGCCTGCAGAAGGGCGTATGCACGCGCGGCAATGGCCGTCTGTTTCGCGGGCATACGATTCGGTGCGGGCTGCGGATCGCCTTGCTGACGCTCGACGCGGCGCTGGGCCTTTTCGAGCTTGCGCAGTTGCTTTCCCGTGAGCTTTTTCGGGGTGGGTGCGGGCGCGGCCTTCACGGGTTCAGGTGCGGGTTCCGATTCCGGTGCCGCAGCGGGTTCGGGCTCGTCTGAGTAGTCCGTATCGAGCATGCCGAGTACGATGGCTGCCTCTTCGTCGCTGATGCCGCGCTCTTTGGCGTAGTCGCAAACGTACGTCGTCACGCCGTCGCGCACGATGTAACAACCAGCCCATTCCGATTCGTTCTCAGGCTGCTCGGATTCGCTCAGGACGGCCTCAGATACTTCAGGCAATGCGATGGCATCGGCAACGGCCGCGGACGCCTCTGAGGGATCGCCGATGGGCCGCTTCGTCACGGCGAATCCCGTCCATGGATTGCCGGTAACTTCGCTCAAGTATTCGACGGGCGCGAACGGCGCTACGGGCTCGGTCCATCCTTCGCAGAGCCATTCAATGAAGTCAGGCAGGCCATCGGCGGTAAGGTCCCAATACGTCGCGATGGATTCCGCATCGAGTGCGAATTCAACCGGCTCGACCTTTGCCGCATTGCGCAAGTTCCCGTAGTCGTCAACTTCGCTGAAGGCTTCGCGATCGGATGCAACAGGCAGTAGCTTGGGCTTGCGCTTGCGTGCTGCAACGGTTGCATTCTGTTTGCGCACGGCATCGGCTTTCCAGTCCGCGGGCGTCGGATCGGGCGCGCCCGGCTTCACGGCATGGCCGTCCACGAAGACCTCAACGATGACAGAGCCGGGATGGCAACGGGAAACGTAGCGCTCGGCTTCTGCTCGGCCAGTGGTCATGATCGGTTCGAGCGTGGTCCAGGTGCCTGTGGCGTCTTCGATGGTAATGACGGTCTGACGGAGACCGGCCCACTTCACAGGCTTTGCAAGCTTTGAATTTCTGCCAGAATGGACTTCGCGGGTGCGGTTATAGCAACTGATACACCAGGCTTTTTGCACGAGCCTGAAGCGCCCGATGAACCGCTTCGCCGTGCTCTCGCTGCGGAGACAGCGGACGCAGCTAAGACCGTTTGCAGCAGCGGCGCGAGCGTGGCGGTCTGAATTCGGATCGTTCAACACGTCGGTTGCGGTGCGCTGCACCTCTACGCCAGCGTGCGCCGATCCGATGGGGCAGCCCTTGCACGAGAGGGGCGCATTCGGGCGCGTGTAGTTCGCGGCGCAGGCTTCCTTGGTGAGAACGGAATTGAGGCGCTCGCATGTGAAGACTTGGAGCGATGCGAAATCTGCGTGCGGGTGAAAGTGGACTTCGGCGAGCGACTGCGAGAAGGCGGGAAGGATGGTGCTGCGACGGATGGACTCTTGAAACGTGGCGCGCGACATGCACCCTCTCCCGTGTGATTCGATAGGGCTCAGGTTCGCGTCACTACTTTTTCCCTCAAAGGGGCGATTGGTTCATCCATATTCCTTTGTTGAACCGCGTGTTTTCGCGCAACGATTCGACATGAAAAAGCCCGACGAACCGGGCTCGAAACAGAGTGAAAATTCTGGCAGTTATTCGCCGCGCAGCTTTGCCATAAGTTCGCGAGGCACTGCGCCCACGCCGCCAAGCGCGAGGCTGTTGGCGATCACCTGGGCGGATTGTGCATCGATGGCTAGTGTGCGAGCGCCGCCTGCGCCGCGCCCTCGACGTGCTCCGAACTGTACTGAGGCGCTGCCATGCGCAGGCCGCGCACCGGGCCGGTGGGAAGGCTTTTAGCGATGGTTTCAGGTGCGCCAACAAGGCGTTTAAGGTCATCAAACTTCACGGTGATACTCCGAGGTTTAGTGTTATGCCGATTCGCCAGTTAGGCACGCGAGCAAGTCAGGCGGTGGCATCGATCCCATTGCGATATAGGTGGCAATGCTGTTTGCTTGAGCGCCAGTCAGTTTCCCGGCTGCCAGGGCGGCGGATGCTGCGCGCTCGATTTGCTCGGCGGTGTAGCGCTTCGGTTGACCGACTGCATCGCCGCCGACTGTCGTGCCGAATATGCGCGACTTATCGAGCGATTGCTTGCGCATGGCATCGCCGCCCGTGAGCGTGACACTATCGCTGTCATACGAGACATCCAAGCCCATCGACCTCATGAGCGAGGCCGTTTTTCCGAGCGACTTACGGATCGTCGCCAGCGTCGGCTTGGCGGGTGCCGTGGGCTTGACCGTGGCACGTACAACGCCTACCGCCTTCGCCGTGGTGGCGTGCGCCGGGATGCCATCGCGTTCCTCGAAGCCTTCGCCGCTCGCGTCAACCGCTGCGATTGCCTTAGCCCTGGCTGCTCCGCTGGTGCGCTTGCCGAGCGATTGCAGGGCCGCCATGATGTCGTCTGCGGTGCCTGCTACGCCATTCATTGCCGCCTTAACCTTGGCGTGGAGATTGGTAAAGCAGCCAGCATTGCCGCCGCGCGTGACGGGCTCGCCATTGGCCCCGATCTCTTCGCTAGCACCGCGGTTGATGCCGCCATTGGTGCGCGCTTCAGACATGCGGCGAAGTTGTTCGTCCTCTTGTCGGCTACCCCCGCGCTTGGCACGCTGCCGCACCAATGCGGTTTTGCGCTCGCCATACTTGCGCTCTGCTTCGCGATCAATGTCTGACGCGGCGCTGCGCGCGATGACGCTGTGGACGTTGGCCGGGGCCTTTCCATGGGCATGATCGTTTGAGCTCGCGCGCAACGTGCTGTGAAGCAAACTGGCATGCGCCTGCGACTTGGCGAGAATGCCGAAATTCGAAAGCAGCGCCTGATGCGCCGGCATGGCGTCAAGGTCCTGCTGACGACTGGTGAGCAATGGGTGCATGGTTGAGATTCCTTCGCGGGCGTCCCCGCAACGTTTAGACGGTACTGTCTGCGCTAAACGATATGGTCACGTCCGGATGGCCGGGGGTCCGGATTGAATCAGGTCGGCACCGATTTAAGGTGGCTACCTGCGGGCGCGCTTGAGCTTCGGCTTGGCCGCTTCGAGCAGCGGCGTAACGTCCAATCCCGGGAAGCACAATTGAAGGCCATGGGCCGCCTCCACGAACGCAGTCCGCAATGGCGGTACGGTGCGCTTGCTTTTTGCGAGCTTGCTTGCGGCTTGGCTCACACCCAAAACCTCGTTATCAAGAGCCTTTTCTGCGCGCAAAACCTTATCGGTTGCAGACAGTTGCTCGTCCGAGTTCTGCGCGACTATCGCATCAAATGAGCGAATGACCTTCAGGTGAAACTTCGCCGAAATCCACATTGCATACGTATAGACGAGTTCGCGGCAAACGTGAATGCCGCCGCCGCGCCCCTTCTTTGTGTTGATGGGGTCTGGCGAAAGGGTGGGATTTCCCACCTTTTCCGCGCGCAGTTCGTTGATGAGGTCCTGCGTGGATTGCAGGCGCATGAACTGGACCGGCTTGTGCTTTTCGAGCTTGCCAGACGCCTTGTGCAAATCGACAAGCCTGTAACGCGCATCGCCATCGTCGGCAATCTGCGCCCCAAGCACAACCAGTTCGGACTTCTGTTTATCGGGTTCCATCGGGTTCGATCCTATGAGCAGTTTAGATAGGAGAAACCTGAAGTCACGACAAATCCATAGACGTATAGCGAGCGTATGCGGGCAATCGACCGCGCCAATCTATGACAACCATGGACAACCGTGGACATGAAAAAAGTCGTGATCGCATCATGCAGTTATTCCAGCGGCATCCATGGGAGCGGTGATGTGTCCACTGAAGTTCACGAAAGGCTGATCCGGCTCGAAGAGGTAATGAGCCGTACGGGTTTGACCCGTGCACTGATGTATCAAATGATGAAGGCCGGGGACTTTCCGAAGTCCGTAAAACTCACTGGCAGGGCAGTAGCCTGGCAATCGAGCCTGGTCGATAAATGGATTCAACGCCGTATCGAATCGGCCAAACAGGAGTAAGGGAAGTGACGACCGCAACGAAACCGACCGTGAAGAAAGCGGCCAACGTGGAGACCGAAATGTCCGAACTGAACACGAAGATCGAAGCCGCCCGCGCTGCGCTCGCTAAGGCGCTCACCGCTGGCGACCCTACGGCCAAGCTTCGCGAATACGTCCGCGAACTCGAAGCCGAGCAGCAACGCGCCGTCGATGCGCAAGCTGCTCAGGAATCCGCTAAACGCGCCGCTGTGGCATCCGCAGAGGCCGAGCGTGAGGATGGCATTCGCTCGGCTGCGCGGACCCTGCAGGAGGCTCGTAATGCACGCCTCAAAGCTGTTCGCTCATACCTGACTGTCCGCGCCGTCCCCGACACGCGTTCGAGCTTTATTTAACCCGATACCCGAATTCAAAGGAGCATTACCTATGACGACTCACGCTCTCGAAGCACTTGCCCGCGCCCGTCTTGCCCATACCGAAGCAGCTACCGCACTCGACCATGTGACGCAAGCCAATAGCGCCCTTCTGGTGCGCCTCACTGAGGCTCGCGCAAAGGCAGAAGAAGCAGTCCGCGAAACGAAGGAGAAGGGCGATCCGGATGGCAAGTGGGCAATGCAGTTGCGTCTGGCTATGGACGATGAGGCCGACATTAACGGCATGCTCAAAGGCTCGCAGACCGCAGTGAGCGAACGCACAGCCGCTCTGCAGCGCTCGAACGCAGCCGTTCAAACCGCCGAACTACAGGCCCGCAAAGAGGAGGCCGAAATTCAGGCGCGCGAACTCGATGCCATGATCGCCGAACTCGATAGCAAGCTATGCCAAGCGGTGCAGGCACGTTTGCAAGCGCACCTCGCATCGAACCCGCGCTCTGTGACCCGTACGTCGGTATTCACGCTGTACACGCCAAGCAAAATGCTCAAGAGCATTTGCCTTAACGGCCAGGTCAGCTAAGCGCTGGCAAAGTATCCCGGGCCGCCCTCTCGCGGCTCTACCGACTCAGCCACAGGGCCGCTTTCGAGCGGCTTTTTCATTGGTCCGCGCAGGGCCTTCGTGACGCCAACCTGAATGCATCTAACACGCATTCGTGAGTACAAAAAATGCCGGAAATAAAGATAGGAGTTTCAGCGGGCGTGCAGGGCGTGGACGCTGCCATTCAGAAAATCACGTCCAGCATGAACAAGCTGGGCGCGGCGGTATCAGCCAACCAAAAATTGCGCTTCGAGCCGACTGATGTGAAGCTGATGGCGCGAGACCTTGCCCTCGTCAACAAGCAGTTTCAGCAGACCATCGCGCTCTCCTCGCAGCTTCGAAACGCGCTGAAAGCGACCGGACAATCCGGCGCGCATATCTCGCAGGTAGACTTTTCTAAGTTGTCTGCTAATCCGCAGGTGGCGCAGCGTCTTCGTGATCGTGCGTTCATGAACACGGTACGCGGCACGTCCCTCGACCCCACGCTGGCGAACGATGTAGATGCGAATGGAAACGCCGTTGCGCCCGGTGCTGGTGGCGGCGCTGGAACTGGTGCTGGTAGCTCAGGCGGCGGATCAGGCGGCTCCGGTGGCGGTGGTGGTGGCGGTGGTGGTCGTCGCCCCACGCGTTCCGGTGGCGGGTCCTCTGGTGGTGCCGGTGGTGGCGGTGGTGGTGGTCCATGGTGGTCGCGTCGCCCGTCTGGCGGGATTGGTCCGGCTGCGGCAATGGCTATCGGCAACGGCATCGGCGGCCCCGTTGGCGGGATGATTACTGGGTTTATGGATGGCGGCCTACTGGGCGCTGGTCTTTCAGGACTCACTTCCGTCGTTGGCGCTGGCATGGAGGGCATGACGCAGGCCAGGGCCCGCAACGTTGACCTCGACACGCTCAAACGCTCAATGGGCGATCTCGGAGTAGCCTTTAGCGACCTTAGCGAACAGTCGTGGAAGTTCGCGGGTGGGCTCGGTATGGCGAATGGCGAATTCGTCAAACTCGAAGGGCAGGCCAATGCGCAGAGCGGCGGCTATTACCGCACTCCGGAAGACCTGGCGCGCGCTACGCGCGGCGGTGCAGACCTCGGGCGCGCGTACGGTCTCGATCCGTCGCAGGGCGTTTCCTTCGTGGCGGGGATGCAGCGCATCAACTCGCGCCAGAACAACAAGGAACTCGCCGTACAGATTGCTGAAGCTATCAGCCATACGCAAAGCAGGGCTACACCCGCTGAAGTTATGCAGGCCATGCAAGGCTTCGCATCGCAGCAGAATGCGTTCAATTCTGGCTCGGTAGATCTGAACCGATTCGGAAACGCATATTCGTCGCTACTCGGAAGCGATGGCATGACGGCGGACCACGCCTCTTCGATCCTCGGAACGGCCAACGCATCCATGCAGCACATGGGCGGCACGGAAGCCTCACGCAACTTCACGATGCAGGCATTCGGCAACCTCGATCCGATCCGAGCCGCGATGCGCGCAGAAGGGGGGCTGTTCGGAAACGGTCTCAATAATAGCGATATCAGTGGCTACATGAGTGCCCATGGCATAGCGAACTGGGATAGTCAGGGGACCGGGCCGTCCGGGACAAATTTCGATGTCGTCAAGGGCGCGTTCGACAAGGCATATGGCGGTCGCGGCCAGTATGGCACTGAAATGGAGCTTGATGCCGAGAAGAACTATTTCGGCCTACGCTCCTATGGCGATACGGCATCGTTCATGAACATGACCGATCCCGACCGTAACAGAACCTTGTCCGCCATAAAGAACGCTGGGGTAAATCTTGGTGACGTTCGGGAGGGAGGGCTTTCTACAGTTTCATCGATTGCAAATGCCGGTACGTTTGATGACCTCGACAAGCTGTACCGCAATAGCATTCGTGGTCGCCCCGACATGCAGCGCTCAGATATCGATGCAATGGATAAGGCGGAAGGTAGCAACAACTTCCAACAGTTCCAAAACGAACTGATTCGCGTGATGTCCGGCAAGGGTCAAGAGGACACGCAGGCCACGATCCAGCGCAATATCGATTCGACGCTGACCAACATCGAGACGAAGATCGGCGACGGGCTGCTGCCTATTGCCAACACGTCTATGCAGGCGCTTCTGAAGATGGTTGGCATGGCTGGCCCGGCTGCTGCGGTGAGCGGAGGCGGTGCGCCGTATGGCTATGGCTTGGGCCCGTCGTCGGTCGCAGGAAGCAAGGGCATTGTCGTTCAGCCCGGTGGCTCCTCGGCGGCTGCTGGAGGTTCTACCGTCGGCGGCGCAGGCAATGCACGCGACATGAGAGGCCACGCGGACAACTCGGGCGACAGTGCTGCGGCGTGGGCTAACGGCATGTACGGATCAATGGTCGGCGACGCTTACTCTGCCAATAGCAATGTCGTGGACGGCATGCGCCAGATTATGGGCGCGGGCGTCGATAAGGCACACGCGTCCGCGATCATGGCTAGCGCCATCCGTGAATCATCCATGGACCCGGCTGCTGGGAACGTCGGATCGTATGGACTTTTCCAGTTCGATAAGTCTCGCGCGGCAGACTTCCAGAAGGTGATGCACGAGAGCCTCTATGGTTCGAGCCAGCACGACCAAATCGAATACATGATGCGCTCGATGAAGAAGGGCGGTGAAGAGGCCGGGCCCGGCGCAGAGTTTTTTGCATCGAACGGCAAGGATGCGGCGCGCGTATTCAGCAACAAGGTCGAACGTCCGAAGGAAAAGAGCAAAGAAGCTGATATCCGCTCGGGCATCGCTGACTCTCTCAACGGTAGCGACATCGTTATCAACCTTCATCAGACTGTCGGCACCCCTGGGGGCGGCCAGAAGACGAAGAAAATTAGCACGAAGGTTCCGCTTCCTACCGCGTCGGGAGCATATAAAGATCCGATTATCATGGAAGTTCCGGGGTCGTAATAGTGAAAGTAAAGGTACGTAACCCTAATATTCAGGTCCTACTGCATAAGGTGGTGACCCGCACAGTCCGGAAGGAGCTACTCCGAATACTCAGGTGCAGTCCACGACTGGCAGCGGCGCTCCGCAGGGTTTCTCGTCTCAGCAGTACAGTCAAATCGATTCGCCAACGAACATCATTGACGTGACACCGTGGCTCGGCGAGGGCTCGGTTGTGCGCGTTCAGAAGTAGGTTCGCGACGGCGCATCCCATCTAACAGCGAAGGCAACACGGGCGGCGTGCGCGTTGCCGAATAGGAGTGGTATGGACAAGGTAACGAGCGTGATTGGATATCGGGAGAACAAGAGCATTGAGGCGCTCGATGCTCGAATCGCAGCGATGGGTGTGGCGGTTGATCGAGCGAAAGAATCCTCGATTGCGTGCAGCATCGATATGGCCGCGATCTATCGCGAGCAGCACGCGCGGAAGTACGCGAAGAAAAGGAAGCAGCCACGGCTGAAACTCGTGATGCGAACATGAGATCTAATCTCACCGCGGTGAGATCATCCAGCCGAAAGGCTTCGCCCGCCTAGTGCGGGCTTTTTTTCGTCCGCTCTCCGCCCGTACGTGACGCCATCCTTTACGGGCGCTCCTAGCGAGCGAGACAAACATAGCGAATCAAAAGGCAATGAAATGGCGGAAGGTGTAAGAATCCTGGTGAAAGATGCGAACGGCGTGACCTTTGAACCCGGCGCGCTGCCGCACCAGTACACGTACGACGCGAACAACAACATGATCACAGATACGTGTCTCGAACAGGGTGCCGTGGTGCGCGAGAAAACGTACGCATGGCAGGAGGGCGCAAACGGCGTCTGGCTGAAGGCGACCCAATCCGCGTGGATCAATGTAACCGAAGGATGGCGGGGCTAAGACGGGATCGCACCTCATTGGTGGTGCGCAGCTATCGCCGATGGCGAGCCGATCCGCCGCAGGCGCTATCCGCGCCTCAGACCATCCTCTTCGCCATGTCCCGCACGCAGGCGTCTATCCTGCGCTTCACATCTGTTTCATCCTCGCCGCGATTGAGCGCGTCCCCTGCGGTGGTGCATTGAATCGCCAGATACAGAAGCGCGGCCACGACCGGGTCGCCATTGCACTCGGCAGTGAGTTCCTTCAGGACATGCCATAGGCCGTACCACGACCGTTTGCTGATGGTCGGCGTGATGATGACCGCGACCCGGCGCGCCTCTGTCTCAATGAGCGGTAGTGGGTCGCGCGGCCCGATGCCAGCGTGAAAGTCGGCCCGAGTGTCGAAGACGAACTTGCAGAATTGCCTGACGGACACCTCATTCGCGTCCATGCGGCGCTCTCCCCATGAGTGCATCGCGTAGGCGCGCGGCGGCGCGTGCTACCTCTGCGCTGTCGAAGTCGTGCTCAACCGCCTCGCCAGCCAGCCAGAAGAACCCCAGCCGTACGCCGTGATCGCACCGACCGTTTATCTGCAGCGCGAGCAGCACGTGTATCTGCAGGCGCTCGAAATCATCGGGCGGTATTTCGTTTCGGATACGCGCGGAGGCTGCCATGCACACCGCATCCAACGACGGTTTCAAGTCCGGTTCGTGTCGGCGGCGCTCCAATACGCGCAGGACTTCAGCAATGAAGTCTCGAAGCAGCATGTCAAGCGCGCAGGCGTCCATGGCCGCTCCCCGTGTGAAGCTCAATTTTGAGCTTTTGAAATCAACGACTTGAAACTGAAAAGGGCCGACGCAATGCCGACCCTTTGTTACGGTCCCGCCGATCCTACCCCCTGCGCTTCGTGGCCGCGTTGGTGGTTTCCTCTAGGATTCTCTCCTCGGCGAGGCCATCGGGTGAGTGCTGGTTTCGCGGCACGATAGCCGAGAACATCATGGGCACCAACGATGGCGTAGTGCGTGAAGCGCAACGAAGACTTAGATGCCGCGCTCAGGTCCAGAAGTGCCGAAGCAGCGCTTCCGCGAGCACGACGGTGACAGCGACCGCGTACAGCCTGCGCGTGATGCGGCGCTCGAAAGCGTCAAGTGCTGATTGCATCGTCTGATTCCTCGTTGCGACCGGCCCGGCCACCTTGCATGCACGATAGCGCATGTTGGCGCCGTTCGTCCACGTCGTCCGCGCGTTCAATCCCGCGAACCAGTGTGTATCCCGGGAATCGTCCCTACGGTTTGAGATGTAGGATGCCGCGGACCCACTCGACCATCGTGGGTAACGGTTTTTCTTGAAGGCTCAATGGTTCCGCTACGGCTTGATTTATCATGATGAGGTTTCCAGTTTTACTTTCGAACAGGAAATGCGTCCCTCCCGCGAAGCCTAGATACCCGATCGGGTGTTGCTTATCCCACTGCAAATCCTTTGCCGCGCCTGTCGGAGCGACAGTCCGCGTTTCTGTGCCGTCGAAGTACGCTTGAGCGTGCGACGAGCCGAGTTGAATCGCGAGAATCGGAAGTGCGATCAACCAGTAGACGACTTTCTGCCGGGATTGGCTAGGAATAAACTGGACAACGAGGGGTGTCTCGGCGAACCAGTTGATCCAAGGGAACATCACGCCCAGCAGAAACACCCATTTGACGGGGTCCGACATCACTGAAATGACGATGAGTGCGCCGAGCGGCGCGAGTGCGAACCAAATCTTGAATACCTTTTGAAACACGCGGCGCCAAACGCTGTCTTTGCCGGTGGTTTGGGTAACCGGCGGGACGGGTGGGCGGGAAGTGGCGACCAAACTGGCCAAGAGATTCAATCCAATCGCTGTCATCAGCGGGTAGAGTGCCATGCTCGCAAAACCTGTAAGGCCGGCGAACTGAAAAATATTTAAATCAAATCGGCCCCAGAATCCCGCCAGATAGCAGGCGGCTACGCCGGCAGAATAAACCGCTATGACGGTCGTCTTTTGTATTTGGTCACTCAATTGGGGCTTCCCGGTTTCTTGTGTTTGGAGAGAGCGGCATCAAGTTTACTCGCAACGGGACACGTCGCGCCGATCTTCCGCCGCGCCGCGGATAGCTTCAGCACTCACCCGGCCACGTTCGGCATGGTGCCGCGCAAGCGCATCCCGCCCGGCGTGAAGGTCTTCGACACGATGAACGCGCGGGCCGAGTCCGTCGGTGAGAAGCGCAGCTTCAGCGGCGCGTGGAACCGCCTGCAGCTTTGCCTGATCCCGTGCGAGAGCTTCTACGAGCCGAACTACGAGACAGGCAAGCCGGTGCGTTGGAAGATCGGCATGGAGTCGGGCGAGCCGCTCGCTATCGCGGGTCTATGGCGCGCGTGGGAGGAGCCAGAAGGGCCGCTATCGCTCTCGTTGACCATGCTAACGGTCAACGCCAACGAACTTCCTTGATGAAACGTTTCCACAAGCCGGGGGACGAGAAGCGGTCGGTTGTGATCGTACGGCCAGACGGACATGAGGATTGGCTAAACTGCCGCAGTACCGACGAGGCGCGGTCGTTTCTGAACCTGTATCCTGCTGAGGAGATGGCGGCCGAGGCATATCCTTTTCCGCCTCGCAAACTGACAATCGATGCGACGGGTACAACACCGACCTGACGGCTACATGCACCGCGCAATATGAGCATGAGCATCCGACAACACCTAAAAGGGAACGAGGGGAAAAAATGCATCCTGTAGCTGCAATCGTCTGGATCGTGACATCATTAGCTTCGGGGGGCATCGCGGTTGTGATTGGGCGTCTTTTGTCGCTAGGGTCGTTTGTCGAAATTCCGCTCTTCATGTTTGCCGCATTTGCCGTCTATCAATTTACGAGCGCGTATTTTCATTCGCTGTTTATCATAAAAAGCGCAACGGCACCCCGATCAGGGATTGAGAGATTCCGAAAGGATGCAGCCAATTGGCGTACTTCTGCTCTTGGCTTTTCAATACTTCATTACTGCCTAGGAGTAGCAGGTATTGCGGCGTCAAGCTTGGCGGCAGCACATCCTACTCTGATTATTCCCAATGCAACGGTGGGTCAGGTTGTGTCCTGGATCGCTGCTCTCACGACTGCACTTATAACTTTCTTCGGCGCGCAAGCGAAAGCAGTGCGGCTAAGGGAGGCGGCAGCCCGTTTGGAGGCAATGATCGGCAGATACGATATTGAGCCAACCTACACGTTCAATCACGTGGCCGAAACCCATGAAGAGTGCATGAAGTTACTCAAGGCGGGAAAGTAGTTGTATCCACTAGTCGCTGTAACTGACCTGCCGCCAACCGGAGTCGTTCCAATGCAGGTCGTTCATTTGGCACATGAGGTCGCCGCGACTTTCGTAGCCCCCGGTTGGATTACCGATTTTTAGAGGAGTCGATGCCAAATGCCGATCCAAGCCCACCTGTTTTGTGGGCTTTTTCTATGGAACTGGCGGCTTGGCGCTTCACATGTCGGCATCCACTTGGAGCGGGCGACGGCGCCCTACGAGGCTGAACCTAGGTGCCGATCGCGCTTTTTGGGTATCGGGATCTCGCGCGACGTGTCGATATCAGCCGATGCGGTCCACGCTCCCAAGTGCCGGTCGATACTGAGCATCCGCGTGCTGCCGCGTTTGCCGATCAACAGCATGCCCCCCGTATCGACTTACCTTGCGCGTGGCGCGGTCGCAATTGGGCGGAATCGCATATATCTATAGTGTTCTTCGAGCTTTTCGGTGGGCGGCTGGCGTCGATTCTGGCGCAACTCGGGCTCGTCGGTTCGAATCCGGCTGGGAGCCTCGCATTTTTCGGTATAGGCCGCCGTATGAGTGAGGCCTTAAACCGTTACCCAGTAAGGCCATAACGCCCCTGCATCATCGGCGTGTGGTTGGCCAAAGGCGCAGGCGGCGACATATCGGACACGGAATTCAAGGCGGGATTGAGCATGATGCGCGCGGTGAGTCGGGCGAAACGCGAAAAAGGAGACGAACAATACGGGAACAGCCAGGTCGCAACAACGTGATCCGGAGCGACGCCAGGTTGAATGCGAGCCGAATTCGAGCATTGGCGGGTGCCAGTTTAACCCGGCGCGTCTCGCGCCGCGAGTCGACCGAATAGCCGTCGCGCGAGCGGATCGGACAAGTCCGGCGGCCAATATCGGCATAGGGTAGATGTTCTCAGGAATTCGATTCAACCGGAGCCGCCCATGAAAGTCGATGCATCGCGAGCCGCGCGACTCGCCACTTGGGGCTCGAAGTATCAGGTCACGGCAACCGCTTTGGAACGGATCAGGAATACCCTCGATAGCAGGCCGCGCGACCTCGACCTTAGCCTGGTGGCCGTGCGTGAGGTTCCGCCCTTCCTCCGCAATGAACGGATGCTCGATTCCTTGACCTTGCGCTTTGTTGCCGACGAGCAGATCCGCCTCGATATGGGGAGTCTGCCGCGGATGCGCACGCTGCGCATCGTTGGCAGTGAGATACAAAGCCTGCTGGTGACGGGAGAAGGGCCATTGCGGCTAAGACGCCGCGAGAGCGGCGCGCTCGAGGTATCGGGCAGTGAGACGTTGGAAGAGATCAAATTGAGCGAGTGCGGGTTCGACACAGTGCTTGTCAGCGATGTGCCGCGGCTGTACTGGCTCGATGTCGCGGACTCCCGGCTGCAACGCCTCACGGTGTCGCACGCCCCGCAGCTCGAACGGCTCAATGCATCCGTGAACGCACTGCCCGAAGGCGGTATTGAACTGAGTTCCACGAGCCGGCTGACGAGCGTGAGCCTGGCGATGGCGCAATTCTCGCGAGTCCCTCCGGCGCTGCGTGAGGCGCCCGCGTTGCGCGAACTCGACCTGCATGTCAACCAGATCTCGACAGTCGAGCCGGCAGACCTGCCGGGGCCGCTGGTCTCGCTCGATCTGTCGGGCAACCGGTTGACGGCGGCACCGCTCGATTTCGCATTCCGCGCGACCTTGCGAGACCTCAGCCTCGGTACAAATTGTATTGGCCATATCCCGGACACAATCGATTCGTTTGTACACCTCGAGACGCTCGACCTGAGTCATAACCGCATCATGGTCCTGCCCTTTGCGATTGGTCGATGCACCTTGCTGCGCACCCTGAAGCTCTCGTCGAACCGGCTTTCATGGCTACCACCGGAAGTCGGCAAGCTCGCATCGCTCGAGACGCTGCATCTCGATTGCAACATGTTGATGGCACTGCCCGAAGAAATAGCTTGTCTGACCCGCCTGAGCGCCTTGCAGGTTCGGCAGAACCTGCTCTATGACTTGCCCGCCCGTCTCGACGAGATGCGGCTCAGACGCCTGGATCTCAACGGCAATCCGCTTTTCTCCGTTCCTGAACCGTTGCTGCGCGAGCGCACACGTGCGGGGCAGCCTTCGCTCGAGTCCTTGGTCGCGCTGGATCTCGGCAACACGCGTCTGGCCGACTTGCCGACCGGCTTGGGACAGCGAAGCGCACTGGTTCAACTCCGCCTGCACGAGAATCCCCATCTCTGCGAACTGCCGTTCGATCTTGTGAAATTGCGTAGCCTGAGATGGCTCGACCTCGTCGGCTGCGGATTCAGGCAATTGCCGCCAGTCCTGGAGGGAATGGCGGCGCACACTGATGTGTTTCTGGATCGCAATCCGCTCGATCACGGGGTGCATCTCGAGACTTGGGTCTTGCCCTCGGCGGTGGCGCGCGGCGCATCGGCGAGGGTCACAAGCAGGCCCACGGCGGGGACCGTCATTGAAGAAGTCGGTATCTGGCGTGCGTTTATCGGCAAGAGCCTGACGCCGAAGCAGAAGGCCTGCTGGAATGTGCTTTTCCCCTTCAAGAACTCGCATGTGTTCGCCTTCCTGCTCGCCGGTCTGCGCGCGTCGCGGGAATTCCTGCAGGGCAGTGACGCTGGGCGAACAAGGTTCGCGTTTGGCGTGAACCGCATGCTCGTCGATATCGAGGAGAATCCTGAGTTGCGCGCTTACATTCTGGACGAGGCGGCAATGGCCGCGGCGGCACTGGCCGATCGTCATCGGCAGGTGTTCGACCGGCTGGCGCTTGCCGCAAGATTGCATGTGCTGGCCAAGGGCGTCGCGGCCGACGGCCTGCTGGCCGCGTTGTCCATGCGCGAGTCTTTCCGGCGCGAAAGCGTGGCGACGCTAGCCGCCGCTCAGGAAGGCGGGAACAAAATCGATTTCGAAGTCGCGCTCGATCTCGCTTATAGAATTCAGCTCGCCCGCGCGCCGGGAGGTTTTTCATTTGGCTATGACGAGCGACTGGACAGGATGTGTGTCCGCCTTTCCGACAGTCACATCGCAGACACCCTCGCGGACATTCGGGCCGCGGAAGAAAGGGAACTCGTCGAGTATATGGTCGCTTCCCCGGTGTGGCGGCGCTACCTGACACGCTCGCGTGCCGACGCCTATCTGGCGACGATCGCCCGCTTCGACTACTTGCTCGGCCTGTCTGACGATGCGATGGTGGCGGCAGGGCTGGCCCGGAGTGCCGTCCTCGAGCAACGCGAGTGCGCCGTGCTCGCCTGGCTGCGGGGCGAGACGATCGGCCTCTTGACCGATAATCCGCTGATGTCGGATCCGACCTGAGGATCAGTCTCCAAGCTGGGCTGCCACGGCGTCGTCCTCACGCTGGTTGAGGCTGTGCCGGACCATCGCGAGCCACATCAGCGAGACTACGCCGACTCCGAAGAGGACGATGATCCACTGGATCGCGATATCCCACTTGAGCAGCAGTGCATAGAGACCGAGCATCAGCAGCACGGCGAGGTTCTGATTGAAATTCTGCACGGCGATCGAGTGCCCGGCCGACAGAAGTTCGGCTCCCCGGTGTTGGAGCACGGCATTCATCGGCACCACGAAAAAGCCCGCGAGCGTGCCGACGATGATCATCTCGACAAACGCGAACGTCACATAGTAGGGCACACGCCACGGCCCGAGCTGGAAGCCCGATCCGGCAGGAAACAGGTCGCGATGGTAGAAGGCCATGCAGATGGTCACGACGCCGACCAGCAGCCCGACCGGCAGGACCTTGAACGCGTTGCGCATCGGCACGCGCGCGGCGGCCCAACCGGCTCCCGCGGCGATGCCCAGACCCGTGACGCCTTGCAAGGTCGCGGCATCCGACAGGCTCATGCCGAGCTGCACGTTCGCCCACTTGAGCACGAGCAGTTGCAGCGTCACGGCACTTCCCCACAACAGGGTCGTGACCCACAGGGCGATCTGGGCAAGCTTGTCGTTCCAGAGCACGACAAGAGCGTGGCGGAATACGCCGACGAGCTTGCGCGGCTCACGCAGCCGGTTCACGTAGCGCGCGCCGGTATCCGGAATGCCCATATTGAGCAGGCCGGCGAACGCATAGACGAGCATCATCACGACCATGGCGATCCCCGCGGCCGAATGCACGAACGGCCAGGGATCGGCTGTCAGCCAGCGCGACACGGTGTCGCTGATCAGCGCGCCGCCGATCATCGTGCCGACGATGGTCGAGAGCACGGTGGCCGATTCGAGCCAGGCATTCGCCACAACCAGCTTACTGGCGGGCAGCAGCTCAGTCATGATGCCGTACTTCGCGGGCGAGTACGCCGCCGCGCCGACACCGACCATCGCATAGGCGAGCATCGGATGCACACTGCCGATCATCAGCAGGCAGCCGCCCGCCTTCAGCGCGTTCGAGATGAACATCACGTGGCGTTTTTGCAGCGCGTCGGCGAACGCGCCGACGAACGGCGCGAGCACCACGTAGGAGATCGTGAAGAATATCTGCAGCAGCGGCGTGACCCACGGCGCCGAATGGGTATCGCGCAACAGCGCGATCGCCGCGATCAGCAACGCGTTGTCGGCAAGCGACGACACGAACTGCGCGGCGATGATCGTATAGAAGCCTTTCTTCATCCTGCTCGTCGGGGCCGGCCCCTATGCCGCGATTTCGCGCGTCTTGCTGTAGGGGCTCAGCACGTGGATCATCTGCGCGTAGAGCTTGGGATTCGCAGCAAGGATCTCGCCGAGATGCAGGAATTCGGCTTCGCCCGTGTAGTTGCCGACGAGGCCGCCGGCTTCGGTGATCAACAGGCTGCCTGCGGCGACGTCCCATGCCTTGATGTCCTGTTCGAAAAAGCCGTCGATGCGGCCCGCCGCGACGTTCGCCAGGTCGAGCGCGGCGGCGCCCGGACGGCGCAGGCCCGCGCACGATTCGGTCATTTCACCAAACAGCTTGAGGTAGCGTTCGAGGCCTTCGAGCTCGCGGAACGGAAAACCCGTGCCGATCAGGCTGTCGGCCAGGCGGTCGCGCTTGCCCACGCGGATGCGCCGGTCATTGAGGAATGCGCCACGGCCGCGCGAGGCGACGAACAGGTCATTGCGGTTCGGATCGTAGACGACACCTTGCGTAACGATGCCGTTGTGCACGAGCGCGATCGATACGCAATAGTAAGGAAAACCGTGAATGAAGTTGGTGGTGCCGTCGAGCGGGTCGATGATCCATTCGAATTCGGACTGGTGTTCGCTGCGGCCCGATTCCTCGGCGAGGATCGCGTGGTCGGGATAAGCGGTCGAGATCGTTTCGATGATCGCGGCTTCGGAGGCCTTGTCGACTTCGGTCACGAAATCGTTGTGCTGCTTCTTGCTGACCGCGATCCGGTCGAGGTCGAGCGAAGCGCGGTTGATGATTTGCCCGCCGCGGCGCGCGGCCTTGACGGCAATATTGAGCATCGGATGCATGAGGCGAATCCTGGTGATGGCCTGCTGATGAACCTGGGGTGAACCGGTCCGGCAGACCTGTTTGAGCCTGCCGGTGATGGGCCTTGCCGCAGACGGAACATTTCGCACGCCTCGAGCGGCAGTGCGACCTGAAAAAGAGCGGTGTGCTCGGCCGCACGGGATGACCCACGCGGCGGCCGGGCACGAAAAGCGCCATTCTATCCGACCGGCGCTGCCCTTGCCTGTCTGCGGCGAGTAACATACGCGGTCTGTTCGACTCCGATTCCATCCTGATATGACCCATACCTCGCCCCCCGGCGGCGAGCCGTCCGTTACCGGGGGGCAGCCACGCCGCGCTGGTGCGGAACCCGCCATCTCCGGCGCAGAACCGCCCGTTGCCGGTGGCTTTACCGCGACACGCTTCGTGCTCGTCGAGCCGAGCCATCCGGGCAATGTCGGCGCGGCCGCGCGCGCCTTGAAGACGATGGGGTTCGCACGTCTCGTGCTCGTGCGTCCGCGCGTCGAGCATGTTCACGAGCATCCCGAGGCATGCGCGATGGCGAGCGGTGCGACCGACGTGCTCGCCAACGCTCACGTCGTTGAGTCGCTCGAGGATGCGCTGAGCGGCGTCCACTGGTCGCTCGCGCTGTCGGCTCGGCCGCGCGAGTATGGGCCGCCGATGATGATGCCGCGCGCGGCGGCCGAGCGCGCGCTTGCGATCGTCGGCGAGGGCGCGCAGGAAATCGCGCTCGTGTTCGGCAACGAGCGCGTCGGACTGTCGAACGCGGACGTCGAACGGTGCAGCGCGATCGTCCATATTCCGGCCAATCCCGCTTACAGTTCGCTGAATCTCGCACAGGCCGTCCAGGTGCTGGCCTATGAGTTGCGTGTGGCCTTCCAGGCACCGGGAGCACTGGCGCGCGGCGTCGACGCGTCGCCCCTCGCGGCCAGCGAAGATGTGGAGCGGATGTTCGTTCATCTCGAAAATGCGCTGATCTCGCTCGATTTCCTTGACCCCGCCAACCCGAAGAAATTGATGCCGCGTCTGCGGCGGCTGTTCGCGCGCGCAAGGCTCGAGCATGAGGAGGTGGCGATCCTGCGCGGCATCGCCAAGCACATCCTGCTCAAGAGCAAGCGCTAGCCCGTGGTCGGGCTACGTAGTCAGGTCCAGTGGTCCGCCCCCCGGCAACCCTCCTGCAAAGCCTCGGTGGTCGAAGGGCATTGAAACGGCATACACGGAATCCCCCTACAATCGGCGCATCGACCTGACATAACAAGTCAGGTCTACCGGTGCGCCGCGCCGGCCTTGACTCTCTGCACATCATGTTCTCGAGACTTCGCGAAGACATTGCCGCCATCCGGCTCAAAGACCCTGCTGCCCGTAGTGGATGGGAGGTGCTCACCTGCTATCCGGGCCTGCACGCGCTGTTGTTCCACCGCGTTGCCCACGCGTGCTGGGCTCTCGGCTTGCGGTGGCTCGGGCGCTTCGTGTCGCAGTGGGGCCGCTTCTGGACCGGGATCGAGATTCACCCGGGCGCGCGCATCGGCCGACGTGTGTTCATCGATCACGGCATGGGCGTGGTCATCGGGCAGACTGCCGAGATCGGCGATGACTGCACGATCTACCAGGGCGTGACGCTTGGCGGCACGTCGCTCACGCGCGGGGCCAAGCGGCATCCGACGCTCGGCCCGGGCGTGATCGTCGGTGCGGGTGCGCAGGTGCTCGGCGGATTCACGGTCGGCGAAGGCGCGAAGATCGGCTCGAATGCGGTCGTCGTCAAGCCGGTTCCCGCGGGTGCGACCGCCGTAGGCAATCCTGCCCGGATCATCGCCGCGCCAGGCAACCGGCCCGCCGCTGACGGGGCGTCGGGTGAGCTTCATCCGGTCGTGCGTGAGTTTGCGGCCTATGGGGTCACGCCCAATGCCGACGACCCGACCTCGCTCGCGATCAATGGGTTGATTGCACATGTGAGCCGGCAGGCGAGCCGTGTCGACGAGATCGTCGCGGCGCTCGATCGCCTCGGCACGCGCTTCGAAGACATGTCCGATTGCCGGGGTGAGGTCGAGGCCCTCGAGCAACTCGGGGAAGTGGTCCGCGACAAGTAAGGCCGGCCGTCCATCGGGGCCGTGTGCATCGATGCGGGGGAGATCGATCCATGGTTCGTCGCCCGCGTGGTGGATCGCGCTTTTGTTGGGACCCGGGTCAGGGAGCTCGACGCTCAGTCGAGCGGCAATCGCTCGATCCCGTGTGAGTCGAGCTTCAAATAGCCGCCCCGCGGCTTGCCGTGGTCGAGATCCCAGTCGGGAATGACCCAGCGTTCAGTCGGCGTGCCGTCGACGATTTGACGGTGGGTGGCCGGCAAGTGAGTATGACCATGAATCATCGCGACCGTCCCGCTCGAACGGAACAGCCCGGCAACGGCATCCGCGGTGACATCGGCGATGGCCATGCGCTCGGAGGTCCACGTCGTATGGCTCCTGTTGCGCATGCGTTCGGCGAGCCCGAGGCGCCACCGCAGCGGCCAGCTCAGGAAGAAACACCGGCCTGCCCGGCTGTGCGAGATGCGCCGGAAACGCTGATAGCCCACATCGGCGGTGCACATCGCGTCGCCGTGCGCGAGCACGATCTTGCGGCCAAAGGCTTCGAGTACGAACGGATCGGGCAACAGGGTACCGCCAGCTGCTTCGGCAAATCGCCTGCCGAGCAGGAAGTCCCGGTTGCCCTGCATCAGGTACAGCGCAATGCCGCGTTGTGCGAGCGAACGCAGGGTCGCGGCGACCTTCTGCGCGAACGGCGTCGCAAGCATGTCGTCGCCGATCCAGTATTCGAAAAGGTCACCCAGGATATAGACCGCCCCTGCTTCGTTCGCCGTGCGGGCGATAAAGCGCTCGAAAGCGGCGACCGTGTTCGGGATCGCAGGGCTCAAGTGCAGGTCGGAAATGAACAGCAGCGGGCGCGTTTCTTCCATGGTGGTGTCGTCGCGTCCGTACCCGATCGCGCATGGCATGCAGGGCTGCAGCCACCCCATGCAGGGCTGGCTGCGTGCGCGGCTCGCTGCCGCGCTCCTGGCCGCCGTCGTATCGGGACCGAATCGGCGCGATCGCCTTACTCGACGATCACGGCCTTTTCGATCACGACGTCTTCGACCGGCACGTCCTGATGAAAGCCCTTGCTGCCCGTCTTCACCTTGCGGATGGCATCGATCACTTCAAGGCCTTCGACGACCTTGCCGAACACGCAATAGCCCCAGCCTTGCGGCGTCGGCGAGCTGAAATTCAGGAAGTCGTTGTCCTTCACGTTGATGAAGAACTGCGCGGTCGCCGAATGCGGGTCGTTCGTGCGCGCCATGGCGAGCGTGCCTTTTTCGTTCTTGAGGCCGTTGGCGGCCTCGTTGTCGACCGGCGCGTTGGTCGGCTTCTGTTCCATGCCCGGCGTAAAGCCGCCACCTTGGATCATGAAACCGTCGATCACGCGGTGAAACACCGTGCCGTCGTAGTGGCCTTGCTTGACGTAGGCGAGAAAGTTTTCGACCGTCTTCGGTGCTTTCTCGGCATTGAGTTCGATCTTGACCACGCCGTGGTTCGTATGAAGTTCTACCATGATGATTCCTTTATCGAGTCAGAGGGGGAGAGGGGAGGGTCGTGCTTCGCTTCAGTTGCCGACGACCGCCGCAGACTGGATCACGACAGGCACGCGGGGCACATCCTGCATCATGCCGTCGCCGTGGGTCGGAACGCTTTCGATCTTCTTGACGACATCCATGCCGCTCACGACCTTGCCGAACACGGCGTAACCGTTGCCGTCCGGATTCGGGAAATCGAGATTCGCGTTATCGACTGTGTTGATGAAGAACTGTGACGTCGCCGAGTTCGGATCACTTGTGCGGGCCATCGCGATGGTGCCCGCGAGGTTCTTCATTCCGTTCCTGCTCTCGAGCGCAATCGGCGCGTTCGTCGGCTTTTCCTTGAGATCGGGGGTGAAGCCGCCGCCCTGCACCATGAAGCCTGGAATCACGCGATGGAATACGGTGCCATTGTAGTGGCCCGCGCGCACATAGCTCAGGAAGTTGTCGACCGACTTGGGCGCCTTCGCCGGATCGAGTTCGACCTTGAAGTCGCCGAGCGAGGTCTTGAACAGGACGTCGGGGTTGGCTTGCGCCGCCGTACTGGACAGGGCGAACGACAGCGCGACGGCGCACGAGGCGAGCACCGGGAAAAGGCGTTTCATGAAGCATCCTTGCAGAAAATAAAGACTGGCATCAGTCGTTGCGTTGTGGCGAAGGCGGCAGGCCCATGTTATTTTGCGATCCCCCGGACGGCGTGATCGCCGGCACGGGGAGCACGGGTATCACCGGTGCGGACTCGCTCGCGCTCGAGGCGGCCGCCGCTGCCGCGGCCTTCGTGCCGCTTGCCGCGGAGGCGGGCGACAGGATTGCATGAATACTGCTCGCGCGCGTGGTCGACTCGCTGTCGTGCTTGTCGATCGTCGAGGCTCGCGTGTAGGCATCCTGCGCAAGCTTCAGATAGAGGCTGCCGAGGTTCTGGTAAGCGAGCGCGAACGACGGGTTCGCCGCGACCGCTGTTTCGAGCGTGGCGCGCGCATTGTCGTACTGACCGCGCTTCGCATAGAGCGCCGCGAGATTATTGTAGGGCTCGGGTAGCTCAGGGTATTCCTGAATCAGGGCCTGCAGGGCCTCGATGGCCTCGTCATCGCGGCCAAGGCGCGCGAGCACCGTTGCGCGCTTGAACTTGGCCTGTGCGTCCTGCGGGTTCGTCTTGAGCCGCGCGTCGAGCTGGTCGAGCGCCTGCGTCCACTGTTTGTTCGCGATCGAAGCATCGATGTGGGGCGTGCCGTCGAGTACAGGTACTTTCGAGATCTGCGCGTTCGCGTCCGATATCAGCCTACCCGTGCCTGGAATCGCAAGCGCCGCCAGCGCCGTGAGACTCAAGCAGAACGCCGCGTCATGCAGACCCGTGCGCAAGGCGGTCTTGAGACTCGAGCCCGTGTTTGGGGCGATACCCTGGCGGGCCCCGGTGCCTGGGTCCATGCCGAGGCCCTGGCGCCGGCTGTCGGTATGCTCGCCTGCCGCACCAGTGCTTGCGCCGCCACGTGCAGCGGGACCGGCGCATGAGCGGGTGCCCAATTGTCGATACCGCGCCAGTACTGCTGCGGCTACGCCGCGGGTGATCTTCATAGGGCAAATGACGGATGGTATACTCGCCCGCATTCTAACAAAATGTCCGCGCGTTCCATGAACGATCGGACTGCCGTCGCGATCGCGAGGTCGCATCGCTCCTGGCCGTGCAGCTGCAAGGCGCCGCCGGCGCTGCGGTGACATTCTGGACCTCGCCACGTTCTATGGATCCACTTCGAATCTACAACACGCTTGCGCGTGACAAACAGACATTCGTGCCGCTCACGCCGGGCGAAGTACGGATGTACGTATGCGGGATGACCGTGTACGACTATTGCCACGTCGGTCATGCACGCGTGATGGTGGCGTTCGATCTCGTGCAGCGCTGGCTGCGTACACTTGGTTATCGCGTGACCTATGTGCGCAACATCACCGACATCGATGACAAGATCATTCGCCGCGCGCTCGAGAACGGCGAGACCATCGGTGCGCTGACGAACCGATTCATCACGGCGATGCATGAGGATGCCGCGGCACTCGGCGTTGCGCGTCCCGATATCGAGCCGCGCGCGACGCAGTTCGTGCCGCAGATGCTGTCGATGATCGAACTGCTCGAAAAGAATGGGTATGCGTATCAAGGCGGCGACGGCGATGTGAATTTTGCCGTGCGCAAGTTCGCGAACTATGGTGAGCTTTCGGGCAAGTCGATCGAGGATCTGCGTGCGGGCGAACGTGTTTCGACCAACGAGGCCAAGCAGGATCCTCTCGACTTCGTGTTGTGGAAGCAGGCCAAGCCCGAGGAGCCGCCCGAGTCGGGCTGGGACTCGCCCTGGGGCCGTGGACGTCCGGGCTGGCATATCGAATGCTCCGCAATGTCATGCGCGTTGCTCGGTGATCGCTTCGACATTCATGGCGGCGGACAGGACCTGCAGTTTCCGCACCATGAGAACGAGATTGCGCAGAGCGAAGGGGCGACCGGCACCCACTTCGTTAACTATTGGATGCACAACGGCTATATCCAGATCGACAACGAGAAGATGTCGAAATCGCTCGGCAACTTCTTCACGATCCGTGAAGTGCTCGAACGCTTCGATGCGGAAGTGCTGCGTTTCTTTATTTTGAGAGCACACTATCGCAGCCCGTTGAACTACAGTGATGTGCATCTCGAAGATGCACGTGCTGGACTCACGCGGCTCTATACCGCGCTCAAGGATGTCGAGCCCGGCGACGGCGCGCTCGACTGGAATGAAGCGCATGCGATGCGTTTTCGCGCCGCGATGAACGACGATTTCAATACGGTCGTCGCGGTATCGGTGCTGTTCGAACTCGCAAGCGAAGTCAACCGCACGCGCGAGCCCGCGCTGGCGCGACAGTTGCATGGCTTGGGTGGCGTGCTCGGTTTGCTCGCGCGCGATCCGCGCGAGTTTCTGCAGGCCGCGGCCGGCGGTAGTGCAGCTGCCGGCATGCTGGACGCAGTGGCGATCGAGGTGGCGATCGAAGCGCGCGCCGCGGCCAAGCGTGGAAAGAATTATGCAGAGGCAGACCGGATTCGCGGCGAATTGCTTGCTGCGGGTGTGGTGCTCGAAGATAAACCTGGCGGCGCGACTGAATGGCGTCGCGCGTGACCGGGCGACAACCGGGAGGCGAGATGGCAACGGCCAGCAAGACCGCCGCGCGCAAGACTGTGCGTGCGAGCGCCGGCAAAGCGGGAGCACAGGCAAAGGGTGCGTTGAAGGCAAGCGTGCGCGATGCGGCGGCGCCCGCAACCCCGCCGCGCGCGAATGGCGCGAAGAAGGCTCATGCGAACGGTGCCAATGGCGGGGCGGGTGCGGTCGCTGCATCAGGTGCCGCCGTGCCCGCACCGGTTGCCCGCAAGAGCGCGCGAAAGGTGACGAGCAAGGTCGCGAGCAAAGTTGCGGGCAAGGCCGACCGGATCGAAGCGGTCGGCGAGGGCGAAGTCGTTCGCAAGTCGCGCGCGACGAATGCAAAGGAAGCGCCTGCCTCGGTGCAGACCGGCATTCTCGAGCCGACTGTCACGCGTCCCGACTATTGGGACCGGGCATGCGCCGATCTCGTGCGTCGCGACCGCATCCTCAAGAAATTGATCCCGCAATTCGGACCGGTGCACCTTGCCGTGCGCGGCGATCCGTTCGTCACGCTCGCGCGTTCGGTGGTCGGTCAACAGATCTCGGTGAAGGCGGCCCAGGCGGTCTGGGAGCGCGTGAAGGAGGCATGTCCTTCGCTTGCACCGACCCGGTTCATCAAGCTCGGCCATGAAAAGCTCGCCGCCTGCGGGCTGTCGAAACGCAAGGCCGAATACATCCTCGATCTCGCCGCCCACTTTGGATCCGGCGCGCTTCACGTCGACACGTGGGTGAGCATGGACGACGAGGCCGTGATCGCCGAACTCACGCAGATTCGCGGTATCGGCCGCTGGACCGCCGAGATGTTTCTGATTTTCAACCTGATGCGTCCCGACGTGCTGCCGCTCGACGACGTCGGCCTGATCCAGGCGATCAGCGTGAACTACTTCAGCGGGGAGCCCGTGACGCGCAGCGAGGCACGTGAGGTGGCGGCCAACTGGGAGCCTTGGCGCACCGTGGCGACATGGTATATGTGGCGCAGCCTCGATAACGTGGCCGTTTGAATTAGAATACGCTTCCTGCTTGACCCAAGGATTCTAAATATGAAGACGACTTTTCTGGATTTCGAGCAGCCGATCGCTGAGCTCGAGGCGAAGATCGATGAACTGCGTTTTGTGCAGGACGATTCGGCTGTCGACATTTCGGAAGAGATCGACCGGCTGTCGAAAAAAAGCCAGCAGTTGACCAAGGATCTGTACCAGAACCTGTCGCCGTGGCAGGTCTCGCAGATTGCGCGACATCCGCAACGGCCGTACACGCTCGACTATGTGAGCGAGATGTTCACGGACTTCCACGAACTGCACGGCGATCGCAATTTTGCGGACGACCAGTCTATCCTCGGCGGCCTCGCGCGCTTCAACGGCCAGCCGTGCATGGTGATCGGCCAGCAAAAGGGCCGCGATACGAAGGAGCGCGCGATGCGCAACTTCGGCATGCCCAAGCCGGAAGGGTATCGAAAGGCCGAACGCCTGATGCGTCTGGCCGAGAAATTCGGCTTGCCGCTGTTCACGTTCATCGATACGCCGGGTGCGTATCCGGGCATCGATGCTGAAGAACGGGGTCAGTCCGAGGCAATTGGTCACAACCTCTATGTGATGGCCGAGCTCAAGGTGCCGATCATCGCGACGATCATCGGTGAGGGCGGTTCGGGTGGTGCGCTCGCGATCGCCGTCGCCGATTCCCTGCTGATGCTTCAGTTCGCGACCTATTCGGTGATCTCACCCGAAGGCTGTGCCTCGATCCTGTGGAAGAGCGCGACGAAGGCGCCTGAGGCTGCCGAGGCACTGGGACTCACCGCGCATCGTTTGAAGGCGCTTGGCCTGATCGACAAGATCGTCAATGAACCGCTCGGCGGCGCGCATCGCGATCCGAAGAACATGGCAGCCATGTTGCGTCGTGCGCTTGCCGATTCGATCCGGCAGTTCCAGGGCATGAGCACCAAGGACCTGCGTGACCGGCGTCTTGAACGCTTGATGGGCTATGGCAAGTTCAAGGAAAGCCACCCCGGCCAATAAGTCCGCTTCGGACAACGGGTCCGCTTCGGTGGACGGGCCGGGTCGTGCGCGGGATGAGCCATCCGAGTCGGTCGAGCGCATTCGCGCCAGGCATGATCCCGCCCACGATGCCGATCAGCAGGTGCTTGCAGCCGTTCGCGCTGCGTCTGCCCTTGCCCCTGTCGCGGTTGCATTCAGCGGCGGCCTTGATTCGGCCGTTCTGCTCGACGCGGTATGCGCCGTGCTTGGGCCGTCGAACTGCATTGCACTCCATATTCATCACGGCCTCAGCGTGCACGCCGACGCGTGGCTCGCTCATGCGCGGCATGTTGCCGAGGTGACGGGCGCGGGTTTTGTCGCGCGACGCGTCGACCTCGGCAATTGCGCAGGGCAGGGCGTCGAGGCCGCCGCGCGCGGTGCGCGCTATGCCGCGTTGTTCGAACTCTGCGATACCGTCGGCGCGACCACGCTGATGCTTGGTCACCATGCCGACGACCAGGCCGAGACCTTCCTGCTGCAAGCTCTGCGCGGGGCCGGCCTGCGCGGCCTGTCGGCGATGCCTGCCGAGACCCGCGATCGCCATGCGGGGCTCAGACTTCTTCGACCTCTGCTGGCCTTGCCGCGCAGTGTGCTGCTGGCTTATGCGCAGCGGCGCGGCCTGCAATGGATCGATGACGAATCGAACGACGATCCCCGGTTCGCACGCAATGCCCTGCGTCATCGCGTGCTGGCGTCGCTCGATGAACACTTTCCCGCGTATCGCGAAGGGCTCGCGCGCAGTGCGCGTCACGCGGCCGAAGCGCAGGGCCTGCTCGATGAGGTCGCGGCGCTGGACCTGCAAACCCTCGTGGTTCCCGTTGCCGAAGCGAACCCAAGCAAGGGCCTTCACGCCTTGTCGCTGATCGCATTGCGGGCACTCGATTCGAAGAGCCCGCCGCGCGCGGTGAACCTGCTGCGATACTGGCTGCGCGAGGAGGGGCTGCATGCGATGTCCACTGCGCGCCTCGAGAACCTGATCGACAAGCTGCGCACGCTGGCCGACGATCGCAGCTTGAACTTCATGCATGCTGCTCATGTGCTGCGGCACTATCGCGGTGTGCTGAGTTGGGAGCCTGCCGCACCGGCGGATGACACCATGCCTGCGGCGCGGCCATCGGCTTCGACCTGGGTCTCGACTTCAACTTCGACCTCGTCGACACCTTCGGTTCCGCTATCGGTATCCCTGTGGACGCCGCCTTCGACATGGGTGTTCGAGGCACTCGACGACAAGAATCGTCGTGCCCCGGTATCGCTCGACTGGTCCGGTGAAGAGGTATGGCACCTGGCTGCGTGGCGTGGCTCGCTTGTGTTCGCGCCAACCCAGGCGGATGATCCGCAACGCGTCGCCACGTCGCTGCTGCGCAGCGCACGGCTCGTCGCACGCGCGCGTGAAGGGGGAGAGCGTCTGCGCAGGGTCGCGGGCGGCTCTTCGCGCAGCCTCAAGAATCTTTTCCAGCAGGCGGGTGTGCCTGCGTGGCGTCGCGACGTCCCGCTGCTTTTCTGCGGTGAGCAATTGATTTTCGTGCCGGGCATCGGCCTCGATAGCGCGGCACAACTCACGCCAATCGCCCAGAGCGACGCGCAGCAAACGTGGCGGCGCATCGAATGGCGGCCCGATACGGTGCTTGCCTAGCCCTCGCATTCGTGTTGCAACCCCATTTGATCCAAGCTAACCCCTTGTTTTTTCGGCGTGCATCGGGTAATTTCGAGAGCTTGCCCAATCGCTCTGAATCAGGCAGTTTTCGAATAACATGGCACTGATCGTACATAAATACGGCGGCACGTCGATGGGCTCGGTCGAGCGCATCAAGAATGTCGCGGCGCGCGTCGCCAAATGGCACAAGGCAGGTCACAAGATGGTCGTCGTCCCATCGGCGATGTCGGGTGAAACCAACCGTCTTCTCGGCCTGGCGAAGGCCATCACTCCACATCCGAGTCCGCGTGAACTCGACCTGATCGCCGCAACCGGCGAGCAGGTCAGCGTCGGCCTGCTCGCGATCGCGCTGCAGGAAGCCGGCATCGACGCGATCAGCTATGCGGGCTGGCAGGTGCCGATCGCAACCGACAGCGCGTTCACGAAGGCGCGCATCTCGAGCATCGACGACAAGCGCGTACTGGCCGACCTCGATGCGGGGAAGGTCGTGGTGATCACCGGTTTCCAGGGCATCGATCCCGATGGACATATCACGACGCTCGGCCGCGGCGGCTCCGATACTTCGGCGGTGGCGGTGGCGGCTGCGCTGAAGGCCGAAGAGTGCCTGATCTACACCGACGTCGACGGTGTCTATACGACGGACCCGCGCGTGGTCGACGATGCGCGCCGGCTCGACCGGATCACGTTCGAAGAGATGCTGGAAATGGCCAGCCTCGGTTCGAAGGTGCTGCAGATCCGCTCCGTCGAATTCGCCGGCAAATATCAGGTGAAGACGCGTGTGCTGTCGAGCCTGACCGATCCGCAGATGCCGCTCGACGAAGAAATGCGTTCGGGGACCCTGATTACTTTTGAAGAAGACGACACCATGGAACAAGCCGTCATTTCGGGCATTGCCTTCCAGCGCGACGAAGCGCGGATCATTGTCGCGGACGTCCCCGACAAGCCCGGTATTGCGTATCAGATCCTCGGCCCGATCGCCGAGGCGAACATCGACGTCGACATGATCATCCAGAATCAGAGCGTCGACGGCCTGACCGATTTCACCTTCACCGTCGGGCGCGGCGAATACCAGCGCTCGCTGGAAATCCTGACCCAGCATGTGAAGGACCACATCGGCGCGGGTAAGGTACTTGGTGACACCAAGGTATCGAAGGTTTCGGTGGTCGGCGTGGGCATGCGTTCGCACGTGGGCATTGCGAGCAAGATGTTCCGGACCTTGTCGGAGGAGGGCATCAACATCCAGATGATCTCGACGTCCGAGATCAAGATTTCCGTGCTGATTGACGAGAAGTACATGGAGTTGGCCGTCCGGGCCCTGCATAAGGCATTTGAACTCGACCGGGCCTGAGGCCGCGCTCGTGAATGGCGCGCAAGCCTGACTGAAAAATGATGGCTTCCCTGCGTTGCAGGGTTTGACCGGGAAGGGCTTTGCCGCTATGATTCACGTCTCGTCGCGAAAGGCTTCCGCCGCGTACGAGATCAGTTTGGGAGACGTGGCCGAGAGGTCGAAGGCACTCCCCTGCTAAGGGAGCATCTGGGCCAAAACCTGGATCGAGGGTTCGAATCCCTCCGTCTCCGCCAGTGATGGCGGCGAAACCCCGTAGAGTCGCGGCTCTACGGGGTTTTTGTTTTTCCGGCTCACAAAAGTCTGGCAATCGCTGCGCGCCGTTCGAGCATGGCGTCATAGGCGCGTTTGATCCGCGCGACTGCCGGACGCTTGTACGGGAATTTCTCGTTTCGCGGGTGCACGAGCATCGTGGCGTTGGCTTCAAAAACGACGACGAATCCGTTACGGTCGAGCGCGCAGTCGATACCCCAATAATCGAGTGCGATCGCGTCGCGTATCGCGCGAAGGACGGCGTACTGACGCTCGCCGAAGACCGAATCCGGAGCGTCGAGAAATGCGCGCTCCTCATTCTGCATCCACTCCTGATTGACCATGTCCGTCGCCGCGTGGTGGATCTTCCACTTGTCGTCGATCGCGAGATGGTAGGGGAGGATCTCGCCATCGACGAACATGAAGCGATATTTTCGGAAGTAGCCGTCGGCCGAGCGATAGTCGATGTACTTCGAAACGTAATAGTGAGGCGCAGCGGTTTGTTCGACGAATGCGCATAGCGCTGCCCGGTCTTCGACTTTATCGAAGTCTTTGCCGCCATGGGTGCCTGCTCGGCGGACGAGGAGGGGGTATGCGCAAGGGCTGGTAAAGGGGCTCGGGTCGTCCTCGCGCAACGCTAAGCGCATTTCATCGATCGAATAGCGCCAGGTTGGTGGTGCGATGCAATCGCCGATCGAAGCAAGCCGCTCCGAAACCGACTGGCGTCCCGTTAGCGCGATGCATTCGGGACGATTGACTACAGGCTTGCCGATTTGTGCAAGCAGCTGTGCGGCACTCTCGAGCAAGTTGCCCGCATTGTCGACATCGCCAATCAGATTGAATACGACGTCGGTCGATGCACGTAGCGACTCGACGTTGTACTCGACACCGGCAACGACGCTCAGCATGTGTACGTTATATTTGACCACGCGCAACAGCTCGATGAAAGGCGTATTGCCCGCGCCCGGCGCAAAAAGCATCAGCACGCGAAACGAGGGCGTGCCACCGAGTGCATGTCCGACCTGGACAGGGTCGCGCAATGCCACGCTCCGTTGGAGGTTCGATTTTGCCTCATCGAGGCGTCCAAATCCCTGGAGCAGATGCGCGACGACTTCGTGTGCGCCCGCGTCGCGCGGGTCCTCCTCGATTACGCTCTGGAAATGCCGTAGTGCGAGTCCGAGCTGGTTCTGGCTTGCATAGGCAAAGCCAAGTTGACGATGCGCGGTCGCGTCCTCTGGCGTGTGTTCGAGCCTCCAACGGAGCCAGCGTTGGGCCTGTTCGACGCGCCCCGTGAGCATCAGGATCTTCGTCAGATTGAGGCATGCACCCCATCGTTGCGGGTCGGCTTCGATCGCATACCGGTACAGGGCTTCGGCTTCGAGAAGGCGACCTGCCTGATGATGGGCAAAGGCCGCGTCGAGCATTGAGTCAATGGTCATGCAAGATTTGATATCCGTTACGCTACGAGTTCACCTTAGCAGCGTGGATACCGAATCCATCAGTGAAATAAGCGGGAGCACGCTTACGGATGGTTACCTGTAAGGAACGCTCGCAGTGAGTCGAAGCAACCCGCAACTCAATCGCCGTGCACCGCCCTTACACGATCAACTCAAATAGCCGAGGTGCTCGGCGAGGATGGCGGTCCCCACACCGATAAGAATCACACCCCCTGCTATTTCAGCGCGTTTTCCGATCGTTGCCCCAAGTACCCGGCCGAGCATGACGCCGATTGTGACCATCAACATCGTGGCGAGACCGATCGTGGCCGCGGTGGAAAAAATGTTGACATCGATAAATGCGAGGCCCGCGCCTACCGCCATCGCATCCATGCTGGTTGCGAATCCGGTGACAGCCAGAACCCAGAATGAGTGCGAATTCGGTTTTTCAACTTCCTGCTGCTGTGGTTTCGAGAAACCCGCCTTGATCATTCGCGCACCCAGGATGAACAGCAAACCAAAGGCAATCCAATGGTCCCAGGAAGCAACGTACTGAGTCGCTGCTTTACCTAGCGCCCAGCCGATTAGCGGTGTTAGCGCTTCGATCACGCCAAAGATAAGCCCCGTCTTGAGCGCTTCACGAAGGTGGGGTCTGTGTAGCGTCGCGCCTTTCCCAACGGCTGCCGCGAATGCATCAGTCGACATGGCAAAAGCAAGAAGAAGGGTGGAAGCGATATTCATAGGTAGCGCTCAGGTCGGGCAAGACATAACGACATGTCGACGCACCCGACCGGTTGCGCCGATATGTCGATGGTCTTGCCAACCTATTAATGGCTACCTATGCCACGGTCTTTGCGACCGAGTATGTTGACATAGGCGCTTTCCCAGAAGGAAAGCCGGCTACTCCCCAGCGAATGAGCCGTAAGCTTAACATGGTCGTACGTCCAATTTGCCATGATTCGTATTCAGGCTCAGACGGCCGGATCCCAGTCTTTATTTATATGTTCTCGGAAAAGCACATTAATTGATCGATTTGGCGGTGTGGAAGACCGCTCACCCGCCCGATGTTAGGGTCTAAGGATTTCACTGCGTGCCTGTCATTCGAAGTGGCTATGAATCGATTCGCATGACTAATGATGGGAAGACAAATGATCGGAAATGTTCACCTATCCGCAATCCCGCCGTTGTAATCGCTCGTTTTTGTCAGCAACCCTTCGAATATATCGCCATTGCTCTGTTGCTCAACAGAATCGAGCTACTTTTGTTTTCTGTGGGCGCGCACCTTCGGAAAAGTAAGAAACGCGAATAAGGAAAATACTTTTCAAGCGCGTAGAACGGGTTGACCGCGGGGATACCGATCCATTGTCCCGCGCGCGTCAGTTCTTCCCAGTCGGCAAACCAGGCCTCACGAACGGATTCCCAGCATGCGGCGCAGGTCTTCCAGGTCGTAGGGCTTTCGTAAAATAGCCACGTTCGGCAATGCGATGCGCTGCTCGGCATTCAGCGCGACGTCATGACCCGACGCGATGATCACCCGAAGACGCGGGTAGTTCCGGCATGCCTCAACTGACAACTCGATGCCGGACGTGTCCGGCAGTCCGACATCGACCAGCAATATATCGACAGCTTGCTGCTGAAGCATTCGCAGCGCCATCGCACCGGTGGCCGCTTCCGTTATATCGAGCCCGAAGTTTCGCAGCATTTCCGCCGTGCCGGCCCGGATTAGCTCGTCGTCCTCGACGAGGAGTACCCGCGGCGCATCGAGGTCCGGCGCTGCCACTCGACTCGAGGGCACGTCTGCGAACAGCACCTTGTGAGACATGGCCCGCTGCTGCCGGTTGCGAAGCACATGGCGGATCTTTCGCGCGAGCGCCTCGCGGGTGTAGGGCTTGCTAAGAAGCTCGACGCCGTCATCGAGCCTGCCCGCATGGACGACTGCGTTTTCCGTATAGCCCGATGTAAACAACACGGCGAGATGCGGCAGCCGCTCCCGCGCCTTGCGTGCGAGGTCCGGACTGCGCAAGGGGCCGGGCATCACCACATCGGTAAATAGCAGATCGATGGGCGCGCCGCTTTCAATGATGGCGAGCGCAGCGGTGGCATCCTTTGCCTTGAGCACGCGATAACCGAGATCGAGAAGGAGTTCGATCACGGTTTTGCGCACTTCTTCGTCATCCTCTGCGACGAGTACCGTCTCCGTGCCGCCCGTTATCGGGCCGGAGTGCATCTCGCCAACCAGGTCCTCCTCCTGCATCACTCGCGGCAAATAGAGGCGCACCGTCGTACCGTGGCCGACTTCACTGTAGATCTGGAGGTGGCCGCCCGACTGTCTGACGAAACCGTACACCATGCTCAAGCCCAGGCCGGTGCCCTGGCCTTCCGCCTTTGTCGTGAAGAAGGGCTCCAGCACATGGGTGAGCACGTCGGCGGGAATGCCGCTACCGGTGTCCGTGACCGCGATCATGACGAACTGGCCCACGCTCGCCTCGGGGTTTCTCGCAACGTAAGCATCGTCAAGCGAGGCGTTACCGGTCTCGATCGTCAGATGTCCCCGGCCGTCCATCGCGTCGCGTGCATTGATCGCGAGGTTCAATATGGCGTGTTCGACCTGGAACGGATCCACGAGTGTGTTCCAGAGATCGCCCGACACCACCGTCTCAATTTCGATGCCGTCGCCAAGCGCTCGCCGGAGCATGTCGTCGAGGCCGCGCAAGAAGTGTCCGAGATTCACGACTTTGGGCTCGAGCGGTTGCCGCCGGCCGAAGGCAAGCAATTGCGCGGCCAGCTTCGCGCCACGTGCCACGCCTGCTAGCGCATTGCGCACGCGCCGCTCGGGCTTGACCATGCCGGCTACATCTTGCGCGAGCAACTGCAGATTGCCCCCGATCACCTGGAGCAGATTGTTGAAGTCGTGTGCCACGCCGCCGGTCAGCTTGCCTAAGGCCTCCATTTTTTGGGACTGGAAAAGCGCGGCATTCGCGCGCTCCAGTGCTTCGGCCGCCTGCTTGCGCTCCGTGATATCGCGGGTCACCTTGGCGAAGCCGACGTGCTTTCCGGCATCGTCGTAGATCGCGTCGACGACGACGTGCGCCCAGAAGAGCGTGCCGTCCTTGCGCACCCTCCAGCCTTCCTGTTCGAATCGCCCTTCTTTTGCGGCGATGGCCAGCGTCTGCGCCGGCATGTTCCTGGCGCGGTCGCCTTCTGTGTAGAACCGCGAAAAGTGAGTGCCGACGACCTCCTCGTGTGAATACCCCTTGATTCGCTCGGCACCCGAATTCCAGTTTGTGATTTCACCGGTCGGTGAAATCATGAAGATCGCGTAGTCGGTCACGCCTTGAACGAGCAGGCGAAACCGGTCTTCGCTTTCGCGCAGCGCATCCTCTGCGGCCTTGCGCTCACTGATGTCGCGGGTAATCTTCGCAAAGCCGATCAGCCTGCCGTTGGCGGTACGGATAGGATCGACAACGACGCTGGCCCAGAATCGTGTGCCGTCCTTGCGTACGCGCCAGCCCTCGTCCTCGAATTTTCCTTCCGTCGCTGCGGTGTTCAGTGCGCGAGCGGGCTTGCCCGAAGCCCGATCTTCCTCCGTATAGAAAACGGAGAAGTGCTGTCCGATGATCTCACTGGCAACGTATCCGTTGAAGCGCTGTGCCCCGGTGTTCCAGCTGTTGATGAAGCCGGCCGGATTCAGCATGTAGATGGCGTAGTCGCTGACGCTCGTGACCAGGAGTCGGAAACTCTGTTCGTCGGTCAGTTCGCCGTAGATCTTGCTCGCTTCAATATTCATCGATTTCGACCAGGAGCTGGAGAATCGGTGGGCGCCGAATGGTTCCGCTCGGGTCACCGAGTAAGCCGAGCGAAAGCCGGATCGCCTGCGTGGTGCTTGTTCGTCAGTAGTCCAGGCGCAAAGGGTCGTAGGTCACTGTATTCTGGCACATCTGGCCACTGCGGTTTCCAAGTTCGCCGCGTCGGATTTCATGATGGCTGCCGACCTTGCCGCGGGGGCGGCTGGCAAGGACTATACTTGACACTTGTCCGCCCATTTGTGGTACGACCCACTTAGCAAAGAGAGAGCCGCGCGATGGCCAATCAGGTGATTTTCAAAGGTGCGCCGTCGCAGGTCATCAATATTCCGGCGCTTTTCAAGGGGAGCGCGGTCGTCGCGCTCATCTTCGGCATCCATCTCTGCACGGCTGGCTATTTCCCGTTCCATTGGCAGTTGCTGTTCGCGCAAATCGTCGCGGTCATGGTCGGCGTCGGTTTGCCGATCCTGAAGACCGCTTTTACCGAAATCGTCGTCGATACCGAGCGAATCACCTGGACGCAAGGCATCCTGCGCCGCCGTGTGTACAGCCTCGAACTCGCGCGGATCCGGCGCGTCTCGTCGGTCCATCCGTGGTGGCAAGGGATGCTCGGCACGGGCTCGGTCATCCTGATGACGGACGATCCCGCTCACCCTGTCCGGCGCCTGCCGGGCATCCGGCACGCCGATCAGTTGCGCACGCGGCTCGAAGAGGCAGTGGCAATCCGTCAGGAACGGTAGATCCGCGCAGGCGCGGGCCTACTTCTCCGAACGCGACGCGACGCAACGCGCTGGATGCCTTCATCCATGGCCGATACAGCAGAGACAATCCTTTTCCACGTGAGTCACCGGCTTGCGATCATCACGCTGAATCGCGAATCGGCGCTGAACGCACTGAACCGTGACATGGTTCGTGAGCTTGCCGCCTGTCTCGACACGTGCCGCAATGACGAACAGATCGATGCCCTAGTCCTGCGCGGTGCCGGCGCCAAAGGTTTCTGCGCCGGCGGAGATGTGCGCGCGCTCTACCATCAGGCAAAAGATTCCGAGGTCGATTGGCCGCAGTTCTTTATCGACGAATACCGGCTCGACTTCGCCTTGCACACCTTTGCGAAACCGGTCGTCGCATTGATGGACGGCGTCACGATGGGCGGCGGTATGGGACTCGCGCAGGGCGTGCCGCTGCGCATTGCCACCGAGCGCAGCAAGATCGCGATGCCGGAGGCGCGTATCGGGCTGGTTCCCGACGTCGGCGCGACGTATTTCCTGAATACGATGCCCATCGAGCTCGCGCTTTACGTCGGCCTCACAGGCGTCACCTTGAGCGGAGCCGACGCGGTGGCGTGCAATCTCGCGGATGCCTGCGTACCGGGCGAATGGCTGCGCGATTTCGAATCGCGGCTCGATACGCTCGAGGACGCATCGTCGCTGGACCCGCTCGCCAGGATTTTTGTCCCGCCATCGGATGTCCGTCCGCCTGCACCGATCGAAGCCTTGCTGCCGCTGATCCGCCGGCATTTCGCTGCGCAGGCGTCGCTCGAAGACATGGTTGCCTCGCTCGAATCCGATGCGTCGCAGCCCATCCCATCGGAACAGCGTGCCTGGGTCGAAGCGACACTCACGGCGCTCAAGGCCGGTTCTCCGCTTGCATTGAATGTCACCCGCGAGGCGCTGATCCGCGGCAGGCAGATGACGCTGGGCGCCTGCTTCCAGATGGAGTTCGACCTCGTGACCCGGTCCATCCGGGACGGCGATTTCCTCGAAGGCGTGCGGGCGCGGCTGGTCGACAAGGACGGCATGCCGCGGTGGGTGCCGCCGACGCTCGACGCGGTCGATGCCGGCCGCGTGCAAGACTTTTTTGATTCAGCGTGGCACGGCGGGGCACATCCGCTGAGCGACCTTGGAGATGGGCCGGGCAGGCGCTATGGGTGAAAGAGCAGGGAATGAAAGGACGATGAGGCACATTTACGACAAATGATCTTTGGAAACCAGATTTCCGCAGATCAAGCCGCATGGAGAATTATTTAAGTTTACGAAATTGTCGCCGTTTACCTAGCTGAGCGTTGTTATGACAAGGTAATCGTTTTGTAGGAATGGCGTCAGCTGCCCGGCGTGCTTTGTAACTGTCGGTGTAACGTTTGCGGAGGCATTCGCGGGTGCCAATCGGCAGGGGTGGCGGTTAGTTCGGCAGTCTGATTGATTGTGCTTCATAACAAGAGGGGAAGCCGTGCAGACAGCACGTCGCTGGAGATTGAGTGCCGCCGACTGCGTGCTACTCCTGATTTGCCTGCTGTATCTCCTTCAGTATTCGGATCGCGTCAACATTTCGACTGCTGCGGGGGCCATCAGCCACGATCTGCATCTGAGCAATACCCAGCTCGGCTTCGCGTTCTCCGCCTTCGCCTATCCGTATGCGATCGTGCAGTTGTTGGGCGGCTGGCTCGGCGACCGTTTCGGGCCGCGCCGCGTGCTGGCCTGCTTTGGGCTGCTGGTGGCATTCGCCTCGGCGTTGACGGCGTTCGCCGGCGGTCTTGCCACGCTCGCGGCATTTCGTTTCCTGCTCGGGCTCGGCGAAGCGCCCTCGCTCGCGACCGCGACTTCGGCGATGTCGCGCTGGCTGCCGGCCGAGCGGCGGGGGATTGCGCAAGGTCTCACTCATGCCTGCTCGCGGCTCGGCAATGCCCTGACGCCGCCGATCGTCGTGATGCTGATCGCGCTCTGGAGCTGGCGCGCCGCATTTATTTTCGCGGGCGTGGCCGGCCTCATCTGGGTCATCGCGTGGTACGCCTACTTTCGCGACGAGCCGTCGACCCATCGCGGCGTGAGACCCGATGAACTCACCGCCTTGCCGCCGGTGACCGTTCACACTCGCAATACGCGGATTCCCGTGCGCCGCTTGCTGCGCCGGATCCTGCCGCTGACCATCGTCGACTTCTGCTACGCCTGGACCTTGTGGGTCTATCTGACCTGGCTGCCATCGTTCTTCCTGCACAGCTATCACCTGAACCTGCGCAACTCGGCGCTGTTCACCTCCGGCATCTTTGTCGCCGGCATCATCGGGGATACGCTCGGCGGTATCGTCAGCGACCGGATCTACAAGCGCACCGGTGATCTGCAAAAGGCACGCCGCAACGTCATCATATTCGGCCTGGCCGGGTCGCTCGTCTTCCTCGGCCCCGTGCTGCTCGTGAAAGATCTCACGGTCGTCTCCGCCTGCCTGTGCCTCGCCTTCCTTTCGATGGAACTCGTGATCGCGCCGCTGTGGGCCGTGCCGATGGATATCGCCCCGCGCTATGCGGGGACCGCGAGCAGTTTCATGAACATCGGCTTCGGGCTCGCGGGGATTCTCTCGCCGCTGGTGTTCGGCTACATCATCGATCTGACGGGCGACTGGCATCTGCCGTTCGCGCTGTCGATCGGCTTGCTGCTGGTCGGTATCGTGACGTCGTTCTGGATGCGTCCCGACCGGCCGTTCGTCGAACCCGATGCCGTCCCGTTCGACGTTCAGGCAGAGGCTTGCTGACCGGTATCACGCTGTAATGGACCTAGACTATGCAACTTGATCAAGAAGAACAGGCGATGCTCGCGGGTGAAATGGGCGAGGTCGCCCAGATTGCCCTGCAACACCAGATCGCGGTCGGCGACTTTTTCGGCGCCCGGGACTTTGTGCCGATCACTCAGGCTCATGTGATGGCCGATACGGAAAGTCTGGGCCAGGCCGGCGTCATGTGGCTCGAGAAGCTTTGCGACGTGAAGGACGGTCGTCATCAGGTGCGTGTGCCGACGATCACCGATCCGCGCGGCACGGACTTCGCCCATGCCGGCATGCTCGGCCAGGACGAGTGGATGCTCGAACTCGAACGGCGCGCCATTGCCGCATTCGTCAAGCTCGGCGTCAGCATGACGGACACCTGCATCAACTATCAGACCGTGCTCGCGGCGACGCGAGGCGAGCACGTCGCGTTTGGCGATACCGGCGTCGTGATCTATTCGAATTCCGTCAGCGGCGCGCGTTCGAACTACGAGGGTGGACCCTCCGCGCTATCGGCGGGATTGACGGGACGCACGCCGCGCTACGGCTTTCATCTCGACGCGCAGCGGCAGGCCACCTTGCGCGTGCAGGTCGACTGGACGCCGCGCACGCTCAACGAGTGGGGGGCGCTCGGCGGTGTGATCGGAAGGCTCGCCGGCAACTACTGGCATGTGCCCGTGATCGAGGGGATCGATACCGCGCCGAGCTCGGACGAGCTGAAGCACTTTGGTGCCGCGATGGCGAGCTTCGGTTCGGTCGCCATGTTCCACATGGTCGGCATCACGCCCGAAGCCTCGCGCCTCACCGATACCGGCGGGGACAAGCTGGCCCCGCAGCGGGTCGGTCGCGGGGATATCGACGCGCTGACGCGCAGCTATCACGTCAGCAAGGAGGTCGATGTCGTGGTGTTCTCGGCCCCTCAACTGAGCTTGTACGAATTGCGTTCGCTGGCGGCGCTGTGCGACGACCGCCGCTTCAAGGTGCCGATGCTCGCCGTCACGAGTCCGCAGGTCAAGCCCGATGCGGACCGCTTCGGCTACACCGGACGGATCGAGGCCGCGGGCGGCACCGTGCTGGCCGGCATGTGTTTCTACCAGTCCTACGCACGCGAGATCGCCGAAGCGAAAGGCTGGAAGCGGCTCGCGACCAATAGCGCGAAGCTGGTCAATATTCTCGGCGGATATGGCTATGTGCCGATGCTGGCCTCGATGGAAGAGTGCATCCGTGCCGCTGAAACGGGAGAACTGAAATGAGTGATCGGGTACTGACCGCGCGCCATGCGATGGGCCGCAAAGTCTCGGGCGAGGCGCTCGTCGCCAACGATGGATTCTCGGCGCGCTATGACTTGAATCGTCTGCGCGGCGTCTTTTCCCGGCCAACGCACAAACTCGCGGGGCAGTCGTACGTGGGCCGGATTCTTGTGCTGGACACGGCCAAGGGCGGTGTCGCGAGCGCGTGGATGCTCAACGAAATGCAGTCGCGCGACATGGTGCCGCTCGCGATCGTGTTCAACAGCGTCAATCCGATTCTCGTGCAGGGCGCGGCGCTCGGCGGCATCAGCATGCTCGCGGGCTTCGACGAAGACGTGACCGCTGCCGTGCCGCATGGGGCGATCGTCGAAATCGATCCGCAAGCGCGAACCCTGCGCGTGATCGGCACGGCGCAAGGGGGCGCGGATGCCGGCTCGCAGGCCGCCGGAGCGCATGGACCAGCAGGAGCTCAGGCAGAATCGAAAGTCCGCTTTTTGTGAATCTGCGTTGATCTGTAGGGCATTTGTCTGGCGTCACCAAAACAATAAACAATAAACGGGGTGGGCATCATGCAGGCATTCAAGAACATGAAAGTGGTCTCCCAGCTGATCCTGGGTTTTTCCGCCGTGATCGTGCTGCTGGTCGGGCTCGGGAGTGTCGCGCTCGTTGAGGTCAATGCCGAGAACCAGCACGTGGCCCAGCTTCGCGACAACTGGCTGCCATCGGTACGCAGCAGCCTGCAAATGCTTGCCGGCCTGCGTGCGATCCGGATCGGCGAATGGGGCGCGGTCGCCGCCGATTCACCCGAGGGTGACAAGAATTCAGACAAGATCATCGGGGCTGCGCTGGCCGACTATGCCCGTTCCTCCAGCGCGTTCGCGAAGCTCATGGCCTACCCCGAGGAGAAGGCCGCGTATGCGCATATCCAGACGTTGATCCCGCAATACATGGACCTGGACCAGAAGGTCCGCTCGATGGCGAAGGAGCGCAAGCGGGACGAAGCCACCACGCTGCTGCACGGTTCGGCGAACGCGGTGCGCCGTACGCTCGAGAAGGACATCCTCCAGATCGTCGATTTCGAAACCGCGGGTGCGGCGCGCGAGGGGCAGGCGGCCGACGAGGCGTATTCGCATGCAATCGTCTTCGTGCTTGGGCTGATCGCGGCAGCCGTGATCCTTGCACTCGGGATTGCGCTGTTCATCGCACGCAATCTGTCGAAGCAACTCGGCGGCGAACCTCGCGAGGCGGCGGCGCTGGCCGCGCATATCGCCGCCGGCGATGTCAGTGTCGCCGTGCCGCTGAAGGCGGGAGACCGCACGAGCCTGATGTATTCGCTCAGCATGATGCGAGACCAGCTGACGTCGATCGTCCAGGGCATCAAGCAGTCGAGCACCTCGATCTCGCTCGCGGCCGACGAAATCGCGCAAGGCAACAACGATCTGTCGCAGCGTACCGAGGAGCAGGCAGCCTCACTCGAGGAAACGGCCTCGAGCATGGAGCAGCTGACCGCAACCGTTCGTCAGAACGCCGACAACGCAAAACAGGCGACCGCGCTCGCGGGCACCGCATCGGAAATCGCCCAGCGCGGCGGCGAAGTCGTGGGTCGGGTGGTCGAGACGATGCACGGAATCTCCGACAGTTCAGTCAAGGTCGCCGACATCATCAGCGTGATCGAAGGGATCGCGTTCCAGACCAATATCCTGGCCTTGAACGCGGCGGTGGAAGCGGCACGGGCGGGTGAGCAAGGCCGCGGCTTTGCCGTGGTGGCCGGTGAAGTCCGCACGCTTGCACAGCGCAGTGCGAGCGCGGCGAAGGAAATCAAGGAGTTGATCGGCGAGTCGGTGACCCGTGTGGATGCCGGCTCGAAGCTGGTCGACGAGGCGGGCAGCACGATCACCGAGATCGTACAGTCGGTGCGGCGCGTGACCGACATCATGAGCGAGATCTCGGCGGCATCCGATGAACAAAGCACCGGCATCGAGCAGGTCAACCGCGCGGTCAGCCAGATGGACGAGGTGACCCAGCAGAACGCCGCGCTCGTCGAACAGGCATCCGCCGCCGCGCAGTCCATGGCACAACAGGCCGAAGAACTGCTCGATGCGGTCTCCGTGTTCAAGCTCGCTCAGGCGGCCTGAGCGGACGCGGGGCTGAGAAAACGATTCAAGAGGGCGCAGTGGAGGGGGGCGGGTAACACGCGATCGGCGACGCAGTTCGCACGGCGTTCCAGGTGCATCGAGGCAAGCGCCCGCATGAAACGCTTGCGCTTGCCAGCCGGGCAGCTCAGGACGACCGTTGCGGGTCCAGAAACTGCGCAAGATGCAGTGCCTTGCGGCCCCCGGCCTTGAGTGCCTGCGAGCGGCAACTGAACCCGTCGGTGATCAGGCAGGCATCCGCGGGCAATGCGTCGAGATGCGGCTTGAATTCGGTCGCGCCGATCGTTGCCGCAACGTCGGCCGTCTTTGCCTGATAGCCATAGGCACCGGCCATGCCGCAGCATCCGGTCAAAAGCAGTTTTGCTTCGATGCCGAGGCGTGCGAACAAGGCGGTCTCGCCGCCCATGCCGCCACATGCCTTCTGATGGCAATGACCATGCAGGTAGGCTTTCTCCGTTTGTGGATGCGCGGGGACGGCCGTGCCGGACTTCGCAAGCAGTTCGCCCAGCGTGCATGCGAGTGCAGCCAGCTGCTGTGCGCGATCGTCATCGGGAAGCAGCGAACGAAGCTCGTCGCGAAACACGGACAGGCAGCTCGGCTCGAGCACGACGAGCGCAATCTTGCGGGCCAGCACGGTGTCGAGCGCGTCGAGGATATCGAGCAGGTTGCGCTTCGCGGGTTCGAGCATGCCGGCGTCGTAGTAGGGCCGGCCGCAGCAGATATGCTTGCTCAGCAGTTCGACGTGAAAGCCCGCGCCTTCAAGTACGCGAACCGCGGACTCGAGGACCTCAGGACTGAAATGACTGTTGAAGGTATCGGTCCATAGCAGCACGGTGTGTGTATCCGGCGCGGGTGCAGTATTCGCGAGTACGCGCGCTGCCGTGTCCGTCTTGCGGAACGTCGTTGCCGCGATCTCCGGAAACAATGCGCTTCGTGCGAAGCCCACGCGAGCGGCGACCGATCGTGCGAGCGGATTGCGCATCACGCCGTTGAAGAGGCGGCTGGCGCGTGCAGCGTGTGGCAGCCACTCGCCGAGACATCCGATCAGCGTATCGAGCAGCGGGCGCCGGTTTCGCGTGTAGTACTTCGCCAGGTATTCGCTTTTGTAGGTCGCCATGTCGACGTGCGTCGGGCATTCGGTCTTGCAGCTCTTGCAGGCGAGGCAGAGGTCGAGGGCGTCCTTTAGCGCATCGTTGTCCCAGCCGTCGTCGAGCGTATCGCCGCTCAGTGCTTCAAAAAGCAGGCGTGAACGGCCGCGAGTCGAATAGGCTTCTTCACGTGTGGCCCGATAGCTCGGGCACATGGCTCCGCCCTCGAGTGAACGGCACTTGCCCATGCCGATGCAGCGTTCGGTCTCGCGTGCGAAGGCGAGGGGGGCATCCGAGCCTGCATAGCGGAAGTGCGTTGCCAAGGTGTTGCGCCGGTAGCCGGGGCCAAGTCTCAGGTTCTCATCGACGCGATGCGCATCGATCAATTTGCCGGGGTTCATGCGGCCGTGCGGGTCCCAGATCCGCTTGAACGCGCGAAACGCCTCGATCAGCTCGGGTGGGTACATGATGGGCAGCAGTTCGCCCTTGGCCTGCCCATCGCCATGCTCGCCGGACAACGAGCCGCCGTATCGGACGACGAGGTGTGCGGCTTCGGTGAGGAACGCACGCCACTGCGCGATGCCCTCGTGGGTCTTGAGATTGAAGGTGATCCGCGCATGCACGCAGCCGTCGCCGAAGTGGCCGTAGAGGTTCGTCACATAACCGTAGCGTTCCACGAGTGCCGCGAACTCGCGCAGATACGCGCCGAGCTGGGCGGGTTCGACGGCCGCATCTTCCCAGCCGACGACAGGGTCCGCGGCATTCTCGTTGATCGCCATCGAGGTGGCTGATGCGCCGGTCTCACGGATCGACCAGAGCCGTTTGATCAGGCCTTCGTCGGCGCAGAGGCGCACGGTTGGCGTACCGGGCAGATCCTGTGCAAGCGCTTGTGCCCGTTCGCCTGCCGCAAGGGCCTCGGCGTGTGTCGCCGCGCCGAATTCAACCATCAGCCAGGCGGAGCCTTCCGGCAACTCCGCGATATCGGCGAGGGCGAGGCCGCGTTCGCGCAAGCCGCCGATGATGCCGGTATCGAGGCCTTCCATGGCGACCGCGCCGAGGGGCAGCAACTGAGGCACGGCGTCGGCGGCAAGATAGATATCCGGAAATCCGTAGACCACGAGCACGCGCGCGGGCAGGCGTTCGATCAAGCGCATTTCCGCCTGGAGCACGGTGACGCAGGTGCCCTCGGAGCCGACCACGGCACGCGAGATATTGAAGCCATTCTCGGGAAGCAGCTGGTCGAGGCTGTAGCCGGAGACGCGCCGCTTGATGGTCGGGAAGCCGGTGCGGATCGCATCGGCATAGTCATCGGCAAGAGTCTTGAGTGCGCGCACGATGTCGGCGCGGCGTCCGCCCGCGGCGAGGTGCGAGCGATACGTGGCGTCGTCGGTCGGTCCGACCCAGAAGCGCTCACCGTCGACGGTCAGCACTTCGAGGCGCTCGACGTTTTCGGCGGTCTTGCCTGCGCGTACCGAGTGCGCGCCGCAAGAGTTATTGCCGATCATGCCGCCGAGGGTGCATCGGCTATGGGTGGCGGGATCGGGGCCGAATGCGAGGCCATGGTGGGCGGCTGCGGTATTGAGTTGATCGCAGACGACGCCGGGCTCGACGATCGCGAGGCGCCGGTCCCGGTCGATCGAGACGATCGAGTTCAGGTGCATCGAATGGTCGAGCACGACGGCGGTGTTGACTGACTGGCCGCACATGGAGGTGCCGGCGCCACGGGGCAGAACGGCTGCCTGGGCTTCGTTGGCGGCCCGCACGGCGCCGACGAGTTCGTCGATCGTGCGTGGCAGGACGACGCAGAGCGGCACTTGCCGGTAGTTCGATGCTTCAGATGCGTAGGCTGCGCGGGTGCCTGAATCGAAACGGACGTCGGCGCCCGTATCGGCGAGCAGTTGCCGGAGTCTGACGAGCTGATTGAGGTCTTGCCGGGAAGTCGGAGCGGTTTCGAGGGCGGAGGTCATGAGAGAGGTATCGGCGCATGTTGCCGCCCGTCGCCGCATGTCGTTGCATGCGGCGACGGGCGTCCATCGACGATCTTACCCCCCAGACATGAATTCGTCGTGAGAGGCGGCCCGTTGACCGTGGGCAATTCGCCGCACCACGTCAGACGGGAAACCCATCGTCCTGCAGTGCGCCTGGCGGCGCGCGGCAGGGCCGAGGGATTGCTCGCCGATTAGAAGCGATGCCTCATGCCAACCGAGACGACCACTTGTTGGTTGTTCGCGGAGGGATCCAGGCTATAGACGCTGGCATCGAACGCGGAATTGCCGTTTCCACCGCTGACGCGCTGATAGACGCCTTCCAGGTAGACATCGGTGCGCGGCGAAAACAGGTAATCGGCCTGAGCCATCACCTGGTTCCAATGCGGCGAGGCATCCGTGGAAGTGCCCGTCGCCCCGCCGAACCCACCCGTCGTGTACGTGTAGGACGCGCCAAGGGCGAAATTCGGGTGCACGAAATAGCGGCCGTTCAGTTCGAAGTTGTCGAACTTCATATAGCTGCCACTGAGCGCGCCGGTGGCGGTGCTGCCACCCTGCCAGAGACCTGTCACGTTGTAAGTGACAGAATGGGTCCAGATGGCGCCGATGGACGACTGGCCGAACTTGTACTGGACACCGGCGCCGAAGATTTGTTGGTCGCCGCCCGTCGTCAGCGCGTCGCCGTCGCCGTTGCTCACGGCGCCTACGAGGTTGGCTGCGTTGGCCGTACGGTTGACTTGAATATACGCGGCCGCGGCATTGAACGCGCCATACGAATAGCTCGCGCCCATGCTGAATGCGCTATCCATGTTGAACGCGCCAGCGTCATCGGAGAACGCATACATCGCCCCGGCCTTGAAACCGTTGACCGAGACGCTGCTGAACTTGATCGAATTGTTCAGACGCATGTCGTTGTCAAGGTTGTCATTGTCGTACGGATGGTCGGCAAGATTGCCGCCGAAACCCGAACCCGTCGCGCTCATCGGTGCGACGTAGTCGACCATGAAATCGTATTGACGGCCGAGCGTAACCGTACCGTACTCGCTCGAGCGCAGACCGACCCACGCTTGCCGGCCAAACAAGTCTCCACCGTTCTTCGCGGCACCCGTGTTCGTGGCGAAGCCGTTCTCGAGCCAGAACACCGCGCTCAGGCCACCGCCGAGGTCTTCCGAGCCGCGCACGCCAAAGCGCGAGGTGGAGAGGTTTCCGCTTTGCATCGAATAGAAGCTCGACCCTTGCGTCGGGGAGCCCGTCACGCGTGCATTGCTCTGATACACGAGACCGGTGTCGACAATCCCGAAAAGCGTGACGCTGCTTTGAGCATGTGCGGCCCCCGCCACAACCATGGCCGACACAGCGGCCAGATATCGCATCTTGATCAAACCACACTCCATTCCAAGTTTATCTTCCTCGTTGAGCGATCGGCGATCGGTCTGGAAAGAACGCGTGGAGTATAAAGTTTGGGTTAATTGCGATGGATGCAGCATTTTGGAAAATCCCAATTTCAAATTCGGATCGGGATTTTCACAAATCTTTAACAATCCTGTGTCGTTACCGGCTAACGGTTGTTCGCGGTACAAGATTCAAGGCAATCCGCTCGACCGCGGCCCGCGCCAACGCTCAATTCCGATGAGCCTCTCCCCCTCGTGTCTCAAATTCGCCACATGCGGAAAATACGTTTTTTTAGTAGGGTCTTAGTGATGTAATAAACAGGCGCTGAATAAGAAGTCCTCAGCGAATGACTGCGTGAAATTTTAATGAACGAATGGCCGTCGTTTATTAAATATATTTTAAGTTTGAGGGTTGGCGAGCGTTTTGCCAAGAAAAAACAGGGCTGGCGGGGAGGGCCAGCTCTGTGTCGATCTCACTTGAAAAACAGTGGAACGACCAACACCGCTAGCCCAGACGGGCGAGGTGGCCGGTCTTGACCCAGACTCGACAGCCATAGGCGCCTGCAGTCGCATGCAGCGATGCTCCTGGAGGGAGCCTGAGCCAAGATTGGGGGGTGAACCTTTCGCCGCCTTCCTCGAAGCTGCCGTCGAGTACCAACAGTTCGATCCCGCCATCCACGACCCACTCAATCGCGGCATCACGCGCCCATCGCTCGATGCGCACGTCTTCGTGCGCATCCGCATGCAGCGGCATCAGATGGACGCCTGGGCGTGTCGGCACAGCGAGAAACTCAAGCTTGCCCGTGTCGATACGCACAACCGTGCGGTCCTCTGAGTCGAACTGCCGCAATTTGACGAAAATCGTGCAGCCCTGCTGCGAGCCCGGCGTATGAGTCGAGCCTGGCGGATTACGCACATAGGAACCTGAGGGGAAATCGCCATGCTCGTCGGAGAAGACTCCGTCGAGCACCATGAACTCCTCGCCCCCGCCATGGGTGTGCGCATTGAAGCGGCTCTCGGCAGCATAGCGCACGATCGACGTAGCACGAGCAACCTCGGCGCCGATGCGGTCGAGCATACGCCGCTCGATGCCGATGACGGGAGAGGGCACCCAGGGAAGATGGGCGGCGTGTACCGCAACGCGCCGGGTGAAGTCTGCGTTCAGTTCCATCGCGCTACGGCGTTCCCGAGTTCAGGCTTGGCTAGCCGCGATACTTGGCCGCGCTGCGACGCGGGCGCGCCACGCCTGGAGATTCGTCAGTGTATCGGGTACGTCGATCTTCAGGAAATCAGCGAGACCCAGGCCGGCGAATGCGGTGATGTCGACCATGGAGAAACTCTCGCCAGCAAGGTAGGGTTGTCGGCTCAAGACCTGGTTCAGATAGTGCATGCCGGCCATTGCGCGCTTGAGGTTTTTCTCGCCCCACTCGCGGTTCTGATAGAGCTCGATCTCTGCACCCAAACCCGGTGTGGCGTGGTGGAAGTAGGTCCCCAGGGCGTCCATCAGTTCGGCTTCGGCCCGGCGCTGCATCATGTGAACGATCGCACGCTCCTTGCCGTTGCGGCCCGTAAGCGTCGACTCGCCCTGCACGTGGTCGAGGTACACGGTGATCGCGGTGCACTCGGAGATCGTCGTGCCGTCATCGAGCTCAAGCACGGGTACCGTGCCTGAAGGATTCTTTGCAAAAAACTCCGGAGTCCTGTGTGCGCCGTTAGGCAGATCGACATGAACAAATTCGATCTGGTCGGTCAGGCCTTTCTCTGCTACTGCGATACGAACCCGAGCGGGATTGGCGAAACCTTTAAAGTCGTAAATCTTCACTTCTAATGCTCCGATACATGATATTCAACAAGCTGATATAGGGACGGGCTCACAGCACGGCCCTGTTTGAGTCTACATACTTCTTGCCATACGTGCAGGCATGCTAACGGTAGGGAAGGCGAGTCCGGCCGGCCAGCTGCGCACTTGTGCGCGAGCTCATGTGCAGGAGCAAGAACAGAGATGTCGAAATCTACGGATGGCGAACGACTCTTTTATTGTGCGTTCTATTGCGCACAGAAAGAAAAGGGACTGACGGCCAGGCTGCATCATCAGAAAGAGGGTTCTATATCGCCCGTTTCAGGGGCACAACTCAACCCGGATGATTCTCGACGCAGTGCGCTGGTGATCGGCGGCTATCTGAACTGCGAGCCCGAATCGATTGAGGAGAAAATCTCACGCCCGATGCTGGCAACTCGCATAGGCTGTGCTCGTCATTGAGCTGGGTGGGCAAATGATCCACGGGTTCTCCCCGCGATAGGAGCGCGGGGCTTTTGCTATGACCACGATAGAGCCAGCCTAAGCGGACGGCTCAGAGGAGTGAAGGGCCTTTTCTTCGATGGGGAATTTTCGCCCATTCACGCCTGTCTCGCCGTCACCCGGCGCGGGTGCTGCCGCGGTGACTCGTCAGTGACCCAACCCCCTCTGCGGCGCGTGCATTGTCGACACTGATACGGCCCGCTCCCGTCACGTTTAGCAGCAAGAACCCCCCCGCAATGCCGATGTTTTTCCAGAAGTGGACGGTCATGTCGTGGTGCATGACGGGATCGGCTATGTTCCAGAAATCGTGTCCGAGGATCGCCGTGGCTACCGTATAGACCGCCATGACCAGCGCAAGCGGCTGTACCTTGAAGCCGACGATCAGGAACAAGCCGCCTATCAGATCGAGAGCGGTCGAAAGCGGCGCTGCGATCGACACGAACGGCAGGCCCACTGAATGCAGGTATGCGACGAAGTCTTCATATCCTGCCAGTTTCATCAGACCGCCCCACAGGAACAAAACCGCCAGGGCAATGCGTGCTAAGAGGATCACACCAGAATCGAGGGAACGCGTCATGAGAGGGAACGTCAGTGAACGAATAAGGCCGGGCCGTGCAAGGTCAGGAACTGCGCCGACAGGATGTCTGCGGCGTCTGGATTTCATTAATAAGGGGTTGCGACACGAAACTCCTTCCGCTCAACCCCAAATGAACGTGCCTACCAGAGTACATGCTGCAAATCTTCGGAGTGTTGTCCTTTCCATAGTCGACTCAACGAGCGTCGTGGAGGGGGCCAACCATGGGGGGAAGTCATTCCGCAGTGCGACGCAATCGATTGCACAAATATAGCGCGGAGCACCAACTAAAAAACTAGGGGTTTACCACACACAGCGGATTTTTTTTACGCTAGACGCAAAACACCTTCTCGTTGGAAGCGCCAATACGAGCACCTTACGGGGGATTTTGATCCCCTACGTCTTCGCCTGGACACGGTATGGAGGCTGCGTCAACAAAATGCAATCGGTTGCATTTTTCCTCCATGGATATGCGTGCTTACTCGACGTTGGCGGGCTCAGGGGGAGCCTGCGTCCTGCACGAAGGTGAGATCGGGTGAAAGGAAAATGGTCGATCAACAGCCGTTTCCACTCCATCTGCGAGGATCCTGTTGGTGTGTGCGGATCCAAGCGGTGGATGCTGCAGACCAACGCCAACGCCAACGCCAACGCCAACGCCAACGCCAACGCCAACGCCAACGCCAACGCCAACGCGAGCAAGAGGCGCGTCCGCAGAGGTACCCGCGGCACAATACTGCCGCAGCACGTCTGTGCGAGGGGGCCAGACGTGCTGCGGAAGGTGGCTAGTCGTTTTGCGACGGCTGTGGGGTCGCAGCCTGCGTCAGAGGCAGGCAGTCCTGCCGATACTCAGCTTGCACTTTCGCTTCGGCGGTCATCAATTCGCTCGGATAGTTGATGTTGTCGCCTGAAGGGTCATAGCCGACCGCTTCCAGCTCCTCGAGTTCCTGCTTCAATTGGGCGTGGGTGATCTCGCCCGTCGGTTGCTTGAACGGATAGTCGTTGCACTGCTGGGGCGTGAGGTGAGGGGCGGCGAGCGCCACGCTCGAACCGCACAGCAACAGACAGGCGATCAAGGGTGTCGTGATCCTCTTCATGCCAAGTTCTCCAAAAGTAGTGGATGGAAGCATTGGCCTTTCTCTGCGCCGCGGACAGAATCGGGACCGAGATCGCCAGTGCATGTAGGAAGAATAGCGATCGCTCTTGCAGAATTCGCTTACGGGAGAGTGAAGAGTTGTTTAAGGCTTTGCGTTCGACCTGACGCTTTGGCCCGTGCGGGCAGGGATGAAAAAAGTTTCATGGAAATGTTGCCGAGAGGCTATCCGCTGCGTTGTAACGTTGCGGATGCACCTGCTCCTCGCATTCGAGCGGGCACAGGACACGACTTTGCGGATGTCATCCATGATGTGTCGATCCGCTCGCGCGCAGGGGGACATCTGGATCTAACGAATGCGAATTCTGCTTGTCTCCACGTCTCGCCCGGAATCTTCATACCTGCATAAAGCGTTGCGCGAGAGCGCTCATAGTCTGCAGGTCACAAACGACGTCCGCGACGCCATGTATCTGGCGTCACAGGACGCGTTCGACGCCATCGTTATCGTCGTGGGCCAGGAGGTGCGAAGGGACGAGTTGCACAGTACCTTGCCATCTTTCGCAAGGCTGGCGAATCGCCCATCCACCATTCTGATGCTGGGTCACGCAGCGCCCGGCGAACGTGCCCGGATGCTCCGCGCGGGGGCGGATGCCTGCTTTGTCCTGCCTTACTCGATCATCGAAATGCAGGAGCGGCTCGCCGCCTTGCGTCGGCTGAGCCAACATCACATGCGGGCGTCGCCGCAAGACGAGTTGGCACGGTTGGACCCGCGGACGCATGAGTTCGTTGAAGGTAGCCAGCGGCTTTCCGTCACCAAGCGCGAATACCTGGTGATCGAGTGCCTCTTGCGTCATGTCAACGGGCCGGTCGCGCGCGATAACCTGATTCGCTATGCATGGGCTGAGGCCGATGACGTCGATCCGGCCAGCGTGAACGTGGTGATTTCCCGCTTACGCAGGAAGATGCGGCAGCAAGGTTTTACCACGCAAGTCGAAACCATCAACCACTTCGGTTACCGGCTAGTCCACTGAACCGGATGATCGCACGCTTCGCGACGCCTGGGACTTCCCCGCCACCGGTTTCAATGCCCACCTCAGTTAGGCATCTTTGAAACCGGCTGCAGCCCATAGTGCGTGATGCTGGATTCATGCCCGCCACCCGCATAAGTAGAGACAACGTCAATCAGCTTCTTAAGGCTCTCCCTGGGGATGGCAAAGCCTTTCCATCCAAATCCCGTGTGGCGCATAAACACGACGGCACCATCGAGCAGTGGGTTGCTTTCAATGTGCCAGGTTGGATTGTTCTCAATCACGTACTGGCGAGATTTAGAAAGCGACGCATCCACGGCGGGCTGCATCTCTGAACGGTAGCCGCTTAGATTTTCGATCAAAGCGTCGACCTCGGAGGGGTCGAGCACGACACTGTTTCCTTCAATCGAAAGAAGCAATGAATTTGCACCATAGGGGTTGACGATCTCGAGCTTCAGCACTTGCAACTTCCTCCTCTTTAACTAGCCAGTCCGAGAGGCCTGGCAGGCGCATTCGCATGGATGGCGAGGTCCTCGCAAAACCTTAGAGCCTTGTCCCGGGGTATGGCGAACCCGGCCCATCCCACACCGGAATTCCTCAGGAACAGAACGACGGCATCAGAGCCGGGATGGGGTTCCGCATACCAGCTAGGGTCGAGTTCGACTGAATATCGGTGGGTGCGAGATACGCTCGATGGAACAGGCGGTCGCATTGAGGCTCTAAGCGCACCAAGTTGTTCAATCAGCACATCGAGATCCTCCGCGCCCAGCTGCATCCGATGCGTGTCGATCTCGAGATGGACAACTTTCGTACCATTTTCACTGACTAGCTCAGTTCTCATTGGGCGTCGCATTGCCGACCTCCGCATTAGAATGAAAAAAAATTATGGTGCTCTGCTCGCCGTGCTTCCTTAAGAAAGCACGGCGCGATGATGAAACTTCGTACATGTGCAAAGGAGTCAAGTCGTGTGAGGAGAGACCCCTAGTGCGGTTCGTGCACATCGCCGGGGGCGTCGTGCGGGCTCAGCGGATTGAAGGGGAGTGTCTGCTCTGCCGTAGGCAGGTCGGCGGTACTCCAGCCGCCGCCGAACGCGCCGATGAGGCCCACCGCCGTCTGCAAGCGGCGTGTCTGCACCTCTACCTCGGAGATTTGTGCGGTGAGCGCGGCGATCTGGGCAACGGTGACACTCAGATAGTTGTCCAGGCCACCCGTGTAGAGACTGAGGGACATGTCCTGCACTTTGAGTGCTGCCTGCAGGGCCGCTTCCTGCTGAGTGGCCTCAGTGGCGAGCTTGCTGGTGAGTGTCAGATTATCTTCAACCTGCTGAAAGGCTTGCAGTACAGTTGCCCGATAGCTATCCGTCGCCTGGTTGAATTGCGACCAGCTTTGTTGCAACTCAGCTTTCCGTAGACCCCCCTCGAACAGCGGCAACATGGCGGACGCTCCAACTGCCCAGAGGGCGTTCGGCAGCGAGGCAAGGCCAAAGCCGGTATCTTCGAAACCCGCGATCGCGCTAAGGCGGATGTTCGGATAGAACGCTGCCCGCGATACCCCGATGGAGGAGTTTTCCGCCGCCATCATGCGCTCGGCCTGCGCGATATCAGGGCGCCGTTGCAGCAGCGCGGAGGGAGCGTCCACAGGAGTTGTCGGAACACTGATTTGGGCATCCGCGCTCGCCGGCAAGCTGAAGGTGCTGGGGTTGACACCGGCCAGTACCGCGACTGCGTGCTCGAGCAATGCCCGCTGTGCTTGCACCTCGGTGTCGAACGCCTGCGCGGAGGAAAGCTGATTCTCAGCGCGAGCGACATCGATGCCCGCGGCAATTTTCCCGGCAAAGCGCAATTGCGTGATCGAGACCGCCTGCTGATAGGAGGCAATGGTCTGCACATAGACGGCATGCTCATCATCGAGACCATGGATCGCCATGTAGTCGGTGGCGAGTTCCATCTCCAGGCTCAGTCGTGCCGAAGCGACCTGCGCCGCTACGCCTTGCGCGTCCTGCTGGGCCTCTTTGGTGCTGTTACGGATCTGGCTCCAGAAATCGGGCTCCCACGAAGCGACGGCACCATAGCCGTTCGACGGCGACTGGAGGGAGGCGCTGGTTGCGTTCTTGAAAAGAGTATGCACAGACTCTTTGTTCTCGCTGGTAAACGCTTGCAAGCCAAGTTGCGGAAACAGTCCTGATCGCGCTTCGCCGACGACGTCCCGGGCTTGGGTATACGTTTCTTCGGCTGCCTTCAGATTCGGATTCGCCGCATCAAGCTGCGTCTCGAGACGATCCAGTTCGGCGTTGCCAAACACTTGCCACCATGGGCCGTGCGAGAGTTGATCTTGCGGCTGCGCGACGACAAACGGCCCGGAACCCTTGTATTGCGCCGGCAGGATCATGCTTGGCGGCGTATAGAGGGGCGCCAGATCGCAGCCGGACAGCGCACTGACGACGGTGAGGCACACAAGGTAGCGGATAGGTCGGAAGCTGCGCATTACTGGCTCGCATCGTCGTTGCGCGCAGCTTCAACTTTCGCGCGCTGCGCCGGGGTCAAATTCTTTGATGCGTCCATGTTCGCGTGGAATTGTGCATCGGGGGCAATGCCTGGCACACCCTGGACAATGCGCACCGTCTCGCCTTCGAGAATGCCGGCCGAGGGGTTGGTGATCAGCCGGTCGCTGCGCTTCAACCCGGATGTGATCTGCACAGTCTGGCCAAAATTCTGGCCGAGCTGAACGTCTTGAAGATGCACCTTGTTGTCCGCGTCAACGAGCGCGACCTGGGTGCCTTGCGCGCGGAACACCAGTGCCTGCTCCGGCACCACCAGCACGTCGGGGTTCGTCGGCACGACAAACTTGACGTCGGCGTACGTTCCGGGCCAGATCAGATGATCGGGGTTGGGCACCAGGAGCTCGGTCACCACGGTACGCGTTTGCGGGTTGAAGGCGTTTGCCGTCGTTTGATAAGTCGCGTTGAATGTCCGGTTTGGATATTGCGGCAGCGAGAGCGTGGCGGTCAGATCGGGCTTGAGCATCGCGGCATAGTCCTGCGGTACCGACACGAAAACACGCATCTCGTGAATGTCGGAGACACTGAACAACTCGTCCGCGGCGCCTCGCGCGCTGACATCGCCGCCCGCGGCGTTGACATAGTTGCCCACGTCGGTATCGCGCGAAGTGACGATTCCATCGAACGGGGCAACGATTCTCTTGAACCCTTCGAGAACCTTATAGCGCGCAACCTCATGCTGCGCCACCCGGGCCTGGGCTTTCTTCGCAGCGGCACTGGCAACCTGTACGTCCACTTCCTGCTGCGACACCGCCTGCGTACCTGCCAGCGCCGTCCAGCGATTGGCGGTCACTACGGCGAGGTTGTAGTTGGTCTGGGCCACGTCGAGATTCGCCTGCGAGCTCTCATACTGCTCGTCCACGGCGGGCGCATCGATGGTGGCGAGCAAATCGCCCGCTTTCACTGGCGCACCATAGTCCTTGTACCACTTGAGCACGTAGCCCGATACCTGGGCATAGATCGGGGCCGAATACCAGGCCTTGATCGTTCCCGGCAACGTCACGGTGCGTGTCGCCGGTCCCGGGGCAGGGGAGATGACCTGCACTTCGGGTACCGACTCCTCGTCAGCGACGTCACGCAGATTGGCGACATTGGCGCGCCGCTGGAAAATGCCGAGCGCGACGAGCCCCACGACGATCAGCGCCGCAATCGCCGTCAGCAATCGGATTCGGGAGGAACTCGGGAGGGGTGTTTGTCGACGAGTGCTCATACGTGCGATTCCATGTCTTTATTTCTGTTGCTGTGCAAAAGCGCGAATACGCAGGGCACGAACAGCAGAGTTGCAATTGTTGCGATCATGAGTCCACCGATCACAGCGCGACCCAGCGGGGCGTTTTGGGTATTGCTGAATGACATCGGCAGCATGCCGATCATCATGGCGAGCGCTGTCATCAGCACCGGACGAATACGGCCGTAGCCAGCCTCGATGGCGGCGACCACAGCGTTGCCATGCTCGGCCAGGCGCTCGCGAGCAAACGAGACCACGAGGATCGAGTTGGCGGTCGCCGTGCCCATGCACATGATCGCGCCGGTGAGCGCAGGCACGGATAGGGTCGTGTGGGTGAGAAACAGGCTCCAGACGATTCCGGCCAGTGCTGCGGGCAGGGCGGTAATGATGATGAAGGGGTCGAGCCAGGACTGGAAATTGACCACGATAACCAGGTAGACGAGCAAGATCGAAAGGGCGAGCCCCGCAAGCAATTGGGCATACGCGCTACTCATCGTTTGCGCCTGGCCTCGCAGATGCACGCTGGAACCGCGCGGAACGTCGTGGCTCATGTCCGCGACGACGTGCTCGACCTCATCGTTCACCGCACCGAGATCGCGCTCTTGATTGCTCACGAAAATGTCGATCGCCGGCAAGATGCTGTAGTGCGAGGCCAGCAGTGGCGTACCTGTCTGGGTAATTCGGCTAAGTGCCCCCAACAATTGCGTGTCGTTGCCACTGGGATCGCCATTGCCCTTGTCGATCGGAATGGTTTCCAGGTCATTCATCGACGAGAGCTGGTCTTGCGGTGTCTGCATATTGACCAGATGCGATACCCCTGAGCTCGTATCGAGCCAGTAGGTAGGCGCCGTTTGCCCGCTCCCGGACAAGGTCGCCAGCGCATTGTTGGCGATATTGGATTCCGTCACGCCTGTGCCCAAGGCAAAGGATCGAGATGCCGCGACATTCAGGGTCGGCTCATCGAAGGCTTGCTGGATATTGACGTCGGCGCTACCGGGGATGCGCCGTATACGGGCGGCCATCGCTTGCGCGTACGCGAAGTTGGCAACTTGCCCACGACCGGAGATCTGTACGTCAATCGGTGCCGGCAGGCCGAAATTGAGGATCTTTGCCGTTATATCGCCCGGTAGAAACGTAAATGCGGTACCGGGATACAGCTTGGGAAGTTGCTGTCGCAGCATGAAGCGATACTTGTCGACCGGCGATCGATCATTCTTCAGGTTGATCGTGATGTCGCAATCCTGTGGGCCGATCGTTCCCGTGGAGTTGTAGGCTTCGTTGATGCCGCTCGACGGCAGGCCGCAATTGTCCAAGACATTGCTCACCTGATTCGGGAGGATCTGCCGGATCGAGCCATTCACGAGAACGGCAATCTTCGATGCTTCCTCCAACCGCGTGCCAACCGGTGCACGCATATGCAGGTCGATCTCGCCGGACTTGATGCTCGGAAAGAAATCACGTCCAAGGAAGCCGATGAGACCCAGTGAGCTGAACGAGGCCGCAGCGAACACCACGATGAAGAGTCGGCGTCTGGCTACGAGCTGGGTCAACACAGTCTGGTAGTGCTCACGAAACTGAGTGAATCGCCGCTCGAAACCGCGCTGGAAACGGGTAAAGAAGCCTGGATCGGTCGTATGGCCGTGCTTGTGTTGGTCCACCTGGCCGCGCAACAAAAACGCGGCCATCGTCGGCACCAAGGTGCGCGAGAGGATAAACGAGGCGATCATCGCGAAGACGATCGCTTCCGCCATCGGAAGGAACAGAAAACCCGCAATCCCGCCAAGCTGGAATAGCGGCAGCCAGACGATGCAGATGCACAGGGTCGCCACGAAAGTGGGGACGACGATCTGGTTGGCCGCCGCGATGATGCCGGGTTCGAGTTCTGCCCCCGCTTCGAGGTGAGAGTCGATATTCTCGATCATGACCGTCGCGTCGTCGACAAGAATACCGACGGCGAGAGCGAGCCCCCCCAAGGTCATGACGTTGATCGTTTGGCCTAGCCACGATAGCGCGAGGACCGACGACAGGATAGCCAAAGGGATGGAGGTCGCGACGATCAGCGTCGAGCGCCAGCTGCCGAGGAAAAGCAGGACGGTCAGACCGGTGAGAATGGCCGCGGTGATCATCTCCTGCATCACCTCGTCCACCGAATCACGGACAAAGCCGGACGCGTCGTTCAGCGTCGTGATCTTGACTCCCGGCGGCAGCGTGCGAATGATGCCGGGAAGCGCTTTCTTGATACCGTCCACCACGGCAAGCGTAGACGCATTGCCGCTCTTGAGGACCTGGATCAGCACGGCCTGCCTGCCCTTCACCAGAACGGCATTGGTCTGAGGCGGCGCGCCACTGTGAACGAATGCGACATCGCGGAGATAGACCGTGGCGCCGTTAACGGTCTTGATCGGGAGGTTATTGAAGGTCGACACTTGAATCGGAGTGGAATTGGTCTGGACCATAAAGTCGAGACCGCCGATCTTCTGGTCGCCCGCCGGAAGCACAACGTTCTGCACATTCAATGCACGCGCGACATCCGCGGCCGACAGGCCATGCGCCAACAGCTTTTTCTGGTCGAGATCAACCTCGACATTGAGCGAGGCGCCTCCATAAGGTGAGGGGATCGCAGCGCCAGGAACCGCCACCAGTTGCGGACGGATCAGATTCGATGCCATGTCATAGACCTGCGAAGCAGACATACCTGTCGCGGACACTTGCAGATCCAGCACGGGAACCGATGAGGCGTTGTAAGAAAGAATCTGCGGCGGAGTCATACCCGCCGGCATCTGCTTGAGCACGGTCTGCGAGGCCGCCGTGATCTCTGCCTCCGCGGAGGAGACGTCGGTGCCGGGCTGGAAGAATATCTTCACGATCCCACGCCCATAGAGCGATTGGCTCTCGATATGTTCGATGTTATCGACCGTCGCGGTCAGTGCTCTTTCGTAGTAATAGATAACGCGGCCGGACATATCCTGCGGAGAGAGGCCGTTATAGGTCCAGACAACGGCGACCACCGGTATGCGGATATTCGGAAAAATGTCAGTCGGAGTCTTGAGCACCGCCATGCCACCGAACAGCAAGATCAGGATGCTCATGACTACGAAGGTCAAGGGTCGTCGCAGGGCGACTAGGACAATGGCGTTCATAGGGTGCCGTTAGGAAATCCAGACAGAGATCTGCAAACAAATACACTGCGATCAATTAGAGAAGGAGACACATCGCCATTTCCGGCTACTACATCGAGTGTCCTCGCATGCGAAAAAGGCTCATGGGCGGCAACGTCGTCTCGCTTGATCGTGCGTGAGCATCGCCCGAATCATCAGACCGTCACCAGGGCGGTGCTGGGCAATGTTTTCATGACAGTTTCCTTGAGTCTGTACAGAGTCGATCAGGCTGCGAAATGTGCCCTGATGCGCCACTGAGAGGAGGGAGAGTAAGCGAGTGTCGGTGTCATTCGCGAAACGTAGGCATGAAGACTTTTTAATTTGATCGGTCACCGCGGTTATTCAAGGGTATGGGGCCAGCATTCGACGGTCATCACCGCACCGGGGTTGGCGCTGCCGATCGTGAGCCCGAAATCGTGCATCCGCATGATCGCCGACACAATGCCCAGCCCCAGTCCGAAACCGGCCACATGCCGAGCCGCTTCACCCCGATTGAAGCGTTGAAGGACCGCATGGCGCTCATGTTCGGGGATACCTGGCCCGTTGTCCGATACGACAAGAGACGGCCCGGCAGTGCTGGCCTGAAGCTCGACGCAGACTACCCCTCCATTGGGGGCGAACTTTATTGCGTTGTCGAGGAGATTGCTGAATGCTTCGAACAACAACGCACGATCCCCATGGATGGGTGGCACGGCAGTCATACCGTTTTGCAGCCTTATGGATCTTTCCTCGGCGAGTGGCCGATACAAATTGCATAAGTCATCGACGAGGCGCTGCAAGCTCAACATTTCGAACCCACCTCGACGCTGCAACGCGCCTATTTCTGAAATCCGCAACATCGCACGGAATCGCTCCAGCAACGATTCAGTCTCGAGACGAGCATGAGCAAGCATGCCTTCCAAACGTTCGTCGCCAAAGACTCGGGCGCGATCGGTGATACCGGCAAGCAAGGTGCGCACATGCGCGAGCGGTGTGCGCAGGTCGTGCGCGATTCCGTCGCAGGCGCCTTTGACCTCATTCATGAGTCGCTCGACCTCATCGAGCATGTAGTTCACCAGGTGGGACAGCATGTCGAGTTCGTCCCCCCCTCCCGCGGGTAAGCGTTGCTTCAGGTCGCCTCGTGCAATCTGCAAGGTGGCACGTTGCATGTCGGCAATGCGGCGCATCTGACGCAGGCTCAGCACGAAGGCTGTTATCAGGCTCGCTGCGAGGCACAACATGCCGCCCAGGATCAAGGCCTTGATCAGCTCGGCGCGTATGTGCTCGACCTCGGCAAGATTGCGAGCCACGACCAGCTGCGTTCCATCGGCACGGCGTTCACCGATGACACGCACGATCGGTGTCGTCGCCCCCTGTCTGAGTGCCACCGTGCGGCCTTCGAACAGGCTATGAGCCTCCATGATGTTGTCGAGCGTGAGGCCGGGAGGAATCGAAGTGATGTTGCCCGCGAGATGCCGTCCATCGGAGTCGAAGAAGCCGTAGTAGTCGGAGTGCAGCCGCTCGCGCCTGATCCTTCGCCCCACGTCCGAGGAGACGTCGCTATCGTCGAGCGAGTCGAAGTAGCGTAGTTGCCATCGAATTCCACTATCCGCTTCCCGTTCCATTGCGTGAGTCACGGACAATTCCACGAAGCTCAGGAGGGACATGCTGGATAGGACGAAGACCACCGCGTAGATGGATAGCCAACGAAATGTTGAGGTATGCCAGCGACGCCCCAACCTCGAGGAGGGGACGGAAATCTTCAGGTCTGTTGCAATCATCGATTCCTCTGCTTCGCTGCATTGTGCGAAGCACCGCCGGCGCATGGATCGCCGTGACTTCGTGGACTAGGTTCGAGATCGGATTCCGTTGGTGCGATAGAGCGCTATTGGCAGGACTTTGTGTAAGACCACCCATGCCGATTGCGGCTTTGCGTCCATGCATCGCACGGCAATTCGATCCAAATGTCTGCGCAGGATATCGGGCGACGTCGATGAAAAAGGTTTCAAGATCATGAAGATTGATTTAAGCCAATGCCGCATCGCCCACGGGTAAAGGGCGCGCCGTGATTTGCGCCTGTCTGTAAAGAATTTTTCACTCTCCTGCTCCCGTTTTGATAGGGCCGGCTCGGTATTCTCAAATCGACCCGGACACGCATTGATCCATTTTCTGCTGCCGCCCGGTCTATTCGTTCCACTAAACAGTAATGAATTCTTTCTGCCATTTATTGAGGTGTACATCATGAAGATCTCCGCAATTGTATTAGCCGTGGGTTTGCTCTCGACCAGCGCAGCGTTCGCGCAGAACGCTCCTTCATCGGACGTCTCTGGTGACGCGGGTGTCACAGCGCTCGCACAGGCCGACACCCCGTCCTACGATGGAACGATGGCCCCGAAAACCCGCGCGGAAGTGCGTCAGGAACTCGTCAAGGCACAAAACGACGGGGAACTCGCCTACCTCAAAAAGACGGTGTACGCTCATCATTGATCAAAGCCGCCAGCCCGATTCCAAAGTCGGTAACATGACGCCGCCGCGAGGCGGCGCATGTCACCCTCTGCGGAACACGCTGCGGACAATCGGCCCCACTCGGGCCACTCTCCAAGCCCCATTCAGTGCTCGTGGCCCTTTTCTTCCCGTTCCTGGGAATCGGTACCCGCCGTGGTCTTGCCGGCGGATGCGAGGTTGGGGGTCGTGCTTGCCATGAAATCTCCTTGCTTTTCTGGATTGCAGTCGCGTCGCGACTGTGGGGGCACGCGCCGGAAACAAAATCAGCAAGGGATGTTTCACTTTTTTATATTGTCCGGTTTAAGCTTTGACCCTGGCTGAACGGGTCGTCGGCACAGCGGTAGTGGCGTGCTTATTTCGCCTTTTTCTTCAGGACTCGGTTGTAATCGCGGGAAACACTCGAAGCGTGCAAGTTCGACGCGGCACGGGAATCTTCGGGATCGGCGAGGCTCCATTCATTCAGTATCCCTATTTTTCGTCACTCGTTTTTCAGGCCTTCCGTATGAACTTACCCGCCGGGCGTTCGATCGATGTCGACTTTCTCCGCGGTCTGGTGCTGATAGTTATTGCACTCGATCACACTACGGGTAGCGTTCTCTCGCGGCTCATGCTCCATTCGTACGCGTTCTGCGATTCGGCGGAGGTGTTCGTCTTTCTCGGCGGCTATGCGTCGGCCGCGGCCTATACGGCGGTGCTTGCGCGTGGGGGACCTTCGGGGGCGACGCGCCGTTTTCTGCGCCGGAGTCTGGAGATCTACCGGGCCTATCTCTTTACGGCCCTGCTGATGCTGCTGGCCGGGGGCATGCTGGCCTTGCTCAACACGAACAAGGCGATGCTGGATATGGTGGACTGGCATCAGTTCGTACAGAGTCCGTTCCACGAGCTGGTCGGTATCGCGCTGTTCCGACATCAGCCGTATCTGTCGAGTGTGTTGCCGATGTATGTGGTGTTTGCGCTCTGTGTGCCTTCTCTCATTCCATTTTCGACGCGTATGCCGGCGATTGCGCTGGCGGGCAGTGCGCTGGTGTGGGTGCTTGCGCCCTGGCTCGCGCCGCTGGTGCCGGTCGCGCATGCGGGGGACTGGGCTTTCAATCCGTTTGCATGGCAGCTGATGTTCGTGCTCGGCGCACTCTGCCGCTTGCATCCGGTGACGGAGGCGTTTCAGGTTTCCACGCTCGGGCGCAAGCTTACGCATCTCGCGGTGGCGGTCGCACTCGCGATGGCGCTTGCGAAGTTGTTCTTCTTTGTCAATCCCTTGCCGGGTGAGATGAAGGAGAATCTTTCGATAGTCCGGGTCGTGAGTTTCATCGCGATTGCGTGGCTGGGCGCGCAGGCGGTGCGAGTCGGGGCGGTCCGCTGGCTGGCACAGCGTCTGCCGAGCATCGTGACGGTCGGCCGCACGGGTCTCGTGTGTTTTGTCGCGGGAACGGTGGTGTCGCTCGCCGTCGATACGCTGACTTTCCACGGGCAAATCCACGGTGCGCGCGGGCTGATGGTGTCGCTCGCGGGCGACGGGGCGACCATCGTGGCGCTGATCGGGATCGCGACGCTTTGGCAGCGGCTCGATGCGCGGGCGAAGACTGAGCGCATGACAGTTCAGGCGCGGGAGTTCGTGCGTATGCAGTTTGTGCGGATGACGCGGAACTAGGCCCGGGTTTTGCTCACTAGAGTGGGGCGCGAAGCTGGTTCGCGTCAATTGCGTATAGTTGTCCGCACGCATGATCCACTCCAGACGATTCCAACGGCCACTGCTTTCTGTCCTCACGTACTTGTCGTGGGCCTTTGTCCCGTGTGCCGCTCTGCTGCCGGGTTGCCGCTCTGTTCCGAGCGGACCCGTACTCGCCCAATGCGAAGCGTTCGAGGGCCGCTCGCTGCCACCGGGCGATATCGGTTTGCCGACTCGGGGTGCGCTGATCGAGGATGCGACGATGATCTCGACGACCGCGCGTGGCAACAACGATGGGGAGTATTGCCGGATCACGGGGGCGATCCGCGCGGTGCGTACCGATACGCCCGATATCCGCTTTGAGGTCAATCTTCCCAGCCACTGGAATGGCCGTGCGCTGCAGATGGGCGGTGGCGGGTATAACGGCGAGGTTCAGCGGGGTACGGGGGGCGTGAATTATGCAGCGGGCAGGGCGCCCCTCGCGGAGGGCTATGCGACGTTCGGCTCGGACTCGGGGCATGTGGGCAATGCAGCGCGCGCGGATTTTGCGCTCAGTGACGAGGCGGTCGCCAATTTCGGCTTCGAGCATATCAAGAAGACGCATGATGTCGCACTCGCGCTGATCCGGCTCGGCTATGGCCGGGGGCCGCTCAAGACGTATTTCGTGGGGGGCTCGACGGGCGGGCGCGAGGGATATACGGCGATCGAACGATTTCCCGGCGACTACGACGGGGTGATAGCGAATGCGCCGGCGATCAATTTTTCGGGGGTGCGTCTGAACGGCCTCGAAATCGGCCGCAGGATCTATCGGAAGTCGGACGGCTTCCTGCCTCCGGACAAACAGAAGCTTGTGCATGCTCGCGTGCTCGCCGAGTGCGATGCGCTCGATGGTGCGAAAGACGGCATCGTCAGCAATGTCGAAGCCTGCCGGGCGCGCGAGGCACAGACGATTGCCTCGCTGAGGTGTGGCCCGGACGTATCAGCTAGCGACACCCATCAAGGCAACGACGCCTCCGTGCCCGACATCCCTCTATCCAGCGGTACGCGTTGGGCCGCTGCCTCGGCGAAATCGCCCGGCACGGCACCTCAGGCGCGCTGTCTCAGCGACGCGCAGATTGCGACGATGAAATCGCTGCGCGACGGTCTGTCGCTGCCTTATCCGCTTGCCTACGGGGTCATGCAATATCCGGGCTATAACGTGTTCGAGGGCGCGGACCTGTCGGGCATGCTCGGGCTCGGTGCGTCGCCGCTGCCGAGTTCGCCGCCGACGTTCGCCGCGAACGGCTACCTGTTCACGCAGGGGGATGCGTATTTCAAGTATTTTGTCGCGCGCGACAAGATGGCCTCGGGTATCGATTTCGATCCGTCTGAGCCGGGCCGCTATCGTCAGCGCCTGATTGACTTGTCGTCGACGGTTGGGGCGATGAACCCGGATGTCTCGACATTCATTGCTCGCGGGGGCAAGCTGATCACGCTCCAAGGCCTGGCGGACGAGGTTGTCAGCCCAAACCAGACGATCGCGTTCTACCGGACGCTCGTGAGCCGCTACGGGCAGGCCACGGTCGATTCCTTCATGCGGCTCTATATGGTTCCAGGTTATCAGCACGGCAATGGTGTCTTCATTCCTTCCTGGGACGCGCTCAATGCGCTCGACGCATGGGTCTCGCAGGGTGCCGCCCCGGGAGCGCTGGTGGCGATCGACATCGCGCCCGCGACGAACGGCCGCTCGAGACCGTTATGCGTCTATCCCGCGTTCCCGAGGTACCGTGGGAAGGGCGATGTGAACGTTGCCGCGAGCTTCGAGTGTTCGACACTGTAAGCCTCGCTGGGGGAGATTGAACGGCCCGCTCGAGCAGTTTGTCCACGCGAGGCCACCACGGATGCCCTGAATGAGCGGCTCGACTGGACGCACTGCGATACGGTGCAAGTGTCTTGTTGCGTAAGCATTGTGTAATGAATGCATCGCGCTCCGCCTCGATGTCACATTCCGCATCGCGTCGCACCTAGGCTCCACCCCCATTGCAGGATTCTTTTCGCTCGGTCAGGATTCGGCGCATGGGCCGTCTGCCGCCCGTCGCCGATCGCGGTGACGGGTAGTCGGCCCACTAACATAACCAATAAGAATCCGGGTGCCGTTGAAATGCTGATCATTGTCCGTAGCCTGCTGGGCATGCTGCTGTTGCTGTTTATCGCCTTTCTCATCTCGACCGATCGTCGCAATATCCGTCTGCGGACAGTCGCCTCGGCGCTGCTCACGCAGATCGCGATCGGCGCGCTCATCCTTTTCGTGCCCGCGGGCAAGGCGGTGCTGGCCGCCTCGGCGAACGGGGTCAACCATGTGCTCGAATACGGCAACGAAGGGGTGTCGTTCCTGTTCGGCGGCCTCGACAGCGCGAAGATGTTCGAACTTTTCGGTGGCGGCGGCTTCGTGTTCGCCGTGCGCGTGCTGCCGATGATCGTGTTCGTGACCGCGCTGATCTCGGTGCTGTACTACCTCGGTGTGATGCGCTGGTTTGTGGCGATCTTCGGCACGATCTTCCAGAGGATCATCGGTGTGAGCAAGCTCGAGTCGTTCTCGGCGGTCACCACGATTTTCCTCGGCCAGAACGAGTTGCCCGCGCTGGTCAAGCCCTTCGTCAACAAGATGAGCGGGCCCGAGCTGTTCGCCGTGATGACGAGCGGGATGGCGGCGATCGCGGGCTCGGTGCTCGCGGGCTATGCGGGCCTCGGCGTCAAGATGGAATACCTGCTGGCCGCGTCATTCATGGCCGTGCCCGGGGGGCTGCTGTTCGCCAAGATCGTCTGCCCGACGGCCGCTGCGAGTCATGTCGAGATTGACGGCACACTGAGCTTCGATGAAAAGCGACCGGCCAATGTGATCGAAGCCGCGGGTTCGGGTGCGACGCTCGGGCTCAAGATCGCCGTGATGGTTGGCGCGATGTTGATTGCTTTCATCGGCCTGATCGCGCTGATCAACGGGATTGTCGGTGGTGTCGGCGGGTGGTTCGGTCATCCCGACGTTTCGTTGCAGTCGATTCTCGGCCTCGTGTTCTCGCCGCTCGCGTATATGCTCGGCGTGCCCTGGCAGGACGCGGCGATCGCGGGCAACTTCATCGGCCAGAAGATGATTCTCAACGAGTTCGTCGCCTATGTCGGACTCGCCCCGTATCTCAAGGATTCGGCGGCCGTGGCCGCAGCGGGCCTTCAGGTGCTTGACCCCAAGACCATCGCGATCGTGTCGTTCGCGCTGTGCGGATTTGCGAACTTCGCGTCGATTGCGGTGCTGACCGGTGCGTTCAGCGCGGTCGCGCCCGAACGTCGAGCCGAAGTCGCGCGCTATGGTGTGCGGGTCGTGATCGCGGCCACCTTGTCGAACCTCATGAGCGCGACAATCGCCGGCTTGTTCCTTACGTTCTGAATGGCTTGAATATGCACAAGGTTATCTACGATACGGACCCCGGCGTCGACGACGCCATGGCGCTGCTGTTCCAAGTGCGCCACCCGGAGATCGAACTGCTCGGCATCACGAGCGTGTTCGGTAATGCGACGATCGAGGATACGACGCGCAATGCGCTCTATCTCGCCGGGCGTTTCGCGCCTCATGTGCCAGTGGCGCGTGGCGCCGCCGCGCCGCTGCAACGCACGGCACCGGGTCCGCTTCCCATGATTCACGGCGGGAACGGGGTCGGCGATATCGAACTTCCCGACGACGCGGGCACCTTCGGCGCCACGCTCGACCCGCGACCCGCGCATCGCTTCATCATCGATACCGTGCGCGCGCATCCGGGCGAGGTCACGCTGCTGGCGGTCGGGCCGATGACCAATCTTGCGCTCGCGCTCGCTGAAGATCCGGGCATCGCGCGACTCGTGAAGCGGGTCATCATCATGGGTGGCGCGTTCGGCATCCACGGCATCCTCGGCAATGTGTCGCCCGCGGCTGAAGCGAATATCTTCAACGATCCGCATGCAGCGGACCAGGTGCTCGCCGCGCCTTGGCCGCTGACGCTCGTCGGTCTCGATGTCACGCAGCGGACCATCATGAGCGCCGCCTATCTGGCAAGCCTGCGCGACGAGGTGGGAGACGACGGGCAGTTCGTCTGGGATGTCTCGCGTGTCTATCACCGTTTTCATTTGTCGAGCGAAGGTCTCGATGGGATCTATGTGCACGACTCGTCGGCCGTCGCCTGCCTCGTGCGGCCGGACCTTTATACGCTTCGCAGTGGCCCCGTGCGTGTGCTGACCGAAGGGATCGCGATCGGACAGACCATCCAGAAGCCGTTGTCGATGCCAGTGCCCGCGCAGGCGTGGGACAACCGGCCGGCGCAGTCAGTGTGCATCGCGGCCGACTACGCAGCCGTACTCGAGCTCTACCGGGCGACGCTGGTCGCCGGCGTCCGGGCCTGAGATCTCCGGGCTCGCCAGCCGGGTCCGCCAGCCGGGTCCGCCGACCGGGTCCGCCGACCGGGTCTGACAACCGGGTCTGACAACCGGGTCTGACAACCGCGCCTGACAACCGGGCCCGACTTCGGTACTTAACGTTCTTGCCGATGTTGGGCGATACTCTGGCTTGCAAGTTGTGAACCAGGCCCGAACTCATGAACACGAACCGAATCGCGGACTCGTCCGCCCCCTTCCAGAACCTGGCATCCGTCGTCGCGCGGTTGCGCGAGTCGCGCGAGAGCATGCACAAGATCCGGCACCGCGGCCATGTTCGCGAGCTGCCGTCGCGGGTGGTCGTCAAGCAGGTCGTCGAGGCGCTCGCGGCCGTGCTGTTTCCCACCCACTACGGGCGAGCCGACCTGCACGACACCGACATCGATTTTTACGTCGGCGACACCTTGTCCGGCGCGCTCGCTGCGTTGAGCGAGCAACTGCGCCGCGCGCTGATGTTCAGCGCGAACGAGGACCTGGTGCAGGACCCCGAGCTCCCCGCGAAGGCCCATGCGCTGACCGAACGCTTTGCCGAGGTGCTGCCGGATATCCGCGCGGTCCTTGTCAGCGATCTCCAGGCCGCCTATCAGGGGGATCCGGCAGCGACGAGTATTTCCGAGGTGCTGCTGTGCTACCCGGGTTGCCTCGCGGTGATCCATCATCGGCTCGCCCATGCGCTCTATCGGCTCGGCGTGCCCTTGCTGCCTCGGCTGATAGCGGACATCGCGCATTCGGCGACGGGCATCGATATCCATCCGGCCGCGACGATCGGCGGTAGCTTCTTCATCGATCATGGCACGGGCGTGGTGATCGGCGAGACGGCGATCATCGGTCACGGCGTGCGGCTCTACCAGGCCGTCACGCTTGGCGCAAAGCGTTTCCCATCGGAGGCGGACGGTACCCTGACCAAGGGCGTTGCACGCCATCCAATCGTCGAGGACGATGTCGTGATCTATGCCGGCGCGACCATACTCGGGCGGATCACGATCGGCAAGGGTTCGACGATCGGCGGCAACGTCTGGCTCACGCATAGCGTGCCCCCGGGCAGCAATCTGTCGCAGGCGCTGACGACGTCGACTTGACTGCGGTGCGCCACGTGCGCTTCCTGATGGTGTGAAAGGAAGCGGCATGTAGTGTGGAATGAAGGAGTGTGAAACGCAGGCCGTCCATGTCATGAGACATGGGCGGCCTGTTCCATTTCGGCTAGCCGATTTCCGCTAGCCGAATGGCGTGCGAATTGCCCCTGAGCAATTTTCCAGCAGGCCGCAATCGGATGAATCCGATTTTGCAAAAATCGTTGTGTAGTACACCGAATGCGCATTGCGTAGCAGTGTCATCGACTCATGTTCGATATCTTGCCTAGCGTCATTGATGCGTCGCGAGGTGCGAGAATGAAGACATACGGTGCTGCTCAGCGCTTGTTGTTCGGCATGACTCTGGTGACGAGTCCCATCGTTGCCGCTGCACAGATCGTTGCCGATCCCGGCGCGGGTGCTCAGGGTCCGACAGTCGGGCAGACCCGCAACGGTATTCCCCAGGTCGACATTACGGCCCCCTCGGGCGCAGGCGTTTCCCGCAACGCCTATGTTCAAATTGATGTGCCGCAGCCCGGCGTCGTCCTGAACAATTCATCTGCGATCGTGCAGACCTTGCAGGCTGGCATGATCACCGGCAACCCGAATCTCGAGCCCGGACAGTCGGCGAAGATCATCGTCAACGAGGTCGGTGGAGAACTGCCGAGCCAGTTGCGCGGCTATCTTGAAGTGGCGGGCCATCCCGCCGAGGTCGTCGTTGCCAATAGCAACGGCATTGTCGCGGACGGTGCGGGCTTTATCAATGCCACGCGCGGGATCCTCACGACCGGGGCGCCAATATTCGGCCCCGGCGGCGGTCTCGACGGCTTCGATGTGCGGCACGGCGAGCTTGCGGTGCAGGGCGCGGGGCTCAATACGTCGAACGTCGATCAGCTCGATCTGATCGCGCGCCGCGTTTCGGCCGATGCAATGATCCATGGGAAGACGTTGAACGTGGTTGCCGGGCTCAATCGGGTCGATCATGAGACGTTGGCGGCGACGCCCGCCACGGACTCGCAGCGGACCTCCGAAGTGCGAATCGACGTCAGCGGGCTGGGCGGTATCTATGCGAGTCGCATTGCGCTTGTTGCCACGGAAGCGGGCGTCGGCGTGTCGAACCGGGGCGTGCTCGCTGCGCAGGAAGGGGACTTGAAGCTGACCGCCGACGGTCGATTGATCCTGTCGGGCAAGACCTATGCAAATGGCGATCTCGCGCTGGCGAGCGGTGACGGCGTCTACAACAGCGGTACGACCGCCAGTGCAGGAGGCCTGTCGGTCGATGCTGTCGGAGACGTCTACAACAGCGGAGTGCTCGATGCGCAAGGCGCCTTGAAGGTCGGTGCCCGCAGTCTGGTATCGACGGGCACATTGTCGCAGGCGGGAGCGGGTCCAATGACGATCGCTGTCGCGGGGCTGTTCGACAACTCGAACGGTACGCTGCAAACCGGCGGCACCGATACGCACCTCAGGTCCGGAACGCTGGTCAACGACGATGGAAGGATCGTGCACGCCGGCACCGGCGCACTGCGCATATCGAGCGACAGCCTGTCGAATCGTGGTGGCACGATCGCCAGCAGCGGCGAGCTCGGCATTCGCGCGGCGGACCTGTCGAACCAGGCAGGCATGCTGAGTGCGCAAAGGCAGGTGGACGTCGAAGCGCGTTCGCTCGACAACAGCCAGGGAGGCTATGTCGGCGCGGAGCGTGTGGCCTTGAACGCGCAGCACGTGCTCGACAATCGCGGCGGAGCACTCGAGGCGAGCGAAGGCCTGGCGATAGCGGCATACGACGTGGCTAACGACACGGGCTCGATCCGGAATTCCGAAGAGGGCACCCTGTCGATCGTCGCCGCTGGAGCGGTAACGAACACGCAAGGCGGTCGGATCGGCGGCAACGGGGACTTGAGCATCGTATCGAGCGTCTTCGACAACACAGGCGGCAGACTGGCCAGCGATGCAGGTGGAGGCGGAAACATCATCCTCACGACAGGCCAGTTCGCGAATGGCTACGGCGTCATCGAGAGCGATCGGGACGTCGATGTGAGCGTCACGTCGATGGCCGGTGAGGGCTTGATCGTAGCCGCGCGCGACGCGACCTTCCGAATCGCGAGCGACTATACCCACGACGCGCGCAACACACTGCATGCGAATCACGATCTGACACTCACGACGCTGGGCAATTTTGCGAATCGCGGTCAGCTTGGCGCGGTCAACGCATTGACTGTCAATGCCAAGAACGTCGACAACCCGTTCGGTGCGAGTCTGAAATCCGCGTCGACGGCCGTCAATGCCACAGGCATGATCAGGAACGCAGGCAGGCTCGAGGGCGAAGCCGTCGCCACGCGCAGCGCGGCATTGAACAATGTCGCCACCGTCATTGGCCGCACTGTCACGCTGAACGCCGATGTGATCGACAACACAGGGGCGTCGGCTGTGATTGCCGGGGCGGACAAGGTGAACCTGTACGCGAGCGAACGGTTCTCCAACACCGGTCAGGCGAATGTGTTCAGTTTGGGTGATATCAACATCGCCGCCGACGGTCAGCGTGGTGTGAGTGGGGTTGTGTCGAATCATGCCGTCGCGAAGGGGCACCTTGCGAACCGTACGAATACAGTCATCAACGATCGATCGACGCTCGAGGCGCGGGGCAATCTCGAAATCGCGGCCAATACACTGATCAATGCCCGGCCTGCCCCGGTGGTCGAAACGGTGACGACCGGTGTCGCTACGAAGCACCAGCGAAAACGCGACAAGTACATGGCCTGCGCGACGGGAAATGCGGTCTCAAACTCGACGTGCTCGCAGGCAGTGTGGGACTTCGGCTACAAGGTTCCACGCAATGCCACTTTCGAGGCGGCACGGATCGTCTCCGCATCGAAAGGTTCAGATCCTGTGGATCGCTTGCTCGTGGTCAGGGCGAACGGCAGGCAGCAGACCCCCGAGTCGATCTACTACGACGCGATGACTGAACAAGGCGACGGCTCGATCACCGTCAGCTATTGGGATGGCTACGATCCGAACATCCACTACGATCCCGCCACGGAGTACCCGACTCGCAGCGACGCGCACAACGGCTACCAGCGCATCGAGATGTCACGCGATACGACCACGACAACGCGAGAGGATCGCGCGGTGGGCATCGAACCGCCGGCGGAAGTGGTTGCGGGCGGGCATATCACGCTCGCGAATGTCGGCACGGTCGACAACCTCCACGGCGCGATCGCGGCGGGCAAGTCAATCTGGATAGGCGACGGCAAGTATGACGGGCAGGTGGGCAGCATGGTCGCGACCGGTTCCCATGGCACGACGACGGTCAACAACACGGGACGGACGCTGTATCGCCATGAGACACAGGACATCGTGTCGCGGTACGCATGGAACAAGGAGATCACCCGCGACGCGGGTCCCGTGGCCCAGGCGCCTGTTGTGTTGCCGCCCATGGCAATCGGCAGGACCGGCGGCACGATCGTTGCGAACGAGGCGCTCGATATCCATGCGCGTGACATCCGCAATACCCAGGTCGCGGCGGTCGACTCGCTTACGGGCATGACCGGCAGGACGGCCGGTGCACAACTTGGCGGGCGTGACGGGAACGATGGAAGCAGGGGCGATACGGGATACGGTGTCCGTGACGGGGCGAGTCTGTGGCAGTCGGCGATCGCCGCCAACGGCATCCTCGATCTGAAGCTGCCGACGAGCGGTTTGTATGACATTCACGTTGCACCCGAGCATCCCTACCTGATCGTCACCGATCCCGGCCTGACGAGCTATATGCAGTTCATTTCCAGCGACTACATGCTGGAGCAGCTTGGGCTGAACCCGCAGACGGCTCAGAAGCGTCTCGGCGACGGGCTGGTCGAGCAACAGGAAATTCGCCTTCAGATCACGGCGCTGACGGGCCGTGCGCACTTGCCGGGCTACGCGGACGCACAGGACGAATACCGAGCACTGATGGCGAGCGGCGTTCGTGCGGCGCGGCAGTTCGATCTTCAGCCGGGCATTGCGTTGACGAGCGCACAAATGGATGCCCTGAGCAGCGATATCGTGTGGCTCGTGATCCAGCGCGTGAAACTGCACGACGGGGGGATGACTCAGGTTCTCGCGCCGATCGTCTATCTCACGCGCGCGCATGCCGGTGATCTACGACCGGAGGGTGCCGTGGTCGCGGGCGACGATGTCGAGTTGCATGCGCTCGGCAATGTGGCCAATAGTGGTGTGATCAAGGGCGGTGCCCGCACCGTGGTGACGGCAACGGATGTCGTGAACCGGGCAGGCACGATCGGCGATGGTGACGCCACCGGTCATGGTGTCTCGGGCGACCGGGGCCGCTCGAGTGCGGCGAAACGTGCCCGCAAGGGGAGCCGAGGAAACCGCGAGGGCAGGACGGGAAGCACGACAGTCGTCGCGGCCGCGCGCGATGTGGTCAACGAGTCGGGGCGAATCACCGGCAACCGGGTCGCGGTGCTTGCCGGACGCGATATCGTCAATACGACGCTGGTTGATGCTTCGGGGAGGGTGGTCCTGGGGTCCAGTTCGACGAAAGCACTTGTGGCAGGTACGTCGCCGGGTGCTTTTGACGAAGCCTTCCCGGATGCCCGTGAAGGTGGCAGTCGCGACGCTGGCTATGGCAGCAGGGCAAGCGCAACCGTGCTCGGCGCACGAGGGACCATCGCGTCGACCGGCAATATGGTCGTGACGGCGGGTCGGGATCTGACTGTTCACAGTGGAGAGATCACAGCGGGGCTCGGCCGCAGCGACGGTGACATGCAACTCACGGCCGGCCGCGACTTCACCGTGGATACCGTGGAGTCCACGACCTCGCAGTCCGTTATGAGGAATGACCGGCACCACTGGGAAGCACGGAAGGCGACCCACCAGTCGAGTCTGATTGCCTCGGGTGGCGCTCTGGCGATCCACAGCGGCAACGACTCGACATTCAAAGGTGCTCGGATAAGCGCTGGCAAAGATCTGGACATCGGTGCGGGAGGCAATCTCGTGGCGACGGCCGTGCTCAACGACACGAGGTTCGACAATGTCGCTGCCGACGATGAGACGCGTCAGGAGACCGGCCACACGTACGACCAACAGGCCATCGGCACCCAGCTCTCCGCGGGGCGCAATGCGACGCTTGCAGCGGGCAGCGCCGGCAGTAGAAGGAGCATCGGCGATGCCGGAAATATGGGTAGCACGAGCGGACTGGGCAGCGGCAATGTCACGCTGACGGGTTCGTCGGTCACCGCCGGCACGAATCGCGGAACGCCGGGCGGGGCGGCCATCATTGCGCACGGCGATGTCACGCTCGATAGTGCAAGCGAGGTGCACCGTTTCGACATGGACGTGTCGAACAGGCGAGGCAGTTTCGTCAGCGGCACAAGCCGGACGGATCACATCGATGGGACCATCGATCTCGCCATCGGCAGCACAGTCAGCGGCGATGCTGTCGGTATTCGCGCGGGCGACGATCTGGCGATCGAGGGCAGCAACGTGGCGGGCATGAACGATGTCGCGATGACCGCCGAAGGCAACGTGGAGGTTGTCGCGGCACAGGACACCGCGCAAAGTGCACAACGGCACGAGGTCAAGCGTTCGGGCGCCTGGGGAACGGGTGGACTGGGTTTCTCGATCGGCGTGAGCAAGCAGCAGGACGCCGGCAGCGAGCATGCGGTTTTCGAAAGCCGGTCTCGCAGCACGGTGGGCAGCGTGCAGGGGAACGTCTCGATCAAGTCCGACGGCCATGTTCACATCGGTGGCAGCGACATCGTCGCGGGCAGGTCCGCGGACGACGTTGCCGATGCAAGCGGCCATATCGATATTCAAGCGCGAAGCATCACGATCGACCCGGCCATCGATACCGTGCGCGGTGTCGTCAGCCGGAAGACGAGTCAGTATGGCGTGGCGGCTGCGCTTGGCGGTGTCGTGGGCAATGCACTGGAGACGGTCAACCAGAGTCTGATTGAGACGAACCGTAGCGACGATTCGCGGCTGGCCGCGCTCGACAAAATGCGCGCCGTGAGGTCCAGCTACCGCGCCGCGCAAGTCGCCGGTTCAGCGATCGAAAGCGCGGGCGGCAACGTGGCGTCGCAAGCGAAGTCACCGGTGGCGCTCAAGGCGACGGTCAGCATGGGGGGTGGCAGCAGTCACGTGGAATCACGGCGTGCCGTGACGACAAACGATGGCAGCACGCTGAGCGCAGGGGGCAGGGCGTCGATTGTCGCGAGGGGTGCGGCAGACGATGATGGAGATATTCGTGTAAGCGGTACGCGGATCAATGCACGCGAGGTTTCGCTGCGTGCTGCCCGCGATATCGCTTTGCAGAGTGCGCAAGACACCACGCAACACGTCGCCACGAACAGCAGCAGCCACGCCAGCATCGGCGTGGGCGCCGCGATCGGAGGCGCACAGAACGGCTTCACGCTCGAACTGGGGGCAGGCGGATCGAGCGGTCGTGGCGATGGCAGCCGTGTCATCCACCGTGATACACAAATCAGCGCAATCGACTCGCTGTTCATGAGCAGCGGCCGCGACATGAGCATGCTCGGTGTGGAAGCATCAGCTGATACGGTCCACGTGGATGTCCGCCGCGATCTGGCGATTGCGAGTCCCCAGAATACGAGCACGTTCAGGAGCGCACAGTCGAGTGCCGGCTTTCAGGCGAGTTTGTGCATGCCGCCGTTCTGCCATGGGCAAACGGTCGAGGGCTCAGCACAGGCGACTGTGCAAATGCTCCGGAACAACTTCAGCTCGGTGGGCCGACAGAGTGGCATTCGCGCGGGTGAGGGCGGCTATACGGTCGAGGTCGGCAGCCATACCCAGTTGGACGGTGGCGTCTTGGCCAGTACGGCGGAGCCGGGCGGGAATTCGTTGTCGACCGGAACGTTTGGCTATTCGAACTTGCAGAACGTGGCTCGCCACACGGGCTCGACACTGGATTTCCGTGCAAGCGGCCATGCCGGCAAGAGCAGGTCCGACGGCGTGAGTTTCGCTTCACGGCCGCGCAAGGTCGGCACCGCGCTCGGGCCGCCCGATTTGTCGGGGTTCGGTCCAGGCGGCTTCGGCGCAGCCGGCACGACCTCGGACGCGAGCGGGACGACTGACGCGGCAGTGAGCCCGGGGTCGATCGACGTTCGCGGGGATATCGGTACCGATCAGAACAGCACAGCGGGCCTGAGTCGCAATGCTTCGCGGGCCAACGGTTCAGTGCGAGACACTTTCGATGCGCGCGAAGTTTCCGATGATCTTGCCGCCCAGCAACGCTCGGGTCAACTCGGCATGCAGGTGGTGGGGGACACCGGAACCGCGTTGGCAAACCGTGCGGGGAAGGCAAAGGGGCGGGCCGAACGCGCTTATGAAAGGGCTCATGCGGTGGGCGATGCGGGCGCCATGGCAAAGGCGCGGGCCGAAGTTGCCTCTGCTGATCGGCAACTGGCACTCTGGGAAGAGGGCGGCATCGCCCGAGTCGCGTCACATGCAGTGACTGCCGCGCTGGATGCGGCGACCGGCAACGGCAGCCTTCTCGGCGCTGCGGGTGGAACCCTTGCCGGCGACCTCGTTAGCGACGCTGCAAGCGAAGCCATTCAAGACCTGCCCGGTGCAGCGCTACTGAAAAATGCAGCGGCCGGCGCAGTTGGAGCTGCGACCGGGGCATTTTTCGGGGAATCCTCCGGTGCAGTGAGCGGCGCGAATGGTGCGCTAAACGCCGATCTGTACAACCGGCAGTTACACAGCAGTGAATCAGAGAAGCTGGCGGTGCTCAAGCGAGGCCGGGGTGCGGAGGACCAGCAACGCTTGATGGATGCCGCGTGTGCGCTCGTTCACTGCTCGGCCGGCGTCCCCGACCACGATCCGAACCGGCAGGCGCTGGTCGATTCGGAGAGCCGGGGCAGTCGATACACCTCCGAGCAGGACGAGATCAGGGCAGCGGGCGCGTTCGAAGGATACAGCGGGCTCGACTCGTTTGGCGACGCAATGGACCGTTACCAGGTATCGAACCGGACGGTGGGGGCGTGGACGGGGTGACCGGAGCCGCTGGCGCCGCCGCCGCGCTCGGCGCGGGTTGCAGCACGATCGTAGTCTGCGGGTTCGCCGCCACGGTGGCCACCACGAGCCTCGACTATTCGAAGGCGGGGTTCCAGCAGCTCATCCATGGCGAGCAGATGCCGACGTACGGCGAACAGATGCTGCGAGGCTTGGGGATGAGTCCAAACGGGGCCGCGATGGCTTACGGGGCGGCGAATCTCGGATCGACCCTCGGACGAACCGCCATTGGCCTGCCTCGTGTCAATCAAGCCGTGGGCGCGCCGGCAATCCAGCATGCAGACACGAGCACGAGCGCTGGCAACCTTACCATCACCGCTGGGAAATTTTCCCCTCACGAGAGATCGATGGCACGACATTTGGCTTCCCAGGGGTACCGAGTGGTTTTGCGCTCGCCGGTGGGCAGGAGGATCGAGGGCAAGACCTCTGATTTGCTCGTCAATGGTGTGCCTTACGACGTCTATACGCCGCAAACGGCCAGCGTCCATCGGATCGTTGGGGCGATTGCCGACAAGAATTCGCAGGCACAAGGAATTGTGCTCGATCTGAGCGAAACGTCGGTGACCCGGGAGCAGCTCGGAAACCTTCTTCAGCGAGTACGCGGCACCGGTGCGACCAACATTCAAGATATCAAAATCATAGGAAAACAAGATGCCGAGCATCAAATGCGAATGCGGCCATAGGATCTGCTATGGAGACATCCCCTGCTCAGACGAGTGGCTGATGATGTCTGATACAGCCTTTGACAAACATCACGGGCAAGTGGATGTCGACGAACTTTATCGCGCGATGACACATGTGCTCAAGTGTCCGGACTGTGGATGGCTGTGGGTGTATTGGAACGGTTTCAGGAACGATCCTCAGGGTTACAGACCCGAGTAACTACGGCAATGGCGAGCCGCCCGAGGGCAGCTTGCCATTGCCGACCAAGGCGCCGGAGCGCCCCTGCCGAAACCTTGCCGCTTACTCGTCCATCCCCCCCACCACCGTATTGAACCCCGCATCGACATAGGTAATTTCCCCTGTCACGCCCGCCGCAAGGTCCGACAACAGAAAGGCGCTGACATTGCCGACATCCTCGATGGTCACGTTCCGGCGCAGCGGTGCATTGTGCTCGACGAAGTCGAGGATCTTGCCGAAGCCCTTGATGCCGCTCGCAGCTAGCGTCTTGATCGGACCTGCCGATACCGCGTTCACGCGGATGCCCTTCGGTCCCAGCGAAGTCGCCAGATACCGCACACTCGCTTCGAGTGATGCCTTGGCCAAACCCATCGTGTTGTAGTTCGGCAGCGCACGCTCGGCACCCAGGTAAGTCAGCGTCAGCAGCGCCGCTTTGTCCGAGAGCATCGGCAACGCAGCCTTGGCCAACGCAGCGAAACTGTAGGCCGAGATATCGTGCGCGACCCGGAAGGACTCACGCGACAGCCCCTCGAGAAAATCCCCGGCAATGGCCTCGCGCGGTGCAAAACCGATCGAATGGACGAGCCCGTCGAGCGTATCCCAGCGTTCGCGCAAGGAGGTCATCACCCCTTCGATCTGAGCATCCTCGGCCACATCGCACGGCAGGACGATATCGCTGCCGAACTCCGTCGCAAATTCCGTCACGCGGTCCTTGAAGCGCTCCCCGACGTAGGTGAAGGCCAGTTCGGCACCTTCGCGCTTGCATACCTGGGCAATCCCATATGCGATCGAGCGGTTCGACAGGACACCGGTCAACAGAATTCTTTTGCCAGCGAGAAAACCCATTTGTGCTCCGTTTTGGTAGTTCGCTTGTATTTGCGAGTATCGGTAAAGGTAGAATTCTCGCACATCACCCGTTCGAATCCGTCCCAACCGGTCTCTCCCAGGTCTCCATGGCTGCTGGCTTGCGTCGCATCGTTCCCTCCGTGGCCCTCGCGTGCCTGCTCTACGCCATGGCCGGGCTGCCCATTGCCCGTGCCGCCGCGTCGATCGCGCAGTACGGCACGCCCAAGTATCCCGACGGCTTCACGCATTTCGACTATGTGAACCCCGACGCGCCCAAGGGCGGCACGCTCATGCTTGCGAACAACGGCGCGAGCTTCGACAAGTTCAACCCCTTGAGTCTGCGCGGCGTGGCCGCGCCGCGCATCGGCGAACTCATGTTCGAGACGCTGATCACCAACAGCAGCGACGAGCCCAACAGCGCCTACGGCCTGCTCGCCGACGATATCCGAATCGCGCCCGACGGGCTGTCGGTGACCTTCCATCTCAATCCAGCCGCGCGTTTCTCCAATGGCGACAAGCTCAGGGCGACCGATGTCAAGTATTCATACGACACGCTGACCGGCAAGCATGGTAGTCCCGCGTTCAAGGTTGCTTTCCAGGACATCGTCAAGCTCGACGTGCTCGACGACTCGACCGTGCGATTCACGTTCAGCCGCCGCAACGGCGACCTGCCCTATATCGCGGGCGGCCTGCCGATCTTCTCGCCGAAGTGGGGGCAACGGCCCGACGGCTCGCGCGTTGAGTTCGACCAGCTCGCGTTCGAGCAGCCGATCACGACCGGCCCCTATCTGATCGACCAGTACAGCCCGGGCCGCGACATCAGCTACAAGCGCGATCCCCACTACTGGGGCAAGGACCTGCCGACCCGGCGCGGCATGTACAACTTCGACCGGATCGTGCTCAAGCTCTATAACGACGACGTTGCCCGGCTCGAGGCGTTCAAGGCCGGCGAGTTCGATGCGGTGTCCGAGAACCGTGCGCGCAACTGGGTCCGTTCGTACACGGGCGAGCGTTTCGACGACGGCGAAATCATCAAACAGGCTTTTCCCAACCACAACGGCGCGAACGTCCAGGCGTTTTATATGAACCTGCGCCGGCCGCTGTTCCTGGACCTGCGCGTGCGCCGCGCCCTGAACCTGGCGTTCGACTTCGAATGGGCGAACCGGATGCTGTTCTACAAGAACTACGAGCGGCTCCAAAGTTATTTCATGAACACCGATTTCCAGGCCACCGGCTCGCCGTCGCCCGAGGAGCTCAAGCTGCTCAAGCCGCTACGCAAGGAACTCGATCCGTCGATCTTCGGCCCCGTCCAGTTGCAGTCGGTCACGACGCCCCCGCATTCGCTGCGCGACAACCTGCGCCAGGCGCGCGAGTTGCTTGCGCAGGCGGGCTGGACCTATCGTGACGGCGCGCTGCGCAACGCGGCCGGCGAGCCGTTTCGCTTCGAGCTGCTCGATACCGGTTCGGCCCTGATGCAGCAGGTCGCGTCCGTCTACCAGCGCAATCTGCAGAAGCTCGGCATCACGCTGACGTTCCGCTCGACGGACTCGGCCTTGTACCAGCAGCGCATCGACAACTTCAATTTCGACATGACGACGCTCGTGATGCCGGCGGTCCAGGTGCCGGGCACCGAGGAGATCGGCCGGTGGGGTAGCAAAGCCGCCGATACGCCGGGCTCGGACAACGTGCTCGGCCTCAAGTCGCACGCCGTCGACGTGCTCACCGACGCGGTCGCCTCGGCGCATACGCTCAAGGACCTGGAAACCGCCACGCATGCGCTCGACCGCGTGCTGATCGGTGGCTGCTATATCGTGCCGCACTGGTACTCGTCGAAGTTTAACGTTGCCTACCGGCGCACGCTCGGGCATCCCGCCTCGCCGCCGCTGTACTACCAGGCCGAGAGCTGGATCGTGTCATCGTGGTGGGACGCGGCCGGACAATCGACCGCGTCGGTCAAATAAACGGAGCGCCGTCTCGCATGTTCAGCTATATCCTCAAGCGCCTGTTGCTCATGGTCCCGACCTTGATCGGTGTGTTGACCGTGACCTTTGTCGTGATCCAGTTCGTGCCGGGCGGCCCGGTCGAACAGGTGGTCCACGATCTGCGCAAGGCGAGCGAGCAGGGCAGCGTCGCGGGCATGACCTACCGCGGCAACGCGGGCATCGATCCCCAGCAGATCGCCGCCTTGCGCGTCCAGTACGGTTTCGACAAGCCGCCTGTGACGCGCTATTTCATGATGCTCGGCGATTTTGCGCGCTTCGATCTGGGGCAGAGCTATTTCCGGCATCAGAGCGTCTGGTCGTTGATCGTCTCGAAGCTACCCGTGTCGATCAGCATCGGCGTATGGACCTTCCTGATCACGTATTTGGTCTCGATCCCGCTCGGTATTGCCAAGGCGCTCTGGCACGGCTCGACCTTCGATCTCGCGACGAGCATCGTCGTGTTGATCGGTTACGCGATCCCGGGCTTCGTGCTAGGGGTCGCGCTGCTCGTGCTGTTCGGCGGGGGATCGTTCTGGCATGTGTTCCCGCTGCGCCATCTGGTCTCCGACAACTTTTCGCAACTGAGTCTGGGCGGCAAGATTGCCGACTATCTCTGGCATATCACCTTGCCGATCGTGGCCTCGGTCGTGGGCAGCTTCGCGGTGATCACCATGCTGACCAAGCATTCCTTCCTCGATCAGATCCGCCGCCAGTACGTGCTGACCGCGCGCGCGAAAGGGCTGCCCGAGCGCCGCGTGCTGTTCAAGCATGTGTTCCGCAACGCGATGCTGCCGCTTGTGGTCGGGTTTCCGTCGGCGTTCATCGGCGCCTTCTTTTCGGGCAGCCTGCTGATCGAGACGCTGTTCTCGCTCGACGGGCTCGGCTTGCTGTCCTATGAGTCCGTGATGAAACGGGACTATCCGGTGGTGCTCGGCACGCTCTATCTGTTTACGTTGATCGGGCTCGCGACCAAACTGCTCTCCGACCTCTGTTACGTATGGGTCGATCCTCGGATCCGTTTTGGCAGCCTGGAGCGTTGACATGAGCGTCGCGATCGATCTCGACGAAGCGCAGCCGCTCGTCTCGCCTACCCCGAGCCAGCGCGTCTGGCGGCGGTTTCGACAGCATCGGCTCGGCTACTGGAGCCTGTGGGTGTTCGTTGCCTTGTTCGGCCTGAGCCTGCTGGCCGTGTTCTGGTCGAACGACAAGCCGCTCGTGGTGCGCTACGAAGGGCACTGGTATTTTCCGATCGTCCATACCTATGCGGAAACGACATTCGGCGGCGATTTTCCGACCCCGGCCGACTATGACGATCCCTTTATCAAGGACCGCATTACGCGTAACGGTAACGATGCCTTGTACGCACTGAATCCCTATTCGTACGACACGATCAGCTATTTCTCGGATGTGCCGAATCCGGCCCCGCCATCGCGCGCGAACTGGCTCGGCACCGACGATCGCGGGCGCGATGTGTTTGCGCGGCTGCTGTACGGCTTCCAGCTGTCGGTGCTGTTTGCGCTGGTCCTGACGTTCATTGGGACGGTCGTGGGGATTCTCGCAGGTGCGATCCAGGGCTATTTCGGGGGACGGCTCGACCTGACGACCCAGCGCCTGATCGAGATCTGGGGGGCGTTGCCCGAACTCTATCTGCTGATCATCTTTGCATCGGTGTTCGAGCCGAGCCTGCTGCTGCTCATCGTGCTGCTGTCGCTGTTCGGCTGGATGGGGCTTGCCGACTATGTGCGCGCCGAGTTCTACCGGAACCGCGCGCAGGACTACGTGAAGGCCGCGCGTGCGATCGGTCTCTCGAATGCGCAGATCATGTGGCGCCATATCCTGCCCAACAGCATGACGCCCGTGATCACCTTTCTGCCGTTCCGGATGAGCGGCGCGATCCTGGCCCTGACGAGCCTCGACTTCCTGGGCCTCGGCGTACCGTCGACCACGCCGTCGCTCGGTGAACTGCTGGCGCAGGGCAAGGCGAACCTCGATGCCTGGTGGATCTCGTTGTCGACCTTTCTGGTGCTGGTCATCACCCTGTTGCTGCTGACCTTCATCGGCGATGCCTTGCGCGATGCGCTCGATACGCGCGTGGCCGAGACGGCGAAGGCTGGAGGCGGACAATGAGGCAGACGACCACGCACAGCGAAGGGGCCCCTTTGCTGTCGATCGAAAAACTTTCCGTGCGTTTCGGCGAGACTGTTGCGGTCGATCGACTCGACCTCGAGGTCAAGGCCGGCGAGCGCGTCGCGCTCGTGGGCGAGTCGGGGTCGGGCAAGAGCGTGACTGCGCTCGCGATCCTGCGCCTGCTCGCGGACGCTCAGGTGAGCGGGGCAATTCGCTTTGCGGGTGAGGACCTGCTCCAGAAAAGCGAGCGTGCGATGCGTGGTGTACGCGGCGCCGATATCGCGATGATCTTTCAGGAGCCGATGACCGCGCTGAACCCGCTTTTCTCGATCGGCGACCAGATCGCCGAGGCGGTGATCCAGCACGACGAGGTGTCGCGCGCCGATGCGCGGCGGCGCGCGCTGAAGCTGCTCGATCGCACCGGGATCGCCGAGCCGGAGCGGCGCATCGATCATTTCCCTCATCAGCTCTCGGGCGGTCAGCGCCAGCGCGCCATGATCGCGATGGCGCTCGCCTGCCGGCCGCGCTTGCTGATCGCCGACGAGCCGACGACCGCGCTCGATGTGACCGTGCGTGCCCAGATCCTCGAGTTGCTGCTCGAGCTCCAGCGCGAGGAGGCGCGCCAGCGCGGCATGGCGGTGCTGATGATCACCCACGACCTGAATCTCGTGCGACGTTTCGCACATCGCGTCGCCGTGATGGAGCGCGGGGCGGTCGTCGAGGCTGGGCCTGTCGACGAGGTGTTCGGCAATCCGCGGCATCCTTATACACAGCGTCTGATTGCGAGCCGACCCGAGCGCGCGCTGTTGCCGGTGCTGCCGATCGCTCCGGTGTTGCTCGCGGCACGGGATCTGTCCGTCGCGTATTCGATTTCGCGTCCGGGGCTTTCCGGGTGGTTTGGGCGCGATCGATTCGACGCCGTCAAAGGCGTCAACGTCGAACTGAGGCAGGGCGAGACGGTCGGTATCGTCGGCGAGTCAGGCAGCGGCAAGTCGACCCTTGCGATGGCGCTGCTTGGGCTTCAGCCGCTCTCTGGCGGGTCCGTCGTGTTTCACGGGGAGTCGCTGACCTTGCTTCGTGGAGCCCGGCAGAAGGACTTCAGGGGCCGCGTGCAGGTGGTGTTCCAGGATCCGTACGGTTCCCTGTCACCGCGCCAGACGATCGAGCAAATCGTGGGCGAAGGGCTCGCCCTTCACCAGCCCGGACTGTCGGCGCCGACACGGCGCGAGCGGGTCATTTCCGCGCTGCGCGACGTGGGACTCGACCGGACCCTGTTACAGCGTTATCCACACGAGTTTTCGGGAGGACAGCGCCAGCGCATCGCGATCGCGCGTGCGATGGTGCTCGAACCCCAGATTCTCGTACTCGACGAGCCGACCAGCGCGCTCGACGTGTCGATTCAGCAGCAGGTGCTGCAACTGCTCGTGAGGCTCCAGCAGAAGTACAACCTGGGCTATGTGTTCATCAGTCACGACCTTGACGTGATCCGCGCGATGGCTCACCGGATCGCCGTGATGCAGGACGGTGTGATCGTCGAGCAGGGCGATGCCGAAGCCTTGATCGCAGCACCCCAGCATGCGTACACGCGCAAGCTGCTGGCGGCAGCCTTTGGTGGGGCCTGAGTCTGCCGAACGGCCCGCGTTTAGTCGCGAAGCTCACGGCACACCGCTTGCTCTGTGGTAAAGAAAGTATCCGGCAAGAGGCGCGAATGTCGTCGGGAGATCGTTTGCGCGGCGAGGAAAAGCGGCTATCGAGCTTTCGTGAAACCTTCGTTCCAAACACTCGTTCGAGGGGCGGAAAAGCCTTATGTGGAAAGGGTTTCCGAGCCTTTAGGCACCGCCGCGGTGAGTGTTTACTGCTTTTTGTTTTGACACGGAAATACTATCTAGCTAGTATCCCCCCAACTTTACGCAAACTGGGACCCATGGCTTTTGGCCTGAGTCAATCTTACCGACCGATGCATGTCCGAAAAACGATAAAGTTTTGTGAGCGCGCGCTGTTCGTTGCCTTCACAACAGCGATGATCGCTGGTGCGAACATGGCGAACGCCGACGAAGCCGGCACGATAGGCTCGACTGGCAGCGCGATCACTGCCAATGCCTTCGGCGCCGTCATGAATTCCGCCGCGCCGGGTGCCGACGCGTCGACTTCTGCCACTTCGCACACCACGAGGTCATTCCTGTCGGGCGTAGCCTCGAAGGCTGGTTCGGTCGTCGTCGGTGCATTGAACATGATCGGCGTACGCTATCAGTGGGGTGGCAACTCGCCTGATTCAGGCCTCGACTGCTCCGGTTTCGTGCGCTACGTGTTCCAGGACACACTTGGCATGACCTTGCCGCGTCGTGCCGAGGAAATGAGCCAGGTGGGTGAGAAGATCAAGTTGGCGGACCTCAAGCCGGGCGATCTCGTATTTTTCAACACCATGCGCCGCACGTTCTCGCATGTTGGGATCTATATCGGCGACAACAAGTTTGTGCATTCCCCGTCGACGGGTAGCCAGATCCGCGTCGACGAGATGGACGATGGTTACTGGGAAAAGCGCTTTACCGGTGCACGCCGCGTTGAAGCCTCGTTCAAGGGTAACACCGCGGACTTGAAGGCCAGCGTGAACAGTCTCGCGGGCAGCGCGGACGCAGAATAAGGACAGGACTCGGCGTACGGCGAGACGCTTCGAGCGCCGCTACCGCCATCAACAAAAAGCCCCTGCCGGTCGGTGAACTGCAGGGGCTTTTTGCGTTTCAGGCAAGGGAGTCGTCAGCGCGCGCTTGTGAGTGCTGGCGGTGCAAGACGGGCCGCGGCGAGCTTGCGTTGAATCTCGGGCCAAGCGTTCTGCACGGCTTCCTCGCCTGCCAGAATCGCCGCGTTGCGATCGGCGAAGTCGGCACCGCCCATCCTGGACAGATTGGGCCGGATCACGACATCAGCGTACTTGTCGAGTTCGTAGGCCTTGATCGTCTGACCCATGATCGTGAAGGTCTGCATCAGCATATCGAGCGAACTCGCTGTCACACCGCTTTCCGGGCGCGACGAGATGTCGACCGCGATCACGAAATCGGCTCCCATCTTGTGTGCGAACGCCGCAGGCACGGGACTGACCAGACCCCCGTCGACATATTCATGGTCGCCTATGACCACCGGCTCGAACAACGACGGAATGCTGCAAGAAGCCCGTACCGCCTGCCCGGTATTGCCTCGCTGGAAGAGGATCGGCTCGCCCGTGCGCAAGTCCGTCGCGACGATGCCGAGCGGAATCTTGAGCTGTTCGATCTTGCGGTCGTGCAGCGTCGTGTTCAGATAGTTCTCGAGCGCAACCCCTTTGATAAGACCGCGCGAACGGAAGGGCATCGCCCAGTCGCTGATCGAGGCTTCATCGAGCTTGAGCGCCGTGCGATTCATTTGCAGGCCGCTCATGCCCGAGGCGTAGAGCGCAGCCACGACCGAGCCCGCACTCGTGCCCGCCACGAGGTCGGGATGGATCCCATGTGCCTCGAGTGCCTTGATCACCCCGATATGCGCGAAGCCGCGTGCCGCACCGCCGCCGAGCGCGAGTCCGATCCGCACGTTGTGCGGGCGGATCTGGCTAAGGGGGGCTCCGGGCTGCGTGGGCGTGGGGACAGGCGCGTTGCCCGCGGTGGCGCCGCCGGCCGCGTTCGGCGCGCCGGTCGAGCCTGGTGAATTCAATGAGTTAACGGTGCCGTCCGTAACCGGGGCCACGGCCTTGATCGGCGGGGGATTTCCCGCACAGGCGCCGAGCGCGAGGCCCAGGGCGAGCACGCTCGAGCGCAGCCACTTGCTCATGCGAGCACTTGACTGATGCGCCGCATGAGGGCCTGGTGCCACGGCATGCGCCGTGTTCGTGCGTTTTGCATCAGGGGAAGACGCGGAAACGGCGTCGAGGTCGAAAAGCGGCATCAAAAAACTTCTCCGGCTGCAGTGCGGGGCAATTATAGAGGCCGAATCCGCACGGAGAGGGTGAGAGCCCACGTAACCGTTATGACATTTTGTCGCATGCCGCCCCCCCCGGGGCAGTTGTTGTCCGGTGCACGGAGCGAGGAATCGGGTCACGGTGCGGGCAACGGCCCGCGACCGATCAATACGCTGTCTGCGCCGTGCCTGCCCGCGGCGCGGTCGCCGGGTTCGATCATGCGCCGCTGATATAATTTCGCGTTTCTTCCTTGCCATTCGTCCGTCGAACGCATCCGGCGCACAGCCTGCCTGCCGAACCCATGACCACACCCGTCCGCACTCGTTTTGCTCCCAGCCCGACCGGCTTCATCCATCTTGGCAATATTCGCTCGGCCCTCTATCCGTGGGCATTCGCGCGCCACGGTCGGGGCACCTTCATCCTGCGCATCGAGGACACCGACGTCGAGCGTTCGAGCCAGGAAGCCGTCGATGTGATCCTCGAGGGAATGGCATGGCTGGGCCTCGATATCGACGAGGGTCCGTTCTACCAAATGCAGCGTATGGATCGCTACCGCGAGGCATTGCGCGACATGATGGACAAGGGGCTCGCCTATCACTGCTACATGTCGACCGAGGAGCTCGATGCCTTGCGCGAAGCACAGCGTGCACGCGGCGAGAAGCCCCGTTACGACGGCACCTGGCGGCCGGAGCCCGGCAAGGTGTTGCCGACCCCGCCGGCGGGCGTGCAGCCCGTGATCCGCTTTCGCAATCCGTTGAGCGGTGTCGTCGCGTGGGACGACGCCGTCAAGGGTCGCATCGAGATCTCGAACGAGGAACTCGACGACCTCGTGATTGCGCGGCCCGACGGCACCCCGACCTACAATTTTTGCGTGGTCATCGACGACCTCGACATGAAGATCACGCATGTGATTCGCGGCGACGATCACGTCAACAACACGCCGCGGCAGATCAACATCCTGCGTGCGCTGGGTTTCGAGCAGCCGGTCTATGCCCACTTGCCGACGGTGCTCAACGAGGCCGGCGAGAAGATGTCGAAGCGCAACGGTGCGATGAGCGTCATGCAGTATCGGGATGAGGGCTTTTTGCCCGAGGCTGTGCTCAACTATCTGGCGCGGCTTGGTTGGGCGCATGGCGATGCGGAGATCTTTTCGCGCGAGCAGTTCGTCGAGTGGTTTGATCTCGAGCATCTCGGCACGTCGCCTGCCGCCTACGATCCTGACAAGCTCAAATGGCTCAATAACCATTACATCAAGGAAGCGGACAATGCCCGGCTCGCTTCGCTTGCCGAGCCTTTCCTCACGGCGCTGGGAGCGGACCTCACGAAGGGCCCGGCGCTCGCGGAGGTGGTGGGTCTGTTCAAGGATCGCGCGCATACCCTCAAGGAGCTTGCCGAGAGTGCGTCGATGTTCTATGTGGAGCCGGCACCCGATGCGGCCTCGCGCGAGCAGCATCTGACCGACGCCATCAAGCCTGTGGTCGCCGATCTCGCGGCTGCCCTGCGTGAGGTCGACTGGACCCGCGAGGCGATCAGTGCGGCGTTCAAGGCGACCTTGGGCACGCACAAGCTCAAGATGCCGCAACTGGCGATGCCTGTGCGGCTGCTGGTGGCGGGCACGACCCATACGCCGTCGATCGACGCGGTGCTCCAATTGTTTGGCCGCGAAGTCGTGCTGACGCGGCTCGCACAGATTTAAGCAACTTTCTTTGCCAAGGGTATTTACAAGGAAGCGAGGGTTCTTTAATATCTCGTTTCTCTGCACGGGGGGTATAGCTCAGCTGGGAGAGCGCTTGCATGGCATGCAAGAGGTCAGCGGTTCGATCCCGCTTACCTCCACCAACAGATTCACGTAGCAGAAGACCGGAAAGACCCCAAAACGAAGCCCTGATTATTCAGGGCTTTTGTTTTTTGTGCGGTCTGCGAAGGTTCGATGCTTCGACCTTTGGGCAGCCACCCGCCTGCCCGTGGTAGGAATCTCCAGCGCCGGACCGGCACCCGAACCCAAGTGTTCGAACATGGGATAATCCCCAATTGTTCCGCCCACGCTGCCGGCACGCGGATCCACCATTCGGTTCCGCGCGTCATTCGGTCCATGCCCTGTGAAAAATCTAGTTTCCTCCCTCGATGAACTCGCCTCCTTCGACGAAGTAGTCGACGTCCGCACCCCCCTCGAATTCGCCGAAGACCATATTCCCGGCGCCATCAACGCGCCCGTGCTGAGCAATGAGGAACGCGTGATCGTCGGCACGCTCTACAAGAGTTCGCCGTTCGAAGCGACCCGCGTGGGCGCAGCCATGGTCGCGCGCAACATCGGATTCCACCTGGACACGCTCTTCGCCGACCGTCCGCGCAACTGGCGCCCGTTGATTTATTGCTGGCGCGGCGGCAAACGCTCGGGCGCGACGACGACCTGGTTCAACCTGATCGGCTGGCAGGCACGCCAGCTCGACGGCGGCTACAAGGGATACCGGCATCGCGTGCTCGAACAACTCGAAGCGTTGCCACCGCGCCTGACTTACATCGCGCTCACCGGACATACCGGTACCGGCAAGACGCGGTTGCTTCACGCGCTGGCTGGCACCGGCGCCCAGGTGCTGGATCTCGAAGCGCTGGCCCGGCATCGTGGCTCGCTGCTCGGCGCCTTGCCCGAAGCGCCCCAGCCTAGCCAGAAAGCCTTCGACACCGCGCTCGTTGCGGCATTGTCAAAGCTCGACGCTGACCGGCCCGTGTTCATCGAGGCCGAAAGCCGCCGCATCGGCCAGATCAATCTGCCGGCGCCGCTGCTCGATGCGTTTCACGCGGGACGTTGCGTGAAGGTGGTCGCCCCGCTGGATGCGCGCGTGAGGTTTTTGCTGCAGGACTATGCTCACCTGTTCGACACGCCTCAGTACTTCAAGGACCAGCTCACGCGCCTGGTTGGACTCCACAGCCGGCAAACCGTCGCACACTGGCATGGCCTCATCGAGGCCGGAGAGCGCGCGCAGCTCTTTGCCGAGCTCGTCGAACAACACTACGACCCGGCCTATGCGCGTAGCAGCATGCGCTCGTTCAGCCGGATCGGTGAGGCGGTGCAGTTCAGCTTTGATCCCTGCGCGGCCACTCCGCTTGAGCAAGCCCGCGAATTGATGGTCCGAGTCTGCACGACAGGGGGCGTAGCCGCGGGGGCGGTAGCCGCCACAGCCATGCCCACGTCCGCAACCCCGACAACTGTCACTGCGACGACAACAGATGAGGCTCCCGCGAACAACACCCGTAGCGCCGCGGAGCCATCAGCATGACTGTCTTGAGAAGCAGTCATGGTCGAACGTTGACCAAATCCACCGACGCATCCTAAGCTACTCTTGAACGGATCACCCAAGAGAGCTCGCAAAGGAGCCTTCAATCCCACTCTCTAAAAACAAAGACTTCATGGACTCCCTAATCCAGGCACAGCGCCGGCCCAACTCCATGTTCGCGATTGCGCTGTTTGCGCTGATTGCCGTCGCCGGCCTCTATTACGTCAAATGGTCGCCGTACTATCACCGCGCGTTTGTCGCCGCGGACGCGCATTCAATCGGCCATTCGATCCTGACCGGCACGATGCAGATGCCACCGGCCGCCTCGTGGCATGCGGCGCTCGGCTACGCGAGCGCCTACGGCAAGGCGATCTGGCAGGCGATGGTGCTCGGCCTGCTGCTCGGCTCGGCCGTGCAGACACTGTTGCCCGCACACTGGGTCGCCCGCGTGCTCGGCGGCGCCGGACTGCGCAGCGTCGCGGCCGGCGGCCTGATGGCACTGCCCGGCATGATGTGCACATGCTGCGCGGCCCCGGTCGTGGTCGGTCTGCGCAGGCAGCAGGCCTCGCCGGGCGCGGCGGTCGCGTTCTGGCTCGGCAACTCCGTGCTCAACCCGGCCACGCTCGTCTTTATGGGCTTCGTGCTCGGCTGGCACTGGACGGCGCTGCGGCTCGTCCTCGGCGTCCTGCTCGTCTTCGGCGGCGGCTGGCTGGTCAACCGGCGCGCGACGCCTGCGGAGCAATCTGCCGCGCGCGAGCAGCTCGATGCGCTCATCGCATCGTCGCAGCAAGGCAATTCATTCGCACGCTGGCTGAAGCTGCTCGCGCAAATGACGCTGCGGCTCGTGCCGGAATACATCGTGCTCGTGTTGCTGCTCGGCGCGGCGCGCGTATTCCTGTTCCCGCACGTCGGACCCGAAGTCGACAACGCGATCGGATGGATCCTCGCGTTTGCGGTCGCCGGTACTCTGTTTGTGATCCCGACCGCCGGCGAAGTGCCGATCGTGCAGGCCATGCTGTCCTTCGGCGTCGCCGCGGGCCCGGCTGCGGCGCTCCTGATGACGTTGCCGCCGATCAGCGTGCCGTCGCTCGTCATGACCGCGCGCGCCTTTGGCCTACGCGTCCAGGCGATGCTCGTGCTGATGGTGATTGCAGTGGGCGTGATCGCCGGTCTCGCCGCCGTCGCGCTTCATTTCTGAATTCTCACGAGGTTTTCGATGAACGTATCCTCACCTGCAACCGGCGCGGTCCCGCGCCTGACAGAGCTGGCCCACGGTGGCGGCTGCGGCTGCAAGATCGCGCCGGGCGTGCTGGCGGAGTTGCTCAAACGCACGGCGCAGTCGCCGGTTTTTCCAAACCTGCTGGTGGGTTCGGAGACCGCCGACGATGCAGCGGTCTACCGACTCAATGACGAGCAGGCGATCGTTGCGACCACGGACTTCTTCATGCCGATCGTCGATGATCCATACGACTTCGGTCGCATCGCCGCGACCAATGCTCTGTCCGATATCTATGCGATGGGGGGCAAGCCGCTGTTCGCGCTCGCGCTGGTCGGAATGCCGATCAACGTGCTACCACACGAGACGATCGCGCAGGTGCTCAAGGGCGGCGAAGACGTATGTGCGCAGGCGGGTGTTCCCGTTGCCGGCGGTCATTCGATTGATTCGGTCGAACCGATCTATGGGCTTGCAGCGATTGGTGTCGTGCATCCGCAGCGTATTGCGCGCAATGCGGGGGCGAAAGCGGGTGACGTACTGGTGCTCGGCAAGCCGCTCGGCGTGGGGATCCTGTCGGCGGCGTTGAAAAAAGGGCGCCTCGATGACGCCGGGTATGCGGAGATGATCGCCGCGACCACGCGGCTGAACCGGCCAGGTACGACGCTCGCCACGCTCGACGGCGTCCATGCGATGACAGATGTGACGGGCTTCGGGCTGCTCGGACATATGCTCGAGATGTGCCGGGGCGCGGGGCTGACGGCGCGCGTGGACTACACGGCGCTGCCATGGCTCCAGCCGGCGCTTGAACTCGCCCAGGCCGGAATGGTCACGGGTGCGTCGGGGCGCAACTGGGCGTCGTACGGGGCGGACGTCGAGCTTGCCGCCGGCCTGCCGCCGATTGCGCAGGCGTTGCTGACCGACCCGCAGACGTCGGGCGGTCTGCTCGTGTCGTGTGCCGAAGGCAGTGTGGACGCCGTGCTGAATTGCCTGCGCGACGGCGGCTTCGATCGCGCGGCGGTCATTGGCACGATGAGCGAGGGGAGGCCGCGGATCGTGGTTGCGTGACGAGCCTGAGCGCGTTGCACACCTGGATGTCCCGCCGCGCGATGCCGAAGTCGACGAAGCTGGCCATGCTTCGTGAGCCGCTTCACAGCCCGCTTCACAGCCGCGAGCTTGAGCTCGCGGCTGAACTGTCTTCCCGGCCAGCGTTCCAGTTGGCGGGCTGCCCGGGATTCTGTCGCATGCCGACGAGTTCCGCGCCTGCTCGCAGCCACACATGGCGAGCCGACGTCAACGCCAGCACCGCCATCGTCACCGCAACAACCAGGTCGGGCCAAGCTGCACCCGTGCCGAACACGCCGAGCGCTGCCAAAAGAACCGCAAGGTTCCCTAGTGCGTCATTGCGCGTGCATAGCCATACGCTTCGCATATTGCTATCACCTTCGCGGTAGGTGAAAAGCAGGAGGGCGACAATGCAGTTTGCGGCCAATGCACAAGCACCGACGATTCCCATGGTCGGGGCGCTGGGGACCACCCCGGTCGCGAGATGCCAAAGCGCCAAGCCCAGCACCCAGAGGCCAAAGGCAGCCATCGAAAACGCCTTGAGTCGTGCGGCATTCGCTCGCACGGTCAAACGCATTCCCAGGACCAGGAGACTGATGCCGTAGTTCGCGGCGTCGCCAAGGAAATCGAGTGAGTCCGCCAACAGCGATACCGAGCCGCTTCGTAAACCGGAGATGATCTCGACCGCAAACATCCCAATGTTGATTGCTAGCGCAATCCAAAGGATCGTCCGATAGCGGCCGCCATGGGGGCTGGATTCATCGTCACAGTGATCGCAGCAATTGCCGGCCATGCTTGCTCCGTCGGGAAAGCTTGAAAAGAGTATCCTGAAGCCTGTAGCTGCTACAGGGTCAAGCCATGAGCAAGACTTATTCGATTGGTGCGCTGAGCAGTCTCTCGGGCGTCAATATCGAGACCATTCGATACTATGAACGTGTCAAGCTGCTGGCTGCACCTGCACGGAGCAGTAACGGTTATCGTTGCTACGACCACTCCGCCGCGGAGCGATTGACATTCGTGAGACGCGGTCGCGAGCTGGGTTTCACAGTCGACGAAATTCGACGATTACTCGAATTGGCCGATAATCCGGATCGACCGTGCGCAGATGCGGATCAAATGGTGCTGGCGCATCTCGAGAACATCGAAGGACGGATTCGGGATTTGCAGCGCATGCGTAAAGCTCTGCGAGAGATATCGCGCTGCGCTGGCACGACAGCGGCCGATTGCCGCCTGGTGCGGACGCTCGTTCCCTAGCCCAAGCTCCGGGCGGTCGTGCTACTCGAAGGTATCAACGATACCGTGCCGGCGTAAGCTCAGGAGATAGATCGTGATCGTGCGGGTAGTCACACAAACCCTCGTCTGGTACGCCCTCATCGGTGGCATTCTCTTCGTCGCGGCGGGCACGCTCGATTGGCCGGCGGCCTGGATTTTTCTTGTCGAGATGATCGTGATTTCCCTCGTCGGCGGGTACTGGCTTGCGCGACGCGATCCCGCGCTCATGCGGGACCGGCTTGCCTCACCCATCCAGAGGGATCAGCCTGTTGCCGACAAATGGGTGGTTGCGGCCATCATCGCGACAAGCATCGGTGCGCTCGTCGTCATGGCGTTCGATGCGGCGCGGTTCGGATGGTCTTCCATTGATCCGTGGATCCAGGGGATCGGCGAGTTGATCCTATGCCTGTCCATATGGCTTTCCTTCAGGATCTTTGCCGAAAACACCTTTGCGGCTCCGGTCGTCAGGATCCAGAAGGAGCGCCAGCATTCGGTCATCAGCACCGGTCCTTATCGCCATGTACGTCATCCGATGTATGCGGGTGCGCTGCTTTATTTCGTCGGGACCTCGCTGCTGCTCGGCTCGTGGTGGGGTCTTGTCACGGTGCTTGTGCTGGCCGTCGTGCTCGGCATTCGCATCCCGATCGAGGAAAAGGCGTTGCGGGGTGGATTGGAAGGCTATGACGAATATGCACAGCGCGTGCGCTATCGGTTGATTCCGTTTGTCTGGTAGCCGGTACGACAGTTTCTTTCGAGGTTCAGCCCTTAGTCGTCTCCATTTCCGAACATGGGGCGAATGCCTCAAGTGCCCGGAGCGGTGCGCGCATGCGTATAGGCCGCCAGTTCCGGCCCGAGTCCATCGAGCAAGGGCTGCATATGTTCCTCTGCCGGACGCCAGGCCTCGAGCGAGGTCTTGTAGACCGGCTGGCGTACCTGGATGCTGCTTGCCGTGCGGACCGTTCGCCGGGTCTTGTGAAAGTTCATACAGGCGTCATTCCATTCAAGTCCGCTGTAGGCGACGATGCGTCGTGCCTGCTGCTCCAGATCCTCGACGATGTCCTCGTAGTGCACCTCGAGCAGGGCGCCTTCGGGCAGCACATTGCGCCAATGGGCCATCTGCGTATCGTATTCACGATAGTAACGCCCGAGCTCGCGCAGATCGTAGCTGAAGGGTACGTTGATGAAAAAACGGCTGAAGCAGGACAGGCAGGTTTCCACAGGTGCGCGGCGCGTATGGATGATGCGCGCATTTGGCAGGGCAAGTCGGATGAAGCCGATGTACGAGAAATTCATCAGCATCTTGTCGATCGACCGTCGATAGGGCGCACCGGTGGAGAGCGCGCTGTCGACACGGCGCACATATTCGGTACCCAGTGCGAGCCATTGCGATGCCGGCACAGATGCGATTTCCGCGACAATGGATTGCGGCTTGAACTCCGCCATGGTTTGCCCGTTGCCCAGGACCTGGGCCATCGCCCCGGGAAAGTCCCTGAGCTCGCCTCCCGCGATGACGTCAGGATGGCTGGCCAGAATCTGCTCGACCAACGTCGAACCCGAGCGTGGCATGCCGACGATGAAGATCGGCGCGGTGGACGGGTTGCCCGCGCCGTGCTTGTGTTCAAGGAGCTCCGCCGTGATGTTTTGGCGGGTCAGCTCGAAACCGCTCAATGTCCACGCCTCGTCGTAGTCGACACGACCACGTTGCAGACGGTTGCCCTCGAGCAGATGATCGAAGCCCGGCTCGTACTCGCCCTGTTCGGTTAGCGCCATGCCCAGTCCGAAATGTAGATGAACGAGATCGTCGAGACGGAGTGCGTCCGTCTGCTGCACGAGGTATTTCATCGCGAGCAGATACGGATCGCCTTCTGCCATCCCTCCGCACTGGACAAGATTGCGGTAGTACGCCCCCGTGGTTGGAGCGAGCTCGATGGCGCTCTGGTAGGCGAGCTTTGCTTCGCTGAAACGGCCCACCGCATGCAATGCGTTGCCGAGGTAGTTGATGACCTGCAGACGGCCGGGATCTCGTATGAGTGCCTCTCGATAACATCCGATCGCGTCTTCTGGATGTGAAATCGCTTCGAACGCTCGGCCGAGCTCCACGTGAATGTCTGCATCGTCCGCCTTCAATGCGACGGCCCCACGATAGAAGGCAAGTGCCTCCCGGTTCGAAGCGGCATTGGCGAACCCGTTGCCGCGTTCAAATAGTTTTTGTGCTGCAAGGAGGCGAAGGTCGGTCTTCATGACCGGATTTTACCCAGCCGGGGTCGGCGCGACGAGCGTCGACATGCAGGAAAAGTGTCCAGATATTTCAGTTTTTTCCCGCGTCGGACTATCCCGATGGTGGTCTTCCGCCAGGTAAAAAAAACGGGCCCCGCCAACTGGCGGAGCCCGTGTGCAATCAAGATGAAGACGACGGGGCTCGTACAGTTGATGAGATAGCCGCAGAGTCCCGTCGCTGAATCGAACGCGTCATCTACTTTGCAACGGCGGCTTCCGAGCGGACCGGCGTCGTTTCAAGCGGGCTGATCGCCTTCAGCGCCTTCGCCACCCCCGCACCGTAGGCGGGGTCCGCCTTCGTGCAGTGC
>NZ_CADIKM010000006.1 GCF_902859895.1 Pararobbsia alpina
GCAGACAGTACATGCGCAACATTCTCGGCACTCCGATGGGCTGTCGGCCCACACGCCCGCTCTTCGGGTACAGCGGCTCGATCACTGCCATCAGGCGAGGCCACGGCACAATGCGCTCCATCTCGCCGAGAAACTTCTCCCGTCGCGTTTGCTTCTTCTTCATCGCGTACTCGGCGCTTGCAAAGCTGCGTTGCTTCATGTCCGTACCGTTCTGTTCGCATCGCCTTCAGCATGCATGCATCGTGTAGCTGAAGTCAATTGATCAGCGAATCCTTTACTCCGTTCCATCACCTTGTAAGGCTCGGGTGCTGCCCGCCACGGCTATGACGAAATCCACTTCTGCACTAGCGCGACTACCTAGCGCGCTAGTGAACTTTGCGGTCCAATGCCCTGCGCATTGCCGCAAGGGGAACCGAACTGGCAATTCAGATCGCGAATCGGTCCTCCGGCACCTCCCATCGACCCACCATCTCCAGCGCACGCGCCAAGCCCGGCAACAACAGCGGCAACGGCAAACGCCTCGAATCCCTTTTTCACGATCGTCCTGCGGCAACGATAAGCAGTCGACATGGCGAACCTCCTAGGTCCCGTGCAGAGGCAGCATAGCGCGATGGCACATTCCGCGCTCGCCGACGTCCCTTGCGAACAGACCTACATTGATGAGGAAAGTGGCGCACCTGGATTAGCACACTTCCGTCGAAGCGCTATCGCACAATTGACGCGGCGTTTTTCTGTAACGCCATTTTGACAAAAAAGCTCGCCCATCCTCTTGCGGCCCCCCCCCAGTACCAGTCCCGGTGCCGCGGCCGCTCTGGGAAAGACGCGGTTCCTTCTCTATTGCGAAGCTGCCCGACGCCGCTATCTCTGTTGCGACACGTGGCATTCGGCAAGTTCTGAAGCGCCCTTGAAATGTGTCAGAAATAACGCCATACTTCTGACAGTCAGGAGAAATCGCCATGCAGACCCTCGCGCAACAAGTACTTGAACACGCAACCGGCCTTCCAGAAGGCACGCCTTTGGTTGCCAAAGAGTTGTTGCATTTGGGCAATCGTGCTGCGGTAGACCAGGCGCTATCCCGTCTCGCACAGCGCGGCGCACTAATCCGGGCGGACCGCGGCATCTATGTCCTGCCCGTCGCAAGTCGCTTTGGCACTCGCGCGCCGTCTGCCGCCAAAATGGTCGAAGGGCTCGCAACTCATCGTGGCGAAACGATCGTGTCGCACGGCGCCGCAGCCGCTAATGCGCTCGGTCTAACCACGCAAGTGCCCATGCGGGCGGTCTATCTCACGTCCGGCCCGAGCCGCCGCTTGAAACTGGGGGCACAATCTGTCGAATTCCGGCATGCGCCGATCTGGCAATTGATCTTTCCTCATCAGATTGCCGGCGAGGTGGTCCGAGCGTTGGCATGGCTAGGTCCCGAAAAAGCCGGTGAAGCAATCCGGAAACTGCGCGCCAAGCTATCACTCACCGAACTGAAAGAAGTCTTGGGGGCTCGCGCACGGCTGCCAACTTGGATGGCTCAGGAAATCAGCGCTTTGGTGACCCATGGTTGAGTTCTTTCAGCTTTCCGCAGAGGAGCGTTTGGATGCGCTCAATACGGCAGCCGATGCATCCGGACGGTTGCCACATCTATTGGAAAAAGACATCTGGGTGGTGTGGTCGCTTCGGCATCTCTTTGCTGGCCCCTACGCCAAGCATCTGGTATTTAAAGGCGGCACGTCCTTGTCCAAGGCCTACGGCGTCATCCGTCGCTTTTCCGAAGACGTGGACCTGACCTACGACATTCGCGCTATCGCAAGTGATCTGATAGGGGATGCAGTAGTTCCGCTACCGGCTAGCAAGAGCCAGGAAAAGAAATGGAGTAAGGAAATTCGTGCACGCCTCTGCGACTGGGTTACTACCGAGATCACGCCACGCCTGAAACTTGAGCTTGAGCAAGGCAAGCTACCGGCAAACGTGCGAGGTGAGAACGACAAGGTGTTCATTGACTACTCCCCGCCGGCAAGTGGCACTGGATACGTCTCCCCCACGGTCATGTTGGAATTTGGCGCCCGCTCGACTGGCGAGCCCTGCGACGCACGTACCATCCATTGCGATAGTGCCGCGTTCTTAAAGGGAATCGAATTTCCGACTGCGAAACCACAAGTCATGCGCGCCGAACGGACTTTCTGGGAGAAGGCCACCGCGATTCACGTCTATTGTGCCCAGGGCGAATTTCGGGGTGGTGAGCGCTTCGCGCGTCACTGGCATGACGTAACGCGTTTGGACAATGCGGGCTTCGCTGACGCAGCTATCGCGGATACGGCAATTGGCCGAGCAGTAGCCGATCACAAGAGCGTGTTTTTCAGCGAGAAAGACACCGAAGGTGAGGTCATCGACTACCACGCCGCGGTCAGCGGGGACCTTCAACTTGTCCCCGATCGCGGGGCGCTGACCAAGTTGGCAGCAGACTACCGACACATGGTCGACGACGGCCTGTTCCTCGACGACGTCGAGTCATTTGAGTCGCTACTAGAACGCTGCCGAGTGATTCAACATAAGGCCAACGCGAAACAAGTAGCGCAATAGGCATATGCAGGACCGTGTTCGATCGTGGTCGTGCTCTCCACACCCGATGGTCACTGTTTTTCGTGGACCTTTCCCGTCGGTCCACGACGCCTTCGACTGCCTGGGCGACCTGAAGGAAGGCGTATCCCGATGAATGTATTTCATCAACAATAGTCATTCAATAGCTAGATAAAGGGTAAAATTTCTAGGGTTTACCCGCGCAACAGGCATAGATTCGTTGATGAGACCAGCGGAAAACCAGGGTCATTCACGCGTCGGCCGCCCGGTGGGCCTGCCCCCCGGCCGGGCCGCTATACTTCCGCTAGCGGCCAACACACCTTACGACCGGCAAACCTAAAGGTCGAGGCGCGCCCCGGCCCTGCCTTGGAATGGTTCCCAGAGGACTTCAATATGAAGATGACATTCCGGTGGTTTGGCGACGCGGATCCCGTCACGCTCGCCAGCATCCGTCAGATCCCGGGCATGACAGGAATCGTGTCGGCGGTATACGACGTCGCGGTCGGCGAGGTCTGGCCGCTTGCGAAGATCGTCGAGCTGCGCGACAAGATTCAAGCTCACGAATTGGCATTCGAGGTCATCGAAAGCGTGCCGGTTCACGAAGACATCAAGCTTGGCAAACCAACGCGCGATGCCTTGATCGAGAACTACACGCAGACCCTGCGCAATCTCGCGGCCACCGGCCTCAAGGTGGTGTGCTACAACTTCATGCCGGTCTTCGACTGGACGCGAACCGCCTTGCGCAAAGTCCTGCCCGACGGTTCATACACGCTCGAATTCGATGTCGAGACGGTGAACCGGATCGATCCGGGCAAAGGCATCCAGTTGCCGGGTTGGGATACCAGTTATCAGCCCGAGCAACTCAAGGCGCTCCTCGAGGAATATGCTTCGCTCGATGAGGAAGGCTTATGGGCCAATCTCGAATACTTTCTGAAGAGGGTCATTCCCGTCGCTGAAGAAGTGGGAATCAAGATGGCGATTCACCCCGACGATCCGCCGCGCCCGATCTTCGGATTGCCACGTATCGTCAAGAACCGCTCCGATCTCAACCGGGTGTTGTCGATTGTGAACACACCCGCGAACGGCCTGACCTTGTGTTCCGGTTCGCTAGGTGCCGACACAGGGAACGATGTCGCGGATCTGGTGCGTGAATTTGCCACGCGAGACCGCATTTACTTCGCCCATATGCGTAACATCAAGGTGAACGAAGCCGGTGACTTCTACGAAACCGCGCATCGCTCGGCCGATGGTTCCCTCGATATGGCTGCCATCATGCAGGCCTACAGCGATGCGGGGTACACAGGCTATGTGCGCCCGGACCACGGTCGCATGATCTGGGGCGAAACAGGCAAGCCGGGCTATGGGCTCTATGACCGTGCTCTCGGTGCGGTCTATTTGAACGGCCTGTGGGAGGGCATTCAGAAGATGAAGACCCGGGTGTAAACAGCCGGTAAGCCGAGCCGGTCCCGTGTTCGACGCGGCTCCGATCGTGCTCGAGGGTTCCACGAGTTTGTGGCAATAACTATAATTTGGCTTCGAGGCTTGGACCTGCCTTTTGGTTTTATTGAATGACTGAAAATTTGACAAACAAAAAATTGCGCCGCGTGGCGGCGACGATGGCGGTGTGCGTCGCTTTCCTGCTGGTCGGTGTGAAGTGTTGGGCATGGCTTGAAACAGGCTCCATTTCCTTGCTGACCTCCGCTGCGGATGGCCTGGTCGACGTCCTCGCGTCGCTGGTCACATTCGCGGGCGTACGGTACGCGGAACGGCCTGCCGATAGCGGGCATCGCTACGGGCATGGAAAGGCCGAAGCGGTGGCCGCGCTCATCCAGGCGCTGCTGCTGGCGGGAGCGGCAGTGGCCCTCGGCGTCGAATCGATGCAGCGGCTGATCACGCCCGAACCGTTGAAAGCGCTCGGCTTTGGCATCTGGGTCATCATCGGAAGCACGGCAGCCGCGATCTCCCTGGTGTCGATGCAGACCTATGTCGTGAAGCGAACAGGGTCCACCGCGATCGCGGCCGATCGAGCGCACTACGTGACGGATGTGGCCGTCAATATCGCTGTGCTCATCGCGCTGGTGCTCGATCGCTTCTTCGGCTGGACACGCTCCGATGCGATCGGCGCCCTGGCCATCGCCTGCTACATGCTCTGGAATGCGCGGGGCATGGCGCAGCATGCACTGGTGCAATTGCTGGATCGTGAACTCGACGTTCCCGAGCGGGAAAAGATCAGGATGGCGGTGCTCGCCTGTCAAGGGGTGGCGGGCATCCACGACATTCGTACCCGGGATGGAGGCGACCGCGTGTTCGTGGAGTTTCATGTCGAGGTCGACGGCCATTTGTCGGTCGATGAAGGGCATGCTATCGGCGATTTGGCCGAATGCGCCGTCAAAGATCTGTTCCCGGCCGCGGACGTGACCGCGCACCTCGAACCCGCCGGCATCGTCGATGACCGGCTGGACGATCGCGTGGCTTCGGTCAGTCGCTGAGACCATCGTGGCGATCCGCGGAAGTGCCCCATATGGCACGTCGAGTGGATAATCTGTCAGATCACCCACCGAGGAACCCTCACATGCCCCAGCCAGCAAAACGTGCCCTCATTGTCATCGACGTCCAGAACGAGTACGTCACGGGCAATCTCCGCATCGAGTACCCCGATGTCCAGACATCGCTTGCCAATATCGGCAAAGCCATGGATGCGGCACGCGATGCCGGTATTCCGATCGTCGTCGTGCGGCATATGGCGCCCGAGACGTCGCCGGTTTTTGCGCGTGGAAGCAATGGCGCTGAATTGCACCCGCTGGTCGCCGACCGTCATTGCGATCACGAGATCGAAAAGTCGAAGGCCAGCGCATTGACTGGCACGGGCCTTGGCCAGTGGCTGCGCGATCGGGAGATCGATACGCTGTCCATCGTCGGCTACATGACCCATAACTGCGACGACTCCACGGCGCGGCAAGCATCTCACGAAGGCTGGAGCGTCGAACTCCTGCACGATGCGGCCGGCTCCCTGCCCTATTCGAATGCGCTGGGTTCAGCCACAGCCGAAGAAATTCACCGGGTGTTCACGGTTGTCATGCACACGGGCTTTGCGGCCGTCGTCAGCACGGCCGACTGGCTAGGCGCAGTCAAAAGCGGCGAACGCTTCGCGGCGGATAATGTGTATCTGTCCAATCGGCGCGCGGTCACGGTCTAGTTCCCGGGGCACGCAGCGGCCTCGCTGTCATGGCGTTCCGCCGTGGCAAGCCCTCAGCACATGCGACACATGATCGAACCGCGCCTGCCCCCGTCTCCGTCTACGCCGTCCGCTCTCTCATCGACCGAGATCGCGATCGAGTGCCAGGACGGTTATGTCGTGCACGGTCATCTCTGGACGCAGCGCGATGCGCAAGCACTCAGCACCGTCATCATCAATCCCGCGACCGGTGTGCTCGCCCGCTACTACCATCACCTCGCGCGCTTCCTCGTCGAGCACGGCTTCACGGTCATCACCTACGACTATCGCGGCATCGGCGCTTCAAGGCCAGCGCGACTAAAAGGCAGCGGCATTCGATGGCGCGACTGGGGAGAATACGATTTCGACGCCGTCATACGATGGGCGCGCAAGCGCGATGCCGCGCACCCGCTGCTCGTCATCGGCCATAGCATCGGCGGTTTCCTGCCCGGCTTCGCAGCCGCCGCGCCGGAAATCGACCGGATGCTGACGGTCGGCGCGCAATATGCGTACTACAGAGACTACGCACCGGCCAAGCGCACGCAGCTCATTCTCAAATGGCATGTCGTGATGCCCTTGCTGACCTGGGCAAGTGGCTATTTTCCGGGACGACGGCTCGGCTGGCTGGAAGACCTGCCCGCCGGCGTCGCTGCCGAATGGAGTTTCCGGAAGGCGGCAATGGAAACCCATTACCCGAGCCACGAGCGCGCCGCCTTGCTCGCACGATTCGCCGCGGTACGTGCTCCGATTCTCGCGGTCGCGACGACTGATGACGACTTTGCGACACCATCGGCACTTCGCCGGACACTTGACTACTATCGATCCTCCGAGCGATCGATCGTGGTCTTGAAGCCCGTCGATCTCGGCCACGCCTCGATCGGCCACTTCGGTCTGTTTCACGCGCGCCATCGGGACGACTTCTGGCAGGCGCTGCTCGTCTGGCTCCGGCACGGAACAAATCCCTGGCCGACGGCCGTGATTCATCGTGCGGAACCGGAAACCGGCATCCCGCTCCCGTTCGCGCATGAGCATGGGCATCAGCCGGAGCGGGGGGTGAAGTCGGAGTCGGAGCCCAAGTCGCACTAGTAGCTGCCCAAATGGGTTTGGGGGCTAGCGCATCCGTTCCGCTCGCATCGAGATTCAGGACGTGCTCACGAAACGAAGCGAATCCGATCATCAAGTTCCCAGTGCCTGCGCGCCGCGACCCTCACCTCTTGCCAACGGGTGAGCTGGCGCGCGAGCATCTGTTCAAAGCAGACTCTCGCGTTGTAGAAGTCGAGTCCGGAGCGGCTCGACCGATAGCGGCGCATCGCCTCGCCGAAGCGGTCACGCTCGGCAAGCGCCGCCGGCCGGTCGGCTTTTCGGGCGCCGAGAGCCAATTGGTCCATCATGAATTGCGCTTCCTTGCACACCGCGCTGTCGACGTCACCGAGGCGTGCGAACATTTTCTCGAAAGCCTTCCGGTGGCGCACGACAAAGTCCGACCACTCCCCCTCATCGTCGAACGGCGCCCGGATCCGCATGCGGTTGTACCGTAACATCACATAGGTCAGCGTATCCTCGCCAAGCCATTCATCGAGCAACCGGGTATGACGGACCCGGCCGCCCGCCTCGACCGAAGCGGATGCCGGGCCAATCGGCACCGTGACCTTTCCAATTGAGCATCCCCCGCCCTGCGTGCCCAGCACACGCGCAAACTGCAAACGATAGGCCGCATCGGGATCGGTGCGGAAAGCCGGCCGAAACAAACGCAGCATCAATTGAACGCCGCCCTCGACAGAGGCGGCGATCAAGGGCGTCGTCCCGGTCAGCAGGAATGCATGCTCGAGCAACTCGGGCGGCAAGGCCAGGCGGCTCGACAAACCGTTCAATGCCTGCAGCACGGCACCGTATTGAGCCGCGACGACTCCCGAGCCGCCGAAATCGAACTTGAGATCGATGTAGTCGCCTTCGCGCAAGTAGTTCGGGTGACGCACTTGCCGGAACGACGCGCTGACGGATACGTTTGCTGCCACACCGAGTCCCGTAGTGCTGCCCGCCAGGCTCCAGCTGCCGGACGCACTGAACGACAGGCCAACATGACGTTCAGTTGAACTGGGACACAGAATGTCCCTGAAAGCGATGTGCGGCAGAAGCCTGACCTGCCGGTGCGGCAGATCGGGGGTGCGCAGTTTGTTCCAGAACGCGTCGAGCCGCGTCCAGTCCGCATGCCATCGCGCGGCGGCATGGCTGTCGCCGCGTGCACGCTGCTCGACTGCAAGCTGCCTGAGCCGGAGTGCGATCGCATTGTGCGCGAGGCAGACTTTCTGGACGTAGGCCGTCTCGCGCATCCGGCCCTTGACGTTCCATATACGTTCGAAATCGCGCATCAGGGCGGCTGCCTCGCGCTTGCCGCTCGCGACCTCGCGACCGGCCAGGCAGTAAAGGTCGAACTGGTCTTCCATTCTCTGCAGAATCCGATGCAGATGGCTGCGATCGGATATGACACTGAGCGCGAAACCCTTGCGCACAAGCGCCTTCGTCGGTCCGGGCGGCAAAGCTTCGGGAAAGCCGAGCCGTGCCAACGCCGGTGCGAGCCCGAGCGCTCCTTGGAGGATCGCCTGCCGCCTCTTTTGCATGTCGAGCGAATCGGAACGCGCCGGATCATCGAGTTCGTCTGCGTCGAGAAGACGAAACGACGGGCGGTCGCCGCCGATCGCGTTCCAGAAAGGCTGCAACACATCGTGCCGGACACGGGTCGACGCAACCCCGCCCGACAGCGCGGCTTGCGCACCGAACCCGGCAGGCAAGCCGATCGAGGCCGCGGCATCGCCCTGCACGGCGATGCGCCTCGCCACGCCGACGGCCGGCGGTTTCTGCACTGGGGCACGAAGGCCCGTGTGGACACGATGGATGGCCTTCGCGTCGTCCTCTGTCGGCAGTTCGATGCCGCCGGTCGCCCTTGCAAGAGACGCTTCCTGGAAGGCGGCGTCATTCTGCCGTCTCGTGAGATCGCCCAGCGACCTGACCTTGAATGGCGCATGCCTGAACAGTTTCCCAATCTCCCTGAAGCGCGCCCGCTGAACCCGGCTGTCCGGCGACTCGACGAGATGCCGAATCCCGTCATATTCGACATAGACCGTTTTTTGCGTCAATGCCTTGGCGGAGAGGAGTGCCTTGGCCGCACCGCTTAGCGAGGTCGCGACGTGGGCAGCGACGCTGCGAGTGACCCCGCAACTTTCCTGTACGAACCCTTCATCGTCATTACCCAGCGCACGCACGCGGCTCACGCCGAACGTCGCGCCAGCCGTTGCGCCGACGGACAAGCTGTCGACGCCCGCGGCCGTGCCGGCCGCTGCGCCGACACCCGCGTCCAGCCGCCACTCCGACCGTGCACCCGGATGCCGGTAAGGCGCGTATTTCCGATAGAGCAGGTCCTCGACGGAGGTTCTGTATTGCGTCGCCACACTGCCTTCGACCTGAACCTGCAGACGCCTGAGTGCTTCCTCGATACGCGAATCCGAACGCCATACGCGACGCATGAGTGCGTCGAGCGACTTCGAGAGTTCACTGGCATCGGCAAGGCTCACTGAGACGTCTCCTGAATCGGCAAGGCATTGCGCCCAGCAGTTCAACTCCTGCGCCGCTTCGCGCACCTTCGTGCGTTCCTTGCGTAGCCGTACCTGGTCAAAGTTCGATGCCTTGCGCAGCCACCCCGGCATCGCGAACATTTGCCGCTCGCAGCGAATCGGCCCCGCTGTTCTGTCAGACAGGCGCGCCAGATCTGTGTCGCGCGCCTGCATCACCGAACTCAATTGCCGGAGCACCGCGGCCATCGGCAGCGCCCTGAGCTGTCCCTGTTCATTGCATAGCGGCAAGGCGGGCAGTTCGGCCAGACACGCCGGCAAATCAGGTGTCGAACGTGTGATCCGTTCCGGGCCCAAGGTTTCGAACGCTGCCTGGACCGCCGCTTCGGCGTCGGCCCCTTTCGCCAGTCTCGCGTCAGCGTGACAGTGCAGCACGTCCAAACCCTGGGATGCAAACGGGAAGCCGCGCATCGCGGAGTCGGACAAGGAACCGTTCGCCCAAGCCGGTCCATGCGAACCGCCCGGTCCGTGCAGGAAACACGAGTCGCTCCGGAATCGGCGAGCGGCGAGAAGCACTGGGTTGCATTTTTGCGGCGCGGGCAGCGTGCTTTTGCAGAAAGACTGCACACGTACGGCGAGGGCCGTGCCAAAGCCTCTAACGATATTCGTCATATTGGGGGGACCTGTATCGTCACGCGGCGCCGGATCTCTGCCAGGAATCAACCTATAGCAAACCGGCCGCCACATGCTGCTCTCATTTTTGATCTGTATTGGTTACCAATACACTTTGAGATTCAGCGTCCGATGAAGTCCCCTTGCTCCTGCTCAGCAGGAGTAGGAATTTTCGCGCCTCCTGTGCTCGTCTCCGACGTCATCGTTCGTGCTACCGAATCTTCCGCTCAGTATGAAGCCCGAGACGATCTCCGAAAAGCATCGCCGCGCAAGCCGATCGATTTGTGAAAGCGTCGACTGCATGCTCGCACGCGCGAAACGCGCCGCACGGCAAGGGCAAGGGGAAGCGGGCGGCAGACCGTCGTCTGCCGCCGCCCAACGCACTCTCTCAGTCGATGGCCTCGGGCAATTCCGCACCCAAGGGATCGAGCAACGCCGGAGCACCACGCGCAAGCACCGGCCCGAGCGCAACACCCGTGTGGCTTGCGGGCAGCTCGACCAGCTGCTCGGGCGTGGTCGCCGCGACGATCGAGCCCCCCCGCACGCCCCCCTCCGGCCCGAGATCGATGATCCAGTCCGCCTCGGCGATCACATCGAGATCGTGCTCGATCACAAGGACGCTATGGCCGCCATCGACGAGGCGGTGAAGCACACGGATCAGCCTGGCGACGTCGGCCATATGCAAACCGACTGTCGGCTCGTCGAGCACGTAGAAGGTATGGGGCGCCTTCTGCCCGCGACGCGCGACATCGTCGCGCACCTTGGACAACTCCGACACCAGCTTGATCCGTTGCGCTTCGCCGCCCGACAAGGTCGGTGAAGGCTGACCGAGCGTCAGATAGCCGAGCCCCACATCCTTCATCAACTGCAAGGGATGCGAGATTTGCGTGACCGCACCAAAGAACTCGACCGCTTCGTCGATTTCCATTGTCAGTACTTCGCCGATATTCTTGCCTCGCCACGTGACCGCAAGCGTCTCGGGGTTGAAACGCTGGCCGTGGCAGACATCGCAAGGCACTTTGACGTCGGGCAGGAAGCTCATGCCGATGGTGCGCACGCCCTGACCTTCGCAGACCGGACAGCGGCCCTCGCCGGTATTGAACGAAAAACGCGAGGCGGTATAGCCCCGTGCCTTTGCTTCGAGCGTCTCGGAAAACATCTTGCGAATCGTGTCCCACACGCCGATATAGGTCGCCGGGCAGGAACGCGGTGTCTTGCCGATCGGGGTCTGGTCGACCTCGAGCACACGGTCGATCGCCTCGAATCCACTGATCGATTCGCAGCCGTGCCATTGATGGCTGACTTCGAATTTCACGCGCGGTGCCGAACGCGCCAGCACACTCGACGAACGGCGCGCCGACTTCGGCTCCGCCGCCTGGGCCGCATTGCGCGCGCGCCGCGTGGCCGGCGACGACAAGACCGAACGGCCGACCGCGTCGAGCAGATTCGTCATCAGCACGTCGCGCGCGAGCGTCGACTTGCCCGAGCCGCTGACGCCGGTGATCGCCACGAGCCTCGACAAGGGGAGCTTTGCCGTGACGTTCTGCAAATTGTGCAGCGTCCCCTTGTGCACGGTCAGCCAATGTTCGGGCGTCGCGGCACCGCGCCCGGTCGCGGGCGTCACTGTGCGGCGCGGCTGGAGAGGATGCAGGACCGGCCGCGCGAGAAACTGCCCGGTCAGCGAATCGGCTTGCGCCGCGAGATCGGCGACGGTACCTTGCGCGACCAAATTGCCGCCGCGCTTGCCCGCGCCCGGGCCGATGTCGATGATGTGATCGGCGCGCCGTATCGTGTCCTCGTCGTGTTCGACGACGACCAGCGTATTGCCCTTGTCTCCGAGCTTGCGCAATGCGTTCAGGAGAATCTGGTTGTCGCGCGGATGCAGGCCAATGGTCGGCTCGTCGAGGACGTAACACACGCCCTGCAGATTGCTGCCGAGTTGCGCGGCAAGACGTATCCGCTGGGCCTCGCCGCCCGAGAGGCTCGGCGCCGCGCGGTCGAGGGTCAGGTAGCCGAGGCCGACCTCCTCGAGAAACTCGAGCCGGCCGCGAATCTCGCTGACGACGTCGCGTGCGATTTCGGCATCGCGGCCGCCGAGTTCGAGCTGTTCGATCCACAGCCGCGTGTCGCCGACGGTCCATTGCGCGACTGCGGCGATCGATTGCTCGTCGAACGTCACCGCGCGCGCAACCGGGTTGAGCCGTGTGCCTTCGCAGTCCGGGCACGGCTCGTCGCCGACACCTTCGGCCTCCTGTTCATCGGACGGAATGGTCTGCTCGCGCCCTCGCCCATCCTCCGACATGACCGTGTCGTCATAGACCTCACGTTGCTCACGCGTCAACGCGAGGCCCGTGCCGACACAACTCGTGCACCAGCCATGCTTGCTGTTGTACGAGAACATACGCGGATCGAGCTCCGGATAGCTCGTGCCGCATACCGGGCAGGCGCGCTTGGTCGAGAACACCCTGGTCTTGCCGATGCCTGCGGTCGGCTGCCCATTGCCGAACGCGGCCGGTAGCCGGTCAAGCGGGGCAAGCAGATGCATGATCCCCTTGCCGGCCTCGAGTGTCTGCGCCAGCAGCGCACGCAGTTCGCCTTCGCGATCGGCGGAGACGACCAGGTCGCCGACCGGCAACTCGATCGTATGCTCCTTGAAGCGATCGAGCTTGGGCCAGGGATCGACCGGCACGAACTCCCCATCGACGCGCAAATGGGTGTTGCCGCGCGCCTTCGCCCACTTCGCGAGATCGGTGTAGACACCCTTGCGGTTGACGACCAGCGGCGCGAGCAGGCCGACATGCTGGTCCTTGTAGTCGCGCAGCAATTGGGCGGCAATCGACTCCGGACTTTGCGAGCTCACCGGCGTGCCGTCGTGAATGCAGTGCTGGATGCCGAGCTTCACATACAAGAGGCGCAGGAAATGCCAGACCTCCGTGGTCGTCGCGACGGTACTCTTGCGGCCGCCGCGCGAGAGGCGCTGCTCGATCGCGACCGTCGGCGGAATCCCGTAGACGGCGTCGACCTCAGGGCGGCCCGCCGGCTGCACGATCGAACGCGCATAGGCGTTCAACGATTCGAGATAACGGCGCTGCCCTTCATGAAACAGGATATCGAAGGCGAGCGTCGACTTGCCCGAGCCCGACACGCCGGTGACGACATTGAACTTGCCATGCGGGATATCGACATCGAGCGCCTTCAGATTGTGCTCGCGTGCGTTGACGATGCGCACGACATCCTCGCCTTCGAGCGCGCGGCGCGCACCGGCGGCCTGCAAGGCCTTTTGCAACGGTACGCCGTCACCGACCTCGCCCGCCACTACCGCGCGGTCGTAGTCGAGCAAGGCCTGGCCCGTATGCGAGCCGGCACAGCCCTTGATGTCGTCGGTCGTGCCCGCGCACAGGATCTGGCCACCGCCCTCGCCGCCTTCCGGACCCAGGTCGATGAGCCAGTCGGCGGTACGGATCACATCGAGATTGTGCTCGATGACAATCAGCGAGTGCCCGCCATCGAGCAGCTTGCGGAACGCGCGCATGAGCTTCGCGATGTCGTCGAAATGCAGGCCGGTGGTCGGCTCGTCGAACATGAAGAGTCGCCCCGGCTTGGTCAGCCCCTTGGCCTGCCCTTTGACTAGCCCCCCCTTCTTTGCAACGGCCTTGCCGGCGCTCCTGGCGCCGCGTTCCTCCGCACGCCCCCCGACCGCTTCCGCGAGAAAGCCCGCGAGCTTGAGCCGCTGCGCCTCACCGCCCGACAAGGTCGGCACGGGCTGGCCGAGCTTCACGTATTCAAGGCCCACGTCGACGATGGGCTGCAGCACACGCAGCACCTCGGCATCGTCGGCAAACAGCGCCGTGGCCTCGCTGACCGTGAGGTCGAGCACGTCGGCCACACTCAGCTCGCGAGGCGTGCCGCCGGCCGCCATGCGCTCGATCCGGACATCGAGAATCTCCGGCCGGTAGCGGCGGCCGTCGCAATCGGGACATCGCAGGTAGACGTCGCTGAGGAACTGCATCTCTACGTGTTCGAAACCCGAGCCGCCGCATGTCGGGCAGCGGCCGTCGCCCGCATTGAAGCTGAACACGCCCGGTCCATAGCCGCGTTGCAGCGCGAGCGGAACCTTGGCGAACAGCTTGCGGATTTCGTCAAACGCGCCGACATAGCTCGCGGGATTCGAGCGTGCCGTCTTGCCGATCGGAGACTGGTCGACGAACACGACATCGCTGAGCGCGTCGGCACCGATCAAGTCGTCGAACGCACCGGGTGTATCGCTCGTCTTGCCGAAATGCCGCGCGAGCGCCGGATAGAGCACGTCCTGCAGCAAGGTCGATTTGCCCGATCCGGATACACCGGTTACGCAGACCATTCGTTGCAGCGGAATCTCGACGGTCACGTTGCGCAGATTGTGCTCGCGGGCGCCGGTCAGCGTGAGTCGCAGCGTATCGACTTCGACCGGCCTCGGCAGCCAGTTCGCCGCGTCGGCGACATGCTTGCGGCCGCCGAGATAGGCCCCCGTCAGAGTATCGGCCTGCCGGATGTCCGTGGGCGTGCCGTCGTAGACGATCGTACCACCGCGCTCGCCGGGCCCCGGCCCCATGTCGATCAGCCGGTCCGCGGCCAGCATCACGGCCGGGTCGTGTTCGACGACCACGAGCGTATTGCCCGCGTCGCGCAGTCGGTGCATCGCCTCAACGATCCGGTTCATATCGCGCGGATGCAAGCCGATGCTCGGCTCATCTAGCACGAACAGTGTTTTGACGAGCGAGGTCCCCAGTGCGGTGGTCAGGTTGATGCGCTGTACTTCTCCGCCGGACAGGGTCCGGCTCTGCCGGTCGAGGGTCAGGTAGCCGAGGCCGACATCGCACAGGTATCTGAGCCGCGTGCGGACCTCGCCGAGCAGCAGCTTCAGCGCATCGTCGAGCAAGGTGCTCGGCAGGCTCAGGCGATCGAAGAACGCACGGATCCGGTCGATCGGCATCAGCATGATGTCGTGCACCGTCATGCCCGGCAGCGCCTCGAGCTGCTCGCGGGTCCAGTCGACGCCGCAGGGCATGAAGCGGTGTTCAGGCAACAACACCGCGTTGGCATCCGACCGGGTGCCCAGACGCCACAGCATCGACTCGGTCTTGAGCCGCGCGCCGCCGCACGTGCCACAGGTCGTGTAGCTGCGGTATTTCGACAGCAGCACGCGGATATGCATCTTGTACGCCTTCGACTCCAGGTAGTCGAAGAAGCGCTTGACGCCATACCACTTGCGATTCCAGTCACCGTTCCAGTCAGGCGCGCCGTTGATCACCCAGTCACGCTGTTCCTGAGTCATCTCCATCCATCGCGTATCGCGCGGAATGCCCGCGAGCCCGGCGAACTTCATCAGGTCGTCCTGCTGCTCCTTCCAGGCCGGCGTCTGAATCGTCTTGATCGCGCCGCCACGCAAGGTCTTGCGCTCGTCGGGAATGACCAGGCCGAGATCGATACCGATCACGCGACCGAAGCCGCGGCAGGTCTCGCAGGCGCCATAGGCCGAATTGAACGAGAAGAGCGCCGGCTGCGGATCGGCATAGCGGATATCACTGTCGGGGTTGTGCAGGCCGGTCGAGAAACGCCAGATCTGCGGTTCGCCCTCGTCGGCGAGCACATACACATTCACGCGGCCCGTACCGCGCTTGAGCGACGCTTCGATCGCATCGAGCGCGCGGACCTTTTCGGTCTGCTGGATGCGGAAACGGTCCGCGACGACATCGAGCAGCTTGCGCCGCCCCCCCGCCGTGACGACCTCGCGCTGCGCCTGCACGCGCGTGTAGCCGCTCGCGGACAGCCATTGCTGAACCTCGTCATCCGTGGTGGTGTCAGGCAGTTCGACCGGAAACGTGACCACGAGCCGCGGATCGAGCTTGCGCGTGCGCGCGCACAACTCCGCATAGATCGTCTCCGGCGAATCATGGCGGACCGGCTGCGCGTTGTGGCGATCGAATAATTCCGCCGCCCGTGCGAACAGCAGCTTGAGGTGGTCGTTGAGCTCGGTCATCGTGCCGACCGTCGAGCGCGAACTCCGCACGGGATTGGTCTGGTCGATCGCGATCGCCGGGGGCACGCCGTCGACGCGATCGACCTGCGGACGGTCCATCCGGTCGAGAAACTGGCGTGCGTACGCACTGAAAGTCTCGACGTAACGCCGTTGGCCCTCGGCATACAGCGTGTCGAAAACCAGACTTGACTTGCCCGATCCCGAGGGCCCGGTCACGACCGTCAGTTGGCCCGTATGCAGGTCGACATCAAGATTCTTCAGATTGTGCTGGCGGGCTCCGCGAATGCGGATATCGGTATTCGATGGCAATTTATCCAACCGTCTCTATGAGTTAGCTGATGATCATCTGTGCTGCAGGGTGCGCACAGTGCCGCAGGGACCGTTCCCGCGCGTGCATCCCCTGGCCGGCCGCACCCGGGTGTCCCGTCGACGAGCAAGCACACTGTTTATCCATACAGTATACCGAAGTCCATTGCACGAATACGATCGCGACCGCTGGCTCCATGGTAAAGACTTCGCGTCACGCCCGCATGCGCCACGCACGCTTCCGGGGCTCCCTCATCGTCTATAATTCTCGTTTTTGTGCGACACGCACGCTCGTGTCCGTCTGCCCACGTTACGGGCATCGACCTTGTCGGCACCACGCGGAGTCTCGGCTCCAAGCGTTCTGCCGACCATTGGTGGTGCCTCTGGCCCACCTGATTTTAGTGACGCGAGACCCGGTAGGGCATTGTCGGGGATCGCCATAGGCGAGTCTCCGGCATGGCCGTTTATGCCGAAGACCGCGATGTATTTGCCTGACTACCATCAGGTACCGCCCAGTCAGCGGCTTCAACTCCGCTGACCAAGCGGATTGATGTATGCAAGTCCCGCGCGTAATGCAACGGATTCGCTAAGCGATACGAGCGAAAGCTCGGTGTGTCATGGTTCGAGCCACCTACGTTTTTGGGAGGTGGCTAGGGAACCTGCTATGCGACTAGCAGTAGCCTAGGAAGACATGCGTCACTGGTAACGGTGGGGTTTGAAGCTCTTCTGACAATGAAGCCCCCGGACGTTTCGGGCAGATGTGCGCCGTGAGGTGCCCGTTTGGAGACTCCTAGCAGCGATGGGGTCGAGGAGCTAGGCTGACTGATAAGGTTAATGTAAGTGAACTGCTGATAAACGTCGTAAGAATTGCGGTGCCAAAGCTGCTGTTAGGCATCAACCAAAAGGTATGCGGTCGGACATTTCGCTGGAAACTCGAAATGCGTCGTCATGATGGCCGCCGGCGGAAAGGCAGAACCTAAGTCAGTCGTGTGACATGCCGGGAACGTGGTAAGCCCGTATGATTGCCAGCAGGGTTTGGCTGGCAGGCGAACCGTAAGGGACGCTGTTGATTGTGCGGGTATGGGAGGACGGAAAAAGCGAACGCCGGGCTGTAATGGTTCGGATAGGGGTTGCGATATCACCCCACGCGAAAGCGGGCAGACTTCCGTCTGGTCTACCGTCGCAAGATGGCTGACTGACCCTTAGTAACTTGGTGACACGCGAGTGCATGCATTCGCGTCGTTAAGAATTGTTGGTTTCCCCCGCGGGGCGTATCGGCCCCAACGGGGAAGATGCGTCTCCGCTTGGGATTCTGTCCAAGTAGGAGAGCAGCATGAAAGTATCAAGTCGAAAGACTCGATCTGCGCTCTCCCACGCGCCGGACGACTGGTACGCCGTTGATTGGCGCCGGGTTGAACGGAACGTGAGGGGAATGCAGATTCGAATTGCGAAGGCGACGCGGGAAAGCGACTGGCGCAGGGTGAAAGCCCTACAACGGATGCTGACTCGCACGTTGTCCGCGAAGCTGTATGCGGTACGACGTGTTACGCAAAACCAGGGTGCGCGAACGGCGGGAGTCGATCGCGAGCTATGGGATTCGCCAGAGAGCCGATGGCTTGCTATCGGCCAGTTGAAGCGACGCGGGTACAAGCCTCTGCCGTTACGGAGAGTCTTTATCCCGAAGGCCAACGGGAAGGAACGCCCTCTGGGCATTCCGACCATGCGGGACCGGGCGATGCAAGCCCTGTATCTGCTGGCCCTCGAGCCTGTGGCGGAGTCAACGAGCGACCCGAACTCTTATGGGTTCAGGAGTCATCGCTCGACGGCGGACGCCATGTCTCAGATTTTCGTGACCATGTCCAAACAGGCCTCGGCCCAATGGGTGCTGGAAGCGGATATCAAAGGTTGCTTCGACTACATCAACCATGACTGGTTGGAGCGCAATGTCCCGATGGACACGGCGATTCTCCGGAAATGGTTGAAGGCTGGCCTGATTTATAAAGGTCAGTTGCTGGCGACGGAAGCCGGTACGCCACAGGGGGGCATCATTTCCCCGACGCTGGCAAACGTGACGCTGAATGGGCTGGAACGAGAACTGGCTGCGCATCTCGATGCAAAACTGGGGATCACGAAGGCCAAGAAGCTGAAGGTGCATGTGGTGCGGTACGCGGACGATTTCGTGATTACCGGGGTCTCGCAAGAGATTCTGGAGCTCGAAGTCCGGCCTTGGGTGGAAGCCTTCCTTGCTGTTCGAGGACTGCAACTCTCCGAGGAGAAAACGCGGATCACCCACATCGATCAAGGCTTCGACTTCTTGGGGTGGAATTTCCGGAAGTACCACGGAAAGCTACTCATCAAGCCGAGCAAGAAGAACGTGCAGACGTTCTATCGCAAGGTGGCGGAGGCAATCAGCGGTAACAAGACGGTAAGGCAGGAGGATCTGATCCGCTTGCTGAATCCGATGCTACGAGGCTGGGCGCAGTACCACAGCAGCGTAGTTGCCAAGCAGGCGTACAGCCGCATGGAGCATCTGGTTTTTCAGAGGCTCTGGTGGTGGTCGAAGCGCCGCCACCCAAACAAGAAGGCCGATTGGGTGCGAAGAAAGTATTTCCACTCTGTTGGCAATCGCAATTGGGTGTTTGGTGTTCCTGTAGTGTGGCCCGATGGCGGCAGCCGGTTACTTGGTCTGTACCAAATCAGCGATATGCCGATCAGGCGACACCTCAAGATCAAAGGGGATTTTCATCCCTTTGATCCGTTGTGGGAGCAGTACGGCGAGCAACTGCGGCAACAGCGCATGGAGCACTCGATGCGCTACCGCACGCAGTGGGTGACGCTGTACATGTCGCAGGGCGGGTTGTGCGCGCTCTGTGGCTGCAAGCTAACGGACGAAACGGGTTGGCACGACCACCATCTGGTGTACCGGATGCATGGTGGGTCCGACCAGTTGTCCAACCGCGTGTTGCTCCATCCACACTGCCACCAACAGGTTCACGTTGGTAAACTTGTAGTAACTAAGCCGGTTCCGCACTAGCGGAATCTTGTTTGTAGACTTGAGCTGTATGCGGGGAAACTCGCACGTACAGTTCTTAGGGGGCCCCTTTTTCCGAAAGGAAGGGGGGCTACCCTACTCCGGAACTGAAAGACATGGAAGCCGAACGTCTGAATACGCTCGAAGCGACCCTTGCCGGCCTGCGCAAGCGCGCGGCCGAGCTTCGGGGGTATCTTTGACTACGATGTCAAAGAAGCGCGCCTGAACGAAGTCAATAAAGAACTCGAAGACCCGAAGATCTGGGACGACTCCAAGCGCGCACAAACGCTCGGCAAGGAAAAGAAATTGCTCGAGGGCGTCGTGCACGCACTGAGCTCGCTCGACGGCGATCTGCGCGACGCGGGCGACCTGTTCGAACTCGCCCGCGATGAGGACGACGAAGATACGCTGCTGGCCGTCGAGGCGGACGTCGGCGGTGTCGACGCGCGCGTTGCGGACATGGAGTTCCGCCGGATGTTCAACAACCCGGCCGACCCGAACAACGCGTTCGTCGACATCCAGGCCGGCGCGGGCGGTACCGAAGCACAGGACTGGGCCGCGATGCTGCTGCGCCAGTACCTGCGCTACTGTGAACGCAAGGGTTTCAAGACGGAGATCCTCGAACAGTCGGATGGTGAAGTCGCTGGCATCAAGAGCGCGACGTTCAAGGTCGAGGGCGAGTACGCCTACGGCTTCCTGCGCAGCGAGACCGGTGTGCACCGGCTGGTACGCAAGTCGCCGTTCGATTCGTCGGGCGGCCGCCATACTTCGTTCTCGTCCGTGTTCGTTTATCCGGAGATCGACGATTCGATCGAGGTCGACATCAACCCGGCTGATCTGCGCATCGATACCTATCGTGCATCGGGCGCCGGTGGACAGCACATCAACAAAACCGATTCGGCGGTGCGTATCACTCACTTGCCGACCAATATCGTGGTCCAGTGCCAGAACGATCGCTCGCAGCACCGGAACCGGGCCGAGGCGATGGCGATGCTCAAGTCGCGGCTCTATGAAGCCGAGATTCGTAAGCGCCAGGCCGAGCAGGACCGACTCGAATCGAGCAAGACCGATGTAGGCTGGGGCCACCAGATTCGTTCATACGTGCTCGACCAGAGCCGTATCAAGGACCTGCGGACCAATGTCGAAATCAGCAACACGCGCTCGGTGCTCGATGGCGATCTCGACGATTTCATCAGTGCCAGTCTCAAACAAGGCGTCTAGCCGGTTCCGCCCACCAAACGACGGGGTCCCCGGACCCCGACTGCCCGGGTCTCCCGACCCCCGACCGCGACACCCGTCACCATGACCGATCAGAACACCCCACCCGCCGCCGAAGCCTCGCACGACGACAACCAGATCATCGCCGAGCGCCGCGAGAAACTTCAGGCGCTGCGTACGCACGGCAACGCCTATCCGAACGACTTCCGGCCGACACATCAGGCAGCCGATCTGCAAGCCACCTACGCCAACACCGACAAGGAAGCGCTTGAAGCCGCGCCGCTCGAAGTCGCGCTGGCCGGCCGGATGATGCTCAAGCGGGTGATGGGCAAGGCCAGCTTCGCGACCGTCAAGGACGGTTCGGGCCCGATCCAGTTCTTCATCACGCCGGCGGATGTCGGCGAAGCGACTTACGACGCGTTCAAGAAATGGGATCTCGGCGATATCGTCGCGGCGCGCGGCGTGCTGTTCCGGACCAATAAGGGTGAGCTCTCGGTGCGCTGCACCGAATTGCGCCTGCTCTCGAAGGCGCTGCGTCCCCTGCCCGACAAGTTTCACGGCCTGTCCGACCAGGAAACCCGCTATCGCCAGCGCTATGTGGACCTGATCGTCACGCCGGAAACGCGGGAAACCTTTATCGCCCGGACCAAGGCGGTCTCATCGATTCGCCGCTTCATGGCGGATGCCGGCTTTCTTGAAGTCGAAACGCCGATGCTGCATCCGATTCCGGGCGGTGCCGCGGCCAAGCCCTTTGTGACGCACCACAATGCGCTCGACATGGAGATGTACCTGCGCATCGCGCCGGAGCTCTATCTGAAGCGGCTCGTGGTCGGCGGCTTCGAGCGCGTTTTCGAGATCAACCGCAATTTCCGCAATGAGGGGGTCTCGCCGCGCCACAACCCCGAGTTCACGATGATGGAGTTCTACGCGGCCTACACCGACTATCGCTGGATCATGGACTTCACCGAAAGCGTGATCCGGCAGGCGGCAACGGACGCGCGCGGCAGTGCATCGATCGTGTACCAGGGCCGCGAACTCGATCTGAACAAGCCCTTCCATCGGCTCACGATCTGCCAGGCTATCCAGAAATACGCACCCGAGTACACCGACGCGCAGCTGGCGGATATCGCCTTCCTGAAGTCCGAACTCAAGAAGTTTGGCGTGAATACCGCGGATGCGGCGTTCCTGAACGCCGGCGCCGGTGCGCTGCAGCTGGCCCTGTTCGAGGAAACCGCTGAATCGCAACTGTGGGAGCCGACCTTCATCGTCGACTATCCCATTGAAGTTTCGCCACTCGCTCGTGCTTCCGACACCCAGCCGGGCATCACCGAGCGCTTCGAGCTCTTCATCACGGGCCGCGAGATCGCCAACGGATTCTCCGAACTCAACGACCCCGAAGACCAGGCTGCGCGTTTCAAGGCGCAGGTCGAGCAGAAGGATGCGGGCGACGAAGAGGCCATGTTCTATGACGCCGACTACATCCGCGCACTCGAGTACGGCATGCCCCCGGCGGGCGGCTGCGGGATCGGCATCGACCGTCTCGTGATGTTGCTGACCGACAGCGCGAGCATCCGCGATGTGATTCTTTTTCCGCATCTGCGCAAGGAAGAGTGAGTCGCGCACGACTCTTGGAAAGCCCCGCGCCGCGATCTAATCGCGGCGTTTTTCTTTATACATTCAACTCCTTAGGCCGACGTTTGAAGGGAGCACTTCATCCATGAAAAAATATTTAATGTTACAGCTTACTTTCAGGGTTTCCGCTATATGGCGCAGTGCAGTATCTCCATATAATGAGTTGCATGAAACTACACGAACAACGATTCGGGTTCCTCGTGACTGATGTTGGCCGTCTGGTCGGCAAACTCTTCGACCAGCGCGCAAAGCACGTGTTGAGCCTCACCTGCGCCCAGTGCCGCGTGCTCGCTTACCTGGCTCATAACGACGGGATCAACCAGGCGACGCTTGCCGACCTGCTCGACGTGACGCCGATCGCCATCGCGCGCCTGCTCGACCGCATGGCGGAACGCGGCTGGATCGAACGTACCGATCATCCAACCGATCGCCGTGCGCACCAGCTGCGCCTGACAGCCAAGGCATACGCAACGCTTGATGCGGCGCACCATGTCGGCGACGGTGTGCGCGACGAAGCACTGGCCGGGTTGTCGGACGATGAAGTCATCCAGTTGATGCAGCTGCTGCGCAAGGTTCGTTCGAACCTGAGCGACCGCCTCGATACCGTCACGCTCGATACCGCCACGCACGACACACCTTTGCAGGAACGGGCTGCCTGAGGCGCTTCGCGCCTCGACGAGATACCCCGGCCGATTGTCCGATCCTCCAGCAAGCTGCCTTTTCGCTTTCAGTTACCCCTTCGTTTTTCCAGACTTCTTCGCCTGCTCCCGTCCGCGTTTCAGTCGGGGCCACTCCAACTGTGTCGTCCCCGCCACGCTTGTCCAGCCGCCATCTCCTGGCGAGTCGTAGCCGCAACGAAGCTATTGCGCCTCATGCGGCACGATAGCGTCGATTGAACAAATCAAAGTCGAAGGCCATGGCACCGGAATCGGTGCTGTCGGGGGAGCCGTCGCCGGCGGTGTGGTCGGCAATCAGTTTGGAGGCGGGGGGGGCCGCACGGCGATGACGGTACTCGGCGTCGTCGGCGGCGACGGCCTCGCAGGTGACGAGGTCGAGAAGAAGGTCCGCAGCAGCACGCAATATCGCGTGTACGTGCACACCGAGGACGGCCGCACGCACTACTTCACCTATCGGAGCCGCTGCCGTTTCGTAACGGCGATCGTGTGAGGGTTCAGAACGGCATGCTGGTCGGCGGATGATCGTTCCGAAGGAGGATCGGGGTGAAGGTCGATCGCTTGCAGCGATCAGTAATCCGAATCCTCGATCCAGGCGGCCTGGATCGCCTCGAGGATCTTTTCGTTCGAGCGATCGTGCGCATCGTCAAAGCCGGGCAACTCGATCACCCAACGATGCAGGTCCGTGAAACGGACATACTGCGGATCAATATCGGGATGCGCCTCGGTCAGCGCCATTGCAATATCCTGCACATCGGTCCATTTCATCGCGTCTTCCTCAATGGTTCTCTTTGGCGTGATTGATCGTATAGCGCGGAATCTCGACGACAAACTCGCCATTGACCGGCATGCGTGCCTGGCATGAGAGCCGCGAAGTCGGCTCGAGGCCCCAGGCCTTGTCGAGCAGGTCTTCCTCGTTGTCGCTCGCGTCGGCGAGTTCATCGAAACCTTCGCGCACGATCACATGACAGGTCGTGCACGCACAAGATTTCTCGCAGGCATGCTCGATTTCGATGCCATGGTCGAGTAGCACGTCACACACGCTCTTGCCGGCTTCGGCATCGATCACCGCACCGTCCGGGCACAGCTCACCATGAGGTAACACTACGAGTTGAGGCATATTCGAGTCAATCGGTTAAGCGCATAGCGGGCCCAAGGCCTGTGTGCGGAGTTCGTTAAGGGCGCTGCGCGTACCGCAGTCCGTCCGGGGCGGGCATCTGAAGCGCTCGCATCCATTCGTGACTCAGACCGTTGCGCCGATCGGTGCGGCCGGCGGCCCGATGGTCGCCAGGCCGCACGTTACAGTTCACTGAGTTTCTTGCCAGTGAGGGCCTTGCGAATGCCCTTGTCCATCCGGCGCGCGGCGAATTCGTCGGTCGCCTGCGCGAGCGCCTCGATGCGCTGCTTGATCGTGTCCGCCTCGGCCGCCGCCGAGGCTCGCACGGTCCTCAGTCCTCCAATGATTCTATCGATGTCCGCGCGTTCGGTCTCGTCGAGCAACTCGCCGTCAACGGCCAGCGCCGCATCGGTGGCCTCGAGGATACGGTCGGCCTCGACCTGTTCCTCGCGCAGCGCACGCGCCTTCATATCGGTCGCCGCGGACGCGAAGCCCGCTTCGAGCATCTTCGCCACTTCGTCGTCGGCCAGTCCGTATGAGGGCTTCACGACAATCGAAGCCTCGACACCCGAATGCATCTCACGTGCCGACACCGAGAGCAACCCGTCCGCATCGACCTGATAGGTCACGCGAATTCGGGCGGCGCCGGCGACCATCGGCGGAATGCCGCGCAGTTCGAAGCGCGCGAGCGAACGGCAATCGCTTGCGAGTTCGCGCTCGCCCTGCAGCACATGAATCGCGATCGCCGACTGGCCGTCCTTGAACGTCGTGAACTCCTGTGCGCGCGCAACCGGGATCGTCGAATTGCGCGGAATAATCTTCTCGACCAGGCCGCCCATCGTTTCGACACCGAGCGAAAGCGGAATGACGTCGAGAAGCAGCCAGTCGTCATCGTCCTCGCCGCGACGATTGCCGGCGAGCAGATCCGCCTGGATCGCGGCACCGAGGGCGACCACCTGGTCTGGATCGATATCGAGATAAGGGGGCCGACCGAACAGAACCTCGACCTCGCGGCGGATCTGCCGCATCCGCGTCGCCCCGCCCACCAGCACGACACCCTGGACCTCGTCGGCCGCCAGCTTGGCATCGCGCAGTGCCCGGCGCGTCTGCGTCAGGGTGCGTTGCACCAGTGGCACGCTGAGCTTGGCAAAATCCGATTCGGTGACCGTCGCCTGGAGGCGTTCGCCATTCGCGAGGGTCACGTCGAGCGCGGCCTGATCGTTCGTTGAAAGACTTTCCTTGAGCACGCGCACATGATCGAGCACGAGCCGCACGTCTTCGGGCGTCAGGCCGCAGGCACCGGTCGTCGCGAGCAGATGCGTGTAGAGCGCCTGATCGAAGTCGTCGCCGCCGAGTGCCGAGTCGCCGCCGGTGGCGAGCACCTCGAAAACACCCCGCGTGAGACGCAGGATCGAGACGTCGAACGTTCCGCCACCGAGGTCATACACGACATAGACACCTTCGGCGCCGCTGTCGAGCCCGTAGGCGATCGCCGCCGCGGTCGGTTCGTTGAGCAGCCGCAGCACGTTGAGGCCGGCAAGCTTGGCCGCGTCCTTGGTCGCCTGCCGCTGCGCTTCATCGAAATACGCGGGAACCGTGATCACGGCGCCGACCAGATCGTCGCCCAGCGTGTCTTCGGCGCGCTGACGCAGCGTCGCCAGAATTTCGGCCGAGACTTCGACCGGGCTCTTGACGCCGTCGACGGTCGAGATCTGGACCATGCCCGGCGCATCGACAAAATCATAAGGCGCGTTCGCGGCGCCTTCGACCTCGGTCTTGCCGCGCCCCATGAAGCGCTTGACCGAGACAATGGTGTTCCTCGGGTCGCTCGCGGCGTCGGCCTTCGCCGTCGCGCCGATCTTGCGGCCCCCCTTGGGCAGATAACGCACGACCGACGGCAGCAATACTGCGCCATCCTCATCGGGCAAGGCCTCCGGGATGCTGTTGCGCACCGAGGCGACCAGCGAGTTCGTCGTGCCGAGATCGATCCCGACAGCAAGCCGACGCTGGTGGGGCGCCGGGGCCATCCCCGGTTCTGAAATTTGCAGTAAAGCCATAGTAATGGGGTCTAGTGATCGAGGCGCTCAATCTGCGTGTTCACGTCTTCCGACACGCGCTCGATGAACATCAATTGCCGTACCGCTTCGGCCGCACCCTGGTCGGCACGGCTGTCCAGCAAGGCAGCAAGCTTGTCGAAGCGCACTCGCGCATCGTCGCGCAACTCGCGGCCGAGCGCTTCGAGTTCGGACAGGTTGCGCGAACCGGCGGCATCCTCGATACGCTCGCGCCACTCCATCTGCTGCATGAGGAAGGCGGGCTCCATCGCCGTATTGTTTTCCGCCTGGACATCGATGCCGCGCAAATGCAGCAAGTAGATCGCGCGCTTGAGCGGCTGCTTGAGTGTCTGATAGGCGTCGTTCGCCTGGCTTGCCCATTGCATTGCCACACGCTTTTGCGCCTCGCCCGCCGCCGCGAAGCGATCGGGGTGCACCTGGGCCTGCACGGCGCGGTACGCATCGTCCAGTGCGCGCGCATCGACCGCAAAGCGCTGAGGCAGTTGAAACAGGTCGAAATGATCAGCTGGCAACATGATGGAGATTCTTCAAACAGCTAAATTCAAACGCCCAAACAAAAAGGCGGCAGCAGCCGCCTTCCCTGGCGAGCGCGTCGAAATCAGACGCGGAACGACTCGCCGCAACCGCACTCGTCCTTGACGTTCGGGTTGTTGAACTTGAAACCCTCGTTCAATCCTTCACGCGCAAAGTCGAGCTCCGTACCGTCGATATAGGCGAGGCTTTTCGGGTCGACGATGACTTTCACCCCGAAACTCTCGAACACCTCGTCGTGCGAGTCCAGCTCGTCGACATATTCGAGCTTGTACGCGAGCCCCGAGCAACCCGTCGTGCGTACGCCGAGTCGCAATCCCAAGCCCTTGCCGCGGCGGGTGAGGAATTTCTGGACGTGCTTCGCAGCCTTTTCAGTCAATGTGATCGACATAGTCAAACCCGATACCCGTATTACGCCGCGTCGGCCTTGGCCGCCACGTTGTGACGTTCCTTGTAGTCGGCCACCGCTGCCTTGATGGCGTCTTCCGCCAGGATCGAACAGTGGATCTTGACCGGCGGCAGCGCGAGCTCCTCGGCGATCTGTGTATTCCTGATCGACAGCGCTTCGTCGAGTGTCTTGCCCTTGACCCATTCCGTCACGAGCGAGCTCGAGGCAATCGCCGAGCCGCAGCCGTACGTCTTGAACTTCGCATCTTCGATCACACCGTCCGCGCCTACGCGAATCTGCAGCTTCATCACGTCGCCACACGCCGGCGCACCCACCATGCCGGTGCCGACCGCATCGTCGTCCTTCGAGAAGGAACCGACGTTGCGCGGGTTTTCGTAGTGATCAAGTACTTTGTCGCTGTATGCCATTTGAAGACTCCTGAATTCGGTTATATCAATTGGACCGGCTAGGATCGTCCGCGGCGAGTATGAACCAACAGTTCGGCGCGGGCGCTCGACAAACTCAGTGCGCAGCCCATTGGATCGAACTGATATCGACCCCATCCTTGTACATTTCCCACAGCGGCGACAGTTCGCGCAGCTTCTGGATCTTGCCCTTCATCAGCTTGATAACGTACTCCACGTCCTGTTCCGTCGTGAAGCGACCGACCGTGAACCGGATCGAGCTGTGCGCGAGCTCGTCGTTACGGCCCAACGCCCGCAGCACGTAAGACGGCTCCAGCGACGCCGACGTACAGGCCGAACCCGACGACACCGCGACATCCTTGACCGCCATGATCAGCGACTCGCCTTCGACGTAGTTAAAGCTGATGTTCAGGTTGTGCGGCACACGGTGCTCCATGTCGCCGTTCACATAGGTTTCCTCGATCTGGTCGAGGCCGGCCAGCAACCTGTCACGCAGCATCCGGATCCGCTCGTTCTCAGTCGCCATCTCTTCACGTGCGATCCGGAAGGCTTCGCCCATGCCAACGATCTGGTGCGGCGCCAGCGTGCCCGAACGCATGCCGCGCTCGTGACCGCCGCCGTGGATTTGCGCCTCGATGCGCACGCGCGGCTTGCGGCGCACGTACAGGGCGCCGATGCCCTTCGGGCCATAAGTCTTGTGTGCCGAAAACGACATCAGGTCGACCTTGAGTTTGTCAAGGTCGATCGTGACCTTGCCGGTCGCCTGCGCCGCATCGACGTGGAAAATGATGCCTTTCGCACGCGTCAACTCGCCGAGCTTCGCAATGTCCTGCACCACGCCGATCTCGTTGTTGACCATCATGACCGAAGCCAGCACGGTGTCCGGGCGCAGTGCCGCCTCGAATTTCGCGAGATCGAGCAGACCATCTTCCTGGACGTCGAGATAGGTCACTTCAAAACCTTCGCGCTCGAGTTCGCGCGTGGTGTCGAGCACCGCCTTGTGCTCGGTCTTCACCGTGACGATGTGCTTGCCCTTGCCCTTGTAGAAGTGCGCGGCACCCTTGATGGCAAGATTGTTCGATTCAGTCGCACCCGAGGTCCAGATGATCTCGCGGGGGTCGGCATTGACCAGCGCGGCGACATTTTCGCGCGCTTCTTCGACCGCGCGCTCCGCGTCCCAGCCATAGCTGTGGCTGCGCGAGGCGGGGTTGCCGAACTGCTCGCGCAAATACGGAATCATCTTGTCGACCACACGCGGATCGACCGGAGTCGTCGCGCTGTAGTCCATGTAAATGGGCAAATGGGGAAGTTCGTTGTTCATCAAAAATACTCCGAATCTACGTTCGATCTGTCGTCGAATGTGGGGGTCTATCAGTACTCAGGAGCGCGCCATGTTGAAAACCGAATTGGGCCCCAACGGCACGGCATGCGTCGTATTCACGGTCTCGGGCGCCGTGCCCGTGCGCCTGTCGCGCAATACAGTCGTGGCCTGCCCTTCACGCTGCCGCTGCTGGTCGACCAGGTCCTTGAGCGAGACCGAGTCGAGGTACTCAACCATCTTCTGGTTCAGCGTTGACCAGAGTTCATGCGTCATGCAGTGACCGTGCAGATCCTTGGTGCCGTCGCAGGTACCCTTGCCGCCGCACTGCGTCGAATCGATCGGTTCGTCGACTGCGATGATGATATCGGCTACAGTCACTTCCTCAACGCGCCGCGCGAGGTTATACCCACCGCCCGGACCACGCACGCTCTCGACAATCTCGTGCCGGCGCAGCTTTCCGAACAGCTGCTCCAGATACGAGAGAGAAATCCGCTGGCGCTGGCTGATACCCGCGAGCGTCACAGGGCCATGCTCCTGGCGCAATGCAAGATCGATCATCGCCGTGACGGCAAAACGGCCTTTCGTGGTGAGTCTCATGATGGTGGGCGACCCGTAATCTCGATTTCCCTCAAGTATAAATACCCTAGGAATTTAGTCAACCTTTTCGGTTGTAAGCTCTACCGGCCCGGTCTAATTTTCCGACGCTCGGGCGGGTGCCGACGAGGTATCCGCGGGTATTCTCCGCCCCCATGTTGCGCCTTTAACTGCCGCGCTGCAGTGTACTAAGCAAGCCGGTGCAGGCTTGCTCGCAGGCCTCGAGCACGCGCTCGAAGCCATCGAGGCCGCCGAAGTAAGGATCCGGAACCACGCGCTCGGCGGGCTGCGGCGCATATTCCATCAGTAGCTGAACCTTGCTTTGGAATTCGGGCGGGCATAGTCGACGCAGCTCACGCAGATTCGCCTCGTCCATCGCAAGAATCAGGTCGAAATCCTGGAAATCGGCGGGCTCGACCTGACGTGCGCGCAGCGGCTCGAGGTCATAGCCGTGCAGTGCGGCGCATTGCCGGGCGCGTTCGTCGGGAGCTTCGCCGATGTGCCAATCACCCGTGCCGGCGGAATCGACTTCAATGACCTCGTTCAAACCGGCTTCGGCAATCTTGTGCAACATAATTGCTTCAGCGGTCGGGGAGCGGCAGATATTGCCCAAGCATACAAAAAGCACGCGGCTTCTAGTCATTGAATTCAAGGAGTTACGGATGCTGGTTTGAACACCATCTGTCTGGACGAGGTCGGACACCCCTTGAACCGGAGCGTTGACAGCCGGGTTTTCGGCAATGAAACTTCTATTTTACGATAGGAACGGCGTTTGGCTTCTATGCGTCCTGTTTGGGCAACCTTACGAAGGCATTAGAAAACTCGCACTTTGGACTAAAGATCCGGTGTTTCGTGCCGATCTATGGGGGGGAACACGTGCCGTGGCAAACAAAACTGAGGGGCGACGGGCGCCAACAACGTTTCGGATCGGAAATCAAGTCCGCTCCGCGGAAGACATGAATTAATTGAGCGTTCGACGATGAACCGTAAGCGCGCGAATTTAAGTAATATGGCGCGTCCCAAAATAATTATAGACAGACCCACATGAACGATAAGTTGACGGGAGTGCGCGTCGCGCTCATAGCGCTGACGGCTCTGTGCGCAGCAAACGGGGTAGAAGCGCAAACGGTTGCAGCCGATGGGAACAGCAACGTCGTCGCGTCGGCCGTCCAATCCGCTTCTGCGGACGCGGCAGGCACTTCACAGGCTGTGCAGCCCGCGGATGCCCCCCTCGCAACCGTCTCATCGCAGACGTCGCTGGCCGATGCGGGGGCAGTTGCGAATGCCGATGCAGGTGCAGTTCCAGGTGCAGTTGCGAGTCCCGATGCAAGCGCAAGTGCAGCAGATCCGGATGCCGGCGGTACCGTCGCGGAGTTGCAGAAGTTGATCCAGACCAATGGAGTCGCGGAACTGCGGACGACCCACAATGGCAGCTATGGCGCAAGCCTGTTGTTCGACGGCAACGAAATGACGTACTACGTGGCCTTGTTCCAGCAAAAAAATATTTGGCGCGTAGTCAAGACGATGAACGATGCGCGTGCTGATGGCATCTATGCCAGCTTTGTCTCCCGCACCGCTCAACTCGCCGACGTTGAGATCCGACGCACCAAGCTCGAGGCGCAGAAGGCCTATACAGCCAGGCTGATTGCCCTCAGCGAGAAGCGTGCGTCTTCCCTCCAGGCCGACCTCGACAACCAGCGCACACAGCAAGCCGAAGTCGTCGCGCGTCAGCAGGATGTCACGCAACAGGCGGTGGAGCTTGACAGCCAGCGTCGTGCCGAACAGGCGAAGCTCGACAAACTGCGTCGCCAGATTGAACAGATGCGCGAGCAGACCGAAAGCGGCTTGCCGCGGCGTTTGCGCTAACACGCTGTTCGGTCGGGCCTAGGCCGGCATCTTCCAAGAGATGCCGGCCTGTCATAGTCAATACCTCAACGACTGCCATCCGGACGGGTCTGCGGACCCGCTGTCGAAAAATACCGTTACACGATTGGATGCAATGCGCATGAGCGCAGGCTGTCCAATGGGTATCTGGAACCAACGAGCACACGGTTCAATCTCGATTTCCATCGAACATCGGCCGCGCGCGTATTCGACATGAAGTCATCGATCATCGAGCGGCTCGGCCGCCGTGCCCCCCTGGGCCTGGCCTGTGCGGCAGCTATTGGGCTCAGCGGATGTGTCGCTTATCCGTATGGCGATGCCTATGTGTCCAGCGGGGCGTATGGCTACTACCCCTCAAATGTCTATTACGGCGGTGGGTACGGCTACTACGGCCCCTACTACGGCTATTACGGCCCCTACTACGGCGGTTCGCTCTACTACGGCGGCCGCTGCTGCTACGGACGTGGCTGGTATGGACATGGGGGCTGGCGCGGACATGGGGGCTGGCATGGCGGCGGCGGAAACTGGAAATCGGGCGGGGGTGGCGGCGGCGGAGGTCACGGTGGAGGCGGCGGTGGCCGCCACTAGCCCAGGGGCGGCAGGCCGAGCGCAGTGCGGCTTTGATCGATCATCGCGATCATCTGTCGGGATCTCTCGTGGCTGATCGCCGGGCTTTGCGCAGCGCCCACGCGCAGGCAGTCGCAGAAGTGCTCGGTTTCGTAGTTCAGGCCGCCCCCTACAAAGGGCTTATCGAGTTCGACGGTGCGGCCGTCGACGTAGGCGATCGTCGCGCGCTGCGGGTTCCACCACGGCGCTTCGATCGTCACGTTGCCTTGCGGCCCACAAATCAGCGCATCGCCGCGGCCATGCAGGTCGAGCCCGCAATACCATTGCGCGATACCGTGTTCATGTGCGCTGTTCACACTCGCAAACAAGTCGATGCCACCGGCGACACGCCCGAGCGTCTGCACTTCATGGGAAGCCCCCAGCCAGTCGACCGCCAGGAACGCCTCGTAGATGCCAATCCCCAGGAGTCCCCCGCCGGCACGCTGCGGATCGAAGGCCGCGTGTTGGGGAGGCGTGTTTGCGACCCCGGCTCCCGCCCGAATATAGTTCGGCTGCCCAATCGGATCTACCGCCAAGTGCTCGCGCAAGGCCCGGTAAAGCGGGTAGAACCCCGGTTTCATTGCCTCCATGAAAAGCATGCCCGTCTCGCGCGCCACGGCGAGCACGCGATCAAGTTCAGCGAGACTCACGGCGGCAGGCTTCTCACAGAGCACGGCTTTACCTTTGCGCATCGCGGCGATGCTGTAGGCCGCGTGTGAAGGATGCGCCGTGGCGATATAAACGGCGTCGAGATCGCTTTCGATCAAAGCTTCAAAACTGTCGCAAGCTATGCCGCCATGCTCGGCGGCGAATTCCGCAGTCGGTTCGGGACGCCGCGACCAGACATGCGTCAGTTGGACATCATCGACATGTTTCAGTCCTTGCGCGAATCGTCGCGAAATGTAACCGACTCCCACCACGCCCCATCGAATCACGAATTCTCTCCTCTCGTCCGTGCACATAAAAAAAGGCCCCGCGGCTGGCATTACAGCCGGTGGGCCTTTCGCTTTTGTTCGATTGCACGGGCGGCGCGGATACCAGCGAGCGGCGCTGGTTGTTCAAACCGGCTAACAGTCCGATCGCCGTCAATGGGACCATCGCCCCATCCGTCGTCAATTGGCTAATTCGGCAAGCTCAATCTGACTTTCTGACGCACTTCATAGAGTGCCGCGAGGGCCATCAAATTGGCGCGCTCTTCGTTCGCCTCGCTCTCTGAGATTCCACCGCACGCACAGCCGCCCATTACAATACCCAGACAAAATGCATAGTTGCCAGCGAAGTCCGCCGGCGTGATATCCGTACCCTGAACCTGTTCGAGCGCTTCATCGAGCACTCGTCTAACTCGCGCATCCATCCTCTTATCCTTCTTGTGCCGTGACACGTCGTCGATTGGTTCGACAACCGGTCACGACATTGCCAACACGCCCCGGCGCACATCACGGCTTGCGCGAATCGCTTCCAGGCGCTTGATGATACGCAATTATTGCGCTTTGATGATAAAACTAAAGATAAAGTGTGATCTTATTCCCGACTGAATCAAGCACACGGAGAAGCGCATAGATAGTTTGCAGGTTATTCAGTGGACTAGGCGACGGGTGCTTCCTCGATCGAGTCGACGCGATCAGGATAAAACGCGACATAGTCCTTGATGGCAGAGACAGCCGTATAAGGTGCTTCATAGGTCCACACCGCATTCACAGAGCGGCCACCGCCGAGTGGCAGACTGTAGTAGTTGCAATCGCCCTTGAATGGGCAATATGTCGTGTGATCGGTGCGTTCAAGCAAGGACATTTCTACATCCTTGCGCGGAATATATTGCACTGCAGGATAGGCTGCCTCACGCAGCGTCAGTGCCTCACGCGTATCCGCGATGACGCGGCCCGCGAGCGACACGACGACGCGTGCCGGATTGCGCTCAATAGTAATCGGATGATCGGGGCCCGGAACCTTGACGGGGCGGCTCGCTGATTTCGTTTCCATGCTGTCCATCCTTTGCAGGGGATATATAGGGATACCGCGCCAGGATTGGCGCCGCCTCATTCACTCGCGATTGGGCAGGGACACGTCACGAGCAGAATCGCCATGCAAAGGATAGTCTGTTTTCTTGATGTGCGAAGTTCGTCGATCTGGTGGAACGGATATTCGGCATCATAGGCAGCTCAAGGCAGCGCTATTGCAACTACCGCGTTCCCTGCCTGAGCCGATTGACATTCTTGGCGTTCGCGGAATTCGCCAGAGGCGCCCTACTTTCCTTGTCACGACAGGCAGCGATCCGGTCGCGACGCACTGCGCGCGGTCTGGAAACCCGGTCATATTGACAGCGTGCCAACGCAGCTAGACCGGCAACTGTTTCCGCGCCAGACACACTGGGTGCATCGGCAGGTGGTGCGCGTTCACCGCGTCGGCGCCGAAACATTCTCGTGCCGCACGTTCGTGACGTAGGAGGCTCAACTCGTCAGGCGGCACGCCTAGGTCGGCCAGCATGGTCAGTTGATGGAACGTTTATTCAGTCTTCAACAGTGGGAATGCGCAGCTCATAAGTTACCGAAGCACCTTATTTTTCAAGCTTGTATCGTAATACTCGCTTTCTCCCTGCTCCATTGCTGAGCATCCCAAGCGTTGTCGGACAAAGCCTTCCAGCGCTCGGAGTTATTCATGGCCCCAAAAAAAATAGCCAAGACTGAGCTTGGCTAATGGACAGGCTTGGTGCCCGAGACCGGAAACATGATCCTTTTTAAATCATCGGTCTTCCGGCCACTGGTACACAAACGGCGTACACATTTGGATACCGGAGAATTCCTTGACGATTCCGCTTCACACGTTCGAGCCGACCGGCGAACCCTGCATCGACAGTGATATGTACCTGCGCCTCGGAGGCGAAGCGAAGGTCGATTTCGCGCACTGGTTCGGCCTGCACCATTCCGTCCTTTCCTACACCGCCGAGCACATCGCCCGCGAGGCCGTTGTCTACGATGGCGTGGAGCGCGGTCCTTTCGAGAAGGGCGTCTACTTTCTACTGCATGGTGATCGCATCGCCTACGTGGGCCGCAGCCAATGCATCGCCAATAGGCTGCTTGTTCACTATATGAACAATAGGCCGTTCAATCGGTACTGGTGCTTCGGCGGCATTCCTCTGGACTGGCTCGGTCACGTCGAGGGCTACTACATCAAGCGATTGAAGCCGTTCCTCAATTCGAAGCTCGAAATCTACTCGCCCGTTCTGGATAAGGTCGCGAAGGAATACAAGGCTTTGTGGGATTTCGAGGCGAAGGAACTGGCAGAGCAATCCGAATAACGTATTGAACAGGCCCACCGGCCAAGGAGAGAGGGATGAGTATCGCATACCGAGCAATGGTTTTCGCCCGAGAGGTCCACAAGGATCAGAAGCGAAAATACACGAATAATCCTTACTCGGATCATCTTGCGGAGGTGGCTGGGATTGTGGCGACCCTGATGCTCCAAATGAACGTCTCTGCGCCTTCAGCGATAGCCGTGGCGTGGCTTCATGATTGCATCGAGGATCAAGGGGTGACGCCGGATTTTCTTCAGGGGGAGTTTGGCGAGACCGTAATGGATGGCGTCATGCTTCTGTCTGATCTCGAAACCGGCAACCGCGCCGAGCGCAAAGCCGCATCGCGCGCTCGCCTCGCCGCTGCCCCGGGCTGGGTCCAGACCATCAAATGCGCCGACCTGATCAGCAACACGTCGAGCATCGTCATGCATGACCCGAAGTTCGCCGTGACCTATCTCGAAGAAAAGCGGCTGCTGCTGGACGTCATGACGAGGGCCGATCCCCGGCTGATCGAGATCGCCCGCGCGCAGGCTGGAGTCGCAGCATGACCGCCCCACTCACCCCCATCGACTGGTCCCGCCCCGAACTCCAGTCCCTCATGGAAGCAAACGCTCGCCGCGAAATCGAGATCAATGTGCTCCGGTCTGCGCTGCAAGAGATCGCCGCGCAAGATCCTGTCGAGATGGCGCTTGATCCGCAGTGGGCGAAGCGGGTTGCGGGCGCGGCCCTTCCGGCTGAGCCGAGCGGTCATGTCGCGGCCGATGCGCGGCAGGCGAACAAACAATCCGCCGAACCTATCAAGGGCTGCGCGTTTTGCGGTCGCAAGGAAACAGGCTTCGTGCGCGGCGCACTTTGGCGTGTCGCTTGCTCGTACTGTGATGCGGAAGGCCCAACCGACAACACGCAAGAGCTAGCCATATATCAATGGAACCGCCGCGTCGCAGTAGAAACGCCGATCGAGCGCACGTGTATGAAGTGCGGTCGGTCCACTGACGACCCCACCCAGTTCACCGAGGTGTTTTGCCCGATCATGGCGAACATTGCGCCGACCACCACAGTGCATGCAGAGGCGATCAGCGATGAGCGGATTCTCCTGGCTGAAAACGTTGCTCGTCACGCAGAAGAATCGAGCGTGTTGGCGGGGAACGTCCTCTGCAAAGCAATCATGGATCAATGCGCTAGAACGATCCGTGAATTGATCGGCGCAATCAAAGTCGCCGCCGCAAAGCCGGTCAGCGTGGATGAGCGGGCGCGTAATGTAGCCGTGCTGGCATCCGACTGGAAGCAGCGTTTCGAAGCCTCTACAGATGAGCCGGCAAGCGCCGAGGACGGCTACTACAACGGCTACTTGGATGCTTTGAATGCGCACGCCGCTGGGCCAAAGGCATAGGTGTAAGTATGTAGCATCGAATGCTTGATATATAGCATTCGATGCTCTATAGTACATACATCGACCAGCCACCCGGAGAAACAAAATGAACAAGAACCAAATCATCAGCGCGCGCATCTTGGCAGCAGTAGCAAACGGCAAGACGATTGAGCAAGCTTACGATGCAGTGATGGGTGATGGCGCATACCTGAAGCTGGCCGGCGAGATGTACGACGAACTCCGCGCCAAATGAACGAGATGAAGTGCATGGAGTGGTGCCGGGAAGTCCGGCATCGCTTCCCGCATGACTACCGGACGGCGCAGCATTGCATTGAATGGATTGCGGCCAAGGCAAGCGAGTGGGCCGACAGCGACGACGACCATAAGGCGATACAGGAATGCCTCGACGCGGCGCATTCCTATATTGCCTCACAGGATGCAAGTCATGAGCAAGACGCAGGACGCCCTCAAGTGGCTGAGCGAGAACCCGGACCGGACGGTCTACGCGGCGGCCAAGGAATTCAAGGTCGCCTCTTCGACTTTGTATAAGGCCATCAAGCAACGGGACGTTACGCAGGACCAGCGCTGCCCTTGCTGTGGGCAACTGATCAGGGAAGGAAAACAGGATGGAAGTTAAATACGGTGAAGGCGCGACCGAGTTCGGTCCAGGCGTGAGCATCGAAATGACTGGCGATGAGGTCGCGACAGCGATTGATGCATACCTCGTGGCGCATAGTGTTCATGTCAATGGGCCGCGCACCGTGACTGTCAATGGCGCTCTCTGCCGCGCCGGACGTGTGTACGTCGATCCAATTGGCTTTGTGATTGCAGATGGAGAGCGATTCTGTGGCCGCGGTCCTGAGAGGATTGGCACGAGTATAGAGAGCGCTATTCAAAACGTTGTTGATGCCGTGCACCATAGTATTTCGAACGCATCGAACGGAGTAGCGGTTTTTGAAGCCGGAGAGTTGGAGACGGCGCTGCGAGAATTTGCGGCGGAAATACTCAGGGGTGCGGGAGTAGTTGTGAAAGACGCACCGCTAGTACGGGCTGAGTGATGCGCTGAGGCGCGAGGAGATGGGATGAGCAAAGAACGTAGCCGGTTTGACGCCTTGGGCGATCGGGTGAAAGAGTTCGAGATGATGGAAGCAGGCCGCAGGCTGATGCCGGGCTTGCCAGTGATGGTCCGACTGGATGGTCGCAGCTTTCACACATTCACGCGTGGAATGGCGCGGCCCTTCCACGAGCCGATGTCGCGCGCAATGATTGAGACCGCACGGCATCTAGTGGGAGAGACGCATGCCTGTTTCGCCTATACCCAGTCGGACGAGATTTCACTTGGTTACTGGAATGTTTCTCCTGAGAGCGAGATGATGTTCGACGGCAGAATCCAGAAGCTCTGCTCGGTGCTGGCTGGCCTCGCCACGGCGAAATTCAATCAGGAAGTCGGTCATAGGATGCCAGAGAAAGCCCACCTTCTGCCGGCCTTCGATGCCCGCGTATTCAACATGCCGAGCCTAGACGAGATGGTCAACTGCATCCTATTCCGGGCGCTGGACTGCGCCAAGAACTCGATCACAATGGCGGCGTCGGCCTACTACAGCCACAAGGATTTACACGCCAAGAACAGTTCCGACAAACACGAGATGCTGCACGTGAAGGGCGTCAACTGGGCGAACTACCCGGCCTTCTTCAAGGACGGAACGTTTCTGAGGCGCGAACTTGTGGTGAAGGAGTTATCGGCAGAAGAGTTGGCGCGAATTCCCGAAAAGCATCGCCCGGTCGGACCAGTGCAGCGCAGTCAGGTGGCGGAGGTTGATATGCCACCGTTCGCTAGGATCGCCAACCCCAAGGGAGTGCTGTTCTATGGAGAGGCGCCGGTTGCCAAGTCGGATCGGCTGACCGCTATAAGCGCAGGCTGATGGATCGTCGCCAATAGCGAGAGGAGATGAGTATGATCAAGTACTTCATCAGCTACACGAATGGGCCAAAACCGGGCGATCCGGCGGCCGTGACACACGGCGTAGGCCGATGCGACATAACAACGGATGCACCGATCACGAGTTGTGACCGCGTTTTCGACATAGAAAGAGCCATCATCGAGAGACATGGCTTTGCATGGTGCGTAGTCACAAACTGGCAACGCTTCGAAGAGTAATGCCCAAAGCACCCGGCATCCCCTTCGCCCGCCCCATTGAAGCATCGGACCTGATGATAGCCGCAGCGCACAAGACGCCCTTCTCGGACCCGGAATTCCTGTTCGAGTGGAAATACGACGGCTATCGCTGTCTCGTGCGAAAAGGCGATCGCATCGAACTGATATCGCGCAATGGCAACTCGCTCAACGCGTCGTTCCCTGACGTCGTAGATGCTGTCGCAGCCGTACCGGGCTCATTCGTATGGGATAGCGAGCTGACCGTGGACGATGCCCGGGCCGCGTCCTTTCAGCACTTGCAGACCCGCGCTAGGACGACTCGCAATGCGCGAGCAGCGGCACGCAAACACCCGGCGAGGTTCTACGTGTTCGATATGCTAGCAACCACGCGAGATATACGGGGACTTCCGCTGATCGAGCGTAAGCGGTTCCTGCGGGACTCGTTCGATGACTCGGATGCGCTGGTCTACGCGAGTGGGATTGTCGGGGCTGGCCTAGAAGTCTTCGAGCTCGTCAAGCGGCACGGCTTTGAAGGCATGGTCGCGAAGAGGTTGCAGTCGACGTATCAGAAAGGTCGGTCGCGCGACTGGCTCAAGATCAAATGGGCCGGGTACGGTCGACAGGGGTTTGGAAGGAGCCTTACGCCGCCACTGAAACAATAGGCTTGATGTCCAACGCCGCGGCAATTTTCTCACATCGAGCCTGCACCATACCCATGTCGTGATCCGAAAAGCTGCCCGCACCGGGCCACTGCTTTACTGGAATGACTTCGAAGCCAGCGCTTTGCAGCCAGACGTGATCCTGTTGCGGCCGAGCCTGCCAGCGCGGATCGATCCACGGCCACGCCGCCCATGAGTCGGCTCCGTTGAGCACGCAGACCATGCCCGCTAGTTCAGCGGCGTACGTCGCGTAGAACTGCGCATCGCAAAACTTGGGCGCTTCAAAGCTCCACAAGCCGCCGATCTGGTGAGCCGGCAGGAACAGCGGTGTCAGGTGAGTGCGGCTCGCGCCCAAACTGTGCCCGCACACGGAGAAGACCGAGCCGGCCGGCGCAACCGACAAGGCCCAATCCCACACCTCTTGCATGCCTGATATAACGCCTTCGGTGACGGTTCCGCCTTTAACCGGATGCGGATCAAGAGAGACGTCATCGAAGACATCCAGCAGCTTTAGACTGGATGCGCGCGTGCCCGAGATGCTGAGATGCGTTGTACCAGACGGGTCAACCGAGATCACCGCCTGGTTATTTGCATCGCTGAAGATGGAGCTCCACACGTCGCCCAGCGCCTCGAAAGCCGCCTTCGACTGCGCGGCATCTTCGATATAGGCGGCGTTGGCCCGCTTGGCCGCGGCGGCGGTTGCGGACCAGTCAATCATTTTGCCGCCGACGACGCAGCGACAGGCGCCGATGCAGCGGTCGCTGCGATGGCCTTGTTCACAGCGCAGAATGCGCCGTTACTCAATGCAACAACGCTGAGCGACGGATCCGCCACCGCGGCGGCAGTGACAACGGCTTGACCGACCGGACACGCTGCATTTACTGACGCGGCGGTAGTCTGGAGCGCGCCGACTGCGGCGCTATTTACGGTCGCAACATTGGTTGCTGCGGTCTGGATTTGCGCGGCCGAGCATGCGCCGAGAGCGATAGACGCGATGAGGCCTGCCGTGAGGCACAGTTTCTTGAACATGGTGATTCCTTCGAGAGGTGGAGTTACTGGTAAAAATGGATGGGGATGAAACGACAATCCCATGCGGAGACGTGCTCTACGCAGGACGTCGCGCACGCAGACAGACAGAGCACCGCGAGCGCGGCGACGAGGGCTAGGCGCTTCATGGGAGCCTCAGGGATAAAGACTGCGGGGATTTCAGAAGCGCACTGTCGCGCCGACCTTGACCGCCACACCCTCGGCGCCCTTGTTCACGGCGAGCGAGAGGCTTGTCGAGCGATTCGGCTCTACCAGCAGAACGCAGCAGCCGAGCTCGGCATCCGGGCCGAGGGTGGGCAAAACTTGGGCGTGTTCGACGACCGCGCAGCCAGACAGCAGCAGTGCCGCGAGTGCGACGCGGATCACTGCGCGGGCGTGGCGGGCTGCGTCGCTACCGGCTTCGCCGCACGCGACGCGAGCCAGTTATAGCCGGCATGAAGTCCCATCACGACTGCGCCGGCGACCAGCCCGGAGAGATTTGCCGGGGGCAAACCATGAAACCCGCTGATGGCCCAGTTGATCGTCGGGACTAGATCGGTCGCGCTAACCGTGAGACCGCCGCTGATGATTGCTTTGTTCATAGATGCTCCTATGCGGGTTGGTGAGTCGATGCTCGGACCTTCGACGCTGCCAGATGCTCGGCCAGCAGCTCGGCCTGGAAGCGCGCTACGGCATCCGGATCTGTGAAGACAGACTGGGTGTTGTTCTGCGCCTTGTAGCCAACGCCACCGGGGGCGCCCTTGACGACGAACGTGCCCTCGCCTGACGCACTCCAGTTGGTCGAGCCCTCCGCGCCGACCTTGCCATCTGCCACGAATCCCTTGGTATGGCTGATCTGGTGCGTCGAGGACTGCCCGATCACGAAGTGCGTCGAGAAGCCGATCGGGTCTTGCGCAGCATCCGAGGCGAGCAGCTTTCTTTCGTGCACGCCGCCGGCCTGCGACTTGTCGAGCGTGATGACGCAGGTAATCGACGGGTCGTGAACGATCTTCATGATCAGCTCGTTGAGCTCGTCGTCGTCATACCCGAACATGTTCAAGTAGAGCGAGACGGTCACGCGCGACAGGATGTGTTTGAGGATGTCGTGCACATCGTCGCGGCCGACGTAGTACAAGTGGAAGTCCTTCGACGCGTTGGGCGAATAGGCGCCCTCCTTCGTGTACGGAGCAAGCTCGAGAAGGTCGAAGGTCTGAAGCGTCGGAGAAAGGATTTTTGTTCTCATGGCCTTGAACGAAAAAACCCGCCCGAAGGCGGCATGTTTGAGTGATTGGAGATCAGCGCTGCTGGCAGACGATCTGCATAGAGCGCGTATCGGTGCGCCCTTGATTCGTGGTGAACTCGAAATGCACGTTGTAGGTCGCGCCGAGTGTCCCGCCCGAAAGCCAGGCGACTAGCAAGCTCGCCGGCACGCCGTTCGAATTGGCATTGATGCTGCTATTCAGCACGCTAATCCCGTCGTCTGCCGTGACGACGAGATTCGTTACTTGCTCCCCCACTGCGAGCCACGGCTTGATGAGTTGCGTCGCGGATGGGCTGAGATCGAACCCGTAATCAAGGTCGGCGCTCGGGTCTTTGGGAATGACCGGGATGTTCACTGGGTAGGCCATGAAAATTCCTATGCGGCAACTGCGATGATTCGGGTCTCGGCCGATAGCGACAAGACGCGTGTTTCGGCTGTCATGCTGAATATTCTGGTTTCCGCGCGGACCGAGACAATGACGGGCAGCACGGGCGAATAGTTTCTGTTGGTGGCAGCACCTGACGCAGACAGTGGCCCGAGCGCGCCCGACACCATGGCCTGCGTGGCCGCGATATCCACGGCCTGGACGCTTGTCGACAACGCGCCGAGAGCCGATGCGCCGGCCGCGCCGGATTGCTGCGTTGCTGCGCCTGAGCCGAGAAGCAGGAGCGAGCTTGCAGCGATAGCCGAGCGAGCCTGCGCGACGCTTCCCGCCGAGCCTAATGCCCCGAATGCGCCCGAGACCGAGCCCGTGCGCCACGCTGCAACAGATCCGCTCGACGAGAGAGCCCCGAGCACGCCTGATGCCGTAGCGGCGTCCGGTACGATAGTCGAAGCGGATGCGCTAGACGACAGAGCGCCCAACACGCTTGACGAGGTGCCCGACTGCGACCGGTTCGCGGTGGCAGACGTGGACAGCGACAGCGTGCTTGAGGCAGCCGCAGATGTCGCCTGAGTGGCGGTGGCTGAACTTGCCAGTACCCCTAGCGTCGAGGAAACAGCCGCCGATCGAGATCTGGTTGCCGTTGTCGAAGACGACAGTCCGCCGAGCGACGAGATAGCAACGGCCGCTGCGGCGACTACTGCCGTGGCTTGCGATGCCACGCCGCCGAGCGAAGCGGAGCCGGTAGCTGATCGAGTGCGCGTGGCAACAACTGACGATGACAATCCACCCAGCGTAGACGCCGCAACTGCGGTAGCGCTCGAGCTAGCTAAGACCTTCGCAGCCTGGATCGCAACGTTGGAGTTGTTATTCAGGCCCGCCGCCTGCAGCGTCAGCGCGATCGTTAGCGTCTGGCCCGACGAATTGGCCGCGTAAGTGAGCGTCGAAACCTTGTCCTGCGAGACATTGGCAGCAGGCGGAGTTGGCGTGTGAGTGATGGGCGCCGCGCTTCCATCCGACAACGTCGCAGTGAGCTGACCGCCGCCACTGTAAGTCGGCCAGTAGACGACAACCGTGCGCGGGGTTGTATCGGCCAACACAGTGAATTGCAGGCCCTGCCCCGCTGCTGCGGTCCCCGAGGAGGCGGAGGCGTAGATGCCGTCACTGGAGTTGGTGGCCGCCGCCATCGGCGTGCCGTCCGTCCACGTGATCAGCGTGGCGTCGCCGCTGTACCACTGCGCGTTGACCGCGCCGATGACAGTCGGCAGACCAAACAGCGATCCGCCACCGGCCTTGCGATTGGGCGCCGTCCAGGACTGCGGGAACTGGATCCAGTCAGTCTGAGCCGGCGACGAGAGATTGGCAGATACCGCGCCAATAACTGTTGAGCCCGTTAATGTGCCCACGTCTCAACCCTCAAAGGTCAGTGCTTGTTCGAATCAAACAGCCGGCATTTTCATCGTCTGCGTAAGCGAGACAGGCACGCCAAGCTGGATGATCGGATTCGAGATGAGAGCGTCGAATAGCTGGCCGGCGCCCTGGTATGTCCAGACTGCCGTACCATCGGTAAAGGTCGTCGTGCCGCTCGGCGTCGTGCCGCTCGATGTGCCCGCGGTCGTGCATTTGTAGGTGTTGCCGCCTGACAGGCAATACTGGCCCAGTACCACCGCTTGCGACGCGATCCACGCAGACCCGACCGTGAAATCACCCTCGACCGAGGTGCCGTCCGATTTGTAGCCGCGCGCGAACGTGCATGAGCCGCCAGCAACGGGGTTATACGAGCCAGCAGTAAAGCTTGCGGTCGTGACCATGTTCGGGGCGCTGAAAGCTGGCGCACCGTAGGCGGTTGCCGAGTAGACGCCCGTGCACAACGTCGTGTTGCCGCTCAATGCGGTTTCGGGTGTGACGGGCATCGCGCCACTCAGCAAAACAAGCGAGCCGCTGTTGTACAACGCGCAATAGGCTGAAAGTGCGACGCCTACGCCAGCTTGAGACGGGTTCATATTTGCTCCAGAAAGCAAAAAACCGCCTCAAGGGCGGCTCAGTGGTGAGGGATTACGGGGAATTAACGAGCAACTATCGTTTCGCCTAGGTAATTCGATTCGGCGCGACGGGTATTCTCTGCGTGCGCACATTGCCCCGTGCGCAAGCCTTGGACGCGCCCCACACTTTTTCCGAGGTTGGGGCGTCTTTTTATGTGGCGCACTGTCGAGCACGAGGCGCGAAAGCATCAACAACCAAGCACCTTCTTTGCCGCCGCATACAGCGCTTGCCTCGTCTCAAGCCCATTGGTGCCGCCGTTGATCCGCTTCGAGATCGTCACGAACTGCTGTTGATCGGCCAGCGCATTCAGTCCGCGATTGCTCCACCACCAGGCGGCCGAGCGCGCGGCGTTCACGGGCGTCTCAAGCAACTCTGGATGGTTCGATAGGTCGAGTTCGAGCCCCAGCGACGCGAGCAGGTAATTGCGCCGGCCCGTGATTTGAATCAAGCCTCTGCCGCGAAAGAGAAGGCCATCGCCAGGAAACGTATTGCCGAGGTCCGCCCTGCCTTCGTATCCAAGCTGTGCGGGCGTCGGTCCCCAGATTTCAGCGACGTACTCGAGGTGCTCGGACTCGCACCCGACTTGCGCGAGGAATGCGGAGAGGCGCAGCGGCGTGTTGATCTCGTAGCGATCGCAGGCGGTTTGTAGCGGGGCGACCCACTGCGCCGCGCGCAGCACCGTCGAACCGCAGGACGCAGCGATGATCGGCGCGGTGAGGTTCATTTGAAAAACACCTCGATCACCCTCATCGCCCCATCCCGCCCAACGATGGCGATCAGCGCCAGGAAATAGAGGACGTACTCGACGCGCTGCATGCGCTTATCGCCGCGCTTGAACCTGTCGAGGATGCCTTGGTAACGCTCCGCGCAAACCGCCTCGTGGACTTCGATGCGCTTCTCGTTATCGGCGATGGCGGCTTGCGTGTCGTCGTGGTTCGTCATTGGTCGATGGCCCGTGCAAATGAAAAAGCCGCCCTGGTAGGCGGCTGGTGGTCGAAATCGTGGTGCTTGATACCCGGGTCGCGAAACCATGGCGATCCAGTGCAAAGGCTTGTGCAGCTTGGGGCCACCCCAGTCGGCGGCGCGGAAATAAAAAAGGCCCTCGGGGTTACCCGAGAGCCTTCGATCTACCTATTCCGTGCCCTCCAACTGGGCCGGAATATGGCTTGCCACACCCCGTTAAAGAGAGTCGTGTTAGGGCGTAAATTACCAGATTTCCGGGTATTTGAATAAGTGGTTTTGGGGCACTAATTGCGGATGTCAGCCGGTGGGAGGCTTGCGGCGGGACTTCTGAAGCGAAAACCGCGAGTTCTTTGACGGCGGGAAGGTGCCTTCAGTGGATGCGGGGCCGACGTCTTGGGCGGGCGCGGGCTTGGCGCGAAACTTCGGCTTCAAATGCTCGTGCTCCGGCTTGACTTGACCCGTGTCGTCGAGGATGCCGGTTTGCTTGCCTATCTGGACCATCTCCACGATGGGCTCCATCGCCTCTGCCAAGTTTCCTTGCGCGATAGCCTGCCCGAATCTTCGGGTGATATCGCGGAATTGTTGCGTCACCTTGTTTGAGGAGCTTGGGTCCAGGTCGAGTGACAGCACCATCATATTTGCCACGCGCTCAAGTAAGCGCCTCTGAACGTCGATTATTTGCTTCTGAGCCTCTGAGGCTGCCACGAATGTCTTGAGGGCAGCCTCCGTCTGCTTGTGAGCAGAGGACTCGGAGAACGAGTCCTCCAGCCTCCGAACGATTTCAAGGTTAAGCGAGCGTCGCGCGCCCTCTGAGGCTGCATCTAGCCGGCCCTTCAACTCCTGCGGCATGCGAATGTTGACCTGGGGATCGCTTCTAGCCATTTCAGTTTGCCGTAAAAAAGTTCTTGCTCAAGTGCTACTACAGTAGTAGTCTCGGTCCTGTGCTAGCTAAATAGTAGCACGCAAGAACAGATAACCCGGAGAAACCGATGGATTCCGAACCCACCATGACGACAACGCTTCGAATGCCGGTTTCGATGAACCAGGCAATCAAGCACGAAGCGATCGACAACCGCCGCTCCCTCAACAGCGAATTGCTGCATCGCCTGCAACGCACGCTGGATGAAGACAAGCAGCCGGATGACGAAAAAGCGGACTGAAAAAGAAAAGCCCCGAACGACTTCTTGGCGGTCGACGTTCAGGGCCTTGGCGCAGCAACCCATAGAGGGCCACAACATGTCAAATACTAGCACAGCAGAATCTATCCGCAAGTCGGATGTCAACGCCAAACTCCTCGCCCTCTTCCGCGCGGAATCGAAGTACACCGCGGAACTCTGGACGATCCTTCAGGAACTGCGCCTCTGGGCCGCCGTCGAGGGTATCGCCCTACCCGACTTTGCGAAGCCGAACCGCACGCTCTACATCGACCGCTTCGACGAGGTCAATGATCGGCACACTGCGGCCGAGAACTTCCTGTCGGGCCGGAACACTGATGTTCGTTCGCTTGAGTTGCACTGATGGCTACGAAACACGAAATCGTTACCCTTCGCGCTCTTTTCGCGCTGCCGCCCATCAAAGAGTCGGTCAGCACTGCGCTCGCCGTTCCCGATATGCCGCAGCAGACAGTGACGACCGGCGACCGCGAGGTAGACGCGGTTCTTTGGTTGCAACGCGTCGTGAGTACGGGTCACCCGACTCTCATCGCCAAGGCGCTGGAAGCTGTCAAGCTCATCGAAACCCCAATGACGAGTTTGGCAGACCGCTACGCGGACTACTTGCGTCGGTCAGGGGCTCATCCCCTGCAAGTCGCCTTCGGCACGGTCGGCTTCGGCGATCTCGACAAGCAGGCGGACCGTGCGATCGACAAGGCGCGCAATCAGCATGAAGCGCTCGCAAGATTCGGTAGCGTCGAATCTTTGTTCGCTGATACGCCGGCAGAAAAGGCCTGCAAAAAGGCGCTGCGCGGACTGAATGCCAGCGCACATGGATTCTATGACGACGACGCCATTGCCGATCGTTTCGGCCGGTTCCCTGGCTTGGTGCCTCATACCATCGATGATTGCCTGTATGTCAGAGCCTACTGGCGGGATATGTACCGCCTCCGCCTCGCGATGGGCGACTCCGGCGACGGAACATCGCATGGATGGGCTCACGAATGCTATTGCCTCGCCATGCTGGCACGCATCAAACCGCGCGATGGCGCTGAAGCCATAGCCGCTTTCGACCACCTTTACGAAAGCGACTCGGACGATTCAAAGGAAGCGCCGGCAATTCTGCGCAATCTCGTAGTGAGTGGCTGGAACTCCAGCTATCAACCAGTTCAGCAAGAGGAGCAATAGGCATGAGCAATATCATTCCGTTCCTATTCAAGGACCACGGCAGGATCCACGAAATCCGCGCCGTCATCATTGACGACGAGGACCACTTCGTCGGCAAAGATGTATGTTCAGCGCTCGCATACGCGGACTCGACGACGGCAATGCGGTCTCACTGCCGAGGGGTGCAAAAGCTGCACCCCATCCCTGACGCTAAAGGGCGTCTGCAAGATACCCGGGTTCTTACCGAGGCGGATGTGCTGCGCCTGATTGTGAGCAGCACCCTCCCCGCCGCAGAGCACTTTGAGCGCTGGGTGTTCGAGGAAGTGCTGCCCGCGATCCGAAAGACCGGAAGCTACCAAGCCCCTGGTACGCCGCAGCGCTCAGCAAAAATGGAAGCGGAGATAGCAGGCGCCGAGCTGTACGCGCGCTTGCTCAGACCCGCTCCATCAAGTCAAGTCGCCATGATCGCGAAGATCGTGGAGAACAATGGCGGCGATCCGAAATTCCTTCCGGCCTATGCCGTGGATGCCGCTCCCGATCAACTGAGCGGCAGTTCAATGCCGACCAAGCCGCTGAGCGCGCTTCTTTCCGATCACGGAATCCGCATGAGCGCCCAGGCATTCAACAAGTTGCTGGCTGAGGCGGGTTATATCGAAGAGCGTACGCGACCGAGTTCATCGGGCAAGGATGGAGTCAAGCGATTCTGGGCCATCACAGACTTGGGGCTGCGGTACGGAAAGAATTTGACGCCTCCAAACAATCCGCGCGAGACGCAACCGCACTGGTACGTCGAGCGCTTTGCTGAACTCCATGAACTCGTTGTGACTATCGCGGCATAGAAAGATGCGCCCCGGCTGGCTGTAACCAGTCGAGGCGCGATTGATCCGAAACCCACCTCTCCACGGGAGAGCCCGAATCATGGAACATCCTAGCACGCAGCACACAAACCCCGACAGCGGGCCAGAGCCGAGTGTTCGATCTTTCCACAGCATGCTGTCGGGCGACCCCCTTTGAATTTCAGCGAGCTACAATGCCGCCTCTACCAATAAAAAGTTACGACATGGAACAACGACGCTTAGATTTCATTCAGGCGCTTCGCGGAATAGCTGCACTCGGGGTAGTAATTTGCCACGCTCGCTGGTTCCTTCACGACACTCCGAATTGGGATTCCGCAAATCGCTATCTCATTTGGGGTGCTGGCGGGGTCGACTTGTTCTTCATCATCAGTGGCTTCATTATGGTTTATGCGACTCGCAACTTCGACGGCTCGCCTTCGTATGTCCGCAATTTTGGTATAAAGCGCTTTGCAAAGATTTGGCCGCCATACGCTGTGGCTACGATCATCTGGCTTTTAGTTGGTCGGGGCAGTGGATACCTGTCCGAATATCACACTAACTTAATAAAAAGCCTGCTCTTTATTCCTTTCGATTCGTCCCGCCCCCTGTACCTTGGCAGCGAGCAAACAACCCTATCGGTCGGCTGGACTCTGAACTATGAAGCATACTTCTATGTCGCGTTCGGCTTGTCGATGCTGTTTAAAAAGCTGCGCTGGGTTGTCTTCTCCGGCTGGATGCTGTTCTTCCTGATCGCCCTTCCGTCTATTTATGATGTGGGGACTTTGGATCCGCTCGCGCAGATGGGATTTCGATCATCCTATCTGTCCATGATGACAAACCCGATAATTTGGAATTTCCTGATAGGAGTCATCCTCGGGCACTTCTACTTGACGGAAAAACTTCCACTGCCACGACCCCTTGCATGGTCCATCGCCCTACTGGCCCTAACGATCTGTCTTTGGGGGTACGTCGGTAACTTCTGGGCAGTCGACGGCATAAAAGGATGGGGCGGATATTCTGCTGCACTTGTCCTGGGTCTTGCTGTTCTCGCCAAGACGGAAAACCTCCGTGTTCCTAGGGTGCTCGTGACACTGGGAAACATGTCTTTTACGCTTTACCTGACGCACGAAATCGCCTTCAATCTCGTGCTTCGAGCGTATAGCGCAGTCGGCCAAAGAGAACAAGTTCATACGTGGGCGGCTTCCGTTTTGGCGGTTGGAGTTTCCCTTTCCTTAGCTATTGCAGTTTCTGGCTTGCTCGAAAATAGGCTGCATGACCTGGCCTTGAGGGTGCTTTCCCGGCGAAATCGAATGCCCAATGTCTTAACTCACCAGAGTTGAGATCATCGGATGAGCTTAGCGCGGCGGGGGGGTACCGCGGCGTCTAAGCGACAGATTTGATCGAGATTCAGGCGGACCCCGTTTGAGCGGTGCCGGCTCTGACTCTACCCGCTAGGTTTGGTACACTCGCCGGCATTCATCGGAGCAAAGCATGCACTTCAGCGGCAACCGTCTCACTGCGCTCTACCTTGCAACCGGTCAGCGTGTCCTGATCGCCGCAGCCGTATGCACAGTTTTGGAAGTGGCGCTTCCCGCCGCGAAACGAGATTCGTGGGGATCGAGGCTGCGCGGCCTTCTGAACTGGGCGACCTACCTCGCCGTCGCAACTCTAACGTGGGGGGCTGCCACATTAGGTTTCGAGTGGATCGGTCTGAAGCCAATCTTGCACATCGACTTGGGTTCGTTGCTTCACGCCAAAAATCCTATCGCGCATGGCGCATGGGTTATTTCTGCCGCCGTGATAGTCGCGATGATCGGGGATTTCTTCTACTACTGGTTCCACCGGATGCAGCACAGCATCGGCTTCTTCTGGCGCTTTCATGCGGTTCACCACTCGATCCAGGAGATGAATGCGTTCAACTGCAATCACCACATCACGGAAGACTTGATGCGGCTCCCTTTCGTCGCTCTTCCGTTGACGCTCATGCAGTTCGACTCGGGCGCTGTGCCTGCGATCGCCATCTTCCTAATCGGTCTTCAACCGGTCTTTGAGCACTCATCTACTCGGCTGCACCTAGGGCCGTTCCGCTATCTCATCGGTGACCCGCGCTTTCATCGCATTCATCACTCAATCGAGCGGCGGCACTGGAACTGCAACTTCGGATCGTTCACGACGGTGTGGGACTCGCTTTTTCGCACCGCCGTTTTCCCTGAGCGCGGCCAGTGGCCGGAGGTTGGTCTCGAAGATCAGTCGGAGCCGAGAACGCTTCGGGACTATATACTCCGCCCCTTTTTGAGCGACAAGGCCAAACCGTCCGGCACGGCTGAGCTTAACGCTGCCGGATGATCCGCTGCGCGCCCAATCTGATCAGATTCAGGTGGGCGCCAACAAATACTGCTGAACAGTGACCGATTGAGCGTTGTAGTACGTTTCCCACAGCGCATCGCTCGTATCAACTAGGCCTAGATTTGCCCACACCTTAGGGTCTTGCGGAGAGGCGAAAACACTCTGGATCGTCTGGTCCGTTGAGTCTTCAAACTGAACGTTTATTTGCATGAAAGCACCCTAGAAGATTCGATAGCTCGTAATGGCTGCTGTCACTACCCACGTGCCGCCAGCCGATGCTGTTGTCGTAAGAAATACAGTTTGCGCGGTCTGCAGCATCAAATCTCGGAACGAGGAAGTATTCGAAGATCCACCGGTTGTGTTCGAGATCGTGTTACCTACCGCGCCAATCGGAATCGCTGCCGATGCAAGGGTAATACCGGCCGTCCCGATCGCTGTGATAGTCGAAGATAGCAGCCCAGAGATGTACTTTGCATTGGGCGGCACGACCGTCGCGATACTCGTCGACTGATTGGTGACGACCGAACTGGCAGTCACCGCAGTCGAGCCCACAATGCTGAGTGCGCCATCTTGTTGAAACCCCGCCACGAACTGCGTGCTTCCATTGAGCGGCCATACCGAGATCAACCCCGTGCAGATCCACCCGCTCGGCGGCGCTGCGCCCACATTCGGCAGCGGCGAGTTCGCGTTGGCGATGTAGGCGCCCTGCGCGCCTGTCGTCGGGTTGAATGCGGCATAGATGCCAGCGAACCCGTTTGCCGCCAATGCCGTTCCGACAACCCCGCCAATCCCCGTCGCCACGGTCGAGACCGTCTGATTGAAGTTCGCGAGCAGGAACGATTGGCCGCCCAGAGCGGACTTCACCGCCACCTCATCGGCCGTGATCGTTAGGCTCGTACCTGCCGCCGCAAGATAGGCTCGCAGATTTCGAGCATTCCCGACAAGACCGGTGACTTGCTGAAGCTGCACCGCCTGCCCTGGTGCTACTGCGGGGGCTGTTTGGAGGGCGCCGCCTGTGCATTCGATCAGCACCCACGAGGTGATGTCCTGACGCCAGATGAGGTTTGCTCGACCATTCGCGACGAGTTCACCGCCCTGCAATGCAGCGTGAGCAGCGCCGACCACGGGAGCCGCAGCGATAACGCCGGGGTTCGGGGTGAAGGTCGTAGCGCCCGTATTGGCCGCGGCGATCTTGACCCAGACATCCATTCCATCGACGGGTGTCGCAACGGGGATCGGGAACTTGGCCTGAATCGTGTTGGCCGAGCCGCCGTCGATGCCGTACGTCAGATTGCTCGTGAGAATCGATTGCAGCAGACCGCTCGGCAGGACCGGTGCGCCCGTGTACTGCGCGATGTTCGAGCTCGTGAGCGTGGTCGCCCCGAATGGCACTGTGACGACCCAAAGGCCGATCCAGCCAGTGTCAGGAGATGGCGTGACTTGGGAGCCGGTCGTCGCTGCGGTGCCGGCCTTGATCTGGTAGGCGACGATGCCGTCGCGCCAGTTGTTGCTAGTCGCGCCGCTGTCGTTGGGACCGGACCACGGGGTCGCAGGAGTGGCTGCATTATAAAATTGTAAAACGACAGGGGAAAGCAAACTGGTGGGGTCGAGACTGAGATCCAGATCTTGATATTGAGCCTCGATCAAATAGTTGATCGATTGGCCGGATGTTCCCGGGGCCGCGAATGTTGCGGTGGTATTTGTGCCGAGTTGGATCCCTTGTTTAAGTATCGAGTGCGCGGTATCTGCGGGCAGCGTGCCGCAGTTGGTTGCCTCAAGCGGTGCCGTTTGATAAATCTCCCCGGGACCAATTTGCAGGGCCATAGTTGCGGGGCTGGTCGGCGTGCATGCAAGTCCGCTGACTAGACCGTTGCTGCCGAACAATGCAGAGCAGACTTTGGCGATGCCCGTCATTGTGTACTGGGCTTGAGCACTGAACAAATATTCGTAAACTTGCTGCCCGATGTATGTCTCGACGCGTCGCATGGCGCACCCATAAAAAAAGCCCGCGCTTGGCGGCCTTAGAAGAGAGAAGCCGCACTAGGCGGCTGTGTGGTTTTTGGTGGTGGGCTAGTTACCGGCGCATTTGGCCTATTTAGACGCCCAACAGTTGTACGCGTAATTGTGGTACAGCGTGGCGCTTCCCCATGCTGGGATAGTGAGGGTCGAGCACATGCGCTGGGCTTCCCCGCCGCCGCTCGCATTTAGCGTGAGCGCAGTGCTGCTACCGTTTCCTGGCACGAAGATCCGCAGTTCTCGACCAGCCCAGTTGCCGAGGATATCGTTCACCGTAAAGGCAGAGGTGGTGACCGTCACATTCAAGCAATCAGACGATGCCGGAGCCGTGATGCTCGCCGCGGCAGCCACGGTTGCGCATGTCTGGTTGACGCCCAAATTGTCTTTAACGATGACAACATCATCGCCATTAACTCCGCCGCTTGCATACGGCGTATAGCTAATGGGGGTGTACCCGCCCGATTGCACGTCGCTGAAGTCGTTGCCGATAATGGAGATTTGGCCATTCCCAGTGGGGTGGGCAATCGACAGCGCTAAGCCTACTTGAGTCGGGGTACTTCCTCCTGGGCCGCAGTTCGATCCGATCCGGTTGTTGTTCACCAGCACATGCGCCGCGTAGGCGAGACTGAGATTCAACGCTACCTCGCCCGTGCCAGCCGCGCCCGTCGAACACAGGGTGGAGTTGACGATAGAGAAATCGTTCGGCCCGCCCTGGCCTTGCTGTACGTTCATGATCGGCACAGTTTGGCCAGAGCCGCCATGCGCGATGATGTTGTTGAATGTGATGTGGTTGCAAGAAGTGTTAGCGGGGCAGCTCGCGTAAATTGCGGTCTGATTGCTGGTGCTTGCGGCCCATGCCGCATCGAATGAGACGAACTGCACCGCACCACCAACGCTCGCCCCGCTCGGCACGTAAGGCGCGATTTCCAGCCCATACAATCCGCTTTGATCTCCCAGAACTCCGTGTGCGCGAAGGCCCACATTTTGGTTCTGTCCGCTGATCGAACCGGGAATGAGCGCCATCCCGATATGACACCCTAATGGACCGTTGTCCGTGCCTTCGTAATTGACCGCGCCGTCCGCCAGGAGGAATCCGATGCCATTTGCCTGGCTGGTCGAATTGATGCATAGGATGGCATTGTCATAGTAGTTATTGCCGGTCGTGTTTGCATAAACCGTATTGCGCCCATTCGCGATCCCGGCATCCGCTGGGTTCACGATGGTGTTGTTCGCGATCAGGTTGCCGTCAGCCGCCGTGCCGGCGCCGCAGCAATTTGAGCTTGCGCCTGTACCATCGATAGCAATGCCGTCATACGGGTGCAGGATCGTGTTGAATGCGATCGTCCACCCGCTGATGTAGTGCGACGCGTCCACCGGCGCGAGCTTGACCGCCGCTCCAGCGGTAGCCGAGGTAGCCGCATTGGCCGCCGTCGTGGCCGTGGCCGTGCCCGGCTGAATGCAAACGCCGGTCAATGTCCCGGTCTGAGCGTTAAGCACGAGTACATCGGTATTGCCGGTCGCCAGGATGCCCCACGCGCAGTAGCTCTGCGTGTTAGTCGAAGCCGTCTGCCACACGCCATAGCGGTACGGCCCCACGATCTTGAGCGGGGTCGACACCGTAAGCGGCGCAGTCGTTTTGTAGAGATGCTGCGCGTCGAACAACAGCGGGATTTTGGCGGCCGCGGTCGCATTGATCGTGCTCTGGAGCGCCGTCGTGTCGGTAGCCGTTCCATTCCCAGCCGCACCAAATACCATCGCCGTCACGCCTGACGCTGGCGGGCTCCAATTCCAGCAACCGCCCCCAGACGCGGGAACTTGGCTACCATTATCCCCAGCGCCCGAATTGAGCGAACAGGCGGACGAAGACCAGACGTAGTCCATCTGCCCGCCGTCGCCGGCTGCCGTGTAGCCGTCACGGTGAATCGCCGTGAAAGCCCCAAGAACCGTCGTCGTGATGCTTTGTAGCGCCGCCTGATTCGATACGTGCGTCAGGCGGTTTAGTAGACCGCTCGAGACGAACTGGGTCGTCGCGGCATTCGAGCTGCTGTCGCCGGCAGGTTGAGTGGGAGCAGTTAGCGCAGACAGGCCGGTGATCGTGCCGCCTGTGATGGCGACGCTGGGAAGTGTTGCTGCGCCTATGAGCGAAAGACTTTGCGCAGTCAGCGGGCCTGTGAGCGTGCCGCCGGTCAAAGACAGTTTTGCGGCCAGAGCGCTGTTAAGCTGCGCCGCAGTGAGGATCTGGCCGGGCGTGAATTGAGCGTGGGCGGCAGCGCTCACGAGCAACAGCAGTACTGCAAGGAATCGTTTCATCATCATGAAATCGTCGCGGCGTCGAGAATGAATGTTTGATCGAGTGTAAAGGGCGGAATGCCGTAATTCGTGATGCACACACCGATGTTCGTTGCGATCGGCCGGCAAGCATTGATCGCGGCATAAATGTCCGCATCCGAAGCCGCCGTGACCTCCGCCGCGAGCGAGCCGGTGTACCCATGAGATAGCGGTGTCGCGAGCGCCGACCATGCCGCTGCATTCGAATATGCTGCACCAAGCGAGCCACCGGCGACCTGCGGCCGATACGCCGTAATCAGCGCACTGAAGGGGCAAGCGATCGATCCCATACGAGCGACACCGCAGAAGCTCGCAACACCCGTGTTCGCGCCGAGGCAACCTGTGTCCAGAGGTCTAGCAGGCTCGAAGATGATCGGGGCATTCCCGGTCAACTGGGTGAGCATGCTTTCCATCGCGGGTCGCGTGACGCGCTTCTGGAAGATCGCAAGCTGGATCCTGGCGATATAACTCGCGCCCGACTCACCCTGCTTGCGCGGCAGGCTCGTTCCGAGGAAATCAGATGCCCAGATATCGATCCATCCGCCCGACGATGTCTGTAGGCGCGTTTGCGCCCAGAAGAACATGATCAGGGTGTACATGATCGACAGCGCCGAAGCGATGCCGTTGAGGACGCCATTCAGGATCTCTGCGAGCGCGAGATCCCCGAACCATCCCCGTGGCAGATAGGACTGAAGCCTCGAAACGATGTCCTGCTGGTCGCCCTTCGCCATTACGACACCGTGATTGCGCCAGCACGAAATGACTGCTGGAAGGTGATGGAAAGGTCTGCCGTGCCGCCATTGACGAGCACGCCGGTGACGTTCGTTACGCCGGCTACCCCGTAAGCCTGAGTGGCAATGTTCGAATATGGCAACGTGGCGCCGTCCGATGTGGTCGCAATGCTGTTGACGTATGCGCTGATTGCCGCCTGAACGAGTGCCGCAACAGTCGAATGCACGAAGCCTGAGGCGGTCGTGATCGTCAGCGAAATCGTGACGTTAAGTTGATTCGGCGCATGCACCCCGTAGGTCGAACACAGCGGGCGCACGGCTTCAATGGCTTTGGATGCGTTCGCGATCTCCGTCGACGTGGCCGTGCCGTTGCCATCGTTGATGATGGCCGTGAAGTAGCCGTTCTGAGATTGACCGTTGTACTGCCGGTTCTCCGCGATGATCCCGGTCATGCCGATTTGCACGCTAGCGATTGCGTTGTAGACCGCTTGGAGCGTGCCAGCATCAAGGCTTGCGATGAAGAGCACGAAGCGCGCGCGGGCGGCAGCGTCGGACTCGGCGGCAGCGCCATTCGTTACCGCTGCGGCATTCGATACATAGTCGACACCGGAAATCGCGGTGCCGAGCGTATTCAGCGCGCCGAGCGAGACATTCCCTGCAGTCCCGGGCGTCGAGCACTGGACCGTGACATTGACGCTCGCTTGACCAGCGGGCAGCACATAGCCGTTCTGCGCTGCGCTATAGGCAGCATTCGTCGTGTCGGCAATGGCCGTGAACTGAACCGTTCCATCCGCCGTCTGCGCGATCGCGCCAACAGAGATCAGCGCCTGATTCGTCGGCGTGAACCGTCCGAAGGACTCTTGCGTGGTCGCCGCTATAGCAGGCAGACGAGCAAAGCCAAACTGCGCGAACCAGCTATCGAGGTCCGGCCCGTTCGAGGTCGCTGCGCGCGTCAAAGCCGCGACCTGAAGAATCAGGCCCTGAAGCCAGAGCGCTACGCCGGCCGTCGCTTCGTCAATCGCAAGCAGGACGGCGCCAACCGTAAAGTCGACCAGCGACGCCGCAGCGCCCTGTACTGCTGTCGCGAAATTCGAGACTAGCGAGCTAAAGGATTGGGTATTGAGGTTCGCCATTTATGGTTCTTGCGAAGTGTCGAACTGGACAAACTGCGGCGTCGCCGTGTTGGCGTCCGTGTACTGAATCGTTGCGCTAACTGCGTTGTTGGTTTGCGTCAGGCCGATCTGCGGTGCGGGCTGCCTGGCGACCGCCTGCTCGAGCAACATCTGGCCGCGGATCAATGCGGTCGTCGCCGGCACGTTCCCGGGCGAGCCCACCTTGCGCGGAACGCCTGCGCCGTAGGTTGGATGCCATGTGTAGTCGGGCGATGCGACAACGCCGCCCGCCGTATTCAGCAATTGAGGATTGGTGAGAAGGCGCCGATAGACGCGCTGCACGCCTGTCGTCGGCTGATCGGCAAGCAATAGATCGCCCGAGGCAGAGACACTTAAGTCGCCACCCCAATAATGATTCAGGTCTGTCATCAGCCGCCCTTAACCGTGCTCGTGAGTTGCGCGCCCGACATCTGCTGCGTAGGGGGCAAGGAATTGCCGCCTTGGGGGTCCGGGTGCGTGTGACCGTTGAACAGAGCGACAAACGCAGATGTCACGAACTGAAGGAGCGTTTGACCGGTCGCGCCAAGGCTGATTGAAGGAGCCGTGACGGTCGCTGTGCCTGTGGCCGTCACCGATGCGTTTGCAGCGGTCGTGCTGGCGTTTCCTGTCACGCTTGCCGTCATATCCCCGGCTACGATTGCATTCAGGTTGCCCGCGGTATTCACGTCGACATCGCCACTCGTGACTAGCTTGACGAAGCTGCCGGTGGAATGAAGCGCCCAAATCTCGCCGCTCGGCACAGGAATCGCCTGTTGCGCGACTGAGAAAATGCGCGCGACGATCGTGCCGGAACTGAAATCGCCGTGCTCATAGATGACGAGCACCTGATCGCCAATCTGCGGGCCGACAGCCACGCCCCAGCCGTTGCCAATACCGATCGCGCCCATCGGCATCCAGTTCGATTCGGTGTTTTCCTCGCCCGGGTCGGTCGGCTCGAGTGTGACCTTGACCGAATGCGTCGACGCGTCGTAGCTGCTGACCGTGGCGAACCGCGGTGCGGACTTGTCGTTGCCGACCATGCTGGCTTGCTGGCGGATCGCATTTGCAAGTCGAGCCATACTCATACGATCACCGTCGAGTCAGGTGCGTGATTTTTAGCGCTGATGGTCATCTCATATCCGCCGTCGAAGTTCATCGAGCGACTGATGCTGTCGGGGAAATACTGCTGATCGAATGCCGTTCCCGTCCCGCCGAACTGAATGATTGAGGTGATATCGAGATTGTTGTCGCCGGGCATCGTCAGCCCTTCGATCTTCATCTCATGCGCGACGAGCTGGTCATACCAACTCTTTGCGCGCTGAATCGCCTGCTCTTGCGTGAGGTTCGGGATCGTCTTCGAGTAGATCTGGCCGCCTGCCCCGACAGATGAGGATCCGACCTTGATCGTCCTTACGTTCGACGGATACGAGACCACGTACCCCTTGGCGAACTTCTTGTTCCACGAGCGGATCTTGACCTGAATGCCACGGGAAACCGTCAGTGCGCGGGTCAACTTGATCGACTCGAAATTCGCCTTCGGGCCGGAAGTCGTCGATACCGGCTGCCACACGATTTGATACGGCATGGTCGCGGTCGGGTCCGGCGCAGGTTGAAAGTAAAGCGTCTGCCCGCGGACCCAGACTTTGAAGTTCTCGAGATCGGCCAAATAGTTGAGCAAGTCCCATTCGGACCGCTCGTCGGCCACGTTGACGTGATCAATCTCGTAATACTTGCCTACCTGCGTGGTCGTTGCTGTGATCGCTGAGCTCAGCCCGTGCGCCCGCGCCAACTGCGCGGCGATCTGGCTCGACGTCTGATTCGGCCACTTCTGCGTGGTCTTGGTATCGATGAATACCCGCGTGAGGTCGCGGCCCGTCACTTCGATAGTGTTCGTGACCGGGTCAATCTCGATCGCATCTACCTGCCCATAGATCCAGCTTTCGAGGTCGGCCGCGCTGTACAGCAATGGGTTGCTCGGAAAGCCGATGAACAACTCCACGAACATGTCCTGCTGATTTGAAAACCAGATGGCATTGCGGTCCGATGGCAACAACGCCCCAGCAAACTTGCAGCGGAACGTGTCGGCCGAATAGAACGAATTGTTTTCGAGCTCAAACTCGACCCACCCTGTAATCAGCGCACCACTATCTCGGTTCCCGTTGGCATCGACCGAATACACCTTCACCGCCCCGCGCGGCTGTCGCCCGGTCGGCTGGAGAAAAGAAGTCATGGTGAATTACGAGGCGAGAATGCCGCCAGTCGTCTTCGGGTTGTATGGCGGGATGACGAGCGTGTTGATGCCAACCAGTGTCGGATCCGTGAAGCCGTTCGCGTTTGCGATCTGCGTCCACGCGGTCGGATCGCCATATTCTTTCGCGGCGATGTCGTACAGGTTGCCGCCGCCGACCGTGACCGTGCGCACGCTCGAATTGACCTGGCCGAGGTTCGTTTGCATGCGGCCGAGTAGCGCGCCAATCGAGATGTAGTTCACCTGTAGCGTCGTGGCGTTCACGATGGATGAAAACACGCCCACGTTCTGCAGCACCGGCAACGAAGGCAGGACACCGCCTGGAACGCCCACACTCGCCAGTATTTGATCAACCCCACCGATGGCGGACGTCAGATACGAGACCGCCTGATGAATCGGCCCCAGCACAGACGCGATCGTGCTCAACGAGGCGCCGACGAACGTCTTGACGCTTGCCGCCGCCGACGAGACATTTGCCATCAATCCCGAGAGCGCGCTGTCCCCCGTCGCAGCGGTCAGCGTGTTGGCTGAGTTCAGGTCGCCATTGATCAAGTCGTCCGCATTCGGCTGCGGGTCGATGTAGACGGGCGCCGTGAGGTCTTGCAGCACCTCGCAGGTGATCCGGTACGGGATCCGCGCGAATCGATAATCGGGCTCGAAACTGCTGATGTAGACGAGCAGGTAAACCTGATCGAACGACAGTGCGACCGGTACGCCGGCATCCTTCATCTGCTGGATGGCCTGTGCTCGATCAAACGGCGACTGACCGTCCTGCGTCGGAAAGAAGATGCCCGACCATTCAGCCGGCCGCGGGTCGGCGCCCATCGCGTCGATGACGCGCACGCCGCCGACCAGTTTTTTAACCGAAAGTCTCTGCGAGCCACCGAACGGGATGGACTCCGGAATCTCCATGTCCTGAAAGGTGAAGTCTCCAAGGGCGAGGGTGATGCTCATAGAAGCTCCGGCGAATTCGATGGAGATGTATGCGGGCGCGCTATCATTCAGTTATTTCGTCCGATATCGCCATGAAAATGAGAGACGTTTTCGGCTTTTTGCTTTGCATTTCGGCCATTCCGGCAAATGCCAAACCCGCTCTACTCCCCAATTACGTCGCCTGCCAGTCGCAGGAAGCGTTGCGGCAGATGGGACAGGCCATACGCAATCACGATGACAACGGTATTCGGTACCTGTCGCGTCAATGCACGCTGACAACGTCTCTCAAAGGAAGGCCGTTTTCAGTGATCGATTCGACTTTGCTCGGCGAGACCCGAATCCGTGTTTATGACGGGAGTGCTGCGACCGAGCTATGGACGCCGAGCGAGGCTGTTGAAGGGCGCTAGTACTTCAGACCCGGCATAGGCAGGCTTACGCCCGGATCGATGCCGCCAGTGTTGGTGGAAAGGCCGGTTTGTTGCGCCAGATAGCCAGCGACGTGCTTGCCGACCTTCTTGCCGTCGAGATAGACGTCGCCAACGGTGCCGCCGCCAGCGTTGCCCCCGCCACTCGCAACAGAGCTATCGGCGTGCCCCGGAGTCTTGGAGCCGGTGAAGTGGCTCCAAGCTTGCTTCGTGAGATCAACAATCATGCCGCCTGGGTCGACCACTCCGCCGTCGTGCGCCGCGATAGTCCCGAGCGCCTTGATTAGATCGGGGTGGTCGGAGGCGAAGCTGTTAATGCTCCGCAAGAGGGCGGTGCCGCCATTCAGCATGTCCGTTATCGCGGGCAGCATATGCTGGCCGAATTCGTTCTTGAAGTCGGTCCATGCGGCAGTAAAGTTATCTTCTGCTCCGCTAGCTGACTTCTTATACGTGCCGATCACGTCATCCGAGCCCATCGCACCCTGGGCGAGCTTGTAGTCCCGTATCAGCTGAAACTGCTGCGTCGTCATGATCGACGCTTGATTCGACGCGGTGCGGTTCGACAAAACGTCGTTGACGACCTTCAGGACCTGATCCTGCGATGTGATGCCTTTCTTGGCGAGCGCTGGCAGCAGCACTTCGTCCATCCACTTGGCCGGATCGCTTTGCAATAGCGAACTGCCTTGGATATCCGTCATCACCAGCGACTTCATCGGCTTGCCGCCAACGGATCCGTGTTCCTGCATCTGCAGCGTAGCGAGACCTAGATCCTGCAACAGACCCATCGTCTTCTTCGGCGTGCGGCCGGCGACGAGGTTCTGGTAGATGCTCATCATCGAGGTTGCGGCACGCGCGCCGCCCTGCTCGATCATCAGCCCTTCCATGTGCATCAAGCCCTCGTCGCTCAAGCTTCGAAATGCCGTGCCGCCTTGCTGCGAGAAGTTTCCGAGATCCTGAAACTTCAGGAATCCGCCCGATCCCGTCACCAGCCTTTCAGCCAGATTCAGGTTCCGAGTGAACGACGCCTCATCCTTGGTGCCACCGCGCCGGTCGATGAATTTCATCAGGCTCTTGAGCCCTTCATCATCCATTCCGCCGAGCTTGTCGCCGTAAATCGCTGCGTTCGCCTTGCCGAGCGTCACCAACTGCGGCGTGAACCGTTTCACCTCGTCGAAGTTGTTGAACAGGCCGGCCGATTCGGCCATCGCGCTCATCAACTCAGTCTGCGAGACGCCATACGCCTGAGTCGCATGAGCGAACTTCTCCGCCTCTGCGTTGACTGCATCCCCAAGGTTCAGCGCCTTGAAACGCATGGTCGCGTCTTGGTAGTCCTTGGCGCTCTCGTAAAACTGGTGCCCGACATACGCAGCAACGAAGCCGGCTGCGGCTGGCACCATTAGGCTATCGGCCAAACCCATGCCGACGCCGCCGATGCCAATACCGTGCGATCCTGCGTGGATGTTGCCGCCATGAAGACCGCCGCGTCGACCGCCATGCCCGCCACCTCCGCCACCACCACCCCCGGGAGGAAGCATCGGAGGTATCACACCGCCACCGCCCGGAACCCGTGACCAGCGCATGGCGTTAAGACGAGATTCGAGCCGGACCGCTTCCGCATTGGCTGCGATCAACTCCTTCTCGATGCCCAGACCGCCAGCCGGAATCGAGCCTTTGATGCTGCCGAGCGCTTTTTCGGCCAGCAATGCTTGATCCTTAACGCCCTTCAAGCCGATATCGAGCTTGCCGGCAGCCGCAGCCAGATTCCTGACGCCCACGACTTCCGCGCCCATCTTTTGCAGGCGCTTGTTGACCTGAAGCGCGAGCGCGTCGACCTTCTCGAACTGCTCCGACAGCTTCATCAACTGCGGCGTGATGAGGTCGGTCAGCTTGAGCGTGGTGCCAATCGAATAGACGTCAATCATTTGGCGTTACACTCATGTTCTGGAGGTCAATATGGATTTCATCTACCGCGCACACGAATGGCTGGCAGACCGGATTTCATGGGTTCAATACCCGAAACCGCGTGTGCGGAGCGTCAGCGGCCACGCGCTCGGGTTTAAAGCGCGGTGGCAAACGAGGCCGCCGATGAACAAGGCGTTCGCCATATGTCTACCGACGTTGCTGCTGTTCGTCTCGGATATCGGCGTCTATCTGTCGATCGCCAGCGTGATATTCCTGTTCGCCTACTTCAATCGCCGCTGGTAATGCGCGGCTTGCGCCATCCCATGCCGGCGAGCCATGCAAACATCGTCTTACCGATGATGGCTCCGACGCGCTCCCGGCTGTGAAGTGCGGCAGCACCCAATACCGCGCGAGGCGGCTGCTTGCTGGTTCCGATATCGAACCAAACGAGATTCTGATCGTTTGAGCCGATCGCAGCCTCGGCATCAATCACCGTGCGCTCGACCGACTTCTGCATCTCGCCCGTGCGAAACCCGGGGTCGTTCTCCGAGAATCCAAGCCGCGCGCGCTCCTGCTGCGTCCTGTCGGCCAATTCTTCCCATGCCGGGTAAGGGCCGATCGCGCCTTGGTACTCGCCTATCATCCCCTTCGCGGTCTTCTGGATCTCTTCAGCCGCCTTGTCCGCAATGTGATGCGTGACTTCCGGGCCAGCAATGGCAAGACGCTCAAGGTGCGCCGCGAAGGCAGCGAAGCTCTTGAATTCCGTCATGTGCTGGCCTCGAAGGTGCGCGATGCGAAGTTGTACTTCTTGCCGGTCGCCATCTCCGAGAAGATGATTGACCAAGCTGTACGCTTCACGTTATCGACGGAAAACGCCACATCAAACGGCACGTTGTTTTGGACGAGCCACAACGACTGCCGAATCGGTGTGGCGTTAACTATTTTTTTACGGCTTCATCGCCCTCGCCGTCTTCGTCTTGCGGGAAGCGTTCGGCAATCCCCTTTTTGATGGCTGCAAAGCCTTCTTCACCAAGACGGGAGATCAATGCCCGCATCTGCGCCTTGTTGCTCGGCGCAGGAGCGATGACGCCGTCGATCGAGACGACATAGATCGCGGGGATGCACATAATCCGGTACACATCGTTCTTCGCCAGATCGCCCAATGCCTCGATCAGGTCGAACTGAGCCAGCACATCGGGCTTTTTCAGCACGAGAGTTCGTCCGCGCTCGTCCTGCACCGAAAACTCTGCCTGCACGTCCTGTATGACGCGCTCGGACGGCGTCATGGCCTGCAATTCGCCGCCATGCGGCTTGACTGTAACTTTGGTCATTAGCTGATCTTGATCCGTGTGCCAGCGTCAAACGTGAAACGCTGGGTTACCTTGTCCTGCCCCTTGTACGTGCCGGAATCTTCCGGATACAGCGCCACGTCGAGGAACTGGAACTGCGACACCGAGCCATCGAGCTCATTGATAGTCTGGGTGATGATGACGGCAGTCGGCGGCAACTGCGCGTAGTAGCTCGCCTCAGCATCAGCGAAATACGCGTCGAATGATGCGTCCTGACGGTCGATTTCGAACGTGCCCGAGTGGCCATCCGGAACCGGACGATGCTTGATGCGCCCGTTGATATCGACGCTCTTGAGCTTGACCATTCCCGGCTTCGATTCGAAGCTGGTAATGCCATTGATCGTGACCTGGCCGACGCTCGAGTCGAAAACCGTGACCTGCGCGCCGTCGCGGCCTACGTTAAAGCTATTGATGCCCATTTACGGCTCCAGAAATGAAAACGCCCGCGCGAGGCGGGCATTGGATGCGGTAGAAGCCGTTTAGGCCGGCTGGACGGTGACGTTGACGGTCGATCCGCCTTGCAGCGAGATCACGAATACACGGACGATCGACAGGTACTTGACCTTGACGAGGGTTTGCATCAAACCCAGCGCCACTTGCGGGTCCGGATTGTTTGCTCCGTTCGTCTGCACCGAGAATGGAATCGACTTCGGGTTGTTGACGTCGCCGATGTACTGCAGCGTCGGGTTCTTCCAGAGGTTCATCAGGAAGCCGGTAATGGCGTCGTTCACTTCGCCGCGGAGGTCTGTCGTCTGCGGATTGCCCACGACCCAGCCGAAGTTCGACGCCAGCGTCAGCGCCAGGAAGTTCGTCATGGTCGTGTACGCCTCACTGTTCGTCGCGGCGAACGAGGACGTATTCATGTCCGTCTGGAACGAGAAGTAATTGCCTCCCGGCGACGGGTTTGCGAGGTAATCGACGCGACCCTGCGTTGCTGCGAGCGCTTCGGGGCTCGAGTACACCAGACTCTGAATGGAGCGCTGCGTGCCGATGATGCCGTTGACCGGCTTGTTGAGCGTCGACTGGTTAGGCGAAAGGTTCGCGCGCATCGGCGCCCAGAACGTGGCCGGCCCGAGCAGGCGTTGCACGCCGTTGACCGTATCGTTCCAATACACCCAGTCGCCGACCAGATCCTTGAAGCTGTAGTTGTCGACGCCGGCCGTGGCGAGGTTCGCCGCGACCGTAGCGATCGACTGGCCCGGCGAACCCTGGCCGGCACCGAAGATGCCGTACGTGATGCCGAACTGCGCCATCGTAGACCACTGGGACGAGGTCGAGTGGTCGACTAGATTCATCGTCAGCACGCCGGCGTTTTGTAGGGCAGACATGCCTGTCGGTGGCGTCGTGTTCGCGCCGACCAGCGTTGCATCGGTCACGCCGGCTGCGCCATCCGTACCGCCGCTGAATGCGGTCGTCGCCAACGCAGGAGCTGCAGCCGAAGTGCCGAGCGTTGCGACCACGTACTGCGACGGGCCGCGCACGCCGGACTGGCCGTTATTGATAGCGCTGACGAGGTTGGTCCAGCAGCCGGTTCCGAGGGTGTACGCGCCGCCCGTGCCAGCGCCACCGCCTGAGAGCGTCGCGGTGGCCGAGGTATAGCCTGCGCCGGGCTGAATCACGGCCGGAGCGCCGAGACCCCATACGAGGTTGATGATCGCGCCCGCACCGACGCCGGAGGTCTGGATGGGAACGTTGCCTGCTGTCGGGGCCGAGCCGCCGCCGAGTGAGCCGGCGTTCGTGACGGACAGCGCGGTAATGACACCGGCCGATGCAGTGGCCGTCAGCACAACGCCATTCGCAAGCGTGAGCGTGTCACCAGTCACGTAACCAGTGCCGCCCGTTGCGCCTCCACCCGTGACATTGGCCGACAGCACCTTGAGCGTGGCCTGCATAACAGCCTGCGTGCCGCCAGCGGTCTGCGGAGCCGAGACCGCGACGCTCGGAACTGAGGTGTAGCCGGTGCCCGGCGTGGTCGAGCCAGGGATAATGCCGACACCCAGGTTGTCGTACACCTCCGACGTGAAGCCGGGAAGCGCGACCGTGCACTTGAAAGTGTTCGGTTTCGTGCCGGCCGCTGGCGTAGCGGTTAGGCCATTTCCCACGACGCCCGTATAGAAGCCGGTCAGGGTGGCGCCCGTCGTGCCCGAGCCGTCCTTGAGTGCGCAGGTTGCGGCAGTATCGCTGCCGTCAGTCACGCGAACCGTCGTGTTGTTCGTTTGCTTGAGACCAAAGGCAACCGCGATCGCAGTGGCGAGATCGGATTTACGCACAGTGACAGGGCCAAGCATCAGCGCAGCCATTTGCGGCGATCCGACCGGCACCGGGCTATTGACCGGGCCCCACGAGGCGACGCCGACGTGCCCGAGACCGTTGGTCGATACGCCAGCGACGACCGCGGGTGGCGCGACGACTTGCGTGTAGACGCCCGGGGCGAGCGTGCCGGCCAAATTGAGCTGGTCAAATTGAAAAATGGGCATCTACGAGCTCCAAACGAAAAAAGCGCCCGTAGGCGCCTTTGAAGGAATGAGAAAGTGGGTTACTGCGGGAAGGTCTTGCGACAGAAGTGCGCGTTTTCGCCAGCCATCACCGCGGCGATCTCTGCCGCATCCGTGATTTGCTTGCCGCGTGCGTAGTCGCCAAACGGATGCACCACGATCAGGTTGAAATCGGGCTTGCCCGGAGCGACCGGCAGTTTCTCGTCAGCCATTGCGGCTCCTTAATATGTGCGCGAGGCGATCACATCGCCCTGCATGTCTTCGAAAATTACTTGAGCAGCCACGACCGTTGCGACTGTCTGGCTTACCGTCGTTGCGTACTCGACGCAGTAGAACAAGTCATGCCGGTACAGCTTTTCCTTCTGCATCGAATCCAGAGGGATGCTGCGCTGGTACTTGATGTTTGCCCCAAAGCCATCGGCCATCGTCAGATCGTGGATCTGCGAGAGTGCATTGCGGATCGTGCTGCCGATCGCCTTACGCGAGGCCGGATCGTTCGCCCACACGATGATCTGAAAGGACTGTTCCTGCCGCTCCCATTCGGTCGTCACGGTGCCGGTCGTGCCGACGCGTGCCGCGGTGACGCTTACGCCAGCGGGCAGCGTGATAACCGGCCCTGCGCTCGTCGTGCCGGGATATTTCGCCGCGATGAGCGTTGCCAGCCCCGTTGCGATGCTCGTCAGCGTGTCATTCGACTGCGCGGGGTAGATAAACGCGACCCCCGCAATCAGTGCGGCCACGTTGTGCGGCGTGAACGGCGAGGGCATTGCGCCGCCGACCGTCAGTTTTGAGCCTGCTGACGTCAACGTGATCGTCGCGGGCTTGATCGACATCACATGCTGTTTCGGGGCGTAGCGCGTCGTGTTGCGCTCTTCCGGTCGCGGGTAGACGGTGATGTGCGCTTTGCCGATTCTCAGGTCGTCATCGAGTTGCGATTCGGTTGGCCATCCCGGATATACCTTGCAAACATTCCCGACAATCGATGGTTGACCGGTTCCGTTCGGATAAAGCGCCGAGTTCACACGCCCAGCCAGCACATCAGCAACATCCCATACGCTTGCCATCGGGCATCTCTCTCATGTCTGAGCCTGCTGCGAAGTGCACCGCCACCCCAAATCCGTGAGTTCAGCGCTCGAGATCACATAGCGGCGATCCAGATCATCCGTGATGATGTCCGCGGTGCGCAGGTTGACGCCCAGGAAAGCCGGGAAAAGCATCTGCCACCAAGGATTGCGCACGTCACCAGGCAAATTCACTTCGCCCTTCTCACCCTTCGTGCCCTGAAGCACCGAAGCAGGCCAGCCCGTCATCAACGGCGTCTCGTTTGCATCCGTGTCGCCACCATATCCGAGCAAACCTTCGCCCGTTTGTTGCTGCGGGCGAAGCACATTGATCGTGCGATTACAGTCGACCGCCAGAATCGGCAGGATCGGCTGCATCGCAGCGATGAAAAACGTCTGCGAATCGTTGATCAGGTAGTCACCGACCTGGGTTTGCGTGCCGTCGACCAGACAGAACCACGTCGGCTTGCCGTACTTGTTCGGCCGGCCGTAGGTCATGTCCTCGGCGTTGAAACTGGCGTTCAGCGAGGCGACAGGTCCGTACTGAAACGGGTTGATAGGCGATGAGGGGCGGTATAGGTCGAAGACAGGGCCGATGCGGAGGGCCGCCTTGCCATACCCGGCATATACCTTCTGCTGAAGCTTGGTGGAGTCCAATTTCAGCCCCGCACTAGCGAGATGCCGCCGTTACCGAGCCCCGGACCCGGTGCGAACCCGATAAACCCGCACATGCGACGGCGCCACGAATCGAACAGCCGATCGCGGTCAGCCAGTTCGCGCGCGTTGTGTTTCCAGACCGCGGCTTGATCGGTATCGAGGTTGGCGCTCACTGCGGGAATTGCCGTCTCAAGCGCGTAGAGATTCGTCAGATACGTGTTGATGAGGACGGATTCCTCGCTCGCGGAAAGCGTCGTCAATCGCGCGTACAGCGACATGATGACCATCCCGAAGCGGCCATAGACGAGATCCTGACTGCCCGTAATAGGCATTGTTGTACCGACGAGCTGATAACCCATGAATCGGCGCACGTCCGTCATTTGGGCATCAGTCAACATTTCACTTGTCCGTTTTCTTCGTGTATTTACGCTTTGCGGGTACCTCGCCAGCCGGCTCGCCGTCCGACGTTTCGGATGCGGCTTCCTCAAACACTTCGTGATCTTCGGTCAAGTCCGACTCGTTGATCACGATGTAGCCATGCGGGTTATCGTCTGAAACTGGCGACGCCACTTTTACTGTCGGACATTCCATGGAAGCTCCAATAGAAAAGGGCGGCCAAAAAAGCGCCGCCCCGATACCGCCAGTTTATCCAAGCAACGTGGCGATGTGATTGCTCTTGATCGCCTGTGTGCCCCAAGCCAAGCGAACATGGTAGACAAGTTGCATGAACTGGCGATACACGGCCACGTCGAACACCAGACCGCTAACCGGGTCCGTGATCTGCGCCACGTCGTCGGCCATATCCATCGCCTTGCCATCCGGACCGACCGGCATTTTCGGCGCGCGCGTGATCAACTGAATCGCGGAGCGGCTGAAGCCGATGTTCGGGGTTGCAGTCGCGCCGACCGTCGCAGCGGTTGCCGACGTGGCGATAGCGACTTTCAGGCCCGGCGCCGCGATGGTGATCGCGCCCGGAGCAGCAATGCCCCCCGTCACGACGTATTTGTTCGTGTCGCCCGCGAACGTGACCGTATCGCCAGCCAGCACAGTGCCCGTACCGGTGATCAGGTTGATCATGGTCGCGCCGACAGCATAACCAGCGGTGTCGGTCGTGTAGCTCGCACCCGTACCCTTCGTGACTGCCTGAATGGCGTTCGAGTTGTGGAGCATCTGGCCTTCCAACTCGCCGATAACGCCGCGGCGCAGGAGTTCGTCCGTGCCCGCTTCGTTCACCTTGAACAGCACGTTCTGCTTACCACGCAGGTTCGCGATTGCAGCCGAGCCAAGCACCAGTTGCAGATCGGTTTGCGGCGCGCCGTTGTCGTCCAGGATCTTGCGCTGCTGGGCGATGTCCGACAGATCACCAGCAACGCCGAACGGTGCTGTGCCGGGCGTACCGTAAGCGCGCGAGGCGTTCTGATACGCGGTCGTGAACAGATCCACTTCGACTGCGTTACAGATCGTGCGGAACGCTTGCGCGAACTGATTCATCAGCAGGCCGCCGTAACTGCCGGCGTTGATCAGGCCCGTTTGCTCTTCGCCGTTCCAGCGAATCGGGTAGTGCTTCGACTTGCTGATCGTCATCGTGACGTTGCCAACCGTTTCGTCGCCTTCGTTCGGCGCAGTAACAGCAGGCGTGTTGTCGGCCAAGCTGGCTTGCGGCGCGATCGGGATCATGATCGTCTGGTTGAGAGCCGCGCGTTCGCCCGAGCTATTGCGGGAGACCGCGGGGATGAAGCCGACCTGTTCGCGCGAAACGACATCGAGCGCTTCGTAAATGGTCGGAATCAGGCCAGTCAGGGTATTGGCGCCGAGAACGAGGCCTTGGCGCGCCATGAAGTCGAACAGATGAGCATGCGCGATCAGCGCATAGGCATGAATGCGCAACTTGGCTTTGGAAAGGAAAGACGTTTTCACAGGAATTAATCCTATAGGTGAGTGAAGTGAATTAGCGAAACAGGTAGGCCATCCAGCCCGAAGCGCCTTTCCTCATCCAAGGTCTGGCTATGGGTAATGCGGTAATGCGTGTTCAATCGGCGAGCGATGCTTTGCCGGTTCTCACTTCAGCAGCAACAGAGGCCTGCCTGGCGGGGTCGAAGGCATTGAATTCGGCGCGCGAATAGGCTTTCTTGCCCCCCGAGCCGGCGCCACCGCTCGCACCCGAACCGCTCGCACCCGAACCTTTCATGATCTGGTCGCGATGCGGGTAGCTTTCAACGAGCGTTTCAAGCGCTTCATCGAAGTTGGCGAGTTCGCCGATGCGCGTGCGGGAGAAAATCTTGTTGCCAGTGGCGTCATAGGCCACCGTCTTGCCGTCCTCGATCTTGAATGCGCGACCGAAGGCGGCCTTGGCCATGTCGCCCGGGATTGCCAACTTCTCGGCGATAAACTTCGAGCGGTCGAAACTGCCGCCGATCTTTTCGTCGTAAAGCTGGTTTTGCAGCGTGTCGCGCTCACCCTTGGTCTTGGCGAGTTCGGAGACGAACTGCTTGTTGGCTGCCTCGACCTGTTCTTCCGCTGTGCGCCTCGCTGCTGCCTTGATTTCCTCGACCTTGCCGGCCGCGATCAGGTCGCCGTCCTTGATGTTCTTCACGGTCTCGAGCGCTTTGCGTGCTGCTTCAGCGTCCTCGATGCCTTCGAACGCTTTTGCGATCTTCTCGGCTGCTTCTGCGCGCTCGCGATGACCCTTTGCCTCGCCATTGAGGCGCGTAATCGTGCCGATCGTGCCGTCCCCGTCGAAGGGTGATTCTTTGCCGTCCGCGTGAACGAAAACGGGCAACTTCGAACCGTTGACCTCCTGAACAACAATGCGACCTTCAGCGTCGTACTTAAATGGCATGGTGTTTCCCTGGTCATCCGACCGTTTTGCGAGCCATCCGGCTCAAGACGCCGTGCCTATCCAGGCGAGCGGCAATAAAAAAGCCGCAGGACCGTGAGGCCGTGCGGCTTGCGACTGCATATGAAGCGAATTACGTGTCTTTGATCTGAACCTGGGCGGCCGTAACCTTGACGGCGTTCTGCTTGATGCGCAACTTCTCGTCTTCCCACTTGCGCTCTGGACTGATCACGCCGCGGCGCTGCGCCTCGGCAAAGAGTGACTCATCTGAGAATGTGCCGTCGACGTTCATGTCGCGCAGCAGCTCAAGGGATGCCTCAGCTAGGGATGCAACACCGAAATCGTTGAATATCTCGATGTGGCCGCCTTCGGGCTCCTTCACCCATTCAGCGGCCAGTGCGAGCGCCGCGTCAGTCGCGTCCTCCAGATCCTGGATGATCCGCTGCAGCGTGCACATACCGGCTTCGTTGTCGGCAACCGTGTGCGCGACGGTCATGTTGCCGGGCTTGATCACCAGCAACTCGGCGCCAACCTGGCGCATACGGTCTTCGAGGGCCAGTAACTCGTCAGATCCGGCTTTGATTGCCTGCCCGGTATGCTCGACGAATTTCAGATCACCTTCCGGATCATCCGACTTCACTGCAGTTGCGGCGCCGACCGTGATCGGGTTGTCGCCAAGCATCTTCGCGAACAGGATTGGCACACGCGCAATGTGCAGGATCGTCTGTTGATCAGATTTGCTCTGCCAGTGCTCCACGTTCATGTGGGCGAGCTCGACGAGGGGCGGCGCAGCCTGCATGAAACCAGTTCGTCGTCCATACACCGGCACGAATGGGATTTTCTGCAGAGTGGTCTCGCCTTCGTCATACAGAACCCAGTCTTTCTTGCCTGATGCATCGGCTTTTTCGGACTCACGCCAGACCTGCCACCTGCCAGGGTATAGCACGCGAACCTGCTCAACCTCTTTCTCGCCGAATTCGCCATCCGGCTCAGAGACGACCTCGAGGAACCGGAATTGCGTTAGCGTCTGGACACCGTTAATCCGTTCCGCGCGCCAGCCAAGAATGCTTTGGGCGTGAATGTGGACGAAGTAGGGGCGCACGCCGGCCGCGACTTCCTCGGCTTTTGTGCGCAGGGCGCCTGCATTCGGGAAATCGACCAGAATGCCGCACATACCGTATGAAATCACATGAAAACAGACGGCCGCGGCGAACGCATGCAGGTTATGCCCCTGCAGATCAATGTCGTCGCACCACTCAACAATGCGCGGCGGAACATCTTCTCCCAGCGTGACTGGCTTCGAAAACGGCTTCCCAGTCAAAACCTCACAAGTGCGCCCGAAGGCAGGGAAAAGCGTGGCCGTCTTCACGCGGTTGGCGTAGGCGTCGTCGTCCTCGTTGGGCCACTGAGGCAGATAGGTTGATCCAGCCTTGCGCATGGCCGTCGTACCACCAAGCAGCGCTGCGACGATCGGATAGTCTTCCGCCATCGTCTCGACTGCAGGCGTTTGATCTCGTACGGTCGATGTCATGCGGGTTTGGCTCTTGCTAGGCGTTGAGGCTGGTTACGGTGGCGGTGCGCTTGACGATCGGCCACCGCTTCACGATGAAATAGCCGTTGGCGTCGTTCGGGTGGTCATGGCCGCTCGTCTTGTCGGGCTTGCCATCGGGCGCCCAAACCTGCTGCTCGAGCGCCTCGGTCGTAACCGGGCAGGCATCCGTGTTGATGAGAAAGCGGCGCTCACCAGCGGCATTCAGGATCATCGCGCTGTAGGCGTTGACCCGATCTTTCACCGCTGGATTGGCTGGGTTCACTTCGACCTTGAATCCGGCTTGCTTGAGAATCGACAGGTCTGATTCGCTGGCATTCTTGCTTGTCGTATTGCCGCCCGATGCGTCGGGGTAGATCACGACTTGATGCCCTGCGTCGACAAAGTCTTCCTTCAGAATCTTCGCCATTGCCGGCGTGTCGCGCACCTTCACGCGCTCCGCAAGCGTCCTCGGCAAGCCGTTGCGGACCACATTGACTGTGGCCGTCATGTTCAGGACGTTGAAGTCCAGCCCGACGTGAAGCGTTTCTCTCGGCGCGATCGTCTCAGCCGTGTGATTCAGCTTTCGATCGAAGTCGGCATAGACGCTTCCGCTTGCCAGATTCACGAACTGGCCTTTCAGGTACGCCTCGATCAGCTGCGGAGGGTAATCCTCTCGTAGCGTCTCAACGTAGTCATCAGGCAGAAACGGATTCGATTCCGTCTCGGCCTGGATCATCTCGTAGCCGGGCTTCGGACTCTTCGCCCACTTCTCGTAGACGAAATTGAAGCCTTCCGGCGTCGTGTAAACCGATACGCGGTTATACGGGTTCTTGATGCCTCGCGGCTTCTGCCGATTCCGCGCGATGATCTTTCGCCACGCCAGAGTAGCCAGCGCTTTCTTCAGCGTGTCGATCTCATCCACATGAGACCGGTAGGCCTCGTAACCGATGATGCGCGCTGGATTCTCAAGCGTGCGCATCACGAAGTCGCCGCAACTCGGCGAGCTCACGTAGATGATGTTTTCCTGCTTGTTGTACTTGTAGCGCAGTCCGAGGTCAGTGAGCTTCTCTTCCATCCGAGGCGCCAGGATTAGGCGCACGAGGTCGTATGTTGGCTCGTAGAGGGCGATCAGTGCATTCGGGCCGTCCAGTGCATCGCGGATCGCGCAATTCGCGAGCGTCTCCGTCTTCCCTGCTCCGAACCCGCCAACGAATGCGGGGAACTTGCAATCCTTCTGGAAGAACCTAGCCTGCGGGTCCGTCATCTGAAGGGTTAGTGTTCTTCCTTCCACCGATGACCTCAATCTGAATTTTCGTGACTGGCAGATCCTCTGGCGGGTTGTCCTTGAGCATGTCCTTGCGCGCCAGCTCCAGCTTCCGGATCAAATCAATCTGCCGAATGATCAGATCGGCGTAGTCAGGAGCCGCGGCCTTGAATTCTTTCTTGTCGTACGGCGCCATGTCCTCGATCAACGGGTCGTACGCCATGCCGATCTTGCGCGTGACTTCAAGTGCGCCATCAACCATGTCCTGCAACTCAAGCGAACCTGACAGCCGTACAAACCGATGCAGCTTGACCCGAGCCAGACGAATCTCGTCGTCCAGGCTGCCGACTTCGGCGCGTTCGTATAGCAAGCGCTCTTCGGGGAGCAGGGCGTCGGAGTAGAAGCCGTGCTTGACGGCGTTCGTGTTGCCGGGGCGGGCTGCATCAGTCTTCGGCCCGGTGCTCTTGCCGCCGTGCACTCGGCACCTACCGTTAGCCATCGCCGGGGCTTTGCATTGACCTCCCGCGCGCGTCTTAGCGCCGCACCAGTTGGCCATGCCCGTCTCCGCTTATGGGGTTGCGTTTCAGCAATCCGGCACAGATGGCGGATAAACCCCGTGAAATAGTACTTGCGTTAGGCACATTGTGCCGCTATGATTCTTTCCATGCCGCTGCGCTTCGCAGAAGGCGAACCCGGAGAAACGAAATGATCAAGCGCACCCAACAAGACTGGACCATCGGCAGCGTCGTCAAGGTCGGCTTCCTGAGCCTCACCGTCAAAGCGGCTATCGCCACACCGGGCGACTTCAAGCCGGATGCCTACATCCTCTCCAACGCAGCAGGCACGCAGCTTTACCGCTTCGTTCCTCACAATGGCGTCGAGAAGATTAGCCTGGTCGAGGCTCGCGAAATGATCGCGGACAACATGCACCGCGCCGAGCAACTTGCCGCGAAGGTTCTCGCTAAGGCGCAAGCTGATGCGAAGGCAATCGCGGCGATCAACGACATCCTCTTTCAATGATCCCTGACGCCACAAAACACCGGAAAGACCCTAAATACGTCCGCGCGCTGTATGAGCGCATCGGCAAGTCTCAGAAGTGGATTGCGGATCGCATCGGCATCAGCGAGCGCCGCTTCCGGTACTTGATCGCTGGATCGCGAGAGGTTGAGGGCAAGACCGTCGATGTAGTGCTGTCCTACCCTGAGCAATTCGCGCTCGAGTGTTTGGCAGAAGCAGCCGACATGGCTGGCGCTATGTCCATCAAATAAAAAAGCCACCCATCGGGCGGCAATCAGGCGGGGCACCTGAAGGAGGAAATAGAGGGTGCCGGTGCTAATCCCCGGCTTGATAGCCTCACTGGCCGCAATCGATGATCTCAACCGCGCGCGTCACCGCTATCCGACGAACCGGGAGCGACGCGGCATCCGTGCAGGTCAGCATCCTGCAAACCCTCTGCGAAGCCGCCAACCCGTTCTCCGACGATGGGGGATGGAGCGCTTAGCCGACCAAGTCGGCGGTCTGCGGCTTCGCGGAAGGTTCTAGGGGTACTCCCCATCGAATGCCGCTTGATCTATCTTTGATTCGTGCGTATATTTCAACTTATCAACAACGCAGCACGAACAGGGGATCGGGAAATGTTCATTCTGGCCGGCAACTTCGAAAACGGTTCTTGCAACGCGCTTCATGCGGGCTTGTTCGATTCCCGCGAGGAAGCAGACTTTTGGATTGATCGGGCTCGCGGCGGAATGGATCTCGTGCTCACGCGATTCGCAGATGCTCGTGTCGTCGAGACGACCGCTGAACTGGATGCTGCCGTCACAGAGGCTCGCCAGAACCCCGACTATTTTGCGGGCTGGTTCGAACGGAAGTTCACATTCGACGGCGACCGTGTATCCGTTTTCCCGAATCTTCCCGAAGATACGCCGATGCCCGCTTTTGACTAAACGCGCAGCCATGAAGCCAGCCAAACCAACACACGGCGGCGCTCGCGAGGGCGCGGGCCGCAAGACCTCGGATGGCGCGAAAGGCGTTGTGCCCGTCAATATCACCCTTACGCCCGAGGAGCGCGAAAAGCTCAAGGCGCTCGGCGGGAGTGCTTGGGTGCGCGCTCAGTTGCGCGGGGCCTAAGCCGTCAACGCCCGAAGCCGGTCCAACTTCGCGACGAGCGACGTCTTCAGCGGCCCGTCGATACGCATGCGTTGGATGTCTTCTTCGATGCTGTCGATCAGCGACTGGATTTCTGCGTTAGTCATGCTGCCCGCCAGTATTGAGCCAACGCCATCAGCAACTCCGCCCATGCCTCAGCGCACTCGGCCATATCAGCGAGGATTGAGGTGTACATGGTGGGCTCGGAAACGGAAAAGCCCTGCTCGGAATTAACCGGCAGGGCTTTTTTAGACATGGCGCTAGGACCACGGTGTCTACTCTGCCACACGTTTCACTGGGTTGCAATGAATTTTGTATGCTCGATGCGATTTAGCCTCGGCATATGGATCGTTCCTCCCCCAGTACCTATCGGCTTGCTCCTGCTTGCGCTGCTTCTCGGCATTGCGAGGCGCATGGTAGTCGCGAGCGTTTCCTAGATGCGTGGTTAGGTAAACATTCCCGACTTTGTACGACCCCATGTCGCCAGTTCTCGCCATGCAAAGGTCATTTGTCCCTCGACCGCGCATGTGGAAATATGGCTCCCAGATCGTCCACCATTCATCGAATGTCATATCCCATTCGATACCGCGCTCTTTCGCGTTGTTGCGCTGCGACTTAAACGCGTGACCTGGGTCTCTCAGCCCGCGCTCCTTGCAATATGCTCTCGCCTTCTCTACTGGCACCCTACTCATGCACGCCTCTCCACGCCATGCTGACCGCGCTGGATGCTGATCCGCCAACGCTTTTCACGATGGGCTCAGGCTTAATGAGTCCTCTCGAGAAAAGCATCGGGAACAACAGGTCCTTCGCTTCCTGATACAGGCGGTGCGATTCCTCGGCCGACAACCGCGCGTTGCCCCAGACCGAAACGCCGACGCGCTTGTTCTTCATGGAGACTTGGATTGCCGCGCGATGCTGCCAAGTCAGCGTGTCCACGCACACCTCCACGATCTCGCTATTGGCCTTCCAAATCTTCGCGTCCGCAATCTCCGCGCGCTCCTTCGCGTCGAGCCATTGATTCCCTGAGCGATACTCGCGGCACGTTGGATCGCAGCGGCCGGCGCCGAGCGCCGGGAAATAGGAGCTCTGCCACCTATGCCACTCGATCAGTAAAGTCTCGACCTGTTCGGATTCATCAAGCGTCATTCGCCACTCCTTTCGTAAAGATCGCACTTCCGCATCCGCCAAACATCCGGCTTCCATTGCTCCGTAACCGCGCATGTGACGTATTCCACTCCAAACACCCTCGCGAAAATCACGTTGCGACATCCGATGCAGCTTCCGTTTTGGCGCTCCTCGCAGATCAACATCGGATCGCGGCAGTAGTCGGAGCGGCGCAACCCACTCATGTCAGCGTCCGGCTTGCCCAATCGTTCCATGCCTGACGCGGGGTTCCTCCAAACCCGGGATACCCCGATCCATTCGTGCAGACCCAGCTTGGAACCAAGCCTTCGATTGAGTAATAGATGCGGGGCTTTTGGATTTCGAAGGTCCGACGAAGGGGCCAATATTTCCCGATGGTCACACTCATCATTTTTGGCGGCGGCGGCAACCATACACACCCGGATTCATCGAAATAGGCGCGGTTGAAGGGCTTCATGCTTTCACCTCGGCTCGTGCCGCATCGATGGCGTCGGCGTATGTGTCGCCCGACGCGATAAGAATGCCGCCGCGGTGAATGAGGCATCGGCTTTCTATGCCCACGAACATGATCGCCACGCGTGGGTTATTTCGGAGCCTCATTTCGGTACGCCAGCGCTCCGCATCCTCCCGCAGCGCCTCGTTTTCCTCCGTCAGCAACGCATTCATGGCGCGCTCGGATGCGATCACCTCGGGCGACGACTCGGCGCGGGCCTGCTCGGCTAGCTGCAACTGAATAGTGCTGGCGCGCTTGGCGGCATCCATGCCCATGTGAGCTGCGGCAGCCTGGCGCTTAATCTCCTCCCGTAGTCTCCGAGCCTCTGCGAGAAGCGCCTCATAGTCTTCATGCTTGACCCAATCGCCGCCACTCACAGTAGGCACGATCGCGCCAGTGAGTAGGGCGTATCGTTGAATGGTCATTTCGTCTCCCGGCTCAATAAAGGTTCTCGGAGTACAGCGTGCCGCCGGCTGTGTCATCACCACCCACGCGACGGATGATCTGCCCCGCGGCTTCTGCGACTTTCCATGCCTCGACGCGACTGAAGAAAGTACCGCGGTTGTCGATAAAGCCTTGGTCGACCGGATCGCCTTCGGTTTCCAGTCCGCGCATGAAGGCATCCCAATGGCGGATGCCGAGCACGACTTCGCCTGTGAATCGCTTGCGGTTCGCGGCACAGACAATTCGGTGAATAGCCCCCTCACTCATGGCTCTCAACCCTCCTCGCGCACTCGCAAACAAAACTCCCGCGCGTATCGGGCGCGCTCCCGCAATCCATACAGCGTCGCTCCGGCTTCTCCGCAGTGCGCTCGATTTCGGCGTGGAGGGCATTGGCGCGGGCGCTGGCGGTGTGCCAGTGGGTGGGGTCTTGGTTCATGGTTGCTCCTTTTGGCCGACGTTCTTTTCCAGTTGATCGCGAATTAGTTGGACGCAATGACCAATCTCATCGGCTGGAGCATTCCCGAACGCGAGGCCGGCAAGATGGCCTAGCGCGTAATCAGCGTCTTCAGGCCACTCATCCTTCGGCGTGGTCATGCTGCTATCTCCATTGAAATGAGGTCGTCGACAAGTTGAATGCGCCGGCCGATCCAAGCCATGCACGGAACGGCCATTGAGTTGCCGAGCGCCTTGTATCGCGGTCCGTCTGCGGCAGGCTTGCCGCGCACAGTGATTCGCGTGTAGTCGTCGGGAAATCCCTGTAGGCGCTCGCACTCCATTGGGGTCAAGCGCCGAACGGCACTGTCGTGCATGACGGCCTGGTGACCACCGCCGTTCTGATGCGAATTTGAATGCCCCATGCTGCGCATCGTCGAGGCGATCTCGCCAATGCCGAAGCCGTTCTGTCCGGATGACTTGCAATCGAATGCCACCGGCACGAGCGGTGTGCCGCGCCCAGTTCCATCCTCGCTAGCGTCAAAACCTTCTCCGCGAAGCGAATGCGCAACAAGCCGATTCGTGTATGCGTCTTGGCCGCTATATCCGCCAGGGTGCGAGTCAGAGCACAACGTGCCAGCGATCAGGCCGCCATCGCACTCGAAGTCGGTTCCGAGTCCGCCACCGCCTTTAGTGCGAGCGCTAAGGGTCGGGGCAATTCCTTCCCGCGATTTCCTGCTCGGCGCAGAATCCCCGCGCATGCTCTCGCGCTCAAAAAGTACTGCGGCGGCAGGTCGCCAGTCTCCAAGATGTCCGATAACGAACACACGGCGGCGTCGCTGGGCCACTCCGAAGTACTGAGCGTCAAGAACCCGGTAGGCGAACCCATACCCGAGTTCTGCCAGCCCTCCGAGGAGGGTTCCAAAATCCCTTCCGCCGTTTGATGACAGGACGCCGGGGACGTTTTCCCAGACCAGCCAGCGGGGAGCGTAGCGCTCAGCAATGGCAAGATAGGTGAGCATGAGGTTGCCACGCGGATCAGCCAGTCCCTTTCTGAGTCCGGCGACGCTGAAGCTTTGGCAGGGAGTTCCGCCGACGAGAAGATCGATAGCTGCATCAGGCCAATCCTTGAATTTAGTCATGTCGCCCAGATTCGGCACATGCGGGTAGTGGTGAGCCAGCACGGCTGACGGGAACGGCTCGATCTCACTCAGGAATTCAGCGCGCCATCCGAGTGGATGCCAGGCGCAGCTCGCCGCCTCGATGCCGCTGCAAACGCTACCGAAGATCATGCTGCCTCCCGTTGTTGTTCGATCTCAATTCCAAGCTTCGCCGCCCGCGCCGGCTCCCACCGCTCATATGCGTCATCCCAGACCTTGAACTTGAATTCGCGAGTCGCCGGCCCTTGGTCGATAAAAACATGGCACGCACGGCATCCGGGTACGGAATATTCGTGCTTCGCTTTGATCCCCATGCCCTTGCCGTGGCGACTCTGATTCGAATGACAGGGAACTACCGTGGCTGAGTCGTGCAGGCACACGCCGAACACGCTCAGGAAGCAAGGCTCACCGCGGCACGCCGCGAGATACTTCGACCCGTCGGCCACGGTCGGCTTCTTCCGCTTCGGCTTCCCCGAGAACGGCTTCCCGGGCTTGAATGACGAGAGGGGCGCACCCTGCTTGCGCTTGAATCCCGTACGCGCGAGTCCTGAGCGCCTCACCCGATCACCCGATAGTGCTTGCCAGCGATGTGCTCCAACACCGGCTGCGGCTCTTCTTCCCAAACGCAATCGATACCGTTCAGCCGCTTACCGCCCTGATCCCATCGCGTGACGGCGTGCCAGAACGGCGATCGCTCGCCCGGTTGCGTCGGTACGGGGTCAAGCGATTTATTCAGCACAATCGGCCCGCAGTAGTAGTGCATCTCGAATGTCCAGCGCTCGCCCTTGGCGTCGGTGATCGTGCGCGTCGGGCCGGCAAACGATATGTGGATCAGATTCAAAGCACACTCCACGCATGTTGCGCAACGATGACCCCAATAGCACCGCATACCGCGCCATATGCTATCCACAGGAATATCCACGACGGGCTGCGCAACGAGTCTCGCTCAGCCGTTACGATGGCGGCTTCATAGGCACACGCGCTTAGCTCTGGGTCGTGATATGCCTCGGCGCGGTGTTGGATGCGGCCTTCGAGTGTTTGGGAGGGGTTCATAGATTCTTCCCGGCAAGGAAGATCGAGGCCACTGCCAGGGCCAGTCCTATGACTCCTGCCACGGGATGCGGAACCGTAGGAGCTATCCAAATTGCGCCCAAGAGCGCTAGAAAATCGCTTCGTTTCATAGAAAGCTCACCATGCGGTCGACAACTTCATCCAGATCCGCCCGCGAGTAATTCCGCAGGACCTTTTGCAGTAGCACGTTTGCTACGGCTGAATAGACGCGCTCGAATTCCTCGTCGTCCATGCTCGCGAAGCTGATGCTGTGCGCCTCAGCGCGAACTTCGCCCTTCAGATTGGCCACAGCGTCGTAGAAGCCGGCTGCGATGATGCAATCCTTGCGGAACCGCTCGCGGCTCTTTTGCACCGGTAGCCCTCGATGCTCGGTCTCGGGCGGCTCGAAGGCATCGAAGCCGATATCCAGCATCGCGAAGAATTTCCGATGGAACTTCGAATTGCGCATGAACGAGACTTCAGCGCGCACCGTGGCTCCGACTTTGAAGCGGCGGCACTTGTCGGCCTCGCCTTCACCGAGCGGGATCAGGTAGCCTTGGGGCGTCTTGGTGAGCAGGACTTCCATCAGGCCTTCGCTCCCGTGAAGAAACGAAAGACACGCTGGTGGAAGGGCTTGCGCGGCTCCCACAATCGAAGCTCAGCCCCGCGCGAACAGCGGCCGCCGTATTGCAGCTCTGTCGAGCAGTAATACCCAGTCACCTGGCAGCGCCAATACTCGCGGGGATATCCATACCGATGCGCGCATGTGTTGCAATTGCGTTCGTCGCTCACGATTGAATTCCCCTCCCCTTGGCGACCATTTGATTCACTGCAGCCCACAGCGCGGGATAGACATCTGCCTGTGGAGTGCGATAGCGGGGCTTGGCCTGCTCGCGCTTAACTTCTTCTGTGCGCCAGTCAAGCGGCTTGCCGGTCCACTTGTAGAAATTCTTCGCGGGGCTGCCCTGTCGAGCTTTCACGGTGCGCGAAATCTTCAAATACCCCTCGGTCAGGAGCGACATCGCCGCATTACCCGCACCGCTTACGCTGCACCCGATCTCCTCGGATAGCGTGACAGCGCACCATTCGCTACCGTTTTGTACAGCGGCGAGGACTAGGCGTTTGAGTGGGCTCATTGCGCATCCCCCACTTCCATCTGCGCGGTGTCGAGGTGGCGCAGGATCAGTTGGTCTGCGAGCTCTGCGGCGTATGGTTCGTCAGTCGTGATCTCGTCTTCAATGGGGGCGCCGCTGATCGGGCGGAGTGCAAAATCCTCCCCGTGAACCAGATCGGGCTGGCTGGCAACGCTTTGCGGAACAACACCGGCAAACGCGATGTGCCATGCCGAAGGCGGGACAAATTCGCCTATCTCCACAATGCGACCGATGCAGTCGGAATATTCGGGAAGCGCCCAAGTGACATATGCGAGATCGCCTTTCTTGACGTTCATACAGCCTCCAAAGCTTGTTCGATGACCCGAAGCGCTTCACCAGACCGGATCATTCTTCCTGTGAATCTGAAAACCTTGAAACCCATCAAGGTCGCCGTGTTGTACTTGATTGCGTCAGCCTCGAAACCTATGCCGCGCGTATGCCGGCCGCCGCTGAAGATGCCACCCTCAATCTCAGCCAGCACGCGTTGATCGGGCCAAGCGAAGTCGGCTCGCCAGCGACGGGGCGGGGCAAAGCGAAACTCACGCGTCGGCTCCGGAAGCTTCGCGGCGCGGACGTGGATATCGAAGAGTTCTTCGATGGGGCTGAGGCGGGATTTCGGGACGGCGGCCATCAGTCGTTCACCCCATCCAAACCGCCCACGTACGGATACGGCAACCCGTGTTGGACGCAGTACATCGAAAGCCCGGCGCATCCGCTTCCTTCGTAGCCGTTGCGGTGAGCCGAAGCGAGCACCCCGAAAAAGTGTGTGAATTCGGTAGGCGATTCGTTGATCGCAAACTTGATCCGCTGCTTCATGTCGTCGGTCCACTTGTAGAGCCAAGCGAGGTACTTCAGATCCGCGAGAAACTGAGGGGAAACGTTCATCAAAACTCCTCGAGCGAAACAGCAACACCATCGACCGGGTACTTGCGCGGATGCTGTCCGCGGTGCTCCACGTACTGCATCGAAGGGCCATCGAACCAAAGGCCGAAGACGCCCTCAAAATCGCCGTTGCGCTGCTTCTCAAGAGACAGGAAGCAATCTGGCTCTGCCTTCACGTCTTCAGCTTCGGACGCCTTGAGCTTCAACTTCTCGCTCATCACGGCTTCCTTGCGCTTGTTCCGGAAGACGATGAACAGGTTGTCCGCGAGGTCGGTGATCGACCCACTCCCCTTCACGTCGAACTTGCCAGGCCTGTCGTACTCACTGCCGGCCTTCTTCACGTGCGCGATCAGGTGGATGTGACATCCGGTTTCCTGCGCGATCGACGTGAGCGAATTCACGAAATCCTTCTGGCCGTTGTAGTCGTCATCGCCCGGGACACACTTCATGAGGTTGTCGATGAAAAAATGCTGGATCGCAAAGTTGTCGACCGCATACCGCACGACCGCGAGCATCGTCTTCGGCTTGATGCTTCCGGTATGGTCGTAGAGCCAAAGCCGCTCATCCGTCCACGAGTGCATCAGGTTGATGAAGTCGCGTTGCGGCATCGCATCACCCGAAGCCTGCTTGGTCATGCGAAGCATGGTTTTCTCAGGCTTCATTTCGAGCGACGCGATGCAGACGCGCTCGCCTTGCACGCACAGGTCAAGAGCGACTTGGCTTGTGAGCATCGACTTTCCATGACCATTAATTCCGCCCCAGATCGTCACCTCGCCCTTACGCATTTCGAACCGGCCCTCGCACTTCTGCCAGCCGAGTTGAATCGCAGGAGCCAAGCTGCGCTTGTAGAGCGCGTCGATAACCATGCTCGCCCACTCGCTTGCGGGGCGAATTTTGTGCGCCTCTTCGGACTCCGCCATGTAGTCCGTGAGGTCAATCTTTGCGCCTCGAATGGTCTTCACGTCAGAACCCCCTGCGCGCGAATTCTTCGCACTGCTGCGGCGACCACTCGATCAGTTCAATGCCGAGCGTTCCGGTCCGGGCGCGGCGATGCGCCTCGGCATGTGCGGCAGGGAAATCAAAGCCGATCGACGCGCCAGCCTTCAGGTCCACATCCCACAGGTCAAGCGACTTCGGGGAAGCATTGCGAATGCGCTTGAGCGAGTCCGCTACGCCGCTTCCTTTGCGAGCAAAGGCAACCAGATCCAGCCCGACGACCCACCGCCAGTCGTACTCGGCATCGGGTTGTGCGTAGACCGTAAAGCCGTCGTCCTTGTCGCCAGCACGCCCAACGAACGAGATCAGAACCCATGAGGCCGGGTGTTGACCTTCCTTCCGTAGCTCGGCAATGCGAGCAGCATTCGTAGCCATCACAGGTATTTTTCCCCCGATCCAGATGCGCTTTCACTGCGCGGTTTGCTCGGCTTGTCCTGCTCCTTCGCCAGCCAGGAATTCGCAAACGCCATCACGCCCCGGCGAGTCTTGCGCTTTGTCGGATTGGCGATGCTCCACTGCCGCATCTGGCGAAGTTGCTGCGTCACGTCAACGTTCGGGTAGGTCGAGCTCCACTCCTCAACCTGTGATGCAGAAATGCCATGCTCGGAGCCGTCGTTCAGCGGAATCGCGACGACGGGAGGCGGAGCATCAGCGCCTTGAGCTTGAAGTTCAAGCTCGGCGCAAGTTTCTTTAATTCCTTTCCCTTCCCTTCCCTTCCCTTCCGTCAATGAGCCATCAATGACGAGATCAGGAGTACTCACTGAGCCATCAGTGAAAACGGGCTTAGGAAGGCCGGTCTTAGATGGCCGGTTGATTACTTGATGCTTCTCAAAACCCTTTACATGCAAGTACTTATCGCCACTCACTGAGTACTCCATGAGCAATCCGTGAGTCATCAGCTCTTGAATCAGCGGCTCGCACTCGATCGCATCCGCCGGGAAGATTTGCATCTTCAGTTTCTTTGCTGAGCGCTGGGTATTTCCGTTGTCGTCAGCAAAATTCCAGCACCCGATGAAAAACAACCGAGCACTCACGGAGCACTCAGTGATCTTCTCATCGGTCCAGAAGTCCGGTTTGATGGTGCGGATACGGGCCATGTCTTGCGCGGTTCCCTAGTGCTGTTGCTCAGGCGACTTCATGACGTCCGGGTGCATCTCAACAAAATGCTGCAGCTTCGTAATGGCATTGCGGGCCATCCACTGAACCGGCTCGCGTGTATTGCACTCGGCCATGCGATGCAGCAGCTCAGAGAGTTCAGCAAGGTCGGTGTCAGCGATGGGGAAGTTGTTCATGCCGGCCCCAACTCATCCGTGCGCTCACTCGCCACGCAATGCAGCCGCGCAGCTCTCGGCGCATCTGTGACGCCAGCGAGATATTCATGGACGTCGCGTTGGTCGCGCAGGAGCGGGCTGAGCTTGGCGAGGATGCTGTCTGCTGTAGCGGGGGTGTTGATAGCGGGGGTCATTGCGGGGCTCCGGTGGGGGAGTGGGCAGGCGCGGCGGTCAGTAGTCCGAGAACAAAATCAGCCACGTCCTCATATGCGTTCTTTTCAGAGATCGGATAGGCCAGCCATTGCGCAAGAATCTCGTCTCTCGTCAGCGCAACAGGGGCTTGCGCATTGGCTGCGAGAACTGTGCGGGCGAACTTGATTAGGCCGGGTGCGCCAGCGTGGTATTGCGTTCCGTGACCGGCCTCTGGAAACCGTGTCGGCGTTTCGCTGAAAAACACTTCCCCGGCATTGAGCGCGATGATTTGCTCATCTGTCAGCGCAGCGGTGCTCGTGTTGACAGCAAGCAGGCCGCGCGCCTTGATGCGGAACTGCGTGATATCGCCTTGAGCCGCGTAGAACAGGTCTACGAGCAGGGTATCGGGGATGGCGGCATGCTCAGGTGTCAAGCATCCCTTGACGGCTGGAGCGGCGCTCGTGTTGGCTGCGAGGAGCGCGCGAGTGTCTTTAATCGCAAGCGCGATGGAAAGGCTGATGGTGTTGATGCGGTGAAAGTGACCCGCTGCGCGCCAGCGTTCTTTCTCGTCGGCGTCTTTGGGATATGCGGCGTCAAGCGCTTTCCGCAGATCGGCAAGGCGGCTATCTGCTTGCCCGAGCTCGTGCGTCGCATCCTCGATCCAGTCAGCGCGGGGCTCATCGACTCCGCTCACCGGCTGGCGGGCGGCTTGCCACATGAGCCAGCCATCCTGAGCGCGCGTGCTGGCATAGCACTCGGGATCGAATCCGCTGCGCATGAAAGTCGTGCTCGGATGCAGCGGATGTTCTTTCGTCCATGCCGCTTCGAACGCAGCACGGTCGCTTGAATCAGGTTGCGGGGCGGTCATTGTCTGCCTCCTAGTTATGCCCTACTTCACGTTTATGGCGGCCAGCCCGACGATCACAAATGCCTCTCGTACTGTCCGGTCCTGCTCGCAGCGTCTCGTTACTTCCTTGAGCACCGCTTCTTCAGTCCATTTCGGAATCCTGCCCCCGTGTAACACCTCGAGACATATTCCCCGAGCCTCTTCTTCTGTCATGCGACCGCCTGTGCCTGTTGCGAGATCATTTCTTCCATCAAATGCAGTGATGCTTGTCGGATCAGGAATTGCGTCACTGCTCTGTTTCCGACCACGGCTTCGAAAGTTGCGATCCGCTCGGCCGGAAGGCATCGTCGTCGCTGGCCCTTGGGATTCACGTCGTCGGGGCTCAGGTAGTCCGACACGTGCTGCGGATACCACTCGCACAACTCGGAGAGGCCGCGCTGTGTCATGCCCTTGCTGCGACGCTGGCGCCATGCAAGGCAGACGGCATCGCGATAGCTCCGGCATTCCGTCATCAGATCGTTCGCGAGAAAGGCGGGCCCACTTACCGATCCGCCAAGCATTCGAAGCTCGTTTTTGGTGTTCATATAGTGAAATTCAATCGAATCACCGGTTTCATCACCGGTTCGTGAGCAGTCAAATTAGAGGGGTCCGAAGACCCCTATCTCAAGAGAACATGCCAACGAACCGCACGCCCTCGCTTTGCAAATCAGTCCGGCAACTTCGCCGGGAACGCCGCGCTCTAAGCAGTACTAAAGCCCTACCTCGACTTCTTTTTGCGGCTCGACTGGCCGACTGGCGGCTGTGTGTCGTCCGAGGAAATCATCCGATCGAGCTTTCCGTTACCTGTGGGCGCGTAGATGGAATCGAACGAAACATCGAGGCCCTTGGATCTCGCGAACTCAACGAGCTTTCGGACGACCTCGGGGTTTGGAACGATCTCGCCCTTCTCGTATTGGGAGATGGCCGACTGGGTGACCTTAAGGGCCGCGCCAAGCTCGGTCTGAGAGACCTTGAGGCGCTTTCGAATTCGGAGGATCGGGTTCATGTGGCAAATATTAGTCCGACTGTTTGGATAAGTCAACAGTCCGGCTGTTTGCCAAAAATTAGTCAAACTTATAAGGTGCGCGCATGCCAGCAAGCCCACTAACCGAAGCCCGCATAGCAGACGCAAAACGCCTGCGGGAAGCGTTCGCCAAGTGGCAAAAGGATCGAAGGAAGCTTGGGGAGCCGTCGTCGCAAGAGGCTGCGGGGGAGACGATCGGGTTCAGCCAAAGCACGATGAGCCAGTACTTGCTGGCGAAAATCCCGCTGAACCCAGAGGCCGTTGCGAAATTTGCGGCACTGCTCGGGTGCTCGGGTCGGGACATTAGCCCCGAACTGGCAGGCCAAATTCGATCGTTGGACAAGAAGCTTTCCGCGCCGGAGGATCGCAAGCACGGTTCCGCGCCGGATGATCCCCCGAGCACCGGACAGAATGCCGACGTTATTAAGCGACTGCTCCCTAATGACAAGGGTAACGTGGTCGCTTGGGAGAACGAAGGCGATCTACCGCATGACCCTGAAAGGGTGTGGATTGACCGCTACGACTATCATTTCAGTGCGGGGTCCGGTGTGATTCAGTGGGAAGTGAGAGAAAAAAAGGCGCTACCGTTCGACGCAGGCTTTTTCAAGGCGATCGGTTCGAAGCCGAAAGATTGCAAGCTCGTTGTAGTGCGGGGAGACAGCATGGAGCCGTTCCTGTTCAACAGGGACATGATGATGATCGACTCGTCGCGCACGGCCATAAAAGAGGGGCACATTTACGCGATCCATTTTGAAGACGAGGCCCTAGTTAAGCTGATCTTCAAGCAGGCGGGCGGCGGCCTGCTCCTTCGCTCGTATAACTCAGCGAAGTATCCGGACAAGATCATTGGCCCGGACCAGTCGGAGTTCGTCACGATTGCGGGCGAGCTGATCTATAGGTCCGGCTCTGGGCCGGCAGGCGGCAATTAATGGAGACCACATGCATAAAAAGCACGCCGCGCTTCTGCTGTTTGCGCTGACCGGAATAGCGCACGCAGACACCAAAACCATTACAGAGAACAGCTTCGGCTGTGTGAGCGAACAAGCGTTCAAAGACGGCGAGAGCTACCTGTTCAACCACGAGACGGAATTGCTCCAGCAGGAGTTAAATTCAGGCCAGTGCGTCATGCTGCATAAGGGGCAGCAGGTTATTTTGGTTGACGTCTCCTTCCTGTCGTACGCCGTCGTGCGCATCCCCAATGACCCGACAAAACTCTACACGTTCTTCACAACGATAAAGTAAGCGCCGCCTCAAAGAACCCGTTCCTGCGGGTTTTTTATTGCCCGCGCGCCCGGCGCAGCAGCTCGAGCATTTGCGCCGACGACTCAGCCTCCTTCATCTCCGCTCGCCAGAGCAGCCCGCCGACATAGGCGATCGTCTCCCAATCGTCAGGGTCCATCGTCGGGTGCGCGCGCGTCAGCATCTCGGCCAAGGCTAGCAGCGCCTCGGCCGGCGACATGTCTTCGTCTGCCATCTTCGAGAACTGGCGGAACACCTGAAACACCAACTCCTCTGAAATTCGGCTTTGAGCCATGGCGCCCTCCCTCTGTTGGCTGAAGTCTAGGAAGGCGGGCCCCTGTACGCCAAATATTTCTCTCTAATTATTAGTCGGGCTGTTGACACGTATCAACAGTCCGACTACTATCCTTCCATCCGCACAGCAAGTGCGCCAGGTGGAGAGAGCGATGCAAGCCGAAGCCGTCAATCAGTTGGTGCCGTTCCAGTTCGAGAGCATGACCGTTCGCGCCGTGATGGGTGACGATGGCGAGCCGTGGTTCATTGCGTCAGACATTTGCGCGGTGATCGACGTGGATGCTACCGCCGTCCGCAAGCTGGATGACGATGAAAGGGGTCTGCGCTCAGTGCAGACCCTTGGCGGCGCACAGCAAGTGTCTATCGTGTCGGAGTCCGGCATGTACACGCTGGTGCTGCGTTGCCGCGATGCGATGAAGTCGGACACGCGTCCGTACCGGTTCCGCAAGTGGGTCACGGCCGAAGTGCTGCCGACGATCCGCAAGACGGGTTCGTACAACGCCGCGCCCGCCATCGACCTGAACGACCCCGCGTTCCTGCGCTCCACTCTCCTGACCTACACGGAGAAGGTGATCGCGCTCGAAGCGAAGATCATCGAGCAAGAGCCCAAGGTCAACGCACTGCGCCGCATCGCTGAGGCCGAAGGTTCGTTCTGCATCAGCGACGCCGCAAAGATGCTTCAGATGCCGCCGAAACAGTTGTTCACTCGCCTGAATGAAATGCGCTGGATCTTCAAGCGCCCCGGCTGCGCAGTCTGGCTCGGCTATCAGGACAAGACGCAAGCCGGATTGCTGGTCCACAAGTCGACACTCGTCACGCGCGAAGACGGAACCGAGAAAGTGGCTGAGCAAGTGCGCATCACGGGTCGCGGCATTGCGCGAGTGGCGACGATGCTTGGTGCGACCGTGGTCGAGGTTGCTGAAGCTGCTGTCGCTTAATACCCGAATTTCGGGCATTTCAAAAAGTAACCCGGAGACACCATGAGCGAGCACCTGAAAGCGTTTTTGACTGCGTGGCTGGAATGGGTTGATACGGGCGCGGTGGATGGTGAGCCGTTCGAACGTCGCCGCGGTCTGTGCTCAAGTTTCGAGTATTGGATGGACGCTCGGAATATCGATTGCGAACACCAGGAAGAAGAATGCGACGGACTCACCAGAGCCTTTCGCGCGGCCGGCCTCAATAGAGTCTATCCGTTCGGCGGAGCGGAAGAATTTTATGAAGACTCGGATGCAAACGAAATGCACCTCAACCCCGCCCGCATCGCCTGGGTCCGCTCGAAGGTTGCGCAACACGAAGCAGCCTAACTGTCTGTAGCGCAGAGCTTACGGGTTCTGCAGTGCAGATAGATGAATAGCTAAGGAGTGGGATGTTCAAGGTTCAATACCTCTCGATTTTGACTCCTGAACTATGGGTCGATGCATCGTGGCTCGGCGCTTTTAGCTCTGAGAGGCGCGCCCAGAACGCGGGCTGCCAGATTCAGGGATACGAGATACGGATCGTCAGGGTGTAAGCACCGAAGTACCGCAGCAATGCGCATGGCCGCGCAAAACAAGACGCCCGTGAAGTCCGCCCGCGTGAGAAGGAAATGCGACCACTGGCTGTAACAGTGGAGACCTGATGACCCAGTGAAGGAACTGGCGAGGCGACAGAGCCGATGGGCGCCGTGTCGATGAGATGCGGTGCCCGTGTAGTTCAGTTTTGATGAATGACGGTGGCGAAATTGGTAGACGCACTCGTGGACTAGGTATCGCGCTATATCCCGAGAACTGAGGGTGCCGACAGTGCGACGTCGGGCGCCGTGCGGGTTCGAGTCCCGTCCGTCATTCATGAAAGCTGTTGCAGTTTTACGGGAAGGGAATGCGCAGGCTGATGCGCGCTGAGGTGCACAGGTGATGCAGGCGGCAATGTAGTCGTAACTGTTTCATGCCGGAGATTGCACCGGCCCCTTCCCGTAAGGCTGCAATCAACCCCTCCTGCGCCGCTATATGTAGCGTACAGAGGAATCCTACTCACTAACGCACTGGAGACTCGCATGGACTCGATGGCGGCCTTCGCAATGGGCGAAGCAAATCGCGGCAATGAGCGGATGGTTTTCGATTGGGAGAAGGCAGCGCGCCTGATAGCAGAGCGTAAGCCCGAAGAAGCCTCTGCCGGCCTGCAAGGCGATTGGGATTGCACCGGCGACGTGATCTTTCGCGACGGCAAGCCGTATCTCGGCGGATACACCTATCTCGCTTCGACGTGGGCGACGCCAGAACTCGACATGGATGGCGATGTTGTCCCTTGCTATCGCATGGAGTCAGAAGTTCCGGATTGGGACGAGTCCACCAAGTGGCCGGAACAAGTCCTCCCGCTGCTCACCGCCGCCTGAAATGCCCTACGAACAAGCCTTCCCGTACCCCAAATGGCTCGCCCACCTTGAGCGCTTGATCGGCCCTGTGCCTGAGGGTGCACGCGAGATGTACGAAGCCAATCTGAGTGTGGTTGAGGCGGCTGAACTGCTGCGGAAAGCGGCATAGGAGATAGAGATGGCGATCACTTATCAAGCCGATGAGTTCAAGACCGATGTGCGGCTCGACGGCAAGAAGATTGGCGAGATCCGCAAGGTCCCCGATGGTTTTCAGTACTTCCCCAAAGGTCAGAAGAAGGGCGGCTTCATTTACTCCACCCAAGACAATTGCCGCAAATCGCTGGAGGAGTCCTGAGCCATGACCCTTCTCGCAATCTATGCAGCCTGCGTTGTGCTGGCGCTGGTTTTTAACCGTGGAGCCCACCATGAAGCCGTTTGATCTCGAAGCCGTGAAGCGTGGCGAGCCGCTGGTTACGCGAAAAGGCAAGGCAGCGAAATTTATCGTGCACGTTCCCGAATGCGACCCCGCATATCGCGTCATCGCCCTGGTCGAGGGTCAGCACCTCACAAACTCGTACTACGAGGACGGCAGGATCGGTCGTCCGGGAGATAGCGATATCGACCTCTTCATGGCCCCGAAGAAGCGAACGGTCTATGTGAACGTGTATGGCAATCGGAACGATCTGGACAGTGGTCCGAAGTTGGGCGGTTTCGACACCGAAGATCTGGCGCGCGAGAACTCGATCGGAACCGTATTCCGGGTTGTCGCCGTCGCCGTCCCCATCGAAATCGAGGACTGACATGCTCGCCTTCACCCAACAGCATTCCCAGGTCGAGTTCGATACCTCTCTCGCAGTCGGCGCCGAACTAGTTGACCTACATGTGTGGGCCACTGTAACCGGCGAACTGACAGATGAAGGCGCCGTCTACACGGCCGAGATCGAGCGGATTGAGCCGATGCGCAAGAACGTACTGCGGCGAGATCGCGCGATGTTGGAGGGTGAAGCGATCGACGTCCACCTCGGCCGGTACAGAACGAAAACGATGAGGCTCGGAAACGTGGTCCTCGGCGATGAGATTGAGAGGAGAGCAGCGTGAGCGAAGTTACTGAGTGGTTTGCGGCAATGACCGATCCAGTTCACGAGGGCTGGTATGAGGTCCGATATTCATGGGAAGAGCCTGAATGCACGCACCTCTGTCGTTACTACTGGAACGGCAATGGGTGGTCGTTTGGTGAATTGGGTATCGAGGGCGGCCTCGCTTGGGGCGATAAATCCGATAGGTACATCACCAGCGAATTCTGGCGCGGCCTTCGGAGTCCAGCATGACCACCGAACAAAAGCCCTGGATGAATCGCACGCCCTATCAAGTGTACTTCGAGGCACTGTGGTCCGCACCCGAAGGCTATGCGCTGGTGCCGATTGAGCCGACTCCCGACATGTTCAATGCGGGCCAAGCCTGCGGCGGATATGCGGATCGCGTCTACCGCGCAATGCTCGCCGCCGCTCCCTCACATGCGGAGACAAGATGAACACCGAAATAGAACGCGCAATGTGCCAGCGCTACCTCTCCGGACTAGCCGCCCGCGATCACGCCTCCCCGCTCGTGCTGGCCGAACTGGCTTGGCAGAGGCGCGCTGAGATCGAGGCGAGGCATCAGAAGGAGTTAGTCGAGGCGCTGACCGAGCTTGTCGGATGGGTTCCCGGCCGCGCCGGATGGCATACGGATGCGCCGTTGAAAGCGGTCGAGCGTGCGCGGGAAGTTCTCGCCAAATTTTCAGATCAAGAGGTAACGGCATGAGCACAAAAGACGCATACCAACGCGGCTATGACGCGGGCCGGCAAGGTTTCAGCTATTTCGCCTGCCCCTACTCGCCTTCGCATCACCGCTTCGACTATGACAAGTGGATGCGCGGCCACGCAGATGGCATGCGCGACGTGAGCATCCACGAGGAGCCTGAGTATGGGCTTGGCTACATGCAGGGGCGAGGTGCGGCATGAGCGATATCGAGAACGGCGGCCAAGCGTTCCCATGGTGTGGCGACTTGAATGAAACGCCATTTATCAGCTTAGGCGCGACGCTGCGCGACTACTTTGCCGTGCGTGCGCCGGCGGAAATCCCCGACTGGTTCAAGCATGCACCCGCTACGTCGCGTCCAGTCATACCGGTTCCACATGCATCCCTCACCAGCGAGCAGTACAAGGAGTGGGATGGACTGGATGAGTGGCTTGAGTTGAGCGACGTAAGCAATGAGGTGCGCGAGTTTCACGCGAAATACAAGGCCGCGATTGACGCAGCGTATGCGTGGGACCGCGATCAGGAGATAGCCCGCTACTTCGCGTGGCGCTGGCGCTACGCCGACTCGATGCTCAAGGCAAGGCAAGCATGACCTGCCCCGCCCGCGCCGAATCCCTCGCCGCCTGCATTCGATTCGCAGCCGCGTTTGCGGCGCTAGTGGCTGGGGTCTTCCTGCTGCGCCTGCACTGAATTTCAACGGAATGGCGAATCCGGGTCGGCCGAATATCCCGGGCATTAACTAAGGAGAGCGATATGCGAAGTTGTCAATCCCCCACAAATTCGAGAGCGTAAATCGTCGGCGGCCGTCCAGGCATAGGTGAATTGCGCTAGCTGGAACAGTCCCGCTAGCGCCGAAAGCAGCAAAGCGAAGCCGGGGCGCTTTGTCCCGGGCCTTGATGGCTGGGTAGCGTGGAGCTTAGGCGGGTGAAGTCAGTACGAGTAAGCCGTCGATCTATGAAGCGCTTGAAAACTTAGGGACATGACAGGCCCTAGGTCCCAGCCATGAGGGCGAAAGCTGATGCTGTCAAACGATCCTGAGCCGCTATTGCGCCGTTGACCGTAGGCGGAACTACTCAGGTGAGAGGCAGTGGTGCGAGTAGTTCTCCAAAACAGCTACCGAACTCAACGCGACACCTGCCGGGCCTGTAGTGGGCGCAAGGAGTGGTGTGACAGCCGGAGAGTACGGCCCCCCCCGCCAGGGTGACGGCGTGTTGCTTGTCCAGCCAGCGCGGTCATAGCGCCTTGTCGGGTGGGATGCCCGATCCAAACAAAAGGAGCCGCTATGCGCTACGGCAACAAGACGCTTAAGCAGTCCGAGACGCTGCACGAGATCGTTGCCGCCATAGCGTGTGCGGGCATTGTGATCGCGTTGACAACCATGCTGTTTTTCACTGCTACGGGGACACGATGGCTTCGCTGATCGACAAGGGGATTCGCCGGCTGGATCGCATCGGCAGGAAGTATCCGAACCGCACGGCGGTAATCATGGCGCTGGCTGCTGTGGTGCTGATCGTTATCAAGAATAGCTAAAGGAGGCGCTATGGGCGCAGATGAATCGAAGGGGCTGGGCCGGCCGGTGGATCGCTCGCTTTTCGTCGGTGGGTCGGACGTAGCCGCGATCTTAGGCGTGAGCCCGTGGAAGACGCCCTACGAATTGTGGCTCGAGAAAATGGGCCGCGCGATCAAGGAAGAGATCGACCCGGCACGCCAGAAGCGCTTCGACCGTGGCCATCGTCTTGAGCCGATTGTGCTCGACATGCTGATCGACCGCCTGAAAGACGAGGGTCGCGACGTGGAGTTGATCCGCCGCAACGAGTATTACACCGACGCCGAGCACCCGTTCATGAAGTGCGAGATCGACTTCGAATTGATGCTCGACGGCGAACACGTCAACGGCGACTGCAAGACGGTCCATCCTTTCGCGGCTAAGAAGTGGGGCGAGGAACTGACGGACGAAGTACCGATCGAGTATGCCGCACAGTTCATGCACGGACTCGGAATCACGGGGCGCCGCCGCTGCATCGTGGCGACCCTGATCGGCATGGACGACTTTCTGATCTACGAGATCGAGCGCGACGACGAGACGATATCCGGCATCCGTAGCCGCGTGGTCCAGTTCTGGAATGAATGCGTGCTGGCTGACATGGCACCCGATCCGATCGACTTTGACGACGCCCGGACGATTTACGCCAAGGCCGACGGCACGAGCATCGAAGCTGATACCGAAACGCGTGATGCCGTGTTCCAACTGGCCGATGTGAAGCGCCGTATCAAGTTGCTGGAAGAGCAGGAAGAAGACCTGTCGTTTCGCATTGTCGACTTCATGCGGCCGCATGCCTTCCTGAAGGTCGGTGGCCACGATCTCTGCTCATGGAAGAACCAAAACGACACTCGCCTAGACCAGAAGGCCCTCGAAGCCGAGTTACCCGAAGTCTTCGCAAAGTTCAGGCGCACCAAAGAGATTCGCGTGCTTCGGCTGAAGAAGCAGAAGTAAGCACCCTAACCCACAGGATCAACTATGACTTCCGCCGCATTGAAGCAAGTCGCCACGGGCAAGAAAGAAAACCCCGTTGCATCGTTTAGCAAGTTCCTCGACACGTTCAAGCCACAAATGGCGCTGGCATTGCCCAAGCACTTGACCGCTGACCGCATGGCGCGTCTGGCATTGACCGCATTCAGCACCACGCCAAAGTTGCAGGGGTGTGAGGCAAAGTCTATCGCCGGAGCGATCATGACGGCGGCGACACTCGGACTCGAGATCAATGTGGATGGCCAGGGCTTTCTCGTCCCATACGGCAAGACCTGCAATTTCGTACCTGGCTGGAAGGGCTTGGTCGATCTGGTGTCGCGAAGCGGCCGTGCAACGGTCTGGACAGGCGCCGTGTTCGACGGCGACGAGTTCGACTATGCGCTGGGTGACTCGCCATTCATCCGGCACCGTCCGGGCGAAGAGAACGACCCGAACAAGATGACGCACGTCTATGCGGTCGGCCGCGTGAACAACTCGCAGCACCCGGTGATCGAGGTCTGGACTGTCGGCAAGGTGAAGAAGCATCGCGACAAATACAACAAGGTCGGCGGCAGTCACTACAGCTTCCGCGATTGGGAAATGTACGCCCGCAAGGTGCCGCTGCTTCAGGTGCTCAAGTACATGCCGAAGTCGATTGAGTTGTCGAATGCCATTGCGGTTACCGAGGCGACCGACCAAGGAAACCACGCGATCATCGACGGCGATTTCGTCCATGTGACCGAGCCGGAAATGAGCAGCCCGAGCAGCCCGATCGGCGCTGTTGATCCGAGCACGGGCGAAATTAGCAGCGAAGCATATCAAGACATGCTCGACCGGGTGATGCGCGCCACGGATCTGGACGATCTCGGCGTGATCGCAGACGAGATTCGATCTTTCCCGGACAGCGATCGCGTCAAGCTCGAGGAAGCGTACCGCGAGCGTAAAGAGACGCTGGAAGCCGCCTAGTTTCACCGCCGCTGCCCGCCCGGATTGGCGAAAGCGTATTCCCGAGCGCCCCAATAGGCAGCGGCATCCAACACCATAAGGAAGTGTCATGGCATCAGTGAATAAAGTGATTTTGGTGGGGAATCTCGGCGCCGATCCTGAAACTCGCTACCTACCGAGCGGAGACGCCGTGACCAATATCCGGCTCGCAACAACGGACCGGTTTAAGGACAAGGCGAGTGGCGACATGAAGGAGTCGACCGAGTGGCATAGGGTCGCGTTCTTCGGCCGGCTTGCGGAGGTGGCCGGCGAGTACCTGAAGAAGGGCTCGTCGGTTTACGTTGAGGGCCGCATTCGCACGCGCAAGTGGACTGATCAGGCTGGCGTCGAAAAGTATTCGACCGAGATTGTCGGGGAGCAGATGCAGATGCTCGGTGGCAAGCAGGGAGACGGCTCTAAGCAAGAGCGTTCTGCTGCGTCGGCTCGGACGGGTCGATCGGAACCCGCGGCACCGGATGATGGCGGGTTCGGCGGCATGTCAGAGGACATCCCGTTTGCCCCAGCCTACGCACGCGCCGCTTGGTCTGCGATCTGAGCCCCTTCCTGCATAACGAATCGAGGCACCGCTGCCGAGCCGTGGTCTGAGTCAATGGCTTAATCGGCGGCACCCCTATTACTGGAGATACCATGAACGCAAAAGAACTTGCCCAGAAACTCAACGGTTCTCAGTACCCTTTTGAAGTTGGTTCGGTCATCCGGGCTGAAGCCAAAGCGGCAGGCTTGGTTATCGTCTACGGCGCGAGCGACGACCTGATGGAGTTCGACGGCGCGATCCGCGATGAGTTGGGCGCGTACGAAGGAACGACGGCTCATCTGGATTCGACGGGCCTACTGGAAAACGGCTGTGACAACGACGAGTGCCCGCACTTCGAGAAGCTGAAGGCGAAGGCGGCGACTATCGAGGCGGTTTGGGATGATGGCACGTACTCGTGGACCTACCAGACGGCCATTCCGCACGAGACGTTCGAGGTGCTGGAGGGCGACGAGAAGTATTGCCGCGGCATCGTGTTCGCTCTGGCTGATGTGGTGGCAGCATGACCAACACCACTCCCACCCAAGCCGCGCCAGCTAAGTGCCCTTACTGCACTCAGGCTATCACGACCCCGCACACGATGAAGATTATCGATCGCGCTTACGACCACGTCATGCGCAAGCAATACGTGCGGACACGGGCGATGGATTTCTGCTCGTCAAAGTGTGGCGGCAATTACCAAATGGGGTGCGAAGGATGAGCGCCGAACTTTCATTCAGCCGGATGTGCGAAATCCTGCCGCCTGAGTTTTCATGGGGCGACGCACTGACGCCCGATGTCATGAAGCACATCACAGGCGCCCTACTCGCCACCCGTGCCAGCGATGCAGCGCCCGCAGCGGTGGATGGTGCGACGCGAGGCGTGACTGATCAGATGATCGATGCAGCTCTGCGATCGATCAGAGCCAGTGAATCCGCGATCAGGGATTCGGAATCGCGCTCAATGATGAAAAAAGCGATCGAGGGCGCTCTCGAAGCGTCAGTCGTCAAGCATCCCTTGACACCTGAGCAGTCGCACAGCATGCCGGGCGACGCCAGCCCATCGCAGCACGCGGCTGTGGGTGCGACGCGCATGGCACACCTTGAAAAGGCGCTTGTCTACGTTGCACATCATCTGCATGCGGAGCCGCAATATCACCTCTGCGAAGGCGTGATGTTGATCGACCACGATGGTGTGCGCGTGAAGATAGAAGGCGTCGACGTTGAGGTAGGTCCTTGGGTCGCTCCCCTTCCGCGCGCCAGCGAAGCTGTCAAGGAAAGCTTGACAGCTGAAAACTTTGCCAGCGATGCGCCAGCCACCGCAGCGCATGCAGGGGCGACGATAGCGCCAGGCGCGCATTTGTGGCACCCCGCTGATATTCCGGCGATCACGGAAATCCCCGCCGACTTTTTGCAAGGCGACCGGAAAGCCTATGCGTTCAAGAACCCCGGTGCTGGTGAGCACGATCCCTGGTATGTCGTATTGCCGCGAGGCGAGTCGCTGAAGCTCGGCTACCACGCCGACGATGCAATCGATAAAGCGCACGCCGTATTCATCGCGAGCGCGATCAATGCGGCTCTCGCCGCCGCCCCTACATCCGTAGCTGATAGTGGGGCGACGTTGACGGACGGCCCGCGCCTGCCCGCAATGCCGGAACACGTTTTATCGGACATTCAGGCCGCCACCAAATACATGGAAATGTGGGCCAAGGGCGAGGCCTTCTACGCTCCGAAGAATGGTTATGACGAACCCGGTATCAAAACCGCGACCATAACTGACGTGAAAAAGACCGCTGCGTACATCGCACCGCGTCTGCGAGCGTCCAGCATTGCATTGCAAGACTATTTCGCCGAGATCGACCTTCTCGCCGCCGCAAAGCCGGTCAGCGTGGATGAGCTGTCTGCGCTGATGGAGCGGTACCGCATCGCTGTCACCCCCGAGCACGAAGCCAGCCTATGGCACGCGGACCTGTACGGCGACGTATCTGAAGAGCCGATCGCATACGGCCAAGGATCGACGCCGATCGAAGCTGCCCGCGCTGCTCTGGCCGCTACTGGAGATAAGTCATGAGCGAACAAGACTACAAGGCCGCGTTCAAGAGCCTCTGCGCTGACATGGGTGTGATCACTGCGCTGCTCGGGCTCGAAGGCTACACCGGTGTCGATCTGGTATTGCGCGCCATTACCGACTTGGTAGCCAGCCGCACCGCTGCCGAAGCTGAAAGCGCGGTGCTGGTTGCTGAAGTCGAGTCATGGACGAACGGAAGCTATCACCGCAACTACAAGATCAAGTGGTTGAGGGACGTCCCGGCCGGTACGATGCTTTACACCGGACCAGTCAGCGTTGCTGGTAAAGAGGCGGTGGCGCTGAGCGATGAGGTGCGAGCTAACATCGAATCCGTCGACGTGAAGACGGCGCTTGAAGTCTACCGAAAGGAGAGCGAGAAAAATCAGCGTTGGTGGACGAATTCTGACCCGTCAAGAGAGGCTGGATTCGTTTATGGATTCCGGTGCGCGCTGGCCGTCGTAAAGGACCGGCTGGGCATCGACGCTCAACGCGACGCCAGTAAAGCGGAGGGGCAATCGTCATGATGACCCTATCGCAATACTTCCTCGTCAAGATCGCAGAAGAAGCGGCCGAGGTTGCACAGATCGCGCTGAAGGCCGCGCACTTCGGTCTGTCGGAAGTCCAGCCGGGCCGCGACGAGTCGAACGCACAGCGCATCTATGCCGAAATGAACGACCTGCTCGCCATGGTGTATGAGCTTGGTAATGTTGCCAATGGCGAATTCGATTTCATCGAAGACGACTCCGCCCAAGTGAACAAGATGGAAAAGGTAGCGAGCTATCTCGGCTACTCGCAATCGCTGGGCCTGGTCGCCACCCCTTCTACTGACGCCAGTGGTGCAGACAAAAGGAACGGCAATGTTTAAGAACACGTCTAGCGGTATCCGCCTCTCGCCGCCACCAGGAGGCAAGAAGAACGCTGACTGGATGGGCCTCCGCGTCCGCCTCGTGACTGAGGTGAAGACTCAATGCCAGTCTGTTCCGATCGGCGCGGAAGGTGAGGTTTCAGACACGCGCGTCGGGAAGGGCTTGCGCGTGACGTTCGATGCATGCCCGCACTGTGGCGTATCGGCAATTGTCGGCGGCCTAGAGGCGAGCGATGTTGAGATTATCGAACCTGCGGGCTATCGATCATGATCGCACCCACACAGCAAGGAGAGCGCAATGAAAATTGACGTCGATGAGGCAATCGCGACGATCCAGGAATGGCGCGCGCTGAACAAGCCCGAACTGGCCGACATGCAGTTTGTGCGGAATGGTGAGCCTGTGGTTATCGATCCCGAGATCGTCGAAGAATTCCGGTTCATAGGCCTCAACAACACGGACTTCATTCGATCCCATTTTATGGGCGAGGAGTTCTATACGACGCTGACTTTCGAGAAGGGAAAGCGCGATGCCTGACACCAAATTCGAGTCCCACATCCGCACTACCGCCTGGCATCGGGTGCTATCCGAATCCGCCAAAGACGGCGACGATGGCGCGAGCGTCTTTCGAATGGCGCGCATGGCAGCTAGTGAGGCATGGCAAGCATCCCGACGCGCCGCGCTGGAGGAGGCGGCCCGCGAATGTGAGAAGCGCGTGGGGCATGACTTTTCCGCCACCGAATATGCCGAGTTAATTCGTGCCCTTGCCAATGGAGACACGAAATGATCCGCACCGCGCTAGCCATTGTTGGTGCCGTCACCGTTGCACTGTATGCACTCGGGTCCTTCGGCATCGGCAATTTCCGCATCTACTACGGCAGCGATTTACCCGCGCAATGGTGCGCAAAGGGGCAACTGTGACCACCCATGACCTGATTAAGCGCCTGCGCGCGCAGGAAACGGTAGACGGAACGCCGCAAGAGATCGAGCAGATCACCGACGAAGCTGCCGATGCGATCGAAATCCTCCAGCGCGAGCGCGAAGCGATCCTCATGCAAGCCCGGATCTGGGCGCAGGAAGCGAAGACCCAGAAATCGACGGTTGACGAAGTGGGCGCCATCCTCGGCGGCATTCCGGATTGGGGGCCAATAGCGGCGGGCGTCGAAGCGCTCCAGCGCGACGCGGCGCGGTATCGGTGGTTGAAGGACAACTGCTTCGATTGGGCGGCCCCTGGAGATGGCGACTCGTTCGACTATATCGCCCTCCATTTTGAACACGAACTTCTGGGCCGGGATGACTCTACGGTAGACGCCGCCATCGACGCCGCTCTGTCAGCCACCAATGCAAAGGAGCGGGGATGAAGACCGCAATCTACATCGAGGACGGCGTGGTGCAACTCGTCCTGACGCCTGAGGGCGAGTTTGAGAAGAACACGATCCGGTCATTCGAAGACAAGCCCGTTGATGCCAAGGTATTCGCTGGCTCGTTCTATGACTGCCGTGGCGGCTGGACTCGCCAGAAGGAGCATTTCACGTCGCCCTATGGTAACGATAACGAGGTCCGCTCGTTGATCTTGCGGATTGATTCAGCGAAGACGCCGACATGAAACGCAAACCATCCGATATCCGCCCCGCAGCCGAGCGCTACGCCGACAAGGTTGAACTAGCGCTCGTGGAGAAATTCAACCGCTCGCAAGAATGCGCCGGCCAATGGGTTTCGGAAGAGATCGATTGGGCAATGGAAATGCTGGACGAGGGAGCGCCTGCCGATCGAACGGCGCATGAACTGTTTATGAAGAGGGCTGAGATATGAAGACGTGGAAGCTGAAGCGCACGGCGCAGTGCGAAAAGTGCCCATGGCTGAAGGACGTCGATCCGCACGACATCCCGAATGGATATTGCGAGACCAAGCACCGGAACCTCGCGGATACGATTGCCGAGGAAGGCGACCTGTCGGCGCTATCCGGCCCACTAAGGGCGATGGCCTGCCATGAAACCGAGGGTGCTCATTGCATCGGATGGCTCATGAATCAGGCGGGACCTGGCAACAATATCGCATTGCGCATCCATCTGATGACGTGCGAGAACTTCGAAAAGATTCGACTCCGCGGCGAACAGCATGCGCGGTTCGAAGACACGTTACCGGGTTAGGTGGATTGAGACTGATGGAAGCAGCAGCAGAACGAATATTGGCTACTACGCGCAGATATTGGGGTGTGAAATGAGCGAAATCGAAGAACTGGCGAGCAAGATTGCGGCGGCACTGAACCCGAACGCCCTGTGGGATATCGCGGCCGTGGCCGTGTACCTGCACCGCAGCGAGCAGCACACGAAGCAATGGATCGTGAAGCAAGACGGATTCCCGCACCCGCTACGCATTCCGTCCGGGAAGGGCGCAGAGAAGCCGCGGCCCCTCTGGCGCGCCAAAGACGTGACGGCGTGGGCTGAGTCTCACGTCGAAGTCTGATGCAGTTTATCGGCCAGATCGGCGGCAGTCGGGGCAAAGTACACGGATTGCAATATCCGCACGTCCTTGTGTCCGCTGATCTTGGCAAGCTCCATGACGTTGAAAATCTTGGCGAGTCGGGTAAGCGCCTCGCGTCGGGCATCGTGGAAGTTGATATCGGGCAGCATGGCGGCCTTTTTCGCCTTGCGGAACAGCGCGTCCCGAAGCGAATTGCTCACGCCGAAAACATGGCCGTCAAATTCTTTCTTGAGCGGTTCGAATTGCTCGAGAATTTTCAGAGCGCGCGCAGACAGCGGAACGTCCCGGGGAACATCGGTCTTGGTGCGCGGCAGATGGGCGAAGCGTTTTTCGGTGTTGATCCGATCCCACCGGAGATCAACGATTTCGCCAGAGCGCATCGCGGTCTCGATCGCCCAGACAAGCATGGCCCCGATTCGAGCCGATTTTGTCTTTGGAGTTTGGTCGTGCTCATAGCCGAGCGCACTCAGGAGGCTTTCAACCTCCTTGTCAGTGATGCGGCAGACCCGGGGATGCGGCTCAGTCGGGCGGCGCACCCCCTTGAACGGACTCTCCGAAATCCATTTCCACTCGTCGCGAGCCGTCGTGAAGACATGCGAGAACAGGTTAATGTCGCGCAAGACCGTTGCCGATCCTACTGGCTTGATTCCCCGCGCTGGCACGCCGGCTAGCCTCGCATCGCGCCACTTTCCCATGTGCTGGGGGCTTATGTCTGTCAGTTTTGTCGCGGCGAGGTCCGGGAAGTCTCGAATGAAGGCGGCGAATCGGATCGCCTCCCACCGATTGGCCCGCTTCGTCGGAGACACGCGCTTTTCGTACTCGTGCATGGCATCGGCTACGGTCCGGGAACTGCCGACCTTGTGCTTGCCGACGTTGATCTCATGCTCGATCTTGGTCGCCCAGGCTACCGCGTCGGCCTTATTCTTGAACGACTCGGACATGCTGATGCCGAGCGCCGGGCGGCGGATAAGCGCCCGCCACACGTCACCGCGCTTAATGAATGAAGCCATCTCGTCCCCTTGGCGTACTCTTTGGCGTATTTCTGGCGTACGGAGGATCGAAAACGGCTTGTTTCGGCTCCCTACGGCTCAAAACCCAGAACCCCAAAAATATCACACAAGTTGATGATTAGCTTGCATTTACTACTCAAAAATACGGTACACTAAAACTGCTAGTGGTGCCCGAGACCGGGATCGAACCGGTACGACCGTGAAGTCGAGGGATTTTCTTACCACTTCGGCTTTCGCCGCCAGCGCGCGCTGTTCGTGGTCTGGAGCACGCCTTCACCCTAGCCTCGCGGCCTTAGGTGCCCGCCGTCTGCTCTCTACACCTTCCCCACGTCTTGCGACGCGGGGCTTGGCTCGGTATCAGCGCGGACTCGAAAGTCCAGGGCCTTCGCCGACTTTGACGGGCTTCACCTCAGGAGTTTCCCCCGGAGGGCTCAAATTAGTTCAAGTCCCTTGTGTCTACCAATTTCACCACTCGGGCAAAGCGGACCCGGATTCTAACATTGCACGCGCTCCTTTTCGCGTCCTGAACACGTGCGCGGCAATCCTCCTTCAGGGGGAAGAAGGTTCGCGCGGAGGGCAGAGCCGTCCTTGTCAGCGCTCAGTGGGTGTCCTGCCTGCAAACGTCCAACTCGTCCTCTTCTTTGCACCTTGCACCCTCGCTCGCCAGCCGGCATGCAGTATGCAATCATCAACTCTCCCCTCTTCACCCGCGAGGACGCATCATGCGATTCGCCCAGATCAGCGATCTTCATATCACCCCGCCCGGCGAACTTGCTTATGGAAAGGTCGATACGGCAGGTTTTCTGGGCCGCGCGATCGACCGCCTCAACGCACTCGGCGACTCGCTCGACGCGGTGCTTATCACCGGGGACCTCGTCGATGGCGGCCTGCCCGAGGAATACCGGCACCTGCGTACCTGCCTGGACCGCCTGCAAGCGCCCTGCTATCTGATGGTCGGCAACCACGACGATCGCCTCGCATTACGCGAGGTGTTCGCCGATCGCGCCTACCTCCACGAGGGCGGCGCGTTCGTACAGTATGGAGTCGACATCGGCGCGCTGCGCATCATCGCCCTCGATTCGCTCATCGAAGGTGAAGACGCCGGCACACTCTGCGACGAGCGGCTCGCGTGGCTCGACACTGAGCTTGCGCAATCACGCAACCGCCCGGTTGTCGTCGCAATCCATCATCCGCCGTTCAGCACGGGCGTAGGACATATGGACGACATCCTGCTCGAGCGCGACGCCTCACGACGGCTCGCCGACATCGTGCGCGCCCACCCGAACATCGAACGCGTGCTCTCAGGTCACCTGCACCGGCCGATTCACGCGCGGTTTGCCGGCACGATCGCCTCGACCTGTCCGTCGACCGCGCATCAGGTGATGTTCGACCTGCGCGCAGACGCGCCAATTGCCTTCATCATGGAGCCACCTGCCTATGCGCTGCATCAGTGGACGGTGGATAGCGGGCTAGTCACCCACCATCTCTATATAGATTCGTTCGACGGCCCCTACCCGTTTTGAAGTAATGACGCGCCGGCCGCATGACCCACGGGCGCACGCTCGCTTGACCACCGCGCCGGCAAGAGTGCGCTCGATACGCCAATGCAAAGACTGAATCCATCGAAAGAAAATAGTAAGACTCGAAAAGAACGCGCCAAGCGCAAGCACCGCGCGTCCGGTATCATCAGCCGCTCTTCCGATTCCTTGCCCCATCAACGATGTCGACCGTCAGCACGCCCGCGCTTCCGCGCAGCACTCTGCTCCTGCTAGCTACGTCTGCCGGCCTCTCGGTCGCCAATATCTATTACAACCAGCCGCTGCTCGACAGTTTTCGCCAGAGCTTTCCGGACCAGGCGCACTGGGTCGGCGCGGTCCCGACGCTCACGCAGATCGGCTATGCGATCGGCATGTTCTTCACCTCGCCGCTTGGCGATCGCATCGAACGCCGTTCGCTGATCCTGATGATGGTGCTCTGCGAATGCATCTCGATGGCGGCCGCGGCGGTCGCGCCCTCGCTCTGGGTATTGTGCGGCGCCAGCCTGGCGATCGGCCTGCTAGGCACGATTGCCCAGCAAATCCTGCCTTTCACGGCTGAACTCGCCCCACCGGCGGAACGCGGGCAGGCGGTCGGCACCGTCATGAGCGGCCTGCTGCTCGGCATCCTGCTGGCCCGGACGGCCTCAGGCCTGATCGCGGCGGTGGCGGGCTGGCGCACGGTATTCGCCTGCGCGGTCGGCGTGATGATCCTGGTCGGCTTCGCGATCCATACCAGGCTGCCGCGCAGCACACCGACCTCGACCCTCAGTTACCCCAAACTGCTCGGCTCGATGTGGCATCTCTGGCATGAATTTCCGCTGCTGCGCGAGGCCTCGCTGACAGGCGCGGCATTGTTCGCCGGGTTCAGCGCGTTCTGGACAACGCTCGCGCTGCTGCTCGCCTCGCCCCCCTTCGGCTGGGGCCCGGAAGCGGCCGGCATGTTCGGTCTGGTCGGAGCGGCCGGCGCCCTGGTCGCTCCGCTCGCCGGGAAGTCGGCAGACCGCCGCGGACCGCGCATCGGCATCACGATTGCCATCGGAGTCTGCGCGGTCTCCTATATCCTGTTCGCCTTCTCGGCGACAAGCCTCGCCGGTCTGATCGTCGGCATCGTGCTGCTCGACGCCGGCGTGCAGGCCGCGCAGATCTCGAACCAGTCGCGCATCTTCGCGCTAAAACCCGAGGCCCGCAGCCGCATCAATACGATCTTCATCATGTTCTATTTCGCGGGAGGTGCCGCGGGCTCGGCAGCCGGCGCATATGCATGGCGGCTGCACGGTTGGCTCGGCGTGAGCATGGTGGGCCTCGGCTTCACGCTGCTCGCGGCGGCCAATCACTTGCCCAGGGGCCGGCGAGCCTGACTCGCGAGTTGCTCGAGGACTTCGATCACGCGATCGAACTCGAGTGACTTGTCGAAGAAGTGATGCGCACCGTACTGCGCGCAGCGCTGGCGGTAGGTCGGCAAGGCGTGATTGGTCAGCACGACGGCCAGGGTTGAATCGAGCATCTTGCGTCGCTGCAGATGCGCAAGGACTTCGATACCCGAGCCCTCGCGCAACTGGAGATCGACGATCACCGCATCGAACGGCTGATCGTCGAGCACCCGCAGCGCGGCCGCCGCGGAATCGGCGAATGCCCCGACACGCGCACTACCTGTGGCGTCGATCGCCTCGATCAGGCTGCGCCGGATCAGCGGCGAGTCTTCGATCAACAACACATTGAGCATCGGAGCGGCGGACATCGTCGTATGCGTCCCGGCCGTGCTTATTCGAGCAGGCCATTCTTGACAGCGTAATAGGTAAGGTCGGCATTGCTCGTCATGGCCATTTTTTCGAGCACGCGTGCGCGATATGTACTCACCGTCTTGACTGACAGGTTCAGGTCGTCCGCGATCTCGGTCGGCAACTGCCCGGCCGCGAGCTTGCAGAACACCTGGAATTCCCGCTCCGACAGACATTCGTGAGGATGATCGTGCGCGGGCCGCGTCAGCTTTTGCGCAAGCGCGTCGGCTGCCGATTCGGACAGATAGCGATGACCGCGCGCCACCGTGCGGATGGCGCGCACGATTTCGCCGGGTGCCGCATCCTTGCTGATATAACCGCTCGCGCCCGCCTTGAGCAGGTTCAGCGCGTACTGGCTCTCGGGATAGCCCGACAGCATGAGCACGCCCTGTTCAGGGCGAATCTGCTTGATGACGCGCAGCGTGTCGATGCCGTTCTTGTCAGGCATCGCGATATCGAGCAACACGACATCGAAGCCCTGCTCGCGCACGAGCGCGATCGTCTGCTCGCCATTGGCGGCTTCGGCGGCCACCTCCATATCGGGCTCATCGGCGACGAACTCCTTGAAGCCGCTGCGCACAATGGCATGATCGTCTGCGATCAGAACACGAATCATCGGCAATGGGCCAGGGTGAGCGCGAAAGCCCCCGAGATGCGGCTCCCGCAAATGAGCGCAAGAGTACGCCACCGGGCCTGAGTCCGGTGGCGTACTCCGAGAAGTCTTTATTCTACCGCCCGCACGCAACACGGCCCCGCCCGATTCACTCACGCCCTTCGAGCAGGTCCGCCATATCGTCCGCATGCTCTTCTTCGACTGCCAGAATGTCTTCGAAGAGGCGCCGCGTCGTGACGTCCTTGTCCCCGAGGTAAGCGATGATCGCCTTGTAGCTGTCGATCGCGATCCGCTCCGCGATCAGGTTCTCGCGGATCATGTCGGTCAGGGTCTCGCCTTCCGCATACTGCGAGTGGCTGCGCGCCGCCAGACCATCGGGTGCGAAATCCGGTTCGCCCCCAAGTTGGACGATGCGTTCTGCGAGCGTGTCGGCATGTTCCTGCTCCTGCCTCGCATGCTCGGCGAACTCCGCGGCGACGCCTTCGGAGTTAATGCCCTTGGCCATGAAGAAATGGCGCTTGTAGCGCAGCGTGCAAACGATTTCGGTCGCCAGCGCGTCATTGAGCAGCTTGAGCACGGTCTCCTTGTCAGCCTTGTAGCCTTCGGTGACGGCGCCTTCCTTGATGTGCTGCCTCGCGTCGCGGCGAATCTTGTCGAGATCCATCACGAAGTTGCGGCCCATGGCGGCGCCATTCTTCGGGGGGGATGTGCCGGACAAACCGCCCGCTGCCTTCGTGCGGGGTGCTTCCTGTGTAGTGTGGGCCATCTAATTGCTCCGCTTCGATACTCTATTCATAGACAAGACACCGGGTCGCGACATGGACCGCTGGCCGAAGCGCTGGGCGCTCAAGCTGCTATCGAGCAGAGTCGTCGAACACTTTGGGCAGATGCTTCCATCAGATGTATCGGCCCGGTGCCACTTCATCCTCAACCCTGCATCAAGCTCGGAACACACCGAGCAGCAGCGTGACGACAAACACGACGAGAAAGATGTAGAACAGAATCTTCGCAATCTCGGCCGCGCCGGCAGCGATGCCGGTGAAGCCGAACACGGCCGCGATGAGCGCGATCACGAAGAACACCACGGCGTAATGAAGCATGGCTGACTCCCTTTTCTTGTTGAGGGTCTAGTCGATGACCTTTTTCGCCACCACGAAACCCAGAATGAGAAACACGACGAACAGGACCACGAACACGAAGAACAGCAACTTGGCGATCGCCGCCGCGCCGGCTGCTACGCCGGTAAAGCCGAGCAGGCCCGCGATGATCGCGATCACGGCAAAGATCGACGCCCACTTCAACATGATGAAAAGTCCTCGCGGTATGAGCCTGACGCCATCCTAATAAAGGCCAACAACGGGCGCATTCGGTGGCTCGCTGGTTTTCTTGTCGGAATCCACCGACAGGCAGCGCCGCACGGGGGCGGCATACTACGGCTCTGTGCTGACGGATACCCCCACCCATGAGCTGGATGCGCCGCTGGAGCTGGGCCGTAGCGATGGTCGTCGCGATCGTGATCACGGTCGGCGGCCTGATCGTGCTCGAATCGGGCCGCGAGCGAATCGCACGCGAGTATGAAACCGCGCTCGACGCAAAGACCGCCGCCGGCGAACTCGATGCGCTGACGGCGCGACTCACGTCGATCGTCGCCTCGGCCCGCGGTTATCTGCTTACGCGCGAACCGGGCGAAATCGACACCTATGAACAGGCGTTCATGCAGGCCCATGTGCTCGCGGCCCATATCGAGGCCTACTACATCCGCATCGGCGATACTCATGCCTCGGCCCGCCTCGCCCGCGTGGTCGCAGGCCTCGATGCGCGCAAGCGCGAAATCGACGCGATCATCGCGCTCGCGCGCACCGGGCCGCTCGAGACGGCACGGTCGCAGGCGCGCGACAGCGCGGCGCTCGCCACAGGCGACACGCAGCGCGAGGGGATCAACGATCTACTGATGAGCGAGGAACAGCGCGCCCAGTCCGCACTCGACGCAAGCCGCACCGACCAGCGGATCTCGACGTTGTGCGTCGGCGCGGTGTCGGCGCTCAACATCATTCTGTTCGTGCTGTTGTTCCGCAACCTGGGCACGCAGCTCGGTGTGCAGAGCCGCGAGCAGGAACGCCTGCTGCATACGCAGAGCGAGCTCGACCGGCTGGTGCGCGAGCGCACGCGGCAGCTCGAGGCACTCGCGCGTCATCTCCAGAACGTCGGCGAGGAAGAGAAAACCAAACTGGCGCGCGAACTCCACGACGAACTCGGCGCCATCCTCACCGCGACAAAGATCGACGTCGCATCGGCACAGCGGCGTTTGAGCGGATCGGACACGGTCGCCGCCGAGAAACTCGCGCGTGCCCAGGGCCACCTCGACCAGGGCATCGCGCTCAAGCGCCGGATCGTCGAAGACATGCGGCCGACCGTCCTCGCGCACTTCGGTCTGGTCACCGCCTTGCGCACTCTTGCCGAGGAAGCGGCTCAGCGCAACGGATGGCGGCTGTCGCTCGACTTGCCCGAGGATGACATCCGGCTCGACGAAGCACTGGCGATCGCCTTGTTCCGAGTCGCTCAGGAGGCGCTGAACAACGCGGCCAAATATGCCCATGCGAGCCGCCTGGGCGTCGCGCTCTGCATTTCGGAGAGCGACGGTCCGCTCGAGGCGGGGCAGGCGTCAATCGAACTCGATATCGATGACGACGGCATTGGAATCGCCCCGGCGGACCTCGATCGCGCCCGTACGCATGGCTTGCTCGGCATGCGTCAACGGGTCGCGGCGCGCGGCGGCACGCTCGACATCGGGCCGGGCTCGCACAACAGCGGTACGCACGTTTCGGTGCGCATGCCGGTGACATCCTCCCCGCCCTAAAGGACTTTGCCCTCATCGAACCTTTCACCTGTAAGACGCCACCGACAAGAAAGCCCGAATCCACTCACACGCCGATGGCAGCGCCGCTGGCAGAACGCCTGCCGGTCGATCGCTAGGATTGATTACAGTGGATAGGCGCGATAACGGCCCGTCATGCAAGACTGCGGTGTGATGCCGCGGCAGATGTCACGCGATACCACGCACTATCCGGCCTGCGAATCTCCGGCGGTTACCGGAATCCACCCAGCCCGAAGCGAAGGAGAATAACCATGACACGTCTTATCGCGCTTGTCCTGTTGACCAGTACCGTCTTCCTGAGCGCCTGCAACACCGTCGCCGGTGCGGGCCAGGATATCCAGAAGGGCGGCGCCGCGATCGAAAACTCAGCCGACGAGCACAAGTAGGTGAGCGCTGTCCGTCGTCGGAGTACTGAACAGGGGGCGCCGAATAGGCGCTCCTTTTTTGCATCCTTACGGTTTCCCAACCTTGTCCGATCCGTTGCGGTCGTCTCCTCGACCTGCCGGCATACCTCTTTACCGGGCTCCCTTCTTCCCCCCTTGGTGCGCCTTCCTGTTCCACCTTTGGCAACGTGACCTGCGCTTTAGTCCTGCCCAGCCCACTCTCCTCCTCCGCGGCCCACCTTTTCCTGTTCCACCTTTGGCACACGTGGCCTGTGCTATCGCGGTCGAAGTCCTGCCCAGCCCTCGTCGCTTGCCGTGCCTGCCCACGCCGTGTATCGTACGAGCCTCGACGCAGGGGTCCTGCAACGGTTGAATGTTGCGGGTGAGAGATACCCTTTGAACCTGATCTGGATAATGCCAGCGCAGGGAGCGTGGTGGTCACTCCCCTCCCGGCCGCCTGCCCGTTCCCGCTTGCCGAACCTAGATCTCCTGCGTGGTCCCCTTCAGGAGATACTCATGAACGCCAATCCGAAATTCGCTTCCGCCGACGCCCACGTCGATGCGGCCGCCGTCCAGCCCTTGCCGAATTCACGCAAGATCTACGTCACCGGCTCGCGCGACGATCTGCGTGTGCCGATGCGCGAAATCTCGCAGGCCGACACACCGACCGGCTTCGGCGGCGAGAAGAACCCACCGGTCTACGTCTACGATACATCGGGCCCGTATACCGACCCCGAAGCAACCATCGACATCCGCTCGGGCCTGCCCGCCCTGCGCGCGCGCTGGATCGCCGAGCGTGGCGACACTGAACAACTCGCTGGCCTGTCGAGCGCCTTCGGTCGCGAACGCGATGCCGATCCCTCGACGGCCGGCCTGCGGTTCCCGAACCTCCAGCGCAAGCCGCTGCGCGCACGCGCGGGCCGCAACGTCTCGCAGATGCACTACGCGCGTCAGGGCATCATCACGCCCGAGATGGAATACGTCGCGATCCGCGAGAACCAACGGCGCGTCGAATATATCGAGGGTCTGCGGCAATCGGGTCCACAGGGTGCGAAGCTCGCCGAGCTGATGGGCCGCCAGCATCCGGGCCAGAACTTCGGCGCCGCGACAGCGCGCGAAATCACGCCCGAGTTCGTGCGCGATGAAATCGCCCGCGGCCGCGCGATCATTCCGAACAACATCAACCATCCCGAGTCGGAGCCGATGATCATCGGCCGCAACTTCCTCGTGAAGATCAATGCGAATATCGGCAACTCAGCCGTGACCTCATCGATCGGCGAGGAAGTCGACAAGATGACCTGGGCGATCCGCTGGGGCGGCGATACGGTCATGGACCTGTCGACCGGCAAGAACATCCACGAAACGCGCGAATGGATCATCCGCAACAGCCCGGTGCCGATCGGCACGGTGCCGATCTACCAGGCCCTCGAAAAGGTCAACGGCAAGGCCGAGGACCTGACCTGGGAAATCTTCCGCGACACGCTGATCGAACAGGCTGAACAAGGCGTCGACTACTTCACGATCCACGCCGGCGTGCTGCTACGCTATGTGCCGATGACGGCAAACCGGATGACGGGCATCGTCTCGCGCGGCGGCTCGATCATGGCGAAATGGTGCCTCTCGCATCATCGTGAAAGCTTTCTCTACGAGCACTTCGAAGACATCTGCGAAATCATGAAGGCCTATGACGTCGCATTCTCGCTCGGCGACGGCCTGCGTCCGGGTTCGATCTACGACGCGAACGACGAAGCGCAGTTGTCCGAACTCAAGACGCTCGGCGAACTCACGCAGATCGCCTGGAAACACGACGTCCAGGTGATGATCGAGGGCCCGGGCCATGTTCCAATGCACCTGATCAAAGAGAACATGGACCTGCAGCTCGAGTATTGCGACGAGGCACCGTTCTATACGCTCGGGCCGCTGACCACCGATATCGCACCGGGCTACGATCACATCACCTCGGGCATCGGGGCGGCAATGATCGGCTGGTACGGCACGGCGATGCTGTGCTATGTGACGCCGAAGGAGCATCTGGGCCTGCCCGACAAGGACGACGTCAAGACCGGCATCATCACGTACAAGCTCGCCGCACATGCGGCCGACCTCGCCAAGGGCCACCCCGGCGCGCAGATACGCGACAACGCACTGTCGAAGGCACGTTTCGAGTTCCGCTGGGAAGACCAGTTCAACCTCGGCCTCGACCCCGACAAGGCCCGCGAATTCCACGACGAGACTCTGCCGAAGGATTCGGCGAAAGTCGCGCACTTCTGTTCAATGTGCGGACCGCACTTCTGCTCGATGAAGATCACGCAGGATGTGCGCGACTATGCGGCGAAGGAAGGATTCAGCGAAACGGAAGCGCTGCGCAAGGGCATGGAAGTGAAGGCTGTCGAGTTCGTGCGCGGCGGCTCGGAAATCTATCGGAAGCAGTAAGGGAGCAACGAAGCGAAGTGCGTGCGGAACGCCGGGGGAAACCCCGGTGAAAATCATAAGGACGCTCGGGAACACGGCTTGCGCGACTCAGGACGTATGGCCTGAAATCTATTGAAACACGTCCCTTGGAATTTGCTGTGGCCTGAGCGCCGCGCTTTTCATATCCTAAAGGATAGTGCGTAAATCAGATTATCCGTGTGGGAGTCATGTCATGAAAGCGTCTTTGTCCGGCGTGGTCGCCTCAACCCTCGTGCTATCGGGGTGCTACTACCCGGGGCCGTACACCTACTATCCGCCCGTCGTGCCGGCGTCCATGGCGAACATCGAAACCATCCCGTCGAATTCGCCCGACGCCGCTTCAGGACAGCAACCCGTGCCGCAGCCGGGCACTGCACAGAACGGCGGACCTGCCGGCGCAGGGTATTCACAAGGCAGCCATCCGCCCGTCCAACAAGGGCAACAAGGCCAGTCCCAACAGCCGCCGCCCGGCTATGCAGCGGGCCAATCCTACTATGCCTACCCCGCCTACCCTGGCTATGCGGCCTACCCTGTTTATCCGGCCTACGGGTATCCGGTCTATGGCTACGGTTATCCCGGCTACGGTTATCCCGGCTATGGTTATCCCGGTTACGGCTATCCGGGTTATGGCTATCCATTCTGGGGCGGTCCCTCGGTCGCCTTCGGCTTCTCGTTCGGCGGCGGAGGCGGCCACCACCGTCATTGAATCCCGCCATCACTGAACCCGGCGTCTCCCGACCCACTGGAATCCGGCTCTGAAGGCGGTCCTTCATTCGACTCTGAGCGTAAGTTCCGATTGCGAACTAATGAAGTCCTTCCTACGCTATGGGGAAGACGTCCGGCGCGAGATCGAAAGCTGTACCACTATCTGGACGTCGACTCTTCGCATACGTATAACAAGGAGACGAGATGTTCCAGCAACTTCTAACACCTGTCGGGGACGCGCTGCTGCCGTCCTTCATCGTCGCCGCGATACCGATCATCATCGTGCTCGCGATGCTGGGCTGGCTGCGCCGGCCCGCCTGGCAGGCTTCGCTTGGCGGGCTGATCGCGGGGATCATCATTGCCATCCTGTTCTGGCAATTTCCAGCCAATCTCGCTTTCAACTCGATCGCCAATGGCATCGTGTTCGCCCTGTGGCCGATCATGTGGATCGTCTTCGCCGCGATCGTGCTTTATAACGTCGCACAGCGCTCGGGCCGCTTCGACGCGTTCCGCGCCTGGATGGTCGACAACCTGCCGAACGACCGCCGCATCGTGCTGGTCGTGATCGGTTTCTCATTCGGTGCGCTGCTCGAAGGGATCTCGGGCTTCGGCACGCCCATCGCGATCACGAGCTCGCTGCTGATCATGCTCGGCTTTCCGGCCCTCGAAGCGCTGACCTTCACGCTGATCTTCAATACCGCGCCGGTCGCATTCGGCGCGCTTGGCGTGCCGATCACCGTGCTCGGCGCGGTTACACACTTGCCCGCCGCGGCGCTCGGCCAGATGGTCGGCCGGCAACTGCCGCTGTTCGCGTTCTTCCTGCCGTTCTATGTGATCGGCGTCTACGCGGGCTGGCGCGCGATGCTCAAGGTCTGGCCTGTGCTGCTGGTGGCGGGTGCAAGCTTCGCTGTCACGCAGTTCGTTGTCTCGAACTACATCAACTACAGCCTGACCGACGTGCTGTCGTCGCTCGTCTCGTTGATCATCACGATCCTGTTCCTCAAGGTCTGGCACCCCGAGCCCGAAGCGCGCTTCGCGCTCGCGATCGACCGAGGCGCCTCGGCGCGCTCCGCACGGGGCGCCGGTGCCGAACACATCAGCGGCATCCAGGGCTGGTATCCGTGGATCATCGTCTCGGTCGTCGTGATCATTTGGACCATCGCCAAGATCTTCCTGATCGGCGACGTCAAGGTTGCGTGGCCCGGCCTCGACAAGGCAGTCTTCATTACGCTGTATCACCAGCCCTACGGCGCGATCTGGGACTTCCAGCCGCTCGCGACCGGCACGGCCATTCTCGTTGCGGCAATCATCACGGCGCTCGTGGTACGCCTGCCGGTCAGCGAATTCTTCGCGGCGATCCGCGATACCTGGGTCCAGACGCGCATCGCCATCCTGACCGTCGCGATGATCCTGGGCCTTGCCTACCTGATGAACTACTCGGGCATGACCTATACGCTTGGGCTCGGCGCGGCTTCGGTCGGGGCATTCTTCCCGCTCGTATCGGCCTTCCTCGGCTGGGTTGCCGTGTTCCTGTCGGGCAGCGACACATCGGGCAATGCGCTGTTCGGCAATCTGCAGGTGGTCGCCGCGCACCAGCTCAACCTCAACCCGCTGCTCATGGCCGCCTCCAATTCCTCGGGCGGCGTGATGGGCAAGATGATCTCGCCCCAGAACATCTCGACCGGCGTCGCGACGACCGAGCTCAAGGGCCGCGAAGGCATCGTGTTTGCGAAGACCTTCAAGCACAGTGTGTTGCTCACGATCGTTCTCGGGATTCTTGTCTGGCTCCAGCAGAATGTCCTGACCTGGATGATTCCTCCGTACTGATCGCGTTCGTTTGTTCCCGGGGAGGTCAACGCGCGATGCGGGCCTTCCCGCTGCCGATCACGCGCTTTTGGGCATAGGCCTTGCCGGTATAGCCAGCAAGGCGCATCCTGAGCCCTGCGCAGCCTTGCGGCGAACTCGAGCCAGCCCGTCGCGAATCGGCCGGCCGGTCGTGCTCAGCGAGCATGCGTGCGGGACAGTTGCCGCCGACTCGCCACCGGGCCTGTTTAACGGCACAAAAGCCCTTTGACTTAAGCGGGATTTTCCCGGGCTATCAGGGTCTGCCCGAGGTCTGATAGATTGTCGTACAAAAATGCATCCGGGGTTCCGATGGACGATGTGATGACTTCGCGCGCCTCTCGCTGCCGTCCTGCGCGGTCCGGCCCGCCCGAGCGCCGGGGCACGGGGTCATGAACCGCGCGCATGTTGCCGTCTCGCCGCGCCGCCTGGCGCCGCCGCTCGACGTCGTCCTCTCGATGATGAAGAAGGACGTCAGCAGTTGGTATGCGACCTACCGCGGCATCGAGATCCGCAGTGCTTTCCAGCCTGTCATGAGTATTTCGCATTCCCGTGTGATCGGCTTTGAGGCGCTGATGCGCGCGCGTACACCCAAAGGCGAGGCCTTGCCGCCGCCGCTCGTGTTTTCGCTTGCTCGGCGTCACGACGATGCCGTCCTGCTCGACCGCGTCTCGCGTGCAGTGCATGTGGCCAATTTCGCCGAGCAGGGGGGCGATATTGGCTGGCTGTTCCTCAACGTCCTGCCGCAGATTCTCGAAACGAGCTACGAAGACGCTGCGTTTGCCGACGAGCTGATCTCTCATTTCAACCTGACCGCCGAGCGGATCGTACTTGAAGTGCTCGAGCAACCTGCGGCTGACGAACGCACGCTCACACAAACCGTCGACGCCTTTCACAGCCGCAACTTCCTGATCGCGATCGACGACTTCGGCAGCGGGTTCTCGAATTTCGACCGCATCTGGTCGACCCGGCCGGATATCGTCAAGCTCGACCGCTCGCTCGTCGGCCGCCTGACCCAGCGCAACAGCGATCACGAACTGATGCGTCATCTCGTTTCGATGCTCCACCAGGCCGGCACCATGGTGCTGGCCGAAGGCGTCGAGGCCGACGGCGAACTGACCGCGCTCATGGAAGCCGATGTCGATTTTGTGCAGGGCTACTGGCTCGCGCGTCCGCATTTTTCACTCGCCCGCGCACGCGCTGCGGCGCTCGAACAGGTGCCGCTGCTCTGGCCTCTGTTCGGCGATCATCTGGCGCGCGCACGTCATGCGCCGGTGTTGCGCTTCGAATCGTTCGAGCAAACCATGAGCGCCGCTGCGCAAACGTATGCGCGTCACGGGGATCTCGCGCTCGCCGCATCGATTGTGTTCGAACTCTCGAGCGCGCGGCGAGTCTTCGTCGTCGACGGAAACGGCATTCAGAGCGCGCCTGCGATTCAGGTGCCGGTCGCGCCGGGTGCTGCGCTGGAACGGCGCGATGCCGCGCAGCGGCGGCTCGCGCCCCTGCTCGATACGGTTTCGAGCAACTGGTCGCGCCGCGCCTACTTCAAGCGTGCGATCGCCGCACCCGGACGCGTTGCCGTGATGGGTCCGTATTTTTCGCTCAGCGAAGGCAAGGGCTGTCACACGGCCGCGGTCGCGCTGACGATCGAGGGGAGGACGGTGGTTTTCTGCGCGGACTTCGTGCCGGATGAAGACGGGCAGGTAGCGGCCTGACTGGGATCGGGACCGGCGAACGTATCGGAGCGGCCGCGGATGCGTTAGGATGCGCGCTTGCCGGCCCGCTTTCGATGGCCAACCCGATGGCTAACCCGCTGTCCAAGTCCTTACCCAACTTGCGGCCCGACCCGCCGCGCTGTGCTGCCCGACCGATCATGTCCCGGACCCCTTTCACGCTATCGCCTGAAGAGATCGAATTCACCGCGATTCGTGCGCAAGGCGCAGGCGGCCAGAACGTCAACAAGGTCTCGAGCGCGATCCATCTGCGCTTCGATATCCGCGCTTCGTCGCTGCCTGAGTTGCTCAAGCACCGGCTGCTGGCCCTCAATGACCAGCGGATCACTCGAGACGGTGTGGTTGTCATCAAGGCGCAGAATCACCGGACACAGGAGCGCAATCGCGATGAAGCGATGCTCCGGCTAAACGAGCTTGTCGAAAGCGTGAGCATCACACCCAAGACCCGCCGAGAGACGCGCCCGACTTTCGCATCGAAGGTCCGCCGGCTCGACGGCAAGACGCGGCGCGGCGCGATCAAGGCCGCACGCGGGCGCATCACCGACTAGGGCGGGCCCGCTTCGGCGAGCCGCAGTGCGAGCCCCGATGCCCGACGGGTCGGCGTCTCGATCGCCTCCGCGAGCACGGCGGCGCTGCCAATGATGTCAATCGAAAGCTTCGCGCGCGTCACTGCCGTATAGACGAGTTCGCGCGTGAGCGCCCGGTTGGCCTGGGCCGGCAGCACCAGTGCCGCGCGCTCGAACTCCGAGCCTTGCGATTTGTGGACCGTCAGCGCGAGTGCCGTCTCATGCGGCGGTAAGGCCGCCGGCGAAATCGCTCGCCAACCCGTGCCTTCCGCGTTCGGAAACACGACGCGCAGCGTGCCGTCGCCGCCCGGCAATGCGATGCCGATATCGCCATTGAACAGGCCGAGCGCATAGTCGTTACGCGTCACCATCACCGGGCGGCCCGCGAACCAGCTCGTGGCTATCGTCGCCTTGCCGGATACTGAAACGCTCACTCCGATCAAGTTGCGTAACTGGATCGACAGCAGCCCGTTGAGACGCTCGACGCCGCGCGGACCGCTGCGCACCGCACACAGTACGCGAAACCGGTTGAGCGCATCGAACAGCGCCGAGAAATCACGGGAGTATTCGATCTGAGAGGGGCTAGACGTGAACGCTCGTTCGTCTTCATCTGTATCGACGTCCGTATCAGTTTGCATCGTCGCAGCCGCCACCGTGCCTGCCACGACACCGACACCGACACCGACACCGGACAGTACAGTCGATAGCGCGCTTGCGTAGGCCGCGAAACCCTGACCGAGATCCGAGACGATCGCGTGACCCAGTTGCATGCCGGCATCGTTGACCAGGCGGGCCGCGGCACTCTGCTCGCTCGAGAGTGCATTCAATGCAGCAGCGGTGTCACCCGCACGGATCGCGAGCGAAAGCCGGCCGATGGATGAGTCGAGGCCGAAGCGATAGTTCTTCTCAAGCCACACTACACAATCCGCCAAAGGCGCGCGCCTGCGCAATAGTTCGTGTGCTTCGTGCTCCGAATACTCTCCGCGTGTTTCGGGCGCGTGTACGTCATGCGGCTCTCGCGGCGCTCTTGTGAACATGTCCTCTGTAACCGGCGGGGTATCAAAGAGACTCAACTGGGCCGTCGTAGAAGCGTCGGGATTCCTGTCGCGCACCGTGCGCGATACCTTGCGCGTGCTCCCGCCCGTATGGCGCTGAGCGGCGTCGTCCGAGACGTCGCGCGCGACGCCGCCCGAGTCCACGATCCCGGGCCACTGTTCGCGAAGCATTCCATCCGGCACACCGAGCGCGCCGGCAAGCACTTCGAGCCGTGCCTCGCTGAGCACCGGCCGCGCGCTGAGTTCGGCGAACACCGCACCAGCCTCGACCGCCGCGAGTTGGTCCTTGTCACCGAGCATGATCAGCCGCGCATGCGGCGCAATCGCATCGAGCAGGCGCGCCCCCATCGCGACATCGATCATCGAGGCCTCGTCGACGACGATCGCATCGTAGGGCAAGGGCTTGCCGCGCCGGTAGCGGAACTGGCCGCCCGCGCCCGCGCCAAGCAGCCGGTGCAGCGTCGAGGCGCGCGTGGGCAATCGCGCGACAAGCGAGGACGGCAAGGCCCCGGCACGCGAAAGCAGCGCTTCCTGCATGCGTTGTGCAGCCTTGCCGGTCGGCGCGGCGAGCGCGATGCGCAGTGCCGGATTGTCGGCCAGCAGGCAGGCGAGAATGCCGACGACCGTGGTGGTCTTGCCGGTGCCTGGACCACCGCTGATGATCGTGAGCCGGCGATCGAGCGAAAGCGCTGCGGCAACACGCTGCCAGTCGACCTCGCCGGCCGGCGCCGCCCCCGGAAACGCATCGAGCCGTGCGCGCAGCGTGGCCGCATCGAGCGGGGTACGATTCGCGGCGAGCGTGCCGAGCGAGCGGGCGAGGCGCTGTTCGTAGTCGTAGTAGCGGGCAAGGTAGAGCCGGTCATGCGCGTCGAGCACCAAGGGCTGACTCGCGTCGCGGCCAACGAGGCCGCTTGCGAGGAGGCGCTCGCGCCACTGCCCCACGGATTCGCCGCCACGGTCCGCCAGCATCGCAAGATCGATGCAAACATTGCCGTCCGCCGTCGCCCGGCTGACTTCCGCTGCCGCACGTGCCAGCGCGCGCACGGCGTCGGCCGGCGCGCGCCGCTGCATTGCCAGCCAACGCAAGCGGCGGGCGAAGCCGTAGGCAAGCGTGCCCGCGAGGTCGTCGCCCAAGGCGCGCGGTTCGCCGCCCGGATAGGAGGCCGACGCGCCATCCTGCGCAGGTTCGTCTTGCAAGGCCGTGATGGCTGCGTCGAATGCGTCGATATTCATGGCGCCCCTCCCTCGAGCAAGGCGTCGAAGCGCTCGATCAGCGCGCGCGGCGGGCGATCCTGATGGACGCCCGTGGGCCGTTCGCGGTCGCGCCATTGCGGCCGCACGCCGCGGACAAACAGATAAAGCGACGCGCCGAAATGACGCTCGTAGTCGTAGTCGGCTATCCGGCTGCGCAAATACCGGTGCAGGGCGACGCAATAGATCAGCGATTGAAGCGCATAACCATGTTCATCCATCGCCGCCGCCATCGAAACACGATCGTAGCCGGTCTCGGTATCGCCGAGATGATTCGATTTCCAGTCGATGATCCAATAGCGCCCGCGATACTCGAACACAAGATCGATAAAGCCGCGCAGATAGCCGTGCAGCGTCGACGCATCGAGCACGAGGTTCGGATAGCCATACTCGAGTAGCAGGCGCGTCATCGCATGAAGATCGAACGAACGCGCCGACAGCATGAACTCCAGCTCGGTCAGCCGCCGATGCAGCGCAATCGCGGACAGTGTGATACTCATTGGCTTCGCGTGTTCCAGGGAGCTCGAGGCGAGTCCCGGACCCGAGCGGACATCCACGAAACACAAACCGTCCCCCCCCTCGCCCTCATCGAACGCAGTCAGCACGGTCGCGCAGACATCCGTGAGGAGACTCGACATCATGGCCGGCATCCGCCTCGCGAGTTCGGGTGCTGCCGGCACGGGACGCTCGGCAAGCGCACGCGCGATCGCCTCGGGCCAGTCATCGGATGAGGTGAAGTCCGCAAGCTCGAACAGCCGGTGCAGACATTCGCCCGCCGCTGCACCGCGCGGGAAATCGACGATATCGCCTGCTTCGCGCAAACGTGCCAGGCCTGCCGGCCGTACCTGCACCTCGTCGTCACGCTCGCTCACGCGTTCGTCATGGTCGGGACGCGGATCGCGCAGTGCCGACGGCTCCCCGAGGTATCCCTCGTGTCGCTGCTCGATCAAGGCGCTGAAACTCGAGATCCTCCATGCTTCGCGCAAGTGGCGCAACGCGACGCGTGCAATGAAGTCATCCGCATCGTGTGACTGCGAGGACACACCCGTGGCCCGCTCGATCAGCGGCATCGGCTCGAGGACGATCGAGCCACCTGCGAGTGCCTGCCAGGCACCCGCTATTTCCGCCGGTTCGGGAGGAGCATCGAGCCACGCCGCAAAGCCGCGGCCAGCACCCGCGACCAGCCAGTTCAATACACTGCGTTGCGCTTCCTTCGTCGACTTGCCGCTGCGGTAGATACCCGCGACGAGATAGCACCGGTAGACCGAACGGGTCAGCGCGACATAGACGAGCCGCGCACGTTCCGCCGCCTGCTCGATGCGGCTCTTCAAGTCGATCGACTCGCTGAGCGCCTCGTCGAGCATTCGATAGTCGATCACGACCTGGCCATCGTCGTCGTGGTATTCATCGGGCACCGGCAGCTTGCCGCCGCGATCGGACTGAAGCAGTCCGTCGGCAAGATACGGACAGAACACAACCGAATATTCGAGGCCTTTGGACTTGTGCACCGTGACGATCTGCACGAGATTGCGATCCGACTCGAGCCGCAACTGGACATCGTCGCTCGAGGGAGGCATGGCGCGTTGTGCCGCGAGCCAGCGCAACATCGGCGCGGCGCCTGCTTGTTCGGCCGCACGTGTCTGCAACAGTTCGGCCAGATGCGAAAGGTCCGTGAGGCGCCGTTCCCCGAGCGGCAGCGCGACGATCCGCTGCGCGATGCGCAGCTCGCGCAGCAAGGTGCGCCACATCGGCGCAAAGCCCCGTTCATGCCAGATCGATCGGTAACGCGTGAGCCGTTCGACCCACGGGGTCGCATCGCTTGCCTGCTGCGCGGCGAGTCGCGAAGCAGGCGTCAGGACAGCCGGCGGGGCAAGCGGCGAGGCAGCCAACGAAGCGGGTTCGGCGAGGTCGTCGTCCCGGTCGATATCGTCGAGCCGCGCAATGGCGGCCGCGTCGAGTCCCATCCAGTCGATCGCAAGCGCGGCACGCAGACGGCGCAGATCGCCCGGGGCCTCGATCGCGAGCAGCAAGCGCTCGATATGCGCGGCATCTTCCGTCGCGAATACCGACTCGCGTGTGAGCTCCACGCTCGCGATGCCCCAGCGTGACAACACACGCTTGATCTCGGCCGCCTGCCGGCGTGTCTGCACGAGTACGGCAATCTGTCCCGGTGTCAGCGGCCTCTCGCCGACCCGTGCGCCCGCGCGCCGTGCATCGCCGAGCAAGCGGACGATCTCGGCTGCACACGCATCGGCTGCAGCCGTCCCGAAGCTCGACTTGTCGAGCAACTCGTCGGTGGGCAACTGCCAGATATGAAGTGCGGGATCGAATACGCGTTCGACGTCGTCGTATGCGAGACTGCTGCCACTATCGGCATCGGCATCGAATTGACCGCCAGGCGCGATATCAGATTCAGTGCTGTACACGCCCGGCTCGCTACCGCGAGCGTCGACAAACGGCTCCCGTTTCCGCTGTCCGGGCCGTACCGGCACATAGTCGAGCCCCTCGAGCACAAAGGCACGTGGATTCGCCGTAAACAGGCGATTGCATGCATCGATCATCGCGGCCGTCGAGCGCTGGTTCACCGCGAGCGAATAGCGCTCGTCCGCGACCTCGCGCGCCCTCAGATACGTATGGAGATCCGCGGCCCGAAAACTATAGATCGCCTGCTTCGGGTCACCGACCAGGAACAGCGGCCCATCGGGCGCGTAGATTCGATGGAAAATATCGAACTGAAGCGGATCGGTATCCTGAAACTCGTCGATCAACGCAGCCGGATACCGATCGCGCAAGGTCGGCGCCAGCCATTCATGCTGGTTCAACGCGCTTTGCAGATTCGACAGCAGATCGTCGAACGACAGCGCCCGTTGGGCTCGCTTGACCTCGGCCAACGCGTACGGCGCCCAGTCCAGCCAGCGATGGATAAGCGCGAGCCAGCGAGTCCGGTACTGGTCCTGTGCGGCCTCCATCGCATCGAGCACCGCATCGACCTGTTCAAAGAAGCGATGTGCAGGCGGTGTCTTACCCTTGTTGGTCTTGCCGGCGAGCATGCTCGCGCGCAACAGGTCGAACTTGTCGGGCAGCGGTGCATGCGGATCACGCTCGGCCGCATGCATCGCCCAGGCATCGAGCACGGCACGCAAGGTGTCGGTCTTGTAGCTCGTCTTGTTGAGAACCGCGAGGCCCGCTTCGACTGTTTGCTCGATATCCGCCTGCTCGGCACCCCAAATCTCCCAGGCTGCACCGATCGTCCTTTCGAAGACTTCGTGCGGCGCTTCGGTTTTCGATGCGCGAGGCCGGTCCGAGGCCTCGAGCGCGGCCTCGGCGGCCGCGAGCACCGCCGGGTCCCAGCGGAGTTCGGCGAGCGGCTTCTTGAGCCGGCGCCGGAGTTCGTCGTCGAGCGACGCGGGCGTCGCGCCACGGCTGACGAGCCACGCGGCGAAGCCGTCGACCTGGGCGGCTTCGGGCTCCACCCGTTCTCTCCAGAAACGCGTCGCGATATCGAGGCGCATCTGGGCATCGTCGCCATCGAGCTCGAACTCGAATGGCAGCGCCGCCGCGAACGGGGCTTCCTCGAGTGCGCGCCGGCAGAAACCGTGGATGGTCCGGATCGACGCCTGATCGAATGCATTGAGCGCGAGACGCAGCCGTTGCAAGGCCTGTTCGTGCGTCAACGATTCACTCAAGGTCGTTTCCTCGAGGCGCTCGATGAACGGATCGTCGATCACATCGCGATCGCCGTATTCGAGCCAGTGGGCGAGCCCCGCGATGCGGGCGCGTATCCGTTCATGGAGTTCGGCGGTTGCCGCATCCGTGAAGGTCACGACGAGAATCTGCTCGACCGTGAGCGAGGTCTCGAGCAACAGGCGCACATACAGCGCCGCGATATTCCACGTCTTGCCGGTGCCCGCCGATGCCTCGATCTGGTTGATCCCCTCGAGCGGACAGACGAACACATCGAGTTCGTTCGCGATGTTCATGCGTCCTCCTGGGTCGCCTGGCCACCGGCCGCACCGAGGTGCGCGCGCAGCGGTTCAAGCACGGCCCGAGCCAAGGCATCGAAATGCGCGTCCAGGCGCAGCGGCGTGCCACGCCATGCGGTGCTCACATACGGGTCGTCCTGCTCGCCGACCCGGTCGAAGCCGCCCTGCCATGCCGTGAATGCAGCGCCTTCGCCCTTGTCGACCCATGCCCATGAAGTCTTCGGGAAGAAAGGCAATGGCGCGCACAAGCCTGCTCGGTACAGGGTCACGAGTTCGCACAGATGGCGATGCGCATGCGGATCCTCGCGAAATTCAAAGCGCGCGCCACGGCCGATCCAGTAGGTCGCACAAACCGCCCCCTCCGGCTTCATCACGCATAGCACGAGATGGTGCAGCCAGGTATTCAAGTAGTCGCGAGCCGTCGGGGCCGCATGACGAAAGACCACGAGGCCGAGCGAGGTCAACGCAGGGAGAGCCCCTTCGAGCACGACGGGCTCTCCGGAAGCCTGCACATCGTGCGGGAGCTGCGCCGGCCAGCACACCGGCAGTTCAAGTGCGAAGTAAGGCGGAGCGACAACCGGCTCGCCGCGTGCCGCACGCACCGCGTCCGCAAGCCGAGCGAGTGAGCTCACTTCGCGTTCGCGCCAGATCGCACCGGTCGCGCCGCCCGGCAGTTCATGGCTTGCGCGCGCGATCCGCGATGCGCGCGCCAAGTCGGCCGCGTCGTCGAGCAGCATCGGCAGCAACCGGTCGGCCAACGCATCCCGGCCATCCCAGTCGAGCACGAACGGCTCGCTGTCGTCGAGTTCGGCACGCGCACTCCTGAAGTTCAGGCCGAGACGGTCACGCAGCAATGCGCGCGCGGGCTGGCTCCAGAACGTCAGCAAGGCATCGAAGGACACGACCGCCTCTTCCGGCGGCGGCAGCGACGTGCCGAAAAAGGGACGGGACTGGATGTTCTCGCCTCTCGGCGCAAGCAACGCGCCGGCAATCTCCGCACGCGTCGAATCGTACGTGAAGAGCGCACCCTTGCCATGCAGGTATTCAGCCGCGTACGACTGCAGAGGATGTTCGACGACAAAACCCGCGCGTGCCTGCGCAATATCCTGGGGTGGCGCGGATGCGCCGGCCAGCGCGGCGCCCAGATAGTCGAGCAGTTCGTCGACGGGCGCCGCGGGCGGCTTGACCGCGTTGTCGCGGATGCTGCGGCCCGTATAGGCGACGACAAAATGGTCGCGCGCGGCAAGCAGGTAGTCGAGGAACAGATTGCGGTCGTCGTCGCGGCGCTGACGATCGCCGAGTTTCGGAAACGCGGCAAGCAGGTCGAACTCGGGGGCGCGTGCCGCATTCGGCAGCACGCCATCGTCGAGGCCGAGCAGGCAGATCACGCGAAACGGTACGCCACGCAGGCTCGTCAGGGCCGAGAACGTGACACCGCCTGCCGGTACGCCGCCGCGCGCGGGGTCGTCGAGCGCGGCGGCCAGCGCGTCGCGAAGCACTTCGACGGGAATCTCGAGCGCGCCCGCGCCGTCCCCGATCGCACAAGCCAGTGTGTCGATCGCGTCGCGCACATCGGCAAGATCGTCGGCGAATGCCCGACCCGCGTCGAAGAAACGCGGCAACGCGTCGTTGAGGAGCCATTGCCAGCCCTGCGCATCGCGTATCTGCGCGCATGCGCGACCAAAGCCATCGAGTTCGTCGACGAACGCACTCAGACGGCCGAGCAACTCGGCCTCGGCGCCAGCCGGCCCTACCGTCGGTAACCAGTCTTCGACGGGCTCGGCATCGTCGGGCAATGCGTAACCGAGGTAGAGACGCAGTAAGGCATCGGCGAATGTGTGGCGGCGGCGTCCTTGGTTGGCTTCTTGCTTGACTCCTTGGTCGACTCTTTGGTTGGCGTGTTGGCGGGTCCCTGGGCCGGCGTCCTGCTCGGCATTCCAATCGCTATCGTCGTGGGCGTGGATACCTTGGCGGGTATCCGGGTCGGGTCCGGCGAAGCCGTTGTCGAAGCCCAACCCTCGCCGCGCGCCCGCGGCGGCAAGCCACTCCTGCAAGGTATCGAGCGCGGCCGAATCGATGCCGAAGCGGGCCGCGATCGCATCGACACGCAGCCACTCGACGAGTTGCGACGCACTCACCGACGGGTCGGACAAGGCGAGCCAGTCGAGCATCACACGGGCCACCGGGTTCGACTGAGACGGAGGGAGTCCGGTGATCCGGTAGGGAATGCGCGGCCCGTCACCACCGCCGAACACCGCATCGATCGCCGGGGCGGCCGTGGGAAGATCCGGCAAGGCGACCAGTACATCGGCCGGCGTCAACGAGGGATCTGCCTCGAACCACGCGATCAGCCGGTCGTGCATGGCTTCAAGCTGCCGCGTCAGACTATGGCAGACATGAACTTGTATGCTGTCGTCCGCACCGCCGAGGTTTGCTTCAGCGTCCTCGCCAGCGCCTTCGTGCGCTTCGCCCCCCTCGTCCTCCTCATACTCCTCATACTCTTCCTGCTCCCCGTAGTCATCACGCTCCTCGTGAGCTCCGAGCTCCGACTGTTCTCCATGGTGTCCACGACCGCTAAACAATCCCCCACCCGCTTCGGCGTGGCCGTTTTCGGCCCTTCCCGCACGCGAGTGAGCCGGCCATCGCCTGAGCTCGAGAATGGCGTTCTGGACTCCCGCGAGCCAGGTGGATGCGGGGCTGGGCTCGAACGAGTCGGCGTCCTCGTCGACCATGGCCTCGGTCATCTCGTGCACGATATGAAGCAAGGCCTGCGTCTGGCGCCCCCACTCCGACAACAAGGGATTGCCGACCTCCTGATAGTCGGCCATGCCGGCCGCCTCGATACGACCGAGCTGACGCCGTGTCACGATGTCGTGCCAGAACGCCTCGCACGGATTGAGCAAATAGAGATCGACATCGATAAAACGCCCGAACTCGCGTAGAAGCGCTGCATGCAACGGCGCGATCGTCGGCGGCGCGAAGACCGATACCCGTGCGGGCCAGACCGACCTCACCCGCGCAGGATCGAGATCCGCCACAAGGCTCAGGAAACGCTGCGCAATGACAGGTTCGCCGCGCGGATCGCCGAGATCGTCGAGCACGCGGCGCCAGAGCGCCGATTGCCAGCGCTCGTCGGCGCGGTTGACCTCGCTGGCACGCAGGTCCGGTGCACCGCCCTGCTCCCCGAACAGCGATTCGCCGCGCTGCCATGCGCCCAGATAGTCGGGGCGGTACGTCAGGTAGTGATCGAAGACTTCCGCGATACGCACCGCCAGCGCATGCCGCATTGCCGCGTCGGCACGGTCGAGGTAGCGCGCAAGGCGCTCGTGGCCGGGTGCCTGCCAGGCCGACGGGTCGAGCAGCCGGTACAGACGCCAGCTCAATCGGTCGGGCGCGAACGGCGATTGCTCGGGAACAGGCACGACCTTACCGATCTGCTCCCAGAGCCAGCTCGCCAGATAGGCGAAACGCAGATTCGCGGCCACGCCAAAGGTGCCCGCGATGTCGAGTTCGAGGCGCCGCCGCAAGGCTGCACTGGGCACGATCAGATGTTCTGGCGCGAATGGATCGCGTGCCGGCGCACGGGCCAGCGTCGTGCACAGAGTCGCGGCCAGCGCGCTTTGACGATTCGACTGAATGAGATGAAGCATCCGGATGCTTGGAACTGAAGTCGGGCTGCGGTGAAATCGGGTTAGGCGATCGGCCCAAAAACTTCGGGGCGTCTCGGTCGCGGATCGACCCACATTCCGACCGGTGAGACGGACACTGCCATTCTCGCACGAGACACGCTAGACTTTCTCCCATTCTGTGCAGGCGACTGCGGAGCCGATCGATCCCATCGATGCGATATCCAACCGAGATCAAGAAGTTTCTCTACAGCCAGTACTTCTATGGCGGTTTGCGCATCGCGTTCGGTATATCGTTGCCGGTCGTGCTTGCCCTGCTGGTGTTTCAAAACGCCGAACTCGGCTTCACGATCTCGGCTGGGGCACTCGCGGCCTGCGCGGTCGATATGCCCGGGCCGCTCAAGTACAAGCACAACGAAATGCTCACGTGCTCGGTGCTCGGCTTCCTGTCGGCGCTCGTGACCGGTATCGCGACCGCGTGGCCCGCGGCGCTGTTCTTGACCGTGGTCTTGCTGTCGTTCGCCTTGTCGCTGATCGTGCTCTACGGCGTGCGCTGGCCGCAGATCAGTTTCGCGACGCTGTTCATGATGATCCTGACGATGGATTCGCACTTCACCCTCGTCGGCGCACTGGTCAACGCGAGCTGGATCCTGGTCGGCGGCCTCTGGTACACCTACTGGAGCACCACGGTCAGCCGGTTCCAGCGGGACCGGATCGAGCAGCAGGCGATTGCCGAGAACCTGTTCGCGATGGCCGAGTATGTCCGCGCACGCGCCGCGTTTTACGATCTTCATGCCGATCTCGACGAGTGCTACCGCAACCTCGTGCAGCGCCAGATCGCGACGGTCGACAAGCAGGACGCCGCCCGCGACATCGCCCTGCGCAATCTGCCCCGGCTGCGCGACGGCAAACTCGATGCACACCGCATGGTGTTGTTCAACCTGTTCATCAACTCCGTCGACCTACACGAGGGCATCCTCGCCGCGCAAACCGACTACGCAATGGTGCGCAACGCATTCGGCGATTCGGATCTCATGATGTTCTTTCGCGATCTGCTCGAGAAGCTTGCGGGCGACCTCGAATATGTGGGCCTCTCCGTGCTGCGCGACACGCAGGCCGCTGAGCGCGTGCATACGAAGGCGGAATTTCGTGCGATCGAGTACGAGATCGACCAACTGCGGAAGAAGAACTTTCCGAACGAGCATCCTGAAGCTTATGCGTCGATCGTCGCCTCATACCGGCGCATCTGGAGCGCGGCGCGTGTGCTCGACAAGATGCGTGCGAACACACACCGCGACGTCGCCGTTCAAAAGCCCGAGATGCCGATCGACAAGGCGCTTGATCGCTTCCTGCAAAAGCGCAGGGTGCAGTGGGGGCTGGTGTTCTCGAATCTCACGATGGCATCGCCGAGCTTCAGGCACGCGCTGCGCGTCGCGATCGGCGTCGCGCTCGGCTTCTGGCTCGGGCGCATCCTGCCGCTCACACACAGCTACTGGATCTGCATGACCACGATCATCATCCTGAAGCCGGGGTTCTCGATGACCCGGCAACGCAATACCCAGCGGATCGTCGGGACCGCGATCGGCTGTGCGGCGAGCGTCGCGCTCGTGCTGATCGTCCACAATCACAGTATCGAGCTGCTCATCATGATGATTTGCATGGTGATGGCTTATAGCCTGACGATCTTCAACTACACCGCGAGTGTCGCGTTCACCTCGGCGTTCGTGCTGATCCTGTATCAAATGCTCACGCCCATGAGCATGGGTCTGATCGGTGAGCGCGCAATCGACACCGTGGTCGGCTGCGCGCTCGCGATCGGTTCGAGTTATTTGTTCCCCTATTGGGAATACCGCTTGATGGGGCCGCTCGTGAAGGAGCTGGTCAGATCGATGCGGCGCTATCTCGACGCGATCTGGCCGCGCGGCGTCGCGCTCGCAGGCCAGGGATCACCGCAGGCAGCTTCGCCTGGAGCGCCCACCGTGACGGCCAATACACCCCTGCCGACGGTCGCGCCGCTCATGCAAGGTGGCCAGCTTGGCGAGGCGGTGCCGAAAACACCGAGCGGTACGAAGAGCGGCGCCTGCGTGTCGAGTGCACCGATCCCGACGCGCGCAACCGACACCGTGGTCGACTCGGACTTTGCGCGCCGGCTGGCGAGCAAGAATATGCAGGTTGCGTACGCGAACCTTGGCAATGCATTCCAGCGAATGATGCTCGAACCGAAATCGCAGCAGCGCTTCGTCGCGGAACTCCACGGTCTGCTGGTGCAAAGCCACGTGCTCGGCTCGCAGATGGCCGCGGCGTCTCCCTTGCTGAGCCAACCGCTCGTCGAGCCTGCCAAGCTCGGCGGTCTCGACCGGGCACTCGGCGACGTGCGGGAAAACCTCTTGCAGATCGAGCGCGCCGGCACGGCCTCGCCGACCGTGGACTTGCGCGAGCTCACGCGCGCGCTCGATTCGATGGTTGTCGCGGTCGAGAAAGAGGGAATGGCCAGTGCCGATGCGATCCAGGATCTCAAGCTGCTGGCCTATCAGAGCAAGCAGATGATCGCCGCGTCGCGATTCATCCGCAAGGATGTCACCTCGATCAGGCTGCCGGTCTGACGCACCTCGCGACCGGATCCCCGGGACTCGGCCGCTGCCCCGGTCGTCGACGGTCAGTTACCGGAAGCGGACGAAGCCGGTGAAACCGATGAAGACAATGCAGCCGATGCGGGCGATGCCGCCGCGGGACCCGCGGCCGTGGGCGTGCTCGCCTGCTCTGCGCGCTGCTCTGCTTCGTATTCATCGCGACCGGAAATCGCTTCGTACAGCAACATCGCGATCATCACTGCAACCGCGGCAAATACAAAAACTCCGATCCACGTGACCGGGTCGAGCTTTTTCTTCTGAGCATTCATGGATGGCGCGTTCTGAGACAGCGTGAAAAGTGCTACGCATTTTACGCGTGTCGCGCTGCGGTGCGCTTGGGACGTCAAGGTGGCCAGGCCACGGCGTTGCTCGGGCGGACACAACATTTATGTTGACATATGCAACATAAATGTTGCATTCTTCATCCGCTACAACAAATAGGAGGCGCATGAAGTACAGCGAGTTCAGAAAGTGGCTCATCAAGCAAGGCGCGACATTCGTGCCAGCCAAAGGCAGCCACTTCCGGGTCACGTTTGGCGACAAATCGACTATCTTCCCTGATCACGGATCAAAGGAAATCGGTACAGATTTAGTCGAAACGATAAAAACCAACTCGGATTGAAATGATGAAGTGGCCCGAAAGGGCTGCTTCCTGACTCGCATTCATGCACCTTGGCTGACTTACCGAGAAGCTCGTCTTACGAAAGGACGAAACTATGTACGCATACCCTATAGCTCTGACGCCAGACGACAACGGAACGTTGCTCGTCCAGTTCCCGGATATTCCGGAGGCAATCACGGTCGCAGAATCGGAAGAAGATGTCGCGCGCTTCGCGCTTGAGGCTCTTGAAAGCGCCTTCGATATCTATTTCGATAGCCGACGAGAAATCCCTCTCCCATCGAAACCCAAGCGGGGACAACGCACGATCGCGCTATCCGCTCTCGTTACGTCCAAAGTCCTATTGGCGAACGAAATGGTCCGACAAGGCGTGCGCAAGGCAGAAATGGCTCGTCGTCTAAACGCGCATATGCCGCAAGTCGACCGCCTGCTCGACCCCCGTCATTCATCGAAGATCGATGCCATCGAAACCGCATTCTGGACCTTGGGGAAACGCCTGGAGATTTCCATCTCCTGACCTGCAACACGGAAAGCCCAATCCCGCCTGGCTGCAAACCAGGCGGCCTTTTTTTGCGGATACCATCCGAATAGAACTGAGCGGACTTCGCGCAAAGCCCGATTCGACAAACAAGGGCAAGGCCCGTCATTCATCGCGCGGCCGTACCGGCAGCGCGGTCGAGTATTTGATCTGTTCCATCGCGAAACTCGAGCTCACGTCGTGGAGCGGCACGCCACGGATCAGTTGCTTGTAAACCCGGTCATAGTCATCGATGTCCGACACGACGACACGCAGGAGATAGTCCGTCTCGCCGCTCATCCGGTAGACCTCGACGACCTCGGGAATCACCGTGACCGTCTCGGTGAACTGCCGTGCCCAGGCCTCGCTGTGCTGGTTGGTTCGGATCGACACGAAGACGGTGGTCCCCACGCCGAGCTTGCGCGCATCGCATAGTGCGACCTGCGAGCGGATCACACCGCTTTCCTTGAGCCGCTGCACCCTTTTCCAGCACGGCGTCTGCGACAGATTGACCTGTAGGGCGAGTTCGGCGACAGGCAATGTCGCATCTTGTTGTAGGAGTTCGAGCAATTTTCGGTCGATCAAATCCATGAGGGCTAGTCCGGAGAAAAAAATGCTATCGATACGGGTTCGGCAAGAACAATAGAGAAAAGTTTTCGGTGATTGAACTGATATAAACCCAGGTACGGATGACAAATCGCTTGGTTATCGGGACAAGGACATGGACGCCAACCTGCCGCGCGAACCCGCGCCTGCCTTTTTTGATTGCAGCACGAACCGTGCGCACCCGGCGTTCAGTGCCCTGTCGGCACGCTTCGCCGCAGGCCTCGAGTTGGCATGCGGGGCGCCAGCGGCGCAATTCGGTGCGCGCATCCGCGCCGTGCTCGGCGATGCCCAAGCGCTCACGGCCTGTCTGCCCCCGGAGGTCCTTGCGGGACGAGCTGAAGGATATTCGCGCCATATGCTCGCCTGCGATCCGGCCGGGCGCTTCGCAGCAGCCGCGATCGTCTGGCGTCCCGGCCAATGCACGCCGGTGCACGGCCATCAGACCTGGTGCGGTTTCAGGATCGTAAAAGGCGTGCTCAGCGAAGCGCGATTCAAGTGGGATTCCCGAGCCGAGCGGGCGACCCTGGTCGAGCAACGGCGATGTGCGGCCGGAGAATCGTCATTCGTGCCGGCCGGCTTCGGCGGCATCCACCGAATCGCGAATCACAGTGCGGACAATGCGGTTTCATTTCACGTCTACGGGGTGCACGCCGACGATATCGCGACGCGCGTCAACCGGCTGGTCGAGTTGGCCGAACCGCTGGATCGGGTCTAGGTGCCGCCCGGCCCGTTCCCGGCGGTCGGGATTTGCGGCGGAACCTGATTCGATACCTGGCTGGCTTCAGGGGCAGCTTCCGGGACGCTCGCGGGCTTCACGACCGGCTTCAGGTTCGCGGGCTCAGCAGGTCCCGAGGCTGCACGGTGCAGTCTCGCCTCTGTCGCCGCCTCCCGCACGCGTGCTTCGTCCGCAGGCGAGACGACCCGCACCTCGTCGTGTTCGTTTCGCAGCCCATGTGCGCCTGCGTGCGTACCCCACTGAGCACCTGATTGAGCACCCAGTGGCATACTCGACGGCACCCCGCCCGCAGCCGGCTCCGCCGGTTGACGCAGCATCAGCTGCGGCACGGGAACCTCGATGCCGTCGTCGTCCATGCGCCGCTTGAGATGCTGGTTGAAGGCACGGACGATAGGCCATTGCTGCAGTGGCCGCGTCTTGATTTGCCCCTTGATGACCATCCAGTTCGGATCGAAGCGATCAAGGCCGAACACTTCGACCGGGCCGAGCATATCGCGCCGATAGCGGAAGTCCTCATACAGCTCCCTGCCGACCTCATGAATCAGGCGGGTGATATGGTCGACATCGGCCGAGAACGGCACGCGCACGTCGAACACGGCGAACGCGAAATCGCGCGACAAATTCTTGACGGTCTTGATCTGCGAAAACGGAATCGCATGGATCGCCCCCTGTGAATCGCGTAGACGGCAGGTCCGGATGCTCAGCGTTTCGACCACACCCGCATGGCCACCGTCGACCTCGATCGAGTCGCCGACTGAAATCGTGTCTTCGATCAGGATGAAAAGGCCTGTGATCAAGTCCTGCACGAGCGACTGCGCGCCGAAGCCGAAGGCAAGGCCGATCACGCTCGCCCCAGCGATCAGGGGGGTCACGTTGATGCCGAGATTCGCGAGGGTCGAGATGATGACGATCACGAGAATCACGATGAACGTGAAATTCCGGATCAGCGGCAGCATCGTGCGTGCGCGGCTGCTCGGGCCGGTCTGCTTGCCGCGATGCGTCGAGGGATTCAGGGCTTCGGAAACCGCGGTATCGAGGCTGATCCAGATCAGCCACGAGAAGAACAGCGTCGCGCAGATACTGAACATCGCATGGCTGATGCCGCGCCCGCTTGCCGACTCCTGGGCGAAGTGCACGACCGACCGATCCCAGAGCCGCGCGCTGAGCTCGATGAAGCCGAGCCAGAGGAAGACGGTCAGCAGGGAGCCGAAGAACCGTACGAGCCGGATCAGGTAGACCGACTGGCCATGCCGCAGGCGCCGCTTGCCGCGATCGGACGGACGCGTGAGGTGGCGCACGATCGCCGTGAGAAAAAAGGCGACGACCATCAGCAGCGCGCTGCCGATGGCCTTCTGCAGCACATGCTCGGACGAATCCGTGCCGAGCAGCGTGGCCACGATCGAAGCTGCCGACAGCAGCAGCATCGGCACATGCCAGAGCGAGGCGATGATCGAGAATGTCTCGTTCATGGCCTTGTGCGCGTGTCGGTATTCATAGGCACGATTGCCGAGCAGGTGAGCGACTGGCCGCCGGTACGCAATCGCGAATACGCCCGCGAGAATCGCGGCCCCCATATTGCAGGCCGTCGACAACAACGACGAAAGATTGCTGCCGAGCATCGCGACGACACGTTCGTCGACCGCCGCATCGCCTAATGCGCCAAGCACACCGATCAGCACGAGCAGCCGCCGCGCGTGGACCAGCAGCGCCTGCACGGCCGCGCGCCGATGACCCGACGAGAACAGCGAGAACATGATCAGGCAGAGCGCCGAAAACACCGCGCCGGCCACGATTGCATAGGCGGCCACCACCGCGAGCATGCGTCCGAGCGAGTCGTCGAGCATCCGCGACAGAAGCAGGCTCAACAGAAACGCCGCCATCAACGGCGCGATCCTGCGCGTCGCGAACAACAGCAGCGCGGGTGTCGTCGGATTCGGCTGCAAATGGACCGTGTAATGAAAGTAGCGGCCCGCGCGCCGCTCGACGAACGCGAACACGAGTACCGTGATGGCCCAGATCGCAAGCATCGAGAAGAAGTCGAGCACGAGTTCCTTGAACGGCGTACCCGTGCTCCCATAGAAGATGCCGACGAGTTCCTTGCCGGCCGCACGCACGCGCGCCTGCCAATAGGACAGCGGGGAACGCCCGGCTCGTGCGTTGTGCTGAAGCTCGGTCAGGCCGGTAGCGATCGCGCCGAGCAGTCCCGCGCTTGCGGCTGGCGGCGCGGGCTGGCTCGCATCCGGGAGACGGTTGACGTCGCGCAATTTCTTGAGCTGCCTCACGAGCGCGGCCCGCTCCCGATCGTTGTCGAGCGTGTTGATGACGGAATCGAGCGAGCGGTCCAGTTCCGCGCGGCTGGCCGGCGTGGGGGCGGAGGCCGAGGCAGCCGATGCCGGCTCTGCAGGCGAGATCAGTTTGGCGAACGCGGGTAGCGACGGAATCGCCGCGGCGGCACCGGTCGGCGCGACGGCAGCCGGACTCAAGGCTGGAGCCGGTGGAGGCGCCGCGGCCGAAGAAGCGGCGGCAAATGCATCGGGGGCACCGAACAGCGACAGGCCGCCGGCAAGGAGCAGGCACAGAAGGGAATAAAGAAGCGCGCCAGGCACCAGAGAAAGAAACGGCGGACACACGCGACGGGCGAGCTTCGGCCGGACAGTCGAATCCTGCGGACTCATCTAGGCCTCGATGCAAAAAGTTAGACCATGGCCATCGCCGTCCTCGCGGACGGGCGGTAACCTCGGTCGCTATTTTGCCTGCTCGCAGCGCCGATCGAGGCGATTGCGCACCCGTTTCAACCCGTCGATTGAAACAAACTGTATCTCGCCGATGACTCGCCGCGGGCTTTCCCTTGGTCCTGCTTTAGCTTTGGCCGTACGCCTTGCGTACCCGACCGAGCGCCTCTAGCCGACCTTGCGCTTCGCGGCGACCTTGCGCACGCGTGCGCGCTCATGCTGCTGGAGCGCACCTGCGACATCGGCAAGCGTCCGCTCGGCGAGGGTCTGGTCGATCGCATGCTCGATACGCTCGGATACATCGAGCAAAACTGTCCGGATATGCCGGCCGACGACCGATCCCGCGGCCGGCTTTTCGCGATGCAGCGCAAAAACCGGTGCATCCTCGAGCGCGCGATAAATATCGTCGAGCCGGATCTCCGATGCATCGCGCGCCAGCAATGCACCACCACCCGTGCCGAGCTGGGCCGTCGTGAGGCCCGCCTGCGCAAGCATCGATAGAAGGCGCCGGATCAGCGCAGGATTGGTGTTGACACTTGCGGCAATCCGCTCCGAGGACAGTGGCGACCCGTCATGCAGGGCCAGCATTGCCAGGATGTGGACGCCGACGGCGAACCGACTGCTGGTATTCACTGTCTCTCCTCGTTGGTCGCTCTGATCAGCCAAACCGGATCAGAATCATTTTCGTTCTTCAGGATCACGATGATTCAGAAGAAACTGAAACGAGAATAGGTACAGATAGGCGGCCGGTCAAGGGATAAGTGGTGCACGAAGCAAACCAGCCCTGGCACCCGGTTACAAGTCCTTACCCGAGCGAGCCGTCCGCTACTGGCTCGCCGCCCCGCTCGCGGCATCGGGCGCGCTCGCAGCGACCGTTCCGCTCGCGATGTCCTGGAGCTTCTTGCCGGCCGCCGCAAGGCCCGCGCCGGCTGCGGCAGCGGCCTTCGAAGCGGCCACACCCATGGCGGCATTGGTCGCGCTCGCGACCTCGCCGAAACTCGCACCGGAGGCCGGCAGGCCCAACGCGGCCTTTGCGGCATCGACCAGCGAGGCGGCCTGCGCGCCGACGGCGGCAGCCGCGCTATCGATGTTTGGAGCGGCTGCTGAAACCGCCGAAGCCCCCGCAGCCATCGCTGCGCTCGCGCCGCTCGCGAAATCGGCGATTGCGCCGGAAGCCGCGTCTGCGGCACTGGTTCCGCTCGCGGCCTGGTCATTCTGGCTCGACTGCTGATGGCAGCCGCCGAGGCCGGCCAGGATCGGAAAGGCAAGCACCGCCAACCATGCCGCGATACGACACTCGAGCACACGCCGGCTCGAGACCGGGGTAACGTCCATACACGCCTCCATGCGGGTCATCCAATTTCCGAGTGTATGACGATCAGGCCGGTAGTAGCACAAACGGTTTGGAAAAGAGCTTTCAAATTGCTGACACAATGGCCCGCCGTCCCCGCCGCCACGTCCAACCGCGTCTCCACAGGCTCGCTGCCGCCCGATAGGGCTTCCTTGCTGCCCTATTCGAATTCACGCGCCTCAGGCTCGTCGTCGAACATTCGGTACTTGCGCATCTTTTCCCAGAGCACCTTGCGGCTGATGCCGAGGAACTGTGCGGTGTCCTGACGGCTCCAGCCGTTCGCGTCGAGCGCCTCGGCGACGCGTCCGCGCTCGGTCATGTCCCATTTGCTGCGGTCGACGATTTCGATCACCGGGTCCGTGCGCGGCGGCTGGACATTGCGTGCACGCAACAGAATGGCCTGCAGGCGTTCGGCATCCCAGCCGAGCTGGCGCACCGTCACGCCGATTCGCTCAGCGAGATTGCGTAGTTCGCGCTCACGTTCATCGGCAAAGCAGGGACAAGCGAATGCTTCTGGTAGTCATATGTCATCCGAACGGTTACACATTGCATCCCCCCCGCGCAGGCCATGCACGTGCGCTACAGCCGAACTTCGGCGGAGGTCCTCCACGCTCGAGAGGCGTTCACTCGCGCTTCAAACAGCATTCCTGTTGTTCAAGGTCGAGTTCGCGAGTCTTCACGATGCGCGTTTCGTTCCTAGAAGCCCGGTACCCAGGACGGTTGCCGGCTCACGATCACACCGAGCGCCGCCAGGGAGCGCGGGACAAGGCCAAGACGAGGTCAGCTGTACGCATGAGACGCCCCCTTTAGAAGTGACTCTCCGAGATACGGGAGCCGCTTTCGCTTATGCTGAATCCCGACCCTGGGGAAGCGCGTAACGATAGCGTCGTCGTGAGTTCAACCCCGGCAAGACGCCGAGCTGTGGCAAGCAGCATAAGCGGCACCCAAGCGACACCCAAGCGGGTCGACACAATAAGACACAGACACTCGTCAAGGAGGACGGCATGGACACACGCGGCGCGCACGTCATGCGTATGGCACACCCAACCCGGCTGCTATGCATGGCCGCAGCGGTCTACTGTTTCATCTCACCCGCGCATGCGGACACATCGGGCGCATCCAGCTCTCAAGACGCCGTGGACACTGCGAACTCGCCGGTGGGCGTCTGGCAGACCATCGACGACCATACCGGCCAGCCGAAAGCGCTCATACGAATTTCTCAGGAAGCGGACGGCACGCTCTCGGGCAAGATCGTCAAGGGCTTCGGCGCCAACGACCAGCCGGACCGCAAATGCGATAAATGCACCGACTACCGCAAAGACCACCCGATGCTCGGCATGACGATCGTCGACGGGATGAAGCGCGACGGTGACAAATACGAAGGCGGCAAGATACTGGATCCGGAAAACGGCTCCGTCTACAAGTGCCAGATGCATACCGAAGACAACGGGCAGAAGCTCGTTGTGCGCGGCTATCTCGGCATCTCGCTGATCGGGCGATCACAGACGTGGAACCGGCAGAACTAGACTCGCGGCGAGCGGCACGGGCTGCCAGATTCGCAGGCGAACACGTGCTGCCGGCCGGCGCCCCCCTGCTGCCGGCACGCGAACGCCCATTGCTCGCCTGCTGACACCCGCTGCCGGCGCGCCCACACGCGCCAGCAGCAGGGTGCACCGGTCATTCGGCGCGCGTTTCGCTTTCAGCATCCCGATCCTGCTCGCTCGACCCGGTTTCGACCGGCAGGGAAAGCGCGGGCTGCGGCACCTGCGGGGCGAACGCACTGTGCAGCGGCGCGGGATCCCAGTGCTGGCCGACAAAGGGCGCGGGCAACGCGGCGTGCGCCTCGTCCTCACGCGCCTGCAGGCGCGGCGAGCTACCCTCGGCCGGCGCGTTACGCATGCGCGCCACGATCGCCGTATGGAACTCATCGCCCGCGACCCCGAACAGCTGATTCAGCACGCGCTTGAGCACGCCCGTGCGCTGCCAGACCTTGAAGCGCCGATGGCACGTCTGGTACGACGGAAACCGCCGCGGCAGCATCGACCACGACGAACCGCTGTGCATCACCCACAACACACCATTGAGCACTTCGCGCGTATTCGTCAGCGGACGTCCGCGCGTCTCCGTGCGCGGTTGCAATTCAGGCAGCAGTGGCGCTACGGCAAGCCACTCCTCATCGTTCAGAACGCGATAAGGTTTCATACACTCTCCTTGTTTTAACGGCTACGCCAACCGCAACCGTGCTGCTGGGCAGCTCCCCGAAATGAGTTCAAAACGGGGACAAGGAGAACGTTATCGAGATGCTTGAGGCTGGCAAATCAGATAAATCTGAAATGAAGGTCAGGTTATGTCAACGAGGTGTTTACGACGCGTCTAGGAGCTTCAAGGTACTCCTTGGACTGCATCTCGACGATGCGCGATACGGTCCGCGCGAACTCATTGGCCATCTTCCCCTCGGGATAGAGATCCACGGCGGGCACTTCGGCCGACATCAGCAGCTTGACCTTGTGGTCATAGAGCACGTCGATGAGCCAGGTAAAACGGCGAGCCTCGGATGCCATGCGCGGCGACATCTGCGGCACATCTGAAACGATCACCGCATGAAAGCGTGAGGCGAGTTCAAGATAGTCATTCTGCGAACGCGGGCCGCCGCACAGTGTCGCGAAGTCGAACCAGACCACGCCGTCGGCCTTGCGCAGTGCGCGCAGCTCCCGCTGCTCGATGTGCAGCAAGGGGCTTTCATCGGGTACCGCGGCGAGCGAGGCGAAGGCTTTGCGCAATGCCTTGTCGGCATTCGCCCCAAGCGGTGTCAGATATGCCTGAACCTGGGCCAGGGTCTGCTGGCGATAGTCGATGCCCGCGTCGACGTTCAGCACGTCGAGCCGGCCGTTCAGGAGCTCGATGGCGGGCAGGATCCGATCGCGGTGCAAGCCATCCGGATAGAGGTCGTCGGGCGCGTAGTTGGACGTCATCACGAACTGCACGCCGTTCTCAAAGAGTCCCTGCAGCAGCTTGTAGAGAATCATTGCGTCGGCCACATCGGATACATGAAACTCATCGAAGCAAATCAGCCTGTACCGCTTTGCGACCCGGCGTGCGAGTTCGTCGAGCGGATCGGCGCGGCCCTTGAGTTCCTGTAGTTGCCGATGCACTTCACGCATGAACTCATGGAAATGCAGGCGCGTCTTACGCTGAACGGGTACACAGGCGAAGAAGCTGTCCATCAGGAAACTCTTGCCCCGCCCCACCCCACCCCATAGATAAATGCCCTTTGGACGGTCCGGGTGGAGAATCAGCTTGCGCAGCGCCGACGAGCGCGTCGCCTTGTACTCGACCCATTCGTCATAGCAGCGTTGCAGCCGCGCCACCGCGGCCAGCTGAGCGGGGTCCGACTGGTAGCCGCGCGTCGCCAGTTCCTGTTCGTAGTATTCGGTGACATTCATTGGATAGGGCCCGCCAGAATAGACAAAGGCGAGTCGAAGCTCGCCTTTGTCCGAATGCCGCTTGCGCATTCAATCGCGTGGGTGAGGAGGCCACGTGCGACACCCTCACCCGCTTCATTCACTACATATTGATCGCACGCTTGTCGGCCGCGAGCGCCGCTTCGCGCACGACTTCCGACAACGATGGATGCGGATGGCAGATGCGGGCGATGTCTTCCGACGCGGCCTTGAACTCCATCGCCACGACCGCTTCGGCGATCAGGTCCGATGCGTTCGCACCGATGATATGTACGCCGAGCACCTCGTCCGTCTTCGCATCGGCGATGACCTTGACGAAGCCTTCAGGTGCATTGATCCCGAGCGCACGGCCGTTGACCGAGAACGGGAACTGGCCTGCCTTGATCTCGCGGCCGTCCGCCTTCAACTGCTGCTCGGTCTTGCCGACCCAGGCGATTTCCGGCGAGGTGTAAATCACCCACGGAATGCAGTTGTAGTCGATATGCGGCTTCTGACCGTCGATCTGCTCGGCGACCATCATCCCTTCGTCTTCAGCCTTGTGCGCGAGCATCGGACCGCGCACCACGTCGCCGATCGCATAGAGATTCGGCAGCTTCGTGCGGCAGTGGTCGTCGACTTCGACAAAACCGCGTCCGTCGGCTGCCAGACCGATGTTCTCGAGACCGAGATTGTCAGTGTTCGGCACGCGGCCGACCGAGACGATCAGGCGGTCCGCGTCCAGCTTCTGCTCGTTGCCATCCTTGTCCGCATAGCTGATCGACACGCCCTTGTCCGTGGTCTTCACATCGCTGATCTTCACACCCAGATGGATGTCGAGACCCTGCTTCTTGAAGAGCTTCGCAGCTTCCTTCGCGACGCCCACATCGGTCGTCCCGAGGAACTCGGGCAAGGCCTCGAGCACCGTCACTTCCGCACCGAGACGCCGCCAGACCGAGCCGAGTTCGAGGCCGATCACGCCGGCGCCGATCACGGCAAGCTTCGCCGGCACGGCGTCGAACGACAGCGCGCCTTCGTTGTCGGCGATCAGCTTGCCGTCGACCTTCGCAAACGGCAGATGACGCGCCTTCGAACCCGTCGCGATGATCACGTTGCGCGCGCTCACCGTCTCGGCCTCACCTTCGCCCGACACTTCGATCTGGTAGCCGGCATCGCTCTTCGAAACGAACTTGCCGTGCCCCTTGAGCCAGGTGACCTTGTTCTTGCGGAACAGGAACTCGATCCCCTTGGTCATCTTCGTGACGATGCCTTCCTTGCGCGTCAGCATCTTCGCGAGGTCGATCTTCGCGCCTTCCACGACGATGCCGTGGTCAGCGAGATGATGATTGACCTTCTCGAACTCTTCCGACGAAGCCAGCAGCGCCTTCGAGGGAATGCAGCCGACGTTCAGGCAGGTGCCGCCGAGGGCGAGCTCGCCCTTCGGATTCTTCCAGTTCTCGATACACGCAACCGACTTGCCCAGCTGGGCGGCGCGCACCGCGGCGACATATCCGCCGGGGCCCGCACCGATGACAACAACATCAAATTCCTTAGCCATGTTCTTTTCCGTCGCGAGTGATTACAGGTCGAGCAGCAGGCGCGCCGGATCTTCGAGCGCTTCCTTCATGGCGACGAGTGCGAGCACGGCTTCGCGGCCATCGATGATCCGGTGGTCGTACGACATCGCGAGGTAGTTCATCGGACGGATCACGATCTGGCCGTTTTCGACCACGGCGCGGTCCTTCGTCGCATGCACGCCGAGAATCGCGGACTGCGGCGGGTTGATGATCGGCGTCGACAGCATCGAGCCGAACGTACCGCCGTTCGAGATCGAGAATGTGCCGCCGGTCAGGTCGTCGAGCGAAATCTTGCCGTCCTTCGCCTTCTGGCCGAATTCGGCAATCTTCTTTTCGATGTCGGCGAGGCTCAGCTGGTCGGCATTACGCACGATCGGCACCACGAGGCCGCGCGGCGAACCGACTGCGATACCGATGTCGAAGTAGCCGTGATAGACGATGTCCGTGCCGTCGACCGATGCGTTCACGACCGGGTATTTCTTGAGCGCGTGGACCGCGGCCTTCACGAAGAAGGACATGAAGCCGAGCTTCACGCCATGTTCCTTCTCGAACTTGTCCTTGTACTTCGCGCGCAGGTCCATGACCGGCGCCATGTTCACTTCATTGAAGGTCGTCAGGATCGCGTTGGTCGCCTGCGACTCGAGCAGGCGTTCAGCGACGCGCGCACGCAGGCGCGACATCGGCACGCGTTGTTCCGGACGATCCTGGAGCCAGTCGGCACCCTTGGTCGGCGCAGCCACGGCCTGCAGTGCCGGTCGCGCGGCCTTCGGAGCCGCTGCGGGCGCGGCGGCCGGCTTCGCACCGGCGCTCAGCACATCGCCCTTCGTGATACGGCCGTCGCGGCCCGTGCCGGCGACATCGCCCGCGCCGAGGCCCTTCTCGTTCATCAGCTTCGCAGCCGACGGTGCAGCCACCGCGCTCGACGAACCCGTTGCCGCAGCAGCAGGCTGGGCCGGGGCAGCGGCCGGCGCGCTCTTCTCGGCGACGGGCGCCGCCTTGACTTCGCTCGGCGCGGCGCCAGCCTTGCCTTCCGTGTCGATCGTCGCGATCACCTGTTCGGCGGCGACCGTCGCGCCGTCTTCCTGTTCGAACTTGACGAGCACGCCCGCTGCGGGCGCCGGCACTTCGAGCACGACTTTGTCGGTTTCGACTTCAATCAGAATCTCGTCGATCTCAACCTTGTCGCCGGGCCGTTTCTTCCAGGTGAGCAGCGTCGCTTCCGAAACCGATTCGGACAGTTGTGGGACCTTGACTTCAACAATAGACATTTCTTTAATCCTGACTTTGCTAAATGTGGAGGCAGGCGTGTGCGTGTGCGCACACCGCCGGGCGGGGAGCCTTGCTCCCCGCACCGCGTTTAGCCTGTTTATTTCGTGGTGATGGCGCCCTTCAGACGGCCGAACGCACCTTCGATCAGCGCCTTGAGCTGCTCGTAGTGCTTTGCGTAGTAGCCGACGGCCGGCGATGCCGATGCCGGGCGGCCGCTGTACGCGAGCTTCTGGCCTTCCTTGAGACCCTCGAGCAGATGATGCTCGATGTAGAACCACGGGCCCTGATTCTGCGGCTCGTCCTGCACCCACACGACTTCAGTGAGGTTTTCGTACTTCTTCAACTCGCCTTCGAACGCCTTGTGGGCGAACGGATAGAGCTGCTCGATACGGATGATCGCGATGTCCTTGACCTTCGTTTCGCGGCGATGCGCGATCAGGTCGTAGTACACGCGCCCCGAGCACACGATCGCGCGCTTGACCTTCTTCGCTTCGATGCTCTCGTCGACTTCGCCGAGCACCGGATGGAAGCTGCCCTTCGCCAGTTCCGACAGGTCGCTGACCGCTTCCTTGTGGCGCAGCAACGACTTCGGCGTCGCGACGATGAGCGGCTTGCGGAACAAGCGGATCATCTGGCGGCGCAGCAGGTGGAACATCTGCGCAGGCGTGGTCGGCTGGACCACTTGCATGTTGTTGTCGGCACACAGCTGAAGGAAGCGTTCGATACGCGCCGACGAGTGTTCCGGACCCTGCCCTTCATAACCGTGCGGCAGCAGCATCGTGAGACCCGAGGCGCGGCCCCACTTCACTTCGCCCGACGAAATGAACTGGTCGATCACGACCTGCGCACCGTTCACGAAATCGCCGAACTGCGCTTCCCACGCGACGAAGGTGTTCGGTTCAGCGCTCGAGTAGCCGTATTCGAAGCCGAGCACGGCTTCTTCGGACAGCACCGAGTCGATCACAGTGAACTTGGCCTGGTTCTCGGCCACGTTCTGCAGCGGGATATACGTGCCGTCGTTCCAGCGTTCGCGGTTCTGGTCGTGCAGCACCGCATGGCGATGGGTGAACGTCCCGCGGCCGCTGTCCTGGCCGGTCAGGCGCACAGCGTAGCCCGAGGCGACGAGCGATGCATAGGCGAGTGTTTCACCCATGCCCCAGTCGAGCGACGACTCGCCACGCCCCATCGCGCGGCGATCGTTGACCACGCGCTCGACGAGCGGGTGCAGCTTGAAGTTCTGCGGAACCGTCGTCACGCGTTCGGCGAGGCGCTTGAGTTCCGCGAGCGGCACGGCCGTGTCGGCGGCGTCGGTCCACTTGCGGTTCAGGAACGGCACCCAGTCGACTGCGTACTTGCTCTTGTAGTTCGAGAGCACGGGGTCGATCGTGTGATGACCTTCGTCCATCGCCTTGCGGTATTGCTTCGCGTACCCGTCGGCTTCTTCGGCGGTCAGCACGCCCTGCGCGACGAGCTTCTCGGCATACAGCGCACGCGTGCCGGGATGCTTCGCGATGGTCTTGTACATCAGCGGCTGGGTGACAGCCGGCGTGTCCTGCTCGTTGTGACCGAGCTTGCGGAAGCAGACGATGTCGACAACGACGTCCTTGTGGAATTCCTGGCGGAAATCGAGCGCGAGCTGCGTAGCGAGCACGACCGCTTCGGGATCGTCACCGTTCACGTGGAGCACCGGCGCCTCGATCATCTTGACGACGTCCGAGCAATACAGCGTCGAGCGCGAGTCGCGCGGGTCGGAGGTCGTGAAACCGATCTGGTTGTTGATCACGATGTGGACCGTGCCGTGCGTGCCGTAGCCGCGCGTCTGGGCAAGGTTCAGCGTCTCCATTACGACACCCTGACCCGCGAAGGCCGCATCGCCATGCACCTGGACCGGCAGCACCTGCAGGCCGTTCTCGTCGCCGCGGCGCTCCATGCGCGCCTTCGCCGAGCCTTCGACGACCGGGTTGACGATTTCGAGGTGCGAGGGATTGAATGCGAGCGACAGGTGGACCGGGCCGCCCGCAGTCGAGATGTCCGAGGAGAAACCCTTGTGATACTTGACGTCGCCGGCCGGCAGGTCGTCGACGTGCTTGCCTTCGAACTCGGCGAACAGGTCCGCCGGCATCTTGCCGAGCGTATTGACCAGCACGTTCAGGCGGCCGCGGTGGGCCATGCCGATCACGATTTCCTGGACACCGCGCTCACCCGAGTGATGGACCAGTTCGTCCATCGACGCGATAAAGCTTTCACCGCCTTCGAGCGAGAAACGCTTCTGGCCGACATAGCGGGTATGGAGATAGCGTTCGAGACCTTCGGATGCGGTCAGGCGCTCGAGGATGTGCTTCTTCTTCTCGACAGAGAAATTCGGCGTGGCGCGCGTCGATTCGAGGCGCTCCTTCCACCAGCGCTTTTGCTCGGGATCGCTGATATACATGTACTCGGCGCCGATCGTGCCGCAGTAGGTATCGCGCAGGGCCTTGATGATCTCGCGCAGCGTCGCCTGGCCAAAACCAAAGTACAGATTGCTTGCGTCGAACACCTGGTCCATGTCGGCTTCGGTGAAGTCGTAGAACGCGGGTTCGAGCTCGGGGATATGGGGACGTTCCTGGCGCTTGAGCGGATCGAGATTCGCCCAGCGTGCACCGAGGAAACGGTAGGCACCGATCAGCGACTGCACGAAGACCTGCTTGCGCGCGGTCGACATGTCTTTCGCGCCGGCCCGGGGCAGGAAGCTGTTGGAGCGGGCACGCTGTGCAAACGATTCGACGATCGGAGCGTGCGCGACGTCGTTGGCGGCGGAGCCGTCGACCGCGGGCACGTTCTGAAGCGCGTCGAAATACTCGCGCCAGTTATCGGGCACGGAGCCCGGGTTGTCCAGATAGGCTTCGTAAAGCTCTTCGACGTACGGAGCATTGCCGCCGAACAAATAGGAGTTCGACTGAGATTCTTTCATCATTTTGACGCTCACCTTTCTTCGAGTTTCTCGAGAAACGCGGGTTACTCAACCTTCCGCGACACGGCCTGACCGTTTAGCGGATGCGCAGACATCAAGTTGTGCAGGAAGGACCAAAAAAAACAAACTCACAACGCTACGAGAATATCACGTAAGCACACCTCACGCAGGGCAAAGCACCGTCGTCGCACAGGCCAAGCCTTATGGGACAAGGCTCGACGGCCTCCTGCACAAAGACCGTGCAACTCGACTGGCTTGCGCACGGCGCACTGGATCGCCACGCAGCAATTGTTTCGTTCACTACTTTACGGCGCGGCGCGACGGTTCTTGAATGGCGCCGGTGAAACAGGAACAAAAACCACTCCCGGATCCAACGCCGTCGCCGAACGCGACCCAGGCCGATGCAAAAAAAAAGGCCGTGCGATCAATCTCGCACGGCCTCTTCTGATACTTACTCCGTCACGGCCTCACGGCCCGCACGACGGCGTTCATGCTCTTTCAGGTAACGCTTGCGCAGACGAATCGACTGCGGCGTCACTTCGACGAGTTCGTCGTCGTCGATGAATTCCACCGCATATTCGAGCGACATCTGGATCGACGGCACGAGGCGCACGGCTTCGTCGGTGCCCGAAGCGCGCACGTTGGTCAGCTGCTTGCCCTTGATCGGGTTCACGACGAGGTCGTTGTCACGACTGTGAATGCCGATGATCATGCCTTCATAGAGCGCATCACCCGGCACCACGAACATGCGGCCCCGATCCTGAAGTTTCCAGAGCGCGTAGGCAACGGCCTGGCCGTCTTCCTGCGAGATCAGCACGCCGTTGCGCCGTTCACCGATGCTGCCGTCCTTGACCGGTGCGAACGAGTCGAAAATATGGCTCGCGAGGCCGGTGCCGCGCGTCAGCGTCAGGAACTCGCCCTGGAAGCCGATCAGCCCACGCGCCGGAATCCGGTACTCGAGGCGCGTACGGCCGCGGCCGTCGGACGCCATATCGAGCAGTTCACCCTTGCGGCGGCCCAGTTCTTCCATCACGGCGCCCTGGTTTCCGTCTTCGAGGTCGACCGTCAACAATTCATAGGGCTCGCAGCGCACGCCATCGATTTCACGCGTGACTACACGCGGACGCGATACGGCGAGTTCATACCCTTCGCGGCGCATGTTCTCGACCAGAATCGTCAAGTGCAGTTCGCCCCGGCCCGATACTTCGAACACCGTCTCGTCGCCGGTATCGCGCACGCGCAGCGCGACGTTGTGGTTCAGTTCGCGGTTCAGGCGGTCGCGGATCTGGCGGCTCGTCACGAACTTGCCTTCGCGGCCGGCGAGCGGCGACGAATTGACGAGGAAGTTCATCGTCAGCGTCGGTTCGTCGACGGTAATGAGCGGCAGTGCTTCCGGATTTTCGGGCGAGCAGATCGTCACGCCGATGCCGATGTCTTCGATACCGTTGATCAGCACGATGTCGCCGGCTTCAGCGTACTCGACCTGCTGGCGCTCGAGGCCGTGGAAGGTCAGCACCTGGTTGATCTTGCGGTTCAGGATCTCGCCTTCCGGACCGGCACGCATGACCACCGGCATGCCGACCTTGACGCGGCCGCGCGCGATGCGGCCCACGCCGATACGGCCGACGTAGCTCGAATAGTCGAGCGAGGTGATCTGGAGCTGGAGGGGACCGTCCGGGTCAGCCGGACGAACCGGCACGTGCTCGAGGATCGCCTCGAACAGCGGACGCATCGTGCCTTCGCGGTTTTCCGGATCGAGGCTCGCATAGCCGTTGAGCGCCGAAGCGTAGACCACGGGGAAATCGAGCTGCTCGTCCGACGCACCCAGCTTGTCGAACAGGTCGAACGTCTGGTTGACGGCCCATTCGGCGCGTGCGCCCGGACGGTCGACCTTGTTGACGACGACGATCGGCTTGAGGCCGAGCGCGAGCGCCTTGCGCGTCACGAAACGGGTCTGCGGCATCGGGCCGTCGACCGCGTCGATGAGCAGCAGCACGGAGTCGACCATCGACAGCACCCGTTCGACCTCGCCGCCGAAGTCGGCGTGGCCCGGTGTGTCGACGATGTTGATATGGGTACCCTCATATTCGACCGCGCAGTTCTTCGCAAGGATCGTGATGCCACGTTCCTTTTCGATGTCGTTCGAGTCCATCACGCGTTCGACGACTGCCTGGTTCTCTCGAAAGGTGCCCGACTGGCGGAGCAATTGGTCGACGAGTGTAGTCTTGCCGTGGTCGACGTGGGCAATAATGGCGATGTTGCGGAGAGCGCGGGTCATATAGGGGGAAATTGGCAGCGACGAGTGCGGAATGCCGCGCCTTTGCCTTTTTCGATTATCGAAAACCCGTAAGTGTAGCACGGCAAAGAGTCAGGAGTTCGACTCTCCCGAGGGTAGTCGAACGCTGACAACGCGGCCCGAATCGTCTGACATATGCTTGCCGTGTCAATTAAACTTCCGTATACTGCTGCCTAGACAAATATTGCAGTCGCATGTATCCGCCCAATGGATCCGTTGACGCACGCCTCGTCGGTAGACTTTGCCGCCCGCATGGAAGACAGCATCGGCTATCTATTGGCACGCGTGCGTTCGGCGCTGTGGAATGCCGTCACGCAGATGACCATGCAGGAACTCGGCGTCACCGCGACTCAGGCCTCGATGCTGTCGATGCTGGCGAGTGGGCAATGTCTGGCGGCGGCCGAACTGGCCAAGCAGTACGGCATCGATGCGAGCGCGGTGACGCGACTCATCGATCGCCTCGAAAAGCGCGGTTTACTGGTGCGCGTGCGCAGCGAGGACGACCGGCGAGTCGTCAAGCTGCGGCTCACCGGGCAAGGCAGGATGTATGCCGAACGCATGCCCGCGTTGTACGACGAAGTGTTGGACAAGCTGTTGCGGGGCTTCAGCCCCGAAGAGGTCGGTCTCCTAAAAGGCATGCTCAGGCGCATGCTGGCAAATAACAACGAATATCCGCGAGCCGGCCTGGAGCAATGAAATGCTATCGATTATTTCGCCGGAAGCGGCGGCCGTGCACGGGTTCGTTCGCCCACCGTCGCATTGCTCCCGCGACACGGTTCTCTTCGAGATAAATTTGAGTCGAGCAATGAACGCTTCCCTTCCCGCTTCTCCTTCTACGTCGGTCAAAGGGTCGATCGCGGGGTCGATCGCCGTGTCGCTGCGATCGCGCAAGCTGCGTACCCTCGCGGCCGCGGCCGCCACGACCATGCTGGCTGCGTCCTTGGGCGGCTGCCTTGGCTACGGCGACATCGGCAGCAACAAGACGACCGTCGACACTCAGCAACTCGACGCCCATCTGACCATTCCCGCCGAGGGCGGCAAGTGGCCTGATTCGAGCTGGGCCGACCGGTTTGGCGATCCGCAGCTTTCGCAACTGATCGCCGAAGGCCTCGAGAACAGCCCGAGCATTGCGCAGGCCAAGGCCCGCATCGAGCAGGCCGTGTCCTACGTCCAGTTGCAGCACGCGGCCCAATTGCCGTCGTCGAGCATCACCTATTCCTGGAGCCGCGAACTCTATTCGGCCAACGGGCTCTACCCGCCGCCGTACGGTGGTTCGTGGTACAGCGAGAACAAGGTGCTGCTGAACGCTTCGTGGAATCTCGACCTCTGGGGCAAGTATCGTGAAGCGACGCGCTCCGCGATTTCGCAGCAAAAACTGGCCGAAGCCGATGAGCAGGAGGTCCGCCTGATTCTCGCGACTTCGATCGCTCAGGCCTACAACGAGCTCGCGCGCGAATATGCGCTGCGCGACGTCGCCGAGCGCGAAATCCAGGCCCGCCGCGAAGTCGGCCGCATCACCGTGGGCCGCGTCGCGGCCGGTCTCGACACGCAGGTCGAACGGCGCACCTCGGACGGCAATATCGCCTCGAGCCAGGCCTCGCTCACGCAACTGGACGGCCAGATCACGCGTACCCGCTACCAGCTCGGCGCCTTGCTCGGCAAAGGTCCGGACCGTGGCCTGTCGATCGCGAAGCCGACCATGACCCCGGCCGCCGATGTGCCGATGCCCGACAACGTGCCGGCCAACCTGCTCTCGCGCCGGCCCGATCTGGTCGCCGCGCGCTGGAAGATCGACAGTACGCAGCACGACATCACGTCGGCCAAGGCGGAGTTCTTTCCCGACGTCAACCTTGCGGCCCTTGCGGGCTTCGATTCATTCGGCTGGTCGAACTTCCTCCAGTTCGGTAGCCGCCAGTTCGCGGCCGGCCCAGCGGTCAACCTGCCGTTCTTCGGCGGCGGCGAGCGTCGCTCGCAGTTGAAGGGCCGGTATGCGGACTTCGACCTCGCGGTCGCGGACTACAACTCGACCCTCGTCGATGCACTCAACGACGTCGCGACGCAGATCGCCTCGATCCGTTCGACCAACAAGCAGCTCATCGACGCCCAGGCCGCCTACGATGCGACCAGCCATGCCTACGATCTCGCCGTGATTCGCTACAGGGCGGGACTGTCGCCGCAGTTGCAAGTGCTCAGCGCCGACGAGAACCTGCTCGCGCAGGAGCAGTCTGTCGTCGCGCTGAAGATGGACCGCCGTTCGCAGCAGATCGCCTTGATCAAGTCGCTCGGCGGCGGTTTCGATTCGGATGCCGCGGAGCTCACACCGCCGCTCGCCGGCGCGGTGCCGTCGTCGAACAGCCCGGTATTCCTGCCCGCGCTGCGCGAACATGAGGCGTCCCCGCCCGGCCCGGCGACCCCGGCCCCCGCGGACGTCACGCCCCCGCAAGCACAGAACAAATAAGAACAACTAAAGCCAACGACCATCGGGCCCCACCGCGGAGCCCGGGCACGAGATCAGAGAGAGTACGGAGCAGACCATGAGCACACCCCAGAGCCCAGCGCCGGTTGAACAACCGAAGAACAATAAGCGCGCGCGGATGATGTTGCTGCTGACGCTTGTCATCATCATCGCCGCAGTCGCCTACGCGTTCTACTACTTCACTTACGCGCGCTATCACGAAGACACCGACGACGCTTACGTCAACGGCAATGTCGTGCAAATCACGCCGCAGGTCGTCGGCACGGTCATCGCGGTCAACGCCGACGACACGCAAACCATCCAGGTCGGCCAGCCGCTCGTCGTGCTCGACCCGGCCGATTCGAAAATCGCCCTCCAGCAGGCCGAGGCCAATCTCGCCCAGACGGTTCGTCAGGTGCGTACGCTGTATGTGAACAACAACGCCTACCAGGCCGACGTGACGCAGCGCGAAGCCGACCTTGCGCGCGCGCAGGACGACTACAAGCGCCGCATGAGCGTCGCGCAGACCGGCGCCGTCTCGCTCGAGGAAATCTCGCACGCACAGGATGCCGTGAAGGTCGCGAAGGCCGCGCTGGTCGCAGCGGAGCAGAATCTCGCATCGAACCGCGCCCTGACGGAACGTACGTCGATTGCCGAGCACCCGAACGTGCTCGCCGCCGCCGCGAAGGTCCGCGACGCCTACCTCAACTTCGCGCGCAATACGCTGCCCGCGCCGGTCACCGGCTATGTCGCGAAGCGCTCGGTGCAGGTCGGCCAGCGCGTCTCGCCCGGTAATCCGCTGATGGCGATCGTGCCGCTCAACAGTGTGTGGGTCGATGCGAACTTCAAGGAAGTCCAGCTCAAGGGCATGCGCATCGGACAGCCTGTCGAACTGACCGCCGACGTCTACGGGTCATCCGTCGTCTTCCACGGCAAGGTCCAGGGCTTCTCGGCGGGCACAGGCAGCGCGTTCTCGCTGCTGCCCGCGCAAAACGCGACCGGCAACTGGATCAAGGTGGTCCAGCGCCTGCCGGTGCGCATCGCGCTCGATCCGAAGGAACTCGAAGCCCATCCGCTGCGCATCGGCCTGTCGATGCAGGTCGACGTGACAGTCAAGGCGGACAACGGCGCGCAACTCGGCGCGGCGCCGAACACGACCTACGAAACCAACGTGTTCGACAAGTACGGCGAACAAGCGGACGCCGAAATCGCCCGTATCATCGCGGCAAACACCGGCTCAACGTCACTCGCGACGCAGTAAGCGACGAAGTCAGCAACCGGGGCAAAAAAATAATATGGCGGACAGCAAGCCAGTTGAACACGGCCCACTGAGCGGCAGCGCATTGGTGATCGGCACCATCGCGGTGTCGCTCGCGGTGTTCATGAACGTGCTCGACACATCGATCGCCAATGTGTCGATTCCCTCGATCTCGGGCGACCTCGGCGTCTCGTCGGACCAGGGCACCTGGGTCATCACTTCGTTCGCCGCGGCCAATGCGATCTCGGTACCGCTCACGGGCTGGCTCACCAACCGGATCGGGCAGGTGCGCCTGTTCATGTGGTCGATCGTGCTGTTCGTGATCTCCTCGTGGATGTGCGGACTATCGCCGACGCTCGGCTTCCTGCTCGCCGCGCGGGTGCTCCAGGGCGCCGTCGCGGGCCCGATGATCCCGCTCTCGCAGACGCTGCTGCTCGCGAGCTATCCACGTGCGAAGGCACCGATGGCGCTCTCGCTCTGGGCGATGACGACGCTCGTCGCGCCGGTCTGCGGACCGATTCTCGGCGGCTGGATCTCCGACAATATCTCCTGGCCCTGGATCTTCTACGTCAATATTCCCGTCGGCGTTCTCGCGGCGGGTGCGACCTGGTTCATCTTCCGCCATCGCGAATCGACGCTCCACATCGCACCGATCGACCGTGTCGGGCTCGGCCTGCTGATCGTCTGGGTCGGCTCGCTGCAGGTGATGCTCGACAAGGGCAAGGACCTCGACTGGTTCAACTCGCCGACGATCGTAATTCTCGCGCTCGTCGCGCTCATCGCGTTCGCGTTCTTCGTGATCTGGGAACTGACGGCCGAGCATCCGGTGGTCGATCTCTCCCTGTTCAAGCGCCGCAACTTCACGGGCGGTACGATCGCCCTGTCGATCGGCTATGGCCTTTACTTCGGCAACCTCGTGTTGCTACCCCTGTGGCTGCAGACGACCATCGGCTATACCGCGACCCAAGCAGGACTCGTGATGGCACCTGTCGGGCTGTTCGCGATCCTGCTTTCACCACTGACCGGCAAATTCCTGCCGAAGACCGATCCACGCTATATCGCAACGGCTTCGTTCCTCGTCTTCGCGTTCGTGTTCTGGCTGCGTTCGCTTTACACGACCGATGTCGATACCTACTGGCTCGTGATGCCAACGCTGATCCAGGGTGTCGGCATGGCCGGCTTCTTCATTCCGCTCGTCTCGCTCACGCTCAACGGACTGCCGGGCAACAAGATTCCGGCCGCCTCAGGCCTTTCGAATTTCGTGCGGATCATGTGCGGCGGGATCGGCTCGTCGATCTTCACGACAGTATGGGACAGGCGTTCGACGCTGCATCACGCGCAGTTGATGGAGCACGCGAATGCCTACAATCCGGTCTTCGACCAGCAGATCCAGCAGTTTCATTCGAACGGCAGCGATACGCTCGGCTACGCGTGGTTTAACAACACGGTCTCGCAGCAGGCGGCGATGCTCGGCGTGGACGACTGCTTCTGGATTTCGTCGGCGATCTTTGTCGCGCTGATCGCGCTGATCTGGATTACCAAGCCTGAGAAGACCACGCCGGCGGCGGCGGCGGCGGCGTCAGCGGCTCACTGAGCGGCACAGTGTGCCGCTCGGTGGCGGGTTCACCGCGTGGCCCTGCACGCGGTCTACGCTGAAGCGATCAACCGTTCAGGCGCGAGTACGCCATCATGAAGTTGTGCCGTTCCGAGCAGACGCGCATCGGGCGAATAGATCCGTACGCGCGCAGGCTCGCCTGCCGCGCGGTCCGAGATGCGCAGGCGCTGTCCATGCAGGAAGCGGCGCGTCTGATCCTCGTCGAGCGTGATTGCCTCGAAGCTGCCGAGCAGCGCGTCGACCGGCGCAAGCAAGGCATCGCGCCCTTCAGGCGCGAGAGCATCGAGTTGTTCGAGCGTGACGGCATGATCGAGCGTCAGCGCGCCGACACCCGTGCGGCGCAGCATCGTCAGATGCGCCCCGCAACCCAGTGCCTCCCCGATATCCTCGCCAAGCGTACGAACATAGGTGCCCTTGCTGCACGTCACGCGGATCGTGACATAGGGCAGCGCACAGCCGATCAACTCGAGCGAGTGGATCGTGACGGCCCGTGCCTCGCGTTCGAGCGTCTCCCCTGCCCGCGCGTACTCGTAAAGCGGCTTGCCGTCGCGCTTGAGCGCGGAATACATCGGCGGCACCTGGCGGATCTCGCCCCGAAACTGCGCGAGCACCTCGGCCACCGCGCGCTCGTCGCATTCGACCGGGCGGCTCGCGACGACCTCGCCTTCCGCATCGCCGCTCGCCGTGCGTTCACCCAGTTTCAAGGTCGACTCATAAGTCTTGTCGGCTTCGAGCAGGTCCTGCGAAAACTTGGTCGCTTCGCCGAAGCACAGGGGTAGCAGGCCGGTCGCAAGCGGATCCAGCGTGCCCGTATGGCCCGCCTTCCTTGCATTGAACAGGCGCTTCGCACGCACGAGCGCATCGTTGCTCGACAGGCCGAGCGGCTTGTCCAATAGCAAAACGCCGTCAATCTGACGGCGTTGGATTTTCTTTTGAGGATTCATTCAGGCAGTGCGCGTGGCATGGGCGAATTGGACAGAGATCGGCCGGGACAAGGCACAAAAGCCGCGAGGGTCGGGATACAGCGATCGCGACGCCGCGGCCGCTTCACTCCGGAGTCGCAGGGGTATCGTCGTCCTTCGCACGCGTGGAATTGGCGTGGTCGATCAGACGCGACATCTCGACCGCGCGTTCGACAGTCTCGTCGAACACGAAATGCAGTGCCGGCACCGTGTGAATGTGCAGGCGCTTGAACAGCAGATTGTGCAGATGGCCCGCCGCATGATTGAGGGCGGCCTGAGTCTCGACAGCATCGCCGGTCAGGGTCGTGAAGAAGATCTTCGCGTGCGCATAGTCCGGCGTGAGCTCGACGCTCTGGAGCGTGACGAGTCCGATCCGCGGATCCTTGACCTCACGCGCGATCAGTTCCGACAGATCACGCTGGATCTGATCGGCAATCCGCACATTGCGGTTGGGGGCAGCTTTCTTTCTGGGCATACATGACTCCGGTCAATCGCAGCCGTCGCTGACATTGTCGCAAACGACATTCGCAAATGAATTCGGCGGCCGGGGCCGCCGAACTCTCCACGAAGCCGCGCACTTGCCAGCGGCTGCTCCGGTCCTACTCCACAAGACTTACAGCGTCCGCGCGACTTCCGTGACTTCGAAGACCTCGAACTGGTCGCCTTCGACGATATCGTTGAAGTTCTTCACCGACATCCCGCACTCGAAGCCCTGCTTGACTTCCTTCACGTCGTCCTTGAAGCGCTTGAGCGAATCGAGCTCGCCGGTATGGATCACCACGTTGTTGCGCAGCACCCGAACCGACGACGAGCGCTTGACGGTACCGTCGAGCACCATACAACCCGCAACCGCGCCGATCTTCGGTACCTTGAAGACCTGACGGACTTCGACGAGGCCCGTGATGATTTCCTTCTTCTCCGGCGCCAGCATCCCCGACATCGCCGCCTTCACCTCATCCACAGCGTCATAGATGATGTTGTAGTAGCGAATGTCGATACCGTTCGACTCGGCCAGCTTGCGGGCCAGTGCATCGGCACGCGTATTGAAGCCGATGATCACGGCCTTCGAAGCGGTCGCGAGATTCACATCCGATTCGCTGATGCCGCCGACCGCGCCATGCACGATCTGCACGCGCACTTCGTTGGTCGACAGCTTGGTCAACGCATGCACGAGCGCTTCCTGCGAACCCTGTACATCGGCCTTGACGATCAAGGGCAGGTACTGGACCTCGCCTTCGGTCATCGAGTCCATGAAGTTCTCGAGCTTCGCGGCCTGCTGCTTGGCCAGCTTCACGTCGCGGAACTTGCCCTGGCGGAACAGCGCGATTTCACGCGCCTTGCGCTCGTCCGGCAGCACGATGACTTCTTCGCCCGCGTTCGGCACTTCCGACAGACCCTGGATTTCGACCGGGATCGACGGGCCGGCTTCCTTCGTCGGCTTGCCGTTCTCGTCGAGCATCGCCCGCACGCGGCCGTAGGCGCTACCGGCGAGCACCATGTCGCCACGCTTGAGCGTACCCGACTGGATCAGCACCGTCGCGACCGGGCCCTTGCCCTTGTCGAGCTTCGCCTCGATCACGAGACCCTTGGCCGGTGCGTCGACCGGCGCGGTCAGCTCGAGGACTTCAGCCTGCAGCAACACGTTTTCGAGCAGGTCGTCGATCCCCATGCCGGTCTTCGCCGACACCGGCACGAACGGGGCTTCGCCGCCGTACTCTTCCGGCACGACGCCTTCGGCGACGAGCTCCTGCTTGACGCGCTCGATGTTCGCATCGGGCTTGTCCATCTTGTTGATCGCGACGACGATCGGCACATTGCCGGCCTTCGCGTGGGCGATCGCTTCCTTCGTCTGCGGCATCACGCCGTCATCGGCGGCCACCACGAGAATGACCACGTCGGTCGCCTGCGCACCGCGCGCCCGCATCGCCGTGAAAGCCTCGTGGCCCGGCGTGTCGAGGAAGGTCACGACACCGCGCGGCGTCTCGACGTGATACGCGCCGATATGCTGCGTGATCCCGCCCGCTTCGCCCGCGGCGACCTTGGCACGACGGATGTAGTCGAGCAGCGAGGTCTTGCCGTGGTCGACGTGACCCATGACCGTGACAACCGGCGGACGCGGCAACGCTTCCGCATCGTGCGCTTCGCCTTCGATCCCTTCGACGAGCATCGCTTCCGGATCGTCGAGCTTGGCCGCAACCGCGCGGTGGCCGAGTTCTTCGACGACGATCATCGCCGTTTCCTGGTCGAGCACCTGGTTGATCGTGACCATCTGGCCGAGCTTCATCATCACCTTGATGACTTCCGAAGCCTTCACGGCCATCTTGTGCGAGAGATCGGCAACCGAGACTGTTTCCGGCACGTGCACTTCGCGCACGATCGGTTCCGGCGCGGTGAAAGCCGTGCCGCTGTCCTGATGCTTGCCCCCGCGACCGCGCGGACCGCCGCGCCAGTTGCGATCGACACCGCCGCTCGAATCGCCGCGCGTCTTGATACCACGACGCTTCGATGCGTCGTCCTGCCAGCCGCCCGGCTTCGCGCCCGGCGCACCGCGCTTCTTGTCGCCCGCGGGCGCGCTCGGCGACGTGGTCGACCCCGGTGCGGCCTTCTTGACAGCCGGGCGCGCCGGCGCGCCTTCCGGACGTGCGGGCTTGTGCAGCGTACCCTTCGCTTCGGCAGGCTTGGCCGTTGCCGCGGTGGCGGCAGCCGCAGCCGCTACCACCGGCGCTTCGACCGGCTTCGGCGCTTCGACGACCTTCGCCTTGCGCGGCGTGTTCATCATTTCGCGGATCGCCCGTGCCTCGGCCTCGGCAGCGGCACGGCGCTTGCCAATCTCGGCTTGCTCGACACGTGCGCGGTCCGCCGCGACCTTCGCCTCGGCGACAGCCTTCTCGGCTTCGACACGCTTCGCCTCGCGCAGGGCATTCGCACGCGTTTCGGCTTCCTTGTCGGCGGCGTCCTTGCGGGCTTGCGCCGCCTGCTCGTCGGCCGACTCGGCGCGTACCGGTTCACCGTGAGCGACCGCGGTCTTTTCCGCAGCGGCGCGCGCCTGGCGTTCAGCCGCCTCGGCCGCACGCTTCGCGGCTTCTTCCTCGGCGCGGCGACGTTCGGCCTCGGCTGCTTCTTCGCGCAACCGGCGTTCTTCCGCTTCGCGCGCCAATTGTTCCTGACGAGCCTGGAGAGCCTGCGCCTCGAGTTCGAGCTGTTCGGCGCGTTGCGCCTCTTCAGCCAGCCGCGCGTTTTCGGCGTCGTCGTTCTCGACCGTCACCGGCACTTCCACGCCGTCTTCGCGCTTCACGAACGTACGCTTCTTGCGCACCTCGACTTGAATCGTGCGAGCTTTACCCGTCGCGTCGGATTGCTTGATTTCCGACGTTTGCCGTCGCGTCAGCGTGATCTTGCGCTTGTCCGCATCGCCACCGCCGTGGGCACGGCGCAGGTGGTCGAGCAGACGCGCCTTGTCCGCCTCGGACAAGACATCCGCTTCACTCGCTTTCTGCACGCCAGCCGCCTGCAGTTGTTCCAGCAGCACGCCGGCCGGCATTTTAAGTTCCGCGGCAAATTGGGCTACATTGTTGCTCGCCATTCAAACCTCATCGAGCAGGGCCATCATTGTCCCTGCGGTTAAACAATCTCGACCCGCAATCTCTAAGCTCGCATACTGATCTCACTGAAACCAGTGCTCGCGCGCCTTCATGATCAGCGCCTTTGCGGATTCCTCGTCCATCGCGGTCATTTCGACCAGCTCATCCACCGCCAGCTCGGCCAGATCGTCACGCGTCTGAACCTTGTGTTCGGCGAGTTGCGTGAGCAGCTCGGGAGTCATGCCGTCCAGGCTCTTCAAGTCGAGGGCAACATTCTCCACCTTTTCCTCGTTGGCGATGGCCTGCGTGAGCAGTGCGTCGCGTGCGCGATTGCGCAGCTCGTGCACGGTATCGTCGTCGAATGCCTCGATTTCCAGCATTTCGTTCAACGGCACGTAGGCAATCTCTTCGAGACTGGTAAAGCCTTCGTCAATCAGGATGTCGGCGACTTCCTCGTCGACATCGAGACGCGAAATAAACAAATCGCGGTAGACCGTGCGTTCCTCGGTCTGCTTCGCGACCGACTCGTCCGGCGTCATGATGTTGATCTGCCAGCCGGTCAACTCGCTCGCGAGGCGCACGTTCTGACCGCTGCGGCCGATCGCGACCGCCAGCTCGTTCTCGTCGACGACCACATCCATCGCATGCTTTTCTTCATCGACCACGAGCGACTGCACCGCGGCCGGCGCGAGTGCGCCGATCACGAACTGCGCGGGGTCTTCCGACCACAGCACGATATCGACGTTCTCGCCGCCGAGTTCGTTGCGAACCGCCTGCACCCGTGAACCGCGGATGCCCACGCAGGTGCCGATCGGATCGATCCGCTTGTCGTAGGCCACCACGGCGATCTTCGCGCGCACACCCGGATCGCGGGCGGCGGACTTGATCTCGAGCAGACCCTGTTCGATTTCAGGGACTTCGAACTCGAACAGCTTCATCAGAAACTCGGGCGCCGTGCGCGACAGTTCGATCTGCGGGCCGCGCGCGGTCCGGTCGACCTTCGTAATGTACGCCCGCGCGCGGTCGCCGACCCGCAGGTTTTCCTTCGGAATCAGCTGGTCGCGGCGCAGCAGCGCTTCGACACGGCCCGATTCGACGACCAGATTGCCCTTGTCGAGCCGCTTGACCGTACCGGTCATGATCTTTTCGCCGCGATCGAGGAAATCATTGAGGATCTGTTCGCGTTCCGCGTCGCGCACCTTCTGCAGGATCACCTGCTTGGCGGCCTGCGCGCCGATACGGCCGAACTCGATCGACGCGATCGGTTCCTCGATGAACTCGCCGACATTGATGTCCGGATTCTGCTCGCGCGCCTCGAACAGCAGAATCTGCTGATCGGGCTCCTGCAGGCCTGCCTCGTCGGGCACCACGAGCCAACGGCGAAACGTCTCATGCTCGCCTGATTCGCGGTCGATCTGAACACGGATATCGGCATCGTCGTAAAGCTTCTTGGTGGCCGAAGCCAGCGCGGCTTCGAGCGCGGCGTAGACGACGTCCTTATTGACGTTTTTCTCGCGCGCCAGCGCGTCGACCAGCATCAGTACTTCGCGACTCATTGTTTGCGGCTCCTAAAATCTACTTGAGGAACAAGACGTGCCTTATCGATATCGGCCAGCGTGAAATCCAGCATGGCCGGGCCATCCTTTCCTTCGAACTCCAATCCTATCGTCTCGCCGGCCGGTGCATGCAGCACACCGCGGTACTGCTTGCGGCCATCGAGCGGCTTTTTCAACGTAATCGTCACTTCGCTGCCGGCGAAGCGCGTGAAATCCGCGAGCTTCCTGAGAGGACGGTCGAGACCGGGCGATGAAACTTCAAGCCTTTCATAGTCGAAGTCTTCAACGGTCAACACGTGTTGCAACTGGCGAGTGACCTTTTCGCAATCCTCGATCGCGATACCGGCCGGCTGGTCAATAAATATGCGCAGAAAACCGCGCCCCGATCGTTCAAACTCGACCAGCTCGTAACCCAGCCCGCTCACCGTGGTTTCTATCAGTTCCGTCAGTTGCACCTTAACCCCAGGAGTTGTTGCGTAAGCCCGGAAGTGGTGAACCCGTCCGGCTGCCGTCGTCGTTATTGGTCGCTTGGCCGCCCGAAAAATCGACCTTGAACCAGGCGAAAACATGTCGGGCGAAACCGTTTCGGCAAAAAAAAATGGGCGAAACGCCCATCTTCCATTACCGCTGGTCGCTCGTCGGGCAGCGCAATTAAGCGTTAGAGCAAAGACCCAGCGACTGCAAGATTTTATACTTAATTCAAGGCATTGGCAACGCCGGACTCAGGCTCCGCACCGTTCGGATGGTCGCGGGAGCAAGTCCTGCAAGTCGTGCGCGAGCCCGTTCGACCCGGCCGGCGGGTCACCCTTTGAGCCGATACGCGTTCGATCCGTGCCCCGACCCGTGTCCTGGCCAGGGCCCCATTTCGTGTTTATCAGCGAGTACGGGAGCGGTTGCGTTGACCGCCACGAGGATTCCCACCACCCTCGCCGGTGCCGCCTGCCGGACCGCCGGCATTGCCCCGGTTGTCACGACCGTTACCGCGCGCATTGCCGTTGCCGCCACCGCCCCCGCTCGAACGACCGCCGGCGAAATTGCCATTGCCACCCGGGCGACCGCCGCCGTATCCCCCGCCTGCGCCTGTACCGCCGCCGCCGCGTGCGCCATAACCGCCGGCGTTGCCGCGCGAACCGGCTCCCGGGCCGCCGGCGCCTTCGCCCTTGCGTGGCGCGCGGTTGCCGATGTTATCCGGCAGGTTCGCAGTGTTGCGCGGCGTGCCCGTGAATACGCCGGCGAAGGTTGCCTGATTCGCGCGCCGCGGGCCGCGCGGACCGAAGCGGTTCGCACCCGCATTCGCCGTTTCGGCCGCAAAGCCAAGCGCCGTCTGCATCGGATCCGGCTGGCGCCGGGGCTGCGCGGCGCCACGCGGACCACCGCGTTCCTCGACCGGCGCCTTCAGACCGACGGCGCCGAGCAGCGCGCGCACCTGATTGTCCTCGAGCTCTTCCCAGCGGCCGCGCTTGAGGCCCCGCGGCAACGTAACCGGGCCATGGCGCGTGCGGATCAGCCGGCTCACGGTCAGGCCAACCGCTTCGAACATGCGCCGGACCTCGCGATTGCGGCCCTCGGCCAGGGCAACGTGATACCAGCGATTGGTACCTTCGCCACCGCCATCGGCGATGCGCAGGAAATTTGCCGGGCCGTCTTCGAGCTCGACGCCGCTCAGCAGCTTTTGCCGCGAGCCTTCGGCCAGTTCGCCGATCACGCGGACCGCGTATTCACGCTCGACGCTGTAGCGAGGATGCATGAAGCGGTTGGCGAGATCGCCGGAAGTCGTGAGCAGCAACAGGCCTTCGGTATTGAAGTCGAGACGACCGACCGCCAGCCATTTCGCCGTCTTCATCGTCGGCAGCTTGTCGAATACGGACGCGCGCCCTTCGGGATCCGAGTGACTGACGATCTCCCCCGTTGGCTTGTGATAGATCAGCACGCGGGGCGGCTTGTTCTGGATCTTGCGCTTGACCGGCTTGCCGTTGATCCGAACCTGGTCGGTCGGCATGATCCGCTGCCCGATATGGGCCGGCTCGCCATTGACCGATACGCGTCCCGCGATAATCAGCTCTTCCATCTCGCGGCGCGAACCCATGCCAGCTTCGGCGAGTACTTTGTGCAGCTTCGGCGCATCATCATCCGGCGACAGTACGCGCTTGGGTTTCTCGGCCGGCTTGCGGCCGCGGCGCAACATCGGCGCACGGACACCGCTGCCGCCACTGTTGTCGGCATCGAATGCCGGCGAACTCACGTAGGCGAACAGATCTTCGGCATCGACACGTCCTGCCGCGTCGCCGGCCGACGTTGCTTTGCCGGTACCGTTGCCGCCGGCTTGCCTGCCGTTGTTCGAACGAGGGCCGCCTTCGCGCGCCTCGCCGTTCGCGGCACCCTGGCGCGGACCGCTGTTACGGCCACGGCCCTGACGATCGCCTGCGTTTGCGTTTGAATCACCTCTGTTGCCGCGTCCCGCGCCCGCGTCGCGGCTATTGCGCCGGCCACGCGGTTCGGCACCCTCACCCGACGTTTCACGCGCGCCCGACGCATCAGCGCCCGGCTCGATCACATTGCCATTCGTACCGAAATCGGCATCGTCATCCGCGTTCGAATCGAAAGACTGGGGCAATCCCGAAGATTGCACGGGCGATGCACTGTCCTGCACCGCTGCGGCAGCGGCGTTACGGCCGCGGCGCGGGGCACGGGGCGTGCTATTACTACGACGTCCATGGCCTTCGCGTGATTCGGCGGCGACATTGCCGTCGGCATCACCGGCATGCTCGCCAGATTGAGACGAGGCATCATCGTGCGCGCCGCGCCGTGTCGACTGTGTATCAGAGGCAGAAGCAGATCCGGAGGCTGAGTCAGACGTGAAGCCGGCCTCGGAACGGGACGCTTCGGCCGTGACATCGCCGCCTTCGGCATCTTTGGCCTTACTCGCACGGCGTCGGGCGATCAGGCTGCGCGGACCGCGGCGCAAACCGCTGCGTGCGCCTCGTTCGCCTCGTTCGCCCGCTTCGGTTCGTTCGCCGCCGGTCTGTTCGCCCTGCTCATTCGATTCACCAGAGAAGCGGTCGCTCGCTTCGGCCGAACTCACGGTCGAGATTTCAGCCGACTGTTCAGCCGATCCAGCCGCAGCGCGTCCACGTCTCTTGACTGCTTCAACGACCGCCGGTTCGTCGCGCCTTTCAGCGGCGTCGACAACAGGCTGCTCGCTGGCAGGAGCCGGCTTGACGGCGGCCCGTCGGGTTTTCCTGGCCGGCGCAGCAACCGGGCTTTCGCCCGCCCCGGCCGATTCGCCCGCACGCTGCTCGCCGCTTTCGACAGGTACCGCCGCTTCAGCCTTGACGGGCTTGGCGCGCGATGCCCGGACGCGAACCGGACGTGCGTCGTCATCGCGATGCTCCGGCGAATCGTTTTGTTGATCGTCTTTCAAACTAAACCTCAGAGAGTCGTGGCAGGCGCGCTCGCATGGAGCAGGCCGGCCGTCCTTCACCAATCAGACGTCGCGCGGAGTATCGTCCGGGAGCGCCTTCGGCGGATCGTTCGGATCGCTGTGCACAGACTCGGACACGACTGGTGCATCCGGGTGCAAGCGTTCGGTCGGTCGATGCTCGTCGGCATCGATCGTTGTGACTTCATCTGCGGCATCCGCCACAGGCGCTTCATTCTCTTCATTCGTCCCGCCCACATGGGCTGGCAGGGCAAATTCCCTTTCTTCCTCGACCGCGCGAACTTGCTCGCGCGACCCGGCAGCAACCTCCTCAACCAGCTCCGCGCTCAGCTCACGTGCGACCTCCACGGTTACCGCCTCGATGGATTCCTCGGCCAAGCCTTCGAATATCTCGCCGTTTATCGCATCACGCTGAGCCGCGGCCGCCTCATCCACCTCGACCGCCCCAGCCTGCGCGACCAACGCAGCCGCAACCTCGGGCAAATCGTCGAAGGCGATCGCATGCTGTGCCAGCAGGTCCGATTGAAGCGCCGCATCCGGGCTCACCAGCGAGGGCAGCCCATCGAGCGCCTTCAAACCGAGATCGTCGAGGAAATGCTTGGTCGTCGCATACAGCGCCGGGCGCCCGGGGACGTCGCGATGACCGATGACCTCGATCCAGTCGCGGTCTTCGAGCTGCTTGACCACCTGCGTGCTGACGGCGACGCCGCGGATTTCCTCGATGTCGCCACGCGTGACCGGTTGCCGGTAAGCGATGATCGCGAGTGTCTCGAGCACCGCGCGCGAATATTTCGGCGGTTTTTCCGGGTGCAGCCTATCCAGATAGGACCGCATTGCCGGCTTGCTTTGGAAACGCCAGCCTGTGGCGAGCGAAACCAGTTCAACACCTCGTCCTGACCATTCCCCGCGAAGTTCTTCGAGCAGGGCGCGTACCGTGTCCGCCGATACGCCGTCGACGAACAATTTACGCAGATCGCTCAGCCTGAGCGGCTCCTGTGCACAGATCAACGCAGTCTCGAGGACGATCCTTGCCTCTTGAGTATTCATGCAGCTAGTCCCGACCTGAACGGTCAGCGGAACGGGATCAAAAGAAACTGGGAGTGGGAGAAACGCTCGCCCGATTGTGATCGGTCATATTGATGGGAGCGCATCCCGGGAAGACCAACGCGAATCGTCAACAGTCGGCCACATCAATTCATGCCATCGGCGTCCGGCTCATCCGCTCGGACACAAGGTGCAGCACACCCGGCGAGCCAGGCCCATACGGTTCACACGGGTCTTGGCAGCGAGCCTCCCCATCGACGCAAAGGGAAATCGCTTATTCACAACGCATCTTACGCAAAAATATCTAATGCGTAAACGGCTCAAACCATCGCAAAATCAATCCCGGCCGATAAACCGTGCAAGACGCCTGACTCCTTCGTCTAGCCGATCGGTGCTGCACGCGTAACACCACCGGACAAAACCCTCGCCTTCCGGGCCAAATGCCACGCCTGGCGCGAGGCCCAGCCCGGCTTCGCGAACCAGCCGCTTGCACAGCTCGAGGCTATCGGCCGCCGCGGCCAGCCGGAAGAACAGATACATCGCCCCCTCGCCCGGCATCACGTCGACCCCCGGCAATCCGCGCAGCGCGGTTACGAGATGGTCGCGCGACTGGCGCAGCTGCGCGACCACGCCATCGGCAACCGCCCCGCCGTCACGCACGGCGACGATTCCCGCCCGTTGGACGAAATCGGGCGCGCACGACGTATTGTATTCGACGAGCTTGCCGAGGTCGCCCATGAGCGTGTCCGGCGCGACGATCCAGCCGAGCCGCCAACCGGTCATGAGCCAGGCCTTCGAGAACGAATTGACCGCTATCACACGCGCCTCGCGTCCGGCGAGGTCGAGGAACGACGGCGCCACGCGACCCGCGCCGTAGAAGAGCCGCTCGTAGACTTCGTCTGCGATGATCCAGATGCCGTGGCGCTCACAATGGGCAAGCACGGCATGCTGCTCGTCGCGCGTCATGACCCAGCCGGTGGGATTGTTCGGCGAGTTGATCATTACGGCACGCGTGTCGGGCGTAAGCGCCGCAAGCAGGCGGTCGAGGTCGAGCGTGAAGCCCCGCGGCCCGTAGTCGAGCGAGACGGTTTCGACCGTGGCACCGAGAATCTTCGGAATCTCGACCAGGTTCGGCCACAGCGGCGTCAGCGCGACGACCCGGTCGCCCGCACCGACGACAAGTTGCGAGGCAAGCATCAGGGCATTGACGCCCGCGCTCGTCACAGCGACATGATCGGGTGACGTCGCGCCGTGCAGGACGGATACGTACTCGGCAATGGCGCCGCGCAACGGCGCGATGCCAAGATTGTGCGTATAGAACGTCGCCCCCTCGGCGAGCGCGGCGCTGGCCGCATCGCGAATGAAACGTGGCGTCTGCTGGTCCGATTCGCCGAACCAGAACGGCAGCACATCAGGCAAACCCATCGCGGCATTGGCCACTTCGCGGATCTTCGATGCGCGCAGGGACTGGACGGCCTGCCGCGCAAAAGGGGCGGCCGAAGGCGCCGGCTGCCCGGCCAACGACGGAGATTCAACTGCCATGGTGGTTTGAGCGGGGTTCGAGGAAAATAAGATGGTAGCAGCGCCCGGCCATTCGCGGAGCCCCGGAACCGATGCGGACTTCACGGTTCGGGCCGCCTCGCAATAGGAACCGATCCTTTCAAGAATCCGCCGCCCAGGCGCCCGGCTTGCTCAATTGCTTGGGCCCAACTTCAAGGGCACCTCTCGCACGATCTGCCAGACCGCATCCGCGGCTGGCGACAGTGACCGGTCGCGGCGGCGCACGAGGGCGACGGTGCGTTCCGCGGTCGGCACGAGGGGCCGCGATACGAGCGCCAGCCCGGCCGGCGGCGGCAAGGCGAGATCGGGCATGACCGAAATCCCGACGCGCGCATCCACGAGCCCGAACACGCTTGCCGGATGCGCCATCTCCTGAACAATCTCGGGCTCGATACCATGGTCGTGAAACACTTTCTCGATCAGCGGGCGGCTGCCCGACGCATGATCGAGCAGCACGAGGCGCTCGCCCTGCAGCGCACCCCAACCCACTTCGTCTCGCTGCGCAAGTGCGTGGTCGTCCCGGCAGACCACGCTGAACGAATCTGTCATGACGGGTTCGAGAAGCAGGCCGTCGGCAGCCATCGGATCGAGCACCGGTGCAATGACCACACCGAAGTCGACCTCTCCCGTCTTGACCTTCCGTAGTACATCGTTCTGGACTTCGTCGCGCAGAGACAGTGCAATGTAGCGGTGTCGCAGATTGCATTCGGCGACCGCCAGCGGCATGACACGCGCGGACACGGTAGGCGCCGCCGCGACCACCACCCTCCCGCGCCGCTGCTCGCCGATTTCCCGAATCTCGCGCAGTGCGCCATCAAGTTCGCCCAGCAAACGCGACACACTCGCCACCAGATTCATGCCCGCGTCGGTCAGGACCACCTCGCGTGTCGTGCGGTCGAGCAGCTTGAGTCCGAGTTCGTCCTCGAGTTCGCGAATCGAACGGCTGACGGCCGACTGTGTCAGCCCGATCTTCTGGCCGGCGCGGCTGAAACTCGCGAGACGCGCGACTTCCATGAACACTCGCAATTGCCTGAGGGTGACATTCATCTTCGTTGCTTGCCTCCAGGTCCGCGTCTCGTCTCTCATGCAATCTCGCCAGGGGAATGCGCTTGGATAGTGCATTCCGGTCGCCCGCCCGCACCGCGCTCATGCGGTCAGACGATAGACGGCGATCTTCGATGTGTGCACCGCATGATAGCGCGACTCCCCTGCGCGGGCTCGAACTTCGACGAAGCTACCAAGCAAATGACAAGGGTAATGCAAAGGGTTGGGTACGAGTTCAACCGTTCATCGTCCGGAATAATTTTTGAGACACGGGCGGGTCTCCCCTTGGTGCGCAGACGTGCGATCGGAGGCCCCGCCTCAGGCCGGGATGCACAAGATCGGTGATTTCCCCGATTTGCGCCCCCCTGCTTTTGGCGTCTGATACGCCGACCAGAGTGGGCCGCCAGCCTTATCCAGCGGCCGTTTGCGCTGCCGCACCGCAAGATTGGCATGGTTTTCGCTGAGGGGCATACACCCGACGAATCGAATCGATCGCGGGGTTTTCGAGAAAGCGGCCGCGAGTTTGAACATATTCGCGCGGCGAACAGCACGAGGAGTGCGCAACGCGCACGGCGCGGGCCCACACTGGGGTTAGCATCGCTGAGGTGAAAGATAATGGTGTTCGACGATTTGAAAGACAATGAATGGGCGTTGGTCGAGGCGTTGTTCTGTGACGAACCTAAACGCAGCGAACGCCGCGGCCGTCCGCGCGTCGAAGCCCGTTCAGTGGTCAACGCAGTCCTGTGGGTGTTGAGCACGGGCGAAGGCTGGTCGAAGCTCCCGGGTCGCTACCCGTCGCCGCCGACCTGCCGCCGCCGCTTTGACGAATGGCAAGCCGACGGCACCCTCTCCGAGATCGTGAAACGTCTCGGCGGCAACGGCAGGGAGATCAACTTGCGCGGCCGCGCAGCCGTAACAGTGGCGAAGCAGCCCATCCCGCCGACGCGCGATCGATTGCGCGGTGCATTCTGGACTAATCCGGAATCGTGGCGCGCTCCGGCCAAGCTCGCCTGATTGCGGATGGGAAAGGGGCGTGCTGGCGCCGCCCTCCCATCTCGCTTCTTGAGCGAACGCACCGAACATTCCCTTACTAACACTTACAGCAAGGTCGAATGCGAAACATAAACTGGAAGCTCTCAGTTCGAGCCTTCAGAGCATTCGATGACCTGGAAAGTGGTAGTCGCCGCCGGCATCGTGACCCTGGAATTCGGCGGCCTCATGGCAAGTAACGCGGCACATGGCCAAACCCCCATCAACGGATGGGGAGGGCCTCGCGCTGCCCCCGTGCTGCTGCCTGTCGAGCCTGCCGCGCCGCGTCGCGGCGATTTCACACCGCCGGCCCCGCGGGGCGACCTGCGCGGCGATATCGCAGCCAATTCAAAAGATGGCCACCGCGATCACAACCCACCTGCCGATCACCCTAAGAAAGCGCCACGCTAGTCTCGTGGTCCGGCGAACAACACCCAGGGTGAATAAACCCGAGGGCGGGAACCAGTGCGGTCTTCCGCGAGTCGGATCAAGTGCCATGACCACAGCGTGGCATGTGTTACCCGGTATCGCCCGTATCTTCGGATACGGGCGTTTTTTTGTGCAACCGGACTCCCCCTCTGTCAGTCTGTCAACGACTGCACCCGTCAGCTTTCGGTTTCGGTCGCACCGTCGGCAGGCACCAGATAGAGGCTCACGCGTTGATCGGGCCAGCTCGCGAGTCGCTCGATGCGCTCGAGCCGCACGATCTCAGCCTTGCCGCGCGCGGTCAGCACCGCTATATCGACCGGCGCATGATAGCCAGGGCCATCGGGTGTGCGCTGGCGAATGGTCTCGAGCAGGCCCGCATCGCGTAAGAACTCGAATACCCTGGGTCGCTTCGGCCACGGTACCTGACGATACTGCGCATGGCGCAGCGCCTCGAGAACGGCCTCGTTCGAATGCTTCATTTCGCTCTCCGCGTACCGGCTCTTGGCCGCTGTTCGACTTGTGTTGAAGATCGCGTCGATGCCGCCCGAAAGCCGGATCGGCAAACAGTCATATTAAGCCCGCAGTAATGGGCAGGCAAAGTATCGTTAAGCCGGAGCCTCTAAATTTACAACTGCCGATTTCCGGCACGGTTAGTAACAACTTGTAAGCATGGTAAGTATCGTTGCGCCGGGCCGAGGCTGGAATGCGCGCGCCGATAGAATGGAATCGTCTTCAGGAACCAAATTTGCAACTGGCTTGGTTCTCTTATCTTTCCCTGTGGAGGTCTGATCATGAAGAAAATGTCCGTGGCACTCGCGGTTTCCCTGCTGTCGTTGGCCGGCACCGCCGCTGCCCAGTCGACTGGCGTGACGATGAGCACCGATCCGGCCAAGGCGGCAGACATCGAGCAGCGTGCCCAAATGCTGCAGGACGCTCAGGACAAGCAGTCGGCGATGAAGATGGAAATGCCGGGCCACAAGGCAAAGCACCCCCACCACGGCGCAAAAGCTTCCGGGGCGAGCGCGGCGCAGTAAAATGGCGCGCGACGCCCGAAGCTGCGGCTTCGTGCCAGGCGTTTCGACAAAAGCCCGCCCCGCGCGGGCTTTTGTCCATCTGTATCCCGCCGCGTAGCGCGGTTTTTTTGAAGGAGCATGTGTGAGCAATATTCAATTCGACATCGAATGGACCGATGCGGCGAGCAAGAAGATCGAAAAACTGATGCCCAAGGCAAAGGGCCCGCAGGCGGAACGCGAGCCCGTGCTCGCGCTGCCGCCGATCGAGTGTCTCCCGGCGGAAGGCGACATCCTGTTCCTTGGACCGCGCGGCAAGCAGCAGCCTTTCATCGTCGCCGAGCGCCAATATCATCATGAAGGCGCAGCGGATTGGACGATCGTCCTGATCCTCGATCTTCCGGATGAAGATGAAGAATAAAACAACAATCGTAAAATTCATGTAAATCCGGTTTTTGCGGGATCCGCTTTAAAAGCCGGGACGAAAAAAACTCGCACTTTGGAAAGTGCGAGTTCAAACCATCGCCCAACGAGGAAAGGGCGACGGGGCCAATTCATTTCATTCGCAGTACTGCAGAGTGCCAAGCCGGAGTCGGATCGTTTCGACTGATTGCTCCGATTCCCGCTGCTCCGTCCCGCTGCCGTGTTTCGCAATTGTCCGTCGACGTATCCGACCGCGTACCATCAAGCATGCAACTGCCATGCGATTCACCCCTCCCACATGGGCGGCCGGATCGCTCGGCTTAATGCAGGGGACCTACCGCTGATTGATTCGCGAAATGGTTTGTGATACGAAGCAAATACAGGCGTCTTCAACGGTCTACGTGCTGCTGCGCGGATCGTAACGTTACGTTACGTTACGTTACGTGACCATCAGAAGGCCAAGCAGGAGATGCGACGAGGGACGGAGGAAACGGAAGCGGGACAGAAACCCAACGCCCGAAGCACGGCACTGGGCTTCATCGAAAAAATGCATGCACACGCTCTCGCCGGAGGGCATCCGGTCACAAATAGCGTCCGCAAACTTCCCCTGCTAGCGGGGATGTCGCCGCGCGTGTCGCAGCCGCGAATGCGGGAGCCGGGGAGGATCGCAGTCGTCGGACGGCTCGGTCAGCGTGTGGGCGACGATAAACACAAGGGCCGCAAGAAAAACGATGAACGCCCACATCCAGTACGGAATCAGATCGAACATGATGCCCCCACTTCGGCATTTATACTTACCAGCTTAATATCGGCACGCAATCCATCCGGCTTGATAGCGGGCCGACCACGCGCTCGCCTCAAGGACGCTGCCGGCGTGATCGGGTATCGATATGAATGGCGGCCGAACGCCGGGTGTCGGTATCGGAACGACGCCGGAATTCAAGTTCGATGGCGCGCGGTTTCGCGGGAAATCGCCTTTGCCAGGTCTGCACGAGTCGATCGAACGAACGATTGAACAGAGACTTCATTGCCTTGGCCGAGTCTTCCAGAACTTTTTTCATTTTGTCCGTCCCCTTGATTCCACTGCTATTGGGCGTCTCCGGCTTGACTGTCATGGCAGGCATCGAATGAGCCGGCACATTCCTCGTCAATCAGTTAAGCAAGCACCGAGCCTACACACTCACTGCACCGCCTCGAGTCCCGACGGTAGTTCAACAGTCCCACAAAACACTGCACGGCGCTATTGCGACGGTCCCGATGTATCCGATTGGACCACTACTACCCCTGCTTCGGTGCCACCGCAATACTCACAAAAAGGGCGAAAAAAATGCCGGCGCGGGGCCGGCATTTTCATACAGGATCACAATGCCTGACCGCTCGCAGCGCCCCGGCCGACCGTGTCGACCGCGACGCTACTCTGGTTCAAGCATAGGACAAATCAGCGCACCTGACCGCTTATCAAACCGACAATCTGCTGGGCCTGTTTCGAGGTGTCGATTTTGCCTGACTGGTCGACGACGGCAACACGTGTCAAGTTCTCGGTCAGCGCGCGGACGTTGATCCGATATTGTTTAGCAACCTTGTCTGTGTGACCGTGGAACAACTGGCTCCAGAAGCCCTGCTCTTCCGACGTATGGTCGTTCGGATCAACGTAGCGGATGAAGTAGAGGCCCTTGATCCGATCGCGGTCATCGACCGTGAAGCTCGCGCGATCGAGTGCGACACCGACCGCCAGCCAAGCGCGATCGTAGGCGGCCGGAATATTCAGCTCGGTCACCCCGGCTTCCGCACCCGACGACGTCGTTTCCTTTTCGGTGCTGGCAGCGGTGACCGCCGACGCCGCTGCGGTAGCCGACGCCGCTGCGGTAGCCGACGCCGCCGCAGTAGCCGACGCGGCTGACGGTTCATCCGGCACGGTCTGACCGCTCGTCTTGTTATACGAGATCGTCTGCATCAGACGGCGCAGGTACTCGACTTCGAGCGTCGGATCGTTCGGTGCCGCGACCCACTCGCGATTCTCGTTGTTCGATCCCGTCAACTGCTCGGTCAGGCTGCGTTCGCTGATGAACACATAAGTTGAGCCGTCGGGACCGGCTTCGATCCGTGTACGGTACTTGTAGCGGCTCGCCGCGGTGTATGCGCTGTCGAGACTCTTGCCGATGAAGTTACGAACGAACCCAGCATCGATGCTTGGGCGTTTCTCGTTCCAGTCGGTTTCCATGACGCCCGCGTTTCGCGTTTCGACCACCAGCAGAAAACCTTGTTGCTGCCAGAATTTGCGCAGTTGCGGCCAGAGCTGCTGGCTGTCCTGGTTTTCGACGACAAGCCAGCGCTCGTTGCCGTCTCGCTGCAGGTGCACTCCGGGCATCGAAGGCAGAACCGCGTCCGCCGGCGCCACCGTCGGCGCGGTCTTTTCGGTCTGCGTCAGCGAGCTCAGCGAGGTCTCGCCGCTGCTCGGCGCCGCGAGGCGCTGGTCGGGAACCTGCGCGGTCAGGTCCGGAGGCGCCGCGAGCGACGGCTCCTTGGTCTTTTCCGTGCTTTTGTATTCGATCGCATGCGGGTCCGGCGCGCTGCACCCGGCGACCAGGACTGCTGCGATTGCAAGCGCTGCATAGTTCAGCGTAAAGCGATGTGCATTGAGTTTCATGGAGTCCTTCGGGCGCACCACGGATCAGCTTCCGTGGGATCAACCCGGGATTTTACCGGGCTCCGGGCGTTCAGTGCAAAAACGCTTGCAAAACCCGGCTTTCGGCGTGTCACCAGACACAGACAAGATAGCGCGCTTACACCGGCCGGGCACCCCCCGCGCCCGGCCAGCCCAGCCTTTAGCCCGTTTCAGGCCGCGACGACGGCCCCCTCATAAAGCGAGGCGTAGCTTTCCCTCGGCAGCAGGTTCTTGCGATCGCCGGGCCGCATCATCGCCTCGAGATCCGGCATCGGCAATCCCATCACGTCCCCGAATGTGCGGAACGCGCTGTTGCTATTGCCCGTGGACAGCTCCGAGGGCAATCCGCCCAGGATGTGATAAACGATGTCCAGGTCATTGAGTGCCTGTGCCGCAGCAAGCGCACGGCCCCAGATCGCCATCGCCTCCTCCTTCGAACCCGTGAACACCACCTTGTGCGCCTGATCGAGCGCATACAGGCCCGAGAATCCGCCCTCCGCCGGTTTCATTTTTTGCTCCTGGCCCATCATGGGGTAAGGCCAGGCGCGCAATACATCGCGCGTGGTGCCGACTGCCTGTGACATGCCTGTCTCGCGGTCGGTTGCAAGCCCGTGCAATTCGCCGATCAGCCAGTCGTCCTCGTACAGCGTCCAGAACGTGTGGCAAGCGACCCACATGATGGGGTATTCGCGAAACTCGATTCGATACATATCGATGGACTCCCTGACGAAAAATGCCCCGCCGCAAGATTGCAACGGGGCATGCACAGGCTAAGTCCACTTCCGCAGGAAAAATCACGCGCTCGAGCCAAGTGCCGAGAATCGGTACTTACTCAGCGGCGATGCGAACAAATCCGACCCAGCGAATCGATTCGAAATCGTAACCGCTTCTGTAACACGTAGGCGCGGCTACTTCGCGACAGGCATCGTGAATTCCGCCCCCTTCGAGATCGAATCGGGCCAGCGCTGCATCACGCTCTTGTAGCGGGTGTAGAAGCGCACGCCCTCTTCACCGTAGGCGTGATGGTCGCCGAACAGAGAGCGCTTCCAGCCGCCGAAAGAATGCCATGCCATCGGCACGGGAATCGGCACATTGATGCCAACCATGCCGACCTGGATCTGGCGCGCGAACGCACGGGCCACCCCGCCGTCCGATGTGAAGCAGGCCACGCCGTTGCCCATCTCGTGCGCATTGATGAGGTCGACCGCGGAGGCAAAATCGGGCACACGCACAATCGACAGCACGGGTCCGAAAATCTCTTCCTTGTAGATCTTCATTTCGGGCTTCACATCGTCGAACAGCGTACCGCCGATGAAGAAGCCTTCCTCATGGCCCTGGACCTTGTGGCCACGGCCGTCGACGACCAGCTTCGCACCGCCTTCGACACCCGCGTCGATATACCCCTCGACCTTGGCCTTGTGAGCGGCCGTGACGAGGGGACCCATCTCCGCATCGCTTTCGAGGCCGTTCTTGATCGTTAGCGCCCGCACGCGCGGCGCGAGGCGTTCGACGAGCTCGTCGGCGATATGGCCGACCGCCACCGCGACGGAAATGGCCATGCAGCGCTCGCCGGCCGAACCGTAGCCCGCGCCGATCAAGGCGTCGACCGCGAGGTCGAGGTCCGCATCCGGCATCACCACGAGGTGATTCTTCGCGCCGCCCAGCGCCTGGACTCGTTTGCCGCGTGCCGCACCCTGCGAATAAATGTACTCGGCGATCGGCGTGGAGCCCACGAACGAGATCGAGTCGACTTCCGGGTGTTCGAGCAGCGCGTCGACGGCTTCCTTGTCGCCATGCACGACATTGAACACGCCGTCCGGCAGGCCCGCTTCCTTGAGCAGCTCGGCGAGACGAATGGCGCACGAAGGATCGCGTTCCGACGGCTTGAGCACGAAAGTATTGCCGCAGGCGAGCGCGACTGGAAACATCCAGCACGGCACCATCATCGGAAAATTGAACGGCGTGATCCCGGCGGCGACGCCGAGCGGCTGGCGCATGCTCCAGTTGTCGATGCCGCCGCCGATCTGCTCGCTGTACTGCCCTTTGAGCAGTTGCGGTGCCGCGCAGGCGAATTCGACGACTTCGATGCCCCGAGTCACTTCGCCCTTGGCGTCCGACAACACCTTGCCGTGCTCGCGCGTGATGATCTCGGCGAGTTCGTCCGCATGCTTGTCCAGCAGCTCCTTGAACTTGAAAAGAATGCGCGCGCGTTTGAGCGCGGGCGTCTCCGCCCACGCCGGGAAGGCCGCGCGCGCGGCCGCCACGGCGGCGCCGACCTCGTCCGTCGAGGCCAGGGGAACACGCGCCTGGACCTTGCCCGTCGCCGGGTTGAACACGTCCCCGATGCGCCCGCTCGTGCCCGGCTGTGCCTTGCCGCCGATATGGTGGGTGATCGCACGGACCGCTGTGTCGCTTGCGTGGGTATCGCTCATTGTCTTTCTCCGAGGAAATGCCTGGGTATGTCGGTGTGAGGTTGAAGCGCCGGTGCCGGACAACCGGGACGGCGGCGTCCGGCACCGGCGATCGCGTCCATCGAATCGGCCGGCGCCGCGCGCCAGCGCGCGCAGGCCGCGGCCGCGCGCGTGGGTGTTGGTACGCCACTATGCGGCGCACCCCGAGGCGCGCACATAGGCAGTTACGGAACTGCGATGCCAACTGTATTGATTGCAATATGCAAAGTGTATTGGCAAAACCTCGCGGTCTTCCGTAGCATCGGATATTCATCGCAGCCCGCCGACCATGATCGAACTCGAACTGATTCGCCAGCGTGCCAATGCACCTACTCTCGTCGAGCAACTCGTGCGCGCGTTTTCCGAAGCGATCGAGCGCCACACGCTGAAGGCCGGCACACGCCTGCCGTCCGTGCGACGGCTCGCACAGGAGCAGGCGCTGAGTACCTTTACGGTGACTGAAGCCTATAACCGGCTCGTATCGCTCGGCCTGGTGATCGCGCGGCGGGGTTCGGGCTATCGAGTCGCGAGCCGCCCACCGGCGCTCGCGGGCGCCACGCCCGCATGGGAGCCGCCGAGCCTGAACGCGACCTGGCTGCTCTCGGACGTTTTCGCCGATCATTCGGTGCCGATCAAGGCGGGATGCGGCTGGCTGCCCAATGAGTGGGTCAACGAGACGGGCCTTCATCATGCGCTGCGCGCGGTGAGCCGGACGCCGGCCGCGCGGCTTGCCGACTACGGCCATCCATACGGATTCGCGCCACTGCGCGAGCGGATCGCAGCCGAACTCAACCGATACGCTGTTCCCGCCAATGCGTCCAACGTGCTAATGACGCAAGGTGCCACCCAGGCACTCGACCTGATCGTGCGTACCCTGCTGCGACCGGGAGACTCAGTGGTCGTCGAAGACCCGTGCTACTGCAATCTCCTGCAGATCCTCAAGCTCGCCGGCCTCCAGGTCCATGGCGCGCCGCGCACGCCGCAAGGCTTCGATCTCGAGGCCCTTGAAGATATCGTGCGGACGCGCCAGCCGAAAGCGCTCTTCATCAACACTGTCCTGCAGAACCCGACGGGTGCCACGCTCAATATGGCCGCGGCATTTCGCGTGCTGCAGATCGCCGAACGACATCAGTTGTGGGTGATCGAGGACGACGTGCACCGCGAACTCGTGGCGGCCGGGCCGCCGATGCTCGCGGCCATGGAAGGGTTGCGCCGCGTGGTCTATGTGAGCGGATTCGCAAAGACGATTACGCCTGCTTTGCGATGCGGCTATGTCGTCGCCGATCGCGATGTGCTGCGCGAGCTTGCGCGCACCAAGATGGCGGTCGGACTCACTTCATCGGAGACGACAGAAAGGCTCGTCGACAAGGTGCTCGTCGAAGGACGGTATGCGCGCCATGTCGAGTTCGTCAACGACAAGCTCAAGGATGCGCACGCGCGCGTCGAGCAGCATGTCGACGATCTCGGTCTCGAGCTTTTTCATCGCCCCCAGGCGGGTCTGTATTTGTGGGTCAGGCTGCCGATCGATCCGGCGCGCGCGAGCGAGATCGCGACGAGAGCACTGCGTTATGGCATCTGGCTCGCACCGGGCTCGTATTTCAGGCCCGACGACCAGCCGTCGGAATGGTTCCGTTTCAACGCGCCCTATTCCTGCGATCCGCGACTCTGGGATTTCGTGGGACAGGTCGCGCAGGAGGCCCGGGTCGCAGCCGGATGAGGAGATCGACGAAAGACACGCCCCCCCACGGAGAGCTGCAATGCATTGCGGATTCAACCGGTCGATGCAACATACCAGGGGCTGTGTAGGCAGCGGGAGTGTGGCAGATGAAGTAGCGACCGGCCACCGCCCGAAGGCATGACCGGCCGGTCTTCGGCGCATCGCCTCAATTCTGTGCCGGATGCGTCTTCTGATAGTCGTCGAGCGCTCTCAACGTGTTATTCACGTGCTGGCTGGGGTCCATGCTCTGATACGAATACCAGATCTTGCCGTCAGGCTCGATCACGTACGAAACGCGGTCCGCCATCGGTAAGACCGTCATCCGCGCGTCGTACTTCGTCATGATCTTGCGATCGCCGTCGGCCGCGACCGGAAACTTGCTCCGGCATTCGCTGACCGAAAACTTGTTGAGCGTCTCGATGCTGTCATGTGACACACCGATGACCGTCGCGCGATAGTCGTCCCGGAATTTGTCGGCCGCATCCGCGAACAAGTGTGCCTCGATCGTGCACCCTTTTGTAAACGCGGCGGGGTAGAAATACAGCACGACCGGCCCCTTTTTCAACGCGTCCTCGAGCGAGAACGAGAACACCTTGCCGCCCAGCGATGCCTGCGCCGTGAAGGGAGGCGCCGCCTCACCCTTTTGCAGTTCGGCGTGCGCCAACTGGAACGCGCCGCTTGCCGCGAATGCCATCAACGCTGCCGCAGTCTTGCCAATAATCCGCTCCATTCCCATCTGAGTCTCCGATCGGGCGCATGCCCCATGGCGCCTATTGTGCCCGTTCCCGTGCGAGTCGGCTCGCGGGTCTTGCTCAGGCATGCAGGGCGCTGCGGCTGCGCTGGTCGCGCTCGCCCTGCTTGCTCGGCATGTCGAACATCGGCACCAGGTCCGGGCTGCATAGCGAAAAGCGCGCCGCTGTATTGGCGTGCAGCGCGAGTGCGTGGACCATCGCGCTACTCGGATCGAGCTCCTCCAGCATCTGCAGGACCTCCATATAACGACCGCCGCCGCGAATCCGGTCGAAATTCAAGCGGCGCAGACGCATGATGAGGCCATGCATGTCTTCGTTGCGCCGTGCACTCATGTTCTGCACCGCCACATAGCGTTCGAACAGGCGCGGTATCCCGCAGATGAAACCCAGCTGGGCAAGCACCGCGCGATAGTGCGGACGGGTGCCCTCGGTGCCGACGAAGCCTTCCATCAGTGCCGGCCCGAGCGAGGACTTGATCAGGTAGTAGGCGTGAATGAGCCGCTGGCCGCCTCCTGCCGACTGATTGGCGATGATGTCGAGTCTCTGGATGAGCTTGCGTTCCGGCTGTGACAAGGTGACCTCTTCGATCGCACCCGCGAATTCGGCTTCGCGGCTGCCACCGGGCGCATTCCACCACTCCTCGTCGTAGTCGGAGGCCAGTTCCGCGAGATGTTCGCCGACGGACGCGGAGTTGTGGACGAGAGCGGGTTCGGACTCGTCGCGAACCCAATAGAAGGTGTCGAAGCGGCCGCACAGATATTCGTCCGACAGCGCCGTCGTGCCCGCGCCCGGCATGAAGTCGTCGGTCGGACGGCGCGGCTGCCCCAACTCGTCCTCCTTCTCGATCGCCCGCTTTTCGTCTTCGCGGCGCAAGGTCTTGTTGATCCGCTCCTGGTCGAGCGTGGCGAGCACGGTGAATTGCGACAAGGTCATCATCGCGTCGATCGCACGCAAGGCATTGGTCAGCGCATTGTTGCCGCAGCGATCGAGACCGTCGAAGATCACGACGACCCGGCCGACCGGGGCCAGCGGCTTGGGGGAGGCCTCGGTTGCCGAGGATGCCTCAAGTGCCTCTGATCCCTCGGATGCCGGCGCATTCCCGTCCTGAACATCTTCCACCCCTGCCTCAGCTTCCGCCGCGGCCTTCGCGTATTCTTCGGCCAATTGTGCCGCGGCGTCCGACTCGGGTACCTCGCCATACCGTGCCCTCGGAGGGCGCGGTGGCCGGACCGGCGGCTCGCCAGCCGGATGGCCGCCCGGCGTCGCGGCCGCAAGTTCGGCACGCGCGTCATTCAATTCGCGCTCGGCGTCAGTCAGCGCCTGCCAGGCATTGCCGACATCTGTTTCGCGTTTGGCGAGGACCGTGGCCTTGGCCGACGACTTGACCTGCTCCCGCCCGGTCTCGCGTTCGATCGTCGTGCGAATTTGCTTGTCCAGGTGCCGCAGGTAACCGATCGCACGCGCCGGACCGAACAGGCCGATACGGAATGCGAGCACCGCGGCCGTCACCGCGACGGCCACGTCGCCGAGCGGCCGTGCGAGGTCTTTCGGCATGAACTGCGCGAGAACGTCGACGCCGATAGTGTCGAACGAGAGCGTCGCCGCGGCCGTCGCAACGATCGCCAGGACCGTCGTGATAAGGACGATCAGCGGGCGCCGCTTGACGATCGACATCAGCGACGATGCGAGCATCCGGGCTCGGCCGATGCGGGTGCTCGCGTCGGCCATCAGCGAGCGCAGTACGTCTTCGCTCATCGTGCGTACACCGAAATCGCGCGCGAAGCGTACGAGCTTCGCCTTGTCGTTCTTCAGGCGTGCCGCAAAAATCTCGCTGGTCACGTCGACACTGACTTTTTCCGCGCTCCGAACCGGTTTGCCGTAGATTTTCTCGTAGGCCTCGCGTGCGCGCTCCATGGCCGCTTCGGCGCGGGTCACGCGTTCGCGCGCGCGCAGCACGCGCTTGGCCTGGTCATCGAGCTTGAAGACGCTTGTCAGCTGAGCGGCCAGCGGATCAGCGTCGTTCGTGGCCTCCGCACCGGCCGAACCGAGTTTCAGCGCCGCAAAGAGGTGTTCGATGAACTGCGCCCAAAGCTGACCATGCTCACTCGGCAAGGGGGAAAAACGGACCGTGACGAAACGGCCCTGCCCCGGTGCCGGCTCGCCCTCGGTAAGCCTGCCGATCGTCGACACCACCCGATCGATGAACAGGCTTTTGGAATTCGAGGTTTCACCGAACAACGCGACGGAAGCCGGTGCCGCCGGGCCGCCCGCCACGATGACCTGCGCAAAGGCCGCCGCTTCGGCGGCCGCCAGTTTCCGACGTTCGTGATTCGTGCTCTCGTTCATGGCCCGTGAATTCGCGTTGAGGTGGCAAATGCCGCGGGTCTGGTTCAGAGAAGCCCGTTCGACTGTTTAACGGACGCGAAAATGAATTCTTTAATCAGGGCCTCTCTTCGATTAACGCTTCGCTCAGATCACATAGAGATCGACGTATTCATTGACCGGCATGGAATCGAGCGCTTTCCTGTCGAGCGATGCATCCAGAATCGCTGCCTGCTGCTTTGCCGGGAAACGACGTGCGAGGTTCGTCCGGAATTTCTCGATCAGCAACGGAATCCCGTCAGCGCGGCGGCGCTTGTGGCCGATCGGGTATTCGACCGCCACTTCCTCGAAGCGGCTGCCGTCGTTGAACTCGACCGTCAGCGCATTCGCGATCGAACGCTTCTCGGGATCGTGATAATCCCTCGTATATTGCGGATCCTCGACACATTCGATCTTCTCGCGCAACACGTCGATACGCGGGTCCGAGGCGATCGAATCTTCATAGTCCGCAGCCGTCAGGCGGCCATGGATCAGCGGTACGGCCACCATGTACTGGATGCAATGATCGCGGTCCGCCGGGTTCGCAAGCGGCCCCTTCTTGTCGATGATCCGGATCGCCGCTTCGTGCGTACGGATCGTGATTTTGCGAATGTCTTCAACCCGCTTGCCCGCCTTCGCAAGTTGAGCGTGCAAGGCCATCGCGGCCTCGACCGCGGTCTGCGAGTGAAACTCCGCGGGGAACGAGATCTTGAACAGTACATTCTCCATCACGTACGAGCCATACGGACGCTGGAACGCGAACGGCTTGCCCTTGAACAGCACGTCGTAGAAACCCCAGGTCTTCGCCGTCAGCACCGACGGGTAGCCCATCTCCCCCGTCTTCGCGATCAGCGCGAGACGCACCGCGCGGCTGGTCGCATCGCCCGCCGCCCAGGACTTGCGGCTACCCGTGTTCGGCGCGTGACGATAGGTGCGCATCGACTGGCCGTCGACAAACGCGAGCGACACCGCATTGATCAGTTCATCGCGTGTGAGCCCGATCATCTGCCCGACGACGGCCGTCGACGCGACCTTGACGAGCAGCACGTGATCGAGACCCACCTTGTTGAACGAGTTCTCGAGCGCGATACAGCCCTGGATCTCGTGCGCCTTGACCATGCCGACGAGCACGTCCTTCATCGTCAGCGGCGATTTGCCGCCAGCCACGCGGGTGCGCGACAGCCAGTCGGCCGTGGCAAGGATGCCACCGAGATTGTCCGAAGGATGGCCCCACTCGGCGGCGAGCCAGGTGTCGTTGAAATCGAGCCAGCGGATCATCGCACCGATGTTGAAAGCGGCCTGCACCGGATCGAGCTGGAACGGTGTGCCCGGCACCTTCGCGCCGTGGGGCACCACTGTGCCCGGGACGATCGGCCCCATCAGCTTGGTGCACGCCGGATAGCTCAGCGCCTCGAGGCCGCAGCCCAGCGTATCGATCAGGCAGTGCGCCGCCGTATCGAGCGCGAGCTCGCTGTCGATCGTGTAGTTGAGGACATAGTCGACGATGTCGACCAGCACCTGGTCCGGCTGCGGGCGAACGTTGGAAATGGCTTGGCTCATGCGGCTTCGTGGATGGGTTGAACGAGAGTGGAATGCTAAGGTCGCCGACGAAAGCCGGCAACCCGACCAGACGGCTAGTTATTTGCGCTCCGACAGCGGAACGAATTTCAGGTTTTCCGGACCCGTATAGTTCGCGCTCGGCCGGATGATCTTGTTGTCGATCCGTTGCTCGATGATGTGCGCGCTCCAGCCCGCCGTGCGGGCGATCACGAACAGCGGCGTGAACATCTCCGTCGGCACGCCCATCATGTGGTACGAGACCGCCGAGAACCAGTCGAGATTCGGGAACATTTTCTTGGCGTCCCACATGACCGTCTCGAGCCGATCCGCGATATTGAACATCTTCATCGAACCCGCCTGCTTCGACAGCGAGCGTGCGACTTCCTTGATCACCTTGTTGCGCGGATCCGAGATCGTGTAGACCGGATGTCCGAACCCGATGATGACTTCCTTGTTTTCGACGCGCTGACGGATGTCCGCCTCCGCCTGATCCGGCGAATCGTAGCGCTGCTGGATTTCGAACGACACCTCGTTCGCGCCCCCATGCTTGGGCCCTCGCAGTGCGCCGATCGCACCCGTGATCGCCGAGTAGATATCCGAACCCGTGCCGGCGATCACGCGGCCGGCGAACGTCGACGCATTGAACTCGTGTTCCGCGTAGAGGATCAGCGAAGTGTGCATGGCTCCGACCCATTCTTTCGAGGGCTCGGCGCCGTGCAGCAGATGCAGGAAATGGCCGCCGATCGAGTCGTCGTCCGTCTCGACTTCGATGCGCCTGCCGTTATGGCTGTAGTGATACCAATAGAGCAGAATCGAGCCCAGCGAAGCCATCAGCCGGTCGGCGACATCACGGGCGCCGACGATGTTGTGGTCGTCTTTTTCGGGAAGGATCGTACCGAGCACCGAGACACCCGTACGCATCACGTCCATCGGATGCGCTGAGGCGGGAATCCATTCGAGTGCCGCCTTGAGGTTCGCGGGCAAACCGCGCATCGCCTTGAGCTTTCGTTTGTAGGCGGCAAGCTCGCTGCGCGTGGGCAGCTTTTCATGCACGAGCAGATAGGCGATTTCCTCGAACTCGCTACCTTTCGAGATATCGAGGATGTCATAACCCCGATAGTGAAGATCGTTACCCGTCTTGCCGACCGTGCAAAGCGCCGTATTACCCGCCGTCACGCCGGACAATGCGACGGACTTCTTCGGCTTGAAGCCGGGAGTCGTCTCACCGGTTCCCGTGGCGCTGGCCGTGCCGTCACTGCCTTGCGCGGTCGTCCCGGTCGTCGCCTTCGCTGATACCGACATCGAACTTCTCCTTACTTTTGTTGAGAGAACAGCGCGTCGAGCTTGTCCTCGTACGCGTAGTAGTCGAGATATCTATAGAGGTCATTGCGAGTCTGCATCGTATCGACGACGTTCTTTTGTGTCCCTTCGCGGCGCACGGTTTCATAGAACTTCAGTGCCGCGGCATTCATCGCACGATACGCGCCGCAACAATATAAGGCGATATCCACGTTCGCCGAGCGCAATTCATCAAGCGTGAAGAACGGAGTCGAGCCGAATTCCGTCAGGTTCGCGAGGATCGGCACTTTGACGGCTTCCTTGAACTTGCGATACGACTCGAGATCGCCCATCGCCTCCGGGAAGATCATGTCGGCGCCGGCTTCGACGTAGCGGCAGGCGCGGTCGATCGCGGTTTGCAGGCCTTCGGAGGCGGCGGCGTCGGTGCGGGCCATGATGACGAAGTCGGGATCGGTCCTGGCATCGACGGCAGCCTTGACGCGGTCGACCATTTCGTCGGCGCTGACAAGCTCCTTGCCCGGACGGTGGCCGCAACGCTTCTGGCCGACCTGGTCTTCGATATGGACCGCGGCTGCGCCGTCGCGAATGAAGGAGCGGATGGTGCGTGCAATATTAAAGGCGCCGCCCCAGCCTGTATCGATATCGACCATGACCGGGAGGTCCGTGACGGCCGTGATGCGGCGCAGGTCGGTCAGGACATCTTCCATAGTGCTGATGCCGAGGTCCGGCATGCCAAGCGAGTTGGCGGCGACGCCCCCGCCGGAGATGTAGAGCGCTTTGTAGCCGGTCGCCTGGGCCATGCGGGCGGCGTAGGCGGTAATGGCGCCGACGACCTGCAAAGGGCTTTCCTCGGCGAGTGCGGCGCGGAATGCGGCGCCCGGACTGCGGCGGCGAGCTCGGGACGGGTCGGATTGGATCACGGAGGCTCCTCGGATAGCGGCGGATTGCGGGATGGGCGCATGCGTTTACGCGCGATCGTTGAAGCATACTCGATGCGGTACTCGGACATTTGCGCGGCTCCCAACGCGAGCCACGAACTCCCGCTAAACTTGCGGCTTCCCCACCCGCACTGTCCACCTACCATGAATGCTTTGATTACCGGCGCCTCCGCCGGCTTTGGCCGCGCGATCGCGCAACGTCTGATTGCTGCCGGCCACACGGTCTTCGCCACCGCGCGCCGCAAGGACAAACTGGACGCCCTGGCGAGGGAACTGGGTTCGAAACTCATTGCGTTCGAACTCGACGTCCGTGACCGCGACGCAACCGCGGCGCTCGTCAAGCACATCGAGCAACAACACGGCCCCATCGATGCGCTGGTCAACAACGCAGGGCTGGCGCTTGGCCTCGGCCCCGCGCAACAGTCCTCGCTCGACGAGTGGGACACGATGATCGACACGAACATCAAGGGTCTTGTCTACATGACCCACGCTGCATTGCCGGGAATGGTCGAGCGCAATCACGGCTGGATCATCAACCTTGGCTCAATTGCAGGCACGTATCCCTATCCTGGCGGCAACGTCTATGGCGCGACCAAGGCGTTTGTCCATCAGTTCACTTTAAATCTGAAGTCGGATCTGGTCGGAAAGAAGGTTCGGGTGACGTCGATCGAGCCCGGCCTATGTGGAGGCACAGAATTCTCTGTCACACGTTTCGGAGGAGATGAGTCGAAGGCGGCCAATGTCTACCAAGGCACCGAGCCGATTACTGCAGACGACATCGCCGAGACTGTGTCATGGCTTCTGTCGCTTCCTTCGCATGTCAACATCAATACGATTGAAATGATGCCGACGTGCCAGGCATCTGGCGCCTTTTCGATCGTTCGATCGGGCGCATGAGCGGGTGCATGCGCAGGCTCATGCGCGGGTGCATGCGCGGGTTCTCATAAGCGAAGCCCGGGCGTCGCGCAAAGGACGCGATCCGCGCATGCCGCAGCTTGCTCGCACGTGTGCGGCAGACACACAAGGCAACAACAGTTGCCAAAGCCGCTCGATCACGGCGCAGATCGCCGGCCGGAAGCAGTCCACTCAGGTGAATGAGCATTGCTTTCCGGCCACCATCCCGCCCCCTCACTCCATCAACGCCTTCGGATATACCTTCACGTCCTCACTGGCCAAGGTCCTCAGTTGGCGCTGTGCGTGCTCGATGTACTCGCTCGGATACTGGTTGGGATTGGCGTGCAGCAAGCCATTGCGGTGAGCTTCATGCAGGTCCTGCCTGACCTGCTCGCGCGTGAGGCCTTGCAACGTCATCTTCGGCGCCGCGGCATGCATCGAATCGGCATTCGCGGCCGCGCTGCCGGCAAAGCTGCTGATGGAAGCGGCAAGCAAGAGGCTCAGGGAAATACGACGGGTCGCGCGTTTCATCTATTCAGACTCCTGGAAGGGCGGACACTAAGACATGTCCGTGCCTTAATCTAGCGACATCTTGATGAACATCGACGCGAATAGTGAGAAATGAGTTTTTCGGAAAGTTAGAGGTGCTTCAGATCCCATATGCAGGGCACCACCGCCAAGCTGCGGCATTCGGTCGCAGGCTTCAAATTTCGAAGGCAACGCTCAATCTGAACGCAAAAAAGCCCGACAGGATCGCTGTCGGGCTTAAAACACACCTTATGGATAGTCCAGGGTGCGAGGAGTGACGCAGACCAGCTAGCTTTGGGCAAACGCCGAGGCGTTTGCGAAAACCGATGAAACAAAGGGTGCAAAAATCACTACGCGTTTTACAGACGTCTTACGGACTTACTCTTGCATGCCCGACGTGGGCGCGGTCGCAGCGACATCGGTGTTGGCGACATGATGCGGAGCAACGGCGTACTGGCGCGGCTGTGCGTCACGCCCGACAGGGAAGTTGTTGCGGGGCGTTTGCTCAATCAATTTGCCTTGTTCTTCTGCCTGAACCAGTTGTGCCTTGACTTCAGCGCGGGTCAGGCCGACGTCGCCGGTGCTCTGGGCAAAGGCGGGGGCGGCAAGTGCAGCAGCGGCGGAAACGAGCAGGGCGGAAATCAGGGTGCGTTTCATGGTGTTACTCCTAGCGATGGATTTATCTCGGTTTCGGCGGAGTCCTCGTAAGACGTCTCGCCGTTGGAGCTAATGTAAACCCTAGGCTATCGAACAAAAAGGTTGATAACCGAAATAAATAGTTTCGCTTGTCGCAATAATCAAGGCACGAATGCTGCATTGCAAAACCCTATTCCGTGAATGGGGGCTAGCCGAAAATGCCTGCCCACAAAGGATCTTGAGAAAAATACGTCGAAAAAATGTCGACGGAGAGCCCTCAATGCCGTCAGGGGATCTATGCGCGCAAGCTTGGGAAACACACGATCTGCGGAGCCCTCAAGGTCAAAATTTCGACTTTCCGAGGAGCAATCTCATCAAAACCACAACGTCCAATGGAGATCGCCCCTATCGACCAAAGGGAGAAAATATGCTTAGAGCTTCATCGTCGACAACAGAATGCTCGTTTCCGTCGCCGCGATGCCGTCGATCGTCCGGATTCGCGTGAGCACGCGGTCGAACGCGCCCAGATCGTCGGCACGTACTTCCGCCACGACGTCCCATCGACCGTTCGTCGTATGAAGTGACTGGACGGCCGGCTCGCCGCGCAAAGCGCTCAAGACCTGCCCGGCGCGATTGCCTTCAACCGCGATGCTCATCCAGCCGCGGACGCGTTGCTCCTCGGCTTCGGGCTTGAGCCGGACGGTATAGCCGACGATCACCCCCTCGGCCTGCATGCGGTCGATCCGGTTCTGCACCGTCCCGCGGGACACGCGCAGGGCCTTGGCGAGATGGGCAACCGGCAGCCGGGCGTTGTCCCGGAGAAGCGCCAGCAATTGACGATCGGTGTCGTCGAGTGAATGCAGTGCTTCGGCCATCGGTCTCTCCCGGGAATGCTCGCAATCTTTCAAACGCGATACGCCAAGTCAGCATTGTGCCAGTCATTGCTGTCACTTTGACGCGAAGGGCTAACGGATTGCGCACTCTGCTGGCTATTTGTTGACCTTGCAAACCGGCACAATCAGACAGGGCGACGGCTCCCCGCAAATTCACCCGGCTCCGCCGCCTGCTCCCTGTTTGCGCCTGAACCCACCGGGCGTCGATCCCCTGACATCGGCGCGAGCGGCCGGCAGGCCTTGAAACACCCGGTTGCGTTTAATCGCACCACGTGGCGTCCTGCCTTCGGAACCCGGATTCGCCACAGACTCTTTGGAGATTCAACATGACCCGCTATCTCGACGTCACCGACCTGTTCAGGTTAATCGACGCGGTCGGCGTGCCACGGATGTTGGAGGACATTGCCAGCGAGATCGAGGCAGATTTCCTGCGCTGGTCGTCGTTCGACAAGAACGCCCGTGTTGCGGCTCACTCGCTCGACGGTGTAATCGAACTGATGCCCGTCGCGGACAAGACGCGCTTCGGCTTCAAATTCGTCAATGGCCATCCGAACAACTCGCGTGTCGGCCTGCCGACCGTCATGGCATTCGGCGCGCTGGCCGATGTGGCCACCGGCTATCCGCTGCTGCTCAGTGAGTTCACACTCGCCACGGCGATCCGCACCGCGGCGACCTCGGTGGTCGCCGCACGTCGGCTTGCGCGACCCCATTCGCGCAAGATGGCCCTGATCGGCAACGGCGCGCAGTCTGAATTCCAGGCGCTTGCCTTTCACGCCCTGCTCGGCATCGACGAAATCCGCGCCTTCGATGTCGACGCGGCGGCGACGGAAAAGCTGATCCGCAACCTTGCGCCCTGGCGCGGCTTGCGCATCACGCGCGCGGCTTCGGTCGCTGAAGCGATGCGCGGCACCGATATCGTCACCACCGCGACGGCCGACAAGCGTCTCGCGACGATCGTCGATGTTTCGCTCGTCGAACCGGGCATGCACTTCAATGCGATCGGCGGCGATTGCCCTGGCAAGACGGAGCTTGATCCGAAGATACTCGAGCGCGCACGCGTGGTGGTCGAATTCGAACCGCAATCGCGCATCGAAGGCGAGATCCAGCAAATGCCCGCCTCGTTTGTCGTCACTGAACTGTCGTGCATCCTCGCGGGCCAGGAGCCGGGCCGGCATACGAACGACGAAGTCACTGTCTTCGATTCCGTGGGCTTCGCGCTCGAGGACTTTTCGACCTTGCGCTATCTGCTCGACACAGCTACACGACTCGGCATCGGAACTGAGATTGGCCTTGTTGCCGAGGCGCCTGATCCTAAGAATTTGTTCGGATATCTGCTCGACAATCGGCCGTCGGCACTCGCCGGTTGCGCCCCTCTATCGAGTTCTGTTCAGAATGTGGCGGCGTTCGCCAAGGTTACGGCGAATCAACCGTTCCGTGAAAGCCCGTCGGCGTTCATATCGGGATGATCTGCGCTCAGGTGCCGCCCATTCCGGGGCGGCAATGACCAAGGATCTCCATGTTTTCATGTCCCCACTGCCGGCCCATGCCGGCAGCGCACTGCTGGCGCCCCCGTTCCAACAGTTATGATCTCGTGAGCGCGCAGCGCTCGGTCAACGTGGTCGCGGCACATGGCCCCATGTCGCCCCCGGTTCGCATCGAGTCCATGCATCCGGCAAGCCTCACGCAACCGCGAACGACGGTGTCGAATGCGCTGCATCCCACGGTCGACGAATGCGTAGCCGGACCGTCGACATCAGGGCTTCGAGCCTCGGAATTCCAACTCAACCCGGCTTATTTCATCGACGAAGCTGACCGCCCTGGGGAGACCGGCATTCTCCATTTAGCGTCCAATCGCGATCGGGGCTTGTCTGAACCGTTGCCGCGAGTCGTCCGTGCCGCGTGGGAAACGACCGGCGCGCTGCAGGGTTTCTACGGCGCGGAATTCTCGCATGCACTGCAGTGTGCGGGAATCCGCCTTGCGCAACTCGAAGGCGCCACACTGCGCGAAGCGCTCGAGGCCAACTTCCGCACCCTCAGGACGTCGACCTGCAACGGAACCGGCATACGAGCCTGGCGCGACGCCCTGTCGTTCGCGGTCAGCGTACCGATCGTGGTGGGCGTCGGCATGCAGATGGCAATCGATACCGCCACGACCGGCGCGCTCGGCTTCGACTCGTTCCGCCATGCCAATCTGCCGTTCGGCAGTGTCGCCGCCTCCTACGGACTCATGTGCGCAGAGGTGATCAAGGCACCGCTGACTGCAGGTCTCAGCTATCAAACGATTGCCCGCCATCATATGGTGGACGACTATCTGACGCGCACCGAATGCACGCTGAAGCTGGCCGATGCCGTGCTCAACCAGCTTGGTGCGGCCGGTTCGGCCTGCCTGCCCGGCTTGTCCCGCTTGGCCATGTCCCGGCGCACCGGGATGGCATGCTACGAAGCAGGTGAAGTGGCGCGCCATCTGTCGACGGTGTTCACCATGCTGAACTACCTGATTGCACCGGTGCGCGTGGGCCTCTTCGCGAATAACGAACTGGCATGGCCAGGACGCCTCGATGAACCCGACTGGATGGCCCCCCTAGTTGGCCTGCTGCGCTTCGCCTCGAGCATGTCCGATACGATACGCGTCCTTCTCAGCCAAATCGGCACGCAATGCCGGCACGAACTGTTCTCTCTTCGCATGGAGGCCTTGCTCGATGTCGCCGAATATCTCTCGTTGAGAATCCGCGCACTGCAAAACGACGCTGGGACACGCGACCGTGTCGAAACAGCACTCGAACAGTTCCGTACCCTCTGTGCGCTGTCGACGAACGATGTACTCGGCTTGCTCGCGCGGGATCAAGCGGCGCTCGCCGAGGCGCTTCGAAGTTCAAGAGGCGGCCACGATATCCGAGTGCAGACAAGAATCGGCCATAACCTCGAGCCCTTCGGCGTGCGCATGTCGCAGATGGTCGAAAGCGGGGAACGTCGTCTTCATCTGTATCTGGAACCGAGACAGAATCATTGGGGCAAAGTCTCGGGGCGACATGCCACCTGGTGGGATCACGCCCAGTTTCCGCTGCGGCTGACCTACCGGTTCACGCTGATTCTGCAACACTGGCTCGCGAGCGTGGTCCACCGGCTGACCGAGCCGTGCGAACCACCACTGCAGCGGTGCATGCAGCGATAAGGCGGCGCATCGGGTCGCGCGCCCGGATGAAAGCGATTCAGCCTTCCGCCGCCTCCCGCAAATCGCGGTCATCCTTCGGTGCGCTCATGCCGAGCGCACTCATCAAGCGATAGAGCGTCACGCGCGAGATCCCCAGTTCACGCGCGACGTCGACCAGGCGTCCGGGATGACGTTCGAGTGCCTGCTCGATGACCTCGCGCTCGGCACGCTCGCGTGCTTGAGCGAGGGTCTTCAGCATGGGCGTCTCCGTCTGCTCGAGTTCGAGGTTTTCGGCGGTCACGAGCCTTCCGTCGGTCATCACGATCGCGCGCCGCACCCGGTTGATCAGTTCGCGCACATTGCCCGGCCAATCGTAGTTGTAGAGCGCCCGCACGCCATCGTCCGAAAAACCGCGCAGCGGCCTCGAGGCATCGCTCTTGTAGCGCTCGAGCACATGTCGCGCGAGTATCTCAATGTCCTTGCCGCGTGCGCGCAGCGGCGGGTTGTCGATACGCAAGACACAGAGACGGTGATAGAGATCCGAACGAAAACGGCCCTCGCGCATGGCCGCGTCGAGATCGAAGTGAGTCGCGGAAATCACACGCACATCGACGGCAATCGACTCGAAACCGCCGAGCCGGTCGATCACGCCTTCCTGCAGGAAACGCAACAGGCTCGCCTGCCCTTCCATCGGCAGATCCCCGATCTCGTCGAGAAACAGCGTGCCGCCGTTGGCGGCTTCGATGCGGCCGATCTTGCGCTGGCTCGCACCGGTAAACGCGCCGCGCTCATAGCCGAAGAGCTCCGAGAGCAGCAACTGCGGCGTGATCGCGCCGCAGTTGATCGCGACGAACGGCGCACGCCGCCGCGGCGATTGGTCGTGGATCGCCTGTGCGCACAGTTCCTTGCCCGTGCCCGATTCCCCGTGCACAAAAACGGGAGCGTCAGTCGCCGAGACCTTGCGCAGCGCGCGAAACAGCTTGAGCATGGCCTCGGACGAGCCGACCATTTCGCCGAGCGGCCCGTGCGAGACCGCATGCTCACCGGCACCAACGGTCAGCGCCGCCATGCCATAGGCATGGCCGAGCGCGTTGACGAGCTTTTCGTCGGGGCACGGAATCGTCACATAGTCGAAGCAATAGTCGCGGATCAGCCGGCGAATCGAAGCGTCGGCCATTTGCTCGGCGCTCGCGGCCGCGACCCAGCCGACCTTCGAAGCCGACAGGCAGCGTTCGAGCGAGGCGAGCTCGTGCTTGTCGAACTGACTGTTCAGGTCGAGCAGGCCCGCCGAGGCGGCATCGCGCATGGCTTCGCGCTCGGCCTCGCGCGCGGAGGACACGACACGGATGGTCCAGCCCCGGGACGCCAGCAAGCCTCGCAGTGTCTGGTCGGACGTACGGGTCAGGTAAATCAGGCTGCGCGGGCTATTTTCCATCACGCGGCTCTGGCATGCGCAACACCGAGCGCACTGACGAAAGGTGCACCCCCCACGTGCGGCGGCATGTCCCATACGCGTGGCTCGACGACAAAGCCGCGATGGCGCCCGCCAGGGCCAGGACAACGAACATGTTTATTCCAATTGGTCTGTAGCTGCCGGGGCCTCGTTATTGCCGAACTTGCCGGTTCGCCGTTCGCCGGACGTCATGCGCCGCGGCTGATTATTTTCACTACGATGACATTCTCCATGCAAAACCGCTTCATCGCCAATGATTATCTTCTAACCTCGCATCTGGACCACCCAAGACATGCGGGCCTTGAAGATATCCGTTCGCTCCGCCGTTTACCAAGCCCGCTAGGGTTTGCCCTAGGCGCGCTCCACTGGACCTCGCAAAACGCATCGGCAACAATGTCTTCAGCTTGACGTTAACGTAAAGCAACGCGAAGGAGACATCATGCTTGCGCCCCTCGGCCTGCCGGCCAATCCCGACCTCGATGCCCTGCGCGACTCGATCGCGAGCTTCGCGGCGGCCGAAATCGCCCCGCGGGCGGCCCAGATCGACCGCACCGATCAGTTCCCGATGGACCTCTGGCGCAAGTTCGGCGACCTCGGCCTGCTCGGTATCACGGTCGACGAAGAATATGGCGGAACCGGCCTCGGCTATCTCGCGCACATGATCGCGATGGAGGAGATCTCGCGTGCGTCGGCTTCGGTCGGCCTGTCGTACGGCGCGCATTCGAATCTCTGTGTGAACCAGATCCACCGCAACGGCACGGCGGCGCAAAAGGCCACGTATTTGCCGAAGCTCGTCAGCGGAGAACACATCGGCGCACTGGCAATGAGCGAGCCCAACGCGGGCTCCGACGTGGTCAGCATGAAGCTGCGCGCCGACAAGCATGGCGACCACTACCGCCTGAACGGCACGAAGATGTGGATCACCAATGGCCCCGACTGCAACACGCTCGTGGTCTACGCCAAGACCGATCCGGAGGCCGGTGCGCGCGGCATCACGGCGTTCATCGTCGAAAAGGGCATGAAGGGATTTTCGGTCGCGCAGAAGCTGGACAAGCTCGGCATGCGCGGTTCACACACGGGGGAACTCGTGTTCGTCGATGTCGAGGTCCCCGCGGAGAACATCCTCGGGCAGTTGCATGGCGGCGCGAAAGTGTTGATGAGCGGACTCGACTACGAGCGCGCAGTGCTCGCAGGTGGCCCGGTCGGCATCATGGTCGCGGTGATGGATTCGGTGATTCCGTACATTCACCAGCGCGAGCAGTTCGGCCAGCCGATCGGAGAATTCCAACTGATCCAGGGCAAGGTCGCCGATCTCTATACGACGTTGCAGGCGTGCCGCTCCTATCTCTATGCGGTCGGGCAGCGACTCGATACGCTCGGCGACGGTCATCTGCGCGACCTGCGCAAGGACTGCGCGGGCGTCATCCTCTATACGGCTGAAAAGGCCACGTGGATGGCCGGCGAAGCGATCCAGATCCTCGGCGGCAACGGCTATATCAACGACTATCCGGTCGGACGTCTGTGGCGCGACGCGAAGCTCTACGAGATCGGCGCGGGCACGAGCGAGATTCGCCGCATGCTGATTGGCCGCGAGCTGTTCAACGAGACAGCCTGAACACGTGTCCTCTGAGCACGGCGGCCTGCGCCGTACCCGTCGAAGCCACGACTGCCCGAGCAACCCGCCCACACGATGCCGATCCTCGATAGCAAACTGAACCCGCGCTCAAGCGATTTCATCGCGAACGCGACCACCATGCAGGCGCTCGTCGATGCGCTGCGCGCCAAAACCGAACAGGCCGCGCTCGGCGGCGGAAAGGCGACGCGCGACAAACACCTCGCACGCGGCAAGCTGCTACCGCGCGACCGTGTCGCGCAGTTGCTCGACCCCGGCACACCGTTTCTCGAATTCTCACCGCTTGCCGCCAACGGGATGTACAAGGACGATGCGCCCGGCGCGGGCATCATCACCGGCATCGGACGCATCGCGGGCATCGAGTGCGTCCTCGTCTGCAACGACGCCACGGTCAAGGGCGGCACGTACTACCCGATGACCGTGAAGAAGCATGTGCGCGCACAGGAGATCGCCGCGGAAAACCATCTGCCCTGCGTCTACCTGGTCGACTCGGGCGGCGCCAACCTGCCGAATCAGGACGAAGTGTTCGCGGACCGCGAACACTTCGGACGGATCTTTTTCAACCAGGCGAACCTGTCGGCACAGGGCATCCCGCAGATCGCCGTGGTGATGGGTTCGTGCACGGCCGGCGGTGCCTACGTTCCCGCTATGAGCGACGAGTCGATCATCGTGCGCGACCAGGGAACGATCTTTCTGGGTGGGCCGCCGCTCGTCAAGGCCGCGACCGGCGAAGTCGTCAGTGCGGAAGACCTCGGCGGCGGCGATGTTCATACGCGTCTGTCGGGCGTCGTCGATCATCTTGCGAACAACGATGCGCACGCACTCGCGATTGCACGGACGATCGTCGGCAATCTGAACCGGCGCAGCCCGCATCCAGGCCCGTCCGTGGCGGCGCTGCCGCCCCGCTTCGATCCCCCGAGCGTCTACGGCGTGATCCCGACCGATACGCGCAAGCCCTTCGACGTCCGCGAGGTCATCGCGCGCATCGTCGACGATTCAGCCTTCGACGAGTTCAAGGCGCGTTACGGTACGACGCTCGTGACGGGCTTCGCGCATCTCTGGGGCATGCCCATCGGGATCATCGCGAACAACGGCATCCTGTTTTCGGAATCGGCGCTCAAGGGCACGCACTTCATCGAACTCTGCTGCCAGCGCAAGATCCCCCTGATCTTCCTGCAGAACATCACAGGCTTCATGGTCGGCCGCAAATACGAGAACGAAGGCATCGCACGCAACGGCGCAAAGATGGTCACGGCCGTTTCGACGGCGAGCGTGCCGAAGCTCACAGTCATCATCGGCGGCTCATTCGGCGCGGGCAACTACGGGATGTGCGGCCGCGCGTTTTCGCCACGCTTCCTGTGGATGTGGCCGAACGCGCGCATCTCGGTGATGGGCGGCGAACAGGCCGCATCGGTGCTGGCGACCGTACGGCGTGACGGCATCGAGGCGAAGGGTGGCACGTGGAGCACTGAGGAAGAAGAAGCCTTCAAGGCGCCGATCCGCGATCAATATGAACGGCAGGGGCACCCCTACTATGCGACGGCGAGGCTCTGGGACGACGGCGTGATCGATCCCGCGCAGACACGCGACGTGCTGGCGCTGGGTCTATCGGCGGCGCTCAATGCGCCGATTCCCGAATCGAAGTTCGGTGTGTTCCGGATGTGAGCCATGTTCAATAAAATCCTGATTGCCAATCGTGGTGAAATCGCCTGCCGCGTCGCGGCGACCTGCCGGCGCCTCGGTGTGGCGACCGTCGCGGTGTACTCGGACGCCGATGCCGACGCGAAGCATGTCGCCGCCTGCGACGAGGCGATCCTTATCGGTCCCGCGCCAGCCACCGAAAGCTATCTGCTCGGCGAGAAGATCCTCGCGGCAGCGAAGGCGACCGGCGCACAGGCGATTCATCCGGGTTACGGGTTTCTGTCGGAGAACGCGGCATTCGCCCAGGCGTGCTTCGAGGCCGGCGTCGTTTTCATCGGACCGCCTGCCGGCGCGATTTCGGCGATGGGCTCCAAGGCCGCCGCCAAGTCGATGATGGCGCAGGCCGGCGTGCCCCTGGTGCCGGGCTATCACGGCGACGATCAATCGCCCGCGCTGCTCAAGCGCGAGGCCGACGCGATCGGCTATCCGGTGCTGCTCAAGGCGAGCGCCGGCGGCGGCGGCAAGGGCATGCGGGTCGTCGAACGCAGTGCCGACTTTGCGGCCGCCCTCGCCTCATGCCAGCGCGAAGCGCGTGCGAGCTTCGGTGACGACCGGGTCCTGATCGAGAAGTATCTGATCCGTCCGCGCCATGTCGAAATCCAGGTGTTCGCCGATACGCACGGCGAAGCAGTCTATCTGTTCGAACGCGACTGCTCGGTCCAGCGGCGGCATCAAAAGGTTCTGGAGGAGGCGCCGGCCCCGGGGCTGAGCACCGCACGCCGCGAGGCAATGGGCGGGGCTGCCGTGGCCGCGGCACGCGCGGTCGGCTATGTGGGCGCGGGCACGGTCGAGTTCATCGTCGCCGACGACGCGTTCTACTTCATGGAGATGAACACGCGCCTGCAGGTCGAGCACCCCGTCACGGAGATGATCACGGGCCTCGATCTCGTCGAATGGCAGCTGCGCGTGGCCGATGGCGAACGACTACCGCTCGCACAAGAGCAATTGCGCTTGTGCGGCCATGCGATCGAGGCGCGGATCTATGCGGAGAATCCCGCGCGCGGCTTTTTGCCGTCAACGGGGCGGCTTGCCTATTTGCGCACGCCGGCCGCCATCGAGTTTTCGGTCGGCGCGGTGATCACTCCGGCGCATGGCCGTGCGACTGCTCCGGCCGACCAGGGCGCTCACAGCCGGACCACGCGCATCGACAGCGGCGTGCGGGAAGGCGACGCGATCAGCCCTTACTATGATCCGATGATCGCAAAGCTGATCGTCCACGGCCGCGATCGCACGGATGCGTTGGCGGCGATGCGCGCGGCATTGCATTCCTTCGAAGTCGTCGGCCTGTCGACCAATATTGCATTCCTGCAACGGCTGATCGCGAGCGAGCCTTTCGCGACCGCGGATCTCGATACCGGCCTGATCGAACGCCATCATGCGGAGCTCTTCCCAGCTGAAGCGCCGACGCCTGCGCTGGCGCTCGCGTTCGCGGTGGCGGCGCTGCTCAGCACCGAAATGGCAGTGGCAGCGACAGCTTCGGCAACCACCCCGTGGACAGGTCTTGGCGGATGGCGCTTGAATGCCCCCTATCAACGGGAGTTTCCGCTGTCGACACTGTCCGAGGGCGATGCAGAGGCACGGCCGTGCATCGCCACCTTGATACGAAATGCGAACACCTCATCCCTGCGGATCGGCGGTGAAACGCTTCCCTTCTCATTCCGGCGCGAACCGGATGACGCGCACGCGCTAAATGTATCGTTTGGCCATACACAAACGCGAGCCCGTGCATTTATCGCGGCCGAGGTCGTCCACGTTTTCCTGCATGGCATCGAGTACCGCCTGGAATGGCGCGACCTGCTCGCGCACGCGGGCGACACGGATCATGGCGAAGGCAGCCTCACCGCGCCGATGCCCGGCAAGGTCGTCGCGATCTTCGCGGACAAGGGGCAACGGGTCGACAAGGGCGCACCCCTACTCGTGATCGAGGCGATGAAGATGGAACACACCATCGTCGCACCGGCCGCGGGCATCGTCGACGAGGTGTTGTTCGGCATCGGCGACCAGGTCACGGACGGCGCGCAACTGCTGCGCTTTGTCGATCCCGAGGCCAAAGCAAGGCCGGCCCCAGCATCGGCTTGACCCGCCCGAACCATGAACTCCCGCTCAGACGCGCTCGATCACCATGGCGATGCCCTGCCCGACGCCGATGCACATCGTGCAGAGCGCGAAGCGGCCTTGCGTGCGTTGCAGCTGATACATCGCCGTCCCGACCAGCCGCGCACCGGACATGCCGAGCGGATGGCCGAGCGCGATCGCGCCGCCATTGGGGTTCACGCGGGGATCGTCGTCGGCCACGCCGAGCGTGCGCAACACGGCCAGCCCTTGCGAGGCAAACGCCTCATTGAGTTCGATCACGTCGAACTGGTCGATGGTCAGGCCCAGGCGCGCCATCAGCTTCTGTGAAGCGGGCGCCGGTCCGATGCCCATGATCCGCGGTTCGACACCCGCGGTGGCGACACCGAGGATGCGTGCGCGCGGCGTCAGGCCGAAGCGCTTCGCGGCGGCTTCGCTCGTGATCAGCAGCCCTGCGGCGCCGTCGTTGATACCCGACGAGTTGCCGGCCGTCACGGAACCGTCGGGCGTCACCACGCCCTTGAGCTTCGCGAGCGCTTCAAGGCTCGTCTCACGCGGATGCTCGTCGCGCTCGACGACGATGGCATCGCCCTTCTTCTGCGGCACGGACACCGGCACGATTTCCTGCGCGAGCGTGCCGTCCTTTTGCGCACGCGATGCGTTCAACTGGCTGCGCAGGCCCATCGCATCCTGGTCGGCACGCGACACGCCGAATTGCTTCGCGACGTTCTCACCCGTTTCGGGCATCGCATCGACACCGTACATCTGCTTCATCAGCGGATTCACGAATCGCCAGCCGATGGTCGTATCGAAGATCTGCGCCTGCCGCGAAAACGCCGAGTTTGCCTTCGGCATCACGAACGGCGCGCGGCTCATGCTTTCGACGCCGCCCGCGATCATCACTTCGTATTCATCGGCGCGAATCGAGCGCGCCGCGACGCCGAGCGCGTCCATGCCCGAACCGCAGAGCCGGTTCACCGTGCTGCCGGGCACCGTCAACGGCAGGCCCGCGAGCAGCAGCGACATGCGCGCGACGTTGCGGTTGTCGTCGCCGGCCTGGTTCGCGCAACCGAAGATCACATCGTCGATCGCCGCAGGATCGAGATTCGGATTGCGCGCGACCAGCGCACGCAGGGGAACCGCACCGAGGTCGTCCGCACGGACCGAGGACAGTGCGCCGCCGTAACGCCCGATCGGCGTACGGATGGCATCGCAGATAAAAGCTTCAGTCATGATTACTTTTCAAAGAGTGGGCAGTGGCAGTCAGGCTGCATTCAAGCCGCATTACGCGCGGCGCGGTTCGCGCTTTCGTCGCGCAGCGGCACGCCGGTCAGTTTCTGGAGTTCCTCGAACGAGATGTCCGCGCAGATGTCGCGCACGACGAGTCCGTCGGGCGTCACGTCGAGCACCGCGAGATCCGTATAGATGCGGCCGACGCAGCCGATGCCGGTGAGCGGGTATGAACACTCGGCGACGATCTTGCTTTCGCCGCTCTTGGTCAGGTGCTCCATCATCACGAACACCTGCTTCGCGCCAATCGCGAGGTCCATCGCCCCGCCGACGGCCGGAATCGCATCCGGCGCGCCGGTATGCCAGTTCGCGAGATCGCCCTTGACCGAAACCTGGAACGCGCCGAGCACGCAGTAGTCGAGGTGGCCGCCGCGCATCATCGCGAACGAATCGGCATGGTGGAAGAATGCGCCGCCGCTCAGCAAGGTCACATGTTGCTTGCCGGCATTGATCAGCTCGTCGTCCTCTTCGCCGGCCGCAGGCGCCGGGCCCATGCCGAGCAGGCCGTTTTCACTGTGAAGGAAAATTTCGCGGTCGACCGCGAGGTGGTTCGCGACAAGCGTCGGCACACCAATGCCGAGGTTCACATACGCGCCTTCGGGAATGTCCTGCGCGACGCGCCGGGCCATTTCATCACGAGTCAGTTTCTTCATCATTCTCTCCTTCAGGCCGCTTTCGCCGCCGCATCACCGGCCCGGGTCGAAGCCCGCGGCTCGACCTGCACCACGCGTTGAACGAAGATGCCCGGGGTTACGATACTCTCCGGATCGAGTCCGCCGAGGGGCACCACTTCGGAAACCTGCACGATCGCGGTCTTCGCCGCCATCGCCATGATCGGCCCGAAGTTGCGCGCGGTCTTGCGGTAGATCAGGTTGCCCCAGCGGTCACCCTTGTGAGCCTTGATCAGCGCGACGTCGGCATGCAGCGGTCCCTCGAGCACATAGTGGCGCCCGTCGATCACGCGCGTCTCCTTGCCTTCGGCGAGCAGGGTGCCGTAGGCGGTCGGCGTGAAGAAACCGCCGATCCCCGCACCGGCCGCGCGGATACGCTCGGCGAGGTTGCCCTGCGGCACGACTTCGAGCTCGATCTCGCCCGCACGGAACAGGCCATCGAAAATATAGGAGTCCGTCTGGCGCGGAAACGAGCAGATAATCTTGCGTACGCGGCGCGCCTTGAGCAGCGCAGCGAGGCCCATCTCGCCATTGCCCGCGTTATTGCTCACGATCGTCAGGTCGCGCGCACTCGTTTCGAGCAGGCCGTCGATCAGTTCCGAGGGCATGCCCGCCGTCCCGAAGCCACCGATCATCACGGTCGAACCATCGCTGATGCCTTCGACGGCCGCGGCGACTGAAGTAAAGATCTTGTCGATCATCCTGTCATCCTCTACTATGCTTACCGGTATGAAAAGTTCGCTATACGCACATAGATTCGTTTAGCGAACGTTTGTCGAATAGTAGTGACTTGCGCCACAGGGTGTCAAGGCACGTGCCCGGAGTTCCGCATGCCGAATTCGCTTAAAACGTCGACTCGCAACCCGCCAATCACCATGTCCGACCCATCCGCTCAGCCTCCCGGCGAAACCGCTGAACGCCCAGGCGACTCGTTTGTCCAATCGTTCGCGCGCGGCCTCGCGGTGATCCGCGCCTTCGATGCGCAGCGCCCTTCGCAGACCTTGTCCGAGGTGGCTACCACGGCCGGCCTCACGCGCGCGGCCGCACGGCGGATCCTGCTGACGCTGCAGACGCTCGGCTATGTCGATGCGGAAGGGCGGCAGTTCAGGCTGACCGCCAAGACACTCGACCTCGGCTTCGCTTACCTGACTTCCATGCCGATCTGGAACCTCGCCGAGCCGGTGATGGAGCATCTGGTCGCACAGGTTCATGAAAGCTGCTCGGCCTCAGTGCTCGATCGGACTGAAATCGTCTACGTGCTGCGCGTGCCGACCCAGAAGATCATCGCGATCAATCTTGCCACGGGCAGCCGCCTGCCTGCGTTCTGTACCTCGATGGGACGTGTGCTGCTCGCCGGCCTCGACGAAGCGAAGCTCGATGAAGTGCTGGCCGCTTCGGAACTCCGGCAGCGCACGCCACGCACGGTCACCGATCCGGCGGAACTGAAGAAGATCATCGCGCAGGTGCGCGAGCAACAATGGGCGATCGTCGACCAGGAACTCGAAACGGGGTTGATCTCGATCTCCGCGCCGATTCGCGACCGGCAAGGCCGGATCATTGCGGCAATGAATGTCAGCGGCAATGCGCAGCGCAGTACCGCCAAGCAGATGATTCGGGATTTTCTGCCGCCGTTACAGGCTGCGGCCTTGCGCGTTTCAACCCTGGTCGCCTTGCGCGGCTGAGCCGGCCGTGCATGGTAAGGTCGTCTACGACGGCCCGTCGACCGCGCTTACACCGGTCCTCATCAAACAGCTCCAGGACAACGCGGCCGACGAATGCCTGAGCATGAGGAATGACGTGAATGGGCGCCTTCGTGTTCAGCGATAGGACAGAGTAAATGTCGCAAGGGCTTTCACGCTTCCCTCTCGCAGATTCGACGCCGTCCGGACGTACTGCGCTGTCAGCCAAATCGATCCGGTTCCCTTTAAATTGCTTTTCACCAGAACTTCATTTTGGGTCCCGACGACCGACGAATCAGGACCGAAAGACACACGCTTCCCCAAATATAGAACCTCGATACCCACACCGGAGGCCGTCGATCCCGGACTCAGGGTCAACGTGGAAGTGCGATTCCCGGGGTTAGTGACGTCCGAGATGACCATATACACGTCCAACACGGACCCACAGCTGATTTCAATAGTCTGCTTCGTTGCGCCCGCGACTGATCCCACGGCGGGCAAATCCCTGGGCGCAATTCGCGGAAGTTGAAACTCGACAGCGCTGGTCCTTACTCGGCACGTTTGGGCGCGTACCGAGATAGTAGGCATGTTTAACAGGGTCGGGGCGGAGACGTCATTTCCATCGGTGATCTCGAACAAACCGGCCTGGAAACCAGGCGTCTGCCCGGTGACCATCGGCTGTCCCGTCGCCACCAATTTGACGGAAAACGCGCTGTCGTAACTGGAACTGTAATCGGTAGTCAAATACGTATCTCGACGCCCGATCGGAGTCCAGGATCCATATCGGTCCTTCCCCTTCATGATGTATCCGATTCCCGGAGCCGGACTTTTAAAGACTTCGTATGTCGTGCCAGCATCGCTCACCGTACCTACGGAAGCATTGCTCGACCGGGCAATGCTGCCCGCTTTTGTGTTATCGCTGAAAACACAGTGGTCATGCGTTTGAACCTCCGACCTGTCCTGCCAGTTCGTCAGGGCTTGTCCGAAAGGAACATTCTGGGCCACGGTCAATTGCGCGGGAAGTGGAAACGTCACAACTGGCGTTACCACCGTACACGACACCGATGCATGAGCACTATAAGAAATGGTCCCTGAAAACAGGATGCCCAGGAAGGTTAGTGAATATTTGCTTCGCGCCATACTCCAGAATGCCTGGCAATATCGTCCACGCAAACCAGACCACGCATCAACGCAAGGCCGGCTTTCCGTTCCAATGTGATGCTCCATGCGTTGCGTGCTCAATTGCAGACTCCAGTACCTTGCCGTTCAGGACGAACCGCTATCGTGCAGCTTTCCCCCGCCCCACTGCCCCATTTCACGAGCAGCTCATCTGTCTCCTCGACGCCCCGGGCCAGCATTCTGCCGCCCTGCGAGACCTGCCCCACGCTGATGCCCTCACGGTTGGTCACCTCCGAACCAAATGCGAGCGGTGTCCCGTCAGGGTGAGTGACCGTCAAGACAACGGTCCGTCGGGTGTCCGTTTCGAACCGGGTCTTGACTACCGCACCCGCCAGCGGCGCAATGTCCTGCCCCGTCGTCTTGAGTTCGACGTCGAGAGGCAGTCCCTTCGGATCGATCTCAATCCGATTAAGCATGTACGGACTGAGCGATGCCACGATGCCATAGCCGAAACCGTTGATCCGGTTGCTCGACACACCGTTGATGTAGGCCCCCTTGGCACCCTTTGCTTCGACCAGTGCGTTCGTGTCGCCGAGCGGAGGCCCGAACGTCAACCCGTCGCCATGGAGAATCACGCCACCACTAGCGCTCAGCGAATACTGCTGGGTATGAGTGGCCGCCCCGACACTTGCTCCAAACGTGCCCACGGAAGAGGCATAGCTGCCGCTCGCGCTGCCACCCGCACCGCTATCGCTGTCCGAATGATCGTAGCTGCCCGACACGCTGTACGAGAAGTCATTGTGCGCACCCGCCGTTCCGGACAACGTCGTCTGCACCTGCGAGGCATGATCTGTATCCGAGTGCGACACGTTTGTCGTCAGCGAGGCTGTGCTCGATGCGCTGCCCAGCGGGACCGTGAAGCTGACAAAGACGCGGTTGTCCCACTCGCCGGTCGATACGACGCGCGTACGCGATATCGATGCGTTGTAAGACACCCTGCCGATATAATTCGTATAGCCGAACTGGAAGCTCGCGTCGGTATCGCCGTTATTCCAGTAATTCTGTGACTGCCCCGTCAGGTAAAGCGAGCCCCACTTCGGACCCATGTCCTGTGAAACACTCAGCTGAAGCCGGCCCTTCTCGCGATCGATGCTCCAATCCGGTCGCCCGTTTTCCAGGTAGTCGCGTGTCATCATCGCATCGGCCAGACTCAGGTAACCGCTCGTCGAATAGCGATAGGCCGCGACTGTCAAATTGGTGTCCGTCGCGGGAATCAACTTGGCAAAGCGGATCTGGTAGCTTTGCCCCGTCTGACGCGACTGACCGGGCAGTCCGGTCGAGGCCACCGTGACGTCGCCTGAAAGCGCACCGAACTGCGTATTCAGCGCGGTGCCGAGAGCGACCGAACCGTAGCGGTCGGCGAATTGAACGCCGCCATACAGCGTGACAATGTTGGTCAAGCCACGCTGATAGGTTGCCGCCAATACATTGCTCTTGAATTGCAGGCTCTGATCCCGATACTGGCCCGCGGTCACGCTGTAGCGGTAGATACCCGGCCGCAAGGCCTGGGGAACCGACGAGTACGGCACGGCGAAACTTCGCTTGGTCCCGTCCGACTCGGTCACCACCACGTCGAGATCGCCCCCGTAACCCGTGGCGTAGAGGTCGTTGATCTCGAAGGGACCCGGCGGCACGGTCGTCTCGTAGAGCAGATTGCCGTTCTGGTTTACTGTGACCTTCGCATTGCTCAATGCGATACCTCTCACCACCGGTGCAAATCCACGCTGCGCATCGGGCAACATCCGATCGTCGCTGGCGAGGCTGACCCCGCGAAAGCCGAATGAATCGAAGACCGTCCCGTCGCTATACCCATCACCGAGCTTGATCTCGCTCTTCCACGGCACGATGGCGTACTCCGCGTAGGTCGCGCTCGACTGATAGTGTGTTTGCTCGCCTACGCCCGAACTGAACGAGCCGTTGTGACGAAACCGCCAGCGGCCGATATTGACACCGGCGTTCAGGCCCAGATACAGATCCGTCGAACCATCGCCGCTGTAGGACGAGTGATAGGCGTTGGCGTTGTAGTTCAACAGTCCGGCCGTCACCCCCTGATCCCACAACGAGGGATCGACGTAGCCTCGCGCGGTTCGCCTCATGAACACCTGCGGGATGGTGACGCTCATTTGCTGATCGGATGAATCGAAATCGACCGAAGCCTCAGGTATCAGTTCCGTCAACCATTTGCACGTGTTGGGCGAATCGATATCGGCAATCTGGTTCACCGTGAGCTTCGAGAAATCGACACCCATCTGCTGCAGGAGCGCACGATCGAAACACGGTTTAGCGTGCAGCGGGTCTTTCGTCGCGGTGAAGCCCACTTCAACCTTACCCACCGGATTGTCGTTGACGCTCAACCTGACCGTATATTTCCCGGGATAGACAGGATTGCCTCTCGCAAACTGCGACACATCGATGGGTTTGCCACTGGCGGTCCTGGCCAAAAACGCGCTATTGAACTCGATCTCTGCCGGAGATTCGTCAGTCGAATTGACAGATGGATCCGCGTCTTGCCCAAAAGCATAGGATTCGAAGCGAAGCATCAGGAGCGTCGTCACCATCGCTCGTGCTATAGGACGCAAACGAAGGGAACGCAGACGTGGCAGCCGAACACGCGATGATTGTGTCACCCCGTGCGGTAGGTATGGATAGTGCATAGACCTGACAATCTCTCGGCGGCGATGCCTGCCGGCCCCGTCCGCACTGTTATGTCCAACTTATGTTCAAGTTGATTACGGAAGCTTCCGCTTGCGCCTCTCGGCTAAATCGGAAACCCGTCCGACTTGAAACTATTTTTGAAGGGTGACTTGACCCGTGGTCACACCGCCGTGGTCATTGACAAAGCGATATTCAAGCGTTGTCCACGAGGCGGGACTGTTCGCCCCTTTGGGTTTGAAAGTCGTCATGCCACGGGGATTGATCATGCCGCCGGCCGCGTCGGTGGCAATTGCGCCCGCCGATTTGAGATCCACATTCAGAAAGGTCACGTGATACGGCGTCGGATTCGACGCAATGACTTCCCAGGTATCGTCATGCCGCTCGACTTTCCATGTGACCTTTGCCGCGGCCTCATCCGCCTCCCCCTCGAGACCCGGAGGACGCAAAAACAATTTGATTCGCGTACGAAATGCAAATTGCAATAATTGTCCGGCCTCTTGCTCCGCATTTGGCTTAGGGGGAACTTCAAGGAGATTGAAGTAATAGATCGACTCGACATCCTGCGGCACCGGTTCACCGGTATGAATCAGCCTGATGGATTGCCCCTTGCCCGGGTCAATTCTACTGATCGGTGGCGACACGAGAAACGGTGCTTTTGCGGTATTGGGATCCGCCTTGATATCTCCATCATCCAGCCAGATCTGCACCAGAGCGGATTGCTTTCCATCATTAGACAAACGCACGGTCTGCTCTTTTTCCGCCAACGTATAGATAACTCGTGTGCCGGAAATCACGACACTGGCAGTAGACGAGAAACTCGTGGCACTGAGAGCAAAGGCGATCAACGCCGAGCCAATTTTGTTTGATTGCATGATTCACCGAACGTCGCCTTGCAGGCCGAACAGCAGTGGATTGCGGGCTCAAGCATGGCAGCCGGCGCGTGCTTCGACGGGCGTAATCGCCCGCCGAACCGCCGTCTGCGGCAATGAGTCGCAACCCACGTCTAGGTAAAAGAAACGTGCTGGCATCCACTCGGATACCGAACGTCGCCGCCCCCTGGGGGGGGGGCGCGACGCATTGGCAGAGCGAATCACCGATCAGTTCTCCACTCACATCAGCAAATTAATGACTTACGGTAAAATCACTGAATAGGTCACTTGCGAAGCCACATCACCCGACGTTGTTTTACCCGTTGCATAATAACGAGCGAAATATTTGAGAGTCGCAGTTCCAGTCGTCCCACTCGTAGTCAGTGCAGTACTCGCGGAGTTTTGCGACCCAATCGGCTTGCCCACCAAGATCTGCGAAAGATCGCTCGCATTCAGCAACTCAATCTGCACATTGGTCGCACCACCTGATTTGGTATTTTTGAGTCGACCGGAAGCCATATCGACTGCGCTACCCGCCTGGAAGTCCGTCTTGACATTTCCCGACGTGTCGCTACAACCGGTCAATTTGATTTCAAATGCGGTCATACCGGCTGTGTTTCCCACTGCGCTCAGCGTCTGGGCGGTGACTGTGGGAAGAGGAACAGAAAATGAGCCGCTTGTTCCAGTCGAGATCGTGCATGTCGACGCATCAATCGAACCGGTAAACGAAATCGTCCCATCGGATGCCACTGCGTGGCCGGACAAGATAACGAGTGCAGCTCCGAGAGCACGAGCCGAAATGGAGTGATAATAATTCTTTTTCATATACCAATATTTTAAATTGAAAAATGTCTAACCGAATCCGCGCACCTGACAAACGCGCAATACCTTGATTTTTCAACCGCTGACCGACCCGCGTTAGCGGACGAAGATCGATATCGCCGAAGTCAATGACTCGATCTCAATCGATTTATCGTCGATATCGTTTTCACCGTGTCGAATAATCAGAAGAGATTAGACGCCCCTCCGATCCGACATTGAATTCGGAAATGGGAATAATTGATTAAGAAAAGTCTTATGCGAGTAGGCCAAGCGCCAGGGCGCCCGCAGGGTGAACGGCAATGGGCAAATCGTGCTGAGTGCTGCGGATGAACTAAACCACGAAGGATCCAACTTCTACACCGCATCGCCCGTATCCAGTCGCTTCAAGACAGGGAAATCAAGGCAATGGAATAGTGAGACGCTTGATCTTGAAAGCGATCACGCTTAACGCGGATCAATTCGACGCGGGCAGGTCCAGTTATCACAAAACACGCCTGAGCGCCCGCTGATCCGGTCCACTTTCATACGCGGTAGCCTGAGCCGCCCTTCCTATGAGTCTTCCTCGGTCCCTTCGAGAACCGATTCCAAAAGACCAGCGGGCGCCGCTACCTGCGGCACCGGCAGCAACCCCGCGGCTAAGGCCCGCTTCGCCGAGGGTGACATCTTTTTGACCGCATGTTCGGCCTTGGAGGCGGCCGAGCGATCGGCCATCTCGAAGCTTGCCAGCAGCCTGCGTGGCGCATGGGAGCGCGTATAGCGCGCGCCAGTCCCGTTGAGATGCTGTTGATAGCGCGCGTCGACATCCACCGCGATTCCGGTGTAGATGCTGTTATCGGCGCACTCGATCAGATAGAGGTACCAAGCCATGGTTAGTGAAGATCCGACCCGGTCCTTTGAAACTCGCTGCCGAATCCCCCGAAGTCTTCGTCCAGCGCCCCGCGCCGCCTCGCGTTGCCGCCGACGAACGCGCGCACCTGGGCGTCCTCGATGAATGCCGCCGCGTTGTGCGCGCCGAGAATCCGCTCGCCGGGCATCGGCTTGGCGATCACATAACCCTGCACATAGTCGACCCCAAGCTCGGCGAGCGCAGCCAGCGTGTTGTAGTCCTCGACCCACTCGGCAATACTGCGCATGCCGAGATTGCGGGCAAGCGCGACGATGGCCTCGACGATCGCGACGTTCGCCGGATGACTGGCCATGCTCTTGATGAACGCGCCGTCGATCTTCAGCGCATCGGCCGACAGTTCCTTGAGGTAGTTGAACGAGGTATACCCCGCACCGAAATCGTCGAGGGCGATCTTCCCGCCGAGCTCATGAACCCGGGCGATAAAGCGGCGCGTGTTGTCCAGATCGTGTAGCGCGACACCTTCCGTGATCTCGAAGCACAGCATTTCGACCAGCGGCCCGAACCGTGCGAGCACGGCGAACACATCTTCGATGAACTGTTCGTCGTTGAGCGAACCACCGCTGAGATTCACGCAGACAAAGCGGGTTTGCGGGAGTTCGGCACGGTGACGCTGGAGCCATTCGAGCGTGGTCGTCACGACCCAGCGGTCGATCGCGGCGATGTTCCCGCTGCGCTCCGCAGCCTGGATGATCTTCGGGGCTGGAATCAGCGTGCCGTCCGGGCCGCGCATGCGCAACAGCACCTCGAAGTCGAGCGACTGCCCGGGCGCGCTGAGCGACATGATCGGCTGCATGAACAGCGTGAGGCCGAGCGGTTCGAGATCGCCGCCAAGGGTTTCGATCAGCTTGAGCTCTTCGGCGCGCTCGCGGAACACAGACGCATCGCGCCCGTAGATGACCATGCGGTCCTGCCGCCCCGCTTTCGCTTCACGGCAGGCTCGATCGGCCGCCGAGACGGCATCGTGGGTGCGTATTCCCGCGGTGACCTCGACCAGTCCGATCGATGCCTCGATCTTGAACGCGCGGTTGCCGACCTGATACGGCGCGCCCCGGATCGCATCGATGATCGCATGGCACAGTCCGGTCGCGAGCTCGATCGAGGTATCGGGAAACACGATGATGAATTCATCGCCGCCGACCCGGCCGACCTTCTCGCTCGAGGACACCACCGCCTGAATGCGCTGCGTTACCTGCTTGAGGACCTCGTCGCCCGCGCGATGCCCGAACAGGTCGTTGACCAGCTTGAAGCGGTCGAGGTCGACATAGGCCAGCGACAGCAGACGCCCGGGCACGTCGCCGAGCGCATGGCGGTTCAACGCCTTCTCGACGCCGCGGCGATTCAGCGATCCGGTCAGCGGATCGTGCTCCGACATGAAACGCAGCTGTTCGAGCGCATGCGAGCGCTCGGTGATGTCCTGGAGCGAACCTTCGATCAGTTCGTTCGAGCGGATCGCCTTGACGAGATAGTACCGAGCCTCGTTCACGGTGCCGCCCTCACCCGGCACGCCGCGAATCTCGACCTCGGCATCGCGCCGCTCGGCGGCGACCGCCTCGAGCTTGGCCCACGCGCCGAACTCGAAGAAATCCTGCCAGCGCCGGTGCGCATGGCCGACACCCTGCAAATCGAGCATCGTGCGCAGGGCCGGATTCGCGCGCACAAAACTGCCATCGGACCGCAAGGTGAACAGGCCGATCGGCGTCACATCGTAGGTATTGCGCAATTCGACTTGCGCCTGCCGCCGGTGCGCGCGTTCGAAGCGAATCTGCTCGGCAATGGCTAGTGCCGCCATCATGCTCGACATCAGGGCGGCCGTGACGGCGTTCACGCCATCGGCGAGCGCCTTGATGCCGAATGCCGCACCGATGACTTCGGAAAGCATCGCGAACAGCACGACACCGAGCGAGGCGCTGTACCACATCGCGACACGCGAGTGCGTCCTCATCAGGATCACGGCGAGCAGGAAGATCAGCATGCTCAGGCCGAAGCTGCCGATGCCCCAGAGCACCGGAATGAAGTGGCGATACGGCAGCACGAACGCAAGGACCAGCATGACGAGGCCCAGATACTGGCCCGTGCGCAACAGCCACCAGTAGCCGACCTGCTTGAGTTCGCGCCGGAACAACTGCCGGAACAGCGCTGCCGTCACGGGGTAGTAGCAGCCGAATGTGACCTTGCGGACCAGCGGCATCCACTCGTAGGGAATGGTCCGGTCGAGCCATTGGGTATCCCACCCCATCGTATTCGCGCAGAGCCGCAGGTTGCCGACGAGCCAGACCGCGAACATCACATAGCTCCATTCGCGGTTGATCAACGCGGTAATCAAGACGAACACGGCGAGCGTGAGCAGTCCGCCCTCGAGCATCCCCGCGCTCGCATGAAAGTCGGCGCTCGAGGTGTGCAGGTCCGCGGCACGCCAGGCATCGATGCTCAGGCGCGCGGGACCCGAGAATGTCGCGCGACACAGGAGCTCGACCGGCACCAGCGTGCGGCCGAGATTCACCGCGAAGCCGGCCTTGACGAGCCTCATGTCGCCGCGGCTACCTTCCGCGTGGCTGGCCTCGCCAAGACTGTGGAGATCGCTCGCGCGCCAGCATGCAACACGTTCGGCATGACGCGACGGCAGTTCGACCTCGGTCGCGTCATTGGCGGCCAGACTCGGCGCAGTCGTCCTGAACCAGACGGGCGCCTCCGACAGGTGAGTGCTGTATTGGACAAGCTGCGGCGTACCGTTCAGACGTATCAGTGCGGCAGCGGGATCGAGCGAGGCGTCCCGATCGGAGATGGCCTGGAAATGCAGCGGATGCCGTTTGGCGACGGTGAACTGATTGGGAAAGATCAGCAGCGTCACCACGGACACCATGGCGACGACGACCGGAACGAGATAGACCGAGAAGCGAAACAGCCACCGGTCGATGGGCGAACGGAAGCGCTTGACCGGTTTTGACCTGTTATGAATGGCGGCCACGTTTGTCTTCCTTTCAAGCCTGCGCGATTCCCACGCGCTCCCCGCACAACACAACGCGCGTCGCCAACGCCGGCCCTACCTGACTATCGAGGAAACCGTACCCTGCCCGACGCGCGGCGCGGCCAGCACAAGCGTGCTGACCGCGCCCCCCTTCACATCACATGCCGTACTGCTGTTCAGCGAATCCTACAGGGTCTTCAACAAAAGATAAATCCAAGTCAAGCCGCCCGATGTCAGGATGAGACGTCTGGAATACCAGCGTGAACAGAGGATGTCCGATCGCCTGCCAGCGTGACTCCGCCTCGGCGACCCGTCCCGCGAGTATCCGGTGCGGCAGGTTGCCGACATGCTGCATCGGGATGTAGCCCAGGTCCGGGAACACATCCTCGAAGAGCATCGTCTCGTACTCGCGGTCGATTGGCGCGCGTGCGGTGATCACCATGTATTCGATGTCCCGCTGCTGGCAGTAAAGGAACAAGGCCTTGAACAACATGGTCTTGACCACCCGGCCGATCTGGCCACCCGCGACACCGAGCCGGGTTGCCTCGGCCAGACGACGGCCCTTAAGCCAGGGTGGCAATTTGACCGACTGCTCGAGCGCAAGTGGCGCCAACCGGTTGGTCTGGATCCGCATGGTGCCGAGCGGCGCCCCGTCGAGTTTCGACTCGGCCAGCAAGATGGCTGTGCCGGCCTCGCGGTCGGCGAGATCGGGCTCGCACATACGCGTCGCAAGCTCGGGCAAATGCCGCGCATAGGCCGAGCGCCGAACCTCGACGGCCTTGAGCAAGGCAGGCTCGTCGGCCACCACGCGAATCGTAAACGGCAGGCGCTGAGTCGTCCGTGCATACGGAACCGTCGAATGCGCCACGCTTGTATCCGCGGGCATTCCGTCGCTACTGTCGGAGGAAGCACCGTTGTTTTTCTTGAAGTGCTGCTTCATGTCTAACCCCTGTAGTGAAAGTAAGAAAATTGCGTCCGCCACGGATGGCGTCGGCAACCTCAGACTCTCACGTAAGACAATTCGACAGGCAGCCCGAAAGCACTGAATAGAAGGGGTTTTTGCTAAAAAACCACCGCGGGATGGCTTTAGAAGACTTGAGGCCTTGCGCCTGTGGTACCTCGCGACTATAGCCAGTCGCGCAAGCGGAACCAGGCCATGGCGAGCACCAGCGCCGGCATGCGCAGCATGGCGCCGCCAGGGAAATCGCGGTGCTCGAGCTTCGCGAAGATGTCGAAGCGGCTCGCCTGCCCGGCGATCGCTTCGGCGATCAGTTGGCCAGCAAGGCCGGTCGTGTTGACGCCGTGCCCTGAAAATCCCTGAGCGAAGTAGACGGTCGGTGCCAGACGCCCGAAATGTGGCGCGCGGTTCATCGTGATGTCACAGAAGCCGCCCCATGCATAGTCGATCTTCACGTCATCGAGCTGGGGGAAGGTCTTGAGCATGTCGCGCCGCATCGCCTGTGCGAGGTTCGGCGGCTGCATCGTCGAATAGCTGACCTTGCCGCCCCAGAGCAGCCGCCGGTCGGGCGACATGCGAAAGTAATCGAGGACAAAACGACTGTCGCAGATGGCCGCGTCAGCCGGCATCAGCGCATTGCCGCGCGTCTCGCCGAGCGGTTCGGTCGCGATCACATAGGTGCCGACCGGCATGATCTTGCGCGCTGTCGCGGGCGCGAGCTTGCCAAGATAGGCATTGCAGGCGAGCACCACGAACTTCGCCGAGACCTGTCCATGAGCTGTCGAGGCCCGATGCTTGCCCGCTGCGGGCTGCTCGAGGCGGGTGACGAAACTGTTTTCAAAAATACGCACACCCGCATCGCGTGCGGCGCGCGCAAGACCTAGCGTGTAGTTGAGTGGGTGCAAATGACCGCTGTCGGGGTCATGGAGACCGCCGATATAGCGATCCGACTGGACATAGCGCCCCATCTCCGCCTTCGGCACCCACGTAAGGCGATCGTAACCAAATCGCCTGGCCGCCGCGTCCCGGCCCGCAAGCAGCTCGCCTTCGTCGCGCGGCTTGTTGCCCGCATGCAGATAGCCGAAGCTCAGGTCACAGTCGATCGCATGCTTCTCGACACGGTGCCGGATGATCTCGATGGTCTCCTGCCCCATCCGCCAGACTTGCTGGATCTCGGACTCGGACAGTTTCCCGCTGAAGGTATCGATCCCGCATGCATAGCCGGCGATCATCTGGCCGCCATTGCGCCCACTCGCGCCCCAACCGACCTTCGAGGCTTCGAGCACGACGACCGACAGGCCCCGCTCGGCAAGGTTCAGCGCCGCGGAGATGCCCGTCAGGCCCGCGCCGATCACACAGACATCGGCCTCGAGCGCACCCTCGAGTGCGGCATAGGGAGGGTGTTCGTGCGCGGTCGCGGCGTACCACGACGGTTCATGCGGCTGGTTTGCGATATTGAACATGGGACAAGGCAAGAGAACGGCCGCCGTGGCCGGACTGCCGATCGCGGGCAGTCCGGCCGGCAGCGGCAGCGGGCTTCGTCAGAACGAGTAGATCAGCTGCGTGCCCAACAGGTCGTTGCTCTTCGAGTACGAACCGTCGGCGCGGAGGAACACATTCTGGCTGGCCCAGTCGTGGCGGTATTCCATCTTGACCGTGATCTGGTTGGTCGGATAGAACAGCAGGTCGAACGCGACATCCTGGCGGTTGGCGCCACTGCAATCGCTGCCATTGCCGCCGTTGGCAACCGAATTGGCCAGGCACTCGCGCGAGATGCCAAAGCCGTTGTACGGATCGCCCCCCAGGCCGTCCAGCGCAATCCCCCCTCCGCCGCCACCGTTCTTGTGGTCGCCGAGATAGTCATAACGCGCCGTCCATCCCATGCGGCCCAGCGTCGGCACGGTGAAGCCCTTGTGCGCCTGCAGCGACAGGCCATACCACTGTGCCTGACCGCCGTTGAACGCGGCATGCTCCTGCTGACCGTAGTCGAGTTCGGCATTGAGCAACCAATCGGCGGTCGTGTATGTCATGTCCACTTCGCCGAACACGAAGGTGCCTGCCGAACTGGTGCCAAGCCCACCTGGACCATAGAACACCGGAATCGGATTGCCCGCGTCGTCGGTCGCCGGTGTCGCGCCCAGAGTTTGACGACCGATATTGAATGAGCCACCGATATCGAGCCGGCTGTTGGCCGTGTAGTCGACGCGGCCAGTGAGAGTCGGAATCTTGTTGCTCGTCGTTATCGGATCGCCGAACTGATTGACGCCGGTCTGGGTAATCGAACCATACGTACGGTACTGCTCGTTGCCCACGAAGAACTTCCACGCCCAGTCACCCTTGGTGTAGTTCGCACCCGCGCCGATATAGCTGCCCGGATCGGAGAAGTCATACAGCAGGTTGTGGGTCAGCGTGTTCATCAGGTTCGACTGCTGAACCTCGTAGCCGCCGAAGCTCGGGATCAAGCCGAACACCGCCGTCCATTCGGCCGTCACCGGCACATTGATGACCGCCGTGTTCAGGATGTTGTTGCCGATATCGCCATGCTCGTTGGTCAGCAGCGTAATGCCGTTGCCGCGATTTGGCATCAACGTGATTTCAGCCGATGGCGCCATCGGGCCGACACCGAAGGTCTTCTTGATGTCGAGATAGAGATCCCCGAACGTGCTGTTGTAGTACTGGTAAGCCGAGTCATGGTTCGCGAAGAGGAAGCTCGAAGAGCTTTGCGCACGGTTATAGATATACGTCGGATCGAGATACCCCGTCACAGACAGGCCCGCGAGCGGCCCGGTCTGTGCGGCGTCGTTGAGCGTATCGACCTTCAGCTGCTGGTTCGCGACCTGTTCCTTCATCTGGTCCACCTGGGCGTTCGTCAGGTTTGCAGGTGCGTTGTCGTATTCGGGCGTGCCGGGCTGCGCGGTGACCGCCGCCGTGGCGGCAGGCGCTGTGACCGGCGCCGCTGCCTGTGCGTGCTCGAGCGCATCGACTTTCTTTTGCAAGACAGCCAGCTGCGCCTTGAGCTCCTTGATCTCGCTGCTCGTCGAATCCGCCATCGCGAGTCCCGGCACGGTCGCCGCGACCAGCAGGCAGATAAGCTTCTTCTTCATGACCATTCTCCGTAGTGAGTCTTGCGTCGCAAACTATTAGAAAGTTTCTTTTATTACGTTGCAGAACTTCAGGTCGACGTCACGCCGACTGGCGCCGCGACCGGCACCGGTGCAAACGCCAGCTGCATGTCGCGAGCACGTTTGCGTTCCTTCGACACGAGCACCTGATTCACGACGATCACCCCGACCGTCACGATGCTGATGAACAGCGTGGCCAATGCATTCATTTCAGGGTTCAGCCCGAGGCGGACCCGCGAGAACACCACCAGGGGCAGCGTGGTCGAACCCGGGCCGGACAGGAAGGCCGACAGCACAAGGTCGTCGATCGACAAGGTGAACGACAGCAACCAGCCCGACAGGATCGCCTGCGAGATCAGCGGAATCGTGATCACGAAGAAGACCTTGAGCGGTGTTGCGCCGAGATCGAGCGCGGCCTCCTCGATCGAGCGGTTCATCTCCTTGAGCCGCGACTGGACGATGATCGCGACATAAGAAATGCACAGCATGACGTGGCCGATCCAGATCGTGAGCATGCCGCGGCCCTTGGGCCAACCGAGCAGCTGCTGCATCGCGACGAACAGCAGGAGCAGCGAGATGCCCTGGATGACTTCGGGGATCACGAGTGGCGCGTTGATCATGCCTGTGAACAGCGTGAAGCCCTTGAAGCGGCCGAAACGCGCCATTACGAAGCCGGCCCAGGTGCCGATGACGACCGACGCGGTGGCCGTCATCAGGGCGATCTTCAGGCTGAGCCACGCGGCCTGCAGCAGTTCGGTATCGTCGAGTAGCGCCGCATACCAGCGTGTCGAGAAACCGCTCCAGACCGTCACGAGCTTTGACTCGTTGAACGAGAAGATGACGAGACTCAGAATCGGCCCATAGAGAAACACAAAGCCGATGGTCAGCACGGTGACCGACAGGGCCTTATTGGGCTTGATCATGACTTGCCCTCCATTTCACGAACCTGGTAGTACTGGAACACGGCCATCGGCACGAGCAGCAACATCACCATCGCGACCGTGACCGCCGAGGCCATCGGCCAGTCGACGTCATTGAAGAACTCGTCCCACATGACGCGGCCGATCATCAGTGTGTCGGCACCGCCGAGCAGTTCCGGAATCACGTACTCACCGACCGCCGGGATGAACACCAGAAGACAGCCCGCGATGATCCCGTTCTTCGAGAGCGGCAGCGTAATCCGGAAGAACACCGTCCACGGCTTGGCCCCGAGGTCATAGGCCGCCTCGAGCAGCGTGAGATCCATCTTGACCAGGTGCGCATAGAGCGGCATCACGAGGAACGGCAGGTACGAATAGACCATGCCGATATAGACGCCCGCATCGCTGTGATAGAGACGCAGCGGCGTATGAAGCATGCCGATACCGATCAGGAAGTGATTGAGCAGGCCATCGTCCTTGAGAATGCCGATCCACGCGTACACGCGGATCAGGAACGAGGTCCAGAACGGCAGCATGACCGCCATCATCAGCAGATTGCGCGTGGCCGGATTCGATCGCGCGATGTAGTACGCCATCGGATAGCCGATCAGGAGGCAGAACACCGTCGAAATCGCGGCCATCTTCAGCGAACTCAGATAGGTCGCCACATAGAGGCTGTCCTGCAGCAGGAACAGATAGTGACCGAGCTGGAACGCGAAATTGACGACACCGTCCTTGATCTGGACCAGGTCGGTATAAGGCGGCACCGACAGTTGGGCATCCGCGAAGCTGATCTTGAGCACGAGCACGAAGGGCACGGCGAAGAACAGCACCAGCCAGAGAAACGGCGCGGCGATCACGAGTGTGCGTCCCGAGGGGGCGAACCGCCGCAAGGGGTTGAACATGCGTGGGGTATTCATTGCGTGAGCACCGTGCCGGAGGAAGCCGACCATGAGACGTAGACCTCGTCGCCGAAAGCCGGGGCGCCCTCACGCATCAGACGCGAACTCGAGAGATTCGCCACCACGATCTTGCCGCTTGGAAGCTTCACGTGATAGAGCGTATAGCTGCCCATGTAGGCGATATTGCTGACCTCGCCTCGCGCGTAGTTGTCGATCGCTTCTTCTGGCTTCGCCGTCGTCACGAGCACGCGTTCGGGCCGGATCGAGATCGACACGGGCATGCCGAGCGGACCGGTGATGCCGTGGCTGATGTGCATGCGGACCGCAAGATCCGGCGATTCGACATAGATATGGTCGGGCTCGTCCTCGACGACTTGGCCGTCGAACAGATTGGTCGAGCCGATGAACTGCGCCGAGAAGCGCGTGTTCGGATATTCGTAGACCTCGCTCGGCGTGCCGACCTGGACGATCTTGCCTTCGCTCATGACGGCGAGGCGGCTTGCCATCGTCATCGCCTCTTCCTGGTCGTGGGTCACCATCACACAGGTCACGTCGACCTTGTCGATGATGCTCACGAGTTCAAGCTGCGTCTTGTGGCGAATCTGCTTGTCGAGCGCCGACATCGGCTCGTCGAGTAACAGCAACTTGGGCCGCTTGACCAGACTGCGCGCGAGCGCAACGCGCTGCTGCTGTCCCCCCGAGAGCTGGTGCGGCTTGCGCTGCGCATAGCGGCCCATCTGCACGAGCTCGAGCGCATCCTTGACGCGCTCGCGGATCTCGGCCTTCGGGGTGCCTTCCTGTTTGAGCCCGAATGCGATATTGCCCTCGACCGTCATATGCGGGAACAGAGCATAGGACTGGAACATCATGTTGACCGGACGCTTGTACGGCGGCAGCGCCGCGAGGTCTTCGCCATCCACGAAGACGCGGCCCGAAGTCGCGGATTCGAAACCCGCGAGAATCCGCAGCAGCGTCGATTTGCCGCAACCCGAGCTGCCGAGCAGCGCGAACAGCTCATTCTTCTGGATCGACAGGGTGACATTGTCGACCGCGACGCTGTCGCCGAACTTCTTGACGACGTTGTCGATCCGGATGAAGTCGGGCGTTGCGCGCCGCGCATCGGCACGTGCGCCGGTCTTCAATATGCCCGCGGGCAGGGAGAAGTTCATCAGACAACCCTTTTTAAAAATTTAGCGTGCAAAGCCCCATTGCGTGCACCGGAGGGCGCCGCAATTCCTGCGGGTTTCACCGGCTTGATGGCCAGCCGGTGAAACCGACATGCGTGATCGTAAAACCGGGCCCTGCACGAAATGTCGCTGGGCGCCCCTGCGCATCGCTCACGTGCCGCTATGTGTTCTCATGTGCTACGTACATGCTCTCGCACCCAGCGGCCTCTTAGCGCTCAGACACTCGGGACAATAGCCCGTGTGCTCAGCGGCCCGTCTTCAGTTCGGCCCACAGACGGTTTTCGAGACGAAGGATGTCCGAAGGCACGGGCTTCATGACGGTCAGCTTGTTCATGACTTCGGGCGGCGGGAACACATTGGTGTCGTTGGCCGTGACAGGATCGATGAACTGCTTCGACGCCGCATTCGCGGTCGGATAGAACACCTCGTTGGTGATACCCGCGCTGACCTTCGGCTGCTCGATATAGTTGATCCACTTCAACGCGGCTTCAGGATGCGGCGCGTCCTTCGGGATCACCATGACGTCGAGCCACAGCAGGCCGCCGTCCTTCGGATTTGAGAATTTGATCTCGTACGAACGCTTGGCTTCGCTCGCACGGCGGCGCGCAATGCCCACGTCGCCCGAATAGCCGAACGCGACACAGATGTCGTTGTTCGCGAGATCGTTGATGTAGCCCGAGGAGTTGAACTGCGTGATGTAGGGGCGGACTTTCTTGAGCACTTCGAGCGCGGCCATGTAGTCGGCCGGATTGGTGCTGTTCGGGTCCTTGTGCAGATACTGGAGCACGGCCGGGAACAGGTCGGACGCCGAATCGAGGAACGACACGCCACAACCCTTGAGCTTCGAGAGGTTCGCCGGGTCGAATAGCAGCGCCCAGCTGTCGACCGGCGCATTGTCGCCGAACGCCTTCTTGACGGCCTCGACGTTATAGCCGATACCGTCGGTGCCCCACGCCCAGGGCACGCCGTACTGGTTGCCCGGGTCGGCCTGCGCGACGAGCTTCATCAGCGTCGGATCGAGGTTGCTCAGGTTCGGCAGTTTCGACTTGTCGAGCTTTTGGTAGATGCCGGCCTGGATCTGCTTGGCCATGTAGGTCGAGGTCGGCACGACGATGTCGTAGCCCGAACTACCGGCCAGCATCTTTGCCTGCAGCGTATCGTCGCTGTCGTAGTTGTCGTACTTGACCTGGATCCCGGTTTCCTTCTCGAAATTCGGAATGGTGTCCTTGCCGATATAGTCCGACCAGTTGTACACATTCAGGGTGGTATCGGCGGCATGCGCCGCCGGTGCGATCATCGAACCGGTCAACGACATCGCGATCCATGCCGTCGCGAACAGGGTCCTGCGAAGATGACAAGCGCTCATGATGAGAAGTTTTCCCCTAGCGGTTGAAGAGCCGTTCTGCGCTTGATTTTTTTAGGGCGACAGGGGCGGCCGAAGGTGATTCAAAAATCTGCTGCTCAATGAAAAATACGCCGACAAAACATTCGTGTCTCGCTCAAGTTCCGATCCGTTGCGCGGTGAGATCAATCGCGCGCCGGGCCTTGCCAACGAGCTCGTCGACTTCTTCGTGCGTGATGACAAACGGCGGCGAGAGCAGCATCCGGTCGCCGGTCGCGCGCATGACGAGATCGTTTTCAAAACAGAAGTCGCGGCAGATCGTGCCGACCTCACCGCCGTTGGCGAAGCGCTGGCGCCCGAGCCCCTGGGCATCGCCCTTGTACTGCGCGAGTTGAATGCCCGCGACGAGGCCCGTGCCGGCGATATCGCCGACCAGTGGACTGTCGGCAAGCGCCGCGCGCAAGGTCTTCTGGAAATACGGGCCGATGTCTGTCTTCACGCGTTCGACGATGCCGCCTTCGCGCAACAGCCGCAGGTTCGCGACCGCAACAGCCGCCGCAACCGGATGCCCCGAATACGTGAGGCCGTGATTGAACTCCCCGTTCTCGATGATCGCCGCGGCAACGTGATCCTGGAGTCCGACCGCGCCCATCGGTACATACCCGGAGGTCAGGCCCTTGGCCATCGTCAGCAGGTCCGGCTGGAAACCGAAGTATTCATGCGAGAACCATTCGCCGGTCCGGCCGAAGCCGCCGATCACCTCGTCCGCGCAGAGCAGGATGTCGTACTTGCGGCAGATGCGCTCGATTTCCGGCCAGTAGGTCGAGGCCGGGAAAATCACCCCACCCGCTCCCTGAAACGGCTCGCCGATAAAGGCGGCGACATTTTCGGCGCCGAGTTCGAGAATCTTCGCTTCGAGTTGCCGCGCGCAGTTCAGGCTGAACGCCTCCGGCGACAGATCGCCACCGTTGCCGTACCAGTACGGCTGGTCGATATGCACGATGTGTTCGACCTTCGAGGGCATCTGCTCATGCATATAGCCCATGCCGCCGAGCGAGGCCCCGGCGATCGTTGAACCGTGATAGCCATTGGTCCGCGAGATCACATATTTCTTCGAGGGCTGGCCCTTGACGAGCCAGTACTGATAGACGATGCGCAGCACCGTATCGTTGCCTTCGGAGCCCGAATTGCAATAGAAGAAATGATTGAAGCCCGGCGGCGTGACTTCGGCGAGCAGCGCCGAGAGTTCGATGACCGGCGGATGGGTTGTCTTGAAGAATGTGTTATAGAACGGCAATTCGAGCATCTGGCGATAGGCGGCTTCCGCGAGCTCCTTGCGTGCATGGCCGACGTTCACGCACCAGAGGCCGGCCATGCCATCGATGATCTTGTGGCCTTCGGAATCCCACAGATAGACGCCTTCGGCACGCGTGATCACACGGCTGCCCGTACGGTTGAGCGTGCCCATGTCCGAGAACGGGTGAAGATGGTGCGCCGCGTCGAGCACGCGGTATTCGGCGGTGCTGCGCGCCACGCGCGGCGCGGCTGCGGTCACGGGCGCCTGGCCGGGTGCCGGCGACGGGCTTGCGACGCCCGCGGCGGGCGCGACGATCGGAGCGGGGTCATTGCGAAACGTCATGGTGGTCTCCGTACGGTTCAGACGTGCAGCAACAAGTGCTTGCGTTCCCACGAACTGATGACGCGGAAGAACGCTTCGTATTCGGTTTCCTTGAGCGCCAGGAAAGCCTTGACGAACTTCTCGCCGAGAGCCCGGGCGATCGGTTCGCACGAGGCCATCTTCTGAATCCCCTCTTCGAGATTGCGCGGCAACTGATACGGCAGGCCATATCCGTCGCTCGCGAGTGGCTCGGAAGGCTTGAGCTGTTGCGTCATACCCAGGTAGCCCGCGGCCAGCGTCGAGGCGATGGCGAGATACGGGTTCGTATCGACGCCCGGAATCCGGTTTTCGATGCGGCGCGCATTCGGCGTCGAATACGGCACGCGGAAACCGACCGTGCGGTTGTCGTAGCCCCACTGCACATTGATCGGCGCCGCCATGAAACGTGACAGCCGCCGATACGAATTGATATAAGGCGCGAAGATCGGCATCAGGTTCGGCACATATTCCTGCTGGCCGGCGAGGTAGCCATAAAAGAACGGGGTCGGCTGCCCGTTGTCGTCGGTGAACAACGGCCTGCCGGTCTCGAGATCGATCACGCTCTGATGGATGTGCATCGCCGAACCCGGTTCGTTCTCCATGGGCTTGGCCATGAAGGTCGCATACATATTGTGACGCAGGGCCGCTTCGCGAACGGTGCGCTTGAACAGGAACACGCGGTCGGCGAGGTCGAGCGGATCGCCGTGCAGGAAGTTGATTTCCATCTGCGCGGCGCCCACTTCGTGAATCAGCGTGTCGACTTCAAGGTCCTGCAGTTCGCAATACTCATAGATATCCTCGAAGAGCGGGTCGAATTCGTTGACCGCCTCGATCGAATAGCTCTGCCCGCCCGTTTCGGCACGGCCCGTACGGCCGACCGGCGGCGTCAGCGGCAGATCGGGGTCCTTGTTCATGTCGACCAGATAGAACTCGAGTTCCGGCGCGACCACGGGCTTCCAGCCTTTTGCCTTGTAGAGGTCGAGCACCTTACGCAGCACGTAGCGCGGCGAGATCTCGACCGGCGTGCCGTCGAAGTGCACGCAATCGTGGATGACCTGCGCGGTCGGGTCGACGGCCCATGGAATGAGCCGCATGGTCGACGAATCGGGCACGCAAATCATGTCGGGATCGGTCACGCCGGTTAGCGTGCCGTCTTCGGGATAATCGCCGGTGACGGTCTGGACCATCACGGCGAGCGGCAGACGCATGTTCTCGCCCGTTTCGAACTTGCTGCGCGGAATGATCTTGCCGCGCGCGACGCCAGCCATATCGGGGATCACGGCTTCGACTTCGGTGATCCGGTGTTTTTTCAGAAACTCATCAATGCTTTGCATGATCGTTCTCGCTGAGTCGGGACGCGGTGCGCCGGCGTGCAACGGGTGACGCTCACCCGTGTGATGTCGGACGTACCGCGCTCCGCTTTCGACAGGCTTCGCCAAAGGCGGCGAACATCGCGCTAGACACCGTGTCTTGCGCATATCTCCACTCCGGGTGCCATTGCACGGCAAACGCGAAGGTCGGCGCATCCGTCACGCTGAACGCCTCGATCAGCCCGTCGGCCGCGATTGCCTCGACCGTGAGGCCGTTGCCGAGCCGCTCTACGCCCTGGCCGTGCAGTGAATTCACCTGAATCTGGAGCGCGCCGCTGATTTGGTGCAGGATCCCGCCCGGGACGACCTGAACCGGATGCGACGGCGCGTATTGCCTGTCGAGTGGATCGTTCGGGTTCTCGCGGTGGTCGTGCAGACCGTCGACCGCGTGAACCTGTTGGTGCAGGCTGCCCGAGCGCACCACATTCATTTCCTGAAAGCCACGGCAGATCGCCAGCACGGGCACGCCGGCCGCGATCGCCGCATCGATCAGCGGTAGCGCGGTTGCGTCGCGGTGCGGATCGTGCAGCGTGCCGGGCATGCTCGGCGTGCCGCCATAGCGATGCGGCTCGACATTTGAGTAGCTGCCCGGGAAGACCAGCCCATCGACCAGCCCGAGCGTGCGCTCGATCGACTGCGGCGTGTCGAGCACCGGCAGCAGCACGGCAAAAGCATCCGCGCCGCCGACCACGGCGGCGATGTACTTCTCGCCGACGGCATGCGAGGCGTGATGCCCGATCACTTTGCGGTCGGCGCAAATGCCGACGATGGGTTGACGTGCCATGACCTTGGACAACCTGCTCTAAAAAGCTTCAGAAAGACGAAAAGACGGTGCAGCAATGCAGCGTGCTTTTTTGTCGCGATCGTGCGCCATGAACGCGCACGTCGTGCGGCCGGCCGCGCGCGGCACCCACGGAAAACCTCCAGTGGGCGCTGTGTCGACGAGTGGGAGTCGTCGCCGCCCGGCCTGACAGCGGGGCAAGCGAGAAGAAAACTACGGCAGCAGAGAAGCGACTTCGTCGCAATGCACGGCGATGAACGCGCGAGCATGAATCGAATTGTGACGGCGCACCGAACGACGCGACAGAATCGCGAAGATCGAAGCAAACCGGCACATGGCCGATACGTAGTGCGTGCCGGTCAGGAACTCGGCATTGTCAATGGTGGAGCGCGATGCGGACCGCAGGTGTCCGCCAAACGTCTGGCGCTCCCACCTCAGCAAAGGACCTCGGACTCTCACGATGCACTCTTTAGGAATGTCTTTCGTTAAGTATATTCAACGCACAGGGCAATCACGGCTGCCGGCGGGTATCGCAAGTGTTTAAGATTACGCTACGCTTACGTCGAAGTCGTCATGCAGCGACACGCGAGGAACTCTTCTTGCTGCACCGACGACACAAGCATAGTCGAGCCAAAATTCGGGTGGTAGCCATTATTACCCTTATATGAATAGGGATTACCCTAAGACCATGGAGCGATCGCCTCTGCTTAGAATAAACGTACTTGCATGCGTGATTTGCCGGCGCGTGCTTATTTTTTTCAACACCCAGAGCGGCGCTTCGCGGTCGTTCGATATGCTCGACAGGCACTGCCGGGAGCCAGGATGTCCGTGGAAGTCGCCGCGCGGTTGCAATATATCCGCAAGAAGAACGGTCTATCGCAGCGCGAACTTGCCAAGCGCGCCGGGGTCACCAATGGGACGATCTCGCTGATCGAGCAAAACCGGGTGAGCCCCTCAGTCGGCTCGCTCAAGAAACTGCTCGAATGCATCCCGATGAGTCTTGCCGAGTTCTTCACCTTCGAACTCGACGAGAACAAATGTGTCGTGTTCAGTGGCGACACACTCCCCAATCTGGGTAATGAGACGATCCAGCTCCTGCTCGTCGGCTCGGGCACCAAGGACCGCAATATGTGCATCATGCGCGAGGTCTATGAGCCGCGTGCCGATACCGGCCCCGAAGCGCTCGAGCACGCCGGCCAGGAAGGGGGTGTGGTCGTGCGCGGCGAGATCGAACTGACCGTCGACGGGCAGAGTTGGATACTGCGGCCCGGCGATGCCTATTACTTCGAAAGCAAGCTCGCGCACCGCTTTCGCAATCTGAGCGAGTCGGAGCCCTGCGAGATCGTTTCAGCGAACTCGCCCCCGACTTTCTGAGCGCTGCCGACACCCTACTCGACCCCTGGAGGTCCAATGGATACGAAGACCGTCAAAGACGTGCAGTACTGGAAAACCTTCGCAGGTTCGCTGAAAATCGATGCGCGCGCGCTGATCGACGGTCAGTCCGTCGACGCGGCCGATGGCAAGACCTTCGACTGCGTGAGCCCGATCGACGGCAAGGTGCTCGCGCAAGTCGCGGACTGCGGCGAGGCGGATATCGACCGTGCGGTGAGCGCCGCGCGGCGCAGTTTCGAGCAGGGTGTCTGGGCCGGCCTCAATCCGCGCAAGCGCAAGGCGGCGATGCTGCGCTGGGCCGCCCTGCTGCGCGATCATGCCGATGAACTCTCGGTGCTCGAAACGCTTGATGCCGGCAAGCCGATCGGCGATACGACGAGTGTCGATATTCCGGGCGCAATCTATTGCATCGAGTGGTTCGCCGAGGCGATCGACAAGGTCGGGGGCGAAGTCGCACCCGTCGACCATCATCTGGTCGGCCTCGTGACTCGCGAGCCGATCGGGGTGGTCGCGGCGGTCGTGCCCTGGAATTTCCCTCTGCTGATGGCCTCGTGGAAATTCGCGCCCGCGCTCGCGGCCGGCAACAGCGTCGTGCTCAAGCCCTCCGAGAAATCGCCGCTCACGGCGATCCGTGTCGCGCAGCTTGCGCTCGAGGCCGGCATGCCGGCCGGCGTGTTCAACGTCGTGCCCGGCTTCGGCGCAACCGGCAAACTGCTCGCGCTGCATATGGACGTGGACTGCCTTGCGTTCACGGGCTCGACCGCGGTCGGCAAGCAGATCATGCAATGCGCGGGGCAATCCAATCTCAAGCGCGTGTGGCTCGAGCTCGGCGGCAAGTCGCCGAACATCGTACTGCCCGACTGTCCCGATCTCGATCGCGCCGCGTCGTCCGCTGCGAGTGCGATTTTCTACAATATGGGTGAAATGTGCACGGCCGGCTCCCGCCTGCTCGTGCATCGCGACATCAAGGACGTGTTCATCGAGAAGCTACTGGCCGCGGCCGCAAGCTATCGGCCCGGTGACCCGCTCGATCCGTCGACCTCGATGGGCGCGATCGTCGACACGATCCAGCTCGAGCGCGTGCTGTCGTATATCGAATCCGGCCGTCAGCAAGCGACCCTGCTGTGCGGCGGCTCGCGGGCGCTGGAGGACAGCGGCGGCTACTACATCGAGCCGACGGTTTTCGACGTCACGGACCCCGCGGCACGGATCGCCCGCGAGGAAATCTTCGGACCCGTGCTCTCGGTGCTGACCTTCGACTCGGTCGACGAAGCGATCCGCATCGCGAACGACAGTGAATATGGGCTTGCCGCCGCGGTCTGGACCTCGAACCTGACGACCGCGCATGAAGTCTCGCGCCGGCTGCGCGCGGGGACCGTCTGGGTCAATTGCTATGACGAAGGCGGCGACATGAACTTCCCGTTCGGCGGTTACAAGCAATCGGGCAACGGCCGCGACAAGTCGCTGCATGCGCTCGAGAAATACACCGAACTCAAATCAACCTTGCTGCGTCTGCGCTAAGTGCCCGTGGGCGGAGATGCGCCACGCGGCGCAACGCCTTTCCCGGCTTGTGCCCTATCGCATCGTCTCACGCGGCATCGTCATGCCGCCGCACCGGAACTGAATGGAAACCATCATGCACCGTGATCATGCTTTCTTGTCTCTGAAGGACCCCGACCTGTTTCGCGTCCAGGCTTATGTGGACGGCCAGTGGATCGACGCCGATGACAAAGCCTCGTTCGAGGTCAACGATCCCGCGCGCCGCGTACTGCTTGCCAGCGTGCCGAAGCTCGGTGCCACCGAGACGCGCCGCGCGATCGACGCCGCCGCGAAGGCCGGTCCCGCCTGGCGCGCCCTGCCCGCCGCAAGACGCTCGGCGATTCTGCGAAAATGGCGCGACCTCATGCTCGAAAATGCCGACGATCTTGCGCGGATCATGACGGCCGAACAGGGCAAGCCGCTCGCCGAGGCCAAGGGCGAAATCGCCTATGCGGCGTCGTTTCTCGAATGGTTCGGCGAGGAAGCCAAACGCATCTATGGCGATACGATTCCTTCGCCGACCGTCGACAAGCGGCTGATCGTCACTCGCGAGCCGATCGGCGTCTGTGCCGCGATCACGCCTTGGAACTTCCCTGCCGCGATGATCACCCGCAAGGTCGCGCCCGCGCTCGCGGCCGGGTGCACGATCGTCGTCAAGCCCGCCGAGGCGACGCCGCTGTCCGCGTTCGCCCTTGCGGTGCTGGCCGAGCGCGCCGGCGTACCGGCCGGCGTGCTGAACATTGTCACGGGCAATCCGAAGACGATCGGCGCCGAAATGACCTCGAATCCGATCGTCAAGAAACTGTCGTTCACGGGCTCGACGCCGGTCGGCCGCCTGCTGATGGAACAGTGCGCGCCGACGCTCAAGAAGCTCTCGCTCGAACTCGGCGGCAATGCGCCGTTTCTCGTGTTCGACGATGCCGACCTCGACGCGGCCGTCGAAGGGGCGGTCGCATCCAAGTATCGCAACGCGGGCCAGACCTGCGTCTGCACCAATCGCTTTTATGTGCACGATGCCGTGTACGACGCGTTTGCGGCCAAGCTCGCGGCAGCGGTATCGAAGCTTTCGATCGGCAATGGCTTTGAAACAGGGGTCACGATCGGACCGCTGATCAATGATGCGGCGATCGACAAAGTCGAGCGCCATGTAAGCGATGCGCTCGAGCACGGCGCCAAAGTCGTCACGGGCGGCAAGCTTCATGCGCTTGGCGGCACCTTCTACGAACCGACTGTCATCACAGGTGTGACGCAATCGATGAAGTTCGCGACTGAAGAAACGTTTGGCCCGGTTTCGCCGCTGTTCCGCTTCAGCACGGACGCCGAGGCCGTCGAGATGGCCAACGCAACCGAATTCGGCCTGGCCGCCTACTTCTACAGCCGCGATATCGGACGCGTCATGCGCGTAGCTGAAGCGCTCGAATACGGCATGGTCGGCATCAATACCGGTCTGATCTCGAATGAAGTCGCGCCGTTCGGCGGCGTCAAGCAATCGGGCATGGGTCGTGAAGGGTCGAAGTACGGGATCGAGGACTATCTGGCGATCAAGTACTGGTGCATCGGCGGCGTGTAAAGCCAGCGCATCCGATATGGGTGAGTCACCAAGGCGCACAGCGAACCCTGTGCGCCATTTTCACGTCCGCATGGAAGGCGCAATACGCATCTTGCGCGCAGGGAAACATGTTCGAGAAATAAAAACGCCGCCTCATCCCCAGGGCGTCGACTTCTGGCGCCCCGAGCGGGGCGCCACGTTCAGGAGATGATGTACCGGCACTGCGGACCGCCGCCGTACGCCTTCTTGGCAAGCTGCAGGATCTCGTCCCGATGGGTGTCGAAAGCCGCCAGCACCGCGGGTTCATCGGAGCCTGTCACGCCACCCAGTTTCAGGGTCACCGCATCGTCGATCAGGAAGGCGATTTCGCGCGAATTGTCATAGCCCCAGAAACATACACAGTGTCTGGAAGCATCGTAACTGCGACTGGGATTGGGGAAGTTGAGCGCCATAGAGTCATCGTAGCCTATTCGGCTGTCCGCCCATGACCGTTTCGTGAAAGCGAGCCGATGTACTGTTGTGTAATCTTGTGTTTTTGTGTAATATTACACACGTGAACAGCGCGAATCTTGTCAAGCAACTCAAGGCGATGGGGTGGGTTCTGGTCCATACCGTGGTTCACACCAGTAGTTCAAGCACCCAGACAGGCCCGGCAAGGTGACGGTGCCTCACCCACGAAAAGATCTGCCAATCGGTACGGTGCGAAGCATTCTTAAACAAGCAGGCATTCACTAAGGAGGGCGCGATGCTCTATCCGGCTTACATTCATTCCGGCGACGAAGGTCACGCCTTCGGCATCCAGTTTCCGGATTTTCCCGGCTGCTTTTCGGCAGCGGACGACGAGCAGAACATCACGACAAGCGCGCAGGAAGCGGTCGAGGCCCACTTCGCCGACGGGGAACCAGTACCCCAACCGTCCGCGGTCGGCGTTCTCATGAAGGCGCCTGAGTACCAAAGTGGATTCTGGATGCTGATCGATATCGATCTCTCCAGAGTCAATATGAAAGCGGTTCGGCTGAACATCAGTCTTCCCGAGCGACTGGTGCAGCAGATCGATGCATTCGCCCGCGCGCGTCGCCTGTCCCGCTCCGCCTTTCTTGCGCTTGCTGCTGAACACGAGATGACGAGGGCTTGACGCCGAAGCGCGCCCCTGTCGGAAGCTGCGTGTCCGATAGGTATCGCCAATGGATACCTTTAACGGGCACTCACTCATTGGCAGAATCGGGACTCCGCGCCGCCACGAGACGAGGCGGCCTGCCGATCGCGCAATGCCTTCCCCTACGTCCCAAACATCTCTTTCATCCGGTGATATAGGAAGCCGAGCTCGAGCACCGGACGACGCAACGCCTCGCCCCCCGGAAAGCGCCGGTGTTTGATGCGGGCGAACAGATCGAAGTTGCCCGCCTGCCCTGCGATCGCCTCGGCGGCGATGCGCCCGGCGATTCCCGTCAGCGCGACGCCGTGCCCCGAAAATCCCTGCAGGTAATAGATGTTCGGCGCGATACGCCCGAAATCGGGCGCACGGTTACGCGTGACATCGACATAGCCGCCCCATGCATACTCGACCTTCACGTCGCCAAGCTGTGGATAGACCGCAAGCATGCGCTCGCGCAAGGCGGGTGCAACGGCCTGGGGATCCATGAATGCAGTCGTCGCACGACCGCCGAACAGCAGCCGGTCGTCGCTCGAAACACGGAAGTAGTCGAGAAAGAAATTGTTGTCGCACACCGCCGCACGATCGCGGACCAGGCTTGACGCACGCTCGGCATCCATTCGCTCGGTCGCGATGATGAAGGAGCCGATCGGTGCGATCCGGTCATGAACTCTCGGCAGCACGCGTCCGATGCTCGCATTCCCCGCCACCACGACAAAATCGCACTGCACGCTGCCCTGCACAGTTTCGACGACCGGTTTCGCTCCCTCGACGATGCGGGTCACGCGACTATGCGCATGAATGCTGACCCCCGCGCGCCGGGCAGCGGCGGCCAATCCGAGACAATACTTGAGCGGATGCACATGACCCGAAAAGCTGTCGTGAACGCCGCTCAGATAGCGGTCCGAATCGATGCGGTCATGCGCGTCGTCGATCCAGCTCAGATGCGGATAAGCGAAGCGCTGCTCGACCATGTCCATCCATGCGCGCAATTCGGGGACGCGCTTCGAACGTGTCGCCACGGTCAGGTAACCGGGGGTGAAATCGCAGTCGATCGAGTACTTCGCAATCCGCTCGCGCAGCAAGCCGACACCCTCCACCGAAAGCCGCCACGCGCGCATGGCGTCGTCGCCGAGCTGATCGACGAGCGGATCGTCTTTCGCAAAGCCCACGAGAACCTGACCGCCATTGCGCCCCGATGCACCCCAGCCAGGCTCGTGCGCATCGACGAGGGTCACCGAGAAGCCTCGCGCACGCAAATCGAGCGCTGCCGACAAGCCCGAAAAGCCCGCGCCGATCACACAAACGTCAGCCCGCGCCGCCCCCTGCAAAGGCATGTCCGCGGCCGGCCGCGTGACAGTGGCTTCGTAGTAGGAACGCCGGATCAGCGGATCGTCATCGTGTGCATCGACAGTCATGTTGCGGGCCGGATAGGATTGGACCCAACATAATCGGCCCCTCTCGAATGCTTGGCAAGACGCCGTATTCCCTAGCGCCGCCCGCTTACAGTTCGCTTGCCGGCTCGACTCTCGCGGCCTGCGTTCTCTCGGGGGAAAGTTGCAGAAAAATCCAGGCCGATGCGGACGTGATCACGCCCACGCAGATGAAGGTTGCATGAAAGGCTGGCAATGCACCCGCAAGATTCTGTTGCTGGCCGAGATGATTCTGAAAAGTCTGCAGCAAGGCACCCGCCGACGTCACCGCGAGACTCATTGACAGCATCTGGACCATCGACAGCAGGCTGTTGCCGCTGCTCGCACCCGCACGTCCGAGGTCCTTGAGCGTGATGGTGTTCATGCCGGTGAACTGGATCGAATTCGCCGCGCCGAACAAGGCAAGCTGAATCACCAGCAGCCAGATCGGCAGGTTCGGCGAGATCAGCGCGAACGAGGCAATCATCACACCGACGAAGAAGGTATTTCCGACCAGCACGCGGCGATAGCCGTGCCGTTCGATCAGGTTCGTCGCAAGACGCTTGGACAACATGCCCGCGAAGGTTGTCGGCAGCATCATCAGGCCTGCCTCGATCGGTGAATAGCCAAGGCAGACTTGCAACACGAGTGGAATCAGAAACGGCATGCCGCCGTTGCCGATCCGCGCGAACAGGTTGCCGAGCAGACCGACGCTGAAAGTATGAATCCTGAAGAGCTCGAGCGAGAACAGCGGCTCGGGCTTGCGTGTCGCATGCAGACCGTAAGCCACCAGCAAGGCAAGACTCGCAATGAGCAGCATCAGGACAGTCGCGTGTTCGAAGCCCAGTTCCGCGAGCCCGTCGAGCGAAAACGAAATCGCGACCATGAACAGGGCGAGCAGCAGATACCCGCTCATGTCGAAGCGGCCGAGCCCGCTGATCTTGCTGTTCGGCATGTAGAGGATCGTCGCAATCCCGCCAGCGATACCGACGGGCACATTGATCAGGAACACCCAGTGCCACGAGAACGTCTCGGTGAGCCATCCGCCGAGGGTCGGGCCGATCAGCGGGCCGATCATGCCCGGTATCGCGACAAAGCTCAGGGCCTGGAGATAACGCTCCGGCGCGAAGGTACGCAGCACGGCCAGCCGGCCGACCGGCAGCAGCATCGCTCCGCCAACGCCCTGGACGACGCGCGCGCAGACCAGGAACTCGAGCGAATGGGCCGCGGCGCACAGGATCGAGCCGAGCACGAACAACACGATCGCCGTCTGGAAAATCCGCCGCGTGCCGAAACGATCCGCGAGCCAGCCCGACGCGGGGATCACGACGGCCATCGTCAGCGAATAGCCGATGATGACCGACTGCATCCTTAGCGGACTCTCGCCCAGACTCCGGGCAATCGGCGGTAGCGCGGTGTTGACGATCGTCGAGTCGAGCGTCTGCATGAAGAACCCGACCGCGACCACCCACAACATGATGTTCAACGATCGGGACTGCGCCGGAGTGTCGGTCATCGTCATCGCGGGGAGGAAAAGCCTTGATCTTACGCCGCACGCGTGACGCGCGAAGGTCCTTTCCTTTCAGGCCTGGCGTCGCACCAGCGGGGTCTCGGGCGTCGGGTAGCCCGCCTTGGAGAAGGTCTCGATGATGGTGCGATTCGTATCGAAGTAGACCTGCCAGTAGTTCGCATTGTCCGCATACGGACGCACGGCGAGCAACGGACCTTCAGGCGTGAACGACAGGATCTCGACGTCGGGCGCGGGCGTGGGCTTGACGTTCGGAATCTCGCCGATCGCCTGCTTGAGGCGCGCGATCGCATCGATCGGGTCGACGCCATTGGCGATCTTGGCGGTCAGCTCGACGCGCCGATAGGGCTGTGCGCTGTAGTTCGAGATCGTGTCCGCGAAGATCTTGTTGTTGCCGATGATCGTGGTCACGTTGTCGGGCGTGAGCAAGGTCGTGCCGAACAGGCCGATCTCGGTCACGGTGCCGGTCACACCGCCCCCGGTCACGAAGTCGCCGACCTTGAACGGCCTGAGCACCTGCAGGAACAGGCCCGCCGCGAAGTGCGCGAGCAGCCCGCCCCAGGCAGCGCCGATCGCCAGGCCGAGGCCGGCCAGCAAGGCGGCGAACGATGTCGTCTGGATTCCGAACACCTGGAGGATCGCCAGCACCAGCAACAGCGTCAGCAAGCCCGCAATGATCGAGCCGAGGTAATGCGCAAGCGTGGGGTCGACGCGGCCGTTACGCGCCAGCATCTTGCGCATGAGTCCGATCAGAATGCCGATGACCCAGCGACCGATGATCCACAACACGATGGCGGCGACGACTTTGATGCCGAAGTCGATCCCGCGGGTCATCAGGAATACGCGAATGGTTTCCAGATCCATGGCTTTCTCGCAGAGAAATGAAGGTTGACCAACGGCCACAGAAACGCTGCTGCGACGAATGACATCGGTGACGCATGACGCGCGATGCCTGCCGGCTGCGGCGTAGATGTCGACACCTCCGTATGCCCGAGCCCCCGTGCCGAGGCAGCGAACACTCGCGATTTATAACCGCGCCGCACGGCAGGCGCAAGCCGGATTCCGGCGCGCGCTAAACATCGGGGCGCATGTCGGAGTGCCGCGGATATCACGGGAATCGCGGTTGCGCACTGCTTCGCGCGATATCAGTTAATGTATCGGTCATCTCTTCCTGCCATTCACGAGGTTCGTCGTTACCATGCTGGCCGCTTTTTCGCACCATTCCCCCTACCCCTCCCGTCGCAGCGTGGTCTACGGCCGCGGCGGCATGGTCGCGGCTTCGCAGCCGGTGGCCGCCCAGATCGGGCGCGACATGCTCGCGCGCGGCGGCAATGCGATCGATGCGGCCATCGCGACCGCGGCCGCCCTCACGGTCGTCGAGCCGACCAGTTGCAGCATCGGCGGCGATGCCTTCGCACTGGTCTGGATCCGCGACCCGCTGACCGGCACGGGCGAATTGCACGGGCTCAATGCGAGCGGTCCGGCACCGGCCGGCCTCACGCTCGAACACATTCGCAGTGCAGGTCATGAGACGATGCCGCTACACGGCTGGACGCCGGTCACGGTGCCCGGCTGCCCCGCTTCCTGGGCGACGCTGTCACGCCGTTTCGGCAAACTGCCGTTCAAGGAGTTGCTCGCGCCGGCGATCGCGCTGGCGCGCGACGGCTTTGCGGTCACGCCGGTGATCAGTCAGCTCTGGCAGAAGTCAGAGCAGGCGTTCCGTAGCGGCGACACCCTGCGCAAGGCCGCGGGCGACGAGATCGCGCAACGCTGGTTCGACGTATTCGCACCGGACGGTCAGGCGCCACTGCCTGGCGAAGTCCATCGCTGGGAAGAGCAGGCCCGCACGCTCGAAGAGCTGGCGGCAACCGAATGCGAAAGCTTCTATCGCGGCGAACTGGCCCGCGCGATCGACGCCTTCTCGCAAAAGACCGGCGGCTACCTGCGCGCCAGCGATCTCGCGAGCTACGAGCCCGAATGGGTCAAGCCGATTTCGATCGACTACCGGGGCTATCAGGTCTGGGAGATCCCGCCGAACGGCCAGGGCCTCGTCGCCCTGCTTGCACTGAATATCCTCAAGGGCTTTGACGACCTGCGCGGGCGCGACGATCCGCTGACGCTGCATCGCCAGCTCGAAGCCATCAAGCTCGCCTTCGCGGACGGCCAGCATTACATCACTGAACATCATCGGATGAAGATGCCGCTCGAGGCGCTGCTCAGCGACGACTACGCGGCGCGGCGCCGTGCGCTGATCGGCGCGCAGGCGGGCGATCCGGCCCACGGCGAACCGGTACCGGGGGGCACGGTCTATCTGTCGACCGCGGACAGCGATGGCAATATGGTCTCGTATATCCAGAGCCACTACCGTGACTTCGGCTCGGCGATGATCGTGCCGGGCACGGGGATCGTGCTGCAGAACCGCGGAGCGGGTTTCAGCCTCGATCCCGGACATCACAATGCCTACGCGCCGGGCAAGAAGCCCTACCACACGATTATTCCGGGCTTCCTGACGCGCAACGGCGAGGCGCTCGGACCGTTCGGCGTGATGGGCGCCTTCATGCAGCCGCAAGGGCATGTGCAGGTACTGATGAACATGATCGATTTCGGACTCAATCCGCAAGCCGCGCTCGACGCGCCGCGCTGGCAATGGTTCGGCAAACGTCGTTTCGGCTTCGAGCAGGCCTACCCGAATTCGCGTGTTCACGAGATGGCGGCACGCGGCCACGATGTCTACGTCGATCATCATTCGACCGACTATGGTCGCGGCCAGATCATCCTGCGCGATCCCCAAACCGGCGTGCTGTGCGGCGGCACGGAGCCCCGCACGGACGGGATGGTGGCAGTGCTGTAGTCACGCCAGCTGGAACTCGTAGACAGGGCCGATACCCAGCAGCGTGGTCAGTTCGTCGAGCGCCGTGCGCGACTCGACGAGCAACTGCGGATCGGCAAGGTCATCGACGCCGAGCCTGTCGCGATAGTGTCGTTCGACCCACGCACTCAACACGGCATGCAGCGCATCGTTCATCCAGACCGACGGTGCGACGGCGGCGATTTCAGCGTCGTTCAGGGCCACGCGCAAGCGAAGGCAGGCGGGGCCACCGCCATTGCGCATGCTCTCGCGCAGATCGAATACGCGCTGTCCGGCAATCGGACCGTCCGCGTCTCTCAATCGTTCGAGCCAGGCGGCAACGCTCGGGTTCTCCATGCATTCCTGCGGCACGACCAGCAACTGGCGACCATCGGCACGCGCAAGTAGCTGACTGTTGAACAGGTAGGAAGACACCGCGTCGCCGACGCTCACCTCGGCATCCGGCACCTCGACCACCTGCAGCGTCGCGCCGTGCCGGGCCAGCTTCTCGCGCAAGACTTCGTAGACCGATGCTTGCTCGACGAACGCACGCTCATGGCAGAACAACACCTGCTGGTTGCCGACCGCGATTACGTCGTTGTGAAACACCCCCGCATCGATCACATCCGGACGCTGCTGCGCAAACACCGTCGCGCTGGTGGACAGGCCGTGTCTGCGTGCGATCGCCTGACTGGCCTCCAAGGTCTGCCGAGCCGGATAGCGCGATGGCGCAATGCCCCCGCCATAGGCACGGCGTCCGTACACAAAGAACTCGACACCGCGCGCCCCATAGGGTCCGCAGAAACGCGTGTGGTTCGCCGCGCCTTCATCGCCCAGCACAGGCGTTCCGGGCAAGGCCGGATGAACCGCGAAATGCCGTTCGGACGGAAACAGTGCCGCGAGCAGCCGCTGTGTCGTGCGGTGTTCGATGGAACGATGGAGATTGAATGCAAGATTGGCCGGCGTGAAATGCACGCGCCCGTCGGCCGTATCGGCCGATGGACTGACCGTGGCCGCATTCGCCGCCCACATCGCCGAGGCTGAGCTCGCGGCCGCTAGCAGTTCGGGTGCCTCGGCCGCCGCGCGGCGAATCACCTCCGCGTCGCCGCCATTGCTGCCGCTGCCTCCTCCGAAACCCAGCGTTCGCAACAGGCTGACCGATGGACGCTCGTGCGGCGGCAACACGGCCTGCCGGTAACCGAGATCGGCGAGCGCTTTCATCTTGTGAAGGCCCTGCAGGGCCGCCTGCTTCGGATTCGCGATACGCTTCTCGTTCGATTGAGACGCGACGTTGCCGAACGACAGTCCCGCATAGTTGTGCGTCGGACCGACGAGCCCATCGAAATTCGCTTCGAACGCGGTCGGCACCGGGGCCCCCGTCCGCTCCAGCTGAGTCCTCGTAGCTTGCATTATCTGTTCCAGAAGCTGTTTCAGATCCGTGTCAGGAATGAAGTCCCGCTGCCGTGGCTGCCGGTGTCGCCTGAGCCAGCACGCGGACTTCGCCACCCAGGCTGACATTGAGCGCCGCGGCCTGCGCGGCGCTCAATGCAATGGACGAACCATCCGTGCGCGCGGACACGGCGATCACGCGAAACTCGACAAGCGCCAGATTCGAGACGAGGCAGCGCAGTTCGCTCGTGTCTTCATCGACCGCGCCGACCCGCAACACGCGGCTCGCGCGCACCGTCCGCAAATCGGAGACGTGGCATTCGAGGACCGGCCCCGCGTCGAAGATATCGACGTGGTTCTCGTAGCGCAGCCCCTCGGATTCGAGCATGCGCCTGGCCGGCAAGGTATCGGCATGCGTCACGCCGATGCTCGCCTGCGCGGCTTCGGGCAACAGCTGGACATAGACGGGATGGCGCGGCATGAGCTCGGCGATGAACGCCTTCTTGCCTTGCGCGCTCAAATAGTCGGCCGCATTGAAATCGATCTGGTAGAAATGCGAGCCGAGGGCCCGCCAGAACGGCGACTCGCCGTGCTCGTCGAAATAGCCGCGCATCTCGGCGCAGATCCGCTGGGGGAAGCGTTCCTGAAACTGCGCAATGAACATGAAACGCGAGCGCGACAGCAAGCCCCCCGCTCCGCTCGCGCGCGCACGCGGGCTCAGAAACAAGGAGCAGAGTTCGGCATAGCCCGTCAGGTCGTGGGAAATCGTCAGCAGCGAGGTCCGCGACCAGACGTTGAGCTCCTTGCTCGCATGGACCACCGTGCTCACGCGATAGTTATAAAACGGCAGCTCGAGGCCGACCGACGCTTCGAGCCCGCAGACGCCGACGATGTCGCCGTTCGTGCTGTCTTCCATGACGAACAGATAACCCTGCTCGAACAGCTTGGCCTCGCCGCGCACGGTGCGCAGCGCGCGATCGATGCGTGCGCCGAGAGCGGCGCGGTCCGGCTTGAGCGTCGTCAGCCCGGGCCCGGTTTCGTTGGCGAGTGACAGCACGGCCTCGAGGTCGGACTGACGGGCATTGCGGACAACCATCATGCTCGTATCTCCTGCGCGGTCAGGGCGGGACGGTTCGTCCCGAGTTGCCGCGGCGGTTTGTGACCCCCGGGCAAGACAAGCGAAATGATAAGCGACGAGCGGGTTTGAAAGGAAACGATCGAACGGGAAAGATCAGGTGGCGAAGCGCACCATCAGACGTCGAAACGAAACAATTCCGGCGCTTCGCTGCTGGCCGTCGTACCGGCAGGCGAACGAAACGGCGCGCGCAGCAGCGGGACGATCTGGTCGGGCAGCAACGGCTTGGAGAACAGGTAGCCCTGTGCGTAACCACAGCCGCTTGCACGCAGCATCGCAAGCTGGCCGGTGGTCTCGACGCCTTCGGCCACGACGCCGTAGCCGAGCCCTTTGGCGAGCATGATGACCCCCCGCACGATGCCCGCGCGCGAGGTGCGGGTCTCGAGCTCGCTGACAAAGGACCGGTCGATCTTGAGCCGGTCGATCTCATAGGTATCGAGGTATGACAGACTCGAGTATCCCGTGCCGAAATCGTCGATCGCGATCCGGATTCCGTAGCTGCGCAAGGTTTGCAACTGGGCGAGCGTGCGGCTCGCGTTCTGGACCAGCGAGTTCTCGGTAATCTCGAGTTCGAGCCAGTGCGGCTCGATCTGGTGACGGGCAAGGCATTCGAGCACGGTCGACACGAAGTCGCCGCTCGCGAATTGCTGGGGCGCGACGTTGACCGACACCGCCACGAGCGGCAGGCTCGCCGCGCGCCACGCCGCGAGCTGGGCAAGCGCCTCGTTGAGCACATATTCGCCGAGCCGGCCGATCAGGCCGTGCTGCTCGGCAATCGGGATGAACTCGGACGGCATATACAGATGCCCGTGCGCGTCACGCCAGCGCACCAGTGCCTCGATCCCGGTCAGCTGATGGGTCGACAGGGAATACTGCGGCTGATAGACCAGATAGAGTTCGCGCTCGGCGAGCGCGCGGCGCAACTGATTCGACATGCCGAGCCGCGCCTCGATCTCGCGGCCCAGGGCCGGCTCGAAAAAACGCGTGCAGTTGCGGCCGTCGGCCTTGGCGAGGTACATCGCGGCATCCGCGCAACGCAGCAGGTCTGATGCCGAGCGCGCATGGCTCGGACACAGGGCGACGCCGATACTGCCATCCACGTGCAGCTCGCTCGTGCCGCTGAAAACCGGCTCGCCAATCGCGTCGAGCACGTCTCGGCACAAGGTCTCGATCTGCGCCACGTCGTAGCCGCAGACTGCGATCACGAACTCGTCGCCGCCGTAGCGCGCGATCAGCACGTCGCGCGGCAACCGCTTGCGCAGGTGCGATGAAACGTCGCGCAGCAGGGCATCGCCCGTCGCGTGGCCGAGCGTGTCGTTGATGAACTTGAAATGATCGAGATCGAGGAACAGCACGGCACAGGTGGTGTTCTCCCGCGCGGCTTCCACAAGCATCGCATCGAGCCGCTCGAGCAGTTCGTTGCGATTGGGCAGGTGCGTCAGTGTATCGATCTTGGCCTGCTGGCGCAGGCGTTCGCGCGAGGCCAGCAGCTCGCTGACGTCGTTGAGCACGCAGACGTAATAGGCCGGCTCGGTCACGTCGTCGACCACGGACGAGATGCACATCTGCACGCCAACCCGCTCGCCCGACTTGCTCCTGAGATGCACGAGCTTGCGGTACTGGCCGGTCTGGGCCAGCATGGCGCGCATTTCGGCGACATCCTCGACATCGGCGAGCGCTTCGCCTCTCATCCCGATCAGTTCCTCGCTCGTATAGCCGAGCATCGCCGTCACCGCGGGATTCGCGTATTCGATGCGCCCCTGCTTGTCGTCGGCCCGGCTGATCAGCACACCGTTCAAACTGTCTTCGAGCGCCTTGCTCAGCAGTCGCAACTGGTGGTCCGACATCGCGAGCGTGCGCATCGCGTCGAGCTCGGCCTTGCGCGTCGCGACGAAACGCGAGAACAGGAAGATCATCAACACATTGGTCACGATGACGGTCGCGAGCAGGATGCCGACCACCCAGTACGACCAGCCGAACACACTCGCCATGGCGCGCGTCACGCGCTGGTTTTCGACGGCGCGCTCGCGGGCAATCTCGTTGAGGACGGCATTGAGCCGCACATTGAGCGGCATCAGCCCAGTCGTACCCTCGCTCATGAGCGCCTCACTGCCGCGCAGGCGTTGGAGCGTCGCGCTGGCTGACTCGAGATATTGCACCGCCAGGTCGTGCAGGCTCAGGCCGTCTTTTGTCACCGCGCGGGCGGGACCGAGTGCTGACAGGACGTCGAGCGAATCTCGAGCTGCCTGGTTGCGTTGGGCTTCGAGGCTGCGCTCGCCGATGACCGTGGGCGCTGCAATACCCGAGGACACCACGGCATTGACCTGAAGCAACGCATCCTGCAGCGAATCGAGCGCCTGCTTGACCGTCGCCGTCTGGACGAGTTCAGCCTGCGAGCTGCGCTCGGACTTGATGCAGAAAAAGGCCACGCTTGCATCAAAGGTGGTCGCGAACAGGATCAGGATCAGGACATAAGTCCATCCTGTGTTCGGCGTCCGTGCAGCGCGCCACTGCGAATTAAAAGTTAATCGCATGCAAGACTCGTCAGGCACTGACTACGTTAATCCGGACAGTGCGGGTAATACCTCAACCCTTATTTACGGCAGATTTGCAGAAAAATGGAGTCGATGAGGCTCCGTAATTACCCTGACTAATCCGGCAAATACGAGGCGGGCCGCGCAGAAGCCCAGCCGGAAGGCGAAAGGCGGCCCCAAATGCGAAACGCCCGCCTCGTTTTACCGAGGCGGGCGCTATTCGTTCGAACGTGGGTTTGAACACCCATCAGCCGATCGAGCGTATCAAGCGCGAGCAGCCTTGCTTTACTACGTCACTGGGTGCTGGTCGTGCCGACGGTGCCGGCCGGCACGCGGGTCTTCGACGGATGGCCGATGCCACCGTCCTGGAACCAGTAGCCGAGCGCCATGAACACGGCGCCGCCGGCCAGATTGCCCAGCGTGACGAACAGCTCATTGTGGATCGCACCGGCGAGCGTGACTTCGGCCGGATGATCGACCATCAGCGCGAGGGCGAACACGAACATGTTCGCGACACTGTGCTCGAAGCCGCAGGCGACGAATGCGAACACCGGCCAGAAGATCAGGCCGAGCTTGGCACCGTCGTTGTTGGTGCGCGCCGCCATCCAGATGGCCAGGCAGACCAGCCAGTTGCACAGCAGCCCGCGCGCGAAAAGGGCGGAGCCGGGAGCGGCCATCTTTGCCGCGACGATCTTCATGAACACCGGCAAACCGTCGGTCAGCAACACGCCGCCACCCGCCAAATGAAGCAAGGCCGCCAGGATGATCGCCCCGATCAGGTTGCCGATCCAGCAAACCACCCAGACCAACACCACACCGCCGATGCCGGTCTCCCCACGCAGGGCTGCGAGCGGCATATACATCGCGGTACCGGTGAACAGGTCTGATCCGGCGAAGACGACGATGGTCAGCGCGCAGGCAAACACGCCGCCCATCACGAGGTGCACATAGGCCGGATCGACATGCGCGCCGACCGAGATCATGAGAATGTCACCAAAGCCGATATAAGCGCCGGCCATTGCCGCGCCAATCAGGAATGCAAGTGGCGAGCGGAGAATAGCCGATACCTTGTGCGCGCCGACCTTTGCGAATTTATCGATGCTTTCTGCGTACATCATTACTCCATTGAGTGGTCTCCCCTGCTCCACTTAGAACAGGGTGGTTGAATCAGGCGCACAGAATAAAAGAAGAGCATCACATTTACATCAAAGAATTCGCAACTTCGCCCGTGGAGCGCGTTGGGCTCAAACTGTACCCCTCTCAGCAAGCGCGAACTGTACTTCTTTTTCGACAATGGTCCGACTTAAGCTCGCGGCCTCGATCCAATAAAGTGTTCCTGGGCGAAGCTGGCAAGACTTGAAGCAACGCGCTTGGGCACGACAATATATTCAATGGCCAAATCGACACACGACGCTCGCATCGAACCGTATACGCATGCGGCAGCCGGCTGGGGCGCACTCAAGCAGGTCGCAATCAATCTCGTACGCGAGCGTGTGCCGGGCGCCCACTACCGAACCCTGCTCAAGCAGAACCAGCCCGACGGCTTCGATTGCCCCGGCTGTGCGTGGCCCGATCGCGAACACGCATCGACCTTCGAATTCTGCGAAAACGGCGTCAAGGCCGTCGCGGCCGAAGCGACCAGCAAACGCGCGACACCCGATTTGTTCGCCCGGTACACGGTCGCCGAACTCATGCAGCAGTCGGACTACGAGCTCGAGTTTCACGGCCGCCTGACCGACCCGCTGGTCTACGATGCGGCCAGCGACAAGTATCTGCCGATCAGCTGGGACGATGCGTTCGCGCTGATCGCAGATCACCTGAAGCGGCTCGACGACCCGAACGAGGCGGCCTTCTATACGTCGGGCCGGGCCGCCAACGAGGCCGCCTTTCTCTTCCAGTTGTTCGTACGGCTATACGGCACCAACAACTTTCCCGACTGCTCGAACATGTGTCACGAGCCCACCAGCCGCGGCCTGCCGAACACGGTCGGCATTGGCAAGGGCACGGTCACGCTCGATGACTTCGAACACTGCGACACGCTGCTGGTCTTTGGCCAGAACCCCGCGACCAATCATCCGCGCATGCTCGGCGAGCTACGCGAGGTTTCCCGGCGCGGCGCGACGATCGTCTCGATCAATCCGCTGCGCGAGCGCGGACTCGAGCGCTTCACGAGCCCCTCGCATCCGACCGAGATGCTCACGATGTCGAGCACGCCGATCGCGACCGTCTTCGTGCGCCCCAAGCTCAGCGGCGATTTCGCCCTGATCAAGGCCATCGCCAAGTACGTGCTCGAGCGCGATGACGAAGCCATCTCGAACGGCACAAAACGCGTGCTCGACACCGCCTTCATCGACGAACACACCACCGGCTTCGACGCCTTCGCGGCCGACCTGCGCGCCGAAGACTGGGCTCTCCTGATCGAAGAATCGGGTGTGCCGCGCGAAGAGATCGTCCGCCTCGCCGAGATCTATTGCAAGGGCGAGCGTGTGATCGTCACATGGGGAATGGGCCTGACCCAGCACCGCAATTCCGTGGCGACAATCCAGATGTTGTCGAACCTCATGATGATGCGCGGCAATATCGGCCGGCGTGGCGCCGGGCTGTGCCCGGTGCGCGGCCACTCGAACGTGCAGGGCGACCGCACCATGGGGATCGATGAGAAGCCCTCGAGCGCATTTCTCGACCGCCTCGGCAAGGTATTCAGGTTCGAGCCGCCGCGCGAACATGGCTATGACACGATCGAGACGATCCAGGCGATGCTCGAGGGCAAGGTCAAGGTGTTCGTCGGCCTCGGCGGCAATTTCTCGATCGCCACGCCTGATACCCCGCGTACCTGGGAGGCGCTGCGCGCGTGCGCGCTGACAGTCCAGGTCACGACCAAGCTCAATCGAAGCCATCTGATCCACGGCAAGGACGCGCTGATCCTGCCGACGCTCGGCCGTACCGAGATCGACCTGCAGGATGGCGTCGCCCAGGGCGTGACCGTCGAAGACTCGATGAGCATGGTCCATATCTCCTACGGGATGAACAAGCCCGCCTCGCCGAACCTGCTGTCGGAGACCGCGATCGTCGCGCGCATGGGCGAGGCGACGCTTGGCCAGGACAAGGTCGACTGGCGCTGGTATGCGCAGGACTACGCACGGATTCGCGATGCGATCGAGGGTGTCATCGATGGTTTCGACGACTTCAATGCGCGTGTCGCGAAGCCCGGCGGTTTTCACCTCGGCGTCGCTTCGCGCGATCGTGTCTGGAAGACGGCCAGCGGCAAGGCGCAGTTCATTGCGCATGCAGTCGATACCGATACGCCCTTGCATCGCGCGCGCCAGAAGCATGGCGAGCAGCTGATGACCCTGATGACGACCCGTTCGCATGACCAGTACAACACGACGATCTATGGGCAGGACGACCGCTATCGTGGTGTTTATGGCCAACGTCGCGTGGTCTTCATCAATCGAGGCGACCTCGAGATGCTCGGTTTCGCCAACGGCGACTGGGTCGATTTGAAAAGCGTCTGGGAAGACGGCATCGAGCGCCGGGCCGACGGCTTCATGCTGGTCGAGTACGACATCCCCCGAGGTTCCCTCGGCGCGTACTACCCGGAGACCAATCCGCTCGTGCCGCTCGAAAGCTTTGCGATCGGCGCGGGGACCCCTGCCTCGAAGTCGATTCCGGTCTTGCTGAGTCGCGCGGCCAGCCCGCTGCAGGCGCGCTGAAGATTTCATAGAATGGCGGACCATGCCGAGTTCCGCCCCTACCTTCACCGTCGTCATCGAGCCTGCGGGCTGGACGTTCACCGCGCCCGCCGACGTACCGATCCTGCAGGCCGCCCGCGAGGCCGGCTTCGTGCTGCCGAGCTCGTGCCGCAACGGCACGTGCCGGGCCTGCCTGTGCCCCGTGAAAAGCGGGCAGACCGCCTACACCATCGAATGGCCCGGCGTGAGCGCCGATGAAAAGACCGAGGGCCTGATCCTGCCCTGCGTCTCGGTTGCCCGGAGTGATCTCGTCATCGAAGCGCCACGCGCGATCCTGGTCTCGCAACTCGCGCGCCGTTCACCATTCGCCAAGACGCAAGAGTAAGGCGCTAAAGCGACAAGGTCCCGTCGATACACGTAAGCGCCGCGCCGCCGACCCAGATGTCGTCGCCGATCTGTTCAATATGGACACGTCCCGCGCGACCCATTGCGGTGCCCTGGCTCGCGATATAACGCGCGGGCGCCCTGCCGTTGCCAATCAGCCATTGAGCGAGGCTCGCGTTCAGGCTGCCCGTGACCGGGTCTTCGAACACGGCTTCGCCTGCGATGAACGCGCGGACTTCGAAGTCCGCGTCGCCACCCGCATGCCATGGCGCGACGACACCGAGCTTGATCCCGGCCAGGGCCGGATAGTCGGGCTGCAAGGCGAGGACGTCCGCGCGGTCGGCCAGCATCACGGCAACCCATCCCGGGCCGTTGTCGACCCATTGCGAGGCGACGATCGCTTGCGACGCAATGCCAAGCCCCCGCGCGATCCGTCCAAGCAGTTCGGGCTCCACCTCGCCCGTGCGGCGCAGCGGCGGTGCGGCAAACGCGAGGCGTTGACCTTCGCGCCGGATGCGAACCAGGCCGACTCCACATTCCTGCACGATGAGCTCCGCCTGCGGCTTACCACCGGCTTCGAGCCACGCGTGACAGGTGCCGAGCGTCGGGTGTCCCGCGAAGGGAAGTTCCGTGACCGTCGTGAAGATTCGCACGCGGTAGTCAGCCGCCGGGTTCGTCGGCTTGAGCACGAAGGTCGTTTCGCTCAGATTGGTCCAGCGCGCGAACGCGGCCATCTGCGCGTCGCTGAGTTCGTCGGCACCGAGCACGACAGCGAGAGGATTCCCCTTCAGAGGCTCGCTTGCAAATACATCGAGTTGCTTGAATGCAATTTGACTCACCTGGTGCGACTCCTCATCGTTCACGTTGATCGGTCGATGATCACCCGGGCAACCGCGCACATGCAAGAGACACAAAGGGACGCCTAGACCGGTACAGGTCTGCTTTCCGGACGAACAGACGCGAACGGACAGATGGAGTGGCGTCGCGCCTTGAATCAACGCGGATCGAGATCGCGCGGCAAGCTCGAAGGATTGTTGTACATCTGATAGCCGTACCAGAGGCTTTCGGCGATTCGCGGCGCGAGCATGTCGGCGCGATCGCGCATCGCCGCATTGCCAAGCGCGCGGGTGGTCTGGTGAAACAGGCTCAGCCATCGCTTGAACAGTTCCGGATCGAGCCCGGGCAACTGGGCATGCCGGGGCATCGGCGTGCCGCGATAGCGTGCCGTCCCGCGCAGCGTCGACGACCAGAAGTCGACCATCTTCGCCAGGTGCTGCTCCCAGTCCTTCACATGGGCGTTGAAGATCGGCGCCAGCAGCGGGTCTTCATGAACCTTCGCGTAGAACGCGTGGACCAGCTCGCTGACTTCCTCTTCGGTACACAAATCCGGTGTCGAACTCACCACTTCCTTCCTCGCACTGCTTCAACCTTGTTAATGTGCACGCCGATGCGCGCCGGCGCATACCGGCGCGGTCCACGGCCCCCGAGTCGCCCCAGGGACCGCGACAAGCGGGACCCGAAGGTGCCATCGCGTCCCACTATCCTAACCTTAGTCGAGCGCCGTCGCCGGGCCGAAGAACTCATACCGGCTTTGCTTGCCCGGCACGCCCAGTTCGAGCAGATGACACTTGACCGCCTTCATGAACGGCAGCGGCCCGAGGAAATAGACGTCGATGTCGCGCGAGGCCGGCAGCCAGCGGGCGAGCAGATCGCGGTCGAGCATGCCGATCGCATCGGCAGCCGGGTCGCTGTCGCGCTGCTCGGCGTAGCAATAGAAACGCTTGAGTTGCGGATGCCGCGCGACGAGACCGTCAATCCAGTCGCGGAAGGCATGGACACCGCCGTGCCGGGCCGCATGGATGAAGTGCACCGGGCGATTTGCCTTCAACGCGGTTTCAAGCATCGCGAGGGTCGGCGTGATGCCGACACCGCCGCTGATCAACACGAGCGGCCGTTCGCTCAACTCGAGCGTGAAATCCCCCGCCGGCGGAAACAGCTCGAGCATGCCACCTTCGGCAATCGAGTCGTGCAGATACTTCGAGACCGTCCCGTTGGGCTCGCGCTTCACACTGATGCGGTATTCATGCGATGAGGCCGCCGCTGACAGCGAATAGTTGCGGCGCATTTCGCGACCGTCGATCACGACGCGCAGGCCGATGTACTGGCCCGGATGGAATTCGAGCAGCGCCTTGCCGTCTTCCGGCCGCAGATAGAACGAGGTGATCTCCTCGCTCTCGCGAACTTTGCGTGCGACCGTGAACCGACGCGCACCGCGCCAGCCGCCGGGCGCGTTCGCCTTTTCGTCGTAGATGTTCGCCTCGGCAGCGATCAGGATATCGGCGAGCTGCCCGTAGGCGGCGGCCCACGCTTCGATGACCGCATCGGTCGCGATCTCCGTGCCGAGTACTTCGCGAATCGAGCGCAGCAGGCAGCCGCCGACGAGCGGATAGTGCTCGGGCAGGATCTGCAGCGACACATGCTTGTTGACGATTTGCGAGACGAGGCCGCCAAGCTGCTCGAGCTCGTCGATATGACGTGCATACATCAGCACGCCGTTGGCCAGCGCGCGCTGTTGCGCACCGCTCGCCTGATTGGTCTGGTTGAACAGCGGCTGGACTTCCGGATGCTCGCTGAGCAGCATTTTGTAGAAGTGGGTCGTGAGCGCCTCACCCCCGCTTTCGAGCAGGGGAACGGTGGCTTTGACGATAGTGCGGTGTTCGGCGGACAGCATAGTGGGCTTCACTCTCAAAAAAGGCAGCGCCTGGAACTGCATGACCACAGGCCCTCCCTCTCATACACTTTCCATGCCTGATTTTATTATTTAATAATCAATTAGATAAGGTATAGTGGGTCAATATGACACGAGTCGAATCGACTCACCTCGAGTCATTATGACTTCAAAAGCCTTACTGGACACCCTGATTCCGCTGGTCGGCGATCTTTCTCGCGAGCTGTCCGACGCCGAGCGGTATCAGCGTCTGCTCGGTTCCATGCGCGCGCTGTTTCCCTGCGATGCGGCGGCGCTGCTTCGACTCGACGGCGACATCCTCGTGCCCGTCGCGATCGATGGCCTCAGCAGCGATACGCTTGGCCGGCGCTTTCGCGTGAGCGACCATCCACGCCTGCAGGCCCTGCTCCGGCATCCGGGCGCGACACGTTTTCCGCCGGACTCCGATCTGCCCGATCCCTACGACGGACTGGTGCAGAGCATCCACGACAGGCTCGAGGTCCACGATTGCATGGGTTGTGCCCTGCACGTCGGCGGCCGCGCCTGGGGCCTGCTCACGCTCGATGCGCTCGACCCTGCGCGTTTCGATACGGTTGATGTCGCTTCGCTGGAGGCTTTCGCGAGCCTCGCCGCGGCCACCGTCAACGTGGTCGAACATATTGGCGTACTCGCGCGGCGCAATGAGCAGGAACGCCAGCGCGCCGAAGCCTACCGGGCCGCCGCAGGCGAGGTCGCGCACGAGATGATCGGACAGAGCACCGCGCATCGCCGCCTGCTCGAAGAGATCCAGGTCGTCGGGCACAGCGAGTTGACCGTGCTGATCACGGGTGAAACCGGTGTCGGCAAGGAACTCGTCGCCCATGCGATCCATGCCGCCTCGCCGCGCGCGGACAAACCGCTGATCAGCCTGAACTGCGCGGCACTGCCCGAGACACTGGTCGAAAGCGAACTGTTCGGCCATGTACGCGGCGCGTTCTCGGGTGCGATCAGCGACCGGCGCGGCAAGTTCGATCTGGCTGACGGCGGCACGTTGTTTCTCGACGAAGTCGGCGAGCTACCGCTCGCGAGTCAGGCGAAGCTGCTGCGCGTGCTCCAGAGCGGGCAATTGCAGCGGGTGGGTTCCGACCAGGAACACAAGGTCGACGTGCGGCTCATCGCGGCGACCAACCGCAACCTCGCCGACGAAGTGCGGCTCGGCCGGTATCGCGCGGACTTCTATCACCGGCTGAGCGTCTATCCGCTGACGGTGCCACCGCTGCGCGAACGCGGCCGCGACGTGCTGATGATCGCGGGCTTCTTTCTCGAGCAGAATCGCGCGCGTCTCGGGCTGCGCAGCATCCGGATCGCCGCCGATGCGCAGGCGGCCTTGCTCGCCTATCCATGGCCCGGCAATATCCGCGAACTCGAGCACCTGATCGGCCGCAGCGCACTACGGGCGCTGGCCGTTCAGCCGGAGCGCCCACGCATTCTGACGCTGGCGGCAAGCGATCTTGAACTGCCCGATGCGGCAGCAGGCACCGGCATCGCGAGCGTCGCGCCGGTCACTGACTTGCGTCAGGCGATGGCCGAATACGAGCGCGAACTGATTCGCGCCAGTCTCGAGCGCCATCGGAACAACTGGGCTTCGGCCGCCCGCGAACTCGGCATGGATCGCGCGAACCTCAGCCGGTCGGCGAAGCGGCTTGGATTGAAATAGCGGTGGGTGCTCCCCTCAGACCTGGATGGAACCCGTGCGCTCCAGCTCGAAGCCGAGTTGTGACTTGCCCGTCGGTGACAGGTCGTCCTCACGAGCGCGGCCGCTGAAATCGATTTCGAAGTCGTCGGCCGGAAAGTCCGGCGGGCTCCGGCCTTCGAGAAAACTCGGTAATTGCCGCTTCAGATAGGCATCGTTCTTCGCGCACGAGGGGACCGACGCGATATACATGACGTTGCTGTAACCCGCTCCGTGATGCCGGTCCTCGACCGCGTGGATCACGTCGCTGTGCCAGAACACCGTATCGCCCGCCTGCATAGGCGGGATGGAGACGAGCGCGTCGAACAGCGGCGCATGCCAGGCCGGCTTGATCGACAACGCGCGACCCGGCAACGCGCCGCAGAGATCATCTTCAGGCACATCGTCTTGCAGGGCGCGCAACAGCACATAGGCCATCGCATTGGCAATCGGGATCAACTGAAGCGTGCCGTCGCCAGGACCCTGCGGCGTCAGTGCAGTCCAGCCCTGGAAGGTCCGGAACATCGAGCAGACCGCGGGCGAGGCGATCTCGCGCACATCGGGCCGATAAGCTGCGTCGAAGGCGTCGTACTCGCGCCACTGCCCGCTGTACACGTGCCGGTAGACCTGCCGGAAATTCGTCTCGAGCCAGCGTTCGACCGAACCGCCGTCGCAATGCGCGGACAGGCCCAGTGACTCCGAACCCGGCGGCCGGCGGCGGATGCGATCGGCATAAACCGGCACATGATCGGGATCGAAATGCCGCACACCGTCGCTCTCGGCGCGCCAGAGGCGGTTGAGGAACACGCGCGCCTCAGTCAGTGCGGCGGACTGGCGCGCCTCGACCTGCGGTTTGGACCAGTAGATCCCATAGATCTGCGGCTTGCTCGACTGGAGCTCGCCGAAGTACTTGTCTTCGGCGCGATGGAGCAGTTTGCGATCAAGACCATTGGTCTCGACGTATTCGGCGATCTGCGCGTCCCAGCGGGCCGCTTGCTCGCGCGGGAAGACACGGCGGATCACACAGGCGCCGCGCTCCTTGATCGATGCGAGGGTCGCCTGGTTCACGCGCTGCGCGCGGATGTCCGCGAAGTCGAGCTCGGGGATGCTTGAAACACCGTGTTTGCGTTCGGCCATGATCCGCTTCGCCTGCTGTCGGATGTCGGCCTCGACTTCGGTGAACACCTCGGCGTAGTTCGGCAACTGGGCGCGCAGTTCGCGCTTGGCCGCACGAATGGCGGAAGGGAGGTCATCGATCTGAAGGGGTTCCATCGTCGTCTTCTGGGCATCATGGGATTTGATGCGAGCATAAGTCCGCCGCGCATTTCAGAGTGATGCGTTTCAGCCAATGAGTATGCCGATTCGGTCAGCAAGTCGATAGGCCTAATTTCGGATACCGCACTATCCCTGTTCTTTGAGCTTGGCTTGGCTTGGCTTGGCCTAGCCTGGCTTGGCTTGGCTTGGCTTGAGCCTGCACTGATGCTGAGCTTCGCGAGCTCGAACTGCTTAGCTGCCCTCGCGCTTCGTGAATGTGCGTTACCACACACAACACCACCTAAATCGCGCTTTCAAATAAACGTCGGTTCGACAGACCGGCACGCGCGGATATCGACCATGAAAATAAATCTCAATACCGTGCCGTTATGTTGGCTTGCACGCTGATCGATCGCTACCCATTTGATATGTTCGGCCTGCACACACCCCGTGTGCGATTGGTCTGTTTGCCCCGCGCCGTTCCCCGACGGCCGGGGCTTTTTTTTGCCCTTCCCCGAGCGGCGCCACCCGAAATGCGTCGCACCGTGAAAGCAATAGCCGCGGCAACCGTAGCGACACGCCTGCGCTTCTACCTGTCCTGCACGGGAGAGTGAAACAGCTGAGAACACGAAAACAAAAAAGGCAGACCCGCGAAGCGGACCTGCCTTTTTCTTGTTTCCAAAGCGCTGGCGCCGGAGCGCGCGCGCTCTAGAACACCCTTTTACAGCGGCGAAATATTCGAAGCTTGCATGCCCTTCGGGCCGCGCTTCGTTTCGTAGCTCACCTTCTGGTTTTCAGCAAGCGACTTGAAACCGTCACCGCGAATTTCCGAGAAGTGCGCGAAAAGATCTTCACCGCCTGCATCCGGCGTAATAAAACCAAAGCCCTTTGCATCATTGAACCACTTGACAATACCGGTATCCATTACGAATCCCCTAAAAAAGATTGAGTGCTGCTCCGGGATCGGAGCGAATGAGCGTCAAGTAGAGAGAGGACAACTAGATACCGCTAAGGGAAACGGGACGTGATGTACAGCAATCGACTTCTTGAACACTTCGACCCGCACAGTACGTGTCGGCATCGATAGTGTCAAGGCATTCCGAAAGTTTCGCGACAATGCATTGAAAACAGCGCACACTTGGCGCACGCTCGACCACTCGGCGAGCATGCACGTAATAGGAGTCATCTCATGGCAAAAGGTCAAATAAAAGGCAATAAAGAGGCCAAGAAACCGAAGCAACCCAAAAAGCCGGAGCCTGTTTCGGTAGTGGCCGGCTCGACCCCGCTGCGCGTACCTTCCGGCACGCCAGCCGCAAAGAAGCGTTAGAACATTGCGGCATCCCCGTTTTTACCGCTGTCTTTCGGCACGGTCGATCGTCGGCACCGCATGACCTTGCACGGCCGCCCTCGCGGGCGGCCGGCGCATACCCTGCAAGCCATGTCCAGGCGGCCCGCAAACCGCGCATGCCGCAGCGGACCGGGCACCTCCCCACCGATCACTGCCGCGCCGAACCGCCATGCCGTCGATCGATTTCGATCCGGTGAACGCCGCCATCGTCAAGCAGCCGCACTTCCCCGTCGTCCTGAAGCACACCGTCGACCGACACGCGCTCGTCACCCGCGCCTTCGGCTGTCTGCCGGACCGCGATCTCATAGACGGTCTCGCCGAAACGATAGTGCATGCTGAACCCGGCCCACTCGACCGGCAACACCGGCTCGATGCGAAGCCGGTCACCGCGAACGTCGAGCCCCAGCAGCGATTCGAGAATCAGCCGGTACAACCAGCCGGCCGATCCCGTGTACCAGCTCCAGCCGCCGCGCCCCGCATGCGGCGCGACACCGTAAACATCGGCTGCGACGACGTACGGCTCGACCTTGTAGATCTCGATCCCCGCAGCGCTGCCCGTATGGTTGACCGGATTGATCATGTGCAATAGCGCCCACGCCTGAGCGCCCTCCCCGAGCGCCGCAAAGGCCATGGTCGCCCAGACCGCCGCATGCGTGTACTGGCCGCCGTTTTCACGCACGCCGGGGACATAGCCCTTGATATAGCCGGGATCGAGCGTGCCGTGATCGAATGGCGGATCGAGCAGCTGGATCAGGCCGACATCGCGCCGCACGAGATGCTGATCAAGCGAGCGCATCGCTTCGCGCGCACGGTCGTCTGGCGCGGCACCCGAGAGCACCGACCAGCTTTGCACGATCGAGTCGATCCGGCATTCATCGTTTGCCGAGGAACCGAGCGGCGTGCCATCGTCGAAGTAGGCGCGCCGATACCAGGCGCCATCCCAGCCGTGCAATTCGAGATTGTCACGCAGGGTCCGTGCCTGCGTCTCGCACCGTTCGGCAAACGCGGAGTCCCCATGCTCGTGCGCGGTACAAGCGAAATCACGCAAGACTTCATAGAGGAAGAAACCGAGCCAGACACTTTCTCCCTTCCCCTTGTCGCCGACCCGGTTCATGCCGTCGTTCCAGTCGCCGCTGCCGATCAGTGGCAGGCCCTGAGCACCTCGTGGCGAAGCATGCTCGATCGCGCGCACACAATGCTGGTATAGCGTTTCGCGCAGACCCGAGCGCGTCGGCAAATCGTAGTACGACTCCTCGCCGGGGTTGAGTGGCCGGCCCTCGAGATAGGCGACCGGTTCGTCGAGCACGCTGCGGTCCCCGGTTACGCGCACATAGCGGCTCGTCGCGAGCGCGAGCCACAGATAGTCATCCGAACACTGCGTGCGCACACCGCGCTCGATCGGCGGATGCCACCAGTGCTGCACGTCGCCCTGCGGATATTGGTGCGCGGCGCTCACGAGCAGATGCTCGCGGACCCGGGCCGGGCTGGCATGGACCATCGCCATCACGTCCTGCAACTGGTCCCGGAAACCGAACGCCCCGCCCGACTGGTAATAACCGCTGCGTGCCCAGAGACGGCACGCGATCACCTGGTACATGAGCCAGCCGTTGGCGAGCATATTGGTCGCGACATCGGGTGTGGCGATCTGGACACTGCCGAGCGTCTGTTGCCAGTGAGCGCGCACAGCCTCGAGCGCGTTGGCCGCAGCAAGCGCACCGCGCTGCCGCTGCACGAGATCGCGCGTCGAGTCGGCATCGCGTCCGGCACCGAGCCGAAAGACGATCTCGTGGCTGTCGTCGTCGTTCAGCTCGAATACCGTCTGCACCGCGCCGCACGGATCGAGCCCGGCGCCCGTGCGGCCCGAGAGACGCGCCCGCGACATCGCCGCGGGCGCGCGCAGGTTGCCATTGCGGCCGATGAATTCTGTACGGTCTCCTGTAACACTTCGCGCGGGCATGTCGATATCGAAGAATGCGACTGCTTCCGTGAATTCAATCGAATACCGGTTGTGCGCGCTAAGGGTGCCGCCCAGGGGATCGTACTCGGTCACGACGTGCATGGCCGACTTGTCGCGCAGATCGCCGAGCACCCACTCGACGTAGCCGGTCGCTGACAGCCGGCGCGGCCGTCCCGACCGGTTGTACACCTTGAGCACCGAGAACTTGATCGGCGCATCGAGCGCGACGTAGACCCAGAGCTCGCTGTGGATGCCGTCTTCCTCATGTTCGAAGACGCTGTAGCCGAAACCATGGCGCGTCGTGTAGCCGCCCTGTCCCGGAATCGGCAACGGTGTCGGCGACCAGTAGCGGCCCGTCTCTTCGTCGCGCAGATAGAATGCCTCGCCGCTCGCGTCGCAGACCGGATCGTTGTGCCACGGCGTCAGCCGATACTCATGCGCGTTCTCGCTCCAGGTGTAAGCGCCCCCGCTTTCCGAAATGACGCTGCCAAAGCCGGGGTTCGCAAGCACATTGGCCCACGGCGCCGGCGTCGCGTCGCCGGGTTCCAGCCCGATCACATACTCGGTGCCGTCGGCGGAAAAGCCGCCGTAAGGGTTAGGCAGCACAAGGCCACTCGAAGCCGGATCGAAGCGCACGGTGCGCGCCACGGGTGTTTCGCCCAAGCCGGCTCGCGTCGGTTCGAAGCGTGCCAGTGGCGTCTCGGCCCGGCGCCGGTAGAGTTGCTCGGCCAGACTGCCGCGTGTGTCCGCGACGACGATCCGCGCGACCGATTGCATGAGGACGCGGTCTTCGCGCGAGAGCTGCTGCGCCGGCCGCACGAAAATGCCGCCCGGCCTGTCGATGAGCGTCGCTTCGACGCCCGACGCGATCAGGCCCATGATCAGGTCCTGCAGATGCTGGCGATACCCCGCGTGATCCTCGTTCCAGATCACGAGGTCGACCGCAAGTCCCTTGAGACGCCAGTAGGCATGCGCCTGCACGAGCTGCCGCACGAGTTCGATATTGGCCGATTCGCTGATCTGCAGCAGCACGATCGGCAAGTCGCCCGAGATCGCCTGCCCCCAGAGACCGGACTGGCTGCGTTGGTTGGCGGCGAGCAGGCTCGCCTCGGCACGCATCGATGCGTTCGCATACAGGATCGAGGCAGCCATCTGTTCATAGAGCCGCGCATCGGACAGCGAGGTATTGAGCTGCCGCAATGAGACCTGGCTATGCGTCCATGCAAGGTCGAACACGCGGTCGGCCAGATGGCGGTCGCGATACTTGCCGATCAACTGCACGCAGTCGTCGCGACTCGCACCGAGCCCCGTCACGAAGTCGACGCTCGCCGACTGGCCGGCCTCGAGCGTCAGGCGGCAACGGATCGCGACGATCGGATCGAGCACCGAGCCTTCGCTGTTGGACAGTTGGCCCTCGCCATCGAGCCCGTCGCCGACTCGGCCTTGGGGCCGGCCGACGGGCCGGTCGTCCATCGCGGCCGGATCGGCCAGACTGCGGCCACGGCCGATGAATCGCGCGCGATCCGTCTCATACGAGATCGAATCGATATCGGTGCCATGCACGGCCAGCAGATGGAACATCCAGGGCACCGCTTCCTCGCTCGAGCGCGGCCGCCGTGTGCAGACGATGGCCTGGAGGGGCCGCAGCAACTCAGTCTGGATGAACAGCTTGTTGAATGCCGGATGCATCGCATCGGAAATCGCCGGCGCGAGCACGACCTCCGCATAGCTCGTGAGCTCGATCGTGCGCGTGGTGCGCGCGCGGTTCGTCACGTGAATACGACGAAGTTCGATATCGTCCTCGGGCGAGACGACGATCTCGGTGTGCGCGTCGAAGTCGCGTTCGCGCACGCGGAATTCGGCGCGCGAGTCGGAGAAGATCGCCTCGTAGAGTTCGGGGCGACGCAGCGTCGGCTGGTGGGCGGTCGACCAGAACGCGCCGCTCACGACATCGCGCAAATAGCAGAACGCGCCGAAAAGATCGCTGGTGATGTCCTCGTGCCAGCGCGTGAGCGCGATTTCGCGACAGCGGCTGTACCCGCCGCCCGCGCTGCTGACCATCACATGGTAGCGACCGTTGGACAACAACTGGACGGCCGGGCGATGAAGATCCGGATCGGTGAAGACGCGCAGCTGCGTCTCGGGCTGGCGTATCGCCGCATCGACGTCGGAGAGGCCGGCTGCATGCAGATACGGCGAGGCCGTCTTCGGCAGACGCTCCTGGAGCAGCAGTGCCGCGGCCTGGAACTGCGGATCGGACGCGAAGCGCCGCTGCATGGGTTGATCGAGCAGCACGCTCGCGAGCGCGAGCAGGCTCATGCCCTGATGGTGAGCCATGAATGACCGGACCACCACCGAGGTCTGACCGCGCGGCAAACGTGCCGGCGTGAAATCGACCGCCTCGTGCAGCCCGAAACGCCCCGCGAGGCCTTCGGCCGCGAGACGCTGGAGATTACGGCAGGCCGCGTCGGGCGCGACCATCAGCGCAAGTGCCGATGCGTAGGGCGCGACGACCAGATCCTCGCCGAGCCCGCGTTTGAGGCCGAGCCCCGGCACGCCGAACGCGCGGTACTGATAGTTGAGCTGGGCATCGAGCAGGTTGTAACCAGACTCGGACACGCCCCACGGCAGGCCGAGCTGGTGGCCGTATTCGATCTGCCGCGCGACCGCGGCGCGGCAGGTCTGCTCGAGGAGGGTGCCTTCGAGGCTCGGCATCACGAGCATCGGCATCAGGTACTCGAACATCGAGCCGGTCCACGACAGCAGGACCGGCGTACCGCCGGTCGTTGTCAACAGGCGGCCGAGACTGAACCACCCTTCCTGCGGCACCAGCCCCTGCGCGATGGCGACGAAGCTCGTGAGCCGCGCCTCGGAGGCGAGCAGATCGTAGAAGCCTGTATCGACTCGCCGCTCGTCGACGTTGTAGCCGATCGACAGCAGATGACGCCGCGCATCGTAGAGAAACTCGAGATCCATCGTCGCAAGCTCCCCGGCCAGTTGCGCGAGCCGCATGGCGGTCGCGATGCGTTCGGCCGCCATGCGCTGCACAAACGCCACACGTTCGCGTGTCGCCTCGGGCCACGCCTTCGCATCGATACACGCGAGTTCGCGCCAGGTCGGCACGGCCTCCTGAACGGTTATTTCAGAAGGATGGCCGCCGGCTCGAGATTCGCCTCCGCGTACGGACGGCAACACGAAATAATTCAGTTCCTCGCACAAATCGACACATTGCGCGACCAGTGCGTGGAGCCAGAACTCGGCATCGCTATCGGGTCTGACGTCGAGCATCGGCGCCATCTCCCTCGCCCTGGCGAGCAGGCGCTCGAGGCTCGCGAGGGCTGCCTCGAGCGAGCGTGGCGCCCGTGCGAGCGTCACCCGCAGCTCCGCGCGCATCGCCTCGGCCGCTTGCTCGTCGCTACCGGCCGCCCGCAAGGCCTCCTGCAGGATCGCGAGCGTGTCGCCGAGTCCGTCGAGCTGGCCCATGTCGAAAACGGGATCGTCGGGCAGTGCAAGCAGGCCCGGCCGCAGTGTCAGAAGATGGCCGGCGAGATTTCCGCTGTCGACGGTCGACACGTACTGTGGCCGCAGCGGCTTCAAGGTCTGCGTGTCGTACCAGTTGTAGAAATGCTGGCGATGGCGTTCGAGCGTGACCATCGTCGCGAATGTGCGGTCCAGACGATCGAGCAGCCGCCCTCCACTCAGAAAGCCGAAGTCGTAGGCCGCCAGATGGGCGAGCAGCGACAGGCCGATATTGGTCGGCGAAGTCCGGCGCGCGACGACGGCGACCGGCTGCTCCTGCATATTGTCGGGCGGCAGCCAGTTGTTTTCGGGTCCGACGTGGTGATCGAAAAACGCCCAGGTCTTGCGCGCGAGGATGCGGAGAAACACTCGATCTTTTGCCGAAGGAACAAAGGCCGCATGCGACGAGGCGCGGCTGACCCACCAGGCGGCTGCGGGGGACCCCAGCCAGAGCACGATCAAAGGCAGCGCGGCAGCAGGGGAAATTCGCAATACGGCGAGCGCGGCAAGCGTCAGTACGCCGAGCGCCGGTCCCATCCACATCGTCCGGTAGAGACCCGCGAGTTCGTTGTTCTGGGTGCGTTCGACTTCGCGCGACGAATTCCATTGCAGCAGCAAGCGCCGGCTGACGAGCATACGCCACAGCGTGCGTGCAATCGCATCGAGGCTGTAGAACGCTTCGTGCGGAAGCCAGGCGAGCGTCAATACGGTACGCGCGAGTTGTTGCCACGCCGCCCGCAACGAAACCGACAGATGCTGCGCGACACTCAGGTCGCCAGGCTTGCGGCCCGCGGCATGGAGTGCCATGAGCGCCATCGGACCGAACACGAAGGCCAGCATCAGCAGGGTCCACGATGCGAGATCGGCCATGCCGAGCCAGCCGCTCAGGAGCATCACGACGAGCGCGGCCGGCACGAGACTGCGGCGCAGATTGTCGGCGATCTTCCAGCGCGAGAGCGCGGACAGGGGATTGCGCTCGACACCGTGCTGCTCCGTCGGCGCCCAGGGCGAGGCCCAGAACATGAGCTGCCAGTCGCCGCGAATCCAGCGGTGCCGACGCGTCGCATCGGCAACGTAGCGCGCGGGGTATTCCTCGTAGAGTTGTACGTCGCTGAGCAGGCCGGAACGCGCATAGCACCCCTCGACGAGATCGTGGCTCAGGATGCGGTTGTGCGGAAAACGGCCGTCCAGCGCACGCTCGAACAGATCGACTTCGTAGATGCCCTTGCCGATGAACGAGCCTTCCCTGAACAGGTCCTGATACACGTCGGAGACGGTGCGCGTATAAGGATCGATGCCCGCATCGCTACCGAACAGCTGCGCATACAGGGAGCGGGCGGTGCTCGGCAGGCTGATACCGACACGCGGTTGCAGGATCGCATAACCCGAGCTCACGCGGCCACTGCGCGCATCGTAAACGGCGCGGTTCAGCGGGTGCGCGATGGCACCGACAAATTGGCGGGCGGCATCGCGCGGCAACTGGGTATCCGTGTCGAGCGAAATCACATATCGGATCTGCGGCAGTATCGCGGTCTCGCCGACGACCAGCGCGAAATGGTCCTGACCCGTGCCTCGCAGCAAAGCGTTGAGTTCGGCGATCTTGCCGCGCTTGCGCTCCTGGCCCATCCAGGTGTTCTCGGCCGCATTCCACCGGCGCGGACGGTGAAACAGGAAGAAGCGGTCGGCCTCTCCCACATATTTCGCGTTGAGCGAGTCGATCAGTTCGCGCGCGTGGATCAGAAGCGGCGCGTCCTGTGGGAGCGTTTCGGACTGGGCATCCAGGAAATCGGTCAGCAAGGCGAAATGCAGGTGCGCATCGCGATTCGCCAGAAAACGGACTTCGAGTCCTTCGACGAGGTCTTCGAGATCGGATGTCGACGCGAGCAGCGTCGGAACGACCACGAGCGTGCGCGCATGCGCGGGTACGCCTTCGCTGTAGTCGAGCCGCGGCAGCACATCCGGCCGCACCGTCAACGTCACGAGCCAGTTGACCAGTGCGAGCGCGGCGCTGCCGCTCACGAGCAGCGCGGGAATCGCGAGCAGCGCCAGTGCATAGCCATGCCAGCCGCTGATACTGGCGAGATGATAGAACGGCGTTGCAAGCAGGAGCGTCAGTGCGAAGGCGAGTCCGAGGTAGATCGACAGGGGCGAGTCTTCGAGTTCGCGCTCCCATCTTTCGCTGAGCGTCACCCGGACCGCGATCTTGCGTTCGAGCTCCGGCAGGCCGCGGCCGACCAGGTAGTAGCCGATATGGGCCTGCACCTTGTCTGGAGCGCCTGCATCTTGCGGGGGCGCCGCGCTCGCCGCTGCATTCGCAGCCGCTGTTGCGAGCCCCAGGGCCGCACGCGCAACGGTCTCTTCCGACTCGGCACTGTTTCTCGACAGACGTTCGATCACATGGCGATAGTGATCGCGCGTCGCAAAGTCCATATCGCCGTAGACCTGCGCGGGATCGTCGCGCAGCACATGCTCGACCACGCTCATGCGCTCGACGAACTCCTTCCAGTCGGCTGCCGCGAGCAGGCGCAGACTACCGATGCAGTTGCTGATCGACACCTGATCAGTGGCCTGCTGCTGTGCTTCGATCTGCACGAGATGCTCGATCGTCAGGCCTGACTCGGACAGCAGTTGCTCGATCCAGGTCAGCGGCAGGGCGAGCGTCGCGCTCTGGCCCCGGAGCCTGCGCGCGAGCTCGGCGACGAAGGAACTCGCCATCGGCGGATCGGAACGGGCCATGTCGGCGACGGTGAGCACGACGCTCTTGGGATCGAGTTCGGCGGTCTGCGTCATGCGATCGGCCCAACTTACCGCCAAATTCCGGTCCTTGAGGTCCGACATCACCCGCGTGGCGACGCGCCGCAGGTTCTCGATCAGTGCGAACCGCAACATGATCGGGATCGCCCAGAGCTCGCCGAGCTTGAGCGGCGTAATCGTCTGATAGGCCGCGATGAAACGGCTCAGGCTTTCGATGTCGACACGCCCGTCACCATGCGAAATTGTCTCGAGCGCGATGTCGTAAACGCGCGGCGAGCCGCTTGACGGACCGTTCGCGAGCCGTGGCAGTTCACGGCTGTAGCCCTCGGGCAAATGCTGGCGCGCGGTGCGGATCTGATCTTCGATCAGATAGTAGTTGTCGAGCAGCCATTCGGCGGCGGGCGTCGGGCGGCGGCTCGAAACAGTCGCGGCGGTCAGCATTTCGCAGCTGCTCGCGAGCATCGTCTCGTTGTCGCTGAGGCGGGCGAGCAGCCCGTCGGTGGCCGACGCCGCACTCAATCGGTGTTGCCGCGCGAGATGCTGACCGTGGTGCTCCATCTGGTCCGCACTGAACAGCTCCGAGCGCAGCAGAGGCTCGACATCCGTTACGCCGTTTGACGCTCTCCAGGTATGAAATCGCGCAACGAGAGAGGGGACAAACGAAAAGCGAAATGAGTGGAACGGGCGGAGAAGATGAAACTTGTCCATCGTGACCTTGAGCTGCGTGAGAGCGCACACCCCGACGGCCTGTCGAGCGTCGTCCGGTGAGTGCGGTAAAGGTCATGGGCCGCAAACACCGATGAACGAACGCGAAGTCTCGTGAGATCCGCGCGAGGCCTAGGCCGGCGCACTCGTGCCCCGCGAAACGAAGGCAGATACCGTGCGGCCTGTCCGACTGTATACCGTCGCGCGCGGATGTAAAGACAATCCTGCAGCACGCCCGTGCCGCAATCCCCCCGACGCAACCTGCGAAGGCCGTGTGCAGCTTCATCCGAGCGCCCCCGAGTCGACAGCCTGAACGCTGCGCTCACGCTCGCCCTGGCCGGCCAGACCCAGCCCGCCGACCCAAGGAATCCGCTCAAGAGCGCCGCCTGGCGCGGCGCCTCCCGTCCACCGCCGCGCGCCCGGAAAGATTTCAGGCCGATCGCGCGGCCCGGCTGAATTCGCTCTTCATCCCCCTCTTTTGAGTCAGATCTCAGGATTTTTGTTCGTGGACTGCATTCGCCTATCAAGTTCGCTTCGGGCCTGCCGATAGACAGACTTGACGTTTGGATACTCGAGAGGAGCGACTTGTGAAGCAGCGCGCATGCTCTGCGGTTCTCATCGTGCTGGCCTTGGCGGGATGCGCGCAACTGCCCGCGGTCACCGAGACGAAACCGGAGAAACCCGCACCGGTGCCCGGCGAGGTATTGAGCTTCACCATTCCGCCGGATGCGCTCGGCGCGCACGACCCGCAATTGTCGGCCGTGCTCGCGAAGGCCGGTTCACTGGCGGCCGCGCAGCAGCGTCCGACGACCGTACGTGTGACAGCGCTGGCCCAGGACTTCAAGTATCTGAACCAGGCAATCTGGAGAGGCGTGCCCGCCCAGCGGACTTCCGAGGTGAGCCTCGAGAACCTGACGGCAGGCATGAACGAGTCGTACAGCGTGTCGATCAAGACGACGCCATAGGGACGTGAGGTTCATGAATCGACTCAAGGGATCGGCCATCAGCCTGGTGCTGGCGCTTGCGTCAGCCGCCGCGCTGGCTGGCCAGTACGAGGGGAAACCGCAGGTGGCCGCGGTGACGACCAGTCCCGCGGCGGTGCATAGCGCGCCAGCTCCGGCGGTGCCAGCGGCCGTGGTCGCGAATGCGCCACCCGCGGCCGACAAGGTTTATCCGCCGCTGCCGTCGCTGTCGATGCTGCCGCCTTCGACGGGTCCGGACGAGACCCCTGCCCCGCGCGGCTCATCGCGCAGGCGGACGGCTTCGGCCACTGCCCGGAAGGCGGAGATGCCGTCGGTGCGGCTGGTGGTATCCGATGCGTCCCACGCCTATCTCGACTCGGTCGAGCATCAGATCGACCAGGCTTTGCTGAAGTAAGGAAACACCGTTAAAGGCGAGAGCGTAGGGCAGCCCATCATCCCGGGAGACGTGAGTCGTGGCGATCGAAGGACAGACTTTTGCGCCGGTTTTGCACCGGCGACTGAAGCAGGTGCGGATTCGGGCATGGGCATGGCTGGCACTCGTGTTCGCCTTGCCGTGCGGCATCGCGCAGGCGGGCGACTGTTTCATGCAGGCGGCGGTCTACCAGGGCGTGAATCCATCGATCCTCCGCGCGATCGCGTGGTACGAGTCGAAGGGCGATCCGAGCGTCGTCAACCGGAATGCAAACGGCTCGGTGGACGTCGGTCAGTTGCAGATCAATTCGATCCATTTCGGCGATCTCGCCCGCGCCGGCGTACCGCAACGCGCGCTGACCGACCCGTGCGTGAACGTCTTCGTCGCTTCATGGCTGCTCAAGCAGAAGATGGTCAAGTATGGCAACACGTGGCGCGCGATCGGCGCGTATCACTCGGAATCGCCGAAATTGCGCGATGCGTATGCGCACAGCATTCAGCAGATTCTCGTCCAATGGGGCGAGTTGCAGGTTTCGGCTCAGTAACAATAAAAGACGGACCAGCCGTTACGGGGCGTAATGAGTATGCAAGGCAGTAACGGATAGTCGTGTTTGTTTCCGTGTTTTATGGTGGGAAACTGCGTTCGGGGGATCGCAGTTTCAAGTTGCTGTTGAAGGCGGTTGTGGTGGTGCTTTGAGGTCAGTAGTCGATGTTCAAGGGTAGTGGTTTGGGAGTGAAGTTCGACGTTTCGGGGGAAATAGTCGTTCAGGGAAGCAGCGGAAGTACGTTGCGGAAGGTACGTTGCGGAAGTTGCAGGTGTTTTGGGTTGTAGAAGCACAATAGTAGAAGTACAGGTAGTAGAAACACACGGGGTAGTGCCGTAGTGGGAACGAAGGGTCTCGGGGGGCGGCGCCCCCCTGGGACCTTTCCAAACCCCTCGGCGCCCTCGCCCATCGATGAAAAACCTATCACTCAGCGTGGCCACCACGCGCACTTGCGCCCGAATCTCCACAGTTCGATCACTGTAAGCGGCGCAATATCAATTCGCAAAAAACGAGGCCGGCGGCGAAGTATGGAAGCCCATTGAGGCAACCCGTGCATGCGCGTAAAATACTCGCTCCACGAGTCTCGGAAGCCGATGCAAACCCGGCGCGGTCGGGCCACTGTGATCGGCAGTTGAAAGCCAGACCCGATGGTTTCAGCGCCTCTCGCGGCGCATGCACCCCCTGGAGAGATCTCTCATGAGCCAAACCGGGTCTCGAGCAAGCGTGACCACGCTCGAGGTTTGCGTCGATTCGGCAGCCGGCCTGCTTGTCGCGGGCGCGGCGCCGATCGCGCGCATCGAACTCTGCGGGCCGCTCGCGGTCGGCGGGACCACACCGTCCCTCGGTCTCATGCGGGCAGCCTCACGCGTGCCCGTGCCGGTCTACGCGATGATCCGGCCGCGCGACGGCGACTTCGTTTTCGACGAAGAAGACGAAGCCATCATGATCGCGGACATCCATGCGGCCAAGGCGGCCGGTCTCGCGGGTGTCGTGCTCGGAGCGAGCCGACCCGATGGGACCCTCGACGCGGCGCTCCTCGCTCGCCTGAGCGCCGAATGCGAAGGACTGGGACGTACGCTGCACCGCGCTTTCGATCTTGCCCCCGATCCGCTCGAAGCCATCGAGACCGCCATCGAACTGGGCTTCGAACGCGTGCTCACGTCAGGGCGCGCGCTCAACGCGAGCGAGGGCGCATTCGTTCTTGCCACACTCCAGCGGCACGCCGCGGGGCGCATCTCCGTCATGGCTGGCGCGGGCATCACACCCGGCAACGTCGGCGCGCTCGTTCATGCGACGGGCGTGGGCGAAGTCCACGCCTCGTGCCGTTCGCCGGCCGAAGGCGGCAGCCCCGATGTACGCCGCTTCGGCTTCGAGACCTCCCGGCTGCGCACAGACCGTGCCGTGATCGACGCCATGCTGAACGTGCTCGGCTAGTCGAAGCGACACCCAACGCGGCGCGCGAATTGACGCTATCCTTTTCAATTCGCGTGTACGGCATCACGCCCCACCCTCACAGGAACCAAGAATGCAATACCGGAAATTCGGCGGCACCGGCCTGACAGTCTCCCGTCTGTGCCTCGGCACAATGACCTTCGGCCTGCAAACGCAAGAAGACGTTTCGCATGCCATTCTCGACAAGGCGAGCGACGCGGGCGTGAACTTCATCGACACCGCGGACGTGTATCCGCTCGGCGGCGACGAAAGCGCGGCCGGCCGCACGGAGGAGATCGTCGGCCGCTGGCTCAAGGGACGACGCGATCGCTTCATCCTCGCCACCAAGGCTTGTGGCAAGGTTGGCCCTTCGGAGTGGGACCAGGGTGCTTCGCGCAAACACCTGCTCGATGCGATCGACGCGTCGCTGCGCCGGCTCGGCACCGACTATGTGGATCTTTATCAGTTGCACTCCGACGACCCGCATACCCCGCTCGACGAAACGCTCCGTGCGCTCGACACGATCGTGCAATCGGGCAAGGCGCGCTATATTGGTGTATCGAATTTCCTCGCCTACCGGCTCGCACGTGCGCTCGGCCGCGCCGATGTGCTGGGCCTCGCGCGCTTCGTGTGCGTCCAGCCGCGCTACAACCTGCTGTTCCGTCAGATCGAACGTGAGCTGCTGCCGCTCGTCAGCGAAGAACAGCTCGCCGTCATCCCTTACAACCCGCTCGCGGGCGGCCTGCTGACCGGCAAGCATCGCCACGACGCCGCACCGTCCGAAGGACGTTTTACCACGGCCACCGTCGGCAACGCCGGCGCGATGTATCAGCAACGCTACTGGCACGAGCGTGAGTTCGCGACCATCGACAAGCTGCGCGAACTCGCCCAGTCGAGCGGCGAATCGTTGACCAAGCTCAGCGTCGCGTGGGTGCTCGCCAATCCGGTCGTGACGTCGGCGATCATCGGCGCGAGCCGTCCCGACCAGTTGACCGATACCCTCGCGGCTGTCGATCTCACGCTCGATGATGGACTCAAGGCGCAGCTCGACGACACGACGATCGAGTATCGCTGGGGCGACGCGGCACGATAGGAAGGGGTGGCCCGGTCTGCAAAGCGGACCGGTGAGTTGGCCTGCGAGATGGAACTGCAGCCAGCGAATCGAGTCTTCGAATCAGACTTGAGCAGAACCGGGCTAGCAGGCCCCGAAAATGCACAATCAACGTTGGGAAATCCACCACCCATGAAGAAGATTGCATTGAGCGGCGCCGCCGGCCAGCTCGGTACCGTGCTGCGCGCGGCGCTGATCAAACGAGGCACGGTACTGCGTTCAGCGGGCGCACCCGATCCGCGCGAGCCGCTCACGCCGCTCGCCGCCGACGAAGAAGTGATGCACGGCGACCTCGGCGATCCGGCCGTGGTCGACCGCCTGCTCGAAGGCGTCGACGTGCTGATCCATCTTGCGGGCACGAGCGTCGAACGCCCTTTGCCGGAAATCATCGACAATAATCTGCGTGCGCTCGTCGAAGTCTACGAAGGGGCTCGCCGGCACAAAGTCCGCCGCATCGTATTCGCCAGTTCGAACCATGCGATCGGCATGTACCCCGTGGAAGAGAAGCTTGCGCTCGACTGCGAACTGCGGCCCGACAGCTTCTATGGACTCAGCAAGGCGTGGGGCGAGGCACTCGCGCGCATGTATTGGGACAAGCACGGTATCGAAAGCATCTGCGTGCGTATCGGCAGCTGTATCGACAAACCGACCGAGTTCCGCCACCTGAGCACGTGGTTCGGGCACGAAGACCTGTTCCACCTGGTCGACCGTTGCATTGATGCGCCCGATGTCGGCTTCCTCGTCGTCTGGGGTGTCTCGAACAACACCCGCAACTATTGGGATACTGCGGGTGCCGAACGGCTCGGCTTCGCGCCTCGCCAGAATGCCGAGGACTATGCAGCCGAAATCCTCGCGCTGCCGAACCCGATCGATGCGATCGGACAGCGTTATCAGGGCGGCACTTTCGCGAGCCACGACTTCACGCCGGAACAGGATCGCAGGCAGCCCCGTTGAGCCTGGTGCAACCGTAACCGCGACGACAGTCGCTGCGACGATTTCACAGCACGACGCCTTCCAGCTCCGCGCGGGTCGGAAGGCCTTCGCAGTCACCCATGAACTGGACCACGCGCGCGCCGATCAGTGTGCCGCGCTCGACCGCATGGGCGAGCGTCAGGCCGTCGAGCAAGCCGCTGATCACGCCGACCGCGAAGCCGTCGCCAGCGCCGACCGTGTCGACGACCCGGCTCGCGGGCACCGGCACGCCCGCGACCCGTCCGCTTTCCGTGCCGTTCGTGAAATAGGCACCCGCGGGTCCGAGCTTGATGACGACCGCCGAGGCGCCGAGATCGAGATAGAACCGCGCGATGTCCGCGGGCTCGGTGTAGCCCGTCAGCAGGCGCCCTTCCCCGAGGCCCGGCATCACGAGATCGCCGAGGGCCGCAAGCGCGTGGGTACCGTCGATCATCGCCTGCGTCGAGGACCAGAGACGCGGGCGCAGGTTCGGGTCGAACGACACTGTCTTGCCGGCCGCCCTCGCTTCACGCGCGAGATGAACGGTAAGCTCGCGCGCGCTGTCCGAGAGCGCTGCGCTAATCCCGGTCAGATGGACATGCCGCCCCTGCAGGCAATAATCGGCCGCATAGTCGGCCAGGCTGAGCCGGCTCGCCGCCGACCCGCGCCGGAAATATTCGACATGAGGATCGCTGCCGTCGTCGCTGCGCGTCTTGAACATCAGGCCCGTCGGATAGACCTCGTCGAGCGCGACGTGGGAGCGGTCGATCCCCTCGTGGTCGAGCGCCGCGAGCAAGAACCGGCCGATCGAATCATTGCCGACACGACTCAGATAGCCGACGCCGAAGCCCAGCCGCGCCAGACCGATGGCGACGTTCAGCTCGGCACCCGCGGTGATTTTCTGAAATTGCCCGCAGTGTTCGAGCGGACCGGGCTGCAAGGCGGCAAACAGCGCCATCGCTTCGCCGCAGGTCACGACATCGAGCGAGGATGAGTGGGAACGAGGCATGGTGCAGGGTCGTAGGAACGCGAACGTTGGATGGACGGTAGCAAGGATACAGGCTTGGCCTCATGGGATGCACGACGCCCCAACTCGACGTTCGTTCGCGGACTATTCGTTGAATTCGCTGGCGATCAGTCCGCGCAGCCATCGATGTCCGGTGTCGTGATGGAAGCGCCGGTGCCAGAATGTATTGGTCTGTAGAAGCGGCAGCTTGAGAGGCGGCTTGACGAATGAAAGGCCGAACGAAGCAGCAATGCTGTCGGCCAGCTTGCGCGGCACGGTTGCGACTAGCTCGCCCTGCGCGACGATCAGCGGCACCGCGAGAAACCCCGGGACCTCGACGGGCGCCCTTGCGCGAATGCCGGCTTTCTCGAGCAATTGCGCGATGCGATCGTAAGGGCTCGTCGATTCCGCCACCCATACATGGCGTGCCGCGCGAAAGCGCTCCAGGGTCAGCGGGCTTCTCCCGAGCTCATGATCTATGCGGAACACCGTCACACATTCCTGACGGAACAGCCGCTGCTGGTAATAGCTGTCCGAGAAATCATTGTTCGCGCCGATCGCAAGATCGATCAGCCCGTCGGCCATCGCATTCGACAATGCCCTGTCACCGGATCTCACGACGCTGATGCGAACCTGTGGCGCGAGTTCCGCACAGCGTGCCGTGAGCCGGGGCATGAAGTAGACCTCGGCAACATCCGTCATCGCGATCGTGAAGCGCCGCAGGCTGGTCGCGGGATCGAACGCCTCGCGGTGGTGATTGAACGTATCCTGCAATTGCGACAACGCACTCGAGACGGGGCCGGAGAGTTCCTCGGCGAGCGGAGTCGGCAGCATCCCCCCCGGCGTGCGCACGAACAATGCGTCGTCGAATGTCGTGCGCAGACGCGCGAGCGCATTGCTGACTGCCGGCTGTGACAAGCCAAGATTTTGCGCCGCGGCGGAGATCCCGCGCGTGTGCAGCACCTCGAGAAAAACCACCAGCAAATTGAGGTCGAGTTCTCGCAAGTTCACGAAGCGTGCCTATTCATAATGTGAATGCTGATTATTTTACCACCTGCATTCTCAGTGACAGTCTTTGACCGGATAATCGTGCAACGTGCATGAAAAGCCGGGTCCCGCATCCGGGCGGCCCGGTCCCGAATCGAACGGAGACACAGATGGACGCATCGTCAAGCTTGCGATACCAATCCGGTTTCGCCAATCACTTCGCGACAGAGGCATTGCCGGGTGCCCTGCCCGTCGGCCAGAATTCGCCGCAGCAATGCCCGTACGGCCTGTATGCCGAACAACTCACGGGCACTGCGTTCACCGCACCGCGCCATCAGAACCGCCGTTCCTGGCTCTATCGGATTCGTCCGGCTGCCGCACACCGTCCCTTCGAGGTCCGCGCGAACGAACGCGTGGTCAGCCGCTTCGACACGCTGCCGACACCCCCGAACCAGTTGCGCTGGGATCCCTTGCCACTGCCTGATGCCGATATGCCCCGCGATTTCGTCGACGGCCTCGTCACCATGGCAGGCAATGGCGGCCCGGATGCGCAGGTCGGGGTGGGGATCCATATGTATGCCGCCAACCGCTCGATGCAGGGCCGCTATTTCTATAATGCCGACGGCGAGATGCTGATCGTCCCCGAACAGGGTCGTCTGCGTTTCGCTACCGAAATGGGCGTGCTCGAAGCCGAGCCGCAGCAGATCGTCGTGATTCCGCGTGGGGTGCGTTTTCGTGTCGAACTGCTCGACGGGACCGCGCGCGGGTACGTCTGCGAGAACTACGGGGCGCCTTTTCGCTTGCCGGATCTCGGCCCGATCGGCTCGAACTCGCTCGCGAATCCGCGCGACTTCAACACGCCGGTAGCGGCGTACGAGGATATCGAAGGCGACTTCACACTCGTCGCCAAATTCCTCGGCGGCTTCTGGGAAGCCGCGATCGGCCACTCGCCGCTCGACGTGGTCGCGTGGCACGGCAACTACGCACCCTATCAATACGATCTGCGTAACTTCAATACGATCGGCTCGATCAGCTTCGACCATCCGGACCCGTCGATCTTCCTCGTGCTGACCTCGCCGTCGGATACCCCGGGCGTAGGCAACGCCGACTTCGTGATCTTTCCGCCCCGCTGGCTCGCGGCCGAGCGCACGTTCAGGCCACCCTGGTTCCACCGCAATGTCGCCAACGAGTTCATGGGCCTCATCACGGGCGTCTATGATGCGAAGGCTGAAGGTTTCCAGCCCGGCGGCGCAAGCCTGCATAACTGCATGAGCGGCCATGGCCCCGATGCGGCAACTTTCGAGCGCGCGAGCCACGCCGATGTCAGCATGCCGCACAAGGTCGACTCGACCATGGCCTTCATGTTCGAGACACGGCTCGTCATCCGTCCGACTGCCTTCGCGCTCGAATCCGCCCAGCTTCAGGCCGACTACTTCCGCTGCTGGCTCGACCTCAGGAAACACTTCAATCCGGAACAACCATGATCTATCGGCTTAACGAAACCCACGACAACAAGCTGCGCAGCTGGGTCGAATCCGCCAACGCGCCAGGTTGCGACTTTCCGGTCCAGAACCTGCCCTACGGCGTGTTTCGGCGCCGGGGCAGTATCGAGGAATTCCGCATCGGCGTCGCCATCGGCGCGCAGATTCTCGATCTTCGCAAGGCCTATGCGGCGGGTGCATTCGACGACACGGACGAACTCACGCTGTCAGCGATCGAGGCGGCCCGTGCATCGACGCTCAATGAACTCATGGCACTCGGCCCCGATGCATGGCAGGCGCTGCGCCTTGCTGTGTCGCGCCTGCTGCGCGAGGCCTCGCCGGCCCAGGTCACGCTGCGCCAGGCCTTGCTGCCCCAGGACGAGGCCGAATACAGCCTGCCGGCGAAGATCGGCGACTATACCGATTTCTACACATCGATCCATCATGCGACCGCGGTCGGCAGCCTGTTCCGGCCCGACGCACCGCTGCTGCCGAACTACAAGTGGGTGCCGATCGGCTATCACGGGCGCGCCTCGTCGATCGGTATATCGGGGCAGCGCGTGCGGCGGCCGATGGGACAAATCAAGCCGACCGGAGAGGACAGCCCCTCGCTCGCGCCGAGCGCGCGGCTCGACTTCGAACTTGAGGTCGGCATCCTGCTCGGCGGCGGCAATTCGCTCGGCGAGCCCGTGCCGATCGACGAGGCCGAATCGAAGATTTTCGGCCTGTGCCTGCTCAACGACTGGTCGGCGCGCGATATCCAGGCGTGGGAATATCAGCCACTCGGCCCGTTTCTGTCGAAGAACTTCGCGACGACGATTTCGCCGTGGATCGTCACGCTCGACGCACTGACGCCGTTCCGGACCCCATGGAGCCGACCGGCGGGTGATCCTCTGCCGCTGCCCTATCTGGATTCGCCCGCGACGCGCAGCCTTGCGGGCCTCGATATCGATCTCGAAGTGCTGATCCAGACAGCGCGGATGCGCGAGCGGAATGAAGCGCCGCAGAGGCTGTCACGATCGAACTTCAAGCATTCGTACTGGAGTGTGTCGCAGTTGGTTACACATCACACGGTCAGCGGCTGCAATCTCCAGGCGGGTGACCTGCTCGGCTCCGGCACGCAATCCGGTCCGGCGCCCGCGGAGGCTGGCTCCCTGCTCGAGCTGTCGAACGGCGGACGCAAGCCGGTGGCATTGAACAATGGCGAGCAACGTTCTTTTCTCGAGGACGGCGACACCGTGGTCCTGCGCGCCTGGGCTGACAAGGCCGGCTTTGCGAGGATCGGCTTCGGCGAGGCAAGCGGGACAATCGTCGAGGCAGTCAATGTAAAGCCGTGAGAGGCCCCCGACGCTGACGATACGAGGTCAGGGGTGGCGGTTAGTGTCCGTTCGTAGCGTATCAGCTGCGGCACAACGGACTCAGCTGTACTTCGGAGCTGCGACGTAGGTCGCAGCTCCGCTCGGCGATCAGGCGCCGTATTTCAGCCTCCGCTCATCTCACTCCGCGTCGACCTGATTCCCAGGCGCCGCGCGCACGAACGCCTCGATTTCTCCTGCCGCGGCGGCAATCCGCTGGATCGTCGGATACACATCGAGCGGCACGCCCATGCGCTCCGCATTGAAGACCTGTGGCACCAGGCAGAGGTCGGCGATGGTCGGTGTATCGCCGAAACACAGGCGCCCCACCCTCCCGCCCGGCCCGGCTTCACGTGCAAGGCGCGTCTCCAGCGCGGCGAAGCCGGTCTCGATCCAGTGCCGGTACCACGCATTCTTTTGATCGTCGCTGACGCCCAGTGTCTTCTTCAAATAGAAGAGGACACGCAGGTTGTCGAGCGGATGAATATCGCAGGCGATCTGCATGGCGATCGACCTCACATACGCACGATCGGCCGGGGCGCGCGGCAACAATGGCGGCTCGGGCCGGGTTTCCTCCAGGTACTCGACGATGGCGAGCGACTGGGTGAGCGGATCACCTTCGTCCTCGATCAGCACGGGAACGAGCGCCTCGGGGTTCAGCTCGACATAGCGCGGGGCGCGTTGCTGGCCGCCATCGCGCAGGAGATGGATCGGCACATAGTCGTATGGAAGTCCTTTGAGGCCGAGCGCGATGCGAACTCGGTAAGCCGCGGAACTGCGGAAGTAGCTATAGAGTGTAAGCGCGCGCGCCTGTTCGGCGTCGCCGCTCTGTGTGTTCGCCTGGCTTTCAATCATCATGTTTTCTCTCGGATGTCTCTGCCGCAGTGCTACCTTGGGTTCTTGTCTGTCCTGAGCTGCGGCTTCCGGAAGGATCACCACGGCCACGAACGGCCGGGAAATCGCTCCGCCTCAAGAAGGTACGCGAAGCACGGAGCGTTGCGCAAGATCAAGCCGAAGGTATTGCACATAGACGAGGTCGTCGCGGTGTTCCAGACTGGGACGAGCCGCGATGGCAGGCCACGGAATAGTTTAAACACGCGGCTCCTCCTACGTCCTCTCGAACCCTGTGATAAATTGCGGACTGCGGTGTCGAACATCGCAAGCGTTCTCAGGGCGGGGTGCAATTCCCCACCGGCGGTAATCGCGTCGTAGACGCGTAGCCCGCGAGCGCTTGCCGGCGAGGTCCTGTCGGCAAGGTCAGCAGACCCGGTGTGATTCCGGGGCCGACGGTCATAGTCCGGATGAGAGAGAGCGGGGATTCAACGCGTAGCAATGCGCGGCTTGGCCCTGTGCGCCCTTTTTCTTTTCTCACAGGATTTGCCAAGTGTCCAATACTTCTTCGCGTCAGCCTTCATCCTCTCCCCGCATCGCGTTCATTCAGGCCGGCTGGCATCGCGATATCGTCGACCAGTGCCGTGTCGCCTTTGTCGAAGAACTCGAACGCGCCGGCTATGCCGCATCGGACTGCGATTTCTTTGAAGTCGCGGGTGCTTTCGAGATTCCGCTGCACGCCAAGCTCCTCGCGAAGAGCGGGAAATACGCGGCTGTCGTGGGTGCCGCGCTGGTCGTCGATGGCGGCATCTACCGCCATGAATTCGTTGCGCAAGCCGTGGTTTCAGGCCTGATGCAGGTACAGCTCGAAACTGAAACGCCGGTGCTGTCCGCCGTGCTGACGCCGCATCAGTTCCACGGCTCGCCCGAGCATGTGCAATTCTTCCACGAACACTTCCTCGTCAAAGGCCAGGAAGCAGCCCGCGCGTGCATCGATACCATGCAAAAGGTCGCATCGCTGCGCGGCGCGCGTGCCGAGGTCAGCGCGATCGCGGCCTAAGTACCAACAGCGTTAAAAAACCAGAGGGAACCCCGCAGAGCGAGTGGCGCATTCCTTGTGCGCGTCTCAAGGGGTTCACAACGGCGGCGTAGTCAGGATCGCCACGATCTGCTGCGCCGGCCGACGGGCTGTTTTCGAGGAATAAAAAAGCGTCGCATGAAGGGCGAGCCCGGTGCAAACTGATGGGAGGCACGCAAACAGGGACCGGCCATGAGCTACGCGGAGACGATCGGGAGCAGGACCTACCGGTTCGACGACCTGAGGACGCTGCTGGCAAAGGCCAGTCCGCTGCGCTCGGGCGACCAGCTCGCGGGCCTGTGCGCGGCCACGGAGGAAGAGCGCGTGGCGGCCAGGATGGCGCTCGCGCAGCTCCCGTTGCGTGCCTTCCTGAACGAGGCGCTGATTCCCTACGAAGAAGACGAAGTCACCCGGATGATCGTCGACGATCATTCGGCCGCCGCCTTCTCCGAGATCTCGCATCTGACGGTCGGGGATTTTCGCAACTGGCTCCTCGCGGACACGACCTCTTCCGCCGCGCTGATCCGGATCGCACCGGGCCTCACGCCCGAAATGGTCGCAGCCGTGTCGAAGCTCATGCGCAATCAGGATCTGATCCTCGCCGCGAAAAAGCGGCCCGTGATCACCCGTTTCCGCAATACCGTCGGCCTGCCCGGGCACATGTCCGTGCGGCTGCAACCCAATCATCCGACCGACGACGTAAAGGGCATCGCGGCTTCGATGCTCGACGGACTCATGTACGGCTGCGGCGACGCGATGATCGGCATCAATCCCGCCACCGATTCGCTCAATGCGATCACGAAGCTGCTCGTGATGGTCGACGAGTTCCGCCAACGCTACAACGTGCCGACACAGTCCTGTGTGCTGACCCACCTCACCAGCACGATCGCGGCGATCGAGCACGGCGCGCCCGTCGATCTCGTGTTCCAGTCGATCGCCGGGACTCAAAAGGCCAACGAGAGCTTCGGGATTTCGCTCGCCCTCCTCCAGGAAGCCTATGAGGCAGGGCTGTCGCTCAAGCGCGGCACGGTCGGCGACAACCTCATGTACTTCGAGACCGGCCAAGGTAGCGCCCTGTCGGCAAATGCCCATCACGGCATCGACCAACAGACCTGCGAAGTGCGCGCGTACGCCGTCGCACGCAAGTTCAAGCCCTTTCTGACCAACACCGTCGTGGGCTTCATTGGCCCGGAATATCTCTACGACGGCCGGCAGATCATCCGCGCGGGGCTCGAAGACCATTTCTGCGGCAAGCTTCTCGGCGTGCCGATGGGCTGCGACATCTGCTACACCAATCATGCTGAGGTCGATCAGGACGATATGGACAATCTGCTGACGCTGCTCGGCGTTGCGAACGTCAATTTCATCATGGGCGTTCCCGGTGCCGACGACGTCATGCTGAACTACCAAAGCACCTCGTTTCACGACGCGCTCTACGTGCGCAGCGTGCTCAAGCTGCGGCGCGCACCGGAGTTCGAGGCGTGGCTCGAAAGCATGCAGATCGCGGACAACCAGGGCGCTCTGCTCTCGCAGCCGACGCGGGTTCCACTGCTCGACGGTGCGCGGGAATGGATGGACAGCTAGACGACGAACTAGACGACGGGTCATTTCGAAAGAACGGGCGTGCGATGGAAGAACCACACAAACCTGTAGCCTGCGTTCCCGTGCCGGACACGGATGCCGAGGCCGCCGATGCCGACGCGCCGCCTACATCTTCAGCCGGCGTGAACGCCAATTCTTGGGACGTGCTGCGACGTTTCACGCGTGCGCGGATTGCGCTTGGCCGCGCAGGCAACAGCTTGCCGACTACACCACTGCTCGAGTTCAATCTCGCGCACGCGCAGGCGCGCGATGCCGTGCATCAGCCGCTCGATCCCGGCCCCCTGCACGAGGCGCTGCGCGAGGCGGGTTTTCAGACGCTCGACGTGGAAAGTGCCGCACCCGATCGCGCGCACTATCTGCGGCGTCCGGATCTCGGCCGAACACTGAGCGACGAGAGCGTGGCGCATCTCGCGGACTATGCAGGTACGATGAACAGCACACCGGACGTGGTGTATGTCGTCGCGGACGGACTGTCGGCCTTTGCGGCGGCACGTCACGCGCTGCCTCTGCTGCGTGCCGTGCACGCAAGACTCGAAGGCTGGAATGTCGGTCCGGTGGTGGTCGCACGGCAAGCGCGGGTGGCGCTCGGAGACGACATCGGCGAGCGCCTGCGCGCGCGCATGGTCGTCATGCTGATCGGCGAGCGGCCAGGCCTCAGTTCGCCGGACAGCCTGGGTCTCTATCTGACCTACGGCCCGCGCGTCGGCCGCAGCGACGCCGAACGCAACTGCATTTCCAATGTACGTCCTGAAGGACTCGGCTACGAGCAGGCCGCGTTCAAATTGCACTACCTGATGACGCATGCGCGCCAGCTCTCATTGACGGGCGTGGGTTTGAAGGACGACAGCGACAGGCTGCTCATGGCACCGCCGGACACCCCCGACTGCGCACTCCAATAACCGCATCCCATGCAACTGATTAAGTCAGCTTAATAGCGGCATCGGTATGAAATGTTAAAAAGAGTGGCATGACCAGGCGCCGATCAGCTATCGAAAATTAAATCGATTCACTCCCAATATCATCCAATTAGTCTGATTTCATATTTTACTTAATACAACATAATCGTTAAATAACATCAAACGCCAAAAATTTATTGCCACACCCTGTAAGATCAGCGCTCCCTGCATTGGCACCCCTTCCTCGGCGCGTCCATAGACCCTATGACGCAACGCCACAACGCTCATGGCGGACTTGAGGCGGAGCATGACAGGTTATTAAGAGCGTATATCAGAATACGGCAGCCATATGTTAAATTGTTCTTTCATTCCTGCTCGACCTCCATCACTCAATCAGACATTAAAATGCGTGGCATTAATCACCATGACGATTCCTGTATTGGCAACCCAACCGGCGCTTGCGCAGCAGGCCGTGTGGACTGGCCCTTTCGACGGAAGCTGGTTCACAGCCGGTAACTGGAGTACCGGTCAGATTCCGAATGCGTCAACCGATGTGGTGGTCCAAAACGGAATGCCCGTTATCAATGCAGATGGAGCGCAAGCGGCATCGGTGAGCGTCAGTAGCAATTCCATGCTGACCATGAACGGAGCCAATATTGGTGCGCTTGGCCACATCTTTGGTGGATCGCAAAGCGTCATACTCTTCACGGGTGCCTCATCCGCAGGCAATGCGGCGATCGAACTTGTCGGGGCCGAAATGGGCACATACGACGACGCCACCGCTGCCTTTTACGGAACGTCGACGGCATCAAGCGCGGTCATGAGCACCGCGAATCAAGCGCAAATCGGCTTCTACGAGGCCACCACCGCGGGTCAGGCCAGCATTTCCAGCCACGACGGCGGCTTGACCACGTTCAGGGACAATTCCAGCGCCGGAACCGCCCATATCAGCAACAATTCGGGTGGCCTCACGGCGTTTTTCGGAGACTCGTCCGCGGACACTGCCACGCTCGTCAACAATGCAGGCGGCACCCTGGACATCAGCCAGATGTCACAGAGTCTTAGAGTGGGTTCATTGTCAGGCGCAGGGAACGTCTACCTGGGTGCGAGCAATCTTGCCGTAGGCGGCCTGAATCAGGACGACGTCATAGCGGGTGTCATCAGCGACAGCGTGTCGCCACAGCTCACCGGCCTTCTTGTCGCCGCCGGTTCCCCCCTCCCCCCCTCAGTCGGGGGCTCACTGACCAAGGCAGGCACGGGCACGCTGACGCTTGCCGGTCAGAACACTTACACGGGCGGCACATCACTCAACGGCGGCGTGGTACAGGTCAGTGCCGACGAAAACCTCGGTGCCGCGACGGGCCCCCTCAGCTTCAACGGCGGCACGCTGCGCACGACGGCCGACATGACCATGAGCCGGGCAACCACGCTCGACACCGGCGGGGGCACCATCGATACGATGCCGGGAACGCAGCTGACCCAAAACGGCGTGATAGGCGGCACCGGTGCACTGACCAAGGCCGGCACCGGCACACTGACGCTTGCCGGTCAGAACACTTACGCGGGCGGCACCTCGCTTGACGGGGGCGTGGTACAGATCAGTGCCGACGAAAATCTCGGTGCCGCAACGGGCCCCCTCAGCTTCAACGGTGGCACGCTGCGCACGACCGCCGACATGACCATGAGCCGGGCCACCACGCTCGACACCGGCGGGGGCACCATCGATACGATGCCGGGAACGCAGCTGACCCAAAACGGCACGATAGGCGGCACCGGCGCGCTGACCAAAATCGGCACCGGCACGCTGACACTTGCCGGTCAGAACACTTACGCGGGCGGCACCTCGCTTGACGGGGGCGTGGTACAGGTCAGCGCCGACGCAAATCTCGGTGCCGCGACGGGTCCCCTCAGCTTCAACGGCGGCACGCTGCGCACGACCGCCGACATGACCATGAGCCGGGCCACCGCGCTCGACACCGGCGGGGGCACCATCGATACGATGCCGGGTACGCAGTTGACCCAAAACGGCACGATAGGCGGCACCGGCGTACTGACCAAGGCCGGCACCGGCACCTTGGTGCTCTCCGCAGCGAACGTCTATACGGGCGGCACATCACTCAACGGCGGCGTGGTACAGGTCAGTTCCGACGCAAATCTCGGTGCCGCGACGGGTCCCCTCAGCTTCAACGGCGGCACGCTGCGCACGACAGCCGACATGACCATGAGCCGGGCCACCACGCTCGACACCGGCGGGGGCACCATCGATACGATGCCAGCAACGCAGTTGACCCAAAACGGCGCGATAGACGGCACCGGTGCACTGACCAAGGCCGGCACCGGCACACTGACGCTTGCCGGTCAGAACACTTACACGGGCGGCACCTCGCT